>CAWACO010000004.1:0-38547 GCA_963780485.1 Bryobacterales bacterium
CGGCACGTCGTCGTCCGTGATCCCCTGATCCGCTCCAGGCTCCTCGACCGCCTTGGGCTTCTGCGCGCCTCGGGGCATCGAAACCGGTTGCGGGCCCGACGACTCCTGCATTCCTCCGCCGCCATCTCCGCCTCGGCCGCCCAGCAGGATCACGTCGTCGGCTACTACTTCCGTCCTATACTGCTTCTTACCGTCCTTATCGTCGTAACTGCGCGTTTGCAGCCGCCCTTCCACGTAGACCTGTTTGCCCTTGGTTAGGTAATTTGCCAGGTTCTCCTGCCGCCACAGGACGACGTTCGCCCAGTCGGTCTCCTCTTTCCATTCACCGGTTTGCTGATCTTTCCAACGACGGTTGGTGGCCACCGAAAACGAGGTGACCGACACGCCGGCCGGTGTAAAGCGAGTCTCGGCGTCTTTGCCCAGATGTCCGACTAAAATTACTTTGTTGACGCTACGCGATGCCATAATGCAAGCACTGTATCACAAACACAGTCGGCCGCCGCACCACGGCAACTAACGTCTCGATTTTTTTAGAAATATCGTCTACCAAAGTGCATCCACCTAGTGCGCATCGATTGGAGAGCCGATTGCTCTATTGCGCACTAATGATGCCAGCACGCTAAATTTCTTATTTGCACAAAGTCCTTCTGGATGTACAATAGGGAACAATCCGGGTGGGGCGAGGGTACGGAGGGTATGCAGAGACCCTGCTGCTTGAAAGCCGAAGGAACTGTCGGCCGGTTGATATTAGCCGGTCTACTGGTAGGCGCTGGCCTTGGGCACGCGCAGATTCTGATGCTCGGATCGGGCATCAACAACAAAGTCAACATCTTCAATACGGACATGGCGGTCCTGGAGGCTGGCGACCCGCGCAAGGATCTAGCCTGCGCGGTCAATCCCACCAAGCCTACGCTTGGGTTCGATTTGCGATTTCATGCGGGCTACGAGGTGACTATCCCGCTCAAAGAGCTGGTCGGCTCCGAAAATCTGCTCAATATCCTTTTTCGGGTCACACCCAAGAACTATTCGGATCAGCCGGTTTACTTTGCGCAACATATCCGTGTACCGGCCATTGAGGAAGACGCCAAGGGCGATGCCTATTTGCAGGGCGCCTTCGATGTCGGCGAAGGCGATTACCATGTGGACTGGCTGATGCGTGACCGTTCGGAGCGCGTCTGCTCCTCCTATTGGGATGCCGAGGCTGCCGTGGCGCCTAAGGACCGGCCCATGTCGCTGGCGATCGCGCCCACCGCTATCCAACGAGCCGACGGGGAGCAATTCAAGGAAGAGCCTCCCGTCCAGCGCGCCACCAGCCAGCCGCCGCTCAACGTAAAGCTGTTAGTGAACTTTGCCCCCCAGAACGCTCTTTCGGCGGCGCTGCAGCCCATCGACACCAGCGCCCTGGTATCGATTCTGCGTAGCATCGTCCGGGAGCCTCGCATCGGAAAGTTCTCGGTGGTTGCCTTTAATATGCAGGAGCAAAAGGTCGTTTACCGCCAGGAGGGTGCGGAACGCATCGACTTCCCGGCCCTGGGACAGGCGCTCACGGCCCTGAACCTGGGAACTGTGGATCTCAAGCGGCTCAGCGAAAAGCATGGAGATACGGACTTCTTGACGAATCTGGTGCGCCACGAAGTCTCCTCTAACCCGCAGGACCATCCCGACGCTTTGATCTTCGCCGGTCCAAAGGTCATGCTGGATGCCAATGTCCCCCAGGAAGCCCTCAAGGAAGCCGGTGACGTCAACTTCCCGGTTTTCTACATGAATTACAACCTAAACCCGCAAGCGGTTCCCTGGAAAGACGCCATCAGTCACACCGTTCACTTCTTCCGCGGTTACGAATACACCATCTCCCGTCCACGGGATCTGTGGTTTGCCGTTTCCGATCTGGTCTCCCGTGTCGTAAAATCAAGGAACGGGAAACAGACTTCATCCATCTCAACTCAGTAGGGGCATGAGTAAGTCAATCATTGCTGTATCGGCGGGGTTGCTGGTACTTTGCGGAGTTCCGGCGTTCTCGCAATCCGCGTTATATGGACAGCAAAGGGCCAAGCACTATGCCAACAGTCTGGCGCCTTATGTCGCGTCTCCTCAACAGATTGTGGACCGCATGCTGGAGCTTGCCGATCTGAGAGCAGGGGAAACGCTCTATGACCTAGGCAGCGGCGATGGCCGCGTCCTGATTACGGCCGTGCAGCGTTATCATGCCAAAGCGGTGGGAATCGAGATTTCCGAGGCTTTGGTGAAAAGCACTACCGAGCGAATTCAGAGGCTCGGTTTGGAGAACGACGCGCGAGTGATCCGCGGGGATCTGTTAGAGGTCGACCTAAGCCCGGCCGATGTCGTGACCATCTATCTAGCCACCGATTCCAACGAAATCCTGCGGCCGAATCTGGAGAAATACTTGAAACCGGGTGCACGCGTTGTCTCCCACGATTACGTGGTGCCTGGGTGGAAGCCCAAGTTTGTGGACAAAGACCTCCCCGACGCCCGCGGCCACGTGATCTATCTTTACCAGATCGCGGCCAAGAGCAAGAAGAAGTAATTGCCTCAATTCGACGTCGTCGGTGTGGGCCAGAACGCCACCGACACCCTCATTCTCCTCTCACATTTTCCTGCCTATGCCGGAAAGGTCGCCTTCGAGCGCGAGCTGCTGAGTCCTGGGGGACAAGTGGCCAGCGCCATGGTAACTTGCGCCAAATTGGGGCTTCGGGTGAAATATATCGGTACGGTGGGGGATGACGAGCGCGGCCGCATCCAGCTCGAAAGCCTGCGCGAGACCGGCATCAACCTGGACGATGTCGAAGTCCGCGAGAACTGTCCGAATCAGACCGCCTACATTCTCATCGACCGGGCCACCGGGGAGCGAACCGTTCTGTGGCAGCGCAACGATTGCTTGCGGCTCGATCCGGACAGCATGACGGTCGAGAAGATCACCTGCGCGCGGCTCCTTCATATTGATGCCCACGATACCGCCACCGTGGCACGCGCGGCGCAGATCGCCCGCGAGCACCGGATTCCCGTCACGGTGGACGTTGACACTATTTATCACGGGTTCGACCGCGTTCTGCCGCATGTTGATTATCTGGTTGCCAGCTCCGAGTTTCCAGTGCAGTGGACCAACGAGCGGGATCCGTTCCGCGCGCTCGAAACCATTCAGGAGGAGTTTCACATCCCAGTCGCGGCCATGACCTTGGGTGCGCTCGGCGCGTTGGCGCGGGTAGATGGGCGTTTTATTTACTCGCCCGCATTCGTGGTGAACTGCGCGGACACTACCGGCGCCGGAGACGTGTTTCATGGCGCGTTCTGTTATGCTGTGTTGCAGAACATGCCGATGCGCGAAACTCTCGAATTTTCGAACGCCATGGCAGCTATGAACTGCACTGCATTAGGAGCGCGCGGCGGCATCTGCACCATCGACCAGGCGCGGGCTCTGATCGAACGCGGCGAGCGCCGGTCGCATCGCGATTTCGAGCAGCACCGTTAGAGCCGGACTCCTGAATGATTCCCCTTCGATCCTCCGAGCGGCACTATACGCCGTCGACAGTCACGCTGATCTTGATCCTCATCAACGTGCTGGTCTTCGTGTATGAGCTTACACTTTCGCGCTACGGCTTGAATCGATTCATCGCGGCATATGGCATGGTGCCGGATCGCTTCCATTGGTCGCAACTGCTGACCTCCATGTTCATCCACGGCGGATTCATGCACATCCTGGGCAACATGTGGTTTCTGTGGGTATTTGGCCGGGGAATCGAAGACCTGCTCGGGCATGGCTGGTTTCTGGTTTTTTATCTGGTGTGCGGCGTGGTTGCGGGGCTCATTCAGATGATGGTGAATCCTTCTTCGCCGATCCCGACCGTCGGCGCGAGCGGCGCCATCGCTGGGGTGATGGGCGGCTATCTGGTGAAGTTTCCGCGCGCGCGCGTCGTAACACTGATCTTCATCTTCATTTTTATCACCACCATAGATTTGCCCGCATTCGTTCTGCTGCTGTATTGGTTCGCCATTCAATTTTTCAGCGGCTTCGGATCCATCGCCGACTCGCAGGCCTGGCAGGGCGGCGACGTGGCCTACTTCGCGCACATCGGCGGCTTCCTGGCCGGCATGGGTTTGATTTTCCTGCTGCCTACCAGACAGCGTTATCGCAACTGGAACTGACGCACGTGTGGGAGGAAGTGAACACCGGCTCGGCCGGAATCGGGAAGCCGCTCGATATCCTGGCCATCGCTGCTCATCCCGACGACGTCGAACAGACTTGCGGCGGTGCGCTGATTCGCATGGCGGAGATGGGATATCGCACTGGCGTTCTCGATCTGACCGCCGGCGACATGGGCACGCGTGGCACGCCCGAGACCCGGTTAAAGGAATCCGAGGCGGCCGCCGGCAAGATGCAATTAGCCTGGCGCGGCAACCTGCGGCTGCCTGACGCGCGGCTCGAGAATACCGTGAGCGTTCGGATGAGCCTGGCGGTCGAGATCCGCAACCTGCGCCCTCGCGTCGTGATTCTGCCTTACTGGGAAGCGCGGCATCCGGACCACTACCGGGCTTCCGAAATCGGCTTCGAAGCCTGCTTCCTGGCCGGGTTGAAGAAATTGGACGAGCAGACCGAGCCGCATCGGCCCAGCAAGATTATTTATTCGTCACTCTATGCCAACGTCACGCCGTCCTTCGTGGTCGATATCTCGTCGCAGTTCGCGCGCCGCATGGACGCGCTGTTTTGTTACGAATCGCAGTACGGTGACGCGCCCGAGGCCGCGCATCTGTTTCCCCAACAGCAGGAGATCCGGGAACGCCTCTCGACCATCGCCCGTTTCTATGGCAACCTGATCGGGGTGAAATACGGGGAGCCGTTCGTGGTGAAGGAGACCATGCGGGTGGACGACATCATCGGCAACCTGGCCTGATATAATGCACTTGTCCGGACGCACTCGGAAATCCCGGCTGATGGGAGGGCGAAATGTGGTCGAGCCGACGCTCGCAAGCGGCACACGCATCCATCTTCGCGCTCTTAGTCATGTGCTTGTCGACGTCGCGTGCGCAGGCTCCTAAGACTCCGGATCCTCGGGCGTTCTTCAACACCTACTGCGTCACCTGTCATAACCAGAAACTGCGAACCGCTGGACTTGCGCTCGATAGTTTGGACGCCAGCCAGCCGAGCGCCAACGCCGAGGTGTGGGAGCGCGTAATCGCGAAGCTCCAAGCCGGCTCGATGCCGCCGCCTGGATTGCCGCGTCCCGAGGCTGCCGCTTATCACGCCGTAGCCAATTCGCTCGAAAACGGGATCGACAAAGCCTGGGAGGCCAACCCGAATCCCGGCCGGATCAACGCGGTCCATCGTCTCAATCGCGCGGAATATAACAACGCGATTCGCGACCTGTTCGCGCTCGATCTCGACGTAAAGCCCCTGCTGCCTGGGGATGAGACCGCCGACGGCAGTTTCGACAACTTTGCGGATGTGCTCTCCATTTCGACGGCGCACCTGGAGCGATACATGTCGGTGGCTCGTCAGGTCACGCGGCTCGCGACTGGTCTTCCGCCGCCCAGTCCGGGGCTCGAACGATTTGAGATTCCGTTGCACGTGCTGCAAAATGACCGGCAGAGCGAAGATCTTCCGCTCGGATCTCGGGGCGGCATCGCGATTCACCACGACTTTCCTGTTAACGCCGAATACCTCATCAAAGTTCGCCTCCAGCGGCAGTATCAGGATTACCTCAAGGGCATGGGCTGGCCGCAGAAGCTCGACGTTCGCCTGGATGGCAAGCTGCTGAAGCGCTTCACGGTCGGGGGCGGTGCACAGGGCAGGCCCGCCGCGACCAGTTACGCCGGCGATGGTGAGCCAGGTTTTGCCGGCGATCCCGAGTGGGAGAAATATATGCAGCTTACCGGAGACGCCGGATTGGAGCTTCGCGTCCCGGTGCAGGCCGGCCCTCACGTGGTCGGTGTAACGTTCGTGCGCGAGCTGTGGGAGCCGGAAGGTCTTCCGCAACCTCTGCAACGGGGACGGGTCATCGCGGACGACAACGTGTACATGGATTACGCGAACGTGGGCTCCGTCCAAATCGGCGGTCCTTATAAGATCGCTGGAGTTGCGAAGGACACTCCCAGCCGTCGCGCGATTTTCGTCTGCCAGCCTAGTGTTGTTTCGGAAGAACGGGCCTGCGCCGGCACTATCCTTTCACGAATGGCCCGGCTGGCCTATCGCCGGCCGGTGACAAACGCCGACGTCCAGACGCTGATGGAGTTTTTCAATACCGGCCGCCACGATGGCGGGAGCTTCGACAGCGGGATTCAATTCGCGCTGGAGAGGCTTCTGGTGGACCCGGATTTTCTGCTGCGCGTCCATCGGGCGACTCCGGCGTCGGCTACTTCGCGCGTCAGTGAGGTTGAACTGGCCTCGCGCTTGTCGTTCTTTTTGTGGAGCAGCATTCCCGACGATCGTTTGCTAACTTTGGCCGAGCGTGGCGAGCTCGCAAATCCAGCGACCCTCGAAAAGGAGGTTCGGCGAATGCTGGCCGACCCGCGCGCCACTGATGCACTCGTGAATGATTTTGCCGCCCAATGGCTGAATCTGCGCCGCGTCGAGGAAGTGGTGGTCGATCCGGACCGTTATCCCAACTATGACGAGAGTCTGCTGCAGGCGTTTAAGCAGGAAACGGAGCTATTTATCGGCAGCACGCTGCGCGAGGATCGCAGTATCGTCGATCTCCTGAACGCGGACTACACCTTCGTCAACGAGCGGTTGGCGCGGCACTACGGGATTCCGGGAATCTATGGCAGCCGCTTCCGCCGAGTCACGCTTCCGAATCACGATCAGCGCGGCGGGTTGCTCGCCGAGGGGGCGCTGCTCGCGACGACGTCCTACCCCGACCGCACATCGCCGGTGCTGCGCGGCAAATGGCTGCTGAACAATATTTTCGGATTGTCCGTACCGCCGCCCCCGCCCACCGTAGACCGAAATCTGGAAACGAAGCCCGGCGCGAAACCGACCACCATGCGCGAGCGCCTGGCGCAGCACCGGCAGGATCCTTCTTGTAACGGCTGCCACTCAGTCATCGATCCGCTAGGGTTTGCATTGGAGAATTTCGACGTCATCGGCGGCTGGCGTACCGTTGATGAGTTGGGCAAGCCCATTGACGCCAGCGGCGCCACCGCAAGCGGTACAAAAATCGACGGGCTTACCGGCTTGCGTGCGCTGCTGCTCGATCAGCCCGAGCAATTTCCTCGCACTGTCACTGAAAAACTTATGGCCTACGCTCTCGGGCGCCGGCTCGAATACTACGATCGGCCGGCAGTACGGAAAATCGTCCGCGACTCAGCAGCGAATGATTACCGTTGGTCGTCGATTATTCTCGGAATTGTTGAGAGCCCCAATTTCCTGATGTGGACGTCGCATCCAGCGTCAGCCAAAGTTATAGGAGACGACAGACATGACTTTTCTCACTAAGAAATCGTTGCCCAGGCGGACCATTCTGCAAGGCCTCGGCACGACCATCGCGCTGCCGTTCCTGGACGCTATGTTTGCGCCCTTCGTACGCGCCTCTACGAAACCCGTAAATCGGTTTCAGGCGTTCTATGTTCCTAACGGTATGGCTATGGAATATTGGGTGCCGAAGGGCGAGGGAAGCGCCTTCGAGCTCTCACCGATTCTCGAGCCGCTCGCGGCGTTCCGAAATCAGATGCTCGTGCTCTCGGGTATCAAAGCGAACTGGAACTACATCCACGCCGGTGCATCCGGATCGTTTCTCACGGGTACCACCCACGGCGGACGCAACGAAGTGGAGATTATCGCCGACGTCTCGATGGACCAGTTGCTGGCCAGGCACTTCGCCCAGGACACGCAGGTTGCATCGCTCGAGCTATCCATGGACGCACCGGCCAACGCGGGCGCTTGCACCGGCAATCTGAGTTGCGTTTACACGCATACGCTTTCGTGGCGCAGTCCCACCCAGCCGCTGCCGATGGAGTGGAATCCGCGCGCAGTATTTGAAAAACTCTTCGGCGACAGTGGCAACACCGAGCATGCCGCGCGCGAAGCGAGATTGCAACAGCACAAGAGCATTCTGGACTCGGTCACCGCGAAGCTGACGGACTTGAAGCGCGAGCTCGGGCCGCAGGACCAGGTCAAAGTAGACGAATATGCGGAAGCAATTCGCGACGTCGAACGGCGCATTCAGATGGCCGAGGATCAGGGTGATGTCGAGCTGCCCGCTATGGAGCAGCCTCAGGGCGCGCCGCCGGTCTTCGAAGATCATCTGGCGCTGATGCTGGACCTGCAGCTCCTGGCGTTTCAATCCGATCTCACGCGCGTCATCTCGTTCATGATCGGCAAGGAACAGAGCGCTCGGCCGTATCCGCAGATCGGAGTGCCCGAAGCGCATCATCCGCTGTCACACCATAACGACATTCCCGAGTTGATCGCGCACATGTCGAAGATCAATCGCTATCACACTCAGTTGTTTTCGCAGTACCTGGCGAAGCTCCGCGCAACACCCGACGGCGACGGCTCGCTGCTGGATCACATGACCATCCTGTATGGCTCCGGGATTTCCAACAGCACGCGGCACTCCGGAGAGAACTTGCCTTTGCTCGTGGTCGGCGGAGGCGGCGGACGACTCAAGGGCGGCCGGCATGTCACTTATTCCGACAAACCCACTATGGCGAACCTGTTGGTGACATTGATGGACAAGATGGACGTGCCGGTCGATCACCTCGGCGGCAGTACCGGCCGGCTTCCGCTCGATACGCTTTCGGGAGTGTAACAATTCTATGGCGATGACAGCGGGTTGGCGATGCCTAATCGTAGCGGCATTCGCCGTGTGCCTTGTGAGAGCCCAAGTCGATGTCAACGCCACGGAACCCGACGGCTCGACGGCGCTGCTTCGGGCGAGTTACAAGGATGATCTCAAGAGCGCTGACCTGCTGATCCGCGCCGGTGCGAATGTGAACGCGGCCAACGATCTCGGTGTCACTCCACTTTGGGCGGCCAGTCAAAACGGCAGCGCGCCGATGGTCAAAAGACTGCTGGACGGCGGCGCGAACCCGAACCTGGCGCTGCTGGCGGGTGAGACTCCGGTGATGGTGGCCGCTCGCTCCGGTTATCCCGACATCGTGGAGATGTTGCTCGCCAAGAAAGCGAATCCCAACGCGCACGGCGCGCGCGGCCAGACAGCGCTCATGTGGGCGGTCGCCGAGAAGCACCCGGAAGTTGTGAAAGTGCTGCTGGCGCACGGCGTGGACATCCAGGCTCGCTCGGATGTCTGGACCGATGTGATGGCTGTTCCGCCGCATAGCATCCTCGCCTATAACAAGGCGATCCCGCATGGCGGCGAGACCGCGTTGATGTTCGCCGCACGCGTGGGCGATCTCGACTTCGGCGAAGCTGCTAGTGACTGCCGGCGGCAACGTGAACGACGCCGATGCCTGGGGTGTCAGCGCTACGGTCCTTGCGGTTCACTCCGGTTACCGGGAGCTGGCGGAGTTTCTACTCGACAAAGGCGCTGACCCGAATCAGGCCGCGGCGGGTTTTACAGCGCTGCATGAGGCGATCATGCGCCGCGATGAAAAGCTGGTGACGGCTCTGCTCGACCACGGCGCCGATCCAAATGCTCCGCTTCGCACCTGGACGCCGACACGCCGCTCGTCCAAGGACTACCATTTCGATCCCGCAATCGTGGGAGCAACACCGTTCTGGCTGGCTGCCCGATTTGTCCAACCCAATGTCATGCGGCTCCTGGTGAAACACGGCGCCGATCCGTTGTTCGTGCTCCACTCCGACTACATCGCCGAGGCGCGTCAGCAACACCGGACCGAGGCGACGACGGCTGCGATGGCAGCCACGGGGATGGGCGGTGGAACGCCGTGGGTGCAGCCGGCTCGAAGCGAGCGCGAAGCTCTGACTCTCGAAGCCGTCAAGCTGGCGGCCGAGCTGGGTGTCGATCTCAATGCCGCCAACGTAGATGGCCGTACGGCTGTTGATGCTGCGAAGGCCCTGAAGTACGACAGCGTGGTGAAGTTCCTGGTCGAGAAGGGCGCCAAATCGGGCAAGCCGGGTAATCAGGAAGCCGTGCAGACTTCGCCCAAGTACCCTGCGCCCCCGCAGTAACTCACGTCCTGAATCTGCATCAGGATTCCATCCGGGTCGGTGAAATAAAGTTCAGGCGTTCCGCCTTTGGCTCCGCCCCGATTCTCCATCCGCATGCTCACGTACGACACCAGCGGCGCCGGCGGCCCCGTGGCATCACCTCTCGGTTTGATTCCGTAATCGGCCAGCGCCTTCAGAACTTTGTCCGGATTGAAACCCTCCATCGTGAAGCAGCCGTGCGCGATGTTGGAAGCTCGTACCTGCGTGCCATTCACGCCGCCGATGGCAATGAACTGGCGCTTCGAACCTACCGCCAGCAGCGTCGTTACGCCCTGTTGCGCCTGAATCGGCATGCCGAAAAGATCCTGATAAAAGGCCGTAGAGCGCTGGCGGTCGGAAACCCCCAGAGTGAAATGGCTGAGATCGCGCAACGCTATCAACCCCTTGGTGGGCGCCGGTTCAATCGGCTTGCACAAGTTACCCAGTACACCGCCTCCGCCACAGTAGCTGACATCCTGAAGCTGGACGTTGATGCCGTCGGGATCGCCGACATACAGTTCAGGGGTGCCTTCCTCGGCGCCGCCCGCATTGGGATCGCGCATTCTTACCCAGGTTTTCAGTGGGCCCGGATTGCCTTTCGTCACGCCATGATCGGCAAGAGCCTGCGTGATCCCGTCGACAGTGAACCCCTCCACCGTCATGCAGAAGTGCGCGATCGCCGGCTTGGCATTAGGACCTCCTTGCGCCAGGCTGATGTATTGGAGACCAGGTCCGATGCGGAGACCGGTGGACACATCCTGGTGATGTTGAACCGGCAGCCCGAATAGGCCCTGATAAAATTCGACCGAGCGCTTGCGGTCGGAGACGGTGAGCGTCATGTGACTGAGCGACCGCACGCGAATGGGCGCCTTACCTGATTGCGCCGCTAGTTTGCCAGGTAGCGCCAGCACCGGAAGCGCCGAGAGAAGCTGCCTGCGCGTGAGTTGATGTTCGATCATTTGTCTTGCGCTCGAGCGCCGGCTAAGTGTGCCCATCATCGGAAGATTGCCCTCGTGACAGGCGAACTCATAAAGCTTGTCCTTAGTCTGCTTGAGACGCACCAGGACGGTCCACGGCTTGGTCCAGGTAGTCGGGTCGTCAATCGTGACTTCGTAATTAATCATGTCGGCGTCGGCGCGGGTGAAGCGTTCCACCAAATGCAGATTCTCGGCAGCGCCCATAAAACTGCTCTTACTCGAGAAATTCGTAGTATCGACTACCAGCGTCTTCCCCTCCCAGTGCCCTCGCGAGTCGCCATTCCACGAGCGGAGTTCCGGTGGCAGGTGCGGCCGTCCATCGAGAGGAATGATCCGGGCGTCGTGGAAGGCTTCCATGAAGAAGATGACGTATCCCGGAGCTTGGATGATCTCGTAATAACCGTCGTTGCCCGCGCCCCAGCGCCCGCCGATCCTCGGTACGCCTGGCGTAATGCAGCGCATCGCACTGCTGAGGTCTTGCGGCCCTGCCGGCGGACGTTGGAATGAGACCGCTGCTATCGCCGCCGCCTGCCTCCGTTTCCCGTCCGGAGTAAGGGGCGGGATTCTGCCATCCGGCGGGTCAACAACCAGAGACGTTCGGTTGTCGAACTCTCTGGGCACCATCTGATCCGAGTAACCGGTGGTGGCAGGGTTCTTGTATTGGTCGACATTTCTCAAAGCGGCCAGGAAGAAACTGTCTCCACCCGCGAAGTCGCTATAGCCGTTCTTGAAGAGCCGATCAGCTCGCTGCTTTAGCTCCGCAACTTCGGCGTCGGTCAAAAACTGCCGGCCCTCCAATTCTTTGGGGCGTTCCAAGGGAGTCGCGCTGTTGTCCAGCCAGGTGCCCTGCAGATCCGGTTGGCCGTATCGGGTAAGGGACGGTTGCGCCGCGAGCGACGCGGCGGCCATCGACACGAGACTGAACAACGCCGGAAGCCGACCGTTCATTTCTTGTTCGAACCCGCGTCTGCTTTGCGAGCCCCACCCATGATATCCGTCATGGCGTAATTCCCCTCATGGCACGCGTATTCATAGACGGGACCCGGAGTAGCTCGAAATGGATATTCCAACGTCCAGATCTTGGTGAACGTGGAGGGATCGTCGATGGTGGCACGGTAAAGGATCGTGTTGGCATCGATGCGCTTGAAGGTCTCGATTACATGCAGGTCCGGCGAGGCTCCTTCGAACTTGGTCTGATCCGTGAAATTTGTGGTATCGACTATCAGCGTATCGCCGTCCCAGTGACCGATCGAATCACCCAGCCATTGGCGAACATTCGGCGGGGCATGCGTGCCGTTCATGCGGATAATGCGTACATCGTGGACCATCTCAACCAGTATCATGATCGCGTCGGGAGTCTGCACGATCTGGTAGTTGTTGTTGTAGAGCACGGGCAGCATCGGCGGCCCGGACGTGGATCCAAATCCGACCAGACAGCGCTCGGAAAGCGGCCGATCCTTCACTTTGTTGAAGGTGATGTAGCTCTGGAATATTTCGGCGTTCCTTCTCTTTGCCTCGCGTGTGGTGGAGGGAATTTTTCCTTCGGGCGGATCGATAATGAGCGAGGTTCGCTTCTCTCCATCGACGCGCGCCAGTTCCGATCCACGGTCGATAAACAAGATGTTGTATCCGCCCGTCCCGTTCGACCCCGCCGCAGCCAACAACGGGCTCTCCGATTTGCCATCGACGTCCTGAAGTTCTTTAGCGGCGTTCTTTTCGAACTCGGCAGCTTCCGCGTCAGTGAGCGTCGCTTTCCCGGCCAGCGATTTCGGCCGCTCGAGCGGAGTGATAGTGGCATTGGTCCAGACTCCTTGCAGGTCGGGATGGCCATCCGCTGTGCGCGGCGCGGCGCCAGACTTGGCCTTCGCAGTCGCACGCTGCGTCTGGCCGGCTGCCGGCGCCGCAATCAGCACCGCCAGCGCACCAACAATTGCTAGAAATCGAGAGCCCATTTAACTCCTTTTACGCTTGCTAGCAATTTTACCGCTGCCGGGGGCCCGGCGGTTGCGAGGCACAGCGTGGCGGCAGCGCAAATTGAAGCTCGCGGCGGAAGCTTCAAACCGGAGATAGAGACAGGTCCGGGCGCTACACCGCTCACTCGCTTCGTAGAACCGCCAAACCGGAGGTTGTGTCCGCGGCCAAACTGACCACGCTACTGAGCTTCGTGAGATCGAGCGCCTTACGAACGAACGGAAGGGCGCCCGCGAGCACGAACCGGCCGCCGGAACCCTTCACGACCGCAGTGTAAACCGCCACGATAAACGTAAGGCCCAGGGAGCCAATGGATTGAACTTCCCGGAAGTCCGCCAGCACTCTCTTGCAATTCAGTCGTTGAATCTGCTCGATTTTGGCCTCCATGTATTCCTGGTCGGGGCCGGAAACAAAGCGCCCTTTGCAGCGAAGGACACAAACTCCATCGTGTTGCTCAATCTCGATGACCATGGACCCACTCAACGTCACGATCTTATGCCCTCATACCGGATAGCGAGACTTGAGCGCAAACTCCGCCAGCGCTTGGATGCGGGCCGGCGGAGCTCCGCTGAGTGGGGCCTGGGCTTGGAGATTCTTACTTGCCAACTACCAGAACGTGGAAGCTGTCCGGCAGGATCGGCGGACGGCCCTTCTTCTGGCCGGGCTGAGCTTCGGGCGCGGGCCCGAATTCGGCGGCCAAGAGATAGATCCGGTGGTTCTTGGGGTCGACCGCCATGGTGCGCGCGCCGCGCTCGGTTTGCACGGTGTCCACGGTATCGTACTTGCCGTTCACCAGTTTGACGATGCTCAACGTCCCGTCGCCGCCATTGGAACTAAAGGCCAGGCCGAGTGCCAGGATCGTAAGCCGCCGCATCGGGACCCGGGCCGATCGCCGGCGTCGCGATCACTTTGAGTGACGGAATATCGACCACAGCCATCATCTTGTTCGAGCACACCGAGAACAGCTTCTTGTTCCTTCACATCGATCGCCAGTCCGCTGGGTTCTTCGCACGGAGCAAGCGACGCATGCCGGAGTCACGGCCGGCTTAGTGGCGTCGATCTCGACAATTTCGCTGGTGTCTTCGAGATTGACGATACATCGTTTCCCGTGCCATCCACCGCGCAGAATTCCGGCTTTCCGCCGACGGGAAAAGTCTTCACGATCTCGTTGGTCTTGGCGATCGATGGCCGTCGAATCATTGGATCGGCCGTTGAAGGTGAAGATCCGCTTCGTTTTCGGCTCGAAGCAAACGGAATCCGGATTCATGCCCGGTCTGCGGCTCGCCGATCTTCGCGAGCGTCTTCAGATCGAAAATCGTGACGCTGTTGGATTGCCCGTTGCTGATGAATCCCTTGCCGAGATCCTGGCGCGACCGCCACTCCGTGAACGCCGTGCAGTTGCGTGATCTGTCCGACCACTTTGCCCGAATCGAGGTCCACCACCTCGACGAATGTGCCGTGCGTCGCATAGACGCGGTTGAGCGCTGCGGTCCACGGCCGTGTAATCCCAACCGCCCGTGCCGCCAATTTTGATTTTGTTGAGGACCTTATAGCCTTCGGCGGCGAACGCCGCGCATACGGCCGTCATCACAACTACTACCGTAACGAGCTTCTTCATTGTTGTTACTCCTTAGTCAATTTAATTTCTTAGTCAATTTAATCTCGGCCACCGACGTAGAAACGAACGGCCGGTGTCACCACCAGTGAAAGGACCATCGAGGCGAGGATGCCACCGATCACCGCAATGGCCAAAGGTTGCAGCATTTGAGAGCCGGCGCCTATCGCAAGCGCCAGCGGAAACATGCCGGCCACAGTGGCCAGCGCGGTCATCATGATTGGACGCAAGCGGCGTTCACCGGCGCGGATCATGCTTTCTTCGGCGGGGATGCCCTCGGCGCGGAATTTCTGGTCGGCATCCAGCAGCAGAATGCCGTTTTTCGCCACGATGCCGACCACCATGATCAGTCCCATGAAAGACGACAGGTTGAACGTGGTCCTGGTAATCAGCAGCGCCAGGAAGACGCCGCATGTGGAGAGCAGCGCCGATGACAACACCGCAATCGGCGCGGCGAAATTGCCGAATTCGAACAGCAGGACCATGAAGACCAGCACGATCGCCAGCGCCAGGACGAATGCCAGGTCCTTGAACGATTTCTGCTGCTCGGCGTATTGGCCGCCATACTGCACGCGAATACTGGGAGGGATGTTCAAGTCCGCGACCGCCTTCTGAACTTTGGCCATGCCGTCTCCCAGGTTGATGTTCTCGAAGCGCGCGGTCACATTCACGTCGCGCTGCAGGTTCTCGCGGATGATTTCGGTCTGTCCGGGAATTTCGGTCAGGGTTGCGAGCGAGCCGATGGTGGCGGTCTTCCCGGTTCCGCTGACTATCAGCGTGTTGCGCATGGTATCCACGGTCTTGCGTACTGAAGGCGGGAATTGCACGCGAATTGTGTAAGAACGATCGTTGAGCACCACCGGCGGCGGCGCCGGTTCGCCCTGCAACATCGCGCTAGCATCCAGCTCCACTTCCTGCGGCGTAAACCCGGCGCGCGCGGTTACCACCGGGTCCACGTTGAACATCAGTGCCGTGCCGCTGATGTGATTCTCGATGCCGTCCTCCACGTCCACTACGCCGGGGATCTTCTTGATAGTGCCGGCCACTAGCGGCGCCCAGCGGCGCAGGAGTTCGGGATCCTGCGAAAACAGCTTGATCACCACCGGTTCGGGCGCGCTGGTCAAGTCGCCGATCATATCCTGCAAAAGCTGCGGGAATTCCACGTCCAAGATGGGCTCGGCCTCCTTGATCTTGGCGCGTACATCGGCGATGACCTCATCGCCGGTGCGCTTGCGATCGCGCTTCAGCTTAACGCTGATATCGCCCGTATTGGCTTCGGTAACGGCGGCCAAGCCTAGTTCTATACCGGTGCGCCGCGCGGTGCTCTCCACTTCCGGCGTATCGCGCAGGATCTTTTCCACGTGAGTGATCACGCGGTTGGTTTCCCGCAGCGACGCACCGGCGGGCATGACGTAGTCGACGATGAAGCCGCCTTCGTCCATCGCGGGCAGCAGGTCCGATCCGGTGTGCTTGTAACAGAAGTACGATCCGGCGATCAGCACAATGGTGAAGAGGACCAGCACAAACGGGTGCTCCAGCGCAAAGCGCAGCGTGCGTTCGTAGGAGTTCATCAGCCAGCCGGGCACTGAGTCGTGCTTGGCCGCGGAGGCAGCATCCCGCCGCTTGTTGCGGAGGAAGTAATGGCTGAGCGTAGGAGTCCAGGTGAGCGCCAGCGCCAGCGAAGTAAGCAGCGCCATGCCTACGGTCACGGCCAGCGCGCGGAAGAATACGCCGGTGACTCCGGTGATGGAGATCAGCGGCAGGAAGACCACGATGGGCGTGATGGTCGACCCGACCAGCGGCACGCGGATTTCGCGGATCGCGCTGCGAATGGCTTCCGCGCGCGATTGGCCCGGCGTCGCGATGCATCACGATGTTCTCCACCACCACGATGGCGTCGTCGATCACCAGTCCGACCGCCGCGGCCAGTCCGCCTAGGGTCATCAGGTTGAAGCTCTGGCCCATGACTCGCAGCGTGATGAACGTCACGACCGATGGTCGCGGGAATCACCAGGCCGGCCACCAGCGAAGTGCCCCAGTCCCGCAGAAACAGAACCATGATGAGCGAAGCCAGCACCAGGCCCAGCAGGATGGCATCGCGAACGCTCGTTGATCGAAGCGTTCACCAGCTCCGACTGGTCGTAGAAGGGGCGCAGATCGATTCCGCGGCGGCAGATCCTTCTTGAGATTCGCGATTTCCGCATGAACGGCATTGGCCACCTCCACCGTGTTGCTGTCCGGCTGGCGATAGACGTTCAGCAGAACCGCGGGCTTTCCATTGGCCGTCACCACCGTGTATACCGGCATCACCGAATTGCTCACCGTGGCGACGTCGTTGATGTGCAAAGGCGCGCCGGCCGGCGTGGTCTTGATAATGATGTTTCCGATATCGCCGATGGTTCGCGCCTGGCCGCTCATCAGCGTAAGCTCCAGTTGGTGATTGGTCTCGATCAGCCCCGGCGAATCGATCATGTTGCTGCGGCTGATCGGCATCCAGGATGTTGGGAATAGTGACGCCGGCCTGGATCAGCTTGGCGGGGTCGGGCTGCACCTGGAATTCCGGCACTTGCCCGCCCTGCACCACGATGGATGAAACGCCGGTCGCGCGGTTGAGGCGCGGCTTGAGATCGTAGTTCGCCACTTCCCAAAGCGTGGTCTGCGGAATTTTGTCCGAAGTCAGGCTGTAGCCCATGATCGGGAAGGCCGCGAACGTCAGACGATTGGCAGTGATTTTGGTGTTGGCCGGCAGCGTCGGCTGCACTCGCGCCAGCGCCGCATTCACCAGTTCCAAGCGTCTGGAACATATCCACATTCCAGTTAAAGAACAGATCGATTTCCGCGGTGCCCGCGGCTGGTGATGGAAGACAGATGGTCGAGGCCCGGTACCGTATTGACCGCTTCTTCCAGGGGGCTCGTGACCATAACCAGCATCTGGTCGATGGGAAAGACGCCGGCGTCCGCGGCAACCACGATGCGCGGAAAATCCGTAGTGGGAAAAACTGCGACCGGAATCGTGAGCGCCAGATAAATGCCCACTGCCACCATCGTCAGGATGACGAAGATAATCGGCTTGCCGTGCCGCGCCGTCCAGTGCGGCGCTTCCGTGTCGGACGCGACGGGCGGAAGTGTCGAAAGTTCGCTCATTTTCCCTTCGGCTTCGCCTCGTCTTTTTTCTGATCCTTGGCAGCCTTATCCGTGGCGGACTTCGGTTCCGGCGGCGCGTTGTCTTGGTCCTCGTCGTCGGATTCTTCGACGGCCGTCGTGACCACCTTCACCTTGGCTTTGTCATCCAGGCCCAACCCGCCCACCACCACCACTTCTTCGCCGGGCGTGACGCCGCTCAGAATCTGCACCTGATTGCCTTCGCGCACGCCAACTTTGACGGTCTTCCGATGCACAGTCGAGTCGGAGCTGACCGTCAGGACGGCTGTGCCTCCTTCTTCCCCCGGCAGAATCGCGGCCGCGGGCACGACGGTGGCTGCCTTGAACTCCTCGGTGACGATCACTGCATGCACGCTGGTTCCAGGCTTAAGCTGCTCGCCCGGATTTGGAACTGTCCACCCAGACCTGAACGGTAGTGGTGTTGGCGTCGGCGGCCGGGCTCACCACCTTGACTTTCCCGTCGATTCCCTCGCTGTTGTCCGTCTGAGTAATGACCACACGTTGGCCCACCTTCACCGCAGTGGCGTCGGCCTGAGGAACATTGATCGCGCGCAACCACGTGTGAAATATCCATCACGCTGAGCAGCGGAGAGCCCGGATTGGCCATCTCTCCCGCATTCAATGGGCGGTCTGAAATCACGCCGCCGATGGGACTGACGATTCGCGAATAAGCGACTTGCGCCTCCTGGGAATCGTAATGCGATTTGGCGGTCTGCACCTGAGCGGCCGCGCCCTTGATCTGTTCCTCCTTGGAGACGGACTGCAAGGCTTTCAAGTGCTCGTCCGCGGACTTGATACTGGCTGTTCGCCTGGCTGTAGGCCACCTGGGCATCGTCCACCAGCTTGCCGGCCAGCGCTCCGTCCTTAAACAACTGCTGACGGCTGTCCACCACTTTCTTGGCGGCGTCCCGAGCCTCGCGGGCGGCATCCAAATCGGTTTGCGCCTTCACCACCGCTTCGGGAACCGTCGCGCCTTGGGTAGCGCGGAAATTGGACTCGGCTTGATCCACGCTGCCTTTGCTCTCTGCTGCGGCCGCCACCAGATCGCGATTTTCCAGCACGGCCAGAAGCTGGCCCTGTTTCACGTGATCGCCTCGGTTCACGTAGAACTTCTGCACCGGCGCGGCGATTTTCGGCATCACGTTGGCCTGATCCAGAGGGAACAGCGTTCCATCCCCGGCGATAGTGCGGCGAATGGTATTCTGCGTCACCGCGGTGACCTGAACGGGCGCGGGCGCCTCGGCTGCGGCCTCCTCCTTCTTCGCGCAAGCGGATAACAGAACAAGAAGAACAGCGATGAGCAATATCTTGCTCGACATGGCTAAAACGTCCCCGTGAGTGTCTGTAAGATTTGCCTAAGGCCACGCGGTAGCGCACCAAACCGTCATCATACGCATTCCGCGCCTGCGTCAGCGTGGTCTGGGCGTCCACCAGCTCCAAGATGGTCGCCTCCCCGGCCTGGTAACGCAGCGTGTTCAGGCGCAGGCTTTCGGACGCCAGGTCGACCGTCTGGCGAAGCAGGGCAACCTGCTCGCGAGCCGTTTGCGCTTCCTCGAAGTAGCCGCGAAGATTCCTCAGCAAGGTTCGCTGCGCCGCGCTCAGCTCCAGATTAGCCTGCTCCCGCTTCAGCTCGGCCTGTTTCACCTTGCTCCGGCGGACACCCCAATCCCAGAGCGGCATGTTCAGGCTGACAGTCACAAAATAGCCGAGGTTCGGTAGAGGGCCAAGTTCTTTGTTCGCCGCGACGGCGCTATGGAGAGCGAAGGCGTTGGCCTCGATACCATAGACAGGGTCCAACGAGATGGACGGCAGGAACGCCTGGCGCGCGATAGCGATGTCCAGGTCCGTGCCACGCAGCGTGGCCATCGCCTGCGCCAGCAACGGATTCGCGCGCCCGGCCATCGCCTCGACATCCGGCAGAGGAGGCAGAGCCGGCGCCACGTCCAGATCGTCCACGATCGAGAAGTTTTCATCGAAGTCCCGGAATAGCAGCACCGCCAGATCCAGGCGCGCACTTTCCATAGCAAGTTTCGATTCTCGGAAGGCCTGCTCCTGAGCCGTATACTGGAGTTGCGACTTGACGACATCGCTGTGCGCCACCTCGCGGCCGCGTTCCAGATCCTGGCTGATTTGGAGAGATCGCTGGGCTTGATCGAGAGCCTGCTGGGCGGTGGCATACTTGCGTTGCGCAACGATGAGGCCGTAATAAGCCTTGGTGACAGTGCCCGATAACCCGCGGCGAGCGATTTCCGCCCTGGCCCGCGCCACGGCGACGGCTGCGTCAGCGCGCTTGACTCCGGTCCGCATGAAGGTGCCTGGCGACAAATCCTGATGCATCGTGACCCAGTCCCGGTAGACATGCACGCCGTCGTTGGTGACGAATCTTCCAGTCGGCCAGTTTCCCGTCGCCCTGCGTGCCGAGATATTCCGATCTTACGCCGAACGTAGGCAGCACTGCCGCCCGCGCCTGCGCCCGATCTTCCTGTGCGATGGCTGCGTCGTTCAACGCCGACAGGTACGCCGGATCGTTCTTTTGCGCGAGCGTCAGGGCGTCTTGCAGGGTGAGTGTTTGCGGTGCAGTTTGGCTGACGTTAGGAGTTGCCTGGCGCTCGACGAACGGCTGTGCGAAGCCGGGAAGCAGTGACACGACCAGGGCCAATATTGCCTTAGCAGGGTGACGAAGTGCTACGGGTTCCATTAGCACTCGATGATACCAATGCAACCTTAAATTTTGCTTAAAAATCGGTTTCTTGGCGGCTGGGGGCTTGCGGGTTCAGAGTTCAGAGGTGGACCTGCCGGTCGCGCATCAGGAACGTGACACCATCGATCGTTTTCACACAGCCGGCCCACAATAAACGGACGCCGAGCAAGACGCCGAAGACGAGGCGCCATCCCAGCCAGGCGTCGAGCGCAACCGAGCTTGCGCCCACTACCAGTAAGGCCGAACCCAGCCGGACATTCCGCTTTGCGGCGGGCCGGCCATGGTGTTTATCGTAGATTTGTCGGTCTGAGAAAGTCCGAACAGTTTTTCCCGTGTGATCGAGAATGCGGCAGCCCAGCGACGGGTTGGCGGCGATATTTTCCTGGCAGTAGCGCTCGGCGTCGGGAAGAGTATTGAAGATCAAAGGCTCGCCCTCGGCCATGACCATAGTTTTGACGTCGAAGCGGAACACGGCGTACTGGGAATCGGACATAGCCGGACCCCAGTAGGTGGGCTGAGACATTTACCGAAAATCTTCTTGCAGCTTGGCCAACGCGGCGGAGCCGGGGCAGAGCTTTTCGTAAGGGACTCGGGTCAGAGGCACGTCGGTGGTCTGGTTCAATTCGTGCATGTCGGGAACATCTTCGTTGACGTAGAGGAGACCGGTGACGACCTCGCCTTTGCCTTCGTGTTCGTCCAGAAATTGGAGAACCTTGCTCCGATCGGTCGGATCGTAATCCTTCGGAACGCCCTTGAAACGCACCACGCTGCCGTCGTGCATGGTGACGTTGATCGCGCCATTCTGGCCGATGTGAGCCAGGATCTCGCTGGCCGGCGGAACGAAGTCGGCTTCGATGGCCTTGAGCTCGTGCTGGCGCGTATATAGGTAACTCTTGGTGGATCCGTTGTGATCGTTGAAGGTGACGCAAGGAGAGATAACGTCGATCAAGGCGAAGCCACGATGCGCAAGGGCCGCCTTGAGAATCGGCACTAACTGTTCCTTGTCGCCGGAGAAACTGCGGGCCACGAATGTTGCGCCGATGCTGAGCCCCAGGCGCGCCGAGTCGATGGGAGCCATGCGGTTTGGCTCGCCCTTCTTGCTCTTCGAGCCGACGTCGGCGGAGGCTGAGAACTGGCCCTTGGTTAGACCATACACCCCGTTGTTCTCGATAACGTAGACCAACCGGACATTGCGGCGGATGGCGTGGCACATGTGGCCGAGGCCGATGGACAGCGAGTCGCCGTCGCCGGAAATGCCGATGTAGATGAGCTCGCGGTTAGCGGCATTTGCGCCGGTGGCGATAGGAGGCATGCGGCCATGGGCCGAATTAAATCCATGCGCGCCGCTGACGAAATAAGTGGGGGTCTTGGACGAGCAGCCGATGCCGCTCAGCTTGGCGACCATATGCGGCGGCGTGGCCAGTTCCCAGAGAGCCCGCACGATCGCAGCGGTTATGGAGTCATGCCCGCAGCCGGCGCACAGAGTGGACATCGCGCCTTCGTAGTCGCGAATGGTCAGCCCGAGCGAGTTGCGCTGCAGGCTGGGGTGAGTGGCAACAGGTTTCGCAATGGAAGGCATGGCTTATTCCTCGATTTGCAGTTCGGCAAAGGGACCGCCACGGGACGGTTCCTGCGGCTCCGGGATGCCAAGCTGCCTCATGATCCCGTCGATGACGTGCTTGGCGCTCAGCGGGAATCCGCCGTAGACGAGCACGGACCGCAGCTTGTCTTTGGCGACGCCAGTTTCAAGCGTAAGCAAAGAGCGGAGCTGGGCGTCGCGATTTTGTTCGATCACATAACAGAAGTCGTGTTCATCCAGGAATGCCTGGACGGATTCATCGAAGGGGAAGCCACGCAAACGCATGAAGTCGGCCACGACGCCGCGCTCGGCCAGCAGATCGAGCCCTTCGCGAACGGCGAGGTCGCAGCCGCCCAGTGTCACTACACCAAACTGCGCGTCGATGCGGCGTTCGATGACGGGCGGCGGCACGAACTTGGCGGCCGCCTTATGCTTGAGCAGCAGGCGATCCATCACTTCGCGGTATTCGTCGGGAGTCTCTGTGTACGCGCCGAATTTGTTGTGGCCGGAGCCACGGGTGAAGAATGCGCCTTTAGAATGAACCCCGGGCAAGGTGCGAGCGGCCACCTGATTTTCGTCCTCGTTGGTATAGCGCTGGAACTTCGTGATCTTCTCGAGTTCTTCGGCGCTCAGCACGCGGCCGCGATCGGGTTTGTAAGAGTCGTCCCACTGGAGGCGCGGCACCACCCAGTCATTCATGCCGATGTCCAGGTCCGACATCAAGAAGACCGGCGTCTGGAAGCGCTCGGCCAAATCGAACGCCACGGGCGCCAGTTCGAAGCACTCGGCCGGATTAGATGGAAACAGCAGTATGTGCTTGGTGTCGCCGTGCGATGCATAGGCGCACTCGAGCAGATCGCCTTGCTGGGTACGCGTGGGCATGCCAGTGGAAGGGCCGACGCGCTCGACATCGATTATCACTGCGGGAATCTCGGCATAGTAGGCGAGTCCGAGCAGCTCGTTCATCAACGAGATTCCGGGGCCGGCGGTAGAAGTGAAGGCGCGCGCCCCGTTCCAGGATGCGCCGATCACCATGCCGATGGCGGCCAGCTCGTCCTCGGCCTGAATGATGGCGTAATTGTTCTTGCCGGTTTCAGGGTCGTGGCGGAACTTCTCGCAAAACATCTTGAAAGCGTCCATGGCGGAAGTCGACGGCGTGATCGGATACCAGGCGGCGACGGTAGCTCCGGCATAGACGCATCCCAATGCGATCGCGGTGTTGCCATCGATCAGGATCTTGTCGCTGTTAGCGTCCATGCGCTCCAGATGGAATGGAAGCGGGCACTCGAAATGCTCTTTGGCGTAGTCGTAGCCCAGCCGAAGCGCGCGATTGTTGGATTCGCGCATCGCCTTCTTGCCGGAATATTTCTGGTCGAGCAGCTCGGCGACGATCTGCATGTCGGCATTTAGCACCGCGCAAAGGGATCCCGCGTAGGCGATGTTCTTCATAAGGATTCGCTCGCGGGAATCCTTGAAATTCTCGTTGCAGAGCTGGGCCAGCGGCACACCCAGGAAATTGACATCGCTGCGGATGAGCTCGGGATCGAGCGGCCAGGAGGAGTCGTATAAAACATAGCCGCCCTGGCGAACCTCGCGGATGTCGCGGCCATAGGTCTGCGAGTTCATCGCGACCATGAGATCGTAGTCGAGCGCGCGCGCCGTGTGCCCGTCCTTGTTGACCCGAATTTCGTACCAGGTGGGCAGGCCCTGAATGTTGGACGGGAAGAGATTCTTGCCGGAAACCGGGATGCCCATGCGAAAGATGGCCTGCATGAGCAAGCCGTTCGCGCTGGCCGAGCCGGTTCCGTTGACGTTGGCGAGCTTGATGGCGAAATCGTTTACGCGGGTACGCATGACGTGATGCTTACGGGCCTCCCTGCATAACCAATCAAAAGTTCGAACTTTTCCATGTCCCAAGCCGCGGTGGGACAGCGCTCCGCGCACAAGCCGCAATGCACACAGAGATCTTCGTCCTTGGCCATGATGCGATGCGTTTGGGGCAGATCGGCCGAGACGTAGACATCCTGATCGGGATTAATGGCCGGGGCCGAGAGGCGCTTGCGCAGATCCTCTTCTTCGCCGTTACGCGCAATGGTCAGACACTGGACCGGGCAGACGTCGATGCAGGCGTCGCACTCAATGCACTTGGCGGCCACGAAGACGGTCTGGATGTCGCAATTGAGGCAGCGCTGCACTTCGCGCGCGGTCTGCTCCGCGTTGAAGCCCAGCTCGACCTCGATGTTCATCTGCTTGAAGCGGCGCTCCAGATCGACGTGGCGCATCTTCTGGCGCTGCGCCGGATTGTAATCGTTGTGATAGCTCCACTCGCTGATCCCCATCTTCTGGCTGATCAGGTTCTGCCCCATGGGCAGGCGCTCCGTGATGGAAACGCCCTGGCAGTAATTGTGGATAGAGATGGCGGCTTGATGGCCATGTTCGGCGGCCCAGATGATGTTCTTCGGTCCCCAGGCCGCGTCGCCGCCGAAGAAAACGCCGTCGCGGGTGCACTGCATGGTCTTCTCGTCCACGACCGGCATGTCCCACTTGTCGAATTGGATTCCGATGTCGCGCTCGATCCAGGGGAAGGCATTCTCCTGACCGATGGCGAGGATGACGTCTTCGGCGGGAAAGAAGATTGTGTCGAGGACGGTGGAGTTTTTCGCTTTCGCGTCCCACTGGAGTTTTTCGAACTCCATGCCGGTGAGCTTTCCGTTTTCGATGACGAAGCGCTTGGGCGCGTGATTGACAATGATCTCGACGCCTTCCTCTTCGGCGTCCTCCAGTTCCCAAGGCGATGCTTTGAAAAATCCGCGCGGCCGGCGGGCCATCACCTTGATGCTCTTGCCGCCCAGACGGCAGGAGGAACGGCAGCAGTCCATGGCAGTGTTGCCAACGCCGATGATGAGCACGTTCTCACCGATTGAGTCGGTGTGGCCGAAAGCGATGGACTCCAGCCAGTCGATACCAATGTGAATCCTGGTAGTGTCGTGGCGGCCGGGGATGTCGAGTTCCTTGCCGCGCGGCGCGCCGGTACCGACGAAGATGGCGTCGAAGCCTTCGGCAAGCAGCGCTTTCATGCTCTCGATAGACGAGTTGTAACGGATGTCGACGCCCATGTCGAGAATCTGGTCGACCTCGTCATAAAGCACTTCGGATGGCAGCCGGAAGGCGGGAATGTTGGTGCGCATCAGCCCGCCGGGCTTGTCGTACTTTTCGAACATGACCACTTCGTAGCCGAGGGGCATGAGGTCGTTGGCGACAGTGAGCGAGGCGGGTCCGGCGCCGATACACGCGATACGCTTTCCGTTCTTCTTGCTGGGGATCTTGGGGAGCAGGTGCCCGATTTCGCCCCGCAGGTCAGCGGCGACGCGTTTCAAGCGGCAGATTGCGACCGGTTTTCCGTCCAGGCGGCCACGGCGGCAGGCGGGCTCACACGGACGGTCGCAAGTACGGCCGAGTATAGCCGGGAATACATTAGACTCCCGGTTGAGCATGTAGGCATCGGTGTAGCGGCCCTGCGCGATCATCCGGATGTACTCGGGAACGTTGGTGTGGGCGGGGCAAGCCCATTGGCAATCAACGACTTTATGAAAATAGTCGGGATTCTGAACGTCGGTGGGTTTCACACGTCGCCTCTCAGTCAGCAATCGACGGGCCGTTGGAAAATGTTGAGGATCAGCCTGAATTTATTGTACATCCGGGGCGAGAGACAAGGACGGTGGTAAGGTGCCGTATACTCCTGGAATGGGAATCTTTCGAGCGCTTGCTTTGATTACGATCATGTTGACCGGCTCAGCGATGGTCCGGAACGTCGCCGCCCAGGAACCCCCACGAGGCGGCAAGAGCGTGTATGTGGTGACGCACGTCGACGTCACGCCGAACTACACTGCCGATGCAACCAAGGCGCTGCACGAATTTGCGGCCGAAAGCAAGAAGGACCCAGGCGTTGTGCGCTTCGAGGTGCTGCAACAGGACTCGCGCGCCAACCACTACACCATCGTGGAAGTCTGGCAGACGCGCCAGGCATTCGAGGCGCATTCAGCGGCCGAACATACCAAGCGTTTCCGGGAGAAGCTGCAGCCGATGCTGGGGAGTCCGTTCGATGAGCGGCTGCACGAGATTTTGCCGTGACAGGTCGGGGAAAATCACTTTGAACCTCGCCCAACTCTTCGACCTCTCTCTCCTCGGCCGCCGCGACACCCCCGCGCTTGAATATCAAGGCGTCACTTACACTTTCGGCGACATGGACGGCCGCAGCAATCGCGTGGCTCAACTGCTCACGCAGCGCGGCCTCCATCCGGGCGACCGGCTCTGCGTCTATCTCGCCAACTGCATCGAGATGATCGACCTTTACCTCGCCTGCGTCAAAGTCGGCGTCATCTTCGTTCCTATCAATATCCTCTATCGCGACCGCGAGATTACCCACATCCTCACCGATGCCGATCCCGCTGCCGTCGTCTCCACCACCGAATTCGTGAGTCCCGTTCCCATTTGGAATCCTGTCGACCTCACGCGCGCAGCCGCCGCACTGCCGAACGAACGCCCGATCGCTCGCCTCGATGGCGACGCTCCCGCCGGCATCATCTACACCTCCGGAACCACCGGCACGTCCAAGGGCGCGGTGCTCACTCACAATAATTTCGCCGCCAATGCGATGAATCTCACCGCCTGCTGGCAGATCACCAGTGCTGATCGATTCCTGCTCGCCCTACCGCTCTTCCACGTCCACGGCCTCGGCAACGGCTTGCATACTTGGCTCGTCAGCGGATGCCGCATGCGACTGCTCGAACGCTTCGAGTACCAAAAAGCCGCCGCCGAGTTTCTCGATTTCCGCCCGACACTGTTCTTCGGCGTCCCAGCCATTTACGTTCGGCTCCTCGATATTCCTATCGAACAAGCACGCCAGATCGGCGCGGCGATGCGGCTGTTCGTATCCGGCTCCGCTCCTCTGCCGGCGCAAGTCTTCGAAGAATTCGACGGGCTATTCGGCCATAAGATCCTCGAACGCTACGGTATGAGCGAGACCATCATGAACATCAGCAATCCCTACATCGGCGAGCGCCGGCCTGGAAGCGTAGGGTTCCCATTGCCCGGTGTTTCCGTGCGATTGCTCGATCCCGAAGGCCGCCCGGTAGCCGACGGCGAAACTGGCGAGGTCTATCTCAAAGGCCCCAACATTTTTCCCGGCTACTGGCGTCGCGACGATGCTACGCTCGCAGCTTTCCGCGATGGCTACTTCCGCACTGGTGATCTGGCCGTTCGTTCCTCCGATGGCTATTACACCCTGTGCGGGCGCAAGAGCGATCTCATCATCTCCGGCGGCTTCAACATTTATCCAAGGGAGATCGAGGAGTTTTTGGAAGAACAAGAGGGCGTCGCGGAGGCAGCCGTGGCCGCCGTACCAGACCGCGTTCGTGGCGAAGTTCCCGTCGCCTACATCGTCACCACCAGGCCGGTCGACCCTGCCGATCTCGAAGCCTGCTGCCGCGAAAAACTTGCATCCTTTAAAATTCCGCGGCAATTCATTTTGGTGGACAAGCTCCCCCGCAACGCGCTCGGAAAAATCCAAAAGCACCTGCTACCGAAATACGAAGATGTTCCAAGTCGGTAAGTACGAGCACACGCCGCGATCTTCGCGGAGTACGATCCGCGCGCGCCGCAGATCGCCCAGCTCCTCAAGGACGCCATCGAGGCGCGTGAACCGAGGATAATTGTGGACCACATCGGGAGCACTGCAGTGCCGGGCTGTCGCGGAAAAGGCGTCATCGATCTTGCCGTGACCTACACCGACGGCGCTCTCGAATCTGCCAAGGCTGCCCTCCATGCGCTCGCCTTCCAAAAACAATCCGGCCGCGAGCCATTTCCAGAGACACGGCCGATGCGAGTATCCGCTGTTTGCGCGATCGGCGGCACCTTCCGAGTCCACGCGCACGTCATCGAGCGCAACGGCGCCGAGCATCGGGAATTGATCGCTTTCCGCGATGCGCTCCGCGGCGACCCCGAGTTGCGCGGCGCCTACGAGAACACCAAGGAACAAATACTCGCCAGCGGTATCATCGATTCGTTGGACTATTCTAAAGCCAAGGAGTCATTCATCACTGCGATCCTTTCGCAGCTTGTCAACCCCTAGAATAGGAATTGGCTCAAGCGACATCTTCCCGCCAAAGCACTTGGTCGCCCCTGGCTTATACCTGGTTTCGTTGGCTGTGGATCGCCAACGTCGTATCCAACATCGGTACCTGGATGCAAAACGCCGGCGCGGCCTGGTTGATGGTGACCCTCGCGCCATCGGCGTTGCTCGTGGCCCTGGTGCAGACCGCCACCAATCTCCCCGTATTCTTGCTCGGGGTGCCAGCCGGAGCGATCGGCGACATCCTCGACCGCCGTAAAATCCTGCTCGTCTCACAGGGCTTGATGCTGGCTGCGGCCGGCATCCTGGGCGTCCTAACAGTCATGGGTAAAACCGGCCCCTGGACTCTTCTGTGGCTGACCTTTGCGCTGGGCCTCGGCGCCACTCTGAACGGACCTGCATGGTCGGCTATTATGCCGGACCTGGTCCCGATGTCGGAGCTTCCGGCCGCAATCGCGCTTAACTCGGTGGGCTTCAATCTTGCGCGCGCCATTGGCCCCGCGCTCGGCGGACTGGTGGTCGCGGCCATCGGCGCCGGCGCTGCCTTCATTCTCAATGCCGTCTCGTTCGTCGGTGTGATGATCGTACTCTATCTGTGGAAACGTGAGCCGGTAACCACCCCCAAATCCACTGAAAGCGTCGTGAACGCGATCTGGGCCGGGATGCGCTACGTCCGTTTCGCCCCGCCCATGCACGCCGTGCTTTTTCGCTCCGGCAGCTTTGTCATCTCAGCCAGTGCTCTCTGGTCACTGCTCCCGCTAGTAGCCAAGAACGAGCTGCACAGCGAGAGCACCGGTTTCGGTCTCCTGCTCGGCTGCCTCGGCGTCGGTTCCATCATCGGCGCGCTGATCATTGGACGATTGCGCCAACTGCTTTCGCCCGACCTGATCGCCACTTCCGCGGTGGCTCTCTTCGGCTTGGCGAACCTGGCGCTGGCCTATCTGGAGAACTTCGGCGCCGTGACGCTGCTGATGTTGGCTGCGGGCATCGGCTGGATGTGCACCAACTCGACACTGAGCACCGCTGCTCAAACCTCGCTTCCCGCGTGGGTCCGTGCGCGCGCACTGGCCGTCTATTTGCTCGTTTTTCAGGGAGCAATGGCCGTCGGCAGCGTGATCTGGGGCGAGATTGCCTCTCGTTTAGGACTCCGCACCACCCTCGCTATCGCGGCTGTCACGTTGCTTGCGGCCGCCGCCGCAACAGCTCGTTTGAAGCTCGCCAGCTTTCCAGGAATCGACACTACGCCGTCTTATCATTGGCCGGAGCCACCTCCGCTCTCTGGCATCCACCCCGAGCACGGCCCTGTGCTGGTGACGGTGGAATACTTGGTCGACCCACATCGCGGGAAAGAGTTCGCGCACGCCATGAAAGCTATGCGCAGAATTCGCCGGCGCGACGGCGCGATTCGCTGGGGTCTCTACGAAGATGCCGCCGCGCCAGGACGGTATCTCGAGACATTCGTCGTCGAGAGTTGGGCCGAACATCTACGCCAGCACGAGCGCGTCACCGTCTCTGACCGGGAAATGGAAGCGCTGGCCCAGGCTTTTCATCTGGGTACTGATCCGCCCAAGATCACGCATCTGATCGCAGCACGGGAATAATCAAATGGACCGCGCGTTACCCGAGTACCGCGACAATAAGTCTCAACTAGTCCTTTCTCGCGTATAGTTTGATGCGGCAAATACGCTCTGTACTCAGCGACTTCCACTTAATGCTGGATTGGCCTGCAACCTGCTTGATCAGTCGTGGAGATTACGCATCGTGGTCACGACCTGCATGTTCTGTGAATCCAGCCTCTCATTACCAATGAGACTTCTTCACGAGCGGTACTGCTCTGCTCAACACAAAGAGGCCTATTTCAAGGCCATGGACCGGTTGGGTCTCGAGCGCCTATTCGCAGCGAAACCTCCCATCAAGTCGTACGAGCCTTGTACGAAGCCGTTGGAACTCGAAGGGCAATCGCCAGCGCCTCCCGTACTGGTGCAGGCTGAATCAAAAGCTCCGAAATTTTCAGCGTGCATGCGCCCGCACCTGGAGCTTTCGCAAGGCGAAGCCGCGGCAATAGCCGGTCTTTAAACCAAACCCATCCTCCTTCTCGCCGCCTTTCGATCCGGCTCCGGCGGGTATATACTAAGCCGTCAGGGAAGCCGAAAGGAGCGATCGCATGAGGACCAGAAGAACTCTGTATTTGGCAGGCATCGTGGCGGCTGGCTGTGTGGTGTACTTAACCGCGCAACAAGCCAGCAGCGATGTCCGGATCGACAACGACGATATCGGCGGCGTGGTCACTAGCGCCAAAGGGCCCGAAGCGGGTGCTTGGGTGATCGCCGAGACCAAAGACCTGCCGACCAAGTACGCCAAAATCGTGGTCACCGATGATCGGGGCCGCTACGTGCTCCCGGATCTTCCGAAAGCGAACTACACGTTATGGGCGCGCGGTTACGGCCTGATCGATGGACCGAAAGTCCAGAGCATGCCGGGAAGGATGGTGAACCTCACCGCGGTTGTAGCTCCGGATGCGCGGGCGGCCGCCAATTATTATCCGGCCAGCTACTGGTATTCTCTGCTGAAGGTTCCCGAGAAGAACGAATTCCCCGGCACCGGCGCGAAAGGCAACGGCATTTCGCCAAACATGAAGAGCCAGGCCGAGTGGCTGGAGATGGTGAAGACCGATAGCTGCTGGTCGTGCCATCAATTGGGCACCAAGGCGACACGCGAGATCCCCAAAGCGCTCGGCAATTTCGATTCACCCGCGCAGGCCTGGGATCGCAGGATTCAGTCCGGCCAGGCCGGCAGCATGATGATGGGCGGTATCGGCCGTATGGGCAAGGAACGGGCCGAGGCCATGTTCGGCGACTGGACCACTCGCATCGCGCAAGGCGAGCTGCCGCCGGCGCCATCCCGGCCTCAGGGGGCCGAGCGAAACGTGGTGATAACCGAGTGGGATTGGGCCAGTCCGAAGTCTTATTTGCACGACGAGATCGCGACTGATAAACGTAATCCGAACGTGAACGCCAACGGTCTACTGTACGGGTCGCCGGAGATCAGCACGGACAACATACCGATTCTCGATCCGGTGCATAACACAGCGAGCTTTGTGAAAGCGCCGGTGCGCGACCCGAAGACCGAGGGTCCTCCTCCTCCGCTGAAGCCTTCGGCGTATTGGGGCGACGAAGCAATCTGGGACAGCCTGACCAACATTCATAACCCGATGTTCGACGAGAAAGGCCGGGTGTGGCTGACGTCGGTGATTCGCCCGCCAGAGAATCCGGCATTTTGCAAGGAAGGGTCGAGCTTGCTATCGGCGAAATTGTTTCCGGTGAACCGCAGCGGCCGGCAGTTGGCGATGTTCGATCCCAAGACCAAGCAGTTCACGCTCATCGACACCTGTTTCAGCACGCATCATTTGCAGTTCGCCGAAGACGCCAACCACACGCTGTGGACTTCGAGCGGCGGCGGTGGCGATGTCGTCGGATGGCTGAACGTCAAGATGTTCGAGGAAACTCACGATGAGCAAAAGTCGCAGGGCTGGACCGCGCTCGTTCTCGACACCAATGGCAACGGCAAGCGCGACGCCTATGTCGAGCCTGGCCAGCCGGTGGATCCGAAGAAGGACACCCGGATCTCGGGATCTTTCTACGGCGTGACCGTGAGCCCGGCGGATGGTTCGGTGTGGGGAACAGTGCTCGGCTTCCCGGGGTCGATTGTGCGGCTGAACCCGGGTTCGAATCCTCCCGAGACCGCGCTCGCCGAGCGCTACGAGCTGCCCTGGAATAATCCCAAAGCGCCGGTGCAAGGTTTCTCGCCGCGCGGCCTCGACATCGACACTAACGGCGTCGTGTGGACCGTGCTCGCCAGCGGCCACTTCGCGAGTTTCGACCGGCGCAAATGCACAGTATTGAACGGCCCCACCGCGACGGGGCAGCAGTGTCCCGAGGGCTGGACGCTCTATCCGTTCCCGGCGCCGCAGTTCAAGAACGTGAAGGATTCAGGCAGCGCCGAGGCTAGTTACTACGACTGGGTGGATCAGTTCAATACGTTCGGGTTGGGCAAGAACACTCCCATCGCCACCGGCAATGGCGAAGATGCTCTCATGGCGCTCTCGAATGGCAAGTGGGTCACTCTACGCGTACCCTATCCGATCGGATTCTTCGCCAAGGGGCTGGACGGCCGCATCGACGATCCGAAGACTGGATGGAAGGGCAAGGGACTTTGGTCGACCTACGCGACTCGAGCGATGTTCCATACCGAGACGGGGAAGGGCACCATGAGCAAGGTGCTGCACTTCCAGTTGAGGCCCGATCCGCTGGCGAATTGACGGCTAGCCGGCGGTCATTCGTCCCGTAGCGCCACCATCGGATCAACGTTCGTCGCCCGGCGTGCTGGAATCACCGTGGCGGCGAACGCCACAACACCGAGAATCAAGGCCACTGAGCTGAAGGTAACGGCGTCGGTCGCGGTGACTCCGAACAGCAGACTGGTCATCGCGCGGGTCAATACAAGGGCGCCGATCAAGCCCCCGACAATGCCGATCGCCGCCAGTTCCATTCCTTGGCGGACCACTAAGCCGAGGATGTTCCCCGGCCGCGCGCCCAAAGCCACTCGCACGCCGATATCGTGCGTGCTTTGCGAGACCAGATACGACATGACCCCGTAAACTCCCACTGCCGCCAGCAACAGGGCAAACGCTGCGAACGCGCCCAACATCAAAGTGGAGAAGCGCTGGCGGGCGAGCGAATCGTGAAGCCGATCCTGCATGGTGCGAACCTCATATACCACCGCATTCGGATCGACAGCATGAATTTCACGGACGACCGCTCCTGCGAGACCGGCGGGATCGGAAGATGTGCGCACTACCACGTACATACCGCGGTCGGGTGCCTGCAGATGCGGGAAATACACTGCGATCTTCCCGTCGCTATCGAGCCCATATTGCTTGACGACTCCCACGACCCCGGTGATCGTGAACGGCTTATCGGGATGATCGAACCAAAGATGTTTTCCAATGGGATTGTCGCGCGGCCAGAACCGCTGGGCGAACTTTTCGTCGATGATCGCCATCTGCTGGCTGTCCTTGGTGTCATGCTCGTTGAAGAACCGGCCCTTCAGGAGAGGGATCTCCATGGCGCTGAAATAGCCGGTGCTCGCGACGCGCATGTCTACCTGGAGCTCCTGTCCGGGCGGAGGCGCATATCCTTCTACATTGATCTCGCCCCAACCGACCGACCCGGTCAGCGGCAGCGCGGAAATCAGGCCTTGGCTCTTCACACCGGGCAGGTGAGTGATGCGATCTCCGGCTTCTTGGAAAAACTTAGCAGCCCCCTTCTCGTATTTCGGGCCGTTGACCACCACTTGCATCGAAAGAATATGGCCGGTTGCGAAACCTGGCGGGACGCTTTGAAGCCGCACGAAGCTCCGGATCAACAGTCCGGCGCCGACCAGCAACATCAAAGAGAGCGCCAGTTCGGAGACCACCAGCAGCCCGCGCAGCCGGTTTCGCGCCAACCGCAAACCGCCGTCGCTCTGTCCACTGCGCCCGCCCGCCTTCAGCGATGTATTCAGATCCACCTTCATGGCGCGCCACGCCGGCGCCACGCCAAACAGAACGCCCGTCACAATCGAGATGCCGAATGTGAACGTCAGAACCGCGCCGTTGATTTCGATATCGTCCAGTCTTGGTATATTCCCCGGATTGATGGCGCGGACCAGATAGAGGCTCCATTGCGCGATCACCAGCCCAGCCGCGCCGCCAATCACGGCCAGAAGCACGCTTTCGGTTAGCAACTGCCGAACGATCCGCAGCCCACCTGCTCCCAGGGCCGTCCGGATGGCAACTTCCTTCTCGCGTCCGGCCGCGCGCGTCAGCAGCAGGTTGGCCACGTTGGCACAGGCGATCAGCAGAACCAGCGCCACCGAGCCGAGCAGCACCAGCAACGCACGCCGCACATCGCCCACCACCTGCTCCTGCAATCCGGTTACGGTCATCCCGTACGTGAGATCGCGTTTGTCCTTCACCCGGATGCGGTTGGCTATCACGTCAACGTCCGCTTGCGCCTGCTGCACGGAAATGCCGGGTTTTAGACGCACCATTATGTTGTAGTTCTCGTCTCCGCGCCGTTGCGCGGCATCGGCGCCCAGCGGCAGCGGCAGAAAAATATCCACCTTGTCCATCGGACCTTCGGCCGGCATCGCCTCTGAGTTGATCGAGAAGTCGGGACGCAGCACGCCCGCCACGGTGTATTGTTTCGCGTCCAGCGTGATACTTTTGCCCACGATTTGCGGATCGGAGCTGAACAGACGCCGCCACAGTCGATAACTAAGAACGGCCACCTGCGGCTTGCCGGGCTTGTCTTCTTCGGGAAGCAAAAGGCGTCCGAGCAGCGGCTTCGCGCCCAGCATGTGAAGCAACGTGGACGAAGCTTGCATTCCATCGATCTTCTCCGGCTGATCGCGGCCCGTTAGCGTCCAGCCGCGGAGTTGCGCGATGGCCATCTCTTCGAAGGAATGATTTTCGTTTTGAATATCGACGTATTGGCCTGGCGACGGCCAATCGCGGAAGATTCCGATGCCGGGGGAATGCAGCCAGATGTTGGCCAGCCGTTCGGGTTCAGGGTAGGGAAGTGGGCGGAGCAGCAATGCGTCGACAACGCTGAAGATCGCGCTGTTGGCGCCGATGCCGATGGCCAGCGACAGCACGATTACTAGGCTTAGGCCGAGGTTCTTACGCAGCATGCGCAGGGCGTAACGGAAATCCTGCAGCGAGTTCATGATTATAGATGAGATGCGATCTTGCGTGCGATATCGGCGCCGCGCGTGCGAGCGTCCGGCACCCACGTCAGCTCCAGGCTGATCAGGTTGTCTCCCTGTGCTACATGGAGGACGTGCCCGAAGGAGCCGACCATAGCGTGATCGCCGAGGCCCTGCACCTCCTGGAAGCCCGGAACCAAGGCCGTCGTGGCTCGAAACGTAGTCCAGTTTCCGCGTCCGAAGGCGCGGTTCACCGTAAACGCAAAAGCGCGGCCCTCTTTATCGCCGCCTTGCGACAGGCTCAAGGCCTTGACCACTCCTTCGAGTTGGTTGACATCCTTCAGTAATGTGAGCGGATTATCGGATTTCGAAGCAGGCTGGTTCTTCGCAGCCTCTGCCTCCTTGCGCGCTTGCTCGATGGCCAGGTTGCGCAGTTGCTCGAAGCCGGCCGGATTGGTGTAGTAGGCGCAGCCCGGCGCGGAGCCTTCCATGATCTCCACAGTTTTTTCGATCGTAACTCCCAGCAACTGTTGCAGTTCATCGCGAGAAAGCAGCGAGCAGGTGTTTCCGTGCGTCACTCGCACCTCGGCTTGCGAGCCCACCATGCCGCCGCTGTAGGACGCCACCTTGGCCATGGCCTTGTTCTTGAACCAGTAGAAACCGTACACGGTTCCCGCGATGCCGGCGGCCAATAGAACCACTACGATGGCGCAGCCCAGCAAGAGCGGTTTTCGTGAACTAGATGGCTGGACTGGGGCTGCGGCGGGCGTTACCGGCGGTGGCGGAGGCTGAGCCGGCGTTATAGAAGGTTGCAGCTTCTGGCCGCAATTCCCACAGAAAGGGCCGGAGACCGGTGAGCCACAGTTAGGGCAGTAGCTCGGCATGGGTCGATTTTACAAGAGTAAACGGTGGGTTACAATCCCGATCTCCCACCGTAAGATATCTTTATGTCCGAGGCACTGAAATTGCACTCCAATTTCGCGAAGGAGGACAGACAAATGAAAAAAGTACTCTTAGGTTCCTTACTCGCCAGCGGCCTTCTTTTTGCCGCTAAGAATAACGACGTGACTACCGACCGTGTTTCATACGATGAACGGTTGGCGCTCGAATCGCAATCGCCGCGGGTCCATCCCGCCCGGATGCACAAGCATCAGAAGGCGGAACGTAGGATGGATCAGGTGGTAAGCGATAAGCGTACGGTCAACGCCTTCATTCCGTACGGCAAGTAGGCAGATCCTCCAGTAGCACACTGTGAGTGGCGGGCAGGATCGGAATCGGCAATAAAGCCGCGCCGATCGGCCCGCCCTTTTTTACGCCCGCTTCAACAACCCGATCGTGTTGCCATCGATGTCGGAAAACCAGGCAAAGGTTCCGGCCGGGATGGCGATGGGGCCGACAAGTGTTTTTCCTCCTAACTCCTTGGCCTTGTCGAGATACGACTGCACATCGTCCACGTCCACATAGAACATGGTGTAGTGTTCCGGTTCGTGACCGAGCGAAGTGAGGTGCCCGGTTATCCCATTCGGGCTACCGGTGTCGATGTTCGTGGCGGGCCCGGCGGGCTGCATTTGCCAGCCGAATAAGCTCGAGAAAAACTGCGCCGTCTTGGCACGGTCTCTGCATCCGATTTCAAAGTGTACTACCGGTCGTCCCATTGTTCTTTCTCCTGTTTGTCCGAGTAACTGCGGAGCCGCGGCCACCAACATCAGAGCCGAACGGCGAGTAACTAATCCCGCGGGTTGAACGTGTTCCATATAACTTTAATGCGCCTGTTCCAGGCCCCTCGCCTTGTAGGCCGCCGCGGATTTCGAGCTGGTGAAAAACTTGACGACTGCCCGGCTGGCTTCCGCATTCTTGGTATTCGCGCTAATGCCTCCGCGAAAGCTGACGTAGCTTTGTAACTCCTTCGGGACTGGGCCAACCAACTCGACGCCCTTCACCGGCAGGATCTCGCTGACCAGCGTCATCACCATTTCCGCCTGGCCGTCGGCAACAGCGGTTTGCGGGCGTCCTGGAACGGATTGAAGCATGATCTTCGGTTTGACTTCATTGGTGATTCCGAGCCGGTCGTATATTTGTTCGATGAGAACACGGGCCGCGCCATCCTTGGCGTAGGTGATGGATTTCGCGTTCAGCAGCGTTCGTTTCAGCGCGTCTGGCGTACCGATGTCGGGCTTCGGCGCACGGCGCGGATGCCTAAGCCCACACCGACACGTCCCGATCGGCGCGAGAGTCGGCCGCGACTTCCCTTCCTTGATCAGCTCATCGGTCACTTCCGTGGTTAGAAGCGCGACATCGAACTGCTCGCCAGCATCGACCTTCTGCTTGAGCAAGGCAGCGGCGCTGAACTCCACCGTCAGCGGATGGCCGATGGCCTTCTCGCATTGGGGCTGCAGATCCTCGACCACGGCTCTTACTCCGTTGGAAACCAGGACGTGAATCGGGGCAGGCTGCGCGGCTCCCAGAATGGAAGCGGAGATAAACGCAACAGTGCAACGTAGCTTCATAGATTCTCCTTAGTTGTGGGGCAGGTCCCCGGCGCCTCCCAATGAGTATAGCGACACAGCATCCGTGGGGCAGGTCCCGACAGTCGGAGACCCGCGTCATGGGTGACGCTGGTGACGCTGATTTCGAGGGTGACACAGGAGTGTCGAGCTATTCGGTTGTCAAGGAGCCGCACAAACACACTAATGCCTTGCAGTTCATTTCTAACACGCGGCGCGGAGTCTGATCAGGGTGGTGGGGCGGATGTTGTTGAGTGGAAGGAGAGAATCGTTGTGGATGAATGGTCACCGAGCGAGTAGGCGAGGCCTGAGACAGCTATACTACGGGCGGGGGCGTAGCTTGCGTTTTCTATGTCCACTCCTCGCGGGTCGACGCAAATCATGACCGACCATGTACCGGATGAACGGCTGGCGGAGTACAGCAAAGGACTGCTGGAGGAACCTCGCCTCGGGCAGGTAGAAGAGCATCTGCTGATCTGCGAGCGTTGCCGGGTGCGGCTCACCGAGTTCGACAATAAATGGGGTTTGAACGGCTGAACTGGCATCCTGCTAACGGTTACATTTCATAAGCTTGGTCTGGTCGACCCGTCTATGCTAGTATTTTTACTAGGTGTCCTTACCCTTGGTTTCCCTGAAGCGCTCCGAAGTCCTTCTTGTCGAAGATAATGCTGGAGATGCGCTTCTTATACGGCAAGCCCTGGCAGAATCCCTGATCTTGGTCCACTTGCACATCGCTCGGATGGTGAACAGGCGCTTCAAATACTGGGAGAGAGGGATTTCGAACCGGATCTCATCATTCTCGACTTGAACTTGCCAAAACTCTCGGGTTACTCCGTGCTGGCGTTCTGCCTGGAGAAGACGCCGATGGTTGTTTTCACCGCGTCTCTGAACGACACGGATGAAGGCCGCGCGATGTCGCTGGGAGCACGAGAGTTCGTTCGCAAGCCGATGGAGCTCCAGGACTACAAAACTGCGGTCTGTCGTATAGTCCGGAAATGGACTGCGCCCAGAGACAACGGAGAGCCAGTTCTCTCTGTG
>CAWACO010000005.1:0-336449 GCA_963780485.1 Bryobacterales bacterium
TCCGGGAGGGAAGCGGGCCGCCCGCAGCGAATCCGAACTGGTTATTCCGAAACTCGAGCGCGGACGGCCGAAGGCGTTGTTGTAAAAATTGTTGGCCGCCAACTTGTCGTTATCAAAGAACTCGAAGAGCGAACCGTGAAGCCGCGGCCCGCCGCTTTTGATCACGGTCCGCACCGCCGCGCCCGACGGGCCATACTCGACGCCCGTATTGGTCTCGACCCGGATTTCCTGAATCGCGTCGAGCGGCAGCAAGACCGCGGGAGCCGCGAAGGCACCGCCCTGTCCGATGGCTTCGGCGCCGCGGAATGGGTCGAGATTACTGATGCCGCTGACGATGTAGGTGTTAAATTGCGCCCGGCTGCCGTTGACCGGGAAGGATCCAAACGTGCCGCCGCTGGCCGCCGACCCGGGAATCAGCGTCTCGAGAATTCCCGAGGCTGGGCCACGCACCGGCAGCGCGCGCACCTCCTCGCGCTCGCCAGCCGGCGCGACCTCAACCACGGCGTTCGCCAGCGACTTCCGAGGATCCATGGTGATGCGGAGTTCTTTGGTTTCGGCCTGAGCGAGCCAGAGGCGGGCTACTTCGACCGTCGCATAGCCCGCGTGGACAACTCGCAACCTGTAATCTCGACTCGCCGCAAGTCCGTCGAATCAAACTGTCCAAGGTGATCACTCATCTTCGTCGCCATGCCAGCGCCGCGCGTTCCGGAGAACAACAACATCTTGGCGCCTTCCAGCGCGTGCCCGCGGGAGTCGAGGACGCGGCCGCGCACAATGCCGGTGTCCGTTTGGCCCCTCGCCGAAGACAGAAGAGCGAATAGAAGCCCGCCCCCAGGAGAAATTGCACGTTCAGCAGAGAGGATACTTGGAACGAATCTGTCTACAGAGCCCGTTCAACATTTCTCTCAAGCGGCGTCCTACGTGTTCCCGTACCAGGAATCAGGGCCATCGAACACGGGGCAACGGCGTATATGACGCTCAAACCGACATTTGAAAGTATCATGTCCGCCGCGGAGCCGCCTTAGAGTCAACGCGAGCTGATATCTGCGACTCCTCTCGGGAGAGTGTGACGCGCGTTTGAAGCTCGAACCCGCAAGATGCTGCGGGACGGGCGAGCCAAGACAGCACTCGAATCGGCCACCTTACGTTGCTGGCAAAAGACGACGTTAAGGAGATCGAGGCGAGGCGCTGTAGAAACCTTTGTCAGGTAAGAGAAACCGACCGAGCATTACGTGCGATGAGTAAACAGTGCGCCAGTCAGCGATTACCCATCCGCTCGCTCCATTCGAATAAACGCGCGGCTGAGACCGGACAAGGACTTGGCCGTCGCACTGTCCGCCTTCTCTTTGCTTAACACAGGGGCGATTTCTCGCCAAAATCTTGGGGAGGGGCATCCGTAAACGTTGGTCGTTGGTAATCGGCGCCAAGATTCTCGGCCACATCCGCCATACGGTCTTAAAAGCCTGAGTGCCACACGAGTCCACTGGGCACTGTTTTCCGCACGAACCGCGCAGCCCCGACACCCGGCCCCCCCGGAGGTTGGCCTTGGCTACGGCACAAAGCCGTGTGACTTGTACCACTCCACTGCCTTGCGCAGGGCCACACGGGCCGGCGTGTGGGGAAGTCCAAGCTCTCATACCGCCTTTCCGGGATCAAAGAATCGAGGGTGCGAAAGGCGCACCGTGTCCGGGTGGCCACGGGTAGGCGGCGCGGGTTCAACCTCGCCAGGGTCACGTCCACGTAAGCCCAACACTGCGCCACCCAGTGCGGATGCGCAGGCGTACCTGGGCCCTTCCAGAAATATCGGCGAGCAGGTCGAGAATCTGCTTGAGGTCACATTTTCTCCGCCCAGGATATATCGCTCCCCTACGCGTCCCCGTCAGCCGCCAGCAAATGGCCTGCGGCGACATCTTCGACGTCGACGAGGTTCAGGCCGGTGTCGACGTAGCCGAAAATGCGCCCCGTGAGAAAGTCCACGACAATCTGGCCCGTCGGTGTGGGCTTGTGGTCACCAATTCCCACCGGGGAACTCGGATTAACGATGATGACCGGCAAGCCTCGTCGGGCAAAATCACGGGCCACCACCTCCGCCAGGAACTTGGAGCGTTGATACGGTCCGATGCGATCGGCCAAGCTGCTCGGGGTGTCCTCGGTAGCGGGGGAACCGTTTTTGTGGACTCCCAATGCGGCGATGGAACTCGTGTAAACAACGCGTTCCGCTCCTAGATTCCGGGCAGTTTCCAGCACGTGACGCGTGCCCTCCACATTCGTCTCGTAGAACTCCTTCCAGTTGTGACCCCAATAGCTATAGAGAGCCGCGACGTGGAACACCCAAACGCAGCCTGCCATATCTCGGCACAGGCTCTCGCGTCTCGCAAGTCACCCTCGACTCGCTCTACCGGCAGACCGTCGAGTTGCCGGGTATCAGCGCCCGGCCGCACCAGGACCTTGACCTGATGTCCAGCCTGAAGCAGCCTCCTCACCACGGCCCCACCGATAAACCCTGTGCCTCCTGTAACAAAAGTACGCATCATTGTTCCGCAGCGTCCGAGAGCATCAGGTTACCCTTCGAGAGCGTGCTTGATCAGTTGTACGCTTTGAGCCCATACGGGTCCCGAATGTTCATGGCCTCGGCCATCACCGCCTCAAACGCTCAGACGATCATTTCCACCTCCTCGTCCCCGATGATCAGCGGCGGCAGCAGTTTAATGATGTTGACATCAGGGCCGCTTACTTGGGTCAGGATGTGGTGATCTCGCATCAAGGCCATCACCACAAACTGGGCAAACAATCCTTTCTGGGCCGTTTCGGCGGCGGTCCAAAGCGCGCAGTCCCAGCGACCGCGGCGCCGGAAACTCGATCCCAACCATCAGACCCCTGCCGCGCACCTCCGCGATCATCTCGTAACGTTCTTGCAGGGCAGCCAGTTTTTTCAGGAGCTTCTCTCCGGTCGTTGCGGCGCGCTCGACCAGCCGTTCTTCGTCCAGCACAGGCAATGTGGCCAAGCCAGCGGCCATGGCCAGATCGTTCTGCCCGAAAGTCGTCGAATGCACCTGGCAACGCTGTAAACGGCTGAAAGTCGCGTCATGGATGCTGCGGCGGGTAATCGTCGCGCTGACCGGGAGGTAGCCGCCCCCCAGCGATTTGGAGAGTGTGACGATATCGGGCTCAAGTCTCCAGTGCTCACAGCAGAGAAAGCGTCCGGTGCGTCCCATCCCAACCTGCACTTCATCGCAGATGAACAAGGTGCCGTACTTTCGGCACAAGCGTTGAGCCTCGGCAGATAGCCGTCGACCGGGATGTACACTCCCTTGCCCGGTACGGGTTCTACGATGAATGCGGCCACGTCCTGCCGGCGTAACGATTTCTCCAGCGCCGCCAGGTCGTTCATCGCTACGGCATCAAACCCCGGCATCAGAGGTTCAAATCCGTTACGGAACTCAGGTCCGCCATTGACTGCGAGGGTGCTCAGAGTCAACCCATGAAACGCGTGGTCGAGGTACAACACACGCGGACGTCGTGTTGCCGCACGTGCAAACTCTGAGCGCGGTATCTACCGCGTCAGCACCGGAGTTGTCGAAAAAGACGGCATCCAACCCGGGCGGCATCCGCTTGGCCAGTTCCTCAGCCAACAGGCCCGCCAAAGCGGACAGTCCATTTTCACCAGACTGGAAGGTCAAAGCAACCACATCCTGGACCACCTGCTTCAAGGTCGGGTGTGCGCGCCCCACGTTGAACACGCCGTAGCCGGACAGCAAGTCCAGGTAGCGGTGGCCGTCGGTATCCCACAGATAAGCTCCTTGTCCCCGGGTATAAACCTTATCGAAGCTGATGATGGCCTGAGCGCGAGCCAGGCTCGTGTTGATGTACCGCCTGTGCAAGCTGAACTGTTCCGCCTGTCGTCCTTTGATCAGTTGAGCTATCGACCAGGTCATCGCGAATGCCTCCGCAATCAAGGGGAGCATCTGATATCCTTGCTCCACGCACGATCTGATTCCAATTGAAGAGCGCTCACCTTGTGGGAGCAGCGTTGGCGGGCATGAATGAAATACGATTTACTTGGTTGCGTCGCTCACGAACTACTTTGCAGACCACGACACGATTCGTGTTGGGCAGCCCACTGCTTTTGGTCGATGCCCGCGCTCGCAGCGCCGGACACGGAGCTCCATGATTACTCGATAGTTCGCGTGGGTGACGGTAAGTCCGGTGTCGACGATGACCAAGGAACTTAACAGACGAGGGTACCGCTCTGGCTGGGGAGCCGCTGCAGGTATAGTCGGTAGAGCCCTTGGGAGAGGCTTGGGCTTGAGTGAAAACGGCCCCGCGCAAGAGCGACAGCCTGCCTGGGAACAAGCCGGAACGCGGGCCCTGGAAGATTATGCGAGGCGCGGCTGTAATTATTGCGATCGGATGGTCGACGCGAACGGCTTGCCCTACTTTGACGTTTTTTGGACCGATCCCGCTGAAGCTGCTCACGACTGGCCCGACTTCGGCGACGTGATGTCGCTACAGTTCCAGGCTGTCGTCATGGCACGGCACATGACAGGCCAGGCCGCAACCATCGAGCCCGTCTGGCGGCAGAAGATCCTCAGCTTGATTGACGCTGAGACCGTCTCTTGACACGCCCAGAGACGAGTTATTCAAAGAAGGTCGCTGACGACGGCGATCAGGCTCTCACGCTCTACGCGCTTGTGACAGCCTACGTCGATTCGCCCGACGGGGACCTCCGCAACGTGATCGTAAAGATGACGGATGGGTTGCTCGCCCGCGCCCGAATGCAGCCGCCACCGGGTTCATCATCAAGAGTCTCATGACTTGCGGGGAGAATGGGTTGGTCAGCCCGAGCGTGGAAGGGACTCCGCAGGGGGACCACTTTCGCCACTGCTCAGTAACCTCGTGCTCGATGAACTCGACCGGGAGTTAGAGCGCCGGGGACTTCGTTTCGTTCGGTATGCGGATGACTGTAATATCTACGTTCGCAGCGAGCGGGCGGGTCAACGGGTGATGGAGAGCATTACGCGATTCATCACGCAAAAGCTCAAGCTCAAGGTGAATGAGGCGAAGAGTGCGGTGGCGCGACCGCAGGAGCGAAAGTTTCTCGGGTTCAGCTTTACGGCCGGTCCAGAGGTCAAGCGCGTCATTGCGCCCAAGGCCTTGGATCGGTTTAAGCAGCGAATCCGGGAGATCACGCGACGGGCAAAAGGCGTCAGCATGGAGACGACAATGGAGGAACTGGCCCCGTATATGCGGGGCTGGCGCAGCTATTTCGGCTTCTGCGAAACGCCTGAAGTGTTGATCGGCTTAACCCGTTGGGTCCGGTTGCGACTCAGGGCGGCTCTGTGGCGGCAGTGGAAAACACCGCGCCGTCGCCGGGCGGCACTGCTGCAACTGGGGGTGCGGCAGCGGCTGGCGAGCAATACCGCCGGCAGCGGACGCGGCCCTTGGTACCTCGCACAGGCCCAGGCCCTGTCTGTCGGGCTTTCCAATGCGTATTTCAGATCGCTTGGACTTCCTCATTGATCGAGGAGTGTTAGCGTAACGACTCGAACCGCCGTGTACGGACCCGTACGCACGGTGGTGTGGCAGGGGTCGGCGGGTGACCGCCGCCCCTATGCCGATCTAGTCGGCTCCCCTGAGATGTCCGCGCGCCGTCCGCGGACGCCCTGAGTCCTCCCTGGTCGGCTACTGTTTACCTACGAATTGACGGGGTGGGGTTCCTCGCCCCTGGGCCGCTAACAGTTCCAACTGGACGTTTAACTGGGCACACCTAGCCTTTGGCTCGCAGATAAGGAACGAAAAACGCCCTTTCATTCCCCGACGCGCTCCCGAGCCAACAACGCTGGCCTCGCTCGAGTCTTCGAGTCGCGGGCCGAGTGGCCCTGGGACGGAGTCGCACACAAAGGTCACTGCCTCGCGGTGGATCACATTATTTGTAGTCATGTCATCGGGGTCCGAACCACCGGGTAATCGCCCTAACCGGTCAGCCCGACCAGATCTCGCAGGCGCTCCATCCCGGCCCGCGGCCATCTCTCTACTAGGCCACGCAATTAGCTAATTGACACCGGCTCAGGCAGTTAATGAGAACCCCTGCTGATTTCTGCTTGACGGCTTCCATGCCAGCCCTTATACTACTACCCAGCCTTTTTTGAGCTGATACATAAACGTTCGGCGGCATTTAATACGGGGACAAGATGTTATGCCGGCCGCGTGCTCAAAATTCTCGGTTTCAAATCTAAGGAAGGGACGAGGATCGTTTTACAAATGAAAAGCAAGAACCTGTTCAAAATCTCCATGTTCGTAGTGGCGGTGCTAGCCCTGTCCGCAGTAGCGTCTGCGCAGGTCGCGCTCTTGCCCAACTACACACAAACAGCCACAATTGTTCCCCCGGGGGGTCTCCCGGCCGGCTTCGACATCAGTTGGGTCGATTCCGCCAACCAGAGATACTACTTGGCCGATAGGGGCGCCACGCCAAAAGCCGGGGCCAAGCCCACGGCACGCATTATCGTAGTCGACACCCAAAAAAACCAGTACCTTTACAGCATTCCCTCCAGTTCCGCTGAGGTCGGATTTACTGGGCCCAGCCCCGCCGGAGCACCTTGCAATATGGGCGGCCCGGACGGGGTCGTGGCGATTCCCCAACTGAACCAGCTTTATGTCGGTGACGGCAACAGCACGGTGAAAGTCGTGGATCTGAATGCCAAAGCGATCGTCGCCAGTATCTCTACCGGCGGTAAATGCCGGGCCGATGAACTGGCTTATGACCCCCTCGATCACATCATCATGATTGGCAATCCCGATGACAGTCCACCGTTTTTGACCTTTATCTCTACCGATACTCAAACGGTTTTGGGTCAAATCATGTATCCCACCACCCAAAGTGGCCTTGAGCAGCCTGTCTGGAACCCGCAAACGTACAGGTTCAACATCTCTGTGCCGGCTACCGGCATGAATCTGGGATCGGTCGATGAAATCGATCCAATCGCAATGCAGATCACCAACAGCTTCAGGGTAACCTGCAGTCCCGCCGGCTTGGCCCTCGGACCCAACGACAGCGCGATGACGTCCTGTGGGATCGTAATAAATAGTAACGGCGGCAACGTTCAGGCGATTATTACCGGCCCGAGCGGCGACGAGATCTGGTACAACCCTGGAGACAACAATTACTATTTCGGAGCAGCCAACCTGGCAGTGGTGAGCGCCTCAACCAATCAGTTGGTCGGCTACGTCACCAGCGGCGGTGGACATTCGATAGCCGTCGACAGCAATAACAACAACATCTATGTGCCCGTCACCGGAGTAGGCATAAAGGTGTTTCAGCCTGCCCGCAAATAAGTTGTTATTCCTGAGGGCCGAATCACAATCGGCCCTCATTGACAAACTCCCGTCAGTGGATGCAAAATAGGGTAGGCGAACAAAAGGCGAAATTGCATGAACCTCAACGCCGCCCTCACCACTACGCTCGGATTCCGCTCCGACCTCAAACCTCGGGAAATCCTCCCCACCGGCCTCCCCTCTCTCGATGCCATCATCGATGGTTTTCCCCGTGGCGCCATCTCAGAAATCATCGGCCCCGAAAGCTCAGGCAGAACTACTCTAATTCATTCACTTCTGGCCGCATCTACTTCACAAAGTGAGATTTGCGCTTATGTCGACACCAACGATTCCTTCGATCCCGTAACCGCCGCCGCAGCCGGGGTGGCTCTTTCCCAATTGGTCTGGATCCGCTGCGCCCATAATGCAGACCACGCCCTCAAAGCCGCCGATTATCTGCTGCATGCCGGCGGATTCGGAGTCGTCGTGCTCGACCTCTGCCAGGTTCCACCACGTATTGCCAACCGCATCCCGATCTCCTATTGGTACCGGTTCCGCCGCGCCATCGAAAACACGCCGACCATTCTCGCGCTGGTCGAAAAAGAACCCATGGCCAAATCCTGCGCTTCGCTTATGCTCGAAATGAAGCGCAAGAAGACCAGCTTGGCGTGGCGCGCCTGGTTTCGAATTGCTGCGCGGAGTGGAACTGGAAGCTCTCTCACGCAAACCGGTGCGGCCAGCCACGGCCGCTTTCAAAGCGAGGGCGATTGGATAAAGATGTTTGCCTGCATACACGGCCCGTCAGCCGAGCTGCCTCAAATCGCCGAGGCTTTCTCGCCTTTCTTCGAACAAACTTCACAAGATACGGTAGTATTCAGCATTGACGGGCTGAAGCGGCTCTACGGCCCTCCCACCCAGATCGCGCGCGCGATCGAACTCCGCGCCGGCAACGCCGTCAACATATCTATCGCTGAAACAGCCGAAGCAGCCATCCTGGCCGCCCGCAATTTCCCCGGCGTGACGGTTACACCCCGACCTGAGCGCCCTGGATATCACGACGCTCCCGTTGACCGATGAAATGGCGGAGGTCCTCGAATAGCTGGGGCATCCACACTCTCGATCAACTGGCCCAATTGCCCGAAACCGGCATCGCCGAACGATTCGGACCCGCCGGCGTTTCCCTGCTACGGCTGGCTCGTGGCGCTGTCGATCGGCCGCTCAAAATCTTCCAACCGGAAATCACCTATAACGACCGCATCCAGCTCGATCATCCCATCAGCCTGCTCGAACCGCTCTTGTTTCTGATCGCGCGCATGCTCAACGAGCAGTGTGAAAAGCTGCAATCGCATGGAATGGCGGCCAACGAAATCACCATTCGCCTGGAACTGGAAAACAGGACCGAGCACGTTCGCACCCTCCGCCTTCCTATCCCCATGCGCGAGAGTAAAGCGCTGTTGAAGCTCCTCCAAATGGATCTGGAAGCTCACCCGCCCGAAGCCGCCACGGTCGCGCTCGCGCTCTCGCTCAAACCAGTGAACCCGCGTACCGTCCAAAACGGCATCTTCCTTCCGGTCACGCCCGCGCCGGACAAGCTGGAGCTGACCCTGGCGCGCATCCGCGGCATCGTTGGAGAAAACAACGTCGGGGTTCCGGAGCTTCTGAACACCCATCATCCGCACCCCTTCCGCCTCTCCAATCGGCAGCCCCAATTGACCGATCCGCCGCCTATCACGATTCAGCATGCCTTCCGCTACTTCCGGCCGCCTCTGGCCGCAACCGTCGAACTACAAAACGATCGTCCCGCTCGCATCACCGCATCCGGCATCCATGGAAAAGTGCTCAACGCCTCCGGTCCCTGGCGAACTTCCGGCGACTGGTGGACCCCGGCTCCCTGGAATCGCGACGAATGGGACATCACTTTATCCACCGCCCTCTACCGCATCTACCGCGAGCCAATCATCATTGGTTCCTCGAAGGCACCTATGACTAGCCCGCCACCTACTATCGAACTCCACGCCCGCTCCGCCTTCAGCTTCCTCGAAGGCTCCTCCGTCCCCGAAGAACTCGTCGCCCGCGCGGCCGAGCTCGACTTCCCTGCCCTGGCGATCCTCGATACCGACAACATCTCCGGCGCCGCGCGTTTTCACATGGCTGCGAAAAAGGCCAGCCTTCGCGCGCACATCGGCGCCGAAGTCACCTGCACCGACGGCTTCCGTTATCCGCTGCTAGCCGAAAACCGAAAAGGCTATCAGAATCTCTGCCGTCTGATCACCCGCATGAAGATGCGCGCCAAAAAAGGCGAAGGCGCCGCCACCGCCGAAGAATTTGCCGAATTCGCCGAAGGCCTGGTCTGCCTGGCATCGCGGCCCGATCCCCGGATTCTAGACCTGTTTGGTTCGAAAAACGTCTATGTCGAACTGCAGCGGCATTACAACCGGAACGAAGAGGCGCACAACCAAGCTCTAATGGATTTCGCGCGCCAACATCAGCTGCCGCTCGTCGCCACCAACGGTGTCAGTCACGCTACTCCGCATTCCCGCGAAGCGCTCGACGTTCTTACCTGCGTCCGCAACAAAGTAAAAATCCAGGAAGCCGGCCGCCTGCTCTCCATCAACTCCGAGCGCCACTTGAAAAGCGCCCAGGAAATGTCGCGCCTGTTCGCCGATCTTCCGGAAGCGATCGCCAACACCCAAGAGCTTTCCAATCGCCTCCAATTCACGCTCGCCGATCTCGGATATCAATTTCCCCGATACCCTGTCCCGCCCGGCGAAACCATGAATTCGTTTCTCCGCAAGCGGGCTGAGGAAGGCGCGCGCAATCGTTATTACCCGACCGCCTTCTCCGCCGACCTCTGCCGCCGCGCGCACCGCCAGATCGAGCGAGAGCTTGCGCTCATCGAAAAACTCGATTTGGCCGGCTATTTCCTGATCGTCTGGGACATCGTCGAATTCTGCCGGAAGCAAAACATCCTGGTGCAAGGCCGCGGTTCGGCGGCTAACAGCGCGGTCTGCTATTCGCTCGGCATCACGGCGGTCGACCCCGTCTCCATGGAACTGCTCTTCGAGCGCTTTCTCTCCGAGCAGCGCGGCGAGTGGCCCGATATCGATCTCGATCTTCCCAGCGGCGATCAGCGCGAGCGCGCTATCCAATATGTCTACCAACGCTACGGCCAGCTCGGCGCGGCCATGACCGCCAACATCATCACCTATCGCGGCCGCTCAGCCGTTCGCGACATCGGAAAAGTTCTGGGTTTTGAAGAACCCGATCTCGGCCGCATCGCCGCCCTGGTCCCCTCCTGGGGCTGGACCGATCCCAAGGAAACCGCCGAGCGACAGTTTCGCGAAGCCGGCTTCTCGCCCGACAACATCCGCTTATATCCAAATTCCTCGACCTCTACATGACCATCCAGGATCTGCCGCGCCATCTTGGCCAGCATTCCGGCGGCATGGTCATTTGCGAAGGCCAGTTGGATTCCGTCGTTCCGCTCGAACCCGCCACCATGCCCGGCCGCGTGGTCATTCAGTGGGACAAGGAAGATTGTGCCGACATGGGCATCGTCAAGGTGGATCTGCTGGGTCTCGGAATGATGGCTGTGCTCGAAGATTCCATCCAGCTCATTCGCGACGCCTATCACGAGGAGGTCGACCTCGCGCATCTGCCGCAAGACGATCCGCTAGTCTACGCCGCACTTCAGAAGGCCGACACCATCGGGCTGTTTCAGGTGGAGAGCCGCGCGCAAATGTCCTGCCTTCCGCGCCTCCGGCCGGAGCGCTTCTACGACATCGTGGTGCAAGTCGCCATCATCCGGCCTGGTCCCATCGTCGGAAAAATGCTGAACCCGTTCCTGCGCCGCCGGCAGGGTCGTGAAATACCCGAGTGCCTGCATCCATCGCTCGAGCCGGTGCTGGCGCGCACGCTGGGCGTCCCGCTATTTCAGGAGCAACTCCTGCGCATGGCCATGATCGTCTCCGGCTTCACCGGCGGCGAAGCTGAAGAGTTGCGGCGAGCGATGGGATTCAAACGATCCGAAGTCCGTATGCGTGAGATCGAAACCCGGCTGCGCTCGGGTATGACGCGCAACGGCATCACCGGCAAGCAGCAGGACACTATCGTCCAGTCCATCACTTCCTTCGCGCTGTACGGCTTTCCCGAATCGCACGCCGCCAGCTTCGCATTGATCGCCTATGCCAGCGCGTTTCTGAAATGCCGATACCTGGCCGCCTTCACCGCCGCGATCCTTAACAACCAGCCCATGGGCTTCTACGCGCCGGCCACCTTGGTGAAAGATGCCCAGCGTCATGGGCTGCACTTCAAACCGATCGACGTCACGCGCTCAGACTGGCGCTGCACCATCGAAGAATATAACGGGGAAAAATGGGTGCGGCTGGGATTCAACTATGTCAAAGGACTGCGCGAGCAGGCCGCCCAAGCGATCCTCGCCGCTCGCCAGCAAGCGCCTTTTTCGAGCATTCAAGACCTGGTCGATCGTGTCCCCGAGCTTCGAAAAGACGAGCTCAGGAAGCTCAGCGAAATCGGCGCACTCAATTTCATTCCCGAGACTCCCCTCCATCGCCGCGCCGCTTTGTGGGATTCCGAGCTCGCCCTTCGTCCCGCCGGCCCGCTATTCGCCGCCAATCTCGCTCCCGCGCCCGAGTCGCCGCTCGCACCCATGAACTCTAGCGAGCGCCTGAACTCTGATTTCCGTGGAACCCACCTCACCATCGGCAAGCACCCCATGGCATTTCATCGCGAAAAGTTGAACGCCCTGGGCGTTACGCCCGCAGCTCAATTGAAATTCATCCATAACGGCCGCGACGCTCGCATCGCCGGCTGCGTCATCTGCCGCCAGCGTCCCGGGACCGCCAAAGGACTGCTGTTCCTCAGCCTGGAAGATGAAACCGGCGTTTCGAACGCCGTCGTCATGCCGGATGTTTTCGATCGCGAGCGCGCCACTATCCTGAATAACCCTTACCTGGTCATCGATGGCGAGATGCAGAACATCGACGGCGTGTACACGCTCAGGGCCGCCCGCTTCGAACCTCTCCACGTGGCGGAAGAGGCCGTTCCCTCTCACGATTTTCACTAGCTATCCCTGAGAATTCTCCGGCTCGAACCCACTATCACTCTTGTGAGTCTTTCTGCGCGGACAATTGTCCTGATCGCCGCTTTTCTGCCATTGGCCGGCGCCACGACAATTACGATTCTGCCCGCCACCAACATCGCCCAAGCCACCGCGGAGAGAAATTCGTGGCTCACGGAAACCTTTGGCGCCGGAACCATGCCCAACCCGGTCCAGGTTGACGTCGACAATATTACGCCCAGAAAAAGCGAGGTCGAGATCCTCCAGCTCCTCACATCTTTTCATAGCCTCTATTTCTTCATCACTGGCGTGGAAGGCAACATCCAGCTTCGAACGGCTGACGGAACCACCGCCCTCATTCACGATGGAGACGACGCATTTACTTCGTTGGGATCACATCCTCGACAGCCATCGGATCCATCCAGTGGCGGAGCCACGACGGACTCGAATTATACGATTTCGGAGCTCCGCGAGCGCCCGCTGCTGCGCCCGAACCTGCCACCTCGGTGTCTATTTTGACGGGGATGGTCTTGATTATGCGCCGCTGTAGAGCCCCATCCGCTCCTTCACCAATTGCACCGTGGATTTGGCGATCGGCGAAACTCGCTCGGCGCCTTCGCGGAGCACCCGGTCCAGGTAACCGGGCTCGGTCATAATGTCGTGATAACGCTTCTGCAAAGGCTCCAGACTCGCCACCACCATTTCGGCTACCTGCTTTTTCAGATCGCCGTAACGCATGCCGCTAAAATGCTCGCGCATCTTTTCTCCGGACCAACCGCTGAAAGCCTGGAAGATGTTCAGCAGATTCTGCACACCGCTCCCCAAGCTTTCAAAACTAACCGCCGGCTGGGAGTCGGTAGTGGCGCGCATGATCTTCTTGCGAACTTGGTCGATCGGATCGAGCAATCCGACGGCGTGACCGGATCCGGTGGCCGATTTGCTCATCTTTGTATCCGGTTCATCCAAACCCATGATCCGCGCGCCTACCGCCGGCAAATGCGTGGCCGGCATCACGAAGGTTTCTCCATAGAGCGAGTTGAATCGCTGGGCGATGTCGCGCGTGAGCTCCAGGTGCTGTGCCTGGTCATCGCCCACTGGCACTATGGCGGCCTGGTATATAAGGATGTCCGCGGCCATCAGCACCGGATACTGCAGCAGGCCGTCGCCGATGGTCTCCTGCGCCTGCGATTTCGCTTTGTACTGCGTCATTCTTTCGAGCCACCCGACCGGAGTGACGCAGGTCAGCATCCAAGCCAATTCCGAATGCTCAGGAACAGACGACTGAACCACAATGGTCGACTGCTTGGGATCGATGCCGACGGCCAGAAACAGCGCCGCCGTCTCCCGAATTTTCGACCGCAGCTCGGCCGGGTCCTGATGAACGGTTATAGCGTGCAGGTCGACGATTCCGAAAATGCTTTCATAGTTGCCCTGAATCTCGACCCAATTCTTCAGCGCTCCCAGGTAGTTCCCGATGTGCAAATTGCCTGACGGCTGAACGCCAGAGAAAATACGTGCCTTCATGGTGAATCAACCATGTTACCGTAGGGTAAGCTTCTGCTTGCCCACCGAAGAGACTTTCACGATAGAAAAGCTGGTGTACGGCGGAGACGGACTGGCCCGTCTCGATGGTAAAGTCGTACTCACCCCATACGTGTTGCCCGGAGAGGTCGTCCGAGCCGAAGTTGAACATGTAAAAAAAGATCTTTTTCGAGGGAGGCTGATCGAAGTGATTTCATCGTCCGCTTCCCGTGTCTCGCCTCCCTGCCCCTACTTCCTGCACTGCGGAGGCTGCCACTACCAGCACATCGATCCCACGTTCCAGGTGGAGCAGAAGCTTTTGATTTTACGCGAAGCGCTCCGCCGCGTGGGCAAGATCGAATTCACAGGCGAGATCCAAACGATTACGGGCGAGCCTTGGGGTTACCGCAACCGGGCGCAGCTCCACGTCGAGGACGGCAATATTGGGTACTTCGAGCACGGATCTCATAGCTTGTGCACGATCGAGCGTTGCGCCATCGTTTCTCCAGTGCTGAACGATGCCATCGCGAAACTGAAAGGCCAGTTGTTGCAGAACGTCACAGGTACGGTTGAACTATTCACAAACGAAACAGACACTCAGGTCCATGTCTGGGATCGTCTCCCCGGCTCGGCTCGTCGGCTGTTCGAATCGCTGGGCACCACCGGCCCTATTGAATACCGCGGATTTCGAGTAAGCCCCACTTCCTTCTTCCAGGTGAATCGCCATTTGGTCAATGAATTGGTCGAGTGTGCCGTCGGCGACAGCGGAGGAGAGTGGGCCGTGGATCTTTACGCCGGAGTCGGCCTTTTCTCGGCGCGCCTGGCCGAGAGTTTCAAGAGAGTCACCGCGGTGGAATCCAGCCGCCGGGCTTTTCACGATTTGAAATTTAACATCGAGCGCCGCGAATTGCAGGTCGCGGCCGAGAACAAGCCGGCCGAAGACTATCTAGAGGGCCTCCACCAGGCGCCGGAACTCATCCTTGCCGATCCGCCCCGAACTGGTCTCGGCAAATACGCTGTGCGCGAATTAGTGCGAATCCGAGCGCCGCAACTGACCATCGTCTCCTGCGACCCGGCGACGCTGGCGCGCGACTTGCAAGGCCTGCTGGCCGGAAGCTATCGCATTCGGCAAATCACGTTGGTCGATCTGTTTCCGCAGACCTTCCACCTTGAAACAGTGGTTCACCTGCGAGCTGGCCCACTAGTCCAAGTGGCGCAGGTCTCCGACCTGCGGAAGACTTTTTCAGAACCTATTAGCTCTTCTTCGGTAGTAACGAGTCCATCATCGCCTTGCCCTTGCGCATGATCAGCTCGATCAAATTGAGCGCGATCGCGAAGGCCAGCAGTCCGGGCCACAGCCGCAGGCTGGATTGCTCGGTGCGGCCGCTAGAATCGAATACCTGCTTCGGCGCTGGATTGAACCGGCCGCCTGTGAAATCGGAAATCGATCGCAGCAGAAATTGATTCGAGCCGTAGTCGAGCAATTCCTGCTCCTGCTGATAATAGCCGACCTCTGGAAAAGCATGCGACTCTTCCAGCGGCCGAATGCGGAATAGCCCCTGACGCTGTCCGATATGAATCCTGCCACGATACGCTTTATCGGCCAGTTTAGTCAGCGGCAGGGCGTGTTGAAACCCGCCAGGTCCGATCACAAAGATGCCGGGGAGCTTGGCGGGCTCTTCGACGTCGCGGCCCAGTTGATAATTGACGATCAGATCGCCGCTGGCGCTGTCGAATTCGGTTCTAGCCTCGCCTGTCTCGGCGTGTGGCAGCAGATCGCGGAAGATGTTGGTCCAAAGCTTGTCGAATCCTTTCCAAGTCACCCAGTCCGCGGCCCAGCGGCTCTTAGCGTCGGAAGTGAAAACGACTGCCCTGCCGAGGCCATACTGCCAGCGCGCCAACAGAGGATCTTTCTCGTCGACCTTCAGGATCTCGTCCGCGGTTGGTTTCGCGATGAATCTCACGTAACCCTTGAGCGGCGGAGCCGAATCGATTCCCACTCCATCCAGGATCTCCGCATTCTTGGCCACAAAGGGACGTAGCGTCTTCTCCACCGCCGTCGAGCCGGTGTGCTCCAGCACATCTTTGAGCAACAGTTGCTCCAGGCCGGCCGGCTCATTCAGGAAGTAGGCCTTGCCTCCCGCGAGGTTTGCCACCTTTTCCAGATACGCCCGGTTCACATCCTGGCCAAGACCGACTGTCGAGATGGTCACGTGCTGCGCCACCGCTTCTTTGGACAAATCGAGACTATCGCCTTCTTCAGAGATTCCGTCGGTCAACAGTACGATGTGCTTAAACGTGGCACGGGACGGCAGAACTCTACGATACGCCTCAGCCAATGCCGGCGCGATCTGCGTGCCACCGTCCGGTACAATACCGGAAATCAGGCGTTTGATCAGGGTGCGGTCCTCGGCCTTTCTGATCGGTACCGCCCATTGAAAAGAGTTGTCGAAGATTAGAACGCCGACCATATCGATCGGCCGCAGATTGTCCACAACGCCGATCGCCGCCAGGCGTGCCAGCTCAATCTTCTTGCCTTCCATCGAAGACGACTTGTCGATGATCAGGACCACGGCCGTGCCTTCGGGTGAGCGCGGCGGGGCGAGATTCGCGGGTAGTGTGCGATCGAGCGCGTCTTCGGTCTTTTTGTTATCGGCGTAGATATTGCGCTCGCCGGCGATGACCAATAATCCACCACCCTGCTTTACGAACTTTTCGATCTCATTCTTTCTAGAAGCGGGCAGCGATTCAAGATCGAGATTGTTAAGGGCCACCAGTTGGAAATCGCTTAGCGTCCCATGCATCGGATCGTTGGTTCGTTCGACATCGAACTGCGCGGCGGCCAAGGTCTGCAGTAGATTTTTCTCGCTGCCTTCCGGGTCCTGCGAAACATACAACACTTTCGGACGGCGCAGATTGACGGCGCGATCGAACTGGATAGTGCCGAGATTCCCCGCGCGAATCACCCCCGACAGATTCAGCGCCCCAGCGGTAGTCAAACTTGCGTGTACTCGAATCTGATTGCTGCCTTTTTCGAGTGCGACTGAGTTGGTTCCGAGCAGTTTTCCTTCTGCGCTGATCGCGACTGAAGCCTGGATGGGTCCAGGCGAAGAGATGCTCAGGTCGATGGGAAATTTCTCGCCGGTGAATCCCACCGTCGGCAGGCTCACCGATTCCAAGCGCAAATTCGGCTGAGGGCGTCCCTCGAGAGGCATGGTATCGATCGGGATTCCGAGGTGCTGTGCCTGCCAAGCCGCGCGCGTAATACTCCCGGTGTTCTCCTTGCCGTCAGAAATGAGAACCAGCCTGGGCACCATTCCCGAAGGCAACGAAGCGATAGCTTCACCGATGGCCGCTTCCAGATCGGTAGCGCTGCCGGCGTCGCCCGCCGTATTTTTCAACTGCCATCCGTTCTTTTGTTCTTCAGGCGCGGGGTTTCGGACTGACCTGGCGAAGGGAAGAACACGGGTCCAGTGACGGCCTCGCGCTTTTTCCAGCTCCGTCGCCAACTCGGAAGCGCGCGCGAGGTCCTGCGAGGAAACGCTGGATGAAGTGTCAACCAAAACCGCCACCGCCATCTTGGTTTGCGGGATGGTAAGCACGGGCTCAGCCAAAGCCACGATGATCGCGACCAACGCGAGTGTCTTGAGAATTAAAGCTACAACGCGGCGGGTTTGCTTTAGTTCGAACAGAGCCCAGCCGAGCGGCAAGAGCAGAAATACTAGCACCCAGGCGCGCTCGAAGGTCATGATGCTTTCCTCCATAGCACGCGGCGATCGGCCTGAGAGGGAGGCACGTAGCGCGTCCGCATTCGTCCGTAGAGAATCCAATCGAGCAGTAGGCCGATCCCGCCGAGCAGTGCCAGCCATTGCCAAATGTCCCTGGAAGCTGGCTCGGATGGCCCGCGTCCGGGTAAACCGCGCTTACCGCTGGACGGTTTCCAAACGAAATCACCCGGCTGTGGCAGGGTCAGGGAATACACCATTTCGCGGTCACCGGTGAGCACTCGCACGATTCCCGCAGATCCGGCAAAGAACCGCAATCTTCGTCCGTCCACGGTGAACGGCAGCGGCTTGCCATCTTCCGTTGCCACGTGAATGTTGGAGGGATCGGTTTCCGATTCCAGTTCGACATCCACCGTTCCAACCGTGCCGGCCGTCAACTCCCACGATCGGAAAACCTCAGGCGCCATCCAGCGGAGAATGTTGGCGAAAAGAAGCGGAGTGGTGAGCGAATACTTCATGCCGGATCGGACGGGATGAAACCCGAATACGACGATCTTCGGTTTTGCCGGCCGCGCGACGATCAGAGCCCCGGTGTCGGATTCGGCAACGGCCACATCGTCGGGACCGACACGGAACAATTCGGCGCTCGGAAACTCAAGATCCTTCGCACGCAGACCGGCGCCCAGCGGATGATCAACTCGCCAGCGTTTCAGCTTGGCATTCTTCTCGATGGTTCGAACCGGAATGGGTGACTCGCCGGCGGGAGGCTCCATCCAAATGCTTTCCGTGGCCGGAGGCGACGGAGGAGCGAAGCGATCCAAGAGCACGATGCCGCTTTTAATGTTGGGATCGTAACTGGATGGCGGCAGGAAAGTGGCCTGGACACCGGAGATTGAGGTGAATACCGGCCGCAACAGTTCCGGCTCGGCGGAGTAAACCATCACCGGCAGAAGTTTGCGGGCCGGCAGTTCCAGCACGGCGCGATCATCCTGCTGAAAAGCATCGTGCGTGATCAGGCGCGCCTCCAGCCATCCGGCGGCTCGAGTCTTAAAGTGGAAGGCCGCGTTCTCTTCGGCGCCGGGTTTCAATTCAAAGCGACGGGTTCCGACGGGCGCTCCACCAAACTGCACACCTAACGGCACCGAGCGGGGCGTAGTTCCGTAGTTCTTCACGGTGATGAACACTTCCCAAATGTCCGGATCGCTCAGCGAGCGGCGCACGCCCACCTTGCGTAAGCCGGCGTGTTCGGTCGGGCTCGCAATCGGGACGAATCGGAGGTTCGGCGGCGGCGCAGAAAGCGCGGCTTCATCACCAGCGACGCGTCCGGCCCCCACAAACACGATCTCACCGGGTTGTTGAGCGTGGAGCCGTTGGGCCTGGCGAGCAAAGTCGAGCGCCTGTTCAATATTCAAAGGCGCTGCGCCCGGCTGGGTCTGATCGATGGCTTGCTGGACTTTTTGGCGATCGGATTCGAACAAAGTCGCGGGCGTCGCGAGCACATCGGCGCGCACCACCATCACACGATCGCTGGACGGTAGCGACCGGACGTAAGCCGCGCGCAGCCGCGCGAGCCTGATCGATTAATCGGACTTGACCCGTGCGCGCGGCCATCCAGGCAGAACTGTCGAGAATCAGCACGTGATCGCGAGACGCACGCGCCGGCGATCCCAGGCGAAGCTGAGCGATGGCCAGCAATAGAAGCAGCAGGCTCAATAACTGCAGAATGAGCGACCAGGGTTGCTGCAATTTCCGCCGGTGCTTCAGGACCGGAGGCTTATCGGAGAGGGCAAAGAACCGCAGCGTGGCCACGGTGTGCTTTTTGCGCATCCGGTCGAGTAAGTAAAGCGCCACCACGACGCCGGAGAGCGAGCCCAGGAGGCCCAAAAACTCCGGCAGTGATAGGTTCAGGAAAAACATTGCAGTTACTGGATTGCACCCGAACGCGCCAGCGGACCGAAAATGGCCTCTTCGATCGGATTGGTCGTGGAAAGGCCCACATAGCGCCCGCTGTTCCTCAGGCCGATGCGCTGGATACTTTTGGCGAAGTCGTCGAAGGCGTTGGTATAGTTCTTCCGGGCAGTTTCGTCAAAGCCGATCTCGAGCGTAGAGCCGGTCTCGGCATCCATCAAGTCCAGTTGTCCTTCCCACGACGGTTCCCGATCCTCGTCGGACCACAGATGGATCAGGATCAGCTCATGTCCGAAGTCCGCCAGAAACTGCAGCGGACGCTCGCAATCGGTCTCGTCCAGAAAATCGGAAATGATGATCAGCAGCCCGCGCTGCGGATACCTGGAGATGAACTGCCGGGCCATCTGAAAATAATTGGTCTGTCCGGATGGCTTCAGGTCTTGCAGGAAGTTCACCGCTGGAATAAAACGGTGGCGCCCGCCGCCGCTCAAAAAGGAATCGCCCAAGTCATGACCGAAAGGCTGAATGCACATGGTATCGAGCCGCACCAATCCGACATAGCATAGCGCCGCGGTGAGCTTGCGCGCGTAATCGAACTTAGAGACGTCGCCGGTGGTCATGGAGTTGCTGCAATCCAGCAGAAGGCGGACGGGAATGCGCGGCTCGACCTGAAACATTTTCAAGAAAAGCTTTTCCAGCCGGAGATAGGCGCGCCAGTTGACCGCGCGCAGGTCGTCGCCATGATGGAACTGGCGATGATCGAGAAACTCCTGACCAGGTCCGGCAAAGTGTGAGATGTTGTGCCCGCCCACCAGACCAGGAAACGACTTTTGCCATTGAATGGCCAGGCGTTCGAGCTTTTCGAGGAAAGAACTGTCGATGAGCGGGCTTGGTTTCATTTGGCGGCTGCGGCGGTGACGTTTTCGATGATCGTAGTAAGAATTGTCTCCGGGGTCTGGCCGTCGGCATGGGCGTCGAAGTTCAGGATGATGCGGTGACGTAACACGGAAGGGGCGATCTCACGAACGTCGTCGCTCGAGAGATTGAGCCGGCCGTGCATCAACGCCACCACACGTCCACACTCCACCAGGGCTTGAGCGCCGCGAGGCGAGCTGCCGTAACGAATATACTTATTCGCGAGTTCGTGGGCGTACGGCGTTCCCGGCTGCGTCGACATCACCAGATCGATGGCGAAATCCTGCACGTGCTCCGCGACCAGAACCTCCCGGCAGGCTGCGCGCAATTGCATGATCGCGTCGCGATCGACCACCTGATGAACGGCGGTCTCGTCGCGGTGCACGGTCCGTTCCACGATGCGGTTCAGATCTTCGCGCGAAGGATAACACACCAAAATTTTCATCAAGAAGCGGTCCAGCTGCGCTTCAGGAAGCGGATAGGTTCCTTCCATCTCGATTGGATTCTGGGTGGCCATGACCAGAAAGGGAGCGTCCAATTCGTGAGTCGTGTTTCCGCTGGTCACGGTGCGTTCCTGCATGGCTTCGAGCAGCGCCGACTGCGTCTTGGGCGTAGCGCGATTGATCTCGTCGGCCAGCACGAGATTAGCGAAGATCGGGCCGGGCTGGAAGCGCAGCGCCTTGGCGCCATGATCGTCGGTCTCAATGATCATACTGCCGACGATGTCGGCAGGCATGAGGTCGGGCGTAAACTGAATGCGCGAGTACTTGAGATGCAAGACCCGGCCGAGAGTGCGAAGCAGAGTAGTCTTGCCGAGGCCCGGAACTCCCTCCAGCAACACGTGACCACCGGCCAGCAGACAAGTCAAAACACCGTCGACTACCGGTTGTTGGCCGACGATGACTTTTCCGATTTCTCGGCGCACCAGATCGAGATTGCCGGTGGCGAGTTGAAGCGTGGAATCAGTACGCACGTATTCTATTCTAAGGTTAAAACCAGTGTTTCGGGGAACTGTTTTCGGACGGCGGTACTATAACATCAGAGGGCCATGGCATCGACCGATTCGCTTCACGATCCAATCCAACAACGGCTGACCGATCTGAGAAACGCGCTGCTTAGCCTTCACAAGACACTGCTCGAATCGGAGCGCGCGTACTACGAGCGCGACATTGCCCGTATCAGCTCGAGCAGCGAGCTCTTGAAGCTGGTGTTGTACGATCCGTGGTTCGCCTGGCTGCATGAGCTGTCTGAGCTGGTGGTCATGGTCGATGAGACTTTGGATGCCAAAGAACCGCCGTCGGGAACGGACGCTGACCGGTTCGTGGCGCAGGCCCGCGAGTTGATAGTCCCCAACGAAAACGGGCGCGGCTTCGAGAAGCGCTATTTTGAAGCGATGCAGCGCGATCCGGATGTGGTGTTAGCGCATGGGCGAACGCGCAAACTGCTGGAGGGCCTGGGATGAAGCATCCGACATCAGACATCTGATGCGTGATGCGTTACGATGGAGTGGATGAGGACCACACTCGATCTGGATGAAGATATACTGCAGGCCGCCAAGAATCTGGCGCAACAACGCGGACAGACCGCCGGTCAAGTGATCTCCGCTCTGGTGCGGACCGCCTTGAAGCCAAGAGGCGGTGCTCGTATCCGGAATGGCGTGCGAGTCTTTCCGGCAAAGCGCGGATCGAAGGTCCCATCCTTGGCACTAGTAAACAAGCTGCGGGATGCAGAGTGATCCCTTGCTTGCTGGACGTAAATGTCCTAGTCGCGCTCTTTGATCCCGCACACCTCAACCACGACGAGGCTCATGATTGGTTCAAAGCCGCCCGGGGAACGGCTTGGGCAACCTGCCCGATCACAATCAATGGAGTCGTGCGGATTTTGAGCAATCCCGCCTACCCAACGGTAGAGGCCACACCGGGAGAAGTGATCTATCGCCTACAGGATCTTTGTTCGAGCCCGCATCATGAGTTCTGGCCAGATGATGTCTCCCTATTGGAGAACCAGGCCTTCCGTCCCACATCAATCGTCAGCCATCACAAGGTCACTGATGTGTATCTTCTCGCGCTTGCCGTCCATAGAAAAGGTCAGCTCGTTACGTTCGATCGCTCCATTTCTTTGAAAGCTGTGGTTGGAGCAGAAGTCCAGCACCTAAAGTTGCTGGGCTCGATACGGCGTTCCCCCGATTGACGATCAGACTTCCGAACTCTCGCTCTTGCGGCTGAGATCCTCGGCCAGAATGATGGCCTCGGCCAGATCCTTCATGGGGCGTCGCAGCCGGCGGCTTTCGTTGCGAAGGCGAAGATAAGCTTCTTCCTCCGTCAGATGGTAGCGCGTCTGCAGAATTCCCTTGGCTCGCTCCACCAAGTTTGCGCGTCTCGAGCTGGCGCTTCATTTCCTGGGTCTCTTCGAGCAGGCGAGCGTTTGCCTCGGCCAGAAGCGACTTGGAAATGATCCCGCCCATCTGTTCTCCGACGAAGGTCAGGAGAGCAATCTCGTCCGGCGTGTGATCGTGAAGCTCACGATGGTGGACGTTGATGACGCCGATCACGTCGCCGCCGCTGACCAGCGGAACCGAGAGGAACGCCTCGTAGGTATCTTCAATCAGCGCTTGAAACCGTTTAAAGCGGTGATCGGAGCCGGCGTTGGCTGAGAGCGCGACCACCGACTTGTGCTCCGCCACCCATCCGGTGACGCCTTCGCCCACCTTCATACGCAGCGTGCCGAGAGCGGCCGCGTGCGGGACCTGGGAGGCGCGCAACACAATTTCACCGGTGTCACGCTCGAGTAGATAAACCAGACAGGCGTCGCATTCCGTCACCTGCGCGGTGAGTCCGACAATTTCTCCGAGCATCTCGTCCAGCGATAGTTCAGAGCTGACGATGCCGCTAATCCGATGTAGAAGCGCGATTTGGGAGCTGGGCGGCTCCATAACAAGCATGGTTGCCATAACCCAGGGTATGCGACTGCGGCGGAGGGGTCCAATCGAAAATTCCTATCGGGCCCATGAGCGCCTGGTACTATTTGCAAACGTATTGAGGCGATTGGGGTTGCGTGGGGCGACGCGGTCGTCGACTAAAGGATCGACACCAGCTTCTGTTGCTTCTCTCCTGTCACTCGCGCCTCGCTTGGCCCGACATAGACATTTACTTCAGACCGGATTCCAAATTCGGGCAGATAGACGCCCGGTTCGACCGAAAAGCATGTTCCAGGGATTATTTTGCGCTCGTCGTGCGTTTCGAGGTTGTCCATGTTGGCGCCGGTGCCGTGAACTTCCTCGCCGATGGAGTGCCCGGTGCGGTGCACGAAATATTCGGCGAAGCCCTTCTCCTTGATGTAACCGCGCGCTGCGTCGTCCACATCGAAGCCGTGGATGCTTTCGTTCTTGCGCATAGCCGACTGGACGCGTTCGACGGCGCGATCCCGGGCGTCGCGCACGACTTCGAAAACATTTTGGATGGCCGAGGGCGGCTCGGCGCCGCAATAACCGGTCCAGGTGATGTCGTAGAAAACCGCACCCGGGCGATCGAGCTTGGCCCACATGTCGATCAGGACCGCGTCACCCTTGCGGATTTCGTGGCTGCCTTCGGGCCCGGGCTCATAATGCGGGTTCGACATGTTGGCGTTGACGCCTACGATCGGCCCGTGATCGGTCACCAAGCCGGACTTTTCGAAGCCGTCGCGTATGAAGCGGTTCACCTGCCATTCGTTTAATGTTCGGTTAGCCCTAAGCGCCGTTCCGATGGTCTGAAAAGCCTCGGCGCGGATGCGATCCACCCGGCGGCCCGCTTCGAGATGCATCTCCAGTTGCTCGGCGGTCCAACGAGCTTCAAAAAGCTGGACGAGGTTTGCCGAGGTGACCACTTCGACGCCCGTGCTTCGAACCAACTCCAACGTTCCGCCGTCCACCAGCGAGACGTACGGGATAGCACAGTTGGGTGAGTACTGCATTGCGACGCGCCGGCAGCCTGCCAGCAAGCTCTTGATTCCATCGACCTGCGCACCCCAGCTCGAGTAGATTTGCGTCTTGCCGGGCAGGCCCGCTAACACCCCAGACTCGATGGCATGAACCAGCCCTTTTGGTTCGCCCTGCGCGGGAATCAGGTAATACCAGCGCCGCGTCATAGTCCGAGTGGGATTCAACTTCAAAATGCGGTAGGCGAGCGGGTCGCGCTGGTGATGATCGAAGAACAACCAGCCGTCCACTCTCTCGTCTCGCAGGGCTTGTTGAATTTCTTTTATCTGCATGGGTCAACTTTCGAAAAACGGTTTCCATTTGGCGGGTTCGGGCGGCGGTGTCATAAGGCTGACCAAGACCAAGCTCAAGAGCGACGCGGTGAGAGCAGGATAAATCGCCAACTCGTAATGAGCCAGGTTCAAGCCGACGGTCAGCGCCGCTCCCAGCACGATGGACACGATCGCGCCGGCGGTGGTGGCGCGTCTCCAGAAAAACACGGCCATCACAGCTGGAGTCACGGCCGCTCCGTAAACGGTATAGGCGTACACGGAGGCATTCAAAATCGATTCGAACCTGGTCGCTTGCAGCAGAGCGAAGAGCCCGAGCAGCAGCACGATCAATCGGGACATAACCATCCTTCTCTTTTCGGAGGCATGGGGATTGATGAACCGGCCGTAGACATCGTGGATCAGATTGGTAGACGGCGAGAACAGGTAATTGTTGGCCGTAGAAATCACTTTGGCAAAAACCCCGCCGAGTAATAGCGCGCCGATGAGCGAGGGCAAACCCTGGAAAGCAGTAAGGGGAATGATCTCTCGCGGATGTTCAGTCTTGAACAGCGAGCTGCCGACCACGGCAAAAGTAATGAGCAGCGTTTCCAGAATCAGGGTGCCGACAATCCATCCATAGACGGCGAATTTCGCATCGCGTTCCGAGCGCGCCGAAAAGAATTTCTGATACATCCCTTGATTGCCAATCAGAAGTAGCGTAGTGGGAATCATGTAGTTGAGCGCTTGAGCCAAAGTTAGATTACCCAGTACCTGAAAATGCGTGGGCGGAAGAACGGCGCGCACCTGGGTCCAGCCGCCCGCCTTATGAAGTAATAGCGGGACTGCAATGATGACGATGGTTGTCACCAGGCCGCCGATGACCAGATCAAGATAAGCGATGGAAGCCATACCGGCGGCGGCGGTAAACACAATCACGAAAGCCGCGATGATGCACATCCCTTGATCGCTGCTAACGGAAGGGAAGATCAGATTCAGAATGTCTCCCCCGCCCTTGAATTGATAGCTAGTGATCACCGTATAAGAGATGACGATCGCGATGGTCCCCATGACGCGCGCCGTCGCGTTGTATCGCGTTTCGAGCAGATCGGGAACTGTGAACTGTGCAAAGCGCCGCGCCCGGCCGGCGATCAGCGCAATGACGATCAGTCCGACCCAACCGCCCGCGGGCTGCCAAAGCGCGGCGAATCCGTTCCGGTACGCATTCTCTCCTCCGGCGAACAGGCTGCCGGCCCCGATCCACGAAGACAGAAGTGTAAAAACCAGGACGGGCCAAGGCAGTTTTCTGCCAGCGACCAGAAAGTCCGCCTGGTTCTTCACCGATCGCGTCTGGATGATCGTGACCACGCAGAGCGTGCCCACTACGATCGCGAGGACAATTGCGTAGATCATGGCTGGGCGACGCCGCTGGGGTCGGCGTCAGGAATGGTCACGAGCTTGTGATGACGCACTCGAGTATTCAAGTTCAGTACCCCCGCAACATCCTTCGTGTCCACCACCTGGAAGTCGGTGACATCATCGAGCCAATCCTGACTGAGCCCGTTGCGATACTGAGTAGCAACGGTCAGTGTATACTCCTGACGGCTCAACAGGCAATCCAACTCGAATTCGACTTCGAGCGTCTCGCCGGCTTGAATATTTCCCAGGTCGACACCCTCCAGGCGAGTGTTGGTTCCAAACACGTCCATACCGATCCGGTTGCGGACGAGTATGCCGACTACAGGGTCGGATACGGTCCGGCGAAAAACCGCCCGAATGCGAATAACGATGGACTCCCCAGGCCGGAAAGTGTGGCAAGGTTCACCGGCGCCGTTCAGCAACCGCACGTCAACGATTTGGCTGGCTCCATCGCCGTGACGGAAACTGCTGTTTGCGGCTGGCCCCACGCTCCCACTGTCGTCGCGTTCACGATTTTCTCGCTCGCGGTCGAGTACGAAGCCGACGTACTGATTCACGGCGTCCTTGGGCGTCCCTTCCATTACTACTTTTCCTTCCAGCATAAAGGCCGCTCTGTCGGCCAACCGTTTGACTAACCCTAAGTCGTGGGACACCAGCAACACGGTTACTTTTTTCTGCCGCAGCTCCTCGAACTTCTGGATGCATCTGCTGGCGAAAATGGCGTCTCCGACCGCGAGAGCTTCGTCGACGATCAGAATCTCGGGATTGACGTGGATGGCGGTTGAAAAGGCCAGGCGAACGTACATGCCGCTGGAGTATTCTTTGACCGGGCGATCGATGAATCGGCCGATCTCGGCAAAGGCCTCGATCTTAGGAAAGGCTTGATCCAGCTCTTTCCGCGAAAGCCCCATGATCTCGCCGTTCAAGAGGACGTTTTCCCGGCCGCTGAACTCCGGATTGAAGCCGGCGCCCAACTCCAGCAGAGCGGCCACGCGGCCTGCACACAAAACTCGACCGCTAGTCGGCTTCAAGATCCCAGTGATGATTTGGAGTAGGGTGCTCTTGCCAGAGCCGTTCGGTCCTAAAATCGCAAAAACCTCGCCCTTGTCGACCCGCAAGTTTATATTACGCAGCGCCCAGAACTCGGTAGTCCGCTTTCTTGCGATCGCGAAGCTGCCGAGCAGGCGGTCGAAGGGATGGCGATAAAGATGATAGACCTTGGAGACGTTTTGAACTGAAATCACAGCCGCATACACACTGTACCTAAAACGGCCGCGGGAGGTTATCGTTATCCTAGCTGAACGCTGCGGCGCAAGCCGATAGAAAGGGGAAGAGAATACGTAGGCGCTCCGATGAGCCCCTGTCTACCGGGATTCAAGTAACTAAGCCGGATAGCTTCCTGACACAACGCCTGGCTCTTGCCTGACCCAATCGGCCCTGAAAAACCCTTAAACCGCGCATTCGAACTGTGAAATCTGCGCTGCGATGGAAGCGGGACATAAACTATCTCTCGATGCTTAACTTCGCCGCTGGCTCGCTCCACCTGATGATGATCTCCCTCGGCTGCTCCTGGTCCTCTAACTCCCGTTCGAGCTGGGTCAGCCGAATGTAGTCAGCCATCGTCGCTTTCGTTTCCTTGGTCTTAAATTCTTTTTCTATCTTGCGGAGAAGCGTTCGGATCAGTCTCTTCCGTTTGGGTGCTCTTCCGGCCGGCTTGCTTTGCATGTTCAACGTGGTTCCCAAAAAAATGGGCGCCCCTTTTCGGGAGCGCCCGTAAACAACTCTCTCCTGCACCAAACTATCAGCCGGATCTACACGGCAGCGGGGTTTAATCTTCTAAATAATTGAAATCACTGCGTACAATATTCACGACTTTTCCGTGAACGGCCGTTCGCTCGCTATGCACTCGCTAATCCGCGCAGATTCCACCCGCAGATTCTACTACCTTCCAGCTTGTCGCCCCCGGGACCCGGCCAGTGCGTTTCCAAGCTCAGGTACCCGGCATAACGATCGCGGAGCAAGGCCCCAATCTGTCCCTTCCAATCGATCGCGCGTGTTCCCAGCGGACCCCAGACCGGTGCGTGGCCGTTCAGGTGACAGTCTTTCGCGTGAACGTGTACGATCCGCTCCGGCGGCAACAGTCCATAGCCCTCCGGATACGGACTTTCCCCCGCAACATACGCGTTGGCTGGATCCCACACCACGCGCAGGTTCGGATGCGGCAGCTCCTCCAGCAATCGAGCGGTCTCTCGCGCCGTCCCGATATTGCACGCGTGCTCGTTTTCCAGCCCGATAATCAAATCGTGTGCGGCGGCCTTCTCCGCCAGCTCGCCTAAATAACGCACAATGCCTTCAAAACATTTCTCGGGTTCCACAGTTCTCCAGAACGAAAAAACTCGAACGATTCGTGCATCGAACTTCTTTGCGATTCCGAACGCTCGCTCCGCCAACCTGGGCTGGTCTTCAAACGTGTGCTTCGACGCGAAGACGTCGTGCTGGAACCGGCTGTCAACCGGAGGTGACTTTGGCAGCAAGCATTTCAATAGCGGCGAGGCGATCGAAATAACCTTGAAACCCAGCGACGCAGTGATCTCGCGCACGCGCTGGATCTCTTCATCGGACAGGTCCATGATGTTCTTGCCCCAGATGACCCGCAACTCCGCCGCGCTCATGCCGATTTTCTGCATGGCGTGCAGTGCGGTCTCCAGGTCTGGTGAAAACTCGTCCGTGATGGCTGCGATCGGAATCTTCGGATTCATTGCTTTCCTCCTTTATACTGAAACAGGAGCCAGGGATGGATTCCGAAGGCAACGTGCCCGAGCCGAAACCCAACGACCAACTTCCCGCCTATACGCCCGGATTTGGCCGCCGCCTATTGATGTTCCTGCTGTGTCTCATCGGGCTAATTGTGGTTTGGACCTTCGTCTGGCTCGATACGCGAAAATAGATTCCTGTTCAGCTTCGTTCGGCGGCCGACTTGCTTTTCAACTTGCCCATCACGTCCGCCACCAGTTCCTTGGCGTCGATCAGACACTTGGAAATCATCTGAATGTCCATGGCCGGTTTGCCGGGTTGGCGGGCGCTCTGGCAGTAGACACCATGCTGCCCGACCAACACCAGGGCGTCAGTCAACAGGTCCATCGTCACCGCCAGCCGCCCGCGCTCGGTTCCCATCATAAACTCCTGCTTTTCCAACTCTTCCCGGCGTTCGTCGTAGATAGACATGCTTAATCCATTGTAAGTGTGCCCCGGCACTAAAGGATGTGCGAGACTTCGCCGATAGTACTCCCAAGGAGACGTACTACATGTCAGTATTCCGCCAGATCCTGTTTGCGATCATTGTCTTTGCGCTGGTTCCTCCGGCCGTCGTCCGAGGTTCTTCCGACACCGCCACGTATGTCGGCGGCTCGGTGAAATCCATTCCGCTCAATTTGATCGGGACTCTCGACGTCAGCGAAAGGGGAGAGCTGCGGTTTGACTACGGCACCGGAACGTACAAGCTGCCATGCACCCAGATCACCAGCACGGCGACCACTCAGGATGAAGCGCGTCGTATTCTTCATAGGTTCAAGGTCCCTTCGATGGCCCCCGGCAGGAAAAAGGAGACTCTCACCGTGAACTACAAAGATGCGGCCGGAGTAAACGGAACGTTGAACTTTGAGCTGACCTCCGCTCAAGCTTCCGCTCTGCTTGAGACCATCGCCATCAAGAAGGCCACGCCGGAAACAGCCGCTTTCGGGAAGAACGGTGATGATTGGTGGGGCGACAAATATTGGAAGACCAACCGAAATAGAAGCGAGTGGGAGGGTGGGGCCAACCCGGCCTCGCAGACCGCCCAAACGGTCCCTGGCGTTAGCAAGTAAACAAGAATCATCCCAACGAAGCGTTACCGCGGCATTGGCAAACGCCCGTGCCGCGTCTTTTTTCCACCTCGTTAGACGCTAGAACATCGGCTCGTTACCCTTAAGGCTTGTCAGCGTTGCGATTCGTCGAATGCGATTTCGTGGAGGTTTCCACAGATACGATCCAAGCGGTCTAGTGGAGTAGCGGAACAGCTAGTGCACTATCGCAGCTACCAGTACTCCCGCAGTTACCAGGATGGCGCCGAGAACGTTCCCGGTTGTAGGCTTCTCACCGAGAAAAATGAAGGCCATTCCCACTGCGAGCGCTACGCTGAATTTATCAATGGGTGCAACGCGAGAAGCCTCCCCGAGTTGCAGCGCTCTGTAGTAAAACAGCCATGACAGGCCAGTGGCGATAGCCGATAGAAAAAGAAAGATGAAAGAATGCCGAGAGATGCGGAAGAGGTCCGCCGCATTTCCCTGTGCCGCTACGATTCCCCACGCGAAGAAGACGATGATCACGGTGCGGATGGCGACCGCCAGATTACTGTCCACATCCCGCACACCAATCTTGCCGAAGATGGCAACCAGTGCGCCGAAGAAGGCCGAGAGGATAGCGTAGATCGTCCAGGGCATAGCATTCATCCATCACCATTGTGCGTGCTTGAAGCTGTCCGCGCTCGATTGTGCCGCCTACCGCCCCTGGAACTTTCCCTCGTCGCCTCAGGTGTTAGCCTGAAAGTGGCCGGAGGAAAGCATGTCGACTACGCCAGCCCCTTCTCGGATTCTTTGCGACCGGATGGAATCCGCGCGATCCCGCACGGATGAGTTATTCGCCCTGTTAACACCGCCAGCCCTCTATTCGCGCCCCGTGCCGGAGCGTCACCGGCTCATTTTTTACCTCGGGCATCTGGAGGCATTCGATTGGAACCTGATCTGCCGTCAGTCCCTCGGCATTCCTTCGTTCCATCCTCACTTCGACAAGCTGTTCGAGTTCGGCATTGACCCGCCGGTCGGGAAGGCTGCCGCGGATCAGCCGGCCGATTGGCCCTCCGTCGAAGAAGTGCTGGCTTACAACCGCAGAGTCCGGCAAATCATCGACGACTCGCTTGACCAGGTTCCGGAGCAGCTAGTTCACGTCGCGCTCGAACACCGGCTCATGCATGCCGAGACGCTGGCCTACTTGCTGCACAATCTCCCCTATGATCAAAAATCTGCAACCTCCATCCAGCCGCTGCATCACGACCGCGCCATCGCCGGTGGAATGATCGAAATCCCCGCCGGCTACGCCACGCTCGGCCAGAAAGCCGGTGAATTTGGCTGGGACAACGAATTCGACCGCCACCGGGTTCCCGTTCCCGCGTTCGCCGTCAGCAAGTACAAAGTCACCAATGGCGATTATCTTAAGTTCGTCGAAGACGGCGCGGCGCCTCCCCACTTTTGGACCCAGCGCGATGGAGAATGGCTCTTTCGCGGCATGTTCGCGGAATTTCCCCTGCCCCTCAACGCGCCGGTCTACGTTACACATCGGCAAGCGGCCGCCTACGCGCGCTGGGTGGGAAAGGACTTACTCACAGAAGCGCAATTTCATCGGGCGGCATTCGAAACTCCGGAGCAAGAAGAGCGTCATTATCCATGGGGAAACACTGTGCCGGATGCAACTCACGGGAATTTCGACTTTCACCATTGGGGCCCGGTGGATGTGGACGCCACCCCGACCGGGGACAGCGCCAGCGGCGTTTCCCAGTTGGTTGGAAACGGCTGGGAGTGGACCTCCACACCGTTCGGTCCTTTCGCCGGATTCCAGCCCTTCCCGTTCTATCCCGGTTATTCCAAGAATTTCTTCGATGAAGAACACTATGTGCTGAAAGGCGCATCGCCCCGGACCGCGTCTTGCTTTCTACGACCTTCGTTCCGCAATTGGTTCCGGCCCGACTATCCCTATGTCTATGCCACTTTCCGTCTTACCGAGAACTAGCGCAGCACCTGACGAGCGCACGCGCGAGTTTGCCTCCGACGTGCGCGTCGACCTGAGCAAACCTCAGAAGGAACTGCACTCTAAATATCTCTATGACGAACTGGGCAGCGCGCTTTTTGAGGCCATCACGCACCTACCCGAATACGGTGTCACGCGCGCCGATGAACGTGTGCTGCGGAAGCACGCGCGCGACATCGCGGAGTTGATTCCGGAAACTGCGACCGTGATCGAGCTGGGTAGCGGTACTGGCCGCAAAACGCGTTATGTCTTGAATGCGCTTAAAAGAGCGGATCGCGTACCGCGCTATTTTCCGATTGATGTTTCGCGCGAGGCTTTAGGCCGTTGCCTGCGCGAGCTGGCCGACATCGCGGACGTGCGGCCGCTTGAGTATGCCTATATTGACGGAATGGCTCGTGCCGCCGCGCACCGCCGTGCTCATGAATCCCTGCTGGTCCTATTTCTCGGGAGCACTATCGGAAATTTCGAGCGCGAGCGAGCCATCGAGTTCCTGCGCGATCTGCGAGAGTGGCTCCTGCCTGGCGATGCTCTGCTGATAGGCGCCGACCTGGTCAAAGATCGCGATCGCATGCTGCTGGCCTATGACGATCCTACCGGAGTTACCGCCGCCTTCAACCTCAATGTGCTGGGCCGGATGAATCGCGAGCTGGGCGCGGATTTCGACCTCCGTAAGTTCGAGCACCAAACCCGCTGGGACGAGAGGGAACGCCGCATTGAGATGCATCTCCGATCCCGCGTGGATCAATCGGTTTTCATTCCAGAGGCCGATTTCAGAGTCCAGTTCCGCGGCGGCGAAACCATCTGGACCGAGTCTTCCCACAAGTTTCATTGTCACGAAATGTTTGAGATGGCGGCCCAGACCGGCTTTCGCGTCCAGGAGCAATGGGTGGACCAGGAGTGGCCATTCGTCGAGAGCTTGTGGATGGTTCCCTGATGGCGGCGGCCGGCGCCACGGCAACCGTAGAATTCCGGCAGGTCACCTATCGCGTCGGCGGCAATCTCATCCTCGATAATTTGAGCTTCTCGATTGAGCCCGGCGAAACGCTGGTGCTTCTCGGCCGCAGCGGATCTGGAAAAACCACCGCGCTCAAGATGGTGAATGGCCTGCTGTTTCCGACTAGCGGCGACGTGCGCGTGGATGGCCGCCCAACCACGGAATGGGACCTGATTGCATTGCGGCGCGGCATCGGCTATGTGATTCAGGAAGTCGGCCTGTTCCCGCACTTCACCGTCGCGCAAAACGTCGGCTTGGTTCCGCGCCTGGAAGGCTGGCCCACCGAGCGCATCACAGCCAGAACAAGAGATCTACTGCACGAAGTCGGGTTGGAACCGCAGCAGTTCTTGCACCGCCATCCCCGCGAGCTTTCCGGTGGCCAGCGCCAACGAGTTGGCGTCGCACGCGCCCTGGCCGCCGACCCCCGGCTGCTGCTTTTCGACGAACCCTTCGGCGCGCTCGACCCCGTCACGCGTCTGGAGCTGCAGGACCAGTTCCTGGCCCTGCGCAAGCAGCTTCAGAAAACTTCCATCTTCGTTACGCACGATGTCCGCGAAGCTCTACGCCTCGGCACTCGCATTGCTCTCCTCGATCGTGGCAGACTGGAAGTTCTTGTAACACCACAGGAGTTCTTGAAATCGCGGGAGCCGGTGACGCGTGCGTTCCTGGCTGTCCTGGATATTGGAATCGAGATGAACGCCGGCGAGCCCCGATGACCGTCCATAGGCATTGATGAATAGGCCAGGCCTGTTCGACGATATCCTCGAGTTGACATCCGAGCACTTTGTGCTGGTCCTGGTGTCCATGGCCATCGCGGTCGCAATCGGAATTCCCCTCGGCATCCTGCTTACGCGCCGCCCGCCTCTGCAGGGATGGGTGTTGGGTTTCGCCAACGTATTGCAGACCGTGCCCAGCCTGGCTCTGTTTGGATTTTTGATTCCGATTCCGCTGATCGGCGGCATCGGCAAAAGGACTGCAATCGTCGCGCTGGTGTTGTACGCGCTGCTGCCGATTCTGCGTAATACCTTGGTTGGCATTCTGGGCGTTGACCCAGCCGTGCGAGAGTCGGCGGTCGCGATGGGTATGACCGATCGGCAACTGTTATGGCAGGTGGAGCTGCGGCTGGCCGCGCCGACTATTCTGGCGGGCGTTCGCGTCGCCACGGTTACTACGGTTGGAACCGCCACAATTGCGGCGGCGATCGGCGGCGGCGGACTGGGCGTTTTCATCTTCCGTGGCATCGCGTCGGTGGACACCACGCAAATATTGGCCGGCGCCGTTCCGGCGGCCATACTGGCACTGCTATCCGATGGAGGATTAGGTTGGATCGAAAGACGATTCTCGGCTGCCTGAGCGCGTTTCTGCTGCTGGCGGGTTGCTCTTCCAGGCATCGCGTCATCGTAGGATCGAAGAATTTCACCGAACAGGTGATCCTTGGAGAAATCATCGCGCAGCATCTGGAAAATCGTCTTCATCTGCCTGTAGTCCGAAAACTGAACCTCGGCGGCACCCTGCTTGCTCACCAAGCCTTGCTGGCCGGGGACATCGACTTGTATCCGGAGTACACCGGAACCGCTTTTACCAATATCCTCAAGCGCAGCGGCGTTAAAGATCCGGTAGTGGTTCTCGAGCGCGTGCGTACCGAGTATGCCACCGGTATGCACGTAGACTGGCTGGACCCGCTGGGCTTCGCCAGTACCTTCGCCATGACGGTTCGCGGCGACGACGCCCGCTCGCGGCACCTGGAAACTTTGAGCGATGCCGCCGCCGATCCAGCCGGATTTACTCTCGGCGCCGGCTATGAGTTCCTGACACGCCCCGACGGGTACCCGTTATTGACCAACACCTATCCGATTCGGTGGAGAGCCGCGCCCAAGAGCATGGACCTCGGGCTGGTTTATACCGCACTCACTCAGAAACAGGTGAGCATGGTGGCGGCTAACAGCACCGACGGATTGTTAAACAAGCTGGACGTCAAAGTATTGAAAGACGACAAGCAGGCCTTCCCGCCTTATCAAGCTTGCATCCTGGTTCGATCCGACACTCTGGCCGCTAACCCCGATCTTCGCAAGACGCTTTCCGAACTATCCGGAAAGATCTCCGATAATGCAATGCGCGCGCTGAATTACGCGGTCGATGTTGAGCATAAGCAGGTCCGCGACGTGGCGAGAGATTTCCTGGAAAAAGTGGCGCAGGTCTCCGACCTGCGAGAGCCCTAAGCGCCTGACCCATCGGCCACTTTCTCCGCCGCCTTCTGCCCCACTCTTGAGATCGCCCGCACAAGTTTCCGGTAGGGCACCTCATCCCAGCCGTGAAAGCCGATCCATTCGCCATCGCTCCAGCTCGAATAGTGCCAGCGCCCGAGCAGCGCCAAGTGTTCCTGCTTCTCCGCCAACGGCGCGCTCACTGGATCGAGTGACGCCACCAGCTCGCGCAGCCTGGTGTCGAGTGAAACGCTAGACGTGAGCGAAAATTGTCGAGGCGATTGCCACGAGCCCTGGCATACGAACCACAGCAGTACGCTATCGGCATTGCTCGCGGGTGCGACCGCCACGCCATAAAGCCGGTCTATGTCCCCCACCAGATCGTCGCGTAGCGCGAGCACTTCCTGAATGCGCTCCAAGCGTTGATGTTGCCGCGCCGCTTCTTCGAAGCTCATCTCCTGGCTCAGGCGGTCGCGTGCCGCGGCAGTTACACTTAGCAGCCCTGCGCCATTGCTGGTGAGAAACTCCTCGACGCGCCCAACCTCGCTCAAGTACCCTTCCCTGCTCACGATTTGCTGGCAGGGGCGCAGGCACTTGTTCATTTCTCCGTAAATGCAGCCCGGGTGTTGCGGGCTGGGCTCCAGATTCTCCTGACAACGGCGCATCTGGAACAGATCGAGAAACTGATTCTCGAACAGTTCGGCGCCGGCCCGCGTTCGAAATGGCCCGTAGTAGATGCCCTGACCACCCGTGAGCCGCGTGGTCACTTGGGTCCGAGGAAATTCGTTGGTGAGAATCAGCTTCACATAGGCCGGCATGCGCAGCTTGATCAACCGAAGATAATCCTCAGGGAAATCGCGGCGGGCCAGCGCGTAATGCAAGAGCATCGATTCGAAGCGCGACGCCGTCAGCCAATACTCCACGCGCGTCACAACCTCGCGAAGATTCAACGACCGGCGCGCCCCCTCAGCCGGCTTGAGAATGCGCAACAACCGCCGCCGCAGCATACTGGTCTTGGCGAGATAAGCGGATCGCTCGCCGGCCCGAACCAGAAACACCGCGTCGGCGTTCGGAAGCGCGGCGATCGCCTCGTCCAACTCGCCCACTTCGATGACCGCAGGATCGGGAACCAACATCCGTTTCTACTTACCAGTGTGTCACCATAGGACGAAACTAGAGAGCAGAAGGCAGAGAGCAGAAGGCAGAGAGCAGAAAGCAGAATCTAGAAACTGTCCCATGGATTTCGCCGAGCAGCTCAAGTCATCCGTCGATATCGTCAAGACCATCGGCGAATACGTGCGCCTCAAGCGCACGGGCACCACGGGCAGATTCATGGGCCTGTGTCCGTTCCACACCGAGAAAACGCCGTCGTTCAACGTCAACGCGACCATGCAGCGCTTCAAGTGTTTCGGCTGCGGCCAGGGCGGCGACATTTTCACTTTCGTCATGGAGATCGAGCGCATCAGCTTTGTCGAGGCGCTCAAGCTGCTGGCCGAACGCAACGGCATCACGATGCCCCGGCGCGAATACTCCGATCCCGATTCGAAACTACGCGGCGCGCTGATGGAGATGCACGAAATAGCGGCTAGCACTTTCCAGGCCAATCTCGACAACCCGAATGGCGCCGAAGCCCGCAACTATCTTGCTGGACGCGCCGTCAATTCAGAACAGATCGCCGAATTCGGTCTGGGCATATCGGATCCAGGGGGCCAGCAGTTGGTGCGCAAATTCGCGGAGCGATTCGCTCCCGAACATGTGGAGCAATCAGGCTTGGTGATGAAAAGACAGGACGGCAGCGGATGGTTTGATCGGTTTCGCGGCCGGCTTATGTTTCCCATTCACAACGAGTCTGGTAAAGTGATCGGCTTCGGAGGCCGCGCCCTTCGCTCCGGCGACGAGCCTAAATATCTCAACTCACCCGAGACGCCGCTTTACCGGAAAAGTTACGTGCTCTATAATCTGCACCGGGCTAAGGATGCCATTCGCAAGACTGATTATTCCGTCCTGGTGGAAGGTTACATGGACGTGATCGGTGTCTACTCGGCCGGCGTTCGCAACGTCGTCGCGAGCTGTGGCACGTCGCTCACGAACACACAAGTCCGCGCGCTCAAGCGCCACTCCGATCGCATCGTGGTCAATTTCGATCCCGACGCCGCCGGCGCTAACGCCGCTGAGCGCTCCATCCAGATGCTGCTCGATGAGAGCTTGCAGGTGCGGGTTCTGGAACTGGAAGGCGATCTCGATCCCGATGAATACGTGAAGCAGACCGGAGCGGACGCCTACCGCAGCCGGCTGGAGAAAGCTCCGGCCTACTTCCACTGGCTGGCCGACCGCGCGCGCAAGAAATTCGACATGCGCACCGTCGAAGGCCGCATGCAAGCCTTCAAGTTTGTCGCGCCCGCCATCCAGCGCATCTCCGACCGGCTGGAACGATTCGCGGTTGCCAACGATGTCGCCGATTATCTCGGGGTCGATGAAAAACTGGTGCGCGACCATTTCAGCAAGGGAACGGCCGAGCGACGGGTGGTCAATCGAGCGCCCACGGTGCCGCCTAACGAGCGGCTGCTGCTAAACTCCCTGTTGGCCAGCGAGCGCGCCAGAGCCGAGGTCGTCCCGGCCTTGAGCGACATGCCGGTGATCGACGAATTCGTCACTAAGAACGTATTTAAGGCCCTGTTTTCACTACATGCGGATGGGACTCCTTTCCGCCTGGCCGACCTGGAGGGGCGCCTCGGGGACGCCGACCGGGATCTATTGTCCGTTGTAATTTTTGCCGATGAAGTACTTGAGGAGGAGAAGGCGGCAGAACAGGCCTCGGCCTGCCTGCGCAGCCTCAAAGCTCAGGATCCAAAAGCTGAGATCGCGGCTTTACGAGCGCAGATCAAAACAGCCGAACGGGCTGGCGATTTTCAAGAGGTCATGCGCCTCAATGCACTCGTAGTTGAAATCGATCAGCAACGCAAACGGAGCCGTGAGGCGGCGAGTGATGTTGTACACTAAATGGAATCAGGGTTAGGATTCGCTGGGTAGCGGGGTACGAGTGGCTACGGAAGAAAAGTACGGGCGGCTAAAACATCTCATGGAAGTGGGCAAAGAAAAGGGCTTCGTCTTGTACGACGAGGTCAATGAGGTGCTGGCCGAGGAGTTTCCCTCCGGACGCGAGTTCGAAGATCTGCTCTCCGATCTCGACAGCGCGGGCGTCGAGATTCTCGAAGAACCCAAAATCGATTTCGAGAAAAAAGACGAAGCCGAGGACTTCGGCGATCTAGAGCTGGCCCAGGATGTCGGCGACAAGACCAACGATCCGGTGCGGATGTACCTGCGCGAGATGGGCACCGTCCCGTTGCTTACGCGCGAAGGTGAAATCGAATTAGCCAAGCGCAATGAGCGCGGCCAGTGGGCGGTCCGCAAGGCGCTTTCCAGGTCGCCTCTGGTGATCCGTGAAATCATCCAGTTGAGTGAAGATCTGCAGGGCGGCGTCACTTCCGTTCGCGACGTTCTGGTCCTGCCGGAGTTCGTGATCACCGACGAAGATTTCACCGTGCAGCACGAGGATCTCCTCGCCAAGATCGCGGAAATCGAAAGATATTACAAGAAAACGCAGCAGTACCGTCAGAAGCTGCAAGCTGTCTCGCGCCAGATGAAGCCCAAGCAGCATCGCAGTCTGCGCTATGGTCTGGCGCGGAACATGGTGCAGATCTCGCGCATCATCCGCAACATCGCGTTCAATACTGCCATCCGCCGCAGCTTAGCGGGACGGCTTCGTTGCGCGGTCGATGAATTGAAGCCGCTCGAGCGCGAAATCGCGAGAATCCAGCGCAAGCTCGAAGAGCCCAACCATTCCGGAGGGCACCCCACCCGCGACTTGCGGAAAGAACTGCGGCAGTGCAGCCAGCGCATCCAGCAGCTCGAGGAAGAATGCGGCGCCAGTTCCACCGAGCTTCGCCGCACCCTCCAGATCGTCGAACGGGGCGAACAAGAAGCCGAATCGGCTAAGAAGCAGTTGATCGAAGCCAACCTTCGTCTGGTGGTTTCAATTGCCAAGCGCTACACCAACCGCGGATTGCAGTTCCTGGACCTGATCCAGGAAGGCAACATCGGGTTGATGAAGGCCGTCGACAAATTCGACTACCGGCGCGGCTACAAGTTTTCCACTTACGCCACCTGGTGGGTGCGCCAAGCCATCACGCGCGCCATTGCCGATCAAGCCCGCACCATCCGCATTCCCGTGCACATGATCGAGACCATCAACAAGCTGGTCCGAACGCAGCGGCAACTTCAGCAAGAACTGGGCCGCGAACCAACTACCGAGGAACTTTCGGTCAAGATGGAGCTGCCGGTCGGTAAAGTGCGAAAGGTGTTGCGCATCGCGCAGGAGCCCATTTCGCTCGAAACTCCCGTGGGCGAAGAAGAAGAGTCGCATCTGGGCGACTTTATCGTCGACCGGCGCGTGGTTTCTCCGTCCGAAGCCGTGATCAATTTGAACCTGCGCGAGCAAACCGCCGAGGTTCTGAAGACCTTGAGCCCTCGCGAAGAGAAAATCATCAAGATGCGTTTCGGGCTCCAGGACGGCAGCGAACACACGCTCGAAGAAGTGGGCCAGCACTTCGCGGTCACGCGCGAGCGCATCCGCCAGATCGAAGCCAAGGCTTTGCGCAAGCTGCGCCATCCCAGCCGCAGCCACCGCCTGCGCGCCTTTCTAGACACCAGCCTTCACGAGTAGATTTCTCTCACCCGCTCCACAATCGTCCGAGGCACCAGATGTTCCCACGGCTCGCCCCGTGCAATCCGCCCTCTTACATCCGTGGAAGAAACCAGGTCATGGGTCCCGCGCAACCACAGCGGTTGGACACGGTGTTGAAACTCCGCCGGCGGTTGGAACTCGCCCGCCCGCGCCGCCACCAACAATTCAAACTCCTGGAGCATCTCCTCCACCACTCCCGGCCGTCCGTAGTCCCACGACAGAATCCGTTCCGCTGCGTCTCGGCCGCATACGAAGAAAAGCCGCGTATCACGGCCGTAGTGCTCACGGCATTCGCGCGCGATGTCGATGAATAGTCCCTTTTCGCTGCTGGCGATCGAACAAAACTCCGTCAGTTCTGCCTCCGCCAGCATCTCCAGGCGCTGTTCCAGCGTCGCCCCGAAGAACTCCTTATGCGGGAGGACGCTCGGCGCCACGCATAGCACCTCATCCACGTGGAAACCCGCCGCATAAACCAACTCTTGGTGGGCGATGGTGGGCGGGTTAAAGCTACCGGCGAGGACCCCTAATCTCTCGGGCCTGCGCATAGAGCGCTGATGGAACCTCACTGCTTTCAGTATAGTTTCCCGGTACCATATGCCCTTTAAGTGGCGTGATTTAGCAAGATAAGGTCGGTACTTAGGGGCGCATAGGGTAACTCACTTACAGATCCAAAACCGCTTTGGTTCTAAAGTATAAGTATGCTGTACTGGATTTGCCCTGAATGCGGGGGCGAATGCTCGCCTGCTATCCGGGAATGTCCGGTTTGTGCCGGAACGCCCGCGATCTCTCCCGCTTCAGCCGGTCCGGCCCACGGGCAAACGCTAGTAACTGAAGAAGTTCTCGCTCTCTCCCAAAACCTTCGGGCGCCTGGCGGGACCTACGCAGTTGCCAACGGCTTGATTACCGACAATGGCCATTCAGCGCTCACGGCAACTCTCGAATTGCCGGAAATGCCGGCCCCCCAAACGCTGCCAGAGAACGAACCGTGTGCGCCGTTCGAAGAAGCCATAGAATCACTGGTTCGCCCACTTATCGAGTCGACAAACTTAGCTCCGACTCCGGAGCCTGCTCCCGAGCCACTTGCGCCTGAAGTGCTATCCGGGGCCATGGCACTGCAAGCCGAGTCGGTGCTCGATTCGATGGCGCAACAGAGCATCGCCGAAGAGCAATCCGCCATTCGCGGCATCGTCGCCTCTTTTCAGCAACAGCCTAAAACCAGCCTGCTAACACCGGCCAGCGAAGATATTGTTGCGCCCGCGCCTGTCTGCATCCAATGGATGCGGATTCCCAAACCGCGTATCTTACCCGTACCTCCCAAGGACTTGAATCACAGGGATTTGCTCTCGGGGCTTCAGACGCCGCCTTTGGCTGGTCCATGCGTTCCACAGGAGCTACGCAGCCTGACGGAGCAGCGCGGTCCAGCTAATCACCAGGCGCGAAAGAAGGCCGGTCTTCCGGCATGGACCGTAAGTTTCCTAGTGGCGCTTTTGCTATTCCTGGGCGTGGGGAGCCTTCTGCAGTATTTCTCCGCCAAAGGCGATGCGAAAGCTGCTGCGGCCACAACACAGCCGTCAGATCAGCCTGTCTCAGCCGTCCCTTCTGGCGACCATCCGGCATCGAAGCTGGTGGAAGTTACGGGACTGCGTATCGCAGCCGGCTCCAATCGCAGGCCTCAGCTCGAATTCATCGTGGTCAATCATTCCGGAACGGCGCTCTCGGACATCGGGCTCCAAATCGCCGTGCGATCGGCGTCTTCCACGGGTGGGGTTGCGCCTCTATTCCGGGTCTCGACGACGGTCGCTTCACTCGGCCCCTACCAGTCCCGGGAGTTCCGGGCTGAGCTTGACCCGGAAGTTCACGCCACGGACGTCCCGGATTGGCAGTCCCTCCGCGCTGACGTACACATAACCCAGTAACACACCGCAATCAGTTCCGCCTGAGAGCGGCAGTCTGCTCAGCGCTGTAGCGACAGTCCGCGGGCGGCGGCTTCGCGATTCCCAGACGCGTGAGATTCAACCGCGCGTCGAACTGGCAAGGATCGATGGCCAAGGCTCGTTCGAAATCCGCGCGCGCCGCCTCCTTCTGATCGAGCGCCAGCAAGGCGACCCCGCGATTATTCAGGGCCTCCGCGCTATGGGGTGAAAGAGCCAGAGCCCGGCCGAACTCCGGCAGCGCCCGGTCGGGCCTTGCGAGGCTCAAGTAGATCCTGCCTTCCTCCGCTGGAATCCGGGGATCCTCCGGGGCTATTTGCCCGGCCTGTTCGAGCATCGGCAGAGCGCTCGCGGGATCCACTGCCCGAGCGAGCTGGATTCTGGGCCGTATCTTCGCGGGGGCTTTGGCGACGGCGTCTGTCCAGAGAGACTCTTCGGTCCGCCAAGTGGCCGTCCGAGCGACGCTAACGCCCAGGAGTATAATCAGGATCGGGGCAACCAAGACCGGTCGCACGCGCTCGAGCAGCAGTCCCGCGCAAGCCGCGAATCCGATCATCGGCAGATACATCCTGCGATCGGCGGCCAGATCCGTCGCCGGGAATATTGAGGAGCTCGGCAGTAGCAGCGCCAGGCCCGCAAGAAACCAGAATCCCGCACGAGCACGGCTGAACTGAAACGATGCGATGATTGCCAGAACGATCACGCCGGCCCATGCGAGTGCCGCAATCGGGATCGCGGGCGTGGGAATGTCCGCGTCTACCGTGAATCCAAGAGGAACGATCAACATTCGCAAATAGCGCAATATCACGGCGCCTTGGGTGAACAAGTAGGTCTGCCACGAGACGGCAGCTTGAGCGCCGGCGCCCGAGCCAGGCGTATTTCGGACCGCGAGTAACACGCGAACGCCCGCAGCCGCCGATAAAGCAAACATCGCGGCGATTGGCTTCAATTCCCTCGAGTCGCGCGATCGCGAGAAATGCAGCAGCAATAAAAATATCGGGAACGCGACGCATTCTTCCTTGGCTAACAACGCCGCCGCAAACCAGCCCGTTGCCCACCAAAAGTGGCCTCGCAGCCAACAGGCCAGTGCCGCCAGGCATAGAACGGTCGCGAGCAGAGTGCTCCGCGCGAAGATGTAGTTCACCGGCTCGGATTGAAACGGATGCACCGCGAAGATCGCCGCCGCGATGAATGCGGCCTGAGGTGAGACGATTAGTTTGAGTGCTTCAAACAGCAGAACGATCGCGAGCAGATGCAGCAGCAGGTTGACGGCGTGATATCCAGCCGGATTCCGTCCTCCCAGCCACTGGTTGAGCCAGAAGGTCGCATACGTGAGCGGACGAATCTCGAGCGGGCGCCACAGGCCGGACGAAAACAATGAGTAATCGTCGAAATGAAACGAGCCCCACGAGCAGCCGCCAAATGCGATGATAGCGGCGAGAAGGAGCACAACGGTCTGGCGAGAAACGATAGTATCAGTGTGACAAAAACGACGCCCCGGAAGCTAGTTCCCCGTCCCAAGAATGCCTCCGAGCGCGCGGCTCGGGTCAAGAAGATTCTGACATTGTTGGACGAAATGTACCCGCATCCGACCATTCCATTGCATCACAGCAATGCTTGGGAGTTGCTGGTAGCGACCATTCTATCGGCACAATGCACCGACCGGCGCGTGAATGAAGTAACGCCCAAGCTATTCAAGAAATATCCAACTATCGCGGACTTCGCTAATGCAAATCTGGAAGAGCTGGGGAATGACATCCGGTCCACCGGCTTCTTCCGCAGCAAAGCCAAATCGCTGATCGGAGCCGCCCGCAAGATACTCACTGATTTCGGTGGCAAGGTCCCCAAGACGATGGAGGAGTTGATCACGATTCCTGGGGTCGGACGCAAAACGGCCAATGTTGTTTTAGGCGGTTTCTATGGAATCGCGGCCGGGATTGTAGTGGACACCCACGTCCAGCGTGTGTCTCGGCGGCTCGACCTGACCAAGCACACCGATCCGGTCAAGATCGAGCAGGATTTGATGAAGATCATCCCCAAGGAAAAATGGATCGAGTTTCCGTTGCAACTGATTTACCACGGTCGTGCGCTTTGCGTGGCTCGCAAGCCCCGCTGCGCCCAGTGCCGGCTCGACCCGCTTTGCTACGCGAAAGATAAGACGGTCTAAACCGGCCGGACCATCACAGCGTCCTCTTCAAAAACGCGCAAATGTGATAGCCATCGATAAACTTGAACGGCGACTCTCCCAGCGTGTAATGGCCGCAGGGCAACGCGACGACACGATGGTCCAGCCTCTGTTCTCTCACCTTCTCCACCACTTCTCTCGAAAACTCCGGAAGAAAGGTCGTGTCATAGGTCGCATAGATGAATAGCGACTTATGTTTCCGGGCCGCGAACTTCTCCAGGTAATTCCCCGGACTGATCGCCATCCAGGCCCGCCGCAACCGGTCCAGATCGATATGCTCCTCCAGGCCCTGCCTGATATGCCGCGTAGAAAGGCCGGTCCAGACCACATCGGCGACATGCAAAGAGCAGTGGTTGAAAACGTTCACCGCGATACGCGGATCGTGTGCGCTCGCTAAATAGGCGTAGCACGAACCCAAGCTGGTGCCGACAATTCCCAGGCGCTCGTAGCCTTGGCTCTCCAGCCAATCGAAGCAGCAGCGGACGTCGATCACCGCTTGCCGCGTCGCATCGATGGTCCGGCAGACGTTCGACGACACCGCATAATCGGCGCGCTGGAGCTCTGGCGGCATCCGATAATCGTGATAAGGCAAGCTGATTCGCAACGCCGAGATGCCGAGCCGACTCAGGCCGCGACATAACGCATTGTGCCCATCGACGGGAGCATTCCAGTGAGGCAGCAGCACCACCGCCTTCTTCGGACCCGTGCGGCCCTTGCCTTCCTTGGCAGGAAACCACTGCGCGTGGACGATGTTGTTCTCGGCGTATGGTGTGTCCACCGGAGATCGAAACTGCAAAATGCCGTTATCGAGCCCAAAATTGGTAGGTTTCTCGTACGCAAAAAACTCGTCGCTTTCGCGGATCGCGATTTGGTTCAGCTTCGATATATAATCTTCGGCGCCATCGCCGTTCTTCGGATATCTAACGGCACAGGGCCAATCGCCGGCCCAGTCCAACCCCCACTCAAAACGGCGCACAACTCGGTTCGTCGCCCGAAAGCAAAGTCGCTGTTCCCAGGATTGTATCCAGCGGCCATAGAGCCGCGAAGCAGTCGCCCGCATGGTATTTCCTCTAGGATAACAACATGGATCTGGCGACCTTCGTTATGCGGATGGGCTTGGCGCTTCTGCTCGGCGCCCTTATGGGACTGGAGCGGCAGTGGCACCAGCGGATGGCCGGCACTCGCACTAACGCGTTAGTAGCGACGGCTGCGTCGGCGTTCACCATGATCGGCATCGTCGTAACTGACCCGGCCGGCCCCAGCCGCATCGTGGGTCAGATTGTTACCGGCATTGGTTTCCTCGGCGCCGGAGTCATCTTCAAGGAGGGTGGCACCATTCACGGACTCAATACCGCCGCGACTGTTTGGTGCTCCGCCGCCGTGGGCTCCCTCTGCGGAATCGGCCAGCTTCAATACGCGGGTGTGTTGGCCGTGGCTGTCCTCGTGACCAACGTCGCGCTGCGACCTCTCGCTTATAAACTCCGTCCGGGGATAAAAGAGGAAGAGACCAACTACCACCTGGAGCTTGTCTGTGCCGCGAAGGATGAAACACAAGTCCGTGCGCTGCTGTTGGACGCCGTCGATCGCAACCATGTAGCGCTAACTTCCCTCGACAGCGAAGACCTGGAACCCGGCAATCGGGTCCGTGTGAGCGCGGAAATCAAATCTCCCGGCCGCAACGACGATTGCCTGGAGCAAATCGTAGCACGCGTTTCGATCCAGCAGAGCGTGAGCTCTGTCCGTTGGCGCGTGGATCCCGTTACGCCGGCGATGGAGTAACATGCAGTTAGCGATTCGCACCGCAATTGTGGCCGGGATCGTGGCTGCGATCACATGGGTCTGTTTTCGAGTCGTATCCGTCAACGCCACAACGGCTGGCTTCGCGTATCTGGTTGCGATCCTGTTCATCGCGGCCAGATGGGGACTGGCGGAGTCGATTGCAGCCTCTATCTTCGCTGTGCTGTGTTTCAATTTCTTCTTTTTGCCGCCGGTCGGCACGTTTACTATCGCGGATCCGCAAAATTGGGTGGCGCTGTTTGCGTTCCTGGCCACTTCGATCACCGCCAGCCGTTTTTCCATGCAAGCCCGAAGGCGGGCGCAAGAGGCCCTGGATTCCCAGCGTGAGATGGAGCGGCTCTACGCGCTGAGCCGTTCGATTCTTCTGATCGGCCCCGCACAGCCGGTACCCAAACAGCTCGCGACTCAGATCGCCCAAAGTTTCAGCGCTTCCGCGGTCGCCCTTTACGACGGTGGGAGCGGAACTACATACCGGTCCGGTCCGGAGGACTTTCCGGACCCGCAAGACCAACTTCGGCAGGCTGCCAGCCAAGGTACGCTCTTTCGCGATGAAGCCACCGGAACCGTGGTCACGGCGATCCGTTTGGGTGGCCAGCCCATCGGCAGCGTTGGCGTTCGTGGCGCTGCCCTGTCCGACTCGGTGCTCCAGGGTCTTGCCAACCTGCTCGCGATCGGATTGGAGAGAGCTCGAACGCAAGAGGCCGCCAGCAAAGCCGAAGCCGCCCGTCAGAGCGACGAGCTCAAATCAACCTTGCTCGATGCGCTGGCGCACGAATTCAAGACGCCCTTGACTTCCATCAAAGCGGCCAGCACTGCCATGCTTTCCAGCAACATGCTCAAGCCTGAACAGCAGCTTGAACTGATCTCAGTTGTGGATGAAGAGGCAGACCGTTTGAGCGTTCTGGTCACCGAAGCCATCCAGATGGCGCGCATTGAGGCCGGACGCGTGCATCTGGAGCGGGAGAGTTGCCCGCTTCAAGAGCTGGTAGAGTCGGCTTTGGACAAACTCAGGCCCATGGTTCGGGAACGCAGCATCGATGTGAAACTTGCGCCCGATTTGCCCCCGGTATGGGTGGATCGGGAGCTGATCGAAATCGCGTTGCGCCAGCTAATCGATAACGCGCTCAAGTACTCGCCGCGGGATACACCTGTGTCGGTCGCGGCGGAGTCGAGCGATGGCCACGTCATTGTTAGCGTCGCAGACCATGGCCCGGGCATTCCGGAAGAAGAACAATCGCGCATCTTTGAGAAGTTTTATCGAGCCGAGGCATCCCGCCATCAGATTCCCGGAGCCGGACTCGGCTTGGTGATTGCCCGCGAGATCATCCAGGTTCATGGGGGCGAAATCTGGGTGGAGAGCAAACCCGGCGAGGGATCCAGCTTTCGCTTTTCTCTTCCGACTGTCTCCGCTGCGAGGCCGCAATGAGTTTGGGTCGCATTCTGGTTGTGGACGATGATCCACAGATCCGGCGCGTCATGCGTACAACGCTCACCGGCGCCAGCACAGCCGGCAGCGGGGGCGGCTACGAAGTGGAAGATGCGCGCAGCGGAGAAGAGGCCCTGGAAAAACTTCGAGCCGGCCGGTACGATCTCATGCTTCTCGATATCAACATGCCAGGAATGGGCGGACTCGAGACCTGCCGGCAGGTGCGTGCCAACTCCGATATGGCAATCATCATGCTGACTGTGAGAAACACCGAGCAAGACAAAGTCCAGGCTTTGGATGCGGGCGCCGACGATTTTATAACCAAGCCCTTCAGCACCCCCGAATTGCTGGCCAGGATTCGCGCCGCGCTGCGCCGGACGCCCTCTTCGCCGGAGGCAGGGCCGCAAAATATCACCCTCGACAACGTCGAAATCGACTTTCAGTCGCGCAAGCTCATCGTGCGGGGCACCGAAGTGCGCCTAACCCCGAAAGAGTTCGACCTGCTTCGATATTTGACGCTCCATCCTAACAGAGCCATTCCTCACCGGGAACTTCTCCAGGCCGTATGGGGTCCGGATTACGGCGATGAAGTCGAGTATCTGCGAGTTTTTGTGAAGCAGTTGCGCCGCAAGATAGAGCCGAAACCCGACAAGCCCCGCTACCTCCTGACCGAGCCATGGGTCGGATACCGCTTCGCTCTCACGTGATAGGCTACGCGCTCACGGGTCAGCTTCCTGGCGTTCGGCAAGAAACACCGGTCGCAATGGCGTTCGTGCACCGGCGTCCAGTATCAAGATACGGCTACAGCCATGAGGAAAGCATAAAATTGCGATGAGAGTTTCGTGAAACCCGCTAGACAATTGACTCGCATCGCCGGACCCGTCTTTATACGCGCCGTGCGGAACTCTGTAAATCAGTTGCGTTCACATCGAAGGGAGAGACAAGCGTGAAAACGAGAATCGTGCCGATCCTCATGCCGCTGTTATGCGGCCTCCACAGTTCGGCCTGGGGTCAAGAACCTGATTCGCCGCTGACGGCGCGAGAGCAGATGATGCTTCAACGCATTGAGCAACTCGAAAAGCGGCTGGCCGTCCTGGAAGGCAAGGACCAGCAGACGGCCTCCGCCCAGGCCAGTGCAGCCCCGCCGCCCCCGCCAACCGTGGCAGCAACGGTTCAAGAGCCGCCTCCCTCGGTTCGGGAAAAAGAGCAGCCCGCGCCGCCCCGGCCGGCCGAACCAAACAAGCTACTTGATCTTTTGCATGGCACGACGATTAACTTTCTCCTCGACACCTATTATGAGTACAACTTCAACGATCCGATAGGACGCGTCAATTATTTGCGCGCCTATGACGTCAGCAGCAATGCCTTCAGCTTGAATCAGGCCGACCTCGTCATTGAGAATGCGCCGGATCCCTCAAGGGGCAAATCGTTTGGTGCTCGTGTCGATTTTCAATATGGACAAGCGACTCAGACGCTGCAAGGAAATCCGGTCAACGAACCCAGGCCAGACATTTATCGTGCCATCTTCCAGGCTTATGGCACGTATGTCCACGGCGGTTTGACGGTCGACATGGGGAAGTGGGGCAGTTCGCTGGGAATAGAAAATAACTACACGAAGGATCAAATGAACTACTCGCGTTCTCTTTGGTTCGACTTCCTGCCGTTCTATCACATGGGCGCGCGCATCGCCTATAAACTCAATGACGATTTGTCCCTGAATTACTGGATTGTCAACGGTACCGAGCAAACCGAGCCATTCAACGGGTTCAAGGATCAACTATTCGGCCTGACCATTCAACCGCGTAAGACGATCAACTGGACCGTGAATTACTATCTTGGGCAAGAACATCCTGACGTCACTTACTATCCCAATGGCGGACCGGCCGGCCTGCCGACGATACAAGGGCTCCCGTTCGCGCCCATCCCCTATGCGCCGCAAGGGAAACTTCACATCTTTGACAGCTACGCCACCTGGCAAGCATCGAGCAAGTTGACGTTTGCGCTCGAAGGCGACTATGTCATCGAGCGATTGCAGACCTATTCCGCTCCCATGCACGTCGACGGCGGGGCGGTTTATGCGCGGCGGCAGTTGACGCCACGGTTCGCTATCGCCGGACGAGCCGAGTATCTTACGGACCGCGGCGGCCTGTACAGTGGCGTGACCCAGGCGCTCAAAGAAACCACTTTGACCACCGAGTACCGGCTGCCAGAAGGGTTTCTGATCCGCGCAGAATGGCGTCGCGATTTTTCAAATCGTCCTTACTTCCTGACCGACGCGCTGGGAGTCCTTAAGAACGGCCAGATTACGGGAACGATTGGGCTGGTGTGGTGGTACGGCGGCAAGGAAGGCGCCTGGTAGAAGCGGCTCCTTTATGAAATCCTTATGTCTTCCCTATTACTTCCTCATGGCTCCGGCGCTAACCTGAGGACGGTTATCACCATGATAGTTCCGCATCACCAGTCTTCGAAGCGAGGCAGACTTTTCTCGGCCAACCCCAGCGCGCCAATAACAACTGAAACGGGCCATCCGGAGCATCCGCTTGAGATTGTGGTCATGTTCACCGACGTTCCGGGCACATTAAAAGCCTTGAAAACAGCCGCCGAACTAGCCCATAATCTAAACGGACGAATCAGGGTCCTCGCTCCCCAGGTGGTGCCTTATCCCCTACCGCTGGAGAGTCCTCCTGTGTCAAAGGAGTTCAACGAGAGGCGGTTTCAAACGCTCGCATCTCAGGGTTCCGCGCTCGTTCGAATCGATACGCGCGTCGAGTTGTGCTTGTGCCGTGACCGTGTTGCCGCGCTGTGCCAGACGTTGGAGCCCGAGGCTTTGGTCGTGATGGGAGTGCACCAATCGTGGTGGCCGACCGCTGAGAAGGTGTTGGCTAGAAAATTGCGCAGCAAAGGTTACCACGTGATTCTTGTAGATTCGGAGCGGAACAAATGATCGATATCTTCTACGTCATCGTTGGGACGCTGTTCTTTGTCGCCTGCTGGGCTTTCACCAAGGCCTGCGACAAATTGTAAGGAGCCGAAAATGGATTACATCATCGCGGGGATTGCGTCCGTTCTGTTGTTTGTGTACTTGGTTTACGCGTTGCTGCGCCCGGAGCGGTTTTGAGGAAGACAGCATGACTACCAACGGAATTCTTCAAATTGCCGTCTTCTTCGGACTGATTCTAGTCTGCACGAAACCGCTCGGCGCCTATATAGCGAATGTCTTCGAAGGCCGGCGCACTTTCATGCATCCGATATTGCGCTGGCTTGAAACTCTCACTTATAGGATTGCGGGTGTGCGGGAGGACGTTGAGCAGCGCTGGACCCTCTACACGGCCTCTATATTGAGCTTCAGCATTTTTGGCTTCCTGTTGGTGTACGTGCTGCAGCGGACGCAAGCCTATCTGCCTTTCAATCCGCAGAATTTTGGCACGCCGGTTGTCACGCCCGACCTGGCTTTTAACACGGCCGTCAGTTTTCTCACCAACACCAATTGGCAGTCCTATTCGGGTGAATCGACGCTGAGCTACTTCGTCCAGATGGCGGCCTTGACGGTTCAGAACTTCGTCTCCGCGGCAGTCGGGCTGGCCATAGCCATCGCTGTGGTGCGAGGATTCGCGCGCCACGAAATGCGGACCCTTGGTAATTTCTGGGTCGACCTGACACGAGGAACCCTATACGTGCTGCTCCCGATCTCGGTCATCGCAGCTCTGTTCCTTTGTTCTCAGGGTGTGATTCAGAATCTAAACCCTAATACGCCGGCCACCACCATCGAAGGCGCGAAACAAACCGTCGCGCAAGGACCGGTGGCTTCGCAAGAGGCCATCAAGAACTCGGCACCAACGGCGGAGGCTTTTTCGGCGCCAACTCAGCGCACCCCTTCGAAAACCCCAACCCAATCACGAATCTGTTCGAGATGTGGATGCTCTTAGTCATTCCCGCCGCCCTCACTTACACCTTCGGCAAAATGGTCGGCGATACGCGACAGGGCTGGGCGATATTCGCGGCCTTCACGGTGATGTTCCTGGCCGGCGTCTTCGTCTGCTATGGGTTCGAACAACAAGGCAACCCGAACCTCTCCAAGTTGGGACTCCAGACCGCGGCAACCAGCGGTCAAGCCGGCGGCAATATGGAAGGCAAAGAGGTGCGGTTTGGAGTCGTGAACTCCACACTGTGGGCCACCGTCACCACCGACACCAGTTGTGGCGCCGTAAACTCGATGCACGACAGTCTGCTGCCTCTCGCGGGTCTGGTACCGTTGCTCAACATGATGACCGACATTGTTATCTTCGGCGGCGTTGGAGCCGGGCTGTACGGCATCCTCATCTATGCCATCATCGCGGTGTTCATCGCCGGATTAATGGTCGGCCGGACGCCCGAGTACCTCGGCAAGAAACTCGAGCAAAAGGAGGTCAAGATGGCCATGCTGGCGATCATCGCGACGTCGGCCTGCATCCTCGTTTTTAGCGCCATCAGCTCGCAGGCTGTCTTCGCGGCCAAGGGTTATTGGAATCCGCCCGGCTCTGCGATCGCCAACCTGACGAATCTTGGGCCGCACGGCTTGAGTGAGGTCCTGTACGCCTACACCAGCGGAACGGGAAACAACGGCAGCGCGTTTGGCGGCATCAACACCAACACTCCCTGGTACAACCTCACTATCGGAGTTGGCGATGTTGATCGGCCGGTTCTTGTTCTTGATCCCCATTCTGGCAGCGGCAGGGAGCCTGGCAGCGAAGAAAAAGGTGCCGGTCACCAGCGGCACGTTCCCAACACACGGTCCGCTGTTCGTTGGATTGCTGGTTGGCACGGTGGTTATCATCGCCGTCCTGACATATTTCCCGGCAGTCTCGCTGGGTCCGATCGTTGAGCACTATTTGATGCATGGCGGGCGGCTCTTTTCGTTCATCGCGCCGTTTTGGAGTTAAGCTATGTCCACAGTGATTACTGAACCGGTCAGTCCCGACGCTCCAGCGAGTGATCTGACTTCTCTTCTTCCCAAGAAGCTGGCCCGCGCGCGTCCCCTCTTTGACCGGGAGATCGTCGGCCGCGCAGTTAAGGGGTCGTTCGGGAAGCTCAACCCGGTCACCTTGATGAAGAACCCGGTCATGTTCGTGGTCGAAGTGGGCGCTGCGCTCACTACCGTGTTTGTGGCCCGCGACATCGCCGTGGGTGCGGCCGGCATCGGATTCGGCATTCAGATCGCTCTTTGGCTCTGGTTCACGGTCCTGTTCGCCAACTTCGCTGAAGCCATGGCCGAAGCTCGCGGCAAGGCGCAGGCCGACACGCTACGCAAGACCAAATCCGACACCATCGCTAAACGGATCACGTCGCGCGGGGATCTGGAGGACGTGCCGGCCTCGAAGCTGCGGGCCGGCGACCTGGTACGGTGCGATTGCGGCGACACGATCCCCGGCGACGGCGAGGTGATCGAAGGCATCGCGACGGTAGACGAATCGGTGATTACCGGCGAAAGCGCGCCGGTCATTCGAGAATCGGGCGGCGATCGTAATGCCGTGACGGGAGGTACCCGCATTCTTTCGGATTGGGTGAAGATCAAAATCACCTCCAATCCCGGGGAAACGTTTCTCGATCGCATGATCGCGCTGGTGGAAGGCGCCGAGCGGCAGAAGACTCCCAACGAAGTCGCGCTCAATATTTTGATCGCCGGACTGACGTTGATCTTTCTGTTAGCCGTGGTCACGTTGCAGCCCTATGCCGTGTTCAGCGTCGCGCAGGCGGGCGCCGGCAGCGTCCCGAGCGTGGCGGTGCTGGTTTCGTTGTTGGTGTGCCTTATTCCCACCACCATCGGCGGATTGCTGTCTGCTATCGGGATCGCCGGCATGGACCGCGTTATGCAGCATAACGTGCTGGCGATGAGCGGCAAGGCGGTGGAAGCGTCCGGCGACGTCAACACGCTGCTGCTCGACAAGACCGGAACCATTACGCTCGGCAACCGCCAGGCGGTCGAGTTCCTGCCGGTGCGAGGCGTTACGGAAGGTGAACTGGCGGACGCAGCGCAACTCTCGAGCCTGGCCGATGAAACTCCCGAAGGAAGGTCAATCGTTGTATTGGCCAAGGAGAGGTATGGGCTGCGCGGACGTGAAGTCGCCGCGCACGAGGCCAACTTCATTCCCTTCTCCGCCTACACACGCATGAGCGGAGTGGATCTGGGTGGCCAGCGGCTACGCAAAGGCGCGACGGAAGCGATTTCGAACTTCGTCAAGGAGCAGAATGGAACGGTTCCTCCAGAGCTGACCGAAATGGCCGACCGGATCTCGCGCACCGGCGGCACTCCCCTGGCCGTCGCGGATGGAACGCGCATTCTCGGTGTGATTCACCTGAAGGACATCGTGAAGGGCGGCATGAAGGAACGGATCGGACAGCTCCGGGCCATGGGCATTCGCTCGGTGATGATCACCGGAGATAATCCCCTCACCGCCGCTGCCATCGCGGGCGAGGCGGGCGTCGATGATTTTCTCGCCCAGGCAACTCCCAAAGACAAGCTGGAGTACATCCGGAAAGAACAGGCTGAAGGCCGCCTGGTCGCCATGACCGGCGACGGCACCAACGATGCTCCGGCTCTCGCGCAAGCCGACGTTGGCCTGGCGATGAACACCGGGACCATGGCCGCCAAGGAAGCCGGCAACATGGTGGACCTGGACAGCAATCCGACCAAGCTGATTGAAGTGGTCGCGATCGGCAAGCAATTGCTGATCACACGCGGCGCGCTGACGACCTTCTCGATCGCCAACGATGTCGCGAAATACTTCGCCATAATTCCGGCCATGTTCATGGCCACCTACCCGGCGCTCGGCAATTTGAACATCATGCGGTTGCACACGCCGCAGAGCGCGGTTCTGGCGGCGGTGATTTTCAACGCGCTCATCATTATCGCGCTGGTCCCGCTGGCGTTGCGCGGCGTGAAATACCGGCCGGTAGGCGCGGCCAGTTTGTTGCGCCGCAATCTCCTGGTTTGGGGTGTCGGCGGCATCATCGCGCCGTTCCCTGGCATCTGGCTAATCGATCAAATATTGGTGGCGTTGCGCCTGGCGTAGGAGGATTTATCATGTGGTCACAAATTTCACCCGGACTTCGAATCAATATCTTCTTCACGCTCTTACTCGGCATTGTCTACCCGCTGGCCGTCACCGGTATCTGCCAGCTTGCTTTCCCGCATCAGGCTAATGGCAGCCTCATCACGCAAAACGGCACAGTGATCGGGTCGGAACTGATCGGTCAAAACTTTACTAAGCCGGAATACTTCCAGCCCCGCCCGTCTGCCGCCGGCAACGACGGCTACGACCCCACCGCGTCGGGCGGCTCCAATCTCGGCCCCACCAACAAGAAGTTGATCGACCGCGTTCAAGCTTCGGTCGACAAGTTTCACAAGGACAATCCGGATTATCAGGGCGCCATTCCAGCGGATTTGCTAACCACCTCCGGCAGCGGCCTGGATCCGCATATCAGCCCGGCATCAGCTGAGGCTCAGGCCGATCGAGTCGCTAAGAGCGCGCGGCGCATCCCTGGATCATATTCGGGCTTTGATTGATTCCCACACTGAAGGCCGCGATCTGGGCTTTCTCGGCGAGCCTCGCGTGAACGTCCTCCTGCTCAACCTCGACCTCGATCGTACCGTTCCACGTAAGTAGTCCAGTAAATAGCAATGGTTTAACGGACGCTGCGGAGCGCGCCCATGTGGTAATGCTCCGCCACCGGGCCGAGCGAGAATGCGGGAAGAAACGTTAACGCCGTAACCAGGAAGACGGTCCCGATCAGCAATGCCACAAACAAAGGCCCGTTGGTGGGCATCGTTCCAATCGTCGATGCAATCCTGCGCTTCCGTGCCAGGTTGCCGGCGATGGCCAACGCGGGAATGATTACCAGGAATCGTCCGATGAGCATCTCCAGGCCAAGCGTGAGATTGAACCAGGGCGTATTGGCATTCAGTCCAGCGAAAGCACTTCCGTTGGTGGCGACGGCGCTGGCATTGTCATACAAGAGCTCACTCAACCCATGCGGTCCGGGATTGCCTAAATTGGCTATGGGCGGCCCGGGCGGGTTAAACGCGCTCCCGGGCATAAACTGAATCATCAGACTGGCAGCTGAAAACAGTAACATCGCCGCCGCCGTGGCAACCAGAGATAGCATGACCAGCTTGATTTCTTTGCCTTCGATTTTCTTGCCCAAGTACTCGGGCGTCCGGCCAACCATGAGCCCGGCGATGAAGACTGTCACCAGCACCAGCAGAAACATGGATACCAGTCCAGATCCGGTTCCTCCGAAAATCACTTCGCCAGACTTGAGATTGAACATTTGGACTAGCCCGGCTAGCGGCGTGAAGCTATCGTGCGAGCTATTCACCGCTCCGTCGCTGGACGCGGTGCTAACCACAGAAAAAAGCCCGGATGCCGCCGCGCCGAAACGCACTTCTTTGCCCTCCATGTTGGGGCGCTGGCCGGCGCTCAAGGCGGGATTTCCCCGTTGCTCGCTCCAGGAAGCAATCACGCTGCCGCAAACGAACAGGATGAACATCGCCGCGAACAGCGCCCACCCCTGGCTCGGCGCTCTCGCCATTCGGCCGAAGGTGTATGTCAAAGCCGCCGGAATCGCCAGGATGAGCAGCATTTCGAATAAGTTCGTCAGCGGCGTCGGGTTCTCGAATGGATGTGCCGAGTTCGCATTGAAGAATCCGCCTCCGTCCGAACTGAGCAGCTTGATCGGTTCTTGGGAAGCCACCGGCCCGAGACTGATGGTCTGTTTTGCCCCTTCGGCTGTCGTCACAGTCCGGTAAGAGTTCAGGTTCTGAATGACTCCCTGCGAGCACAATAACAACGCGGCGAAGAACGACAACGGAACCAGCACGTAAACGATAGACCGTGTCAGGTCAACCCAGAAATTTCCGAGCCGTCCGCGGCTTTGCCGCACAAAACCCCGGATCATCGCGATGGCAACCGCCATTCCGGCCGCGGCTGAAGTGAAGCTCTGCACGCAAATACCTGCCATCTGCGCGAAGTAACTCAACGCCGATTCGCCGGAATAAGCTTGCCAGCTCGTGTTCGTCATGAAGCTGACCGCCGTGTTGAATGCCAGGTCGGGTGTCATGGGCGTCGAGCCCGGCATCGCGAGCGGGGTCCCGAACCTCTGCGGATTGAACGGCAAGTATCCTTGCCAGCGCAAGATCGCATAAAACAAGAGAAAGTTCACCAGGCTGAACGAAAGGCATGCGCCGGCGTAGGTCGTCCAAAGCTGATCGTTCTCCGGGTGAACTCGCGTGAGCCTATAGATCAAGCGCTCCACCGGCAGCAGCAGCCTGGCAGCGAAAGTCCGCTTGCCTTCGAAGACATCCGCCATATAGGCACCCAACGGTTTCGTAATCAACACCAGCAAGACGAGGAAGGCCAACATTTGAGCGATGCCGGTCGTCGTCATAGCCACATCCTCCCCGCCATCTGTTCTAGTCTACGGCTGCGACATCGCGGTGAAGCTCTCCAGCGCGGCCTGGCGAGCACGCAGCTCTCTCAGCTCTTCTTCACCCAATTTTTCGGCGCAGCCTGCTACTATCCGTATCCCGTGCTCGACCAGTATCCGGCGAAACTCCGGATCGGGCGTCGAAGCGGCGATGTCGCCAAGGGCGCGCAATAATCGCAAGCTGACGGCCACGTCCGTCTTCGAATACATGCGGATCTGCTCAAAGGCTGCGTCCAGCAGGCGCTCGAAGTGGATCCATCCAATGCTGGCGCGAACGATGCCCGGCGGATCGTAGAGCAGATCTTCCGGCGGCTCTCGGGACGCGAAGCGGATCAGAATGCGGCTCAACTGATCGATGCAGTTGATGGCGGTGGTGGGGTCATTGACTGCGGGCGAGATCGCCTTCAACGCAATATCGACAATCTGCAGGACGCCAAACTCCACGTCCTGCTGCAACGTTCTGGTCGGGCCGAAGTCGAACGCGGCCAGCAGCTCGGCGGCTCCCTCGGGGGGCAGACGGTTTCCCTTTGAGACCATCATCAGTGGAATTCCCGCTGGAATAAAGTGGCCTACCCGCCGCAGAACGCGGATGCTGACGTGATAGTGCTTCGCAAGGGCGGTTAGCCGCCGTGTATCGATGAAGCGGATGTAGCCGGAAGCGCCGGTCGAAACCGCCACTTCGCTCGGGTTGGCTCTGAGCGGTTCAGCATCTCTCAGATGGTTCGGCCGGTGCGGCCAGGGCATCATTTCATCGATCATGGCTTCCGTGTCTTCCGCGATTCTGTCGACGATGTGATTGACACTGATGGCCTGCGAGATATGGTGAATGAAAAACAGCAGCAAGCCGACGCAGACCAGCGCCAGCAGCATCGCGCCCAGCACGGTGGCCACCGGTGCGAACGGATGGGGGAGCGAGTGGGCCGCCGGAAGCGCCGCCATGCAGTACGAGAAGGTGCCGAGAAAGATGCCGAGCGTCCACTGCGTTACGCGATCTCTGGAAAAGCTGACAATGATGCGCGGCGAGAACTGCATCGACGCCAGGGTGAGCGTCATCAGCAGGATGGCGAACACGATGGAAACCACTGTCATGATGGAAGCGGCGATGCCTGCTAGAATCACCTGGGCAACCTGCGGGTCGGCATGCGAGGGGAAGAGGACGGTGGGCACCCAGGCGCTACTGGCTGGAAACGCCTCTTCCAACCACGACAGGAAAGCTCCCGCGCAACCCAGCGCCAGCGCGATTGTGAGCGGACGGATCAAGAAGCCGCCACGCAGGTTATACATCGCGTGACGAAGTATCAACGGCAGGCTCTTGCTCACGGCTCTATGTATTCAAGTGTAGTAGGTCCGCTTCGCCGGGAGCTTTAGTAAAACCAGATCATGTCGGCGGCCAACATCAACTGGCTCTTTTTTAGACCGGAATCGTACGCGGGCGCGTCATAAGCATGATCGTATCTGAGCTCTGGGCGAAAGAGCACAGTGCTTCCGATCCAATGATTCCAAGAAATCGTGTGGGTCGTGTATTTCGTCTTAAAGCCCGTCCGCTGACCTTTTAGGTCGTCGAAATACTCATTCCGAAGGCTGATGAAGTTTTTCTTGCCAAACTCTCTATTGAGGTAGTGCACCGTAGCCCATTCCGGCGCGAAACAGGTCAGTTCGTCCGGCCGGTTGCAATAAGCTCCGTTCGCGTTCGTCAACAGTAAAGATGCCGCCTCAGGATTGAGGACATTTGGCGTATGATTTTCATATTGGTACCACGTCTCCCAAGCCATGTGCCATTTGGACTGGCCGAATTTGTGGTACCACGTCGCGTAATAGGCGGCCAGGTTGTTGTAGCTATATTTGCTGTCGTTGATGGAATTGGCACAGATGTAGATATTGTCGCCGCCGGTCGCCCAGGAATAGCCGAGGCAGGCATTGCCCGTTAGTTTTGCTACAGGCGACCAAGGCGAAGCTTCGCAGCCCCCCGACAGACCTACTTGGGTCGTCCAGTGATTGCTCCACTTTACCGTAGCGTTGATGCCAGTTTGCGTATAGCAATCATAAGTGTAAGTAAGTGAATGTGTATAAGTGTAGTTATTCGGTGCTAACTGCGCTTCTATGTCGGGCAGCGAGATATACCGGCCGATTCTTACATCCATGCCCTCACCTACTTTTGGAAAATAAAGATCTACGTAAGCCATCACGGGATCATAACCGTAGACATTTCCCAATGTGCCATTCGGCTTGGGGTTGTTCAGCAACTGCTGGCTGAAATATCCTTCGGCCGTAGTGAAGCGGTAGTCGAACCCGTAAAGATTGGTCAGACGGAACCCCCAATCAAAGTGATCGGTCTGCACCGTGTCCGGGACACGCTCGATGTACAGTGTGTACTGATCCAATGCAACGGCGTCTGCGATCTGCGGGTAGGCGGCTGGCGCGTTCGCGTAAGGTCCATGATCAGAAGTGCTGATGTTCATGCCGACATCCACCCAGCCGTAGATCTGGATGTTCGCTTTCTTCAGCCAGTCACCGTGTTTGCTTTCGTAGATCGCAGTTGTCAAAGGATAAGACGTTGCGTTAGGGTAGCCGATCCATACCGTACCCGCGAAACTTCGGCTCCTCGCCGCTGGAGGTTCCCTTCCAGTCGTCAGCGTATGCACGGATTAGATTCTCGAAGAACCCCCGCTTCGATATCGCAGTCGCAACCAGTGTGCTGTTTGCTGAATTTCCGTCCGTGCTTGTCGACAAAACTGCCTGTTGGTCGCTGGAGCCATCGGGGTCGATACTCCCGCTCACCGCTGCTACAGCCGTGTGTTGAGTGCCAACGCTCTCTGAGGCGGCGCTCACTCCCAACGCCGCGCCAAAGGCACCTATCATCAAAAGACATCCGATGCTGGTCGCGCACATATTCGTCCCTTCCGCATTGATTGAAGAGTTCAGACACTAAGCGGTGTGACCGACTTGATGGACCAACGGGGGTCTTACGGCGCTTCGAGCTTTAATCTTTCGGCGCCTACGCGCTAATCTTTTGGGCGCGTACGTTTTCAATCTTTCCACAAGGCTTCTGAGGAAGGCATAAGGAAGGCGTAAGGAGTTTATAAACCCAAGCCATCTCTATGAAAATCATCGGCCTAAAACCGCAGTCGGGACACCAGGCCGCCCGCCCGCGCTCCAGATCCCCTGACCACATTCATCGAAGAGCTTGAGTGACGGCCTTCCTGCGTCGTTAGGCAGAAGTGCCGAGGATAGCCCCCTTTCTAATTTCTCCATTGTTCCAGCAGTCTGAAATAGCAAAACCCAGCGAGCGTGGCAAGCTAAAAATGGAGCACTACGGCGTGCTTTGCAGGTATCGCACATACCAGCGACCCGCTCGCGATTGTTCTTCGAGCGGCGTCGCGTTCAGGCGACGCCTGGCCTGCTTCGTCGATAATAAGAACGGAAGAACCATGCCGGCCATCACGCGACGCCGTACCCCCGACGAGCTGCTCCAGCAGATACAGGCCGAAGAGGCCTACGAAAAGACCGGCCGGCTCAAAGTGTTCCTGGGCTATGCCTCGGGCGTCGGCAAATCGTTTCGGATGCTGGATGAGGGCCGGCGGCGGCACGAGCGCGGACAGGACGTTGTGGTCGGCGCGTTACAGCCCAAGACCTCGCACGAGATCGAAGCGCTGCTGGCCAAGCTGCCCGTGATTCCCCTCCAGACCGTCGATGGAATCCCCGTGATGGATGTACCCGCGATTCTGAAGCGCCGCCCGGAGGTTTGCCTGGTAGACGGGCTGGCCTACGATAACCCGCCCGGTGCTCCGAATGCCAGCCGCTGGCAAGACGTGGAACAGCTTCTTAAGGCCGGCATATCGGTCATCACCTCGGTGAATATTCAATACATCGACGAGCTGCGCGAGCGAGTAGAGAAAGTCACCGGAAAAAGAGTCACGCAAACCGTTCCACGCAGCTTCTTGAACTCGGCCGACGAGATCGTCGTCGTGGATGCGCCGCCTGAGATGTGCATCAGCCGCGCGGGTGATGACCAGGCGGATCCAGGCCAGGCCAGCCGGGCGCAGAAACTATCCGAGCTTCGCGAGATTGCGCTCTTGCTGGCAGCCGACGTCGTGGATCGTCAACTCGAAGCGTATCTCCAGCGCAACGGAATCGCGTCCACCTTCGGCACCCAGGAACGAATCCTGGTGTGCATCACTCCGCGCGCCAACGCCGAGGCCATGATCGAGAGTGGAAGGCGCAATGCGGAGCGCTTCCACGGCGATCTGACCGTCGCCTATGTGAGCCAGCCGGAGCTTTCCGCGGACGATCAAGCCGCGCTCGATCGCAATCTGGCGATCGCCCGGGCCGCGAACGCGCACATCGAGATTTTGGACGGCCAAGACCCCATCGAAACCATCCTGAAGTTCGCGCGGGAACGCGGCATCACCCAGATCTTCGTCGGCCACAGCACGCGCGAGGGATGGTGGGAGCGGCTCACCGGAACGCCATTGGACCGTTTGATCGGCGGCGCCAATGACATCGACGTCCGCGTTTTTCCTCATTAGCATATGGCCGATCGCCAGCCACCCGGCAAGCTGAAAATCTACCTGGGGTATGCCGCTGGTGTCGGCAAGACCTACCAAATGCTGGAAGAAGCCCAGGAGATGAAGCGCCACGGCCAGGACGTGGTCATCGGCTACTTCGAGCCGCACGGGCGCCTGGACACCATCGCCAGGACAGAAGGCCTGGAGATGATACCGCGCCGCAAGGTCGATTATCGCGGCACCGTCTTCGAGGAGATGGACACCGACGCCATCCTCCGCCGCCGGCCGCAGGTGTGCGTGGTCGATGAGTTTCCGCACACCAACGTGCCGGGTTCCGAGAGAACGAAGCGCTGGCAAGACGTCGAGGTGCTGATTGACGCCGGTATCGATGTTCTCACCACCATGAACATCCAGCATCTGGAGAGCCTCAACGATCAGGTCTGGCAGATTACCGGAATCCGCGTGCGGGAAACCATTCCGGATTGGGTGATGCAGCGGGCCGACCAGGTGGTGATGGTGGATCTGACGCCTCGGGCGCTGCTCAACCGGCTGGCTCGCGGCGTCGTTTATCCTCCGGACAAAGCCAAAAAGGCGCTGGAGTACTTTTTCCAGGAATCCACGCTGGTCGCTTTGCGCGAGCTGGCGCTACGGCAAACCGCGCACGAAGTCGAGATTCGCCAGGTCGATTATGACTCGCCCGGATTTCAGCAGATCGCGCCCAACGGCGATGAATCGGGCGAAGCGCCGCGCAGCGTCGACCGCATTCTGATCCTGGTCACACCCGATCCATCCAGCGCTATGCTCATACGCCGTGGCAAGCGCGTCGCCGATTATCTGCATGCCGACTGCTTCGCCGTGGCTGTCGGCCGCGACAGTGATCTGGGAGATCTCGCCACGCCGCAGCGCGAGGCCCTGGAGCGCCACCTGAACTTCGCGCGCAATTTGCATATCGAAACGCGCGTTTTGCAGGGCCACGATGTCGCCAGCACTCTGGTGGAGTTCGCGCGCCTGAACGGTATCACACACTTGTTCGTCGCCAGACCCACGCAACATCAAAAAACAAAACCGTTCGCAAGGAGCGTTGTGCACGAGGTAGTGCGACTGGCGCGCGACATGCAAGTCATGATCGTGGCCGACCGCGGCAGTCGAGCACATTCACAATAGAAAATATGCCCTCCACTGACATTGTCTTTCTCTTCGACGTTGACAACACGCTGCTCGATAACGATCGCGTAACCGCCGATCTGAAGCGCCATCTCGATTCCAAGGTCGGCCCCGAGCGGGCGCAACGGTACTGGGAGCTCTTCGAAACTATACGGTCTGAGCTGGGTTACGCGGATTATTTGGGAGCTCTCCAACGCTATCGCATCGACTACCCGCATGATCCGAATCTGTTGGCGGTCTCCTACTTTCTCATGGAGTATCCCTTCGCGAATCGCCTCTTTCCCAACTCGATCGACGCCGTCGAGCACGTCTCTCCGTGGGGACCGGCGGTGATTCTCTCGGATGGCGACGTCGTCTTCCAGCCGCACAAGGTCTATCGTTCGGGACTTTATGAGGTGTTCCAAGGCAACGTCCTCATTTACGTGCACAAGGAGCAGGAGCTCGCCGATGTCGAGCGCCGTTATCCGGCCGAGCACTACGTGGTGGTCGACGATAAGCTGCGCATCCTGCACGCCATCAAGGAAATCTGGAGATCCCGAGTTAGCACCGTGTTCGTCCGCCAGGGCCATTATGCCTACGATCCGACGACCCTCGCCAAATATCCACCGGCGGATATCAGCCTCGACCGCATCGGCAATTTGCTGGATTACGACCGCGCAGAGCTAGCATGTGGCACAGGTCTCCGACCTGTGTAGCGCAGGTCTCTCCGAGCTGCAAGAGACTTTCTCGGCAACACCTAGACCTTCAATCCAACCGCCCCCAAAACCGTCGCCACAATCTCCTGTGCTTCTTCCTGAATTCGCTGCAAATGTTCCGCGCTTCGAAAACTCTCGGCATAAATCTTGTAGACGTCCTCGGTGCCGGAGGGCCTTGCGGCAAACCATCCGTTCGCTGCAATCACCTTGATGCCTCCGATCGGATTGCCGTCGCCCGGGGCGTTCGTTAGGACCTGCTGAATCCTTTCGCCGGCCAGTTCCGTTACCGTGATGTCCTTCGGCGACAGTTTCGCCAGAGCGGCGCGCTGCTCCGCATTCGCCGGCGCATCAATACGTTCGTAAAATGATGGGCCATGCTCGCGTGACAAATCTTCATAGATCTCTCCTGGATCCTGCCCCGTGCGCGCCGTGATTTCAGCCGAAAGGAGCGCCGCAATGATGCCGTCTTTATCTGTGCTCCACGCCGACCCGTCGCGCGCCAGGAACGACGCTCCGGCACTTTCCTCTCCGGCGAAGCCCAGCGTCCCATCCAGCAGGCCGTCCACAAACCATTTGAAGCCTACCGGCACTTCATACAGTTTTCGGCCAAGTTTAGCGGTGACCCGATCGATCATGCTGCTGCTGACCACTGTTTTCCCAACTGCCAGCTCTTTCCGCCAACCCGGCCGATTGCTGTAAAGATAATGGACACACACGGCCAGATAGTGATTGGGAGGAAGTAGTCCGGAACTCGGCGTGACGATGCCATGCCGGTCATGATCGGTATCGCAGGCGAAAGTGATCTCAAACTTGTCTTTCCTCTCAATCAGACCGTGCATCACGTACGGCGACGATGGATCCATGCGAATCCGGCCGTCCCAGTCCAGCGTCATGAAGCGGAAGGTCGGATCGACCACGTTGTTTACCAGCGTCAGATTCAGACCGTAGCGCTCGGCGATCGGGCTCCAATAGTTGATTCCCGCGCCACCCAAGGGGTCGACGCCGAGTTGGATCTTGGAATCGCGGATGGCGTCGACATCGATCACCGCGGCAAGGTCCCCCACGTATTCGGCTATGAAATCATGCTCGCGCGTGCTCGCTGCTCGCAAAGCCCGCTCGAGAGGAATGCGCCGGACGCCTTCCATGCCGCGCTCCAAAAACTCGTTCGCCCTGGCCTGAATGAACGCGGTGGTGTGACTGTCGGCCGGGCCGCCGTGGGGCGGATTATATTTGAAGCCGCCGTCCTCGGGAGGATTGTGCGATGGAGTCACGACGATGCCATCCGCCAGTCCCGCCGGCTTGCTTTTGTTGTAGTTCAGGATTGCGTGCGACACCACCGGAGTTGGCGTGTATTCCCTTCCCCGCGCGATCATCACAGCAATATCGTTCGCGGCCAGCACTTCCAGTGCGCTCGCGAAGGCCGGCTCGGACAGCGCATGGGTATCGATCCCGAGAAACAGCGGCCCAGTGATGCCATTCTGCCGGCGATAAAGGCAGATTGCCTGGGTGATCGCCAAAATATGCCACTCGTTGAAGGATCGATCGAGCGATGAGCCCCGATGACCGGACGTGCCGAACGACACTCGCTGGCTGGCTACTTGCGCATCGGGGCGATCGGAAAAGTAAGCCGTCACAAGACGGGGGACATTCACCAAATCGGACTGCCGCGCCGGCTGTCCTGCCAATGGACTAAGGGCCATACTTTCATTCTCCTCGCTTCTTAGACGCTACTGTTCTTAGACGCTATTTACACTGCTTTCCTGCTGGTTCCGGCGAACTGAGGCGACGTGTGCCTGTAGACAATTTGGATCGCAATTGTTGAATTCGAAGTGAGCTCGCCGGATTTCCGATTTGACCGCTCACCGATAACTTCGTGAGGCTCTTGGACGCCTTTGTTTATGTGGGCTCCAGCGCAATGACGCGCCACGGAGGGCATACACCCTGTGGGTGAAAAGCAAAACAGGTCGTTCCAGTTCTGTTTCAACGGCTTTCTGAAAGTCGATTTCCAAGGGTCGTGGTGACTTGCCACGGGGGTTTGATTCTGGTCCCAGAGTTGGACGAGCACCTTGGGATGAATCAACTCGTCGAACAATACCTGACCGATTCACGGCGCGGTGGGCAGTTGGTGAAACATGAACGGTACTATTGGCTCTTGTTGGCCGAAGGGTATCTGACGCGGCGGGTGTTCGCGGCGATTCCGCGGCGGATCTGAGCGCTGCCGTTACCGGCGGGGTAAGAGCTGGCGGCTTGCCGGGGTGAAAGGATAGCGAAGAAAAGAAGGAGGGACGGTGCGGTGTCCGAGAAATTGCGCTGAAGCGCGCCCAAGTTTCTGGTCCGCTCCGATCTGGAAGGGGTACCGCCCGCTTTGAATGGGCGCTGGTAACGTTCCGGCGATGCGCTGTGCAAAACTTGGTCGCAATCGAGGCGATTGCTGTATACCGTCCAAAACCGGGAGCCCAAGAACGGAAATCCCGGTTCACAACGGCCGAACGGCTGGGGGATCTCAATATGGGTCGTCTTGAAATTCGCGTTCTCGCAGCATTTGTATCCGCGCTGGCATTCGCTGCCACCGCATGGGGAGACGTAACGAACACATTGACGCTGTCCTCTGGCCAGCAGTTAAGCCTGAGCGCCGGCACGATCGTCTCCTCTGGAGGAGATCTCCAGTTCACCAGCACCGGCATCAACTTCTTGGGCGGCGCCAAGGCATTCGACCTCAACGGAAACAACGCGTCGGCTTACCCGAATTTCGGGCTGACCAATGCCCAACTGGACGCGTCGCTGATGTCCTCGAACCCGATTCCGTTGAGTTCCCTCATCGTCGGGAATCTGTTTCTGATGCAGGACAACGCCGGCAGCTTCGCCAAGGTCCTGGTGACTGCTTCGAGTGCCGCGTCCATCACTCTCCAGTTCGACACCTTCCAGTCAGTGGCCACCTCCGCCCCCAACATTACCAACGTGGAGAACGCGGCCGGCGAAGTCTCGCGGGGACTGCCGAACGCGGGCATCGCCCAAGGTTCCATCTTTATATTGGTCGGCACGGGCATGGGCCCCCTGAACCTCCTTATTTCTCAGACTCCATTCCAATCCACTTCGCTCGTCGGAACATCGGTCTCGATTACAGTCGGCGGCACGACCGTGAACGCTCTCATGTACTACACCTCGGCGACTCAGATTGCGGCGCTGCTGCCCTCCAACACTCCGGTTGGCACCGGAACCGTCTCGGTGACCTATAACAACAACGGGAACGCCCAGGTGGGCACCCCGGTTCCCATCTCCGTAGTGGCGAACAACCTTGGCATCTTCACGGTTAACTCGAGCGGCCAAGGCCCAGGCATCGTGACCTACGCCGATTACAGCCTGGTTTCGGCCGGGAAGGCCACGCCTTGCGGCGGTCCGTACACATCGTGCGGGGCCGCCAACCCTGGCGATGGTGCTGATTCTCTGGGCAACCGGACTGGGTCCCATTAGCGGCAGTGACGCCGGCGGCGATGGCCTCGGCCAGAACATGCCCAACATTCCGCTAACGATCTGGATCGGCGGAGTCCAGGCGGCCGTGAGCTACCAGGGCCGCGCCGGCTGTTGCATCGGAGAGGATCAGATCGTTTTTACCGTGCCGAATAACGTGCCCACCGGCTGCGCCGTTCCGCTGCTGGTTCAGATCGGCAACGAGGTCAGCAACAACACCGTCATCCCGATCGCCAACGGCAGCCGGAATTGCACTCCCTCGAATCCCTCCCTGCCGGCGAACCTGGAGCAGCTGGTAATGGCCGGCCCGATAAACTACGGGTCGCTCAAGCTCAGCCGCGACGCCGCCTCGGTTGGCAACGGATATCAGGACACCGCCACGCTTCAATTCGAGCAATTTGCCGCCTATAATCCGGGCTCGCAGCCTTTCTTTTCCTCCTATGCCGACGATCAACCGCTCGGAACCTGCATCGTTTACAACATACTTAACCCAAAAACCAGCATTCCGGTCCCCTTTTCAAACAGCTTGAGCTTCGCCACCACGTTTACAGTGACGGGTCCCAACGGAGGCATGGGCCTTCTGGTCAGTCAGGGAAAATCCATCACCACGCTCAGCTCCACCGGAACGTATCTCGCGCCAGGATCCTACACGGTGACCGACAACGGAGGGTCCGACGTCGGGCCGATCAACGCTAACGTGACCATCCCCACCTCCTCCACACTGACCACCCCGAATTCCACCGGCGCGATTTCCCCGGTGACGCGTTCCAATGGAATGACCGTTAGTTGGACGGCGGGCGGGGCCGCCAGCATCGTCCGCATTATCGTGACCGGCGCCACCGACAACACGCTCTCGAACGGAGCCAGCGTCTACTGCGACGTTCTCGCGAGCGCCGGCACCTTCACTGTTCCCGCGTACGCGATGCTGGCGCTTCCTCCCGGAAACTTCGGCACACTCACCTTCCGCCAACGGACCCCCGACGTTCCCCTCACCGCCACCGGCCTGAATGTCGGGCAACTCAAGACCCTGGAAGCCCCCGTGTCCGTGAGCTTCACTTTGCAGTAAGGCCGGGTCGAACCTCTCGGTCGCAGCTATCGCATCCGGGCGGAAGCCGTGCTGCGAGCGCTCGCGGACCGGAGATGACTACTACCCCAGCATTGATGCCGTCCTAGCCCGTGCAGCCATGCAGACTTAACGCAATACACATGTTGTTGGGTAGTCCGCTAAATGGTGGTTGAGGCTGTAAGAGGAGCCAGAAGTGCGAGGGTGTCTTGGCTACTTAGGGGGGTATCGCTGCTAGTACTGACTCGACGATGATCTTCTATTCCCCAAAACATTTCAGGAGCAACTTTGAGGTGCCTTAGGATGGTGCGGATCTGGGCAGCAGGAATGATAGCGTTCAGCGTCCGCGCGACTAGATAGTAGACTGGTCCGCGAGCGTAGGGGAACACGCCTGGAGTATTGCCGCCAAAGTACATCATACCGACTGGCGCTGGCGGGCTTAGGACTAAGTAAATATCGAGGAGTTGGAGACGCTCTCTAATCTGCTGGAGAGTCAGTGCATGAGGCTGCTGCGACAACCGGGTGAACCCCCTGAATCCAGATCGGTATATCCGTCTTGGGCAATGTCTTTCGATTGCTACGAAAACATAGCAATCTCCGAGGTTCTGGTCGTCATCAGGCCGAACGCGCTTCTGTTTCTTGCCAATGAGTGACCATATTTCATCGGCTTCCACGTCTCGCACTTCAACGTTGCGAACCTTTTGTGCCATAATGCGCTCGCAGTTCCCACCGGCTAGCACGAGCAGCTTCAGGATGGTTGTGTGGTGGACGTCAGTGACGCGCTCCACGGTCGAAGCGCTGTTACCTTCGAGCAACAGCGCGAGCACCAGCTCCGCCTTTTCGACGGGGAGGTACATTCCGTCCAGGTGATCTTTACGTGGCTCAGTGAAAGCCTCGCGGCACTGCGCACATTGGAAGCGCTGGCGATTTCCCCGTTTACCAAACTTCCGGCATTTTATCTAGCATAAGAAACAAGTCGTTATGGAATCTCCTCGTGAGTTCCACAGCCTGAAGCCAGATAATGGGGTTGCGAACCTGTACGGCTTCGGCTGTGCAGTACAGCCCCGGTTAGCGTTAGCGCGCTGATCGGGGCTTTGTGCTTCATGAGTCAATCATACGTACCCCCCTACGTAAGTCAACAGAAAAGAGCTTGCAATTCGTACTGGGGGTACGTATAATTGAAGCGTGGCCAAGAAAAAGCTCCCTTCCGAAATTCGTGACTACTTTGTTAGAATGGGCAAAAAGGGTGGCGCACTGGGAGGTCGTACGCGGGCGGCAAATATGACCGAGGAAGAGCGTCGTGAAAGCGCTAGGAAGGCAGTACTGGCTAGATGGCAAAGGCTTAAGGCAAGCGAGGATAACTAGCGTGCGCCCACTATCCCGCGCAACTGTGGTAAAGTTGTTCCGCTTGGATGGCGATATAAGAGATCAACAACCCATGGAGAAGCATCTAACGACCGGAGAGCTTATGTCGATGTCGAAGGATAAGTACGAAACTTTGAGGCTCAGCGCTGTTGAGCGACATATAGACGATGCGATTCAGCGCGTCCACTCTGTCTACGGAACGGATCTCTCGGCCTTCTTCAAGAACGTACAGCGGGAAGCGCAAGCACAAAGGCTACCAAGTCCGCCTGACTCGCCTGCCGTCAAACAACCGTTGAGGCGCAAAGATAAAGCGCGTCGATAGTTGATACAACCAAACCCTGACTACCGCCCAAATCCTAGCAGGGCTGTGTTCGTGCATGGCGAAATCAACCGCCAGTTGGTTCAACGACTGACGCCTGAGATCATCCGCCTTCAACACGAGAATCGCGATCCCATAACCCTGTATATCGACAGCGAGGGCGGTAGGATATTTTACGCAGAGGCTTTAGTCAGATTATTGGCGACATCCGACCAGAACGGTGCCGGGAGTTGCCGAACCATCACCGTCGTCACTGGACTAGCCGCAAGTGCGGCGGCAGATTTATTATGCTCAGGAGGTTACGCGATCGCGCATGCTGGCTCGACAATCTTCTTTCATGGCGTTCGTCGTTCAGGCGAAGAAATAACAGTAGCGGTTGCTTCCAAGATCGCGGAGTCGCTTCGAAGAACGAACGAGCGATATGCGATTGCTCTTGCAGACAAGTCCATTCGGCGTCTCGGTTTTAGATATGCATGGATGCACGGTGAGTTTGAGGGCTATAGGACTCGCATCGGAAAGCAGCGTTCCGACATCGACTGCTTCATTGGTCTTCTATCAGAACGGTTGTCGACCGGCGGGTTGAAGGTTGTTGGGTGGGCGGTGGACCGCAACGAACGTTACGAAGCTTTGGTTGCGCACGTTGCAAGTGCAACACGGCGGAGTCGAATCTTCCAGAATCCGAAGAGAGTTGCAGATAGCGAGGCCGTAGTTATCAAGAGCATCATCGACTTCGAGAAGTCACATAATAAGGACCCTGATTGGACGTATACAGACGGTGGCCTGACACAGACTACCAATGATTTCTTGCTGGTCCGTGAGTACCTCAATATCTATGACGGGGACCATCTGAGGCGGCTCTGTGAAAATTGGGGCCTGCACTTTTTGTCTCAAGCCGATCGCGACGAACTCAACGACATAGAAGATGAACAGCAGCGGACAGAGAAAATGTACGAGAAAGTTAAACCCCTCTTGCGACCGCTATGGTTATTTTTTGTCGCGCTCTGTTATGCATTGCAAGACGAAGACCATGAACTGAGCGCCAGCGATGCATTCTGGCTTGGTCTGATTGATGAAGTGGTCGGTGGGCCTCCTGACCTCTTCCCTTTTCGCCTCATCGCGGAAGATGTGCCTGAACCCGCCCCTGCCGAGAATCCATAATCCTCAACCAGCTTTTAGCGCATTACATGTTGTTGCGTGCGCTTCCTCCCGCCACGTATCATGGGGCACGGAGGTCTTCTTGCAATGGCAAAAGCATTCGTCCTCATTGCGGCTCTCGTTTGTTGGGCCGCCGCTCCTCTGCTGGCCCAAGGGAGAGGCCAGTCTCCCACTGAAATGGTTCATGCTCCCACCGATGTCAAGCCCGGCAGCATTACCTATGAAGAGATCCCTTATCCATATCCAGTGCAGTTCCTGCCGCTCACGCTCTATGGCCAGGACGTGCGCATGGCGTACATGGATGTGCCGCCGGCCGGCCCTGCCAACGGCCGCACCGCGGTTCTTTTCCACGGAATGAACTTCGGAGGTTTTTACTTCTCTGGACCGATCGAGCTGCTCCGCAAAGAAGGCTTCCGCGTGGTGGTGCCGGATCAGATCGGTTTTGGCCGCTCTTCCAAGCCGATCATCCCGTACAACTTTAACGACATGGCCTACAACAGCCACAAGCTGCTCGAGTCGCTGGGCGTCACGAAAGCCGTCATTATTGGACACTCCATGGGCGGGATGCTGGCTGCGCGCTTCGCCGCCTCATATCCCGACATCACCGAACGCGTCGTGATTTACAATCCGATCGGGCTCACCGACGTGCGATATCAGCAGCCCTGGCATACCGCCGACGAGGGTTACAAGCGCATGGTCGACGCCTCCCACGATCAGCTCTATCAGCAATTCTCCGCAACCATCCATCGCTATTTCCCGACACCGGGCGCGTGGAAGCCCGATTACGAGCAGTATGTCCGCATCCTATATGCACCGACGCTCAGCAGTGACTGGCCGCGATTCGCCATGGTGCGCGCGATCCTGCAGCAGATCACGTACCTCGATCCGGTCGTTTATGATTGGGCCAAGATCAAGGTGAAGGCGCTGGTCCTGGGCGGCGACAAGGATGGTCCGGACTTTCCGGAGCGCGCCAAGCACATCGCCGATACGATTCCCGGCGCGGAATTGGCTCTGCTCCCGGGCCTGGGCCATGTTCCGCACATTCAGGCGCCCGAGGTTTTCAACGCGGCGCTCTTGAAGTTCTTAAGGGAAGACGCCGCGCCCGCCCCGACGCACACGGCGGCCCGAAACGATCGCTAGTCCCAATGGCACAGAAGCTCGCTTCAGTTCTGTCTTACTCGATCCTCGTGGCGCTGCTCTCAGGTTTTCTCGCGGCCCAAGCGCCAGACTCCGCGGCAGTCAACGAGCATATCGAGAAGGCCAAGAAGATCGCCGGTACGGAGTGGGCGCAGGCTGAACAATTCTTTTGCCAACCCGAACCCTACGCGAATAAACCGGATGACCCCCGGATTCCTTCCACTAAGATCTTCGACAACGTCTACGCCATGGGCCGGCGCGGAACGGTGGTGTATGCGATCACGACTTCGGATGGAATCATCTTGATCGACTCCGGTTATGCGGATCAGCTCGACTCGGTTCTGCTTCCCGACATGCAGAAACTGGGGCTGGATCCCGCGAAGGTCAAGTACATCCTCCTGGGCCACGGCCACGGCGATCATTTTGGAGGCGCGAGATATTTCCAGGAGCATTATGGAACGCACGTCGTACTTTCGGCGCCGGATTGGGATCTGTTGCAGCCGAAACCAGACGCAGCCAAGAAGTCCTCTAAGAAAGGTCCGCCTGTAGATCCCCCGACGCGGGATATGGTCGCGGTGGAAGGCCAAGCCATCACGCTCGGAGACGAGAAGGTGACTCCTGTTTCGATTCCAGGGCACACGCCGGGCTCGTTAGGATTTATTTTCACGGTGAAGGACGCAGGCAGGACCCATATCGCAGGGCTTTACGGGGGAACTGTTCTGATTCCGCGAATGGCTTGGAATCTCGAAGAGTACCTCAGCTCGCTGGATCACTGGGGCGAAATGACGCGCAAAATGAAAGTCGATACCGAACTGCAAAATCATCCCCTGATGGATGGGATCGATGAGCGTCTGGCCAAGATCCAAGCCCGCAAACCTGGGGACCCGAATCCCTTTGTCGTCGGCCAGGCAGCCTACCAGCGGTTCGTAAGCGTTATCTCTGAGTGCACCAAGGCGCAATTGGTTCGCCTGGGTAAAATGGACCGATAAATGTCAAGAAAAATCAGTTGTGTTCTTCCGAGCTTGGTGTTTATCGCGGCGGTTCACGCCCAAGCGCCACCAGCAGCGCCGGCCAAGCCGGATTCAGCCGAGGTGAAGAAAGACATTGAGAAGGCCAAGAAAACTGCCAGCACGGAATGGGCTGCCGAAGCGCATTTCTTTTGCGAAGCGCCGCGCGCGAACAACCTGAATGATCCGCTGCTCGATCCGGCCAAGATTTTCGACAACGTCTACATCATGGGTCGATCGGGAACGGCCGTCTACGCAATCACGACTTCCGATGGCATCCTGTTGATCGATTCGGGCTACCCCAACGAAGTGGAGCAGGTCGTAATCGGCGGAATGCAAAAGCTCGGCTTGGATCCCGCGCAGATCAAAGTTGTCATCCTCACGCATGGGCACGCGGACCATTTTGGCGGCACGCCGTATATTCAGGAGCACTACCATCCCCACGTTTATCTCTCGGCAGCGGATTGGAATCTGATGGAGAATCCACCCGCGGGCCGCGCGCAGAAAGGGCCGGCGCCCACCTTGCCGAAGCACGACATGGTCATGACGGAGGGTCAGCCGGTCGTCCTCGGAGACGAGAAGGTGACGCCAGTTGCAATTCCCGGCCATACTCCCGGATCGATGGGCTTGATCTTTGCCGTGAAAGATAGAGGAAAAACCCACATGGCTGCGCTGTACGGGGGAACGATTCTGCTGCCGGGCATCATTTCAGACGACGGATTGCAGCAGTACCTTCATTCCATTGCACACTTCAAGGATGAGACCAAGAAAGCCAAGGTGGACGTGGAGCTACAGAATCACCCTCTCTACGATAACCTCCAGGAAAAGCTCGACAAGCTGAAGACTCCGAAGAAGGGCGACCCGAATCCATTCGTAGTTGGCCAGGCGAACTATCAGAAGTTCCTGGACGTTATGTCGCAGTGTATGGACGCTCAAATTGCCCGGCGTAAGGAGTAAGTCATTAACGCGTGCCGGAAAAGACGTCGCAGCCAACAATTGCGCTAGTAACTGGCGCCAATAAGGGAATCGGTTTCGAGATCGCGCGCGGCTTGGCTACACAAGGAGCGATCGTACTTCTCGGCAGCCGGGACGATAATCGCGGCAAGAAAGCGGCCGCGCAGCTCCTTGCGGAAGGAATCAACGCGCAACCGATAGAGCTCGACGTCACCGATCGGATTTCGATTCTGTCGGCGGCGGCCCAGATCGAAGCTCAATTCGGCCGTCTCGACATTCTTGTTAACAACGCCGGTGTAAGTCTCGAGGCCGGCGCAAAACCGAGCCTGGTCGATCTCGCCGCGGTGAGACATGTATATGACGTCAACGTGTTTGGCGTGATCGCGATGACGCAGGCCATGCTGCCGCTTCTCTTGAAATCGCAGCGGGGCAGAATCGTCAATGTGTCAAGCAGCTTAGGTTCCATAGCTCTAAACACCGACCCGGAGCGTTCCACCCAGTTCCCGCTGCTGGTGGGATACAACTCCTCGAAGTCGGCGTTGAATGCCATCACGGTTCAATTCGCCAAGGAACTGAGCGGAACGCGGATCAAGATAAACGGAGCTTGTCCCGGATACTGCGCCACTGATCTGAATGGCCATGCGGGACATCGCACCGCGCAACAAGGCTCCGTAACGCCGATTCGCCTGGCGACTCTTCCCGATGATGGACCAACGGGCGGGCTATTCGACGACAACGGGCCGGTGCCGTGGTAGTCTAGTGCGCCGCTTCCACCGGATGCTTGATGAACTGCGCAGGATCGGCGCCGACGCGTCCTGACTGCGCGCCTTTTGCAACGGCAGCGAGTACGAAATCATAGTGAACGCTCGGGAGATTCGGAAAGGGCGACGAGTGATCCGCGGATTTCGGCTCGGTCACAAGTGAGGCGGTCACGCCAAAAACCGTGTCTGAGTCGATGTACGCATCGCTGCCCATGTAAAGAGCCGTCACAAGCTCGCGGTATCCCGGCGCGCTAATCAGGAAATGAGTATGGGCGGGACGCATGCCGTGGCGTCGCTGCGCCCGGATCATATCGCCTACAGGACCGTCCATCGGTACGGAGTAACTGAGCGGCCGCACGGTGCGAAGACAGTATCTTCCTTCCGAGTCGGTGTGAAATGTGCCGCGCATGTCCATCTCGGAGCCATCGTGTCTCTGCGTATCGTACATGCCGCCTTCATCGGTTTGCCAGATCTGAATCGTGGCGTTCCCAATTCCCTGCCCCGTTGAATCCTGTACCCGGCCGTAGTAGGCGATCTCGCTGCCTGGAGTCTTCGCCGCCACTGACTGACCGTACTCGAACGTCGGCGAACCTTGACGATAAAAAGGCCCCAGCAGGCTCGACTTAGTGTCCTGCGACATTGGCGGATTGTCACGAAGAACTCTTTTGTCGTTAAGCGAATTCACGGCACTGCTCAGACCCAAAGTGTCCGAAAGCAAAATGAACTCCTGGCGGATCGGCGAGCACTTCTGCCCGACCGCCGTCAGAAAACCGATTCCGTCCAGCCATTCTTCCGGAGTCAAATCCACCTCGCGCGCAAAGGCATGCAGGTGCCGCACCGCGGCGGCCATGATCTCTTTGAGACGCGGATTCTCCGTCGAAGACATCTGCTCCATCACCGCGTCGGTGACCGTGTTTTCATCGATTGTTCGCATACTAGCGCTAGTGTACAATAACCACCCATGGATGCCTTTCACCCATCGCGGCGCGAGGTTCTGGCATCCCTCGCCGGCGTAGGGGCCGGCGCGGTCCTTCCAGGCACCAAGTTGCTGGCGCAGCCATCCAACTCGCGGCGGATCGACATTCACCACCATTTCGCAAACCCGGATTGGATTTCGATCGTCAAGTCCAAGAAAACTTCCGGTTGGGAAGTCTGGCAGCCCTACACACCCGCCAAGGCGATCGAGGATATGGACAAAGGGGGCGTGGCTGTCTCCGTTCTCTCGATCACAACACCAGGCGTTTGGTTCGGAGCCGATGCGGAGACGCGCAAGCTGGCGCACGATCTCAATGAATACGGCGCGAAAATGGTTTCCGACTACCCCGGCCGGTTCGGACTCTTCGCCGTGCTCCCCTTCCCCAACGCGAACGCCTGCCTGAAAGAGATCGAATACGCCTTCGATACACTGAAGGCCGACGGCGTCGGTCTGTTATCGAGCTACAGCAATCGGTGGCTGGGGGATCCATCCTTTGCCGATGTCTTTCGAGAACTCAACCGCCGCAAGGCCGTCGTCTATACCCACGCTCAAGTTCCCGACTGCTGTCAGAGCTTGATTCCGGGCATCTCCGATACCACCATCGAATACAACACCGACACCGCGCGGACAATCATCAGCCTGATTGAGAGCGGTCGAGCGAGCGAGTGCCCGGACATCAAGTTTATCTTCTCCCACGCCGGCGGTACGATTCTGGCGCTTCCAGGACGCTTTCTTGGTGGCAATGCCAGCGCGGCCAGTCTCGACAAGACTGCCGACCCAAAGTCGAGGCTCGGCCAGCTCCGCCGCTTTTACTACGACACCGCCGGATCCAACAATCCCATCCAAATGGCCGCTCTAAGAAAGCTGGTCTCCACTTCGCAGATCGTTTTCGGAACCGACTTTCCGTTCGGCAGAAGTGCGAACATAGCTGATGGATTGCAGGAGTGCGGCATCTTCAATGCTGAGGAGTTGCGAAGCATCGATCGCGAAAACACTCTGAGGATTCTGCCGAAATTCAAGACTTAGGACTACGCCATGAACGGCTCACCGAACACTTCCGGCAAATGGACACCATATCTTCTGAGTGTCGTTCGCTTCGTCGTCGGATTCCTGTTCATCCAGCACGGCCTGGAAAAGCTGTGGGGCTTCGCCGGCGGGCGCATCGATCGTGACTTCTCGTCGATCCACGGCATCGCTGGGCTGATCGAAACCCCGGGCGGGCTCTTGTTGATGCTGGGCCTCCTCACGCGGTCCACGGCATTCATCCTGTGCGGCGAGATGGCGGTGGCGTATTTCCATTCTTGGGCGCCGCGCGGGTTCTGGCCGATCACCAACGGCGGCGAAGGATCGGTGATTTACTGCTATATCTTCCTCTGGCTCGTGACGGCGGGCGCCGGTCCGTGGAGTCTCGACGCGCTGATCCAGCGAGGACACCGGAGAGTTCGCGCCGTCGCCGCCTGGGAAACCTACGCGCGTTCGATAATGCGCATTATCGCCGCATTCACGTTCTCACTCCACGGCTATCGCCTGTTTTTCGGATTATTCGCCGTCGCAAGAGGCGGCCGCCGCGGCGCACCGCCGATGGCTTTGGATTCACTGCCCCACGTGATCGGCCTGCTCGGAATCGTCGGAGGAGCGCTGCTATTCCTGGGTTTGTTTACTCGACTGACAACGGTCATCCTCTGTATAGAATTAGCGGCCGCTTATCTCTCGTCATCCCTCTTGCGCGCGCCGTGGCCAATCCGGAATGGCGGCGAAGAAGCGGTGCTATACTTCTTCGTGTTCCTCTATTTTGCCGTCGCCGGCGCCGGGGCTTGGAGCCTGGATCGCCTGCTCGAAAAAACGAAGCCAAATCGACGGGAAAGCAGTTTGACCATGGGTGCTGCTGTGCGGTAACATCCCCAAATAGGACAATAAGTTAGAGAATCATACCCAATGAAAAAGATTAACATCGCGGTCATCGGCACCGGGTGGTGCGGAGGCATCCGGGCCGAGGCCTGTGCCGCCAGCCCATTCGTCAATGAACTGCATATCGCGGAAATTAAGGCCGACCGCCTCCAGGAAGTCGCCGCAAAAACGAAGCCAGTCACCGCTACCACCGATTACCGGACCCTGCTTCAAAACGAAGCCATCGACGCGATCATGATTTCGACTACGCCGGAGCCGACGCATTATCCGATTGCCAAGGAAAGCATGCTGGCGGGCAAGCACGTTTTTCTGGAAAAACCGATCGCGCTGGAGCTTTGGGAGGCCGAGGAGCTGATCGCTTTGTCCCGCTCGAAAGGCCTGCGCTTCACAATAGGATATTCGCAGCGCTTTAACCCCAAGTTCGCCCTGGTGAAGCGCTCCATCGACGACGGCACTATCGGGCAGCCGATCAGCGCGCTGGTCAGCAGACACATCACACGCAATCTCGGCAAGAAGATCGGTGGTCGCGTGAAGCTTTCGCCGGCGGCCATGGAAGCTACGCACGATATCGATTTTGTGTTGTGGTGCCTGGCGCCGAGAAAACCGGTCAAGGTCTACGCGCAGGAAGTCCGCAAGATCATGGGCGCGCAATATAACGTGCCGGATTGCGTCTGGATGATTGTCACTATGGATGACGGCACTGCATTCACCATCGGCGCGGGCTGGGTGCTTCCTCCGGCGTATCCAAATTTTTCCTCCACCTGGATCGAAATGGTCGGTACCGAGGGCGCCATCATGGTGGATGATACCCATCGCGACGTCTACGTGACCACCATGCAAAAGGGCATCCAATTTCCGATCTCCACCATGCCCGGCGAAAAGGTGGCGCATGTGTACGCTGGCCCCATGGAAGCGGAAACCATCCACTTTCTGGAATGCATCGCACTGGACCGCGAGCCGCTGGTGACAGCCGATCACGCCAAGATGGTGATGCAGGTTTATCAAGCGGCGGATCAGTCGGCCGAAACGGGACAGCCAGTCGAGCTGGCTGCCGAACGTGTGCCGTCTCTAGCGTAGGCTCAGGAGCACACGACGCAAAAACCGACCAAGGGCCGCTGGGTAATCCTGTTTCTGATCAGCGTGATGTACCTGATCTGCTACATGGATCGCAGCAACATCTCGGTGGCTCAGCCGGAAATCGGAAAGGCGTTCGGACTCGGCAAGACCTCGATGGGGCTGGTTTTGAGCGCGTTCACCTGGGCCTATGCGATAGGGCAGATCCCGGCCGGATTCCTGGGAGACCGCTTCGGCCCCAAGAAGATTCTTACGGTCATCATGTCGTGGTGGTCGTTGGCAGCGGTCATGACTGGCGCGGCAATCGGCATGACGTCGCTATTCAGCGCGCGTCTTCTGCTGGGATTGGGCGAAGCGGGTGCATTCCCAGTCGCGAGCCGCGGCATGCAGCTCTGGTTCCCGAGATCGGAGCGCGGCCGCATCCAGGGCACCACGCATTTCTTTAGCCGGTTCGCGGTGGCGGTCACGCCGTTTGTCGCCGGAAGCATTATGCTGGCCTTCGGCTGGCGGGCGATCTTTTACATTTTCGGATCGCTGGGCGTGATCTGGTCGATCGTTTTCTCCGGGTACTATCGGAACCAGCCGGAGGAGCATAAGAGTGTCAATCAGGCCGAGCTGGCTCAGATACGAGGGCTAAATCCCGACGGCAGCCTCAAGCCGTTAGTCACGACGCGGCAGTCGGCCCCTTGGAAGCGGATTTTAACTTCGCCTAACATGTGGTACATCGCCCTCGGTTATTGCTGCTTCTTTTTTGGAACCAATTTCTATCTCACTTGGTACCCCACTTACTTGCGTGAGCATCGTCATCTTACACTCCAGGCTTTGGGAATCATCGGTTCGGTCCCACTCTTCGCCGGGATGGCAGGCGATCTGGTCGGAGGCACGTTATCCGACTTGATGTTCAAGCGCACGGGTAAAGCGAGGTTTGCTCGCAGCATCGTGGCCGCCCCAGGCTTTCTACTTTCGGGACTTTTCCTGATTCCGGCCGCGATGACCGAGAGCGCCTGGACCTCCGTCCTGTGCCTGGCGACATCATTTTTCTTTTTGGAATTTGTGATTGGACCGGCTTGGGCCGTTCCCATGGACGTCGGTGGCCAGTTCAGCGGCACGGTGACTGGTGTCATGAACATGGCGGGTGCTCTCGCGGCATCCTTCACTCCGCTAATCTTCGGTTACTACTTTGGGAAGGGGTCCTGGATGATCCCTTTCTTTATTACCTCCGGCGTCATGGTGATCGGCGCCTTGATCTGGACCTTCTTGATCAATCCTGAAAAGTCTGTAGTGGAAACGGGCCGGTAGTGGAAACACCGCGATGAACAGGTACAATAGAACGAACGGAATGTCGAAGCGTGTTGGTCCGGCGTACGCCTGGTTGAGTGCGCTAACGATTTTTTTCAGCTTGTATCTGCCCGCCGCTTTCGCGCAGGGAAAGTGGATGGACCTCGCGCCATTTCCCGAGCCTCATGAGGAGGTGATCGGGCAAGCGGCCAATGGCAAAATGTACGTCTTTGCGGGACTGGTTTCCGCGCCAGTGTGGCAGCCCGTCGGAATGGTCTATGAGTATGACCCGTCCGCAAATAAGTGGACGAAGAAGAAGCCGATGGCGCTTCCGGCTCACCACCTGACTCTCACCGAATACAATGGCAAGATTTACGTGTTCGGCGGTTTTACGGCCGGAAAAGTTGGGAACCTGGCAGCTTGGACGCCGATTAACAACGCCTTCGAATACGATCCGGTACACGATTCCTGGAGAGAGCTGGCCCCCATGCCGACCAAGCGCGGCGCGGGCGTGGCGGCGACGGTGGGCGACAAGATGTATGTGATCGGAGGCGCGACGGTCGCGCCCGGCGCCACTAATCCGGCCATCCATCCGACCACGGCTCAGCGCGTGGTGGGAACCGTCGAGGAGTACGATCTTAAGACCAATCAATGGCGGGTGCGCGCTACCATGCCGACCCCTCGCAATCACACGGCGGCCGGCGTCGTCAATGGGAAGATTTACGTGATCGGCGGAAGAATCGGAGCAGCCTTCATCGCGGCGTCGTCGAACCTGAATAATGTCGAAGCTTACGATCCGGCCACAGACACCTGGAGCGGTCCGCTGGCTAAGATGCCAACGGCGCGCAGTGGATTGTGCGTAGGCGTCCACGACGGCCGTGTGTACGTCGCGGGCGGCGAGTGGCAGAATGCGGTGGAACAGACGGCGTACCGTGCGTTCGAAGCTTACGATCCCGCCACCAATAGTTGGTCCGTGCAGCCTCCCATGGTGCTGGCGCGGCATGGCGTGGCCGGCGGTGTGATCGCGAATCGGTTTTACGCAATCAGCGGCGATATACAGTCTTCCGGCACCGGAATCGAAGTCTCGACTCCAGCCGTGGCCGCTTTTGAGTTTTCGAAATAAGTCGGAGGCTCGCGAGTAAGTCACATTATTAACGAAAAGGACAACATATAACTTATGGCTAAAACAACTCAATCGGCTCCGCCGGCCAAAAAAAATGGCGGAAAGAATGGCGGCAAGTCGGAAAAGACAGAAGCAAAGGTGCAGGCGCAAGGTAACCACAACGGTTACGCCTTGGACACAACTTTCATCGGCAAACCGCACGAATGGGATCCCCGGCGGCTCTACAGCCAGACCGGCGCGGATTGGCAATACCGGGTCGATTTTGAACGTCTCAGAAAAGATCGCCTGGCGAAGATGCAGGCGGAGATGACCAAGCGGGACATCGGGGCGCTGGTGTTGTTTGCCGGCGCGAACGTCCGCTACGTCACCGGCTCCTACCAGGGAAATTGGAAATACAACATCAACATCCGCTACGCAGTGGTGCCCAACGGCGGCGAACCGGTGCTCTTCGAGACCGCCGGGTCGGATCTGGTGTGCGCCAAGATGGACCTGCCCTGGATGGAGAACCGCATCGCCCCGGCCATCACCTGGCAGTGGGCCGAAGGTGCGGTTCCCTACATGGCTGGACGCATGGCGCAGAGCGTCGTCGATGTTCTCAAAGAGCACGGTCTGTCGAAGGAGCGAGTGGGCATCGACAATCTCGACATGGCGGCTTTGAAGGCATTTACCGAAGCCGGAGTCAACATTGTGGATGCGTGGCCATGCATCTCGGCGGCGCGCGTGGTGAAGACTCGCGACGAGATTGAGCTTTTGAAAATGGCTTCCAGCATCGGCGATGCCGCCATGTGGAAGATCAAGTACGAATGGTTGAAGCCAGGCGTGCGCGAGCGCGAGATCGAAGCCAAGGTACACGAGTTCATGCTGGAGCGCGGTTGCGAAATCATTTATGACATCATCGTCGCCTCGGGTGGAAACACCAGCCCGTATCGTCGCTGGGCGACGGATAAACTAATCCGCCAGGGCGACCTGGTGATCGTCGACATCAACGCCGTCGGCCCTTCCGGCTACTTCATCGATTTCGTGCGCTGCTTCAAGGTCGCGCAGAAGATGAATCAGAAGGAAATTGATCTGTATCGCGAGGTCTACGATTCGATGTACGCCGGACTCGAGAAGCTGAAGCCCGGAAACACTACTGCCGACGTCGCCAACGCATTTCCTGTGTACGACGACGACAAGTACGGAACGGTAACGTTACAGCAGTTCGCGCACAGCATCGGGCTGACGCTCTACGAAGGCATGTGGATCTCGCGCGCGTATTCGCTCAAATATCCCGCGGAGATCAAAGAGAACATGTACTTCGCCATCGAGACATTCGCCGGGCATCCGGGCCTGCAGCAGACCGCTCGCCTGGAAGAGAATGTGCTCGTATCTGGCAAGGGCCCGGTGGTCTTCACGCTTATGGAACACATGGAGGAGGCGATGAAGCGATAGATGGCGCAACGGGTAGTAGCGGTCTCCGACTCGGTTTTCCCGAACCTGGATCCAGCCGGAGCGGTGTTGGCGAAGGTCGGCGCCGAAATACGGCTTGCAAAGGAATCGAAGCCCGAAGCGATTCTGGAAGTGGCGCGCGATGCCGATGCGCTGCTGACGACTTACGCCAAAATAACAGCCGACATGATCCGGCAGATGAAGAATTGCCGGATCATCGCGCGGTTCGGAATCGGAATCGACAACGTGGATATTCCGGTTGCGACAGCTCAAGGCATCGTCGTCACACGGGTTCCCGATTATTGCCTGGACGAGGTCTCGGAACATGCCATGGCGTTGCTGCTGGCGTTGGCGCGGAAGATTCCGTTCGCGAATTCCAGAACCCACGCCGGCAACTGGAAAATGTCCGAGGTGGTTCCGATTCACCGGCTGCGAGGAACGGTGCTGGGGTTAGTGGCTTTCGGGCAGATTCCGCAGTTAGTCGCCCCCAAGGCCAAAGCGTTCGGAATGCGGGTGGTAACTTACGACCCCTTTGTTCCCGACGAAGTTCTTTCACGCTCGGCGGTAGAGAGGGTTGAGTTTGACGAGCTAGTCAAAATCTCCGACTTCATTTCGATTCATACTCCACTGATGCCGGCGACCCATCATCTGTTTAATGCCGACGTCTTCAGCCGCATGAAACCGAGTGCTTATCTGATCAACACGGCGCGCGGGCCGATCATCGACGAGGCCGCTCTGGCGCAGGCGCTGGACATGAAACAGATCGCCGGCGCAGCTCTGGATGTCATGGAAAAAGAGCCGCCGGGCAATTCGGCTTTGTTCGGGCGCGATAACGTAATCCTCACTCCACATACCAGCTTTTACTCCGAAGAATCTCTAGTCGACTTACAAACGAAAGCGTCCGAAGAAGTAGTGCGGGTCCTAACAGGCCAAGCGCCGAGGAATCCCGTGAATCCAGAAGTCCTTAAATCAGCAGCACGCAGTAGTAACTAAAATTTCTTATTTGGAAGGAACATAGCATGTCTCAAGAACCCTGGAAAACAGATAAATGGTTTGTCAGCCCGTGGAACTTCACCGATGCAGTGCGCGAGCAACTGCATTTCCCGAAGCAGGTTAAATTTCACGACATCACGCTGCGCGACGGCGAGCAACAGAGCGGCGTAATCTTCACCAAGGATGACAAGATTCGAATCGCAGAGGCGCTTGCCGCTGCTGGCGTGCATAGAATCGAAGCCGGCATGCCGGTCGTATCGCCCAGCGACACAGCGGCGATCAAGGAGATCGTGAAGCGGAAACTCGGACCGCAGGTCTTCGCCTTTTCGCGCTGCATGGTGGATGACGTAAAACGTGCCGTCGACTGCGGCGTCTCCGGCATCGTTATGGAGGTGCCGTCCAGCACGCACATCATTGAGTACGCCTATAAGTGGCCGCTCGAAAAGGCCATCGATCTATCGATTGAATCGACCAAATATGCCCACGAGCAGGGACTCGAGGTCGTATTCTTTCCCATCGATTTCAGCCGCGCCGACATGAAGTGGGTCCTGGATCTGATCTTGCGCGTGGCCAATGAAGGCCACATGGACGCTCTGGCGTTGGTGGACACTTTCGGCGTTCTTGCTCCGCACGCCATCCAGTACCTGGTGCGCGAGGCCAAGAAGCGCGTCAACAAGCGGCTGGAAGCGCACTTCCATATGGATTACGGAATGGGCATCGCGAACACGATCATGGCGGTCGCCGAAGGCGTGGAAGTGATCCACTCAACCGTACTCGGCCTCGGCGAGCGCGCCGGCAACGTGCCGATGGAAGAAACGGCGATGGCGCTCCTCACGCTATATGGCGTCGACACAGGGTTGAAGGTCGACAAGCTGTACAGTCTGGCGCGGCTGGTGGAGGAACTCTCGGGACACAAGGTCGCGAGCAACCGGCCCGTGGTTGGCGAGCAACTGTTCCACATCGAATCCGGCATCATTGCGAGCTGGTGGCAGAACTGCGGCAGCACACGCCCGACCGAGCTGTTCCCGTATCGTTGGGATGTAGTTGGCCAACCCGCTCCGCGAGTGGTGCTCGGAAAAGGCAGCGGAATCGATTCGATAAAGGCGGCGTTGAAAACGCTCGGCGTCGATTTCACTGAGGAGGAAGCCATGCAGGTAGTGATGGCCGTGAAGGAATCGTCGCTCGCTTCGAAACGCTTGCTGACCGACGCAGAATTTCGCGGCATCGTGGAGAAAACTCTTCCGCACAAAGTCGCCGGCGCGGCTCACAGCTAGTAACCTTCGCGGGGCGTGGCTAATCGGGCAACGGTTGGCCCTTGGTTTCCACGCCCCATGGCAACAACGCCAAACCCACCAGAAACGCGAGCGACGTCATGGCCACCGGGGTACCGATGGTTCCGTAGTGCGACACGCCGGCGCCGACCAGGAACGTAAACACCGCGCCCACAAATCGTCCCACCGAAGTTGTGAATCCGAATGCGCTCGCGCGGCACTCGGTACGGTATTGTTCAGGCAGCCAGAGCGAGTACATGGTGTGGTTGGCGCCGCCAAATCCCATGACAAAGAGCAGCGCCAGGAACCACGCCAGCGCGTGCTCCCGCAAATAAAACGCATAGCCGAAGCCGAGCGAAATCGAAAACAGCATCAAGGTGTAAAGGAACGCCTGCGTCCAGCGCCGGCCAAAACGCTCGGCCAGCGGCGGCACGGCAAAGCATCCGAGCACCGTTCCAACCGACAACAGAATTGTTCCGAACGACGCCACCCGTGCGGAGCCGGCCGCATCGAGCCCTTCCCTGCCCGCCAAAAACGTGAGCGCCGACGGCGCATAAACCGAGCCCGCCCACAACCCGATAATCGAAACCAGGATGTAGAGCGAGTTCAGAATCGTGCGCTGGCGGTACTCCTTGGTAAACAGCATCGCCATGGCGCGAGTGGCGGACTCGGCCGGCTTCCAACGCTTGGGCTCATGGACGCCTTTGCGGATGAAGATCACCAGCAGCGCCGGCAATCCACCGACCGCGAACATGGCCCGCCATCCGTAATGCGCGCCGATGCTGGCATTGAGCAACCCCGCGATGAGAATGCCAAAGTAGTAGCCGGTATGCATCAACCCCGCGCCCATCTTGCGGCGGTCCTCCGGCCACTCTTCGGCAACGAAAGTTCCACCGAGTGTCCACTCGCCGCCGATGCCGATACCGCCGAGTAAGCGGAAGGCCGCGAGTTGCCATACGTTCGTAACCAGCGCGGATGCGAAAGTGAAGACCGAGTAACAGAGAATGGTCAGCATCAGCGTGCGCACGCGTCCGAAGCGGTCGCCCACCGGTCCCCACAGCAATGAGAGTCCCCAACCGACCAGGAACAGCGCGAACAGGATTCCGCCGTAGTACCCGACTTCGCCGGTGTTCGCTGGAATGCCGGATCGCGGAAGCAGTTCGCGCAACGCCGGCACCAGCACCAGGGCGTAAATGAACGAATCCATTCCATCCAGGCACCAGCCGCTCCAGGCGGCCCAGAATCCGCGGATCTGATTGCGGTTGAGCTTGGACTTTTGGGCGGGAAGTGTAGTGGCCACCGCTATGGCCGGGCCTCGTTCATGGAGATGGACGCGCGGGTGATCTGAGCAATGGCCGGCGTGCCGCACTGCCGCATGGTCAATTCCAGTTCGGCCCGCAGAATATCGAGCACTCGCTCGACGCCCTGCTGCCCGAACGCGGTGAGCCCATATATATAAGGACGCCCGATACCAACGGCGCGCGCGCCCAGCGCCAGAGCTTTGTAGACGTCGGTGCCGCGCCGGAACCCGCCATCCACCAGCACCGGGATTTGGCCGCCTGCGGCTTCCACCACTTCTGGAAGACTCTCAATCGTGGGCCGTAGATCTTCGGCGGCGCGACCGCCGTGATTCGAAACCACGATGCCGTCGACCCCATGCTCGCGGCAGAGCTTGGCATCCTCGTGCGTCTCGATGCCCTTCAAGACCAGCTTCATCTTGGTCAGTTTTCGCAGGCGCTCCACGTACTCCCATGTGGCGGCTGGAGGATTGATTCCGATACTGCCGTCGATGCCGGCGAACATGGCGCGGTTGCTCATCGCGCCGACACCGGCGGTGTGGCAGAGCGAGCAGTCTCTGGTGTCCGTACGTCCGAGCCGAGTCGCGGTTTCAGTATTTCTGCCTCCAAGGAGATCAATGGTCCAGACTAAGACCGGGCATCCAGCGGCTTCGACACGTCGCACCAGTTTCTCGGTAGCGTCCCAGCGCAGCGGCATGTAAAGCTGATACCAGGGCGGCCGGCCGAGCGCTTTGGCAACTTCTTCCACCGGCGTCGAGGTGACGGTCGAGAGGATCTGCAGAGCCTTCTTGGAATTAGCCGCCCGCGCCACCGCGACTTCGCCTTCGGGGTGGAACATTTTCTGACTGCCGACCGGACAGATGAAGATCGGAGAATCCCACGTGACGCCGAATAGCTCGGTATGCAGGTCGGTTTTCGAGACATCCACCAAGCGCCGCGGCCGAAGCTGGATGTGCCGGAAGGCGCCTATATTGGCTTTCAATGTCGCATCGTCGTCGACACCGCTTGCCATGTAGCCCCAATGCGCGGGCGGGAGCGCACGGTGCGCCATTTCTTCAAACTCCATCACGTTCAACGCGTCTTTCGCGCTGGCCAGCGGTTGCTGAGTCTGCTGAGCCCAGGCGCGCCAGAGCAACGGGCTGCCGGCGAGAAATTGGAGAAAGCGGCGGCGGTTTTGTGCGGAAATCATCTTTGCGGCTAATTGTATCGCGAATCGTCAGAGGAGTATACTCGACTCGCTATGAAGTTCTGGATCGCAGGAATTCTCGGCTTGGCACCTTCGATTGCGGTTCAAGCGCAGGCGCCGACTGTGAAACATCCGCCAGGTGCTTACGCGACTATCAACGGCGCCAAGCTGTGGTACGAGACCGAAGGGCAGGGCGAGCCGCTGATTCTGATATCCGGCGGCCCCGGCGATCCACATGCTGTCTTCCATCCCTTCTTCTCTCGTTTGGCCGATCGATACCAGGTGATCTATTTCGATCCGTTCGGAGTCGGTAAATCGGACCGGGCCAAGGCGCCCAAGGAATATACATTCGCCCGCCACGTTGAGGATCTGGAGGGATTGCGCAGGGCGCTCGGACTCGCGCGCGTGAACCTCTTTGGGCAATCCTTCGGAGGAATGGTAGCGCAGGCTTATGCGATCAAATACCCGCAGGCGGTGGGGCGCTTGATTTTAGCCGACACGTTTTACAGCGGAGAAATGTGGCAAGCGAACAACGATAGTTGCAATTACGAAATACGAAACCAGTATCCGGAGGTTTGGGATGAATTGCAGCGGCTCCGGGCGAAGGGACTGCGTTCGAGCGCGCCCGAGCATCAGAAACTGTACTACAGTGTCCCGCTAGGTTTGTTTTATTTTCATGACGCGTCGAAGGCCGCGCTACTGCCGAAGGAACAGGGAAACAACGACGTTTACTACGCAGTTGCCGGGGACGATGCGGATTTTCAAGTCGGCGGAGACATTGCAGCGCTCGATTTCAGACCCGATTTGCCGAAGCTGAAGATGCCGATTCTGGTGATCGCAGGACGATTCGATCGCGTCTCTTTGCCTCACTATGCAGTCCAGTTCAAGCAGTACTTGCCGCAGGCCCGCGTCATGATGATGGAAGAGAGCGGCCATTTTTCGTTTATTGAAGAACCCGACCAGACCTTGGCTTTACTGAGAGACTTTCTTAAGCCGAGCCAGTAGCCGGGAGGCGTTCGTATTTTCGATGGCGCGGCGTTCCGCGTCACTGAAGTTATATTTCGTCACGCCCTGCACGGCCTCGGAAATGGGCCTCAAAGGATAGTCACTTCCGAACAGCACTTGCGATATGGGGACCAGATCCATCAACGCGGCCAGCGCACCGGGATGGTTGGCCTGCGCGATCTCGTAATAGAATTTCCCCAGTTCCGGCCGGACGCCGTTCGGTACGTTTTTCTTTTCATCCGCCAGACGCTCGAACCGTCCAACCAGGAACGGAACCGTGCCACCTCCGTGGGAGAAGATGAAACGGATGTCCTTGGCGCGCGTCGCCGTTCCGCTAAACAAAAGGCTCGCGATGGTGCGCGTGGAATCCGTGGCATATTCGATACTCGACGCCGGCACGCCCTTCACCAGGCCCACGCAGCATTGCGGCTGAGTCGGATGAGTGTAAACAATGGCTTTGCGCCGGTTCAACTCTTCGAATACCGGGGCGAACGCGGGATCACCAAGATACTTGCCATCGAAGCTAGTCATCAGGCCGATGCCGTCGGCTTTGAGCGTATCAAGCGCGTATTCGATTTCGCGCAGGCTGCCTTCGACGTCGGGCAAAGGAATCGCGGCAAAGAAGCCGAAACGGCCGCGATGATCGGCCACCATCTTCGCTCCGTACTCATTACATTCGCGGGCCAGTGTACGAGACTTCTGTACATCGCCTAACCAGACGCCGGGCTGTACCAGGGAGACGATCGCGGTAGCGACACCGTTCTTGTCCATTTCTTCGAGTGACAACTCGGGTGACCATTTGGGAGGAGCGCCGCTCTCGCGCTGCGCCAGTATGGCTTCGATATGCCGGGGCGGTAGAAAATGGTGATGGAAATCGACGCGCTGCGCTTTGGCTTGGCCGGAAAGAACCGCTACACTTAGCGCGCTCGCGATAAAGTCGCGCCGGCTCGGAACAGGTCTCATTTTGCTGACACCTGCTGCTTCCACAATTCCCAAGAGCGCTCGAAACCATCCTGCGGAAGAGCCTTGCGCGCCTCACCCGGATCCAGGTAAGTCACTTTACCGCCGCTCAATAGAATGGCCTGCTGTTGCGCCCTCGCATTGACACTCATGTAATAGGAGCGCCCCGTGACGACACGGAGCCCCGGAGCCACAACGACAGCTCCATGCCCACGAAGCAGCACCGCGGTGTTGTCGGCAAGGCTCTTGGCAAGCGCGCGGCCGAGCTCGGCATTTCGGATCAGCATGTCTGTGATGCCGCCAGCATTTCGAATTTCAAAGACTGGAATCGGGCCGCCCAGGAACGCCGCCATGTGAATCATCGGACGCAGGGGCACGTTCGTGACGGTAAATGGAATGACATCCGGCGAATGGCAATGCACGACGGCCATCACATCCGGCCGGGCTCGATAAATCTCGCCATGAATGAAGCGCTCCGTGTAGCCAGTGCCCGCCTTTCCGCCCACCTGGTTGCTGTCGAGGTCGTATTCGATGATGTCGTCGCGCGTCACCGTACCGGCCGGAATGTGGCGGGCCAGGAAAAAATGATTCGGATCGCGCTCGCTGCGCACGCTCACGTGGCCGTACGCGTCCAGAACTCCGTTCATGGTGAGGATATGGTTCGCGAGCACCAGTTCGGCGATTTGCGAAGCGCCATCCGCGGGCGTGGCTTTGGATGGCCGGCCGCTCTGAGCCAACACGATGAACACGCCCAGCACTACTGCTAACAATACAAATCGGTACACGGAAGTTTTCATGATTACCTCGTCGCGTCGGAATTCTGGCCCTTGGTCGTGGACCGAAGAACGAATATCCCCCAGTGCTTGTCGGTGATGTAGATATTGCCGCGCGTGTCCACCAGAACATCCTCGGTTTCGTTCACCAACTTATCGTAGGGCAGCGGACCGTAGCGCTTGATCGGCGTCGGAGGGATGAACCATCCGACCTCCTTGGGCACGCGCGGGTCCTTAATATCGTAAAGCCGCAGGCCCGCATTGAAGTAAGTCAAGTAAATCAGGTCACCCTGCTTTTCCACGTCGGGTAAGTGGTATTCGAGGTTAGTATTATGCGGTCCGAATCGGCCGCCCTTATCGCAAAAGTCCGTGTAGGGGACATTCTTCGGCGGCACAGGCGTCGGGAAGATCGACATGAGCCGTGGCTTGGTTTCATCTTTGATGTCGATCATGGCCGATATTGTGAGGGGGGAAGAACAGGCCAGCTCTCCATTGGGCTGGTCGCCTCCACCGGTCGCCTCGCCATTCATGAACATAACCGGCTTGCCTGGAATCGGCAGGACGCTGTGAGCAGGAAGTCCGCCGAAAGGTGGGCTGATCGTGAGCCGGCCGATTTCCCGCGGTTTCGAAATATCACTGATGTCGAGGATCACCGCCGCCGGCCCGTAACCGAGGTAAGCCTTCTTGCCGTCGGCCGTGACCATGGCCGGCCCGTGGAACGAGATGTCGCGCCGCGCGGGCTCGTCTCCATCTTTTTGACCCTGCATCCACCAGCGCCCGGCCTCTTTCGGATTCTTGGGATCGCTAATATCGACGAACACGAGAATCTGTCCGCGATAACCCGGCATAGTCGCCGCCGCGTTAAAGTATTTGCCGCCGGGGTAGCCGATTCGATGAATGCCATTCGCGCCGGTCTTCCAATGGGAGAGCAGCTTCCAGTTCAACGGATCGCTGATATCCCATATGAGCGCGCCCTCATCGTTGGGCTCATTGGGATGACCGCCCCAATTGGGCGGACGCCGCTGCAGCGCGGTCACCATGATGTTGTCGTGAAACTCCATCTGGATGGTGTTGGTGTTCGCGGGGCCTTCGACAAACTTCAGGAACTTTGGATTGGCGGGATCGGTGACGTCGAGGACGGTCCATCCGCTGTGCCATAAATGGCCGAGAAACATGTACCAGCGGTCGTTGACGCGCTTGATGGCCATCTTAAAGGCGCCGCCGCGTCCATCCAGTCCGCTATAGCCGATGGGCTTGATATTGTCGGCAGCCCAACCTGGTGGGATTGGGTCCGCGTACAGGCCGAAAGTTAATGAGTAGCAGATGGCAACTCGCCGCGCACACGCTCGCACGGACACCAGCATGGGTCACCTCCTCAACTATCGATCACTTCACCGTGATCGGAACGGACGCGATGTGATTCTCCCACTCCAACTGGAGCTTGGCTTTGTTGCCGCCGAGGTCGGAAAGCGTATACTTCATCTTCTCGATGGAAGCCGGTGGTTTGCTCATGGTCATCTTGACGTGACCCAGATCTCGCGCGGCGTTATAACTCAAACCCCACTGGCCGGTCTCTTTACTAATGATGAGCTCCCAGGCCTCGGGATCTTTTATGAGGACCCAAAGAGTGTAGTCGCCTTTGGGCACCGGCAGGCCACCGACATCCAGGTCGGCGTCGGTATGAAACGCCGTAGCTTCGTTAGCGCCGGCGCGCCAGACCGGATAGGTAGGGTCGTGCGAAATGACTCCGCCCGGGACGAAGATCTTGCGGCCACGGACCGAGGGAGCGGAGTAATGGATGGTGAGCTTCTTACCGCCGACGGCGACCGTAGCCTGCGCGGGCGGGCTCTGGGCAGATGCGACTCCGGCCGCAACGAACAGCCAGCCAGCATATTTTAGGACAGCTTTCTGCATGATTCTCCTCAAGCCGTCAATATACACCACCCGCGTGGCGACTCGGCCGGGGTTATCGAAGGGCGGCGGAAGTTTCGGCGGCAGTGGATGGATTGGGTTCAACCACAACCAGCCCGCGAATGGTGATCTGCGTCCCATTGGCGAGCATGATGTAGGTGACTTCTGAATCAGCCAGGACGTGCGTGATCCTCTGGCCGCCCAGGGCGTCGGCTAGGAAACTCATAAACTTTTATCGGCAGAGCCGAAGGGAAGGGATAGGGTATCACGAATTCACGCAATATCCAACAATTGTTTTGGGTTAAAAAATGGAAATGTTTCCAGCGGACGGGGTGAGTCGCGATAGGCCAATGCCGCCGCGTACCCGGGGGCCGGTGTAAGATCATGCAGCGTCCAAGCCTGAGCCGCGATTGGATCGCGCTCCAAGTGGACCATTCCGGCCGGCTCACTCGGGCGAAGCGTGACGCGAAATGCGTCCAGCGGCGTGGATAAACCCTCCCCCGTGGCTTTGATATATGCTTCCTTGCGCGTCCAGCACAGGAAGAAACCATGCTCGCGCTGGCCGGCGGGAAGCGACATGAGTTCCGAAGTCTCGTCCGCGCAGAAGAACCGCTTGGCAACGTCCTCGATGTCCGGCATCGGGCGGATCCGTTCCACGTCGACACCGATCTCGCAATCCGTCGTGAATGCGAACAAAGCCAGATCGCCCGAATGCGAGGCGTTGAACTGAAGAGCATTGCGTGCGGCAAGCGCCGGTTTTCCCTTCGAACCATAACCGAACTCGATGCCGCCAGGCGCGGTATTCAGGTATCGTCCCAGAAGAATCCGCAAAGATCCCCGCGCGAGGATGAACGATCGCCGCAGATGATCGAACCGGAACCTGCCGGCGCGATCCGTTTCGTCGGGCGCGAGAAGAAGCTGGAACTGTTCGACCACCGCATCCGGTGCGTGAGTCAAGACCGTCCAAACGTGCACAGCACGACCGGTGAGTTCATGCTCCACGTGTCAAGGTAGCATGCGGCGGTGGGTGTCTTTATTGGCAGGTCGGGGACCTGCCCCACTTTAGCGACTGCTGAAAACGGATGGCCGCGCGTTGCGCCAGAGCGTCCAAGCGATCCAGGCCAGCAGCCCCAGAGCGGCCACGCACCCGATCACCGCTGGGCCGTAATCATTGAAGAAGGTGCCGGCGCCAATGACCGAAACAGGATGGTCTAACACCACCGGCTCGCCTTGGACGTCGCCCGCTGACACAACCCGCGCGATGGGCGTCACGCTCAGCTCCAATTTGTGATCGCCTGGATTTCGCGGCACCACTCGCCAAAGCTCCTCACCGGAGGAAGGATTGGCTGCCGGGACACCACGGATGTCAAAGGCATTCTTATCCGCGGAGGTCAGATTCGCGCGCACCAGAACCGTGACCGCACCGGCCTCGGAAGCCTCTACGCCTTGCTCCATTAGTTGAACTCTGAAAAAATCGTTGAGCTCTTCTTTGGTCTTGAAGCGGCAGTCCTCGGCGGTGCCGACGCGCATGTGGTCCGGACACAGGAATAGAAAATGATCCGCTAACGCCCGCATCGCGTTTTGAATGATTACTTCAGATGCGGGGCGCAGAGCGCCGGTGCCGGCATCCACCAGAACGGTAATCTTGTCGATGGGTCGAGCATCCTTTCTCAGGATGTGACCATCGGGAGCGAGGCTCATTCGGGGGGTCTCGAGAAGCAGCCGATTCACCTCCGGCCCTCCACTTTTGGCCTGTATCACCTTCGTCACAGGTTGTGCGGCCTTGCTTTCGGCGACGGCAGGCTGAGGGCCGACCGGTACGTTCATGGTTGGAGCTGGGGGAAAAGGGGCCGCGACAGGAGTCAGCTTGTGTTTCGCGCAATTCATCAAGATGACAAGGCAGACCGCCGGCAGCCAACACTTGCAGTACCGGCTCAGCACCATTTCAAGGGCCTCCCGGCGCAGACGGTGCAATCCGAGGTCCAGAGATCAAACCTTATGATATTCCTGCTAACGACGTGACACGTAGGGGTTTACCGCCACGCGGCCAGGCTGGTCGCAGGTGATGCCGGTACTTCTTACTTAGAGTCATACCGTGGTACTATGCTCTGTTGATCCTGGTGTTGGAATGTTCTCCTCATCACCGAAAAGCGCACTTGGCTCGAAGTCCTTCCTGTGGACTTTTCCCGAATGCCCCGTTCGCATCCACGTTAGCTTCCAGTTCATCGATCGTTTGCGAAAGGAAGTCCTGGATGTCGCGCCGGCGGATCGGGAGGTAGGTGGACTCTTAATCGGGAATGAACTGTCGCCGAACGGCGACATTGAAGTGTCTGACCATTTCCAGCTGCCGCCAGGTTCAGAATCAAGCAAGAATTTCGTCATTTGCTCGGACGCGCTGACACAGGCGATCCAGAGCGGCCGCGCAGCCAACCGCCGAGTCATTGGATTCTATCGCAACCACTTGGACCAACGGATTCAGCTTCGGTCGGGGGATCTGGAATGCGCCCGGTCGAAATTTAGCGACCCGATGAATATCTTCCTGGTCATCCGTCCCCACGATGGGCGGGCTTCCGCGGCATTTTTCTTCTGGCAGGACGGTTCAGTGGTTGGCGGGCTGACGTTCCCATTTTCAGGCGCGGAATTGACAAGTCCCTCCTGGACCAGCCTGATGGGCGGATCACCGCAGCCGAACCGGCTAAATATTCTATTAGCTCGCGCCCGTGACAGGGCTCTCGAAACGAGCACTGCTGTGAGAATCGGTTTGCTCGCCCTGGTAGTAATTCTGGTTGCGTTGGCAGGCGTCTGGCGAATCTACCAGCCTACGGCCGCCACATCCCGGCCCTTGATCACTGCTCAATCCCAGTCTCAGACGCTTGGATTGCGGGTAGAAAAAGCTCTTATGGGAGTGGTGATCGCTTGGAATCCAGAGACACCGGAAGTCGCGGCAGCGAAAGACGCCGATCTGCTCATATGGGACGGTTCCAGTCCGCCGGCATTTATTCGATTAACGACCGCCCAATTGCGCGCTGGGCGGGCATTCTTTACTGCCGTTAGCGACCGGGTCGAAGTTCGGCTGGATGTAATCGGCGCGGCCGGAAGAGCGAGAACCGAATCCATTGTTGCAGCGGGTCGCACCCCTGATATCGTCGCCGCCGAGCCGCCAGCGGCGCAAAACAGCGCTGTGGTTCCAACCAAACCAGCCCCCGTGCCAGCTGTTGAAAAACCGAGAGTCCCGGCACGATCCATTATTCCAAGAGCGCCTGCCGCCAAGGGGAACGGCGGATTGGCCGCACAGCCGCAGCCACCCGAACTGGAATCGCCGGACGCCACCGCGACAGCACTCACTCAAACGTTCCACAGCTTCAACGACCCCCAGACCGACGCGCGACTCCAACAGACTGCTCCGGTCTCCCCAGCAAAGCCTGCGGCAAATTCTTTTCAGGCGGCAGTGCCTATCCGCGAGGTGCGACCGGCGATTCCTGCCCAGCTAAGGGAGTTGGTACAGAGCGATAATGTGGTTCAGGTTCAGGTCCACATCAGCACCTCCGGAACCGTGACCGACGCAAAGCTCGGCGCTATGCAAGGTCCAGCGGCCGACCTCCTTTCCAAGTTAGCCTTGAACGCAGCGCGGGACTGGCACTTTCGGCCGGCCACCCAGAATGGCGAAGCAGTTCCAAGCGACAAAATTCTAGAGTTTCTGTTCCGGCCATTGGGCCGCTAAAGTGGCAGCTCCTGTTCCGATGGATAGCCATGTTGCTCGCGGCCGATCTTGCCGTCGTACTTCACCGTCATCTTAAACAGCTCCAGGTGGCCATCGGCGGCATAAGTCCGGCACCGCTCGCGCAACGCCTGCATGGCAGAGGCTTCGAGAGGCTTGAAGCCGCAGGCCACGCCCAGGTTCTGGTGCAGCACTTCCAGCGTGTCGACTCCGCTAATTGTGACGGCCACCGGCAGGCTCATCGCGTAACTGAACGCTTCCACCGGCGTGACGGCGCCTTTTCGCAGCATCTCACCGCTGCCGCCGAAACTCTTCATTCCTAATGGCGCGATACCCTGGCGATTCAGTTCGGGAAGCACGTGTTGCTCAAAGCTGCGATAAGTTCCGTCGAAACAGTTCAAAGGCATCTGAACTGTGTCGAACGGGAATTTGTGCGAGAGCACCTTTAGATGAATGCGCGGATCCTTATGACCGGTGAATCCGACGAATCGAACCTTGCCCTGCTTCTTCGCATCCACCAGCGCTTCTGCCGCCCCGCCCGGGGCGAAGATCAGATCCGGATCGTTCCAGTAAACGACTTCGTGGATCTGCCAGACGTCGATGTGGTCGGTTCTCAGCCGTCGCAGGGATTGATCGAGCTGCTGCATGGCCACATCCTTCTTGCGGCCGTGGGTGCAGACCTTGGTCATGACGATCACCTTGTCGCGCTTGCCTGCCAGCGCTTGGCCCACCACCTCTTCGCTCCGGCCATCGTGATATTCCCAGGCGTTGTCGAAGAAGTTGATGCCCGAGTCAATGGCTTCATTTACGACGCGGTCGACCATCGGCTGGTCCTGGATGGTGCCGAGATGATAACCGCCCAGTCCCATGCACGATACTTCGAGTCCGGTTCGGCCCAGGGACCGCTTCGGTACGCTCGCGCTCGGTTGTGCCATAACCAGACCTCCTGTGCCCAAAGCCGTGGTTTGCAGAAAGCTGCGACGAGAAAGACGATTCGCCATACTTGTTCACTAGTGCTGCTGCGGGTCGTACTTCGGATAGGGTTTGCCGGTGTTCTGCGACGCACCCAGCATCTCCTTCGCTTCCTTCTGCTGCATGTCGATAGGAAACTCGTGGGCGAGCCGGGCCTCCGGATTGTCGAACTTGAGCGAAACCTTGTAGGGCTCAAACCGAGCGTCGGCGGCGTAAGGCCTGAGTCGATCACGCAGCGCCTGCATCTCCTCGGGTTTCATCGGTTGGAAGTTCATGGCGATACGCAGGTGATGCTCTAAGATTTCGGGTTTTTCCATGCCCGCAATGGTGGTTGAAACGGGCAAGCTCATGGCGTATCGCAGCAGTTCGTCAGCGCCGACTAGGCCCTTCTTAACGGACTCGGCCGTGCCACCCATGGGCTTCATGCCCAGGACCGCGATGCCGCGGCGGTTCAACTCCGGCAGAACCAAGCGCTCGAAGCTAAACTCGAAGGTCGCGTCGAACGGATTCAGAGGCATCTGCACGGCATCGAAGGGGAAATTCGTTTTGAGCATTCCCATGTGGACGTTGGGATCTTTGTGGCCGGTGAAGCCGACGTATCGCACCTTGCCCTGTTTCTTCGCCAGTTCCAGGGCTTCGGCCGCGCCGTTGGGACGGATGAACAGGTCGGGATCGTTCTCGAATACCATGCCGTGCGCCTGCCAGAGATCCAGATGGTCGGTCTGCAGCCGATGCAGCGATTCTTCGAGCATCTTCATAGCGACCGCCTTGTCGCGGCCGTGAGTGCACACCTTGGTCATGAGGAAAACTTTGTCGCGCTTCCCTTTTAGGGCGCTGCCGAGCCACTCCTCGCACTTTCCCTCGTGATATTCCCAGCAGTTATCGAAGAAGGTTATGCCGCCATCGACGGCCTGGTTAACGATCTGCCGAGCGACTCTTTCTTCATCGGGATCGCCCAGGTGGTGTCCGCCACAGGCAAGGGCAGAGACTTTGACGCCGGTGCGGCCGAAATCGCGGAGAGGAACGCCCACAACGGAATGATCCTTCGAGTACCGTGCGAGTTTCGCAAGTCACCGTTAGTGACCTGCTACCATGAACGATCGGGGAAACGCCGGTCTCGCCCGGAGGAGAGGCACAAAAATGTCCGAAGCCAATAAAGAATTGGCTAAATTATGGTTCGAGGAAGTGTGGAATAAAGGGCGTCGCGAAGCCATTCGTGAATTGCTCGCTCAGGACGCAGTGATCTACGATACGAGCGACGCGATAAAAGGTTCGGAAGGCTTTTATCCTTTCTTTGACCGGATGCGGGCTAGCTTCTCCGACATTCACATCTCCGTTCAAGATGCCATTGCCGAGGGCGACAAGGTTTGTCTTCGATGGCTCTGCACTATGCGGCATACCGGCAATGGGCTGGGGATGCCGGCGACCCACAAGAATGTCCAGGCAACCGGAATTACCATGGTCCAGATTGAGAATGGAAAATTCGTAGCAGGCTGGCAGAACTGGGACATGCTCGGTATTCTGCAGCAAATCACCGAACAACCGAAATCCCCAATTTATATTGGCGCCAGCCCAAGCACCAACACGTTCCCATCGTAAGTCGGTAAGAACACCTTGCCATTCCAAACCACCGGGCGGTTAAACTTATTGTGCGTAAACTGCCAGTTCCACTGCTGGCTGTCCCACAAAGGCACGATCGACCCGCTGCCGTCGGAGTACTGGCCGAAATTGGCCGCATCATAGGCCAGAAACCGCCCTGGACTCACCTCCATGTTGGCGTCCCCGTAAGGAATAGATGCCCACAGGACTCCGCCGCTCGCCCCGTTGGCTGAGAGACAAATCATTCCACCTGGCATTCCACCAGGCGGCACCGGTGATTGGGCCGATGCTACTTCCGCGCTGCATGCCAAATAGGTCGACACACCCGAGCCGGCTATCGACCAGGCGCGAAGATTGCCATTTTCGCCCCAGCAGAAATGCGTGAGGCCGTGCGCGGCGCTTTTCCAGATGACAGGCGTCCCGTGCAAATGATGAGTTCGCTGGCCCGCCAGCACGTTCAACGCATCCACCGCCGTGGGCGCAGGATTGAGCTGCGGACCGGGGTAATAGGTATAGAAGATCGGCGGCGCTTTTAGCTTCTGGTAGTTCTGCTCCGTGGTCGCGGGAGCGAGGTTTGCAGGCTGGGTCTTGCCGAGGTTCTGCAGGTTGGCGGTGTAAAGAACGCCATCCTTGCCGGCCGCCAGCAGGACACTAATATCAGGAGCTAAAACCGGTCCGCCCGAGCCGAAATCCTGATCGCCCCACGCCCCGCCCATGTCTTTTGGATGGACGCCCCTTGCCGCCATGCGCGGAATCATTCGCACGTTGGAGGGCCGAGGCGCGGCGTCGTCTTCGCCCTGCGGTTTTCCGCCGGTTCGTCCGTCGTCCGTCCAGGGCGTCCACCAATCCGCTACCGCCAGAGATCCCGTATTACCCGCGTTGGGCGGAGTATACTGCAGCTTCACAATGCTCTCGCCGAAATCGGTTACAGCGTCAAAGTCTCCATTCCCGGTGATGACATAGATATTGCCTTGCGCGTCGGCTGCGGGACCGCCACCGGAATGCCAGATCCCGCCACCACTCCCGCGGGATGTCGACGTCCAGGCCGCCGACACCTGAAACCTGGCCGTATCCACTGCGATCAACCATCCTCGCGCGGTAGAGGCACTCTCGGCGATGGTCCCGAACCCAATGAAAACGACGCCATTCACGAGCAGCAAAGCCGCACGCTGCTTTCTTTCCACCGACCGAAATTTCTGAACGGGCAATCCATGCCCGGCGTCATAGGTAACGCCTTCCAGATTCAATGGTGGATGCACGGAGCTGCCGTCGCTCAACCGGATCGCGCACGCGTAGTGCTGGCCCTTTGCCACTGTTCCGTCCGCGCTGATCCACGCGCAGGCATACAATACGCCGGCGGCAGGGTCTATCACCGGGGTCCCCAGAATGCCCCAGTGATCGTTGATGAGATATCCGTCGATTTGGTTGGTCCCCTTGATGGGCGTGCCGAGCGAGACCATCCATAACTGCGCGCCCGTATTTGCGTCAAAAGCAAACACCTGATTTGCCATGGTGGCGATATAGACCACGTCGTGCGTGCTTCCGTCCGCAAGTTTCACTTGAGGGACGATCAGCGGCTGGGCCTCACAGCCACGCGCATCGCCGGGAAGAGCGAGCGTAAAGAGTCGTTGGATGCCCCGCGAGCGGATCGCCGCCGGCGTTAGAATCGTCTCCTGGACATTGGCGCCAGAGCGGGCGTTGTCATAAGATCGCGTCGTGATTGCAAAGCTCATATCGCGAGTTCCTGCGTGCCTGTATAACTTACTCTAAGTTCGTATGCGGCTCCAGTGAGCGGCAGTCCACTGCCGGTCAAGCGCAATGTGAACCATCCCGATTTGTTCGCGTCGACACTCACGCGCGCGTCCTTTGAGCCCGCTGTATATGGTGCGCTCTTGAGCACGGCGCCCTGATCGTCGGCAATTTCCAGGATTATTTTCGATGCCGCAGTCCAGCCCGTCGTGTCCGGTTTCAACTCGACTTCGATCACGGCGCCCTGCCGGCACCAGATACGGTTTGGCTGCGCAACACTGCCGTTCATTGCCGGTCCAGTATCCAAGTCCGATGCGCCGAAAAATGTCTGTGTGGTCGTCATTTGAGCGAGCGAGAACGGTTGCGCATAGCCGGTGCGCGAAAAGCAAAGATAGCTTTGGCCGTTGATGTTTCGCGGGACGGTGAACGTCGCTTCACCCTGCCCATTCGTCCATATGTCGGGATGCTTGCCGGTATACTCGTGAAGCTGAGTGTTCGGGCCAAAGCTGGTCTGGACCGTGCGTTGGTAGCTATTGGTCTGATCGTTATTGAGGGCGACCAGCAGCCCTGGATATCCCTGCCGCTCGAAGACGTAAACCTGTGGGTCGTTCCCCCAGCGGGTCAGGGTTGGTCCGAACGCCAGGTTCTCGTGAATCCAGATCAGATTATCGATCAGCGGCTTCAAGCCGTAGCAGCCTGCGTCGGTGCTGTAGTCCTTGTAATAAACGGATGGGTAACCCTCGGCCGTTAATATTAGGGCGTAACCGAGCATCTTGTTCCAGATCACGTTCTCGCCGAGCGAGAGGTCCGTGTCCGCGTTATCCACGAAGGTGACGGCCTTCATAGGATCGATTGCGATGTAGCCTGCGCCCTGCAAGCCGCCCATCCACCAGCGGGAATTGTTATTGCACATGGCCTGGATGGTCCAATGCAGAGTAAAGTCGAAAACGGCGCATCTGCCACCCATGCCGCTGTTCTCAACCCACCAGTGGAGCGCGGAAGGATTGCCGTCAAAATATTCACCTACGGCAAATCTGCTGGCCATGGATTTGGAATCCAGGAATTGGCGGACGGCCTCCACGGCCATGCCCTTGGTGTCATCGATTCGGTAGCCGTCGAAGCCCACCGTCCGGGTAACCCAGTCGCCAGCGTCGATAGCGCCCGAGAGCATGTAGCCCTTGGGTGTCGAATTGATGTAGGAAGCCATGTCTCCGAAAGCGAAGTTGCCTTGGGGATTCGCCACTGGATCTACGGGAACGCGTGGCGAGGGACCGACGAAGCAGGACGGGTGCTTGGGGAACCGGCCATTCGGCGTCTTGCCATCAGCGCCCAGGTATGCATACGAGCCGTTGTTGCCGCCGTAGTACTGATGCAGCACGACGTCGCCATAAACTTGCATCCCGCAAGCGTGCATGACGGCGATCATGCGACGCAGCAGCTCGTGGTCGCCAAAGCGCGTGGGGATGTTGAAGAATTGATTCTTCGAGCCGATATCGTAGTTGTCGTAGAGCCCGTAGCCGTCGGCGTCCGGAGCAGCGCCAGAGGCGGTCTTACAGACCGGAGGCAACAGCACCGCGGTGAAGCCGGCGCGCCGGAAATCCGCGGCTTGATTGGCGAGGTGATCCCACCACCAGGGCGCGTTTGGTGTGTCTTTGTCCACCGGCGCGGGCATAACGATCTTTTGGCCGCCGGGTCCCATAAGGCGGTAGTGCGCGTGCAGCAGAACACCCATCTTAATTTATAGAAAGATTGCAGCCGACAGAAGGATGAAGCCGGCGCCGTGGATCAACCTTCTCGGCGCGCTCTTCGCAAGAGCGGTGGCGATTGCGAGTCCAACCAGGGCGAGAATACCGCTGGTAATTGCCGCCGTCGCGGAATCGAGCCAGAGCTCGCTCACATGGCTCGGCTTGGCCGCAATTCCGGCGACCAAGTTATCGAGACTGAAGAGCGCAGGCGCCCACCAGGCGCTTCGCAACGTCGAACGCGCAATGAGAGCGATCAGAAGCACCAGATAGACACAGAACAAGCCTGGTCCGAAGGGGCCGTGAATCGACAGCCCCGTGAGAGTCGCGAGACCCTCACAAACCAGGAAGGCCGCGCAAAGCCTGATCGCGCCCAGCTGGGGTGTGCCAAGCATCACGATAGGCATCGGAACGATCAGGCTGTCCAGCGATAGAAAGATATTCGCGGGCACTAGATTGACCGCCTCCCAACTCCGGTTTAACCAAGCATAGCACTGGGTCGCTTAGCGATTTGCGGAAATTGGGTGCGCATTCCCGCTGGTAATTAGTTGCAGCGGTGGGATTTAAGGCATATTTTCGCGAACCTTGAAAACTGGTGAACGGGGTCCGTCAAGCGCTCTGCGTGCTTCGGGTGAGTGCACTTCCGAACCCATGACGCTGGTGGGGACGCTTCGGGATCTTCGCGCAACGCTCGAAGCGGGTTGAATCCCGCGAGATGGCGTTTGGACGACGGGTTGCCCAGGCGGAGTATGCTGTTTTTATGGCAGACCGCCTCGTCAGGAAATCATCGCTCGTTGCGGCTACCTGGTTGGCGATCTCCCCCTCAGTAGTGCTAGGCCAGGGCTCGGCAGCGCAGCTCCCGGCCGTACCCGAGTGGCAGATCGCGGCTGGAAGCAAGATGGAATTCGAGGTCGCCTCCATCAAGCCGGACCCAGGTCCCTTCCGGCCGCCGAACTTTCCGCTTGACCCTGGCGAGGCGTATCGCCCGGTGGGAGGGTGCTTCTCCGCCGATTTTTCGCTGACGACATACATCACGTTCGCGTACAAGCTTTCGCTTAGCCAGGACCAGAGGCAGGCGATGATCGCCCATTTGCCGAACTGGGTCACGACGGAACGCTTCGACATTCAGGCTCGCGCCGAAGGCAAACCCACCAAAGACCAGATGCGGCTCATGATGCAGTCCCTGCTGGCCGATCGCTTTAAGCTCGCAGTCCACTTCGAGACCCAGGTGGTCCCGGTTCTCGCTCTGGTATTGGTGAAACCTGGCAAAGCAGGACCGAAGCTCCGCCCCCACTCTGAAGGCGTCCCGTGCGAAGCCACTCCGACGACGAACGGCCCCATCGCACGCGACAGTACGGTGTTTCCGCCTGTTTGCGACGTTTACATGATGACCATGCATCCCAATGCTATGTCTAAATCGGGTTCTCGAAATACCACTATGGCCTTACTTGCGGGCGCACTTTCGGGTTTGGGGAGGTTGGACCGCCCGGTAGTGGATCAGACCGGGCTCGATGGGAGGTTCGACTTCTCGATTGAATGGGCGCCTGAGCCGGATCGGCCTTCGTTACCCAATTCGGACGCGCCGGCCGACCTCCGGGACTTCTCGAGGCTCTGCGCGAGCAGCTTGGGCTGAAACTGCAATCGACCAAAGCCCCGCTCGAGATCCTCGTCGTCGATCATGTCGAGCGTCCTTCGGAGAACTAGATACTGGTCTCTGCCTTATGAGAACCGGCCCAATCGAACAACGCAATCAGAAGGTAACGCGGAACGTGCCTTGAATGGTGCGAGGGCCGGCGCCCTCGGCGGACTGCAGGCTGCTGATAGTGCCGAATGCCGACGTGTTGAAGGTAGTATTGGGAGCCGCGTAGTTTGGATGATTGAACAGATTTGCGGTCTGCGCCCCGAGCTGCACTCGGTACCGCTCTTTGATCTGCACAGTCTTGAGCAGCGACAGTGAAATCGATTGCGTGCCGGGCCCCTGAGCAACACCGACAGGGGAGGTGGGGAAGCGCCCTATATTGTTCGGAGGAACAGCGAAAGCGGCTGGATTGAGCCATTGGCCGATGCTCTGATTCGTCGGGTATAACGATTGGCCCGACACGATATCGGCACGTCCATTGCCCTCGATTTGCGGGAACCCGACTCCCGCCGGGTCCGCGCCGGGCACGCTGACGGTCAGGAAGGGGCCGCTCTGGTAGAGCGCAACTCCGGCCAGTTCCCATCCCCCAACGATCGCATTTCCGATATTGCCGGCGCTCAGGCGTCCCTTACCAAATGGCAATTGATAGAGAAAGGTAGCCAGGAACCGGTTGCGGCGCGTGAACGCCACATTTCCGTAATCGAGCATGAAGTTGCTTAAGCTGGTAGCGTTGCCGCCGGCTTCGCTTGCGAACGTGGTTGGATTGAAACCCTGCGCATCAGTGAGATTCCTCGCAAATGTATAGCTTGCGAGGAACTGCAACCCGCCCGAATAGCGCTTGTTCAATGCCACTGTCAAAGCATGATAGTTCTGAATGCCGCCGCCGACTTCCGACTCCACTTCGCCGAACAACGGATACTTCAGCAGCGAGGTCGCGTTGTTGAATCCGATGGTGTTCGGCGGAAGTTGCCCCAGGTTGACCTGCACGCCCAAGTTGCTGCCGTGGTTGCCATCATAGGAAACCCGCAAGCCGGTATTGAATCCCAGATCCCGTTCGATCGTCAGGTTCCACTGTTGGATGATGCCTTCCGGGTAATGGAGATCGCTAGCCTGCTGGAAGAATTGGCTTCCGGTGACGGCCAGATTCGAGGGATAAGGAGAGGGGAACTTCAGAGCGGGCGATCCGTTGGTAATGGAGTTGTTGAAAAAGGCCTGATCGGCGCTGTGGATAGCCCAGCCCGCGCCGAGGAGCGTTCCCAGACGGAATTTCGATAAACTTGCCGTAACCGCCCCGGATCACCGTTTTTCCGTCATTTGTCAACCGGTAGGCAAAGCCGAATCGCGGCGCAAAATCGAGTTTGTTCGTTATATGCAGATTGTTGCTGAGCCCGGCCTGAGACGCGAGCAGGATCGGCGTGGGAGCAATCGATTGCGCGAAGCCGGGACTCAGAATGCCCAGCCCGTTATTCGGTATGACCACCGCTCCCAGCACGGATTGGCCGCCGATGATCGATTGATAGTCCGGAAGGAAATTCGAAATATTGGCATCGTGATCGTAAAATCTCGGGTGCAGTTCGTACCGCAGCCCGAAGTTGATCGTCAGCCGCGGTGTTACTTTCCAATCGTCCTGCGCATAGAACGCATATGCCGGATCGTATCCGTCAATCGCGCCCAGCGTGTTCGTATCGAGGTAAGTCTTATCCGGAATACCCAGCAGGAACGCTCCGAAAGGATTACCGATATAAGCGTTCTTCGCTCCCAGAGTGCCAGTGACGGCCCCTGAGAAAGCGTACTGGCCGAGTTCGAAAGCGTCATAAACGTTCTGCCCGTGGTAAGTCAGGTAGCGGTAGTCGGCGCCGAATTTCATCGTGTGAGCGCCCTTGATCCAAGTCAGGTTGTCGATGATCTGGCTGGAACCGTTTCTCGATGCGGTGGAATTGGCATTGCTGCTGTTGCCGGTCTGCTGGAAGCCCGCGATGTTGAACCATGGTATGGCGCCGCTGGTCGGATAAGGCTGCGGCAGATTTTGCAGGCCAATCTCGCTCACGTACTGCGCGGAGGAGCTTCCGCCGACGCTGACCCCGAAATGATTTCCATTGAAGCCGCCACGTATCTCGTTAATGACGGTTGGTTTGATGATCCAGTTAAAAGCGATCGTATATCCAAAGTCTCTTTCCGGCGCTGAAATGGGCCCTTGAAGGGGCGAACCGGCCGGCAGAATCCCCACCGAGCGAACCTTATACGTGCCGCGCGCGAACACCGTCATTTTGGAGTTGATAACCTGATCGAGGCGTAGGTCGGCCTGGTCGCTCGAAATGGGCGTCAGAATGTTCGCGACGTAATTGTTGGCGATCGCGTTGGGCCCGCCGGCGTTGGGCAAAGGGAACAGGTAAGTCAGGGCGTTCATCGAGACTGATGAAATCTGGCTGTGCGGAATCTGGTTGCCCGGAAACGGAACGCCCGTCCCGGGCTGGTAGACTGGCGTTGAATAGACCGAAAGGTCTCCGTTCCGCAACGCGACAGAAGGAACACTTTCGCTGATCGTTTGCTGTTTGGGCAAACGGAGTCCTTCGTAACTAGCGAAGTAAAACGTCTTGTCTTTCCAGATCTTTCCGCCACCATAGGCGCCGAAGTCGTTTAGCTTCACGACCGGCTTGGTGGCGGCGAACAGATTTCTGGCGTTCATATCTGAGTTTTGAATGTTCTCGAACACACCTCCGTGAAGGCTGTTCGTTCCGCTCTTGGAGATGGTGGTGATGTCGCTGACGCCGCCGTACTCGGCCGCGTTATTGACCTCACTAACCCGGATCTCCTCAATGGAATTAAAGGAAGGAAACATTTCAGCGATCGGGCCGCCGGCGGTCCCTGAGGCTGCCCGGGCACCCGTGCTGCTGATACCGTCGATACTGGCCGATAGCATGGTGGGCTTCGTGCCCGCCACCGAAATGTTTCCGCTGGCATCGGTCTGCACGCCGGGTTGGCTGGTCAGAGTCGAGATGGGACTGGTCGAGCCGCCGGCCCGAGTCGCGATGGCAATCGGCAGATCGATTAACTCCCGGCCCGACTTCGTCTCGGCAATGTTGGAGACATCGGTGTTCACTACGGGGGCGCCTGTTGACTCGACATTTACGGTCTGGGCTTGTCCGGCGACAGTCATCTGCCCGTCCACACGCACGGTCTCTCGGGCAGTGAGTTCGATCTGGCGCACAAACTGCTGAAATCCCGGAGCAGAAATCTTGATCTGGTAAACCCCTGGTTCCAGATTAGGAACCGAATAATCGCCCGAGGCGTCCGTTAAAGTCTCGCGATGGGCCGAAGTACCCGTGTTTTCGACGACAACCACGCATTTGGCGACTACTGCCCCGGAGCTGTCCCGGACAGTACCGACCAAAGATGCGAAGGTGGACTGCGCCATGCTTGGATTCGATCCGAGCATTAGGCAGGCAATCGCGGCACCCAAGAACCGTAATCCGAAAAGTCGGAAGCGTTTATCGAACAGCTGAAGACTGGTCATGTCTAATGTTCCTTTCGGCGACAAAGTCGGAGCGCTAACTCGAAGGAAACGACACGACACAGCGGCCTGATGCACGGCAGCCTGTCCGAACCTTGGACAGCACCTTGCTCTCAACTTCACAGTTGCGAGCACCTACCGGTGGCTTGCGAAAGCCTGTCAGGGAACGAGTTGGACTAGTGTAGCATGGGTGCGCTACAGGTCTTATAGAATATTTTTATTTGGATCATAGGCGCATGATCGTTCACTGAACCGGCGATAGGGATGGAGGTGCGACGGTCTCGCGATTGCCCTCTAGACAGGACCGGCTTTGAGGTGAGCGCCCACCCCCTAGCGCTGCTGTAGAAAGCTGATAACGTCGAACAGATTGTCGGCGCGTGGGTTCCCGAGCATCCGCATAGCGCGTTTTGCACGGGATATGCGTCGCTTCGGCGAGCTCCATAAAGCCGACGGTCGCGTCGATATAGTCGCGGAGGGATGGTCTTCGCCGCGGCGATATCGCCCTGGAGCACGGATTCGATCCCTTCGCGGAGTAGCTCTTTGCGGAACTTCGGATCGCGCGCGACGCGGGCGCGGATCGTGTTTTTGAAATCGCGGGTCAGGCCACAGCTGTCCTCCTACTTTCTCCGTTTGTAGTCCTGCCAATGGCCGAAGTCGATTCTGCACTCAAACACGCCAGAACCGACGCCTTTGAACGATTGAAGCCGAGCGCCGAGAGAGTCTTACGAGGAACCATCCGATTGCTTTACCAAGGCATCTTCCTTTTCGTAAACTCTCGGCCCTTCAAGGCGGTCTCCGGGTTCCCCGTGCAGACCATAACCCCTTCCTTAATCATGTCGATGACATTATCCGGATTGCAGCTGTTTAAGAATGGCACGTGATTGGCTTTCAACGCGGTCATCACCCGCGTCCGAGTTTCCTGGAGCACCGGAGGCAAAGGCCCGCCACCGCCGCCCCGTCCGCCCCGGCCACCGCGTCCTCCGCCAGCTGGCATGTCGGTGTTCTTGTAAGCCGACAGCCCGACTTGCGACATGGTCTGATCGGTCGGACCCCATTCCGCAAAGCCGATGCCGGGCACCGCAGCGGTTTTTTCGACGTTAGCCAGAGCGTACTTGTCTTCGATCTTCAACCCGAGCAGGAGCTCTCCTTTGGGATTCAGCGGCCATGTGTCGGCGATGTTGACATACATGTTAGGCGAGATGCCCCAAATCTCGGCTGGGTAGTACTGGCTTCCGGCCCCCCGCAACCCCTCTTCCGTTTGTTTAATTCCAGGGCGCTCGAACGGATAACGCGAAGCCTGAACGAACACCTTAACTCCTTCGGGATCTCGCGCGTGACAAAGATGAATGCCCATCACTCCCGTGGCCAGAACCTGCGCGATTACCCATGAGTTTGCGCGCACGTAAGCCGCGTCGTATCCAAGCACCGGCAGAGTTGCAATCACAGTGGGGATGCGGTGGCCACTTTTCGTCGGCCCCCCCTCGGCGAGTCCTTTCATGAACTGACGCAACTTCTCGATGTCAAGAGGAGCGTGCTCCATTTCGTACATGATCACGTCGGCCCACGTCTGAGCCATCTTCTTTCCATCTTCATAGCCGGCGCTTCCGCCTTCGGCACCGGTGTAGTAAATCGGTTGACCGTCCTCCAATAGCTCAATCGCCTTGTTTAGGCGTCTTGGCTTGTAGTTTGGGTCCGGCTGAGCCGTCGCGGAGACGATACTGAGCATAAGCACTGGAAATATTGCGCGTTTTGTCATACGTCATTCCTTTTCGGCCATTTGCAGCTAACATCTTCCCTGGTTCTTCTTGAAAGCTGCCAGCCTTTTGGCGTCGTTTATGATATGTCATTGAACTTGCGCGATCAAGCACCTCGGCACCGTGGGCCGTCCGCATCGGTATTCCGCACCAGGGGACTTCGTCTCCCCGAGTGTCCTCAGAAGAATTCCGTGTAAGCCTTTGGTGGAGTGGTGGGCCCGAGAGAACTCGAATCTCTGACCTCTACCGTGTCAAGGTACGAACATCAATCACCTACAGACGGCCTCGTTGTGTTTTCAGTGAAATACAGAAATCCGATTTGGACTCCATTTGGACGCCACGACCGTTACCGAGGCTGGTTTGGACTCCAACCGGACTCCACCGCGTGCTTCACGAAGCGAGGGTGACCTTATTCGCCTTTTTCAGTTCGATGACGTTCTTGCCTGCGAGACGTCTCTTCGCTTTGGCCAGCTTATCCTGAATCCGGCGCGTCAATTCCTCCTGACGTTTCAGCTGGACGATGGTGTATTCCTCCGTCATCCGCACACTTGCATGACCAGCGATGTTGCTGGCTTCGATGCTCGACGCGCCGACCTCTTGACGCCACGTAATGTTCGCGCGGCGGAACGAGTGCGGACCAAGACCGGGAAAGTCACACCCCTCAGCGGCCGCGGCACAGTGGAGTTCGACTCTCACCGCGGAATCCCACATTGGTTTCGTTCGATCGCCAGCTTGCGGAAAGATCCAGGCGTCCGGATCTTGATTAGGTAGTCCGGTGACCCAGGCTTGATATCGGCTCGTCAAACCGGCGATGGCGAGTTTACGCTTGCTCTTACGGGTCTTAGGCTTATCGATGTTTTGATGCCAATTGCGCTGTTCGATTGATAGTGTGCCCTCAAAGAGATTCAGATGCCGGAGTTGGAGCCCGAGAACCTCTGAGATCCGGGCTCCCGCTGAGATGCACGTTTCGATGATGAGCAGATATGGATCCTCAAGACGCGCCAGTACCGCCACTGTCTCGTCCTCGGTCAGAATACGCTTTTCGCGCACTGACCATTTTGGGGGTAGCTTCACGCGATGCATAGGGTTCGCGTAGCAATCCGGCAGGATCTCCCATTCGATTGCTTTCGTAAAGATGCCGCTGATGATATTCCGAAGGTCGTCCATCGCATACCAGGAGCTACAGGTCGTCTGAAGCCAATCGCTGATTTCCTTTGTTCGGAACTGGCAAAGGCGCGTGTCCTTCCAGCGTGGCAGGATGTGATTCTCGAGGTGCGACACATATTTCGAGCGTGTCGATACTGCGATCAGCGGCTTGCCACCAATTTCACGCTCAACATAGTCCTTACGCCATAGCTCGGCCAGCTTGCCGAAAATGATCATGCCAGGGTCTATTGGCTGATTCGCCGCAACGGACGCTTCGCTGCGCGTTGGAGGCGCGTTCAGCCCAGCCAAAACCTTGTCGCGTTCCGCCTCCGCTTGTCGCTTTGTGAGCGCTCGTTCGCCCCGGCTTGGGCCGAGAGTGTGAAACTTTCGCTTGGTCGTTACTTGCCCGGCCGGTTGCACCTCGTCCAACCGGTATCGGAAGAACCAGTAATGTGCTCCGCGATCTTTTCGCTCGTGGACTTTGGGACGCTGGACTCGCTGAACCAAACGTACGCCTCCAGTCAGTGCCAGCAAGGTACCTTTGTCGGCGTGCATCATTCAAGTCGGGTCCAGGCGGCGAAGCCGGGACGAATTGGCCCCGCGAGAACCCCTCTATTCGGGAGGCGCTACAAACGCTGTAGCAATTGCTACACGGTTTGTAGCGCCTTACTTTCAGAGGCGTTGCCCGGGCCGCCATGAGACAAGGCGCACGGAACCGCAATTCGTAAGGCGCTATCTCGCGCCCGGTTACTCCTCTTATGCGTTTCGCAAGAAGGGAGTAGCTGTTGAATCAACCGATTACAAAATCTTCTTTGACGCCGGCTTTGGCTCGATTAGTTGAGCTATTGCAGGCACTGAATTTCGGTCGCGTTGAGGCGTTGACCATCCGAGCCGGCCAGCCGGTCTTCGATCCGCCACCCCGAGTGGTTCAGAAATTAAAAATGGGCGCTGACAACGCCCCGCGGCCCGAGGTAGATTACGCCGATTTCCGCCTAAAGGACGGGGTAATCGAACTGCTGGAAATGATCGCCCGCCTCGAAAACGGGGAGATCCGATCGATTGAAGTCCGTTGCGGCCTGCCAGTAAGCGCGGAAATTGATTGGCACCCAGCTCCTCCGAGCCGCGGATGAAAGACGCGATGCACGGCGGCGCGGACGGCGCCGCGGCCAACCAGGCTCTTGAGAATGCGCTGCATACCATTGGCCTGCTGTTTGGACTCGGCGATGTGATCGAGATCCGTGCTCTAGACGTGGGCCGGACCGCCGATCGCGCTGGCATAACGTACTCCGGCTATTTCAACTTCGAGAATGAGCAGGCGATCAGGGCTGCGATCCGGAAGTTGGACGGACGGGCCGAGGGGGTGTATGTGGTCCTCAACCGCTTCAACCCCGTGCTCCTGGCACGCGCTAACAACCGTCTCCAGGCAAGGCCGAAGCATACAACCTCGGACCGCGACATAACACAGCGACGTTGGCTCTACATAGATGCAGATGCCAACCGCCCAGCCGGTATATCGGCGACGGAAGAGGAGCACCAAGCTGCTATTCAGCGAATATTTCAAATACGCGAATTTCTACGAGAGCTTGGCTGGCCGGAGCCCATCTCAGCTGACTCCGGCAACGGCGGCCACCTCTTATATCTATTGCCGCCTCTCGATCTTGAACCAGCCGGCGAACTTGTCAAAGCCTGCTTGAGAGTACTCGCTGCGCGCTTTTCAGACGCGACCGTCACCGTGGACGAGACGACTGCGTCGGCTGCCCGCCTCTGCAAGTTGTACGGGACGCTCGCGCGGAAGGGTGACTTCATGCCGGATCGGCCACACCGCGGCGCCCGGGTTCTCGACGAACCTGAACGAGTCGAGGCCGTGCCAATCGAAGCACTCGAATCGTTGGCGAAGGAAGCTGAAAGTGCGGCCCCGCCAGCCGCGCCCCATTTCCGGGGAGTTTCGCTTGGCCAGTTCAATATCGAGGAGTGGCTTGTAACCAGCGGTCTCGAAGTCATCAAGGGGCCGGAGCCATACCTAGGTGGACGACGATGGACACTTCGAACCTGCCCGTTCAACCCCGAACATCAGAAACCCGTGATTATCGAATTCCCGTCCGGAGCGCTGTGCTACAAGTGCCTGCACAGGAGCTGCACGCAGAACGACTGGAAGGTGCTGCGCGGGCGGGTTGACCCTGGTTATCGCCAAACCAACGGCGCACCACCCGCACCCATGGGAGCCCTCGAAAACGACAGACCTCTAATAAGTGATCTGTCGGAGATTCCGAGCGTATGGAATTTGGAGGCAAGCCTCGACTGGTGCGTCGGAGACATGATCGCAAGAGGGAGTGTTACGCTAATCTGCGCCGAGAGCGGCACTGGCAAGACGTGGCTGGCATATTACATCGCTGGCTGTGTGGCGCATGGTGTATCAGTCCTCGGCCGCTCGGTCAAGCGCAGCAAGGTTCTGTACCTAGACGGAGAGAATCCGCTCTATGTCGTTAAACAACGGCTCTTTGATCTTGGAATTGTGGAAACGCCGGACTTGACAATATGGGGCGGCTGGAACATGTCCCCGCCGCCCGGCCCGCAAAGTGCGGTTGTGCGTAAGTTTGCGCGCGAGCATGAGGGACTCATCATTTACGACTCGTTTATCGAATTCCACCCTGGATCGGAACAATCCTCGACCGAAACCCGGGCCTTCATGCGCGAATTCCGGACGCTGGCCAACCTCGGAGCGACGGTCATCGTTCTGCACAATGCGGGAAAGGCGGAGACATCCAAACTTTATCGGGGCTCCTCGGACATCAAGGCGGCCGTCGATACCGCTTACCTGCTTAGCGGTTCTGGTGACAAGCCTGAGAAGCTCGGAAAACTATCTCTGAGGTGCTTTAAGGGACGCCTGATGCCGGGCCAGAACTTCGGTCTGGAATTCTCTCCAAAACGAGGTTTTATTCAGTGCGAAGATTTCGCCCCGACTAAGACCGTCGAGGAGATCATTAGCGAGATCCTCGGCGATCATCCCCGTGCCAATCAGTCCCAGGTCGTCAACATGGCTCGGACGCAAGGTTGTACCAAACGGCAGGCAGAAGAGTGCCTTAAAAATGGTCCTTGGCAAAAAACAGCGGGCCCCCAAAACTCAATCCTATACAGCCTGCCTCCGGAAGAGCTTGGCTGAAGGGCATCGATTTGCTCGTTGGTGCTGCTGTTTTCCAGTTTCCCATGTCGTAGGCAGCGGGAAACTGGGAAACAGCACTCAACCCGCTGAAAACACGGCTCTTCGAGTTTCCCACGCGAAATCAGACTTCCCATCCGATACCATCGCTTCGATAACAACATTGTGCGCCACGATCTATGCGGTCCTCCAGGTGCTTCGCTAATTCAGGATGATGCTTTTTAATCAGATCCAAGGCAGTCCTGATTGCGGCCGAGACAGCCTTGCGCGCCTTTTCAACGTCGCTTGGGAATGTCCGCGGGCGTCCAGCTAATCCGGTCGCCTCCTTGAGTTCGTCGACCAGCCTCTGCCTTTCGGCTGTTAATCGTTCACGTTGGCCGATGTCATTATTTCTCTCCGCCTCCCCTAGTTCTGCTTTTATGGATTCCAGTCGCTCTTTGTATTGCTTGCGCGCAGTCGCATCCAGAATCTCGTCTTCAACAGAACTGGCGACAGGCAGTTCGGCTTCATCCTTTTTGTCCAGCATCGCGCGGCCATCAGGATTTCCACCCAGTGCAGCCTGTAGTTCGATGCAGCCGAACGAACGGTCTGGCGAGCGCAGTAAGTGCTCGATGTACGCCATGCCGATCCTGCCTGGCAGCGATAAGGGCGTACCATCATATTGCAAGGACCAGACCTCACCCGTTTTCTTGAAGCGACGTTCGCTGGAGTCCCCAGGGCCATTTGGCTCTGTATCCCTCGCCGGTCGCGCAGTTGCATCCTGCTGGAACGGGTCCAGAGCGTTTAACTGATCTCGCTCTTGGAAACTGGATCCCTGCGGTTCCATGTAGCCGGCCGGTGCCCCTTCTGGGGCATCGCTCATCCAAGAGGGAAGGAACTCCCGCTGCGCCTTGCGAATCCAGTTAGACTCTTCCGTTTGAATCGCAGCCTCGAGAGCCACTCTGTCCACGAAGGGTAGATCCTTCGGATTAATCTTCGCTAGAATCCATTCCAGAAGCTCGCGTGCATGCGTTTCGAGTTGCGTGCGGAATGCGTCCACGGATTTAAGCGTCGAGGCTGCCTCGGCGAGCACGTTGAAGACCTCGATGGCAAATTTCCTGAGATCAATATCCAGTTTTCTGACTTCATCAGCCATACGCGGCGCCCTAGCGCTCAGAGAAACCGGAGACCATTCACCTGGCTCGATGATTTCTCGCATTTTCTCGTGGGCTTCGAGGGACTCGTGCAACCGCCGGTCTGCATCTTTGATCCTCTGTTGTTGATCTTGAGAGAGCGCCACTGTGTTCGAAGGGCGATGTATGAGGTCGGCGTGCTGGGCTACATGCCCTCTACTTGCTTCCGGTGCTTGCGTGGTAGTTAAGATCCCATCCGCGACCGGATATCCGGTCCCAGTACGTGCCTTCGATGGATGTTCTAGCCTCTTCGTTTCCACATCGCGCGCTTGTGCAATTCGTTTTTTTACAAGCACGTCAAGCGCCTTCTCTATCGCTGGCGCGCAGGTGGCTTGAAACCATTGGTCTGTTACCGCTGATCTGCCCTTCCAGATTGAGGAGAGTTCGTCTAAAACTTGCCGCGTGGCGCAAGCGAGCCAGTCCCGGTATACCTCGTATCCGAACCCACTGGAACACCAGTTCGACCAGTATTCCCAATCTATTCCTCGAAACCGCGCTTCCGCCGCTCTGACTGAGGGATCGAGCCCGAACAAACGAGCCGCCCCTTGAGGATCCGCGCGTTCGGCGGCGCGGCGCAAGATGCCGAGCGGGGGATCAGCGGCGATCCCCAAAAGCAGACGTTGCCGTTCCCGGTCGTAACTGGAAAGGTCTTCATCCGTGATCTTCTGCTTGTCTCGTAAGGTGTCCCACTGAACCGCCAGCTTGCGTTTCGTACTCTCTGATAACACAGGTAGATCTCGCATCGCCCCCTCATCAGAAACGTGTGAATCCGACGCGCTTTCGACCCGTTTCAGTTCAGCATCTCTGGATTGTCCAGTCCATTTCTGGGCCAAGGAATTCACGGCGCGCTCTACGGTAGGTTCGCACGCTCGCTCATACCACGCGCGAATGGCTTCCGGGCCGCTTTCCCACACTGACGCAAGTTCACGTAGTACTCGCTCTTTCAAGCCTTTCAGCCACTGTTCGAATGTCTCACACGTAGATCCTGAGTCTGACCAAGGGCGCCAATACTCCCGAGCAAGATCCTCAAAGCGCTGTTCCGCCACGGCTACGGATTGCCGAATACCAACATAGTCAACGGTCGTCTCGGCTCCAGGATTCGGTTCGGGGCAAGAGTTCGCAGTCGGCCCCATCTGCGCCGCAATTCGCCGGATTCGGTTGCGCTCGGCCTCATGCCATTTTAGGTGCGGCCCAGTCAAGCCATGTGAGTCAAGCAGCTTGCTCCACTTGAGGGCCAACTTGCGATTAGTAATGTCAGCTAACTTAGGCAGGTCAGTCATCTATCGCTTGCAGACATCCGGGCAGGAGCCCTGCTGGGCAGGCCACAGTTCATCATTGCTGGAGCTAGATCAGTAATTACATTCTAGAGCGAAAACGTTTTGAGTGCTGGCAATAAAAACCAGAGAAAGGATACGGGGATAAATGCGCTCCAACCTGAGACAACGGCTCATTAAACTAGAGAGCGCGATTGGCGACAAACAGGACTTCAGCTTAACTCTGGAAGAACACTGTCGCCAGTTGTGGCGAGCGAATAAGGAAGGCTTCTTGAAAGTTTCCAGGCAAACGCGACTCAGTTTTTTTGTAGCGCAGTTCGAGCGCGAGGACGCGGAGCGCAAAGGGACAGATTCTGTCGGGAGCCGCCGCGCCGGTATGGCTACCGATATTGGGCATTATCGTCCACCTGAACATTAGCTCTGTGTAGCGCGCACATCAAGCAAATTCGCGACAATTTGCGTCAATTTGGGGATGTGAGGAGCGCATCACCCCGCTCTACGGGTCCCGAGCCTTCCGTGACCGGCGTTTCAAAGGAGGAATCCGAAAGCCATCCAGAGCAAACGCTTCCCATGATTCTCCGAGTGCGCCGTTATCCGTTCCCAACACGGGTACTGGCCCGCCGCGCGGCCGGACCGCGAGGTAAAGGCATTAGTCCATCGCCGAGCTCGGTGATTGCAGGTGTAGCAACGGCATGGACTTCTCTCGCCCGATAGGTGACCATGGATTTGCCAACCTGGCTGATGCGGCCTTGCGAGACAAAGTCAAAGAGGATGTGCATGGCAGCGACATATCGCGCAGTGATGTTGACGAAGAAGGGCGGACCGGAGGTTCTCCAGATCGTCGAGTTGCCCGTCGAGCCCCCCGGCCCAGGGCAACTTCGCGTGCGGGTGCGCGCTGCCGGGGTGGGCGCGACCGACTTGATCATGTTGGCCGGAAACTATCGGTACGCGCCGAAGATACCGTTCGTGCCTGGCTATGAGGTCGCCGGCGTGGTTGACGCGATTGGCGCTGGTGTCACCGGTTTCGATTTGGGCCAGCGTGTGGCCGCGCTCACCGTGTACGGCGGCTTCGCGGAACTTCTCGTGCGTGAGGCCGAACACTTCCTTCCGATCCCCGACGGCGTCTCCGATCGCGATGCGGCCGCGGTGATCTTGAACTACGTGACGGCGTGGCAAATGATTCATCGCGTCGCAAAAGTGAGGCCCGGCCAGACCGCGTCTGGTCACCGGCGCAGCAGGGGGCGTGGGCACGGCGGCTCTGCAACTGTTAAGGCTGGCGGGAGTGAAGACTTACGGCGCCGCGTCGGCGCCGAAGCATGACATCTTGCGTTCACTCGGCGCAACGCCAATCGACTATCGGGCAGGGCCGATCGACCGCCTCACGCGTGCTCTGGAACCTAAAGGTGTCGATTACGTGTTCGACGCGGTCGGCGGGGCCAACATCGGTCCGTGCATCGGCGCGCTCCGGCGGGGCGGGACGGTGGTCGGATTTGGTTTCATGGGCGCTCCCGGAATGCTTTCCAAGCTGGCCACGTTCGCCAATATTTTCCTTGGGGCGCGCCTGCGCGGACGGCGGGGCAAGTTCTATGGCATCACGCTGCTGTACCGGAAAGACCCCAAGCCACTGCGCGAGGATCTGCCCAAGATCTTCGCACTCCTCGCGGAGAAGAAGATCGATCCGCTGGTCACCCGCACGTTCCCGCTTCTTGAAGCGAGACAGGCCCTCGAACTTCTGGCGGCGGGTTCCGTGGAAGGCAAAATCGTGCTCACCAATGGCTGATTCGGCGCGGTAGCCAAGCCTGCCAGGCTGAATAAGGCGAAGTTCGGATATTCGGTGTCAGCAGCAGGCCGCGAATCATCGGCCGCACAGTGGAAAATGGGTCGGCTCTGTAATGGTGTAACGGCATGGATGTGCGGATCGCAACGACGGATTTCCGTTGGACGTCGGCCAACTGGTAAGGTTCTGTCCGGATGCGCCGTCATCCAGGAGTAAACCGCCCCAATCGGATACACTTAGCTAGACCAAGCATATGAGGGGAGATGGCGTTAGTACGTCCTACTTTCACGTTCCAAGGACAATCGGAGTAGACGCGGAGGCAAAATAACGAAGATGGCACTGAATGTGCGGAACGCCGAATACTTTTACGTCAGAATTGAGAATACTCGGGAGAGTGCCTACGAGCTTCTCGCGCAGCTAGCTTCGAAAGGTCAGCCTGCTTGCCTTCAGCGCCTAGCCTTCGGCCCCAATTACGTCGAGCTGACCATTTTCCCGGATCGCAGCGATACCTTCATTCAGCTTGCCAAGAAGCTGGGGTGGGTAGTGGCAGGTCCGCAACATGCTTTCCTGATCCAGGGTGACGATCGTCTTGGGGCCTTGGCGGACATCCAACGGATGCTGCTGGAGGGAGATGTCGAGATTTACGCCTCTAGCGGCGTCACTGATGGCAGCGGGCGCTTTGGATATGTGATCTATTTCAAGGAAGAAGATCACGAAAGAGCTGCGAGGGCGCTTGGAGCTGTAACGCTGCCGAAAACGGCATAAGTTTGGACGCTCTCTTCACGCTCTTCGAGGGGCAATGGGTGCGCTAGCCGAGTCCTCTGTTGAGCACACAGAGGTGGGTACAGGAGCAACGGCTCGTGACCGACACTATTTATGGGATTCCTGAAAAATCCTCTCGCGCCGCCACGCGAGGGTTGGCGAACTGTTGGCAGTCTCCATTAGCAGTTCTGTCCGGATACGCCGTGATCCAGGGATAAATCAGCCCAGGCTTGATTAAAAGCGACTGGCGTCTACGTCTTCATTGGTTGCCCGTGCAGCGGAAACGAAGATCGCAATAAAGGACCTGCCGGTTCCGGTGCTAAAGGCAGTCCAGGACCAAAGTAAGGGGGCCGTGGTTCGCGGGTTCACGAAAGAGGTCGAAAACGGCAACACCGAGTATGAAGCAGAGTTAACGGTAAATGGCCACAGAAAGGACATATCATTCGATTCGGCCGGCAACGTCGTCGCAGTGGAAGAAGAGGTCAAGCTGGAGAACTTGCCAGCGGCCGCGCGTACCGCTATTCAGAAGGCCGCCGAAGGTGGCACGCTGCGCAAGGTCGAATCCGTGACTGAAGGGGGAGAGTCCTTCTATGAAGCGAGCATTCGCAAGGGCGGCAAGTCTTTGGAAGTTCAGGTAGATAAAAACAGCGCCACGATCAAATAGGTTCCCCAGACGACTTTCTGGAACCAACGCTGCGGCTCAAGGTGGAGCAGGCTGAGACCTATGATGATTTGCGGAGAATTTGATCATGCGAAGGCTCTGGCAAGATCTTTTTTTTCGGGATGCGGCTGTTTCGCCAAGAGCCGCGGGTTCACCCTTGCTGCGGTGATCGCGCTCGCCCTCGGCACTGGTGCCAACGCGAGTTGTTGCGGGAGATGGAGGTTCCGTTAGCTTCGTGGGCTTACTCTCTTCGATAGCCTCGCCTGGTTCTCGCGCATCCAATCGCTCGTGGCTGAAATCCAAACGTACCCTGTGCTGAAGGTTCCTTGCCACACGCACACACAATCTCTCTCTCAATGCACACCCTACACTAAATTTCAGCGGGGATAAACGCGCGCCGATAAGGTCAGCGAGACATCTCAGCGGGCGTCACCCGTCAACGTGCGATAACTTCCGAGTGCGCCTGATTCAGAATCAATCCACTTCTTCTTGAGGCGGTAATCTTCCCTTGGCGCCGCGAGGCCATTGATCCACATTGCGTGGCGGCACAACCCGTACCCGACTCATCGAAGATTCGCAATCGTTCGCTAATGCATTTCTGGCGGAAGAACTCCAGCCCGCTCTTGGGGGCGGCTCCAGTAGCCGCGCCAGTAACTCTTCGGTGAGAAGTGGCGGACCCGCCAACGATCTCCAACCGGATGAAACGCTTCCTCAAAAACTTCTCCATCCCCGCTGGTGTGAACGTCACCAACATCTTCGCATTCCCGTTCCCTGTGTTCTTGAAGCAATGCACGGTTTCGCGAGGGATGTGAACAAAGTCTCCAGGCGCCGCATTCACGGTTCTGTCGCCCATGCGAATCGCCAATGTCCCTTCCCGGACGTAGAACGACTCGTCCTCGTGGTGGTGAATGTGCGGCGGTGGACCTCCGGCAGGCGGGACCGATAGTTCCGCCATGAAGACGGCCCCACCGGTCTCCTCGCCGGTGATGAGAAACGTAATCTCATCTCCGGGGCCCCAATAGGCCGGACCTGTTCCTGCCTGCACATACTTGCTCTGATTCTGGTTCAACCCGTTGGGGCTTACATTCGCATCTTGTGCCAGCGTGTAGCCGCGCGCCGCGCGATCTTCCGTCATTGTCAACATCGTAGTCTCCTTATGTGAAAGTGGGGTGGCCATCCAATACTGTCCTTGGCAATAGGTTCCGTGGAATGTAATATACTTGGAGATGGTCCGATGTCAAGAGTTTTGTTTGGATTTCTTAAGAGCGGCCCGCTTTGGCCTTCTCGAGAGAAGGTTCCGTCGCCGTCTTCACGGCCATGTGCTCCCGAATACGGTCGAGGACGTCCAACAGCGTCTCCATTTCAGCTTTCGTTGTCGGAGGAAAGTTGTCGAACACCTTGTCCACCACTCCGTCCAAATGCGACAGGAGTTCCAGCCCTGCGGGGCTCCACAGAGACAATCACGACGCGACGGTCTTCCTTGGACGGGCTGCGCCGGGCGAGCTTCTTGGCGATCAGCCTGTCGGTCAAACGCGTAATATTGGGGCTGCGCGAAAGCATGCGGCTGGAAATCTCGAGCGTCGGCAGTCCGCTTTCACCCGCACCCCGAAGGATCCGGAGGGCGTTGTACTGCTCATGCGACAGGCCGAACGGGGAGAGCGATCTCTCGATGGCATGGTGAAGGACATCGGCGGTCCGGAAGATCGTGATCGCGGCCACTTGACCGGGAATAGGCAGCGGCTTCTTTTGTTTGATTTCTTCGTAAATTTTCGGCATGCGTTTCGGCCAGCAACCAACACACCAGGCGCCTTGCAATACTCGCCAGGGAAATTAGTTCCAGGGACGCTTCCATCTTACGCTGCTTTTGCGAGGCCCGTCAAGAGTTCACATGTTCGAGTGGCCGTACCGCGCTAACGCCCCACTTTGCAAGTGCCTGCTCGATTCTGTCCGTATGGTCGGCCACTCGGAGAATGCTCCCCGAGCTGGCTTTCTTGGACATCGGTCGTGGTAAGTCGCCGTCCAATCAATGAACCAACGCCCCTCGCGTGCTCATCGCTTCGGGCGTAGCTGACGTTTCATGGGCTGAATCAGCATGCGCTGGTGGCCGACACTGGAGGTCGTTCCTGCTTGGGAACAGACCGTTGTGCAACATTAACGTATGCTGGCGAGCCACGCCGAATCACGGCTAAATCCTCCACCCGCGTGAGCTCCAGATGGTCGAGAACTTGGGGAACAAATAGCGATTTTGGCCGTCTAAGGTGTCATGCATTCCGTTTGGCAGGATCTTCGTTATGGCTGCGCGGCCTCCGGAACCAGCTATCCTTTACGGTGTTGGCAGCGCTGGCGCTAGCACTCGGCTCCGGTGCCGCCACGACGATCTTCAGCGTGATTCAAAACGTCCTGCTCGATCCATTTCCGTACACGAATGCAGAACGGGTCGTTTCCATCATGATTCATGACGTGACCAACAGCCGTCCGGGCGGCCGCACGGCGTTCCAGTTGGCGGAGTTCCTCGATTACCAGGAGCAAAACCATGTTCTTGATGAGGTGATCGGTGGCGGCGGCGAAGACATCCTCATCACCAACGGCGAAGGTACGGAACAGTTCGATGGTGGCACCGTACGCCTAACACTTTCCGTTTTCTGGGCGTTCCCGCACTCTTCGGCGCATTCTCACGCCCGAGGACGCCAAGCCTGGCCCGCCGCCGGTATTCGTGATGAGCTACAAGATGTGGTCCAACCGCTTCAATCGTGATCCCGGCATCCTGGGAAGAACATTTGTTTTGAACGGCACTCCGACAACATTGGTCGGGATCATGCCGCAGCGCTTTACCAAACTGGGTTCGGACCTTTGGCGCGCCATCAACCTGGTCCGCAGCGATCCGGAGAACAAACAGCGCTATTACATATTCCAGGCGCGACTGAAGCCCGGCGTAACAGTACAACAGGCTCAGTCCGACATCGAAGTGATCGCGCGCAGGCTGGCAGCCGTTTATCCGAACAACTATCCGAAGCGGTTCAGCGTCCAGATCGTGACTTGGCTCGATAGCCTGGTCGGTCAGTTTCGGAAGACCCTTTACACGCTGGCAGCGGCGGTTGCTCTGTTGCTGTTGATCGCATGCAGCAACGTTGCCAATATGCTGCTTGCACGAGCGACGGCTCGCGAAAAGGAAATCGCGATACGCGCCTCACTCGGTGCCGGCCGCTGGCACCTCATCCGACAACTGCTGATCGAGAGTTTCCTCTAGCTCTCGCCGGCTCTCTGATCGGCTGCCTCTTTGCGTATGTCGGTCTCAAAGGCTTGGTGGCGGCGATTCCCGATGGTGCAATTCCGCGCGAAGCCGTGATTAGGCTGAACATCCCAGTGCTGTTGTTCAGTTTGGGGATGGCGGTGTTCACGACCTTACTATTCGGTCTCGCACCGGCTATCCAGATGGCGAAGCGGGACATTGTTGAGCCGCTCAAGGATTCAGGCGAGGGCGTGAGCGGTGGATTCCGGCATGGGAAGCTTCGCGCTACGCTTGTCGTGGTCGAAATTGCGTTGTCGCTGGTTCTACTCACTGGAGCCGGACTGCTTATGCGCAGCTTTGTGAGCCTCCAACAAGTCAATCTGGGCTTGAACCCGCACAACATTCTGGTCGCGCGCCTACCCCTGCCCAAGGGGCAGTACAAAACTGCGGTAGCAAAGCAGCGTTTCTTCCGCCAGTTGCTTCCGCGCCTCACAGCACTACCTGGCGTGGTGGCGGCTACCGAAACGAGCACTCTACCGCCCTATGGCGGAATCAACAGCGACATCGAGATTCCTGGTAAGAGCCACAACGAGAGATGGACTTCCATCTACCAGTTGTGCAGCGAGGGGTATTTCCCGACTCTCCAGATTCAACTGAAACGCGGGCGCCTCCTATCCGAAGTTGAAGTCAATGATGCGCGCAAAGTGGCGGTTGTGAATCAGACGCTTGCCAGCCGCTACTTCGGTCAAGAGGACCCGATCGGGCAGAGGATCAAGATCAGCATGCTTGAAAAACAACCGGATGGTCCTGTGTCAGACCCCATCTTCGAGATCATTGGCGTTGTAGCCGACGCAAAGAACCGGGGAATCCAGGATGCTCCCGAGCCCGAGATATTTATCCCGTACACAATTACTGGTGCTTTCGAGCGCGGAATCCTAGTGCGAACAGCGCAACGATCCGAAACTCATGTTGAACGCTGTTCGGCGGGAAATCTGGACCGTCGACCGGAATGTAGCGCTGACCTTGACCGGCAGTCTGGAGGACTACCTGCAAAGGTTTTCGTACTCAGGACCGCGCTTCAGTCTGATCCTGCTGGGAATCTTTGCGAGCGTCGGGTTTGGTATTGGTAGTGCTCGGCGTTTATAGTGTGATCGCGTACACCGTGTCGCGGCAGACCCACGAGATCGGCATCCGCATGGCGCTGGGAGCGAACCGTCGCGATGTGCTTGGCCTCGTACTGCGGATGGGGCTTCGCCTGATTGCATTTGGTCTCGGCGCGGGGCTGTTGGCCAGCTTGGCCGTTACGCGCGTGCTCGCGAGTCAGCTCTGGGGAGTTTCGCCTCGCGATCCGGCGACTCTGATCGCCGTGGCAGCAGTAGTGACTCTGGCAGGTTTGGCGGCATGTAGCTTTCCAGCCCAACGGGCAACCAAAGTTGACCCAGTAGTCGCGCTGCGCTACCAGTAGGTCGCTCCAGGACCGCAACGATATCCGGTCTTGTACGAAGCCGCTGCGCGGCAGTAAAAACAACCCTTCGCTCTTTGTCAGGACGATTGCAGGGCTGGCGATTCGGCGGTAACATCGCTACGTAATGCCACGGTCCGTTCAGCCACCGCAACGTGAGCGAGTCGACTACGCACGCGGAATACCAATCCCCATAAAAGCAATCGTCCTGCCAAAGTAGGGCGGCTTCGTACAAGGCCTTGTATCGGGAATACACCGGCGATCGGCTTCACATTGCTCCCCGACGTACGGCGCCGGTGCACTCCCGATACAACCCAAATGTCTTCCCGATACAACCCAAATGTCTTATCGGTAGGTTTTCGCGCGGTCTGGTCCGAGAGGATTCGGCCTTGCCGAGCGGCGGGATTGTGACTCAAGCTGTGAAGCCCACCGCGCATCAGCTCACCTGGCACGAGAGAGAGCGGTAGACTTCGCATTTCCACCTCGGTGACAATTTGGCGCCTTTGTGCCAAAACTTCACGCCCTGCGGTCGTTCGAGCACTACTCGGAACCGCCCGACCTCCATATTTGCATAGATAACGAAGATTAACCGATTGGAAGCTGGCGTGCTGCCCCGATGCCCAAAGCGAGTGGGGTCGATGAATCTGCAAATCGAACAAAGAGAACGGGAGAAAATCGTCATACTCGACCTGAAAGGCCGGTTGGCCCTGGGCGACGAGGATCTCGCTCTCCTTCAACGGCTTCTATCCCTCCTGGACTCTCGACACCACCAAGTCATCCTGAACCTCGAGGAAGTCTCCAGCATCGATGAGAGCGGACTCGACACCGTTGCCTTCTGCGCCACACGCTTTCACGAGGTCGGGGGCCGGCTGGTGCTTCTCAACCTCGGCCAATCACATGCACAAGTCGCTGACATCTCAAAACTCAACACGGTCTGGGAGACCTATCGGGAAGAGACAGATGCCGTGAACAGCTTTTTCCCCGACCGCGTTGTTCCGCGATATGACATCCTTGAATTCGTCAATGAGCAGAAGCAATCCAGGAATCGAAAATCCTCAAGCGCGGGAAATCGGTGGTGGAGACGAGGGCCAAGACGAAGTGCTTCCCGTTAACGCGTGCGCAGATCACTCTATCCTAGCCGACCAGTCGCGGGGAATCGGTTGGGCGCGAATTGCGGGATCGTGATCGATCGTGCGACAAGAGTTCTTAACGTTTGCGCGCCGATCTATGCGCGGACAGCTACGCGCTCGCGTGGTAGCTGGCCACTCGCCCTACGGCATCCTCGAATCGTTGCGTTTGCATATTTCGCAGTGCCTGGTTCAGATGGACCACTGCGTATTGCAGCTTCCCTTCGTCGGTTGCCAAGCTTACTTCACCCGATGCGATGCGCCGATGAAAATCTCTGAAGTCCGGCGCCTTCATATCCGGATCTATCGGCTTGCCTGACGCGGTGGCCAACAGCATGAAGCACATCGCGTAGAACATGTGAACGGCCTGTTGCATCACAAAAACGGGCGAGTCTGTACCCGCCGGCCGGCTCGCCGAAATAAGTCCGAAGATAGACTTCTTCATCACCCTCGTCCGCGGTAAAGAAATTCGCTGCGACGGCAAGATCCGCATACCGGTCGTTCAGGAAAGCCGCATCCCAGTCGACAAGACATTGTTCGCAGCTCGATGACTAAAGCGGCCCGTGCTGAGGAGGGACAGGAAGCCACATGCTTTTCCTAAGTCGTGCGGCCAGGCCTAGCTTCACCAGACATAACGTCCCCGAGCAGATGCGCGATGTCAACAAGTCGAAACGGTTTCCGGATGAAGTGCTCGACTGCCAGCCCGTCGAAGGAGGAATCGACGGTTTCTTTGCTATAGGCGCTGGTGACAATCACTTGCAGGTCAGGTCGCATCCTCTGAGTCTGTTCAAAGACCTCCCGGCTGGCGATCCCGGGTAGCGTGACATCTAGCAGGACTACGTCAATTTCATCTTTGTGTGCGCGCAGCAGGTCCATTGCGCCAGATCCGTCGCTGGCCTCCATCACCGAGAAGCCGCTCCTTCGAAGCGCCTTTGAGACCGCCAACCGCAGTGTTTCTTCATCCTCCACCACAAGAATGGTCCCGGTCCGAGCATTGGCTGGCGCAACCCCAGAGGAACTGACTGCGCGGTGGAACCTCGCAACACTTTGGGGAGTGCAAGGCAGAAAAACCTGAAACGTCGTCCCCTCACCGGGCGAGCTCATCAGATCAATGGCGCCGCCGTGGCCGCGGACGATCCCTTGAACAACCCCCAGACCCAAGCCGCGGCCCGCGAATTTCGTGCTGAAGAAAGGATCAAAGATCTTCGCTTTCACCGCTTCGGTCATGCCACAGCCGGTATCCGAGACTTGCAGCCGGACGTAGTCGCCTTGGGGTAGGGTCGTCGCACCGTTGAAAGCTAAGTTCTCGCTCCCGCTGACCTGCGCTGTGGTTACGGAAATCACTCCCTGTTTCTCTCCGATCGCTTCCGACGCATTGATGACCAGGTTCATCACCACTTGCCGGATCTGCGCTGCATTGCCCCGCACGGCCGGAAGGTTATCGCAAAGAACCGTCCTCAAAACCGCATGCTTCGAGATCGAGACCTTCAGCAGCTCCAGTATTTCTTCTGCCAGTTGCGAGACATCCACGGCTTCAAATAGCACTGTTTGGTTTTGTCCGGCATAGATCATCAACTCACGCACAATTTCGGAGCCGCGGAGTGCGCTCTGTTTGATTCTCTTGATCTCTTCAACAGGAGACGAATACGGGGGTAGGTCCGCCTCCACGAGTTCCGCCTCCGCGAGGATACCGCCCAGCAGGTTGTTGAAGTCATGGGCAATGCCGCCGGCCAGAACTCCCAGGCTTTCCAGCTTTTGTCGGGCGAGGGTTTCCTCTTGCGTGCGCCTGATTTCCGTCATGTCTTCGATCATCCCGAGGCCGTAGAGGGCCTCGTCTCTCTGGTCGCGGAGAACGGATGCAGTCAGTTTGATCCAAATGATTTCACCATTTTTCCTCACATACCGCTTTTGCAGCTGATAGAAAGGTATTTCACGTTTGAAAAGCTTCGCGGCAAGCTCTACATTGGCTCGCAGGTCATCCGGGTGCGTGATGTCGGCGAAAGACATCTGGAGGAGTTCCGTTTCTGAGTAGCCCACCATTTGACACAGCGCGCCATTGACCTTCAGAAAATGATAGTCCTTTCCCACGAGCGCGAGGCCAAGGGGCCCTTCTTCGAACACCCTGCGGAACCGTTCTTCGCTTTCGCGTAGCGCGGCTTCCGCCCGTTTGCGCTCGGTGATGTCGCGTACGATTGCCTGTGCCCTGCCATCCCCAAGCCTGACGACGCTTGCTTCTACTGGAATCGCGGTCCCATCTTTGCGCCGCATTTGGCGCTCGAACCTAACGCTCGTTCCGCAAGGGAGTACCGCAAGGCGCTGCCGCCAAGATTCGCGTTCGTCCTGGAAATATGTATCCAGCACATTCAGCTGCGGCATCTCTCCATCGGTGTAACCGAGCATCTCGCACATTCGAGAGTTCACCACAAGGAATCTCCCGTCTTTATCAACCAGGAAGACGCCGTCGGCGGCTTGCTCAGTCAACAACCGGTAGTTCTGTTGCGTGGCCCCCAACTCTTCCTCGGCCCGTCTGGCTTTTCTCCGCTCACGCAAAGTGCGACCGGTCAGCCATCCTGCAATGAGGACGACGCCGAGGAGAACGCCAACCAACTCAGTCAACCACCGCTCCAGCCGCTTCGCCTCGTGCAACGCCTGGATAGACTCAAGATTGCGGCGCGAGAAGTAGCTCCAGCTCAACAGAGCGGTAGGCAGTTTGCCTTCGCCCGCAATTTTACCGATTTCCTCCCGGATCGTATCAGCAGCAGCGCTGGCCCCGAATGTCGACCCGACGGCCAGGCGTGGCCGGACGTCCGGGACGGGGATCAGGCGTAACTCTTGGCCAGAGCACGACAGGCCTCCCAGTAACGCTGAGATGGCGGTGTACTCATCGACAAACACTGCGTCAGCACGCTGTTGGCACACGTTTTCAATAGCCGCTTCTGTTCCTCGGCTCGTCAAGAGCCGGGCACTCGGAAGCAGGATGCGGAGATTCCTCTCGTTGATTCGAATGCCGTTGTGGCTGATCAATGCTCCTGCAAGGTCCGGGGTCTCCCTGTAAATGCTGTCGGCGCGAACGAGGAAACAGTGCTCGTTCTCCAGGTAAGGCTCGGTGAAGTGAATGTAACGTGTCCGCTCGGGAATGATCGTGATCAACGGCCACAGATCCACGTGCCGGTCCCGTAACGCCGCATCCGCTCCACCTGTCTGGCGGACCCATTCGAGCCGGATTCCTCGCCTCCGAGCGGCCTCGCGCACCAACTCGACAGCCAAGCCTGTGGCCTGCCCTTCCAAGCCGACGGCCTGGAAGGGGGGATCCGGTTCCCACCCAATTCTATAGACACGATTCTCCGGTATCGACCGGCCGGTTCCTGTCCAAATCAGGACACCAACAATAGCACCGGCGACGCTGATTGGTACGATCCACCCCAGGCGTTTTGGCTGATGCCATTTCATGTCGGTTTCGTCAATGTCGATGGTAACCCAACCTGTCGGGGCTTGTTTCTGAACTGGCTCGCGGCGCTGCAGGAGCACGATGTTTTGAGGTGCGAATTTGATAACCGCGAAAAACGCCGCCGCGTTTACCGAACCTTTGAATCGCCGAGCGTCGGCCACATTGAAGTAATAGGCGCATTTGTACGAAGCCTTGCCGAAGAGCCGCGCGGGCGGCAGCGGACCGGAACGTTATTTCGTATTATCGGCGGCTATCAGAGGTTCCCTGTATGGTGGGTAGAAACCTGGCTCGGGCGAGGCGGGGTCGTAATCCGACAAAGCAGCGCCAGCGTCATTCCGCATTGACTTGGTCGTCCAGTTGACGATGGCATTGCGGGCACGACCGGCCCAATCTCCGCCGCGTCGCCTCCGATAAGATCTATCGTTTCCCAGCCCCGCGTTTCCCTCTGCCGCGCTCGGATCGTTGTGGTTGCGCCCGGAGTGAAAAGAGCCGGGAACGAACTTGGCGCGGCAAGCGCGACGGGTTACAGGGACGCTATGACCCTCGGGGTTGGATCAACATCGCAACTCCGCTCTGTGCAGCGGACCCGTTTAGCCTCGCAGTAATATCGCTTGCCTAAAGCCCGAGTTACGCCCTGCATTGAGTCGCGTAGGTCTTTTTCGCTGTCGAACCACTCGCCGTACTCGGTGCGTCCGTCGATGCTGACGATCTTGGCGCGGTAAATCTGACCATGATTGTGCATTGGTTGCTCGACAGCTCTCCCCACAGGAAGAGAACGCGGCGCTATCTCCACTGTGCCGATTCTACTCCGGCGGGCAACCCGAACAAACCGTCAGTGCTATACTGAATCCACTCGATTCCCAGAGTTGCCGCACGAAACCTCGGGACCCCTCTTCCAACCGAGCAGGAAAGAAGGTTCCGAATGCGCGAACAGCAGTATCGTCTGAAAACTTCCACGTTGGTCATCACGGTTAAAGATGGCAAGAAAACGTCAATCACGATTCCGGACGGCGGTGAAGTTGAAGTGCTCGGGCAGTTGGACGGATTCCTGTGGAAAAGGAAAACAATAAAGATGTTCACCACAGCCATTCGCAAGCGTGGTGAACAACTCGATGGACACAATCGGTGAGTGCCTACGCCTCGATCCGCCCGGTCCTAATCGCGTGAAGCAAGCAACTCCGTCGACCGGGACGGGGTACACACCCGTGTGGCTGATTCATGGGCGCTTCCGAGACCTTGAATAATGAGGCAAGTGCAGGAATCTCCAACTGACTACCAAAAAGAGTGCAAATATGCCAATCCCTGCAGCCATTGTTGCGAGAACGATCCGCAGAAGACGCACTTAACCGAACAGCATATCAGCTAAAAATCGCCGATGCTCAAACTAGGCCACTGCCCGCTAGCCCTGTTTCTTGTCCCAGCGCGTGCGGGCAGCCTTCAAGGCAATCTGTTGGCGCTGCTCTGGTGGCATCTTCTGCGTTCGGCGTCGGTCTCCGAATTTTTCACCCTTGGCAGCCTTCCTCGGCTTGCCCTTGGCATCTCGTTTCATATCTCAAGAGGGTAGCATCGGGGCCGAAGGCGCTGTGTCGGCGGTTTAATCCCCAGGGTTTTGTCGGGCCATATAAAAAAGGGACTACGGCCGCCAAAATCGCCTCAATTCCAACCCGCCTTTCGCCTCAATCCCCTAACCGCTGAAGATTTCGTTGCTGTTTCTGCCGACCGGAGTGATGACTGTGACGACCGCAACCCCGTCAGGAGAAACCCAATGGGCGAACGCTCAATGGATAGCGAACCACCAGCAAGACGTCCCGATCCGGCGAAGCCCAAAGGCGCCCGCAAAGCCGGCAAGAAAGCCAAGCCCGCCAAGAAAGCGGGCCGCCCCAAGAAGCCGTCCGGCAAACCGAAGGCAGACCGCACCAACAAGAAAGCCGAAGTGATCGCGATGATGAAGCGCGCCAAAGGCGAACGTTGGCCGAAATCATGAAGGCCACGGGCGGCAGCCGCACACGGTCCGTGGCTTCATTCGATCCTGATCTACGGCAGACGCCCGCGAAGTTGCCCTAGTACCAAATTCCGCCGCCTGTTAAGTCGCAGTTACTGGCCAATCTCTGCCCGGTACCCGGGTAGGTTGGGAATGGTCTTCGGTGGCGTGCCGATGGGTCTCTTATCGCACGCAGGACTTCAAAATGCAAGTCGTTGCGCTGGCGGCCGCATCTTTTACTCACACAAGCGGTTCCCTACCGAGTAAGTCATTTCGAAGAAAAGAAAATGTTGCCTTGTAGCGTTTGTGACCGAGAGCCCCTTACTCACTACATTGGCCGGTAAATGTAGCAATATCGGTAGTGTTTTCAGGCCCCCTGAACCTCTCCAGCAACGCCGTGCCTATTCGATTTTCCGCGATGCAAACCCTTAACTCGTCCGTATTAATCCCGAGTGCTCGCGCCATGGTTTCGGCAAAGCTTTCCTTTTCGCTCTGGACGAAACCACGGTGCGTTCTTCTTGCGAACGTACCAGCACGGCTCGTGCTGAAACCAGTAGTCCAAAGGGATGGAACCATGAAATCAGCGCCAGCACCGCAGGTACCGGGTAAGACCGAGGCCGAAAGATTCGACGATGCCGTCCGCAAAGTGTTCAGCGTATCGAAGGCAGCGTACCTGAAGGAAGAGGCGCGGTAGAAGCGGGCGAAGAAGAAGGCCAGCCGCGCGAACCTATAACAACTACCGATCCGTTGAACGATCAGGCATGGTACGCTTAGGCACCCCTGAATTTAAGCCCTATGGGGCGGGAAAACAAGGCCCATTGAGGACAGCAACAACGGACGACGGATTAGAACCTCTCGTTCCCACGCCTGGGACCAAGAAGCCGGTTCAATTGGCCGCAGGTCCTTGCGATTTCTATTCCTAGGAATCTGATTGTTGATATTCCTGTTAAAGGCGACGAACTCAAGCGCGAGGACCTAGCCAAGATCAAGAATCAGTTCAACCGCTCGAGGGCTGGAAGAGGCGTTCGAGGAATAGGTATGAGTATGTCCGAACAAGACGCGATCATTGGCCGAACTCTCCGAGAGCACCAAGAAGCAAAGAAGGCCTTGGCTGCCCTGTTTGCTGAAGCTGAGCGTTTTGGGAATTATCTCACAGCCGTAGGACACGCTCTACGAGCGCATCATTCGCTGACTTCCGGCGAGTTCGGAACACACGGCGGCCAGCTTGACCCCGACAAGTTTCCTACGGCTACCAAGCTATCCGAGTTGGTTGCCGAGATAGACCAAACAACGGCAACTAAAAAGCGACTCGCGGAAACCTTGCGGAACGCTGGCTACGACATAAAGGACTGATTTAGAGGCCACCAACAAACATGGCGCCACTACCGACCTGGGCGGGTCTGTGCTGCTCTATTCGGACGGCAGGGGAGCGGAGTTGGAAGAAAGCCCCAACAATCTCGTTAGCGACCTTGCTAGGGTGCCGATGCGTTCCAGCAATACGAGAGCGCAATCGACGCGGGGCTGTATGATCGGGCGAATCATTAATCAGGTCGTGAAGCTATTTTCAAACTCGATCCAGCCGGTTCCCGATAGTTACCGCCCAGGTAAGTTCGTAGCGGTCGCCAAAGACGTAGTGAGCGGCGGTCCCGATCTTAGCTAGACCGCGCTGGAACATCACACGTCGAACGAAAGAACGGCACGCTAAGCCAGTGGTGCAAGCGGGCTGACACCGTCGACCTACGCATTCTCGAAAAAGTGGGACGATCTGAACGCAGCGCTGGCCCTGCATTTCGCGCAATTACGACTTTTGTCAGGGTTCATGGTTCGCAGAGGATCACGCCAGCGATAGCGGCTGGAATTTCGGACCATATCTGGACGATTGACGACTGATTGGAGGCTGAGGCAATGACTGAGGCAATGACCGAAGAGGAGCAGAGACCTGAGTACGAGGAACTACATTTCGCGCTGCTGGATGCAATTAAGAAGTATGAGGCTACCACGGGCTGGAGCGTAGTGGATCTAAAGCTCACAGCAAAGAACGGCGTCAGCGAGTTGCGGGTTGTCGTGCTTCCGAATCCACCATCTCCCTGCTAAAGCATCACCACCCCACCGACCTCTGGGTTTCCTTTTTTACATGACCCGACAAAACGATCAGTTGCCGATTGTTTTGGTCTTGGTTTCCGCGCCACCTGCTTTGATGGCGATCTTCACAGCACCTTCCATCGGATCTTTGAAGGGCACCTCGATTCGGAGCAGGCCGTGCTCGTAGGTCGCTTCGGCTTTGTCAGGTTTCACCGGCCAACCTAAAGCCAGTGCTGAAACATACTCGATGTCCCTTGCTGGCGCTGTCAGGTGGACGCTGTCTTCCAGGATCTTCACATCGATGGTATCCGTTGGCGCTCCTGGGATGGCAAACTCCACTACTAGCTTGTGGTTCTCCCTGTCAGCATACGCTACTGTATTGGGCGCAACCCTAATCCGATCTTCCGGCATCTTGGCACCTTCCTTCTATAACATATTATTGCGCGAATAAACTCCATCAGCGCCGCGAAGAGTTGTTTCAAGAATGCGCCTGTTAAGTGGTGTTATCGGCTAGCGATTTGAGGTTCCCTGAACCTCTCCAGCAACGCCGTGCCTATTCGATTTTCCGCGATGCAAACCCTTAACTCGTCCGTACTGATCCCGAGCGCTCGCGCCATCGTTTCGGCAAAGCTTTCCCCCCCACTCTGGACGAACCCGTGATCGCTGAGGTAGCTGCGGGTTGTTTCGCGCCAGAGGCCCAATGGGCCAAGCTGCTCCAACTCTTGCCCTGAGATCAGCAACGGACGGTTCGCCCCGCTGTTCCGCTTGACGAAGAAGGTCATCGCGGAATTCGGCCATACTGCCCCACCTATCCTCGCTCTCAGACCACGGGAGCAAAGACCTCTTCAAGCTTCGCAAGCCGTCTGCTGATCGCCTTCATAGTCTGGTCGATTTCTTTCGGTCTGGTCGCTGCCACTATTATCTGCGTCGGCGAGACGCACAAATGCATCGAAAACCTCTAACGGAATCAAGACGTCCGGTTTCTGTCCCGCACAGAGTTGGTTAATCCTTATCGTCCAGTAATCCCACCATGCCGTCGTATACGGCACAAGACCACTGCAATCCGTCAATACGGCTTCGAGCTTTCGAAGACGCCTTTCGAAGCGCATCATCCTGTGTTCAGCCTAATGTGGAAAGTTTCGCCAGCTTCGACGTTTTTGACCTCAACGCTGTGGCCGGTTTGCTGAGAAGACTGTCGGCGCAGAATGCAACCATCGCGTTCCTTACCTGGTGCTCCAGAACCCTGAGCGGCACCGGAGGGGCAGATCTTGGCGCCATTCTCCAGAAGGAACCTCTTCGTTTCCTCCGCACTTAGTCCGTCTGGGACAAGGCCGAGGTTAACCGACATGTAGCCGCGTTTGCGAAGGAAACCGCCTTCGTCGAGAATCTGAATGCAGGTGTCTTGATCCAAACCAATTCGTTGTACAATCCTGCTTACGATATACAGAATGCGGGGGTTGGCGTTCGTAATTCCAAGGCGGTCCTCAAGTGCCCGAAGTCGTCTATCGAACGTCTTCATTGCCGGGCCTTTCCGCTGACCGCTCTTTCCAGTGGTCCAATTGGACATTGAACACTTCCGGAACCGCAGATCGTGGCGACGTTCTGGCATCGCCTTTGTCTGGCCCACCAACAGGCGCGAACCGCAGATCTCGGCGCCGCTCTCGCGCAAAAACATCTCCGTTTCCTTGGCGTTCAGCCCGTTCGGGATCTGCGTGAGATCGACCACGCCAAAGCCACCAGTATGTAGGAAGCCTGCTTCATCGAGAATTTGAATGTAGCGATCGTCACTCAGCGCCCGTGTGCTTCCGGCTCCGTCCAATATCACCACGAACCGCTCTCTGTCGTCCGCAATACCAAACCGTTGCTCCAGTTTGCTGAGCCGCCCATCGATGCTCTTCATCGACCTGACTTCCCGCTGGCGGCCGCTTGTTCTAACGCCGCCACCCGCGCCTCGATATCTTCGATCTCGATCGCTTTGGCGGTGCGTCAGAATACTCTCGCTGCCCGAACTCGAACCGAGGCTGGAGTGGCTGAATCAAGCATGATCTTCAGCAGAGTTGTCGCCGCCGCCGTGGATGCCCTGCTGAAGCGTGCGATCGATTGCCGAAAACGCCTTCCTGCGAGCCTCGCGGTAGGCCGCATCAAATTCCGGCAGTTTCAGCCAGCGGAGAAGCGTTCTGACTCCGACGCCCGCGACGCGAGCCGCATCCTCGATGTTCCGTTGCGACAGAAGCGCGGCGATGGCTTCTTCCTGTTTGCGTCCCAGATTTTGAGCCGCGTGCCTGCCATCAGATGCCAAATCCTGCCAATCTGCGGGCGGCAATCGCGACCATCGCCATTCCATCGCCTTTTGCGATTTTCCGGAGAATTCGCTTGCTTTCCGGGCGCACCGGAGTGATCCATGTCGTGACGCGGTAATCACCGCCAAAGGAGAATTCAAAATGACTGACATTGATTGCAGAAGAAACCGCCACCGCCCAAGCCCCAGCGACGGGCGAGAAGCCGAAAGCCACCAAGAAGGCCCGTGTTGCGCCAACGGGCGCCCACGTTGCGCCGAAGAAGGGCAAGTCGGCCAAGAAGGCCAGCCCGGCGAAGAAAGCGCCCAAAGGCGCTAAGAAAGCCAAGGCCGCCCGCGACGGCAGCAAGACCGCCAAGGTCCTGGACCTGCTGAAGCGGCCCGGTGGCGTCACACGCCAAGGAGCTGATGAAAGCCACTGGCTGGCAGCCGCATTCCGTGCGCGGGTTCTTGTCGGGCACGGTTGGCAAGAAGATGGGCCTGACCGTCACGTCCACCAAGGGCGAGGACGGCGAGCGCACCTACTCCGTCAAAGCCTGATCGCGCTTTCCGCGCTTTTCGCGCCGCTGGGTTTTCGCCCAGCGGCTTTTCTCGTTTTAGAGAATCGGAATCTCATGCTTTGACTTCCGTCCGTTCGGCCTTCACCTCGCTGAACGTCCGCCCATCGCCGTCGAGCGTTGCTTGCTTGCCCGTCAACTGCTGCCAGCGCTGCGACCATGACGTCAACGTACTTCGGATCAAGCTCGATGCCGTAGCAGACGCGCTCGGTCAGCTCCGCGGCCGCGAGCGTCGTGCCGCTGCCAAGGAACGGATCATATACCAGTTCGCCACGCCGCAGGTGGTTCAGGATCGGCCGCCGCATCAGGTCAACCGGCTTCTGCGTTGGATGATCGTACTTCTCCTCGTCGGAGCCGCCCATGATGAACTTCGGGCGATGGCGAATCCCAGATCGTCGAGTTCTCGCCGGCCTTGCCGAACCACGGCGCGTTCTTCTTTCGGACGTACCAACAAGGTTCATGCTGAAACCAGTAGTGGGTTCGGGTGAGGACCGTGCGGCCTTTATTCCAAATGATTTGCTGGTGGTGCAGGAAGCCGATGCGCAGCAAGCCATCGAGGACTTCGCGCGTGAATTTCGATGCGTGCCAGACGTAGGCGACCTCGAGGCTCGGCACCAGCGCGAAGGCCTCCGACCAGTCGGCGCGCGTGTCGCCGGAGATCGTCGTCTCGGTGTGGCCTTCGGTGCGCTTCTTCATGTAGCTCGGCTCGGCCGGCCCGTGGCCGTTCAGCCCGGCTCGATCGCGCCATTCGGAATCGAGCTCGATTCCGTACGGCGGATCCGTGACCATCAGCCGCGGCTTGCGCTCGCCCGAGCAGCCGCGCGACCAGCTTCCGCGCTGGTCGCGTCTCCGCAGAGCACTCGGTGCGGCCCAAGCAGCCAGAGATCGCCGAGCCGGGACACGGGCGACTCTGGCAGCGGCGGAGTGGCGTTTGCTTTTTCCTCGTCATCCAGCGCCAGCAGATTATCGATCTCGCCTGGGTCGAATCCCGTCAAGGCTAGATCGAAGTCCGATTCCTGGATCTCCTGCAGCTCAAGCGCAAGTAGCTCTTCGTCCCAATCGGCCCAAGTCACCGAGCGGTTCACCATCAGCCGGAAGGCTTTGACCTGCGCCGGCGTCCACTCGTCGCAGAGAATCACCGGGATCTCAGCGATGCCGAGCTTGCGCGCGGCCTTCAGCCGCAGGTGGCCATCGACGACCTCGCCGTCGCTGCGGACCAGACACGGAATTTTGAATCCGAACTCGCGGATCGAGGCACACATGCGATCCACGGCGGCGTCGTTCTTGCGTGGGTTGCGAGGATACTCGACGTAGCCGTTCGATCGGCCACAACTCGATGTGTTGCGTAGCAGGCGTGAGCATACACGTACCTTCCAAACAGTGATCTGAAGGGTCCTTCGGAAGGTGCGCTTTTTTGCGCTGGCCATGTCGAACTGACCTATAATCATTTTATCGGTTATTGAGATTTCGAACACAGAAAATTTCGGCCAACAACCTTCTCTCACGAGGATCCAGATGATCTGCTGGTGATGAAGAAAACCAATTCGAAGTAATCCATCGAGAACTTCGCGGGTGAATTTCGATGCGTGCCAGACGTAAGCAACCTCGAGGCTTGGAACCAGCTCAAATGCTTGTGACCAATCCGCGCGTGTGTCACCCGAGATCGTCGTTTCGGTGTGCCCCTGAGTGCGCTTCTTCATGTAGCTGGGCTCAGCTGGCCCGTGGCCGTTCAAGCCGGCGCGATCCCGCCATTCGGAATCCAATTCGATTCCGTAAGGTGGGTCCGTCACCATCAGCCGCGGCTTGCGCTCGCCCAAGAGCCGTGCGACAGCTTCCGCACTGGTCGCATCGCCGCAGAGCACTCGATGCGGCCCAAGCAGCCAGAGATCACCCAGCCGGGACACGGGCGATTCGGGTAGGGGCGGAGTGGCGTTTGCCTTTTCCTCGTCATCCAGCGCCAGCAGATTGTCGATCTCGCCTGGGTCGAATCCCGTGAGACTCAAATCGAAGTCCGATTCCTGGATTTCTTGCAGTTCCAGAGCCAATAGCTCTTCATCCCAGTCGGCCCAGGTTACTGAGCGATTGACCATGAGCCGGAAAGCTTTGACTTGTGCCGGAGTCCACTCGTCGCAGAGAATCACCGGGATTTCCGTGAGCCCTAGTTTGCGCGCGGCTTTAAGCCGCAGGTGGCCATCGACGACCTCGCCGTCGCTTCGAACTAGACACGGAATTTTAAATCCGAACTCGCGGATCGAGGAACACATTCGATCCACTGCGCCATCGTTCTTACGGGGATTTCGAGGATATTCTACAAGCCGATCGATCGGCCACAGCTCAACGTGCTGAGCACTGGAAGGCGTAAGCATACACGTACCTACCCAAAATTGTTTTGAAGGGAACTTTCGGAGGGTGCGCGTTTGCGCCAGCCCGGCGAACCGAGCCTTACTGAAATTATTGTAACCCAGATCAGATGTTTTTTACATGCCTTCTCTCGCTGCAGTCGTCGCACCAAAGTTGGATTTGATGTCGGGAAACTGCAGGTGCTTTTATTTCAGCCGATTAAAGGCAGCTTCCCAGTTTCCCGCTCCCTACGAGTGGAAAACTGGGAAACGAAACGCCGCGCGCCAAAGCGTGCTACTTCGCAGATGCGACCCGCCGCACGCCATTTTCGTGAAAAGTTTGGACTCCATTTGGACTCCACAGAGTATATATTTCGCGAAGGAGCACCTGGAGTGGGTGCAAGTGTTCGGAACTGTATGTCTTGGGTGGTGGGCCCGGCAGAACTCGAATCTGCGACCTCTACCGTGTCAAGGTAGCGGTCTATTGTCAGCCTATTGATTTGATTGAGGGTTTAGGCCGCGCTGCTGGCCACGAACGAAAGTCCTTCCGTGGGCGCGCCCGATACACGGCGTGACGCCTATCGCTACGGCCGCGAGGGTCGCGTAGGTCGCCGCCTGTACTTGATGCCATCCCGGTTTTTGAGTGCTGATTCCCTGGCGGGCGGTTTTGGAGCGCCTATCCGCGCAACCAATAGCCGACAATCATTCCAACAACGCCATAGGCCCAGCGCTTGTCCTTGAGATCGTATCTCTTGCTCAAAATGATGAAGAAGGCTGCGGCCATGAGGGTTAGCGTGAGAAGCATTTGGATCCCCTTCCTGGTTGTCTGCCGTTCAATCGCCTTCGCATAGGCGCTTTTATCTGGCGGCGGATGCAGATTGTTCGGCTCTGAAGGCCTTTGGTAATAAATGTCACGAAAATAATCCTCCACCATGTGCCTATCCGAGTAGTCTAGCCACCCGAGCGCGCCGAATCCCAGGACGGCGAGCATCGCCAAGATTGAGGGAATGGCTGTCGCTCTCGTCATGTGCGGCCATCATATCACCCGGTCCAATCGGCAGCGACTTACAATTGGTGCGTTACCAAAGAAACCGCGAGCCGTGTCAGAATTCAACGACAATCAACGTGGCGCGAGCGACTGCCCCGCATCCCGCGAGAGGCACAGGCAATTCATCCGCGATACCCTGGCCGTAGCATTAGATCATGAAGAACGGATTCCGTGTCAGCCACCCGATCTACAATCTTCTACCCACGGAAATCGAAGGTTTCGATTCCCTGGCAGAACCACGCCGTTCCATATCTCTCTCCGGCGATGGCGTTCGCCCTGCTCAAATCAAGGATGATCGCCTGTTCGCCACTAATTCCCTTCTGCTCAAGAGCTTCGTGCCAGGCAAGCGCACGAGCAAGGCTATCCTTGCGCCCGAGATCTATGGCAAGAGTGGTTAGTGAGCAAGTGCGAGCTACAGCGTCCTCGTCTTGCCGACCATCAATCCCCTCTTTCATGAGGAGGTCGCAAAGCGCGTTCTTGTGTAGGCGCTCCTGGTCGGTCAACGATGATCCAGTGGAGTGGGCCGTTGCCATAATAGCTACATTTTACCAACCGGAACCTCGGCAAGCTAAATGGTAGTGCGCCGCCACTTCGCCGGCAGTCCATTGCGGAATCACCGGGACGATCGTGGCGCCGATCATCCAGGTGGCGGGAAAGGCAGCGGTCAGTTCGGGTGAATTCGGCATCATCACCAAGACGCGGTCGCCTGGGTCGGAAATATACTCGCGTAGCAGCCTTGCCAGAGAGCCTGCGTAGTTAAGCTCCTGGAGGTTGGTATAGCTGCGATCTTCAAAGTCGAGACGAGTGTAAACTCCGAAGCGATCGATGTTGTCTAGTTCGAGTCGAGCCAGATTTCCAGAAGTACGCGATCGGATGGCGGCAGCAGCTTTCATGGCGGATTCTCCCCGGTGTTGGAAACCGTTCAGTGCTCGCGCAACGCAAGCGAGGGTCCATTTCGTCAGGAGGTAGTACTACGAATGAATCACGCTACGTTCCGGTGACTGGCAGCGGGAATTAACTCACCCAGGTGGCTAGCATGCAGGGTGAATGTTCCCGGTTATCGGGCAATCGATTTAACTTGTAGATATTCTTCCAGGCCGTACAGACCCATTTCCCGGCCAATTCCCGACTGTTTGTAGCCACCGAATGGCGCCAATGGAATTGTACTTGCCTCCGTTCACATCCACTTGGCCGGTTCGCATGCGCCGCGCAACGCGCATGGCTCGCTCCGGATCACCGGACCAGACGCCGCCCGCGAGTCCGTAGATGGTATCGTTGGCGATGCGGATGGCTTCTTCTTCGGTATCGTAGGGGAGCAGCGAGAGCACGGGCCAAAAATCTCTTCCTGTGCAATCGTCATCTTGGACTTCACTTCCGCGAAGATGGTCGGCTCGACATAGTAGCCCTTTGCGAAAGGCCGCAGGACGCCCGCCGCCCATCACGACACGCGCGCCTTCCCGCTTGCCTTTGGCAATGTAACCTTCCACACGCTCGCGCTGAGTGGCCGAAATCAGCGAACCGAGCCGGGTGGAGCTATCATGGGATCGCCCAACTTCAGGCCGCCGATGGCCTGGGATGCTAGATCCAGGGCTTCCTGCTGGCGGGCGCGAGGCACAATCATCCGCGTCCAGGCAGAACAGGTCTGTCCGGAATTGAACATGGCGTTGCGCGCGCCGGCCGGGATGGCTTTCTCAAACGGCGCGTCATCCAGAACTACAAAAGCTGACTTGCCTCCTAACTCGAGCGTTACTTTCTTGATGGATTCCGCGGCCAAGGCCGCCACTCTTCGCCCAGCGCGCAGCGACCCGGTGAAGCTTATCAAGTCCACCAACGGATGTGCGGCGATCGCTTCTCCAACCATCGGCCCGTAGCCGGTGACGAGGTTCAGGGCGCCTGCGGGCAGCGAGATGGACTCACACGCTTCCGCCAAAATGAATGCGTTCAAGCGCGCCACTTCGCTGGGTTTCAAGACTACGGTGCAGCCCGCTGCCAGCGCCGGAGCGACTTTGGCCATAATCTGATGCAACGGATAATCCAGGGCGTGATGGCGCCTACTACGCCAAACGGCTCGCGCACTACAATTGAATTGCCGACCTCCTGCTCGAGCTTAGCTTCCGCGATCACTTGCGCGTAGCTGTTGGTGATCACCACGGGCAGCCCAGCTTGGACATTGGTCTCCATGGTTAGGGGCGATCCCACTTCTTGCGCGATGGTCTTGGCAATCAGTTCGGCGCGTTCCTTGATAGCATTGGCCAGCTTGCGTAGCCACTCCGCGCGCTCCTGAACGATGGTCTGGCCCCAGCCGTTGTCGAACGCCGCGCGCGGCGCGAACGGCGCGGTCCACGTCCTCCGGAGTGCCTTTCGGTGCCGACCCGATTACTTCTTCGGTAGATGCCGACAGGACCTGGATCGATCCGTTCCCGGCCTGGGGCTCCCGTTTACCGCCGATGTAGAGGTGGCGATGAGAATTGGTTGCTGCCTGTGCGCTAGTCATGGTTCTGCTTGGATTATAGGCGTTCTCGCAGTCTCTGCTGAATCTCAAATTGAATAGAGTCAATTTGCTCACCCACCTACCTAGCTCGCAGGGTGAAATCCCGTAGGCCATCGAAGACCGCAGTTCCTAATGCTGTGTCATCTGTAGCGCCCGCGTTGGCAGTTTACTTGCTACCTCGCCAGCAATCCCAGATTTAATCCTGAGGACGAGTCAGCCATGAGTCCTCGTTGGACGAAGGGGGTATCGTGTATCAAAAACTCTTCAGCTTCTTGATTTTAGTCCTGGCGGTGCTATTGGCAACACCGGCCATTTACGGGCAGGTTGACGTTTCCACCGCCACGCTCAAGGGCACCGTTCTGGACCAGACTGCGGCGGCGGTCCCTGCGGCGGCCGTTACAGTCACGAATACCGACCGAGGCTTCTCGAAGACTGTCACCACTGCTGATGACGGGACGTATGTGTTCCCGCTGCTCCAGCCGGGCGCCTACCGGGTGGAGGTCGCCAAGGAAGGCTTCGACAAGGCGGTCGCCAATAGTGTGGAATTAACCATCGGAGCCAGCGTCGTTTTCGACATTCACCTGAAGGTCGGCTCGCTGAAGGATGTGATGAATGTCACGGAAGCCGCTCCGCTGATCGAAACCGAAAAGACGCAGCAGGCCAACACGCTGGGAACGACCACCATCGATAACCTTCCCAATCTGACGCGAAACTTCACGGATTCGGTCTTCACGCTGCCCGGCGTGTCCAACTCTGACGCGCCGCGCTTGCAGAATCCCGGCTACACCGGATTCCTCACGTCGGGGTTCTCTATCGGTGGCAGCAACGGGCGAAATAACCTGATCACATTCGACGGGGGCGAGAACGACTACGGCTCCGGACAGCTACGTACTCCCAACGTCAGCGTGGAGTCGGTTCAGGAGTTTCAAGTCAATCGAAGCGCCTTCGCCGCTGAATTCGGATTCACTGCCGGCACGGCGGTAAACGTCGTAACCAAAGGAGGAACGAATCAGTTTCACGGCAGCGCGTACGGCTTCTTCCGTGACCAGAACTTGGAGGCCAGGAATTTCTTCGACAACACCCCGACCAAGCCGTTCGATCAACTTTTCACGCCCGGCGGCACGCTAGGCGGACCGATCCTCAAGGACAAGCTGTTCTTCTTCACCTCTTATGAATTCAGGAAAGTGGACACGCCAGAGTTTAAGAACTATCTGAATACGCCAGACGCGCAAGGGTTAAACGGAAACCCAGCGCAGCTCAGTTATGTGAGCCAATTGGTCAACTCTGGTGACCCAGTCCTTCAAGGAATTGGGGGCTTTTTCCAGCAGGCGCTCCAGCCCATGAACAATCCAAATGTGGTCAAGCTGTTAACTGCCAACAATGGCGTATTCCCCGACGTCACCCGATCCCAAGATTGGGTAACTCGCCTGGACTATCAGCCCACGCAGAACGATACCCTCACGTTCCGCTCCTCATTCATGCACTGGAATTACACCCTGATTGGCTCGAGCAATCTGTATGCGGCCAGCGACGCCGGTTACGTTCACGAGCAGGATTTCGGGTTTCTCACGAGCTGGAATCACATCTTCAGTCCGCAAGCCGTAAACCAGGTCCGCGTGCAGGTGGTGCCTTATAACAACGTGAATGAGCCTCCATTGGCTCCAGGGACAACGGAGCTGTCCATCGGAAGCCTGGGCGTCTTCAACAGGAGTTATCAGTTTCCATACAGCGCCAAGCAGGAGCGTTTCCAGTTTGAGGACTATTTCACTTGGATAAAGGGGAAGCACACCTTCAAGTTCGGAGCATCTTACCGGCCGGTCAACTACACCGTGAAAAACGATCTCTGGTTCGGCGGCGAATTCGACTTCTACGACGGCATTCCGTTGATCGCCATCGTTCCCCCGCAGATGCAAGCCTCTCTCGTGGGTTTCAATCTGGCGCATGGATATGATGCGGTCAACGGCCCTCCCAATAGCGCCATGACCGCGCTCGAGTCGTTCTCACTCGGCCTGCCCTATGACTACCGGCAGGGTTTCAATAATTCACGCTGGCAGAATTGGGCGCAGTATCTCGGCGCTTTTGCCCAGGATACTTGGAAGCTGACTCCCCGGTTCACCTTGAGCTATGGCGTCCGGCTCGACTACGATGCCGAGCCTGCGCCTGTGCCGCACAACGTCTACTTTTCGCCCCGCCTGGGATTCGCATGGGATCCCTTCGGAGATGGAAAGACGGTGATCCGCGCGGGCAGTGGAATCTTCGTAGCGCCGGTCAATTTCTTCGTTGATTACCTGGTGAACATCCTCAACGATAGCGGCAACTACATCAACCAGTATTTCACGGCGCTCACTTCGCCCGGCGTCAACGCAGCCACAGTCTATGGATACGGGCTGCAAACCGGCAAGCTACCTTTCGGGGAGCTAACTCTCGGCGATTTGAACGCTCTCGGGGTCACTGTCGGGCCAGGCGGAGCTGGAAGAGTAATCTTCAACCTGGCTCCCAACTACAAGAATACCTACTCGATCCAGGCAAGCCTGAGCGTCGCCAGACAACTAACTAACAGCCTCTCGCTAGAGGTTGGATATCAGATGTACAAGGGCGTGCACATACAGCTCGATCAGGAGACCAACTATCGCGAGACCGGCGTGATCGATCCGGAATGGGGCCCGCAGTACGTTCCCATCAATCCAAGCATCACGCAGAGCAACACCTACTCCTCGATCGGCAACTCGATGTACAACGGCCTGACGGTTTCGTTGACCAAGCGCTATAGCAGCCATTTCCAATCGCAAGTCAACTACACCTTCAGCAAGGCCATCGACGATGTAACCGACTTCAACTCGCAGTTCGCATCGTTTTTCCCGACCCGGCTGTACCTCGAACGGGGCATCTCGGCCTACAACGTCCCGCACAACTTCGTGGCCAACGCCGTCTACAGTACTCCATTCAAGGCCGGTTCCGGTGAGCCTTTCTGGTCCCGGATTTTGACCGATATGACTCTGGCTCCTATTCTGCAAATGCGGAGTGGAGTTCCGTTCTCGATCCGGGTTCCCAGCGCTATCAACTCCACGCCCCCCAATGGGCACGATCTCTACGCTCGTCCCTGGTACGTAGAACGGAACACCGGTATTGGTCCCGATTACTATGCCTTCAACATGAGGCTGACCAAGGATTTCTATATCGACCGCGAGAGAGGCCTGAAACTGCAGGCCATCGTGGAAGGAACGAACCTGCTGAATCACACCAATTTCAGTTCCGTGAACGACATATTTTCGCCGGCTGATCCGTTCCTGCTGACGGGACCGTTCAACGTGACCGGGAATAAGAGTCTCAGCCCTACCGACCCGCTCGGATTTACATCTGCATTTCCGGGACGGCAGCTTCAATTCGGACTGCGATTTGCCTTCTGACCTTGGGCACAATCGCCAGTCCACAGGGAGCCGTCAGATGTTGAGAACCGCCTGACGGCTCCCGTTCTGTCGAATGAGGAGACGCGACAATGACCACCGCCGATTTAGCTCGCGCACGGGCCCGGGTCCCACGCGAAGTCGACAGCGACTACACGCATGCCATGGCCGCGAAGCGGCGAGAGTTCGTGCGCGAGCAGACGGGGGCCGATCTGTCGCATGTAGCCCAGTATTCCTTCGATCTGGCCATCCTTCCCAGGTAATATTGAGAATTTTGCCGGTGTCGCCCAGGTGCCCATCGGCATCGCCGGTCCCTTACGTATCCAAGGAGAATACGCTAGACGGCGACTTCTACATCCCCCTCGCCACCACCGAAGGTACGCTGGTCGCCAGCTACAACCGTGGATGCGCCTGCTGACCGAATGCGGCGGCGTCAAGACTACCGTGGTGGAGCAGTACATGCAGAGGGCGCCTGTCTTTGTTCCCCGCGACCACATGGTATAAGCAGAAATGCCTGTCGAGGCTGGTCCAGTTCGCTCGAAGAGCAAATCCTGCGACGGGCTTCTGAGCTCCACATCGAACGAGGTAATCAGTCCGGCTCGGAGTTGGATGACTGGCTCCAAACCGAGCAGGAGATCCTTCAAGCTCAGGAAGACGCAAGGGCCTCAAATAGGCGCCATCCCGAGCAAAACAGCGTTTAGTTTGCTACTAGCAAAATCCAGATACCCGCGCTGTGGTCTGTGCCACCAGTCCTGAAAGTTGATCACCAACATCCACTCCTTCTGGCCAAGAACGAAGTGTTCTTTCCGCGGGTCGGCCCGATATACGGCCTGACGCTTGTATCCACGGCCGCGAAGGTCGCCTAGGTCGGCCTCTGTACTCTGATGCCGTTCCGGCCTTTGAGCGCTGATTCCCGGGCTGAGCGCCTACAGGGACAAAGGACCGGGTTCGTCATCCTAAGCGCAACGAGCATCCTCCGAAGGTCCCAAATCCAGCTTCAGTATTGTGTATGGATGAACGATCTACAGGTGCATCGGTGGCCGGATCGTACTGTCCACTGACGATTCTACATGCCGGAAGGAAATGTCTCGGCCGGCTCCCCAATACCCCACTCCGACGTGCGCTCAAGCGGTTCTACGGCGCGAGTTTGATCGAAGTGCAGCACTGCGTCGAACTGATGGGCCAGGCTCGCATAGAAATAGTGGCTGGCCAGCTCGGTTTCGGGCAAATAAATTACACCGATGGCGCGTTCCAGCATCAGCTCGCCCAGGCCGTGCGACATGGTGCTATCGTCCCGAAGCTTCAGCAGGAATCGTGGAATGCCGATGGCGTGGAAAAGGCTCTCGTAGCTGTTGGGCAATGCGGGCCGCACGCGCTTCCGTTCCGCCGGACCGCCCCAATTCGAAGCCGCAGTTACCGTCCCGGTATAGGTAGTGAATCCGACCAGTACGCTCTCTCTGCCGTATCGTTCGCGCACCAGTTGGCCGACATTCAGCTCGCCCATCCGGCCCATGTGCGTCACACGCGCGTCGCCTAAGTGCGAGTTGTGCGCCCACACCACGAACTTGGCATGGCCATCTCGTTTCTCGCAGAATTCGATCAGTTCTCCGAGAGTCTCAGCCATGTGACGATCGCGCAGATTCCAGGAAGAGACGCGTCCGCGGAACATGGTGCGGTAGTACTCTTCTGCGTTCTTCACCAGGCGCGCATTCTGCTCCGCGTAGAAGAAATCTTCGGCTGCTACGCGTCCATCGCGCCTGGCATACTCCGCCGCGCGCCGCTGCAAATCGAGAAGCTGCTCGATCACTTCGCTTTCACAGGTCGGGCTCAATCCAAATCCGGCAGTGTAGCCGTACTCTTGTGGATCTTCACCGAAATTGTCGAAACACGAGTAACGATAACGAGCCCGCCGCGCTCCCTCCGGGTCTACCTTTTCGAGATAGGTCAATACTGCCTCGATGGATGTATGCAAACTGTAGAGATCGAGCCCGTAGAAGCCGGTTTTGGACTTGCTGGAGGATAGTGAATCATTGTGCGCTCGCAGCCAGCCCACGAAATCGAGCACATCCGCGTTGCGCCACATCCAGGAGGGGAAGCGCTGGAATCCGGCCAGTGCATCGATGGCTTCCGTGTCGTTACCTTGGCCTCGCACATAGCGATTCACGCGATAGGCATCCGGCCAATCCGCCTCCACTGCAACTCCGGAGAATCCTTTTTCCAGGATCAGGCGTTTGGTGATCTGTGCACGCTCACGGTAAAACTCGTGCGTGCCGTGCGTTGCTTCTCCCAGCAAGACCAACTGCGCGTCTCCGATCAGTTCGAGTAATGGATCGTAATCCTGTGTCGCGCCCGATAGCGGGTGTGCGGCATCATGGATCAGATCGGTCAGAATCGTAAGAGTCGCATTCATAATTCACCTCTATTTATGAGCCGTAAACGTGACGTTGCTGCAGGCCGTAATGTTGCACGCATTCTTCTTCGCGCCCACGCACGATTCGTTTTCCTTTCAGCACGCCGAATTGGCTGGTGATCACTGTCGACTGGCGCTCGCCAGCGCTGCCATCGTAGTAGAGGATGACCCAATCCTTGGTTTTTCCGAGTTTGTGCGCGCGAGCCGTATTGGAGAACAGCACCGTATAGTGCCGCTCTTTGCGAACGGTGTGCAGGATCGGCAGCCAAGCCTCATGATCCGGATTGAAGCGCCGCGGCGCAATATTGTGAAGGTGGCCTGCGGCAGCCGACTCGCGGTATTCGCGGTCTATATCCAACAACTCCTCTACCGGCGCTTCATCCGACGCGCGCGGACTCGGTGGGCGCAACCGACCCAAGCGCGTTGCCAATGAATCGATGATTCCGGACACGAGTTTGGCGCCCAGACCAGCCACATCGGACAAGCGGCCATCATGTGCCGCCGCTTCGAGGTCTTCCAATGAATCAATGCCGAGTTCGTCATGTAAGCGCGCCGCATGCACTGGTCCGATTCCTGGAACAGTCTCGAGCAGGTCTTGCGGGTCGGCCTCACCTCGAAGTCGGTCTAACATCGGGAGCCTGCCGATACGGATGATGTCTCGAATCGCAATCGCGAGACGATCGCCGATGCCCCGCAGCTTGCGCAGGCCTTCGACGCCCTCCACTGCCAGAATCTCGTCGACAGGCCGAGCCAGCCGCCGTACGGTCTCGGCCCCCCTTTGATAGGCCTGGACTCGAAATAGATTTGCTCCTTGTTCAGCCAGCAGATCAGCGACTTCGTCCAATCGCCTTGCTACCTGTGTGTTGATGTCCATCGCCTCAGGCTCCTTCGAGCCGGCTGCTGGCTCTAAATGCTGATTACCGGACAAGGCGCTTCGCGAATGATCGAATAGGCGCTGCTTCGCAACCGCCCGAACGGCTTCTGCATCACTCCCCGGCCGATCACGATCAGGTCGGCATCGTAACCCATTGCGGCTTGATGCACAGCACCACCAATGTTGCCACCGAGCAAGCACACATCGAACTTAGTTCCGGCTTCGGTCTGGATTTTGGCAATCCTTTCACGCGCGATGTTGAAGAGAAACTCGTGCATGGTTGGGTCGCTTTCTTTGGTGGCCGAGTCCGCGCCGGGCACTGCGTGGACCAGTCGGAGCTCCACAGCTTGCTCGCTGGCGAATTCCGCCGCCCATTTAAGGACGCACGAGTCTCTCTCGACCGTGTCGATGGCACACAGCATCCGCTTCCACCGATCCGCAGAGTGAGCGGTTAGTTGCTCGGTGTGCACACCAGTCCAAACCGGACAATGTGCGTCATGCAGGACCTTCGCCGTAACCGAGCCAAGCAGCAGCCTCCGGAACGGACCATACCCACTCGTCGGCATCATAATCAAGTCGGCGTGATCCTCATGGGCGTAATCCACGATTTGCTGCGCTGCGATTCCTTCGTCCAACTGCGGAATTACGTGCATGTCGGAAAACTGCTGGGCCACGAACCGGTCTAGAGCGGCCCTGCCGGCAAGCCGCATGCCGTCGGCGTTGATTAGTGCGGACCAGGCGGATGCTTCCGGCGATGCGAACCACGCCGGTGGCAGGTCGACGATATGCAGAATCACGAGTTCTGAACCGAATCGCTTCGCCATCGACTTAACAGCCGGCACCACCGCTACGTTCCGCTCGGAAAAATCGACCGGAAACAAAATGCGCTGGAAGGTAATCATGCTGGACCTCTTTGGTGACGTGAATGCTTTAATGCGTGACCAGGTTCGAAACCGGATTCACTACCAATAGGTTCTCAACGTCACAGACTCCGGGTGATGCCCAGGCTGCCCGTTCGGCTTCCTCGCGCTCCACCCAACTCAGAACGTTGCCCGTCAGGATCACGCGGTCCCCGCGAATTTCTACGCGAACGCGGTGTGCTTCCAATTGGGCATTTCGACGGAGCGCAGCCTCGATACGCTCTTTGATAGCGGCTTGGTCGGCGTGGGACTCGACGACTATGTGGTTGTTGACGTCTCTTACGCCAGCCAGATATCGGACACATTGGTCCGCGGACTTGCGCTGGTATTGCCAGTCCACCCCACCTTCGAGCGTGATCCGTCCCTGGTCTACCCAGACCTTTATCTTGTCTTTCGGCAAGAGAGTATTCCAAGCGATCGCATTCACGGCGGCTCGAGCAATCTCTTCATCGCTTCTCTTGCTCGGTGAAGGGAGTCTTACTTGCAATTCACATACGACAGCCTTCACACCACGGACTAATGCGGCGACCTTCTCGCTTTCACGTTTCTGCGGATAACTGGGTACATGGCCGCTTAAGGTGACGACACCTTCTTTAGCAGACACGCCTATTCCTTTAGCGTCTATAATCGGTTCCCAGTCGAGTGCTTCTTCAACTGCTTCCCTCAATTCTCTGTCGCTCATGATTGTTCTCCTTTCGACGTACTGCTTGTCGGGCGCCAAGCGGGAGAGCGGTGACCAAGTTACTCTCCGCGTGGTTACTCTCCGCGTGCCTCCGCTCCTTCATATACTGCAAGAGATAATCCGATTGCGAAGACGTTCGCTTTGTTGACGATACGATCGTGTTCGCGCCGCTTCGGGTAGTAACCCCACTCATTGAGTGCGCCAAAGCGCCCATGTCGAGCCAATCGCCCCAACTTCGTTGATGCGTTCGAAAGTCTGTCGCTCCATTTTGTGTGCCGAAACTCAAATGGTTGGGAGACATATGTCACTGTCCGTATCCGTACAACCAATTGTTTACTCGAAACCACCGTAAACCTCGTGCAAGCCGCCTGGCAGATTGGCCGGAAGCGTGCCGTAAATTTCCTCGTGGAGGTATCCATGATCGAAGCAAAGATTTCGGTATTAGCGCCTTTGCGACTGGACCAGATCCAAAAACTGCTTGGTGCCGCCGGGCCCTGCATCACCTTGCTGTTGCCCTCATACCGCCCAGGTGAACAGGCCAAGTCCATGGCCACGCTGCTGAAGACCAGCTTGCGAGAGGCGGCCCGCCAACTCGCAGACGGGAAGGTCCCTGCAACGGTTGCCACGGCTCTACTCGAACCCTTGGAGCAACTTGCAGAGGACGAGGAATTGTCGGCCGGCTCGCACTTCGGCCGCGTGATCTTCCGGTCGGGTGAAGTGTTTGAGCAGTTTGAGTTGATGGAACCGCCGAGCCAGGCACTCACGGTTGGAAGTCGCTTCCAAATCCGTCCGATCCTGGCGGAGTTGCACTATCCGCCCGAGTTCTATTTATTGAAATTGTCAAAGAAAGACGTGGGAGCGCTTCGATGCGCTCGTCTGCGTGCCGAACATGTCCAGTTGCCTAAGGGCGTACCGGAAACGCTGGAAGAGGCAATGGCCTTTAAACCGCCCGATCACGATCTGGAGAATCGTTCGGCGGCCGGCAGCTCAATTGGCTCGATGCGACGAGTTCGCTTCGGCACGGGCTCTAGCCGCGAAACGCAACACAACTACCTCGCAGACTTCTACAAGGCGGTTGACCGGGGGATGAGCGAGCTTCTGCACCCCAGGCAAGCGCCGTTGATCTTGGCTGGCGTGGATGATGATACGGCCAGATACCGGTTGATCAATACCTATCCGCATCTGTTGGAGCAAACCGTTCACGGCAGTCCCTCCAGCTCGATCTCCGAGGAGGACCTCTTACGGCAAGCCTACGCGATCATACGATCCCACTGTGCCGAAAGAGCTGCGGCTGACCTGGCGGAATCGAGAGAGGCGATGTCACCGGCACGGTTTTCCACAGATCTGGAAGCGATACTGGGCGCGGCAGCGAATGCACGCGTCAGCCATCTCTATGTAGATGAGCACACTAAGAAGCTGGGCCTTTTTCAGGGAGCCAGGCAAAAAGAACGCTGGAATTGGGGCGCGGAGGATCTGTTGAACGCCGCCGTTGTCGAGACCCTGCTGAATGGCGGCTCGGCGTTCGCACTCCCGAGCGATAAGATGCCAGACGGCGCCGCAGCCGCAGCCGTTCTTCGCTTCTAGCTCATTCTTGCGTGATACTCCACCGCAATGGCTGCGCGATGGTATCTTTGCTAAATCGTGGGTCGCGAATATCGCTCTGTGTTGTTCTCCGAATGTTTTTGAGCAGAATAGCAAACTCGACCTCAAACCACGGGGAGTGCGTATCAGCGACGCACGGCTAGCCTGAAGGTGGCCTGTCGTGATGCTGACATTTCTCGGAACCCGCGGGGAGATCGACGCGAAAACCTTGCGGCATCGAATGCACTCCGCGCTGCTGGTTTCGCAGCGTCGCAGTGCAGTCATGATTGACTGTGGCGCAGATTGGCTGCGCAGAGTGAAACATATGCACTTAGATGCGATCCTGCTTACCCATGCGCATCGCGACCATGTTGGCGGCCTCAAAAATGGCGCCCCGTGTCATGTCTTTGCGACCTACGACACCTGGAGCGCCCTGCACACTGTACCCGCAATTCAGCGCAAGGCTCTCACTTGCCGATCCCCGATTGAAATGGGCGGGGTGATATTCGAGGCGTACCCAGTGGAACACTCCATCCGAGCACCGGCTGTGGGGTATAGAATCACCTCTGGCCGGCATCATGTCTTCTATGCTCCGGATCTGGTGCGCATCTATGATCGCCACGACGCGCTCGCCGGGATCCAACTTTACATCGGGGATGGTGCCTCAATAACGCGACCCATTGTGAGGAAGCGCGGCAATGCTTTCATTGGACATGCCTCGATGCGAACGCAGTTGGAATGGTGTCGCGACGAAGGTGTCGGCCGTGCCATTTTTTCCCACTGTGGGTCTGAGATCGTGGCCGGCGACGAAGAAGCTGTGGCCGCCAAAGTACGGGCTCTAGGTAACGAGTCACGAGTAGCGGCGAAGATTGCCTATGACGGGTTGCGCATCACTCTGAAATGACGGATTCAGTGAATGGCATGGTTCGTGCCTACAGAATTGGCGTTAGATCCGCGCAGAGAGGTAAAGACATGCAGGTACCTGCGTCGAACCCCTTATGTGTGCATGGACACGTCAGCCGAGGCTTTGAGTCCGTACGCGAGGCATTCAGCGAGAACTTCGCGCGCAGACGAGAACTAGGCGGCGCTTGCTGCGCTTATCGTCACGGCGAAAAGATCGTCGACCTCTGGGGCGGCATTCGGAACAAGCGGACGGGCGAGCCGTGGGAGCAGGACACGATGGTGATCGTATGGTCGGCCACCAAGGGCTTGGCTGCGATGACTCTGGCCCTTGCTCACTCTCGCGGCTGGCTCGATTACGAAACGCCCGTTTGCAGATACTGGCCGGAATTTGCTCAACAGGGCAAGGAGAAGATCACCGTTCGTCAATTGCTAGCTCACCAAGCCGGGCTGTTTGCATTCGACGAACCGGTAGATCGCAGTGTAGTGGCCGACCTAGATCGCTTGGCTGTCGTTCTGGCACGGCAAAAACCCAGGTGGGAGCCAGGAACACGCCAAGCCTATCATGCCATCAGCCTCGGGTTCTACCAGGGCGAACTGTTGCGCCGCATCGATCCCCAGCATCGCAGCCTTGGACAGCTCTTTCAGGACGAGATCGCAACACCGCTCGGGCTGGACGTCTACATCCGGCTGCCTGAGTCGATCCCGAACTCGCGTTTGGCCACATTGGCGCCGCCCGGGTTGTTTGAGAGGCTTATAGACTTCCCGATTCGGCTGACATTGGACTCGCTGAATCCGCGTTCGAACATCTACCGGGCGCTGATAACAAACCCCGGCTCTGCGATAGCCCTCGACGAGCAGCGCATCTACGCGCGCAACCTGGAAGTACCGTCCGGAGGTGGAGTTGGCACCGCGCGAGGGATCGCGCATGCCTACAGCGTTTTCGCTACCGGCGGACGGGAGTTGGGATTGCGGCCAGAGACCTTGGATTTGTTGGCAGCCCCGGCGATTCCCCCGACCCGCGGATTTCATGACGAATGCCTGAAGGGCGACGTACAGTTCTCGCTGGGCTTCATGAAGCCGAGTTCCGCAATCCCCTTCGGCAGCGCTAGCTCGTTCGGGTCACCTGGAGCCGGCGGCTCTCTTGGTTTTGCCGATCCAACGGCCGGCATCGGCTACGCCTACGTCACCAGCCAGATGGGCGCGCGGTTGACCGGGGACCCGCGGGATGTGGCGCTAAGAGATGCACTCTACGCCTCCATTTCGGCTTTGCCAGGCGCGTCGCCCGTTGCGGCCTAGAACCGGCGATGAGACATCGAGGAAGCACAGCGCCGTTCCGCACAACCGCGGGCGAGCTCCTGCCTGGTGAGCATCGCCGAGATCGGCTATCAGCGTTTGGGCGGGCTCGATCAATGGGTGATGATCCGGGGCGAGAGGCTCACGAATCCGCTATTGATCCTTCCGCATGGCGGCCCGGACTTTACGGAGATGCGTCTTTTCCGCCAGTTCAATGCGCCACTCGAGAAGAGCTTCACGGTTGTCTACTGGGACCAACGCGGCACCGGCAAATCGTTCGACCGCAAAATCCCCACATCCTCCGTGACAGTCGAGCAATTCATCGCTGATCTCGACCAGCTGGTCGATTCAGTGCGCAATCTGCACTCGGCGTGCTCTACACTGCGCCTTCCCGGAAAAGGTGATGGCGTATATGGGCACGGGTCGGATTGGCGATTGGCCGGCGAGCGAGATTATATGTTACGACTTCACGCTGGCTGAGGAAGAGCGCCGCAAGAACCGCAAAGCCCTTCAGGAGCTTCGAGCCATCGGGGCTCCGCCGCATCCCGTCCGGAAAATGATGGTCCGACGCAAATGGCTCACGCGTTTTGTCGGCATAGTGGGCGACATGTCGATGTGGAGGTTCTCGCGGATCATTCTAGGCGGACCGGAATCCTCGATATTAGATCTGGCTGATATTCTACGAGGCATGCTGTTTTCCACTTACGCGATGTGGGACGAGATCTCGTCGATCAATCTTATGGAGGCGGCGCCGGTGCTCCAGGTGCCGGTGTTCTTCTTTATCGGCCGCCACGACCATGTGATCGCGCCAGAAACCAGCGTCGCCTATTTCAACACGCTGACGGCGCCCTTGAAGAAGCTGGTATGGTTCGAAGAATCCGCACACGAGGCGCCGGTCGAGGAACCGGCCAAATTCAATGCGGCCATGGCGGAATTGGTACGGCTAGGCTCAGCCGATCATTAGATAGCATGGTTAGCTCTCTCTAATTGTTACCTCCGCGCAGCATTATTCAGTACAACTGCGTCTGCTAACACGCCGAAAAGTGTGTTATTTGGCGCAAGTCCGAAGACCAGTCTAAGAACGCCTCCGCCGTATCAATGCAGAGCTACCCCACGCGTTGGCAACCCGGTTGCACCAGTCAAAGAAGAACAGCATCGATCTCAGAATAGGAGTACCTGCTATGCCATCCAAACAGTTCCAGTTTCATAACGAAGCACGTGAGAGCATTTTGCGAGGCGCAAGCGTGCTAGCCGACGCTGTCCGCGTGACCTTGGGACCCAAATCCAAGTGCGTTTTAATCGAGAAACGTTTCGGCCGCCCCATGGTTTGTGACGACGGGGTCACGATCGCCAAGGAGGTCGAATTGAAAAACCCGGAGGAAAACCTCGGTTCGCAGATGGTCCGCGAGGCCGCCGAACGCACAGGGGACGCCGTTGGCGATGGCACCACGACGTCCACGCTTCTGGCTTACGCCATCCTCGCCGAAGGTGTCCGCAACGTGGCAGCCGGTGCCAGTGCTGTCGATCTCAAGCGTGGTCTGACGCGCGGTGTCCACGCAGCAGTGGAGTCGCTGCGAAAGGCCTCCAGACCAGTCACCACCAAGCTTGAGAAAGAACAAGTGGCGACAATTTCCGCGCATAACAATTCCACCATCGGTAAATTGGTGGCCGAGGCTGTGGAGAAGGTAGGTGCGGACGGCGTCATCACCGTGGAGGAGGCCAAGACGACGGACACTATTCTTGAGATTGTCGAAGGCTTGCAGTTCGACCGTGGCTTCCTATCGCCCTATTTCCTCACGGATCCAGAAGGCATGGAGGCTGCGCTCGAAGAGCCGTACATTCTGATCCACGAGAAGAAGATCACAAATCTCAAGGATTTATTGCCGCTACTCGAGCAAATAGCCAGGGTTGGGCGGCCATTGCTGATCATCGCTGAAGACGTGGAAGCCGAGGCTTTGGCCACATTGGTGGTGAACAAGCTTCGAGGAACTCTCGCCTGCGCAGCCGTGAAAGCCCCGGGATTCGGAGACCGCCGCAAGGAAATGCTGCAGGATATCGCGATTCTGACAGGCGGGCAAATGATCGCCGAGGAGCTGGGAATCAAGTTGGAAAAAGTCACTCTCGATCAGCTCGGGACGGCGAAGCGCGTAGTGATTGACAAGGACACGACCACCATTGTGAGCGGGGCCGGCGCAAAAGCAGCCATCGATGGACGTTGCAAGGAAATCCGCAAGCAGATTGAGGAAACTACTTCCGACTATGACCGCGAAAAGCTCCAAGAACGGCTCGCCAAGCTCACTGGCGGAGTTGCAGTAATTCGCGTCGGCGCACCGTCCGAAGCAGAGATGAAGAAATTGAAGGAAGCTTTCGAAGACGCCATCAGCGCTACCAAGGCCGCCGTAGAGGAAGGAATCTTGCCGGGCTGCGGCCTGGCACTGCTCCGCGCTATCGATGCGGTGCAAGCGGAGGAGGCCAATTGTGACGAAGACGAAAAGACTGGCCTGCGAATGCTCAAGCGCGCGTTGGAGGCGCCGACGCGCCAGATCGCGGAGAACTCGGCCCTCGATGGGGGAGTGGTCATAGATCGGATGAGGTCGTGCAAGGGGAACTGCGGACTCGACGCATCCAACGGCAAGTACGTCGACCTGATCGAAGCCGGGATCGTGGACGCTACCAAAGTAGTCCGGGTGGCCCTGGAAAACGCGGTCTCAGTCGCGAGCACCCTGCTGCTGACCGAGGCGACGCTTACCGAAGTGCGTGAGCCGAAGAAGCCATCTGGCGCCCCACAAGATTTGGAAGGGGATTAGCCTAGTTACGCACTGGATCCGTATGCGTTCGCTACATACTGAGCGACCATTCGCTGCGTATTAAAGAACGATCCGTTGAGTGCAATCGTAGAGCGCATCACCTCAGCGTACGCAGCGGGACGACTGTAGTACAAGGGCAGAATTACGCGTTCGAGTTTGCCATACAGCGAGGTAAGTTCCTCTGCAACCCCACCTGATACGTCCGAACCGTCAATGGCCCAGCCAGTGAATCCTTCGATATGGCCTTCGAGCCACCAACCGTCCATCACGCTCAAGCTCGGCACGCCATTCAATGCTGCCTTCATGCCGCTCGTGCCCGACGATTCCTGCGGATACTGCGGTGTGTTGAGCCACAGATCAGTGCCGCTGACAAGCAAATGCGCCCAGTCGAGGTCGTAATTCTCGACGTAGACCACCGGAACGGAACCCGCCAGAGCCGCAGCCGCCTCGAAGATACGCCGTATAGCTTGCTTGCCTCCTTCATCCTGTGGGTGCGCTTTGCCTCCACAAATAATTTGGAGGCCTCCAACCTGACGGGCGATCCAGGCAAGGTGTTGTAGATCGGAAAACAAAAGTTCGAGTCGTTTGTAGACTGCTGCACGCCGGGCGAATCCAATGGTCATGACCTTTTCTTCGAGGGCGTGGCCGGTGCGCTTCTGGATCTTGTCGAGCAATTGTCGTTTCGCAACCCGATGGGCCTCGCCTATCTCTTCCAGCGGAATTCCTATCACATAACGGAGGTAGAGGTTGTCGCGCCGCCACTCCGGAATATGCCGGTCATAGAGTTCAGCGAATGGTTGGGATGTCCAGATGACCGCATGTACACCATTGGTGATCGCACGGATCGGATAATCGGGAAACATGCCGCGGGAAGTCTCTCCATGGTGCATTCCGACGCCATTGACGTAATGAGAGAGGCGTAGCGCCAAATATGTCATGTTCAGAACGCCATCGTGGAAGCCTTCTATTGATTCGATCAGCTTGATACGCGCATCGCCGAGAACCTGCTGGGCCAGCGATTTCGGGAACTGATCGTGGCCGGCCGGGATAGGCGTATGGGTGGTAAACACGCAACTTCGCCTTACACAGGACACGTCCTCTGGATCGGGCGAAGCACCCGGCTGCGTCCTGAACTGACGTTCGAGCAGTCCGAGCGCCAGCAGCGCTGAATGCCCTTCGTTCAGATGATAGGTGTTTACATCCCGGTGCTCAAGCACTTCGAGGATCTCTAGACCGCCCAGCCCGAGCACAGCCTCCTGGCATAAGCGATAATGCTGATCTCCGCCGTAGAGGTAATCTGTCAAGCCTCGATCGAGCGCGTCGTTCTCGGGCAGGTCAGTGTCCAGAAAGTACACCGGTACGGTGTGGCCCGAAATGCCGCGAACTTGATAGCGCCAAGCGCGAATTGCAACCTTTCGTCCTTCCAGACTGATGCAGGCAGTCGAGGTGATCTGCTCCAAATGCTGAGATGGGTCCCATTGCTCGGCGATCTCCCGCTGGTGACCGGTTGGCTCGAGAATCTGCCGAAAATACCCCTTGCGATGCAGCAGCGTGACCGCCACCATGGGGACTTCAAGATCGGCGGCCGATCGAAGGGTATCGCCTGCCAACACTCCTAAACCGCCACTGTATGTCGGTATGGAGGCATCCACGGCAATTTCCATGGAGAAGTACGCGATCGTTTGGCGATTGTCATCCATCGGCGCCATGGACTATCAAGCGGCTGTCAGCCGGCGCTGTGTTGGAAGCTTTCCGTGTCCACATATGGCCTTGTAAGCATCCACGACATCCTGGCAAGAAACGTCGCGTTTTCCGGCGCACTCGCAGGCCCCCAGCACAATGTCATCCAGCGACAAAATTCCGAGCAGCGCGCCTTCACGGTCGATGACGGGGAGGCGCCGGATCTTCTCTATTCGCATGGTCTTGAGAACGCAGTGAATATCGTCATCGGGTGTGCAAGTGAAAAGCTTCGGAAAGGTGTACTGCTTGGGAAGCATCACATCCTTGACGAGTACGTCGGTGGGCTTTTGATTCCGAGTGCCGAGTGCGATGCAGATATCGCGATCGGTGATCACGCCGATGACGTTGCCACCCTCACCAACTACGGGCAGGAACCCGCAGCCGTTCTTACGCATTAAGTCGACTGCTGCAGCCAGAGTCGTATCAAGGCCGCAGAACACCGCTTGCTCTCTCATTACTTCTCGAACTTTCACGCTCAGCTCCTTTCTCGAACACTGGAAAGGATCTATTGCTCTTCAGGTGCAGCCCGACGTGACCATCGTTTTCTTACGAGCGCCAGAACCTTCTCGTCCAAAACATCAGGGGTGGACTGGTGATGCAAAGCGAACTCGGTCGCCTTGGCGTAGAGCCTGCCGTACTTAACGGTGCACACAAAACTCGCATTATCATCGGCGAGCCGGATGTAGACTTCCTGTTCGAAGAGTGTATTCATGGTCTCGTCGACCTCCTGTCACCCGAAAGGGTTGCTCCAAATAAGGTGTAAGCACTTGGAGTGCCACTGGCGTGTCGCGGCAGATGCGTGCCCAACAGGATCGGCTGTGATCTTGCAGGAGAAGTTGGAGGGTAGGGTTCTTTTTTTGTCTGCTCCGGATGTTGGGTCAGGGATTGCAACGACTTCGAAACCGACCGAGTCGTACCATCTCCCACTTAGAGCAAAGGCCGCCGAAGGGATAGGCCTTGCCATTCAACACCACCCGCTGAATCTCACAGTGGTTCTCGCAGGTTGGACAAGTGAATGGCGCTCTCGGCTCCATGCGCATGTTGCCGAACGAACCCAGTTGAGTGACGCTAAGATCGAACAGCCGGCCTTCGGAGCGAAGAATAGGGCAGCCGCCGAGATAGCGCGCGACCGGACCAGTATCGAGCGTGGCCGACATCACGATCAGGCGCAGATCCGGCCGCCGCGTCGATTGAAGCCTGCGCAGCAGGGCCAGCGCCAGGTCGCTTTCCAGATGGCGCTCGTGGAATTCGTCCAGCACCACTACGTCCACTCCGGCAAGCTGCGGATCGGAAATCAGCCGCCTGGTTAGAATGCCCTCAGTCAGAAATCGGAGACGCGTCCGCGCGCCGGCGACCTCTTCAAACCGGACCTGATAGCCAATGGTTTCGCCCAGCCGTTCGCCGCGTTCTTGGGCGACCCGGCGTGCGGCCAATCGAGCGGCCAAGCGGCGTGGTTCCAGCACGAGAACCTGTCCGCTCACGAGCGAAAGCAGCGCGGGAGGAACGCGCGTGGTTTTGCCCGCGCCCGGAGGCGCTTCGATGACGATATTAGGGCAGACCCGCAACGACTCGATGATCGCAGGCAGTAGATCATCAATCGGCAGGCTCAAAATTTGATCGTTCGTTACTGTTTTTTGGGCGCCGGCGGAGGCGTCTTTCCCGGATCTTTCGCTGGATCCTCGGCGTCGCCGTACTTGATGGTGACGTCGCTCTTGAACTGCTTGTAGTCTTCGTACTTGACGTTCATCCGCATGCGCTGATCGTTCTCTTTGAAATGCAGCGTGGCGTTTGCGATCGTGAAGGTGGGAAACCAATACTTCCCATCCACCTGCTCGCGATAAGTTTCGAATTTAGGATACTGGTAATCGCCTTTCTTGATACCTACGCCGCGCCCGTATGATTTCACGATCTGCAGGTCGTGATCGTCCACCCAGACTTCACCTTCGAAGTAGCGCTGGCCGGATTCCATCTTCTTGGGTTTTACGGCGAAGACGTAGGTGGTGATTTCATCCACCTGTTCCCGGCCGAGATAACGGATGTAGTATTTGGGGAGTTCGGCGGTGGTAAGAACGAAGGGCTGGACGTTGCGGAGATCCTGGATGTCGCCTGGGTCGAGCTGAAAGGCAGTCAGCGTGCTCATGGGAGCGCGAACCACCTTTTCGTTGCGCGTCCCTTCGGGCGTAAAGACAACATCGGTGACTTCTTGCCATTTGCCTGTGACGCCGCCACCGTCATCGAGCGACATCACACTGGCGTCCTGGCGATAAGTGTAATTACCACGCGCTTTCGCAAAGTCAGCTTCTTTAGCGGCGAACTTCGCGATGATTCCGTCGATCTGATCCGGTGTGGGATCGGGCAGGGTTGCGGCGCTGGCCGCACCAACCAGGAAAATAAACGCAGCGACGAGACGCATAGTTCCTCTCTTCGTTTCTTTTACCAGTTTACCGCTGGATTTTACCGCTCGCCAAGGATCTGTTTGGCGATCGTCAACTTCTGCATGTTGCTGGTGCCTTCGTAGATCCTGCCGATCTTAGCGTCCCGATAAAGCTTCTCCACGGGATAGTCCTTCGTAAATCCGACGCCGCCGAAAATCTCGACCGCTCGCGAGGCGGTGCTTTCGGCGATTTGAGACGCGAAATACTTCGCCATGGCCGCTTCGGTGACGAAAGGCAGGCCCGCGTCGCGCATTCGAGCGCCGTTATAAACCAGCAGTCGCGCAGCTTCCACGTCGGTAGCCATCTGCGCCAGCTCGAACTGCACGCCCTGAAAATCGGCGATCGCCTTGCCGAACTGCTGCCTCTGTTTGGCATACGCGATGGCATGATCCAGCGCGCCCTGCGCCAAGCCGGCCATCTGCGCTCCGATCGCGATGCGCCCTTCGTTCAAAGTTTCGATGGCGATCTTGTAGCCTTTGCCAACCTCGCCGAGCACATTCTCGGCCGGCACGCGGCATTCATCCAGAATCAGCTCGCAAGTGGAAGATGCGCGAATTCCGAGCTTGTCTTCTTTCTTGCCGACCTGAAAGCCGGGGAAGTCGCGCTCCACCAAAAAACACGTGATGCCGCGATAGCCGGCCTCCGGGTTGGCGTTGGCGAAAATGAGATACAGTCCGGCCTCGGCGGCGTTGGTGATCCACAGCTTGCGGCCGGTAATGGAGTAATGATCGCCGTGTTTGGTGGCGCGCGTAGCGAGCGCAAATGCATCCGAGCCGGCGCCCGCCTCCGACAGGCCGAATGACGCTACCGTATCGCGGGCCAACTTCGGCAGATAGCGGCGCTTCTGGTCCTCATTGCCCCAGCGGATGATGACGTTATTTGCGATAGTGTTCTGCACATCGACGATCACCGCCGCCGATGGGTCCACCGCGGCCAGCGCTTCGACCGCCAGCACAGCTTGAAAGAAACTACCGCCTTGACCGCCGTGCTCCTCTGGAATCTCGATCCCCATCAGTCCGAGTTCGAACATCTCGTGCAGCAGATCTTTGCGGAATACGCCCGCTTCATCCATCTCGCGGACGTGCGGGCCGATGCGCTCGCGAGCGAACCGGCGAATGGTGGCTTGGAACATCTTCTCTTCGTCGCTGAGCACGGTGAGCGGCGTCGGGGCCAGATGAGTGGTTTCGGCAACGGTCGGCATTCGATTTCTCCTGGGGTTCTGTTCTCAGTCTACTACCCTAGCAGCACGTGTCTAAACCAGGCGTTTCACGAATGACGACGAAAAGTTGCAGCAGCGTTTTGATCGTGATGAAACTCGAGCCTCGTCGTGAGCATTGGCGGACCAGAGCGCGAAATGGTCTCCCAATGCCTGCATGACAGCCAAAATCGCCAAAAGATCGTCAACAATCCTGTCATGAGCCGCTCTTGGCTTGCCTGAGCCATACCTCGACCGCATCAGGAGCGCGAGGTTGCATGCGACGGCTTGAATCAGAACCTTCTTGTGCACGTTTTCTTTTCCTCGTACGTAAAGCCGGTCCAGTCCACCAGTATCAAACTGATGCGCGAAGTTCCTCTCGATCCGTTCACCCCTCCGCCGCTGCAAACCCTTGCCACGGTCCCCGAAAATCCGACGCCGATTGCCGTACACAGCAGCCTTCTCCTCCGCCTTGCCATTCCAGTTGCGCGTGCCGCGATCGGGTTCGGCGATATAGGTCCGCACTTCCATCTCCGCAAGGCCGAGCATGACGTCATTGCTGTGATAGCCCTTGTCCGCCACCACTTCTTGCACTCCGTCGGGATGCACTTCATACTTGCCTTCCGGCGTCTTTTCGGCAATCACGTCGGCCACTGCGATCGCTGCCTCAATCACCGTTTCCTGGATCGTCGTCGTGTCCGCCGCAGCTCCGCCGTGCGTGGTGACCGCAACGATGGCCCCGCTTTCCATGTCCACCGCGTTCTCGGCTTTGTAGGCCAGCGCCGTTCGTCCGTCCTTTAGTTTCGTGATCTCGGCGTCTTCATCACTCGGGCTGTTCCAGTCTTCATTGGATGTCTTCTTCTTACGCTTGCGGTCCATGCGGAGCAACGCTGCCGCGTCTTTGGCGTCGATACCTTCGGCTTCGGCAAGGCGCTTCAAATACGCCATGTAGCTTTCGCCCGTATCGCGGCGCACGATCGACTTCATGGCTGCGTTCGCCTCGAGAGTTGTCGAATCCACACCGATCGTTTTGCCATTGATTAGACCGGACTGCGCCAGTCGCTCCAACACAAAGCTGAAGATTCGCTGGTGGGTTTCGACGTCCATCAGGCGTCGAGTGCGCGAGATGGTGACGTGATCCGGTGTCTTCTCATCGAGTCCGATCGAAAGGAACTGCCGTAGTGTGAGCGAATCGGCAACACGCCAGGCGATGCCGCGCTCGCTGTCGAGTCCCTCGAAAAAGCCGATCATCATGATGCGGAAATACTGGCCCGGAGGCAGCGACGGACGTCCTAACGTCTGGTGATAGAAGCTGGCGCAACTGGCCTCACAGAACTGATCGAACTGGCCATTGTCGAGGACTTCGTTGAGCCGTTTGTAGAAAGGATGACCCGGTGCTGTTGGAAGCTCGCCCCCGTACCAGAGTCCTTCCTGCCTTTGTCTCTTCTTCCGCGTACCCATCGCCATAGGGTCGATTGTAAGGCCAAAACACTCCCGGTGCTACATGTTTTTGGACTTTAGACACGGGCTGCTAGGCACGCCAGTCACGCGCACGATTCTATAGACTGATCAGGCGACCGAATCGGTACTGGCGCTGGCCTGCGTGCGGGCCGGCACTCCGCCGAACAGCGGGCCAAGGCCTTCAGCCATGGTGGGGTGCGTAAAGACGGCATCCCGCAGCGCGGTGTAAGGCAGTTTCCCCATCATCGCGGTCTGGACCACCGCCAGGACCTCGCCGGCGTGCGGTCCAACCGCCGTGAAGCCGAGGATTTCGTCGGTCTCGTGGCTGACGAGCGCTTTCATGAAGCCGCGCGTTTCCGACAGTGTCCGGGCGCGAAGCACTGCCTGCATGGGCAGCTTCGCCACGCGGTATGGGCGACCCGCGGCGACCGCTTCGTTTTCGTTGAGTCCGACTCGCGCTATTTCCGGATCGGTGAAGAGACAGAACGGTATCAGCCGATCGCGCGTGTTTCGAGAGCCACCGTGAAGGTTGGCCTGTACAATGCGGAAGTCGTCCTCAGAGACATGAGTGAACTGAGGGCTACCTGCGCACTCGCCCAAAGCCCAGATGCCGGGCGAAGTAGTTTCGAGACGTTCGTTCACCTGAATGTATCCACGGGCGTCCGTCGCTACACCGGTTTTGTCCAGCCCGACGTTCTCCGTGTTAGGAATTCGGCCAGTGGCCACAAGTATATCGCTCCCCTCCAGAAGCGACGTTCCCGCTGAGATAGCGAGAGTCACGCGCACGGAGCCCCCGGACGAGCCTTCCACCTGCGCGACCTTCACGTTCAAACGAACATCGACGCCGTCAAGATGGAGAAACTCAACCAGCAAATCGGCGACATCTTTGTCCTCGCGGGAAAGCAACTGTGGTCCCCGCTCCAGAACGGTGACACGGCTTCCGAAACGGACGAATGCCTGCGCGAATTCCAGGCCAACGTAGCCGCCGCCGAGAATGATCAAATGGCTGGGAAGGCGATCGAGTTCGAGGGCCTCTACGTGCGTGAGCGGTTTCGCGGCGCGAAGGCCGGGGATGTCGGGGATAGCCGCGTGAGTGCCCAGATTCAGGAATACGCGGTCGCCGTGCAGAGTGCGCACGCCGCCGTTGCCCGGTCGAACCTGAATGGTCTTCGGTCCGGCGAAGCTGCCCTCGCCAAAGACCAACTCGGCGCCGCTTTCTTTGTATTTGTCCATGTGCATGCTGACGAGGCCGTCGACCATCCGCCGCTTGCGAGCCCTCACCTCAGCCATTTCAATCGATGCCGGCACAGTTCCGCTGCCGAAATCGCGGTCATGACGGACAAAGTCGGCCACCTTGGCGCTGTGGATCACGTTTTTGGTCGGCAGGCACGCGATGTTCGGGCAAGATCCCCCGATGAGGCGGCGTTCGACGACCGCTGTCCGCAGACCTTCACTGGCGCTGGTCCAGGCGGTAAGTTTACCTCCGGTCCCGCTGCAGAAAACAAGGACATCGAACCGTTCGATTTCACTCATGACGTGTCTCCTCTTGCTCTTGGATACGACAGGTTAGCTCTTGGCTTGCGTTGATTTCACGAGGGCGGCGGCGGACGCTCCTTCGAGTGAAAGTCCGTAGCCAACTTCCCGCACTATACGCTCTTTCAGGGGCTGAATGAAGTAGACGCGGGTGTTGCGGCGTGTCACCTCGGGCACCTTCAAATACTGCTCGGCCAATTCCCGCGCACGGCTGAGCGCCTTGCCGTTCGGCACAACTTCGGCAACTACTCCCCATTCATAGGCGGTACGCGCCGGCAGCGGCTGTGGGTTGAGCAAGAAGGCCTCCGCCCGTCCTGCGCCAGCGCGATAACTCCATGTGGTAAAGATTCCGTCACCCGGCGCAACGCCAGCGGCATAATGCCCCACATCCTGGAAGGTCGCCCCCTCGGCCGCCACAATTACATTGGCGAGCAGCGCATAGTCGGAATGAATGTGCGCACGTCCCTCGATCGCCGCTATGACCGGCACGCGAATGTTGGCTATGTTTTCCAAAACCTGGGTGCCTTCGTCGTGAATCTGGCTCCAAACGCCGGGATCTGTGACGTCGCCGAAAGATCCCCAATCGACGCCAATAATGAAATCCCCGGCTGCGCCAGTCAGGACCACGATCTTGTTCGCTCGATCTTGCGCAATCCTATGAAAGGCGTCAACAACTTCCGTGTGATGGAGCGCCGAGAAAGTGCATGGCCCGCCGTTGCTATGGAATTCCACAACGAGCACACCGCTGGTGTCTCGCGTCAGATTCAGGCTGCGGTAAGCAGTGAAGTAATTATCTCGAAGTGTTTGCATTATGTTCTCCTCTCTATTCTTTTGACAACGACTGGAGCACTGTAACTTAGATCTCAGCAGGCTCCAGGCGATTGCGGTAGTCTACGTCGACGTAGAGGCCAGCGCGATCGTGGGTAAAGATGGCGAAGCGCGTGTAAATGGACGTAATTTGACCAGAACGGAACGTGCCATCCGCGTCGATAACGTAGGTCGCCGGTATGGGCAGGCCCAGCTCTCGTCACCGTTCTTGTCCGGTAAAGCATGGCCGAAGCGCGTGTAAATCGGGCGCAATTCTTCGGCAAGATCATCAAGCGCTGCTTTGAGTGACATAGTCCGCTCCTCGTTAGATCTGGGCCACGCCGCCATCGACGTAAAGCTCGATTCCGGCCACGTAACTCGCTTCGTCCGATGCGAGAAAGGAAACAGCCTTGGCGATCTCGTCGGGATCTCCCAATCTGCCCAGCGGAACGCTTCTTGCGAGATCCTCCTTCATCTTTGTCAGCGCTTCACCCTGTTGCCAGGTGTTGAAAATCGGAGTATCGATATGGCCCGGGCTGATAGTGTTGACGCGAATGCGGCGGTCCTTCAGCTCAGTGGTCCACGTGCGGGCGAACGAGCGGATTGCCGCCTTCGTGGCGCTGTAAACGCTGATCGACGGGAAGCCCTTCACGTCGGCAATCGATCCCGTGAGAACAATCGCTCCGCCGTCGTTCATCAGCGGAAGCGCCTTCTGGACAGTGAAAAACATTCCTTTCACATTCGCGTCGAAGTGAAGATCGTAGAACTTCTCGTCTACGGTGCCGAACGGCGCCAGTTCCGCGACGCCGGCATTGGCGAAAATCACGTCTATCTTCCGGTTCTGCTTTTTGACCTCGTCGTACAGACGATCCAAATCGTTCAGGTTGGCAACGTCGCCTGGCACGGCGGTCACGTTCCTGCCGATCTCCGCCACCGCCCGATCCAGCGCTTCCTTTCGCCGACCGGTGATGAACACATGATCCATTCCCTCGTGCACGAATCGTTTTGCCGTGGCTAACCCCATACCAGTCGAGCCTCCGGTGATGACTGCGACTTTTCTTGCGAATTTGTCTGCCATGCTTGCCTCCTGCTTCTGCAATCAGAGTACACATTCCGTCGAAATTACAGAAGACAGCCGCTGGTGATAAGATTTATTCCATTCAGGAATGGATCGTCTGCGGGAAATGGAGATGTTCGTCAGGGTCGTCGAAGCGGGGTCGTTCTCCGCCGCCGCGCGGGATCTCAACATGGGGCAACCGGCGGTCTCGAAGACGATCGCAAGTCTCGAAGACAGATTAGGCGTCCGCCTGTTGACGCGATCGACACGCAAACTGTCGCCGACGGAGGCTGGCACAGCGTTCTATGAACGCGCGGTTCGCGCCATCGGCGAGGCAGATGAAGCGGAGGCCGCGGCACAGGGCGCGGGGGCGGGATTGGAAGGCCGGTTACGGGTCTCTGCGCCGGTCACGTTCTCGCGTCTGCATTTAGTTCCGAAGCTTGGCTCGTTTCTCGATGCTCATCCTAAGGTTCAGCTTGACCTTTTGATGGACGACCGGGCCGTTGATCTGGTGGCCGAAAACATTGATGTCGCGCTACGGATGGGCGTGCTCACTGACTCGGCGCTGAGGGCCCGCAAGCTGGGGCAAGCTGAGCGGCTGGTCATCGCGAGTCCCTCTTACCTGGCGCGAAGAGGCGTTCCGCGCACGCCGGCCGATTTACTCGAGCACGACGGCATTATTTATGGCCAGAGCTCGGGCGGACAGGAATGGCTCTTTCGCCGTGGCACTTCGGAGACATCGGTGTACCTCAGGACCCGCCTGAAACTTAGTGCGGCCGAAGGAGTGCGCGAAGCCGTTCTCGCAGGACAGGGATTTGCGATCGCTTCGCGGTGGATGTTTACCCCCGAGCTCAAATCGGGCGAAGTAGTGAGCATTCTCAAGGAATGGACACTTCCTCCGATAGATCTATGGGTCATCTATCCTTCAGGCCGATTGACGAGTGCAAAGGCCCGCGCCTTCATAAAATGGTTCGAAATAATCATTACCCAAGTGGCGTGATCATTTAGTCGCAGCGCTCTAAGGCGCCATTCTGGCTCTACCTAAACGTTACGTGACTGACTCAAGACGCTTCACTCCTTCAGCCGCACATCTTCGAGCGAAATCTCGGGAAAATACATGCCGCGCGGTCGCCGGGTCCACCAATCTCCAGTCTCGCGCCGGGTTGAAAAATCCGTGAAACCATAATTGAACAGCAGCGCCCGCACGTACTTTGGCGCCGCGCCTGGAAACGGATCTTTGGCAAGTAGGTCGCGCACCTCGGGTGAGCCTTGCAGCAAGCGCACCATGAAATTATCAAACCAAGGCGCACCCTGAGGACCGGAGAGCGCCGCAAACCACATCTGCCAATCCAAGCGAGGCTGGTAAGGCGCTACCCAGGGCGGCGCTCTTCGCAAGTCGCCGGGCTTGTACTTAAATTCGTAATCCAGCCAAATCCGGCGATCGTTGGACCCTTGCACGATGATCTCCGGCCGCGTAGTCGTCATCACCGCGAACAGCCCGTAGGTGTTGACGATGCCGAACGGCGCCGCCAGCCGCACAAAGTAATTGCCTTCTTCAGAAGTGACACCGAAGAACATGCCCCATAGCTCCGATACGCTCAGTATCACGATGATCACCGCCACCGTCGCCGCCACGGCGGGCTTGATCCGCACACGGCGAATTCTCAAGCGGAGCTTGGCCAGCGCGGCGTCATCGAACAAAAACAGGCAGAGCGCCATCGTCAGCAGGTTGAAGAAGGTGTAGTTCCCGGTGAGGAAAATCAGGCTCTGCAGAAACAACAGAGAGAATCCTCCCAAGAACCGCCACGGGCGTGGCGCAAAAAATAAGAAAGGAACGGCCAGTTCGATGACGAACACCATCGCCGTCGAAAACCGTTGGAACCAGAACGGCAATTGACTCGCATACCAAGCCAACGGGGTTGGCAGCGGCTGCGTCCAATAGTGGTAGCTCATGGCGGTCAAGTTGCGCCAAGTTGGATCGTGGCTCATCAGCTTCACGGCGCCCGACAGAAATGTCAGACGGAACAATAGCCATCGAAACAAGAACACGACGAGTTTCGAGTTGCCGAGAAAGATGGCAAGAAATCCAGTTTCGAGCAACAGGAAGTCCCATTGAAACGACAGGAACTCCTGACCCGCCGTACAAAGCGAAAGATACAAGACGTAAAGGCAAACCAGCGACGCCCGCTCGAAGTAACCCAGCAGCAACACCAGAGAAACCGCGGCGCCCACCACGCACGCCGCCTGCAATACCCGATCGCCATGCGCGATCCAAAAAATGGTCGGTGTCAGGCGGTAACCTTGCAGGCCGAAGTTTTGAGATACCGCTGCCAGGTAGCGTCCCAACGGCGTGATCCCGCGCTCACCGATCAGCCCAGTCACCTGCACTCCAATGGACGGAAACGCAATGAAGTAGATGGCCGCTAGAATCCGCAGAAAGATCCACTCGACGCCCGCGTAGCGCAAAGGCGAGATGCGTCGGCCGAACGTGAGGCGAGTCAGGTGATAAAAGAGCGTCCGATGCGCTGCGATCACCCGGTAGAGCGCTTCCGACAACGGAGCGAATCCGGGAAAATGGTCATAAAGCCAGCGCAGCCAAGCCATTCCGGGCGCGAACGTCAGGGTGGTGAACACCGCCCGTGCGCCTGAGACCACCTCTCCGTCCGGCATCACCAATTGGACCGATTGGCCGAAGCTCTCGCGCGGAATCTGAGGGCATCTCTCGCCGGCCTCCTGCGAGGGAGCATAGTCCAGTTGTTTCCCCGTCAGTTGGGTCCAGTACTGAATCCAAATCCGGCAGAACCCACATTTGCCGTCGTATAGCACGAGAGGATTGTCGGACATGCTTCACATAGTGTATGTTGGTGGAGGGCATGCCCAATCCCGATTTTCATAAGCCACTTGACAGATTTGTGGAAGTGATAGAATTAGGAAGAGATCTAGTGCAACTTTTGAAGAACCTGGGAGCGTCTATTTATTGAGCGTGGTAGAGGTGTATTAAGAACATGGCTGCTCACGACGAACCTATGGCATATCCTGGAGGTACGAACCCTCAGGGAGGGTCGAACCCTCCAACGGTTCCTGGAGGAACTAACCTTCCAGCGGCTTCGGAGGCCGATGTTCACCTGCAAAGATTGCTGGCAGGCGACGTCGAACAGCCCTTCTTTCGTTCGCTCTTCCAGAACATCAGGGAATTTATCAACCCGCCCAAGCTGCCTCCTCTGGAGGTGACTTCACAACCCGTCCCCGTCAAGGATATCTGGGGATTCTACGGGGGGCAGGAGAAGCGCGCCGGAGTTAGTTCCCTTCTGATCCACATGGCGGCGATTGGTCTGCTGTTGATCATAGGGACTAATAAAGCGGTTCAGCAAGTGGTGCGGCAGCAAATCCAACTGATCGCGCCCGACCTCGCGCCCTACAAACCTACGGTGAAGAAAGATCCGATGGGTGGGGGTGGCGGCGGTGGCGACCGTTCTCCCACGCCGGCCAGCAAAGGCAAGCTGCCCAGGTTGTCGGATAAGCAGTTTGTTCCACCGATGGCCGTGATTCGCAATCCCGATCCAAAGTTGGTGATGGAGCCGACGTTGGTCATCCAGCCCGATGCCAACATTCCTAAGGTGAACATGGACGTTCTGGGCGATCCGCTCGCAAAATCGATGATCGCTTCCAACGGACCTGGTTCCGGCGCAGGAATCGGCAGCGGTTCCCATGGCGGAGTTGGATCAGGAAACGGCGCGGGCTTCGGCCCAGGCTCCGGCGGCAATATGGGCGGGGGCGCGTATCGAATCGGTGGTGGCGTTTCACCGCCTTCGGTGATCTTCAAGGTTGAGCCGGAATATTCCGAAGAAGCGCGCAAGGCGAAATTCCAGGGTACCGTGGTTCTCTTTGTCGTCGTCGACGAGAAGGGCAATCCGCGGGACCTCAAGGTCATCCGCCCGCTCGGCTTGGGCCTCGATCAAAAAGCCATCGAAGCCGTCGAGAAGTGGCGCTTCAAGCCCGGCATGAAAGACGGCCGAGCGGTCCCGGTGCAGGCCACCATCGAAGTCAATTTCCGCCTACTGTAGTCGATCCGTCAAGCGCTCTGTCGTAAATCAAGCATTCCTTGTAACCTCTTAACCTGTAACGCGTTACACCACGCGAAGTTGGGTGTTTTTTCTTGAAAACAAGCTTCAAGTCGTGGTATCCTACTGCCAATTGTCAGGGTTCTGAAATGAACGATTCAGCTTAATCGGCATTTCAAATTCTCTTGTCCAGCCTCTTGTCGAGACGTGTGTCAACGTGCTCTGTCAGGGCTGCTCATGTTCGCGAAAGGCAGTTCAGTCTTACCAAAAGGAAGAGGTTACGATGCGCAATAAGATCCGGAAGACCATGTTCAGTCTTCTGTTTGGTGTGCTCTTTACTGGCGTGCTCGCTTTTGGACAGATCACCGGCGATCTGCAAATCAATGTTTCCGACCAAAGCAATGCAGCGATTCCCAACGCGACTGTGACGGTCCGCAATGTGGATACAGGTACGACGCGCAACACTGCCACGGATGCGACCGGGCAAATACGTGTAAGCCAGTTAGATCCTGGCAGGTATGAGGTGAAAGTGGCTGCCCCCGGTTTCACCACTGTCACTCAAACCGCGCAAATCGAAAGCGGTGGCAATTCAACCCTGGCCTTTACACTGATGGTGTCATCTACCAGCGAACAAATCGTGGTCGAATCAGTGGCTACGCCTATCAACACCGTGAACCCGCAACTCCAAGGCACGATCGAGAACGCGGCCATCAGGGATTTGCCGCTTGTCAGTAGCGGCATCCTGGGACTGGCCAACACACTTCCGGGAATCGCTCCGGTGACACCCAACAACCCGTTCTTGGGGCTCGGCAGTTATAACTCCAACGGCGGTCGCGGACGCGGAAACAACATTACGCTGGACGGCGCCACCGCTACAGATGTCAGCACCACAGGCGCGGCTGGACTTGGCACGGTGCCTACAGATGCCATCAAAGAATTCAATCTGATCACGAATCAGTTCAACGCGGAATATGGCCGCAACGCGAATTCACAACTGCAGATTTTAACCAGCCAGGGCAGCAATCAGTTCCACGGAGAGATGTTCGAGTTCCTGCGCAACAGCTTCTTCAACGCTCGCGATTATTTCGATCGAACTGGCTCTGCGACGCCCAATATCAATAACGACTGGGGCGCCATGGCCGGCGGGCACATCATCAAGAACAAACTGTTCTATTTCGGCACCTACGAAGAAAACACGATTCGTGGTCTGGGTGGCATACGCGTCGCAACTGTTCCCACACCTGCGCAGGTGGCCAGCGCCGTCCCCATTGCGCAGCAGATCCTCCAACAGGATAAAGTCCCGACTAGTCCTTCTGGCACCGTTACTCAAGCTGCTCCCAACGCTACGGACACGTTGGCTTATTCGGGCCGGGTCGATTACAACATCTCGGATCGAGACCTGTTGTACGCCAGATTTGGTGAACAGTCATCCCACGCCAGCAGCGCCGGATTGACGTTCATCGATTCACCGCTATTAACGAACGGCGCGACTAGCGCCAATCGATCGTGGAATGGCACACTCACTGAGACCCATACTTTTGGCCCGACTTTAGTGAATACATTCTTGGCCGCCTATGGGCGAAGCGCTCCTGTCTTCAGTCCTTTGTTCACCGGAGGCGGACCGGAAATCATTTTCAACGATGGCACAGCGAATTTCGGTACCTGGAGCGGTTTGCCGCAAGGCCGCATTCAAAACACTTATCAGTACTCGGATTCGGTCGGAAAGATTTGGGGTAAGCACCAGTTCAAGTTCGGCGCCGAAGTTGACCGCGTTCAGGCCAACAGCTATTTCGACAGCAATGTGAATGGTAGCCTGGTGTTCGCGAGTCTTAGCAATTTCCTGCAAGGCAATGCCGCTCAATATTCACAGGACTTCGGTAATTCCGTTCGCGGCAATCGAGTCTGGAACGAATTTTTCTTTGTTCAGGACGACTGGAAAGTCACTCGCACGCTGACCGTGAACCTAGGTTTTCGAGAGGAAATAGCTGGCGCACCTACGGAGATAAACGGCCTTCTGTCGAATATCAATCCCACTCTTACCAATACCCCGTTGGGCGGAGCCGGAACCGGGCCGCTCGGGAGTTTTTACACCGGCGGATCCTATTTCCACACGAACTACAATCCGGGGCCACGTTTCGGATTCGCTTGGAATCCTGGCGGTGGTAAGACCGTCATCCGGGGAGGCTACGGCATCACTTACGATTTCATTTATCTCAACCCCATCACCAATGGGCGGTTTCTGCCTCCCTTCATGTACACGTTTACGCTGCCAGGATCGCAGATCGCCGGCGCCAACTCCATAGCCAATATCTTGGCCGGAACATCTCCATTCCAGGCCAGCGGTCATAGCGCAATCGGCTCCTTCGGGACCAACATCCTGAACTTCGGCAACGTCGGCTATATCGACCCCAATTTGAAGAATCCCCAATACCAGCAGTTCAGTTTCACGATCGAGCGAGAGATGTTCAACCGATGGTTATTTCGCGCCGGGTACTCGGGCTCAGTGGGTCACTATTTGACGCGCACGCGGATGTTGAATCTTCTCCCACCCGGATTGGTTCCCCCCGCAACATCTTACGCACAAGAGCAGGCTAACGCTCCCACATACCAGAAGATTCTCGCGGGCATAAATGGCACCTCCACTACCCAAAGCTTGCGAATCGACCCCCGATTCAACTATGTGAGCGTCGTGCAGGGGACCGCGAATTCCAACTATAATTCGCTGCAGTTGTACGCGGAGCGCCGTTTTGCCGATTGGTATGGGCTCACCGTCGCTTACACCTGGTCGAAGTCGATCGACGATGCGTCCGACGCGCTGGGAGTCTTGGTGAACGACACATCGCTTCAGCAAAATCCCAATAATAATCGCAATAACCGAGCGGTGTCCCAATTTGACGTGCCACAGCGCGTGGCCATCTCCCATGATTTCCTCTCCAGCAGCAAGCATTTCAACAGCCGCATGATGAACCTGCTGCTGGGTGGATGGGAGTTCAGCGGGATCTTCCAAGCTCAGTCGGGATTACCAGTTACCTTATATGCGGGCACAGAAGTGATCTGCAGCGCGGGTCTGCCGAACGCCGCCACGAATACCTGCGCCGGCTCGGGAACGACTCTCGTGACGCTTAACGATCCCCTTCTGCTTGGCGCCGGAAACACCAGTGGCACAGGTGTTGTGAGGCCGAACCTCGCCGGCCCACTGAACGTGCACTTCAGCCCCAATCCAGGGTCTGGAGCAAACAACCCGAACAAGATCCCGGGATCTGGTTTGGCGCAGCCCTTAGTGGGCCAGTTCGGGACGCTGGGCCGCAACATCATCCGTGAGAATCCGCTACATCGAATCGGACATGGCCGTCGGCCGCGCGTTCAAATTCAAGGAGCGCTATACCTTCAGCGTCCAGATGCAGGTCTTCAACGTGTTCAACAACACGACATTTACTTTTGGCAGCAGCCTCAATAATCGTTTCATCACCCAGTACGTTCGGACTATTACAACGGCACCGATACCAATTCTCGCCGTGTTGCTTTGGTCGGCCGCCTGGTCTGGTAAGAAGATCGACGTTAGAGTTCCAGAAACGCCGCCGCTGTAGTAGCATTACTGTAGAATGCTCGTTGAATTCGAGTGTCATGGTGATTTATGCGTTCTCCGGCTCCACGGCCGGTTTGCCACCGGCCAGGATTCCGCTTATCTGCGGGGCCGGACCGAGGACATCAAGAAATCCGGGGCCTCGAAGGTTCTGGCCGACTTCAGCCAGGTGGATTACATCGACTCCACCGGCATGGGTTTCCTGATTGGGATTTACACCAGCGTCATGAAGCTCCCCGACGGACGCTTCGTTTTGTGCAATCTCAATCGCCGCGTGCGGGAAGTGCTGGAGCTCACCCGGCTGGCCAACGTCATGGCCATCTATGCCAACGAAGAGGCTGCCATGCGCGCGCTACAGGAAGGGCAGAAGTTCTCAGCTCCCCAGGCGAGCTGATTCAATCTGAGCCCCGCTATTTCTTTTTGGGCGGATACTTTTCGATCGATTTCCGGACCATGTCGTGGAGTTTACCCTCCAGCTTGGTAGCATCTCTCTTTTCATCGGTGCCGATGGCGCGCCAGACCAACGACCGCGTGGCCGGATCCCGGAGATCGATGACGAGCGTGCCTTGCGCGTATGGCACCCTCACAATTCGAGTGCCCAGACCGCGCCAGCCCGCCGGATAAGCCTCGGTTTCGACGTTGCGGCGTGTGCCGAGTGTGTAGCGAACGTTAAGATCCGAACGGCCGGTTACTTTTACGAGCCCCTTGGTGGTCAGGCTACTTTCGATGTCGGCTTCGATTTGCTTCCCAACCAATTCACTGTTCAGGGCCGGGTTCAGACTATTCAGTTGTCCACCGCGGATGGCGAACGTCTTGTACCTGGTGAAGTCGACCGCCTGATCGAACTCAACGGTGATCTTTTGCGCGAAGGCGCTGCCGGCGATCAGTAATCCAAGCACGAGACGGTTCATCAACGCGAATCTAACACAGTTAGCCTCGGCATAGCCGGCCACGGCCTTGCGCTCGCCTTCAAACGGGCATAGAATCGCCGAAGCATTGTGAAAGGAGTCGAAAATGGGCAATGTAAATCGCAATCGCGTGATTCTCGGCGGTCTCTTGGCCGGCGTTATCATCGACGCGTCCGAGGCACTCATCAACGGGGTGGTGCTTCGGCAGGATTGGGCCGACGTCATGAGCAAGCTCGGCAAGTCACCGGACCTGTCGACAGCCGTGTTGGTCGGCTTCAATCTTATCGGTTTTATTACCGGCATCCTGATGGTATGGCTGTATGCAGCCATACGCTCCCGTTATGGAGCGGGACCGAAGACGGCCCTGATGGTGGCTCTTACTATTTGGGTCATCGGTTACGCCATTCCAACAGCTGCGGAGGTCGGTATAGGCCTAATACCGGCGCAACTGGCAGCCAGCGCAGTCGGCCTTGGGCTGATCGAGGTTATTCTTGCTGGGCTCGCAGGCGCTTCCGTTTACAAAGAAGACGCCGGCCAGACGCCGGTGGCGATGTCTGCAGCGGCGCGCTAGAACCCGCACGACCGGCTATATTGTAGTCATTCCACAGAGGCTACCAAATATAGTTACCGACCCGCTTTACTTTACCCCACGGCAGGGTTACCATGGAGCCATCCCCCGAGATGATAATAGGAGGGGAAGGCATTTTGCTAAAACTGAAGCGGGTTGAGATTCAGGGCTTCAAGTCCTTCTTTGAACGGACGGAAATGAAGTTCACCGGTTCGGGGATCGCCGCGATCGTCGGGCCGAATGGATGTGGAAAATCCAATCTGAGTGACGCGATTAGCTGGGTCTTAGGCGAACAATCGGCTAAGACGCTGCGCGGCGCCCGGATGGAGGATGTGATCTTTGCCGGCACGCGGGACCGCAAACCGCTCGAGCATGGCTGCGGTCACCATGACTCTGGTGGATCCTTCCGCCGAGCATGGCCACCATTCCCACGAAGCGAATGGCAATGGAAATGGTCAGCCGGATCACAAACCGAGCGAGATCACGATCACCCGCCGCCTGTTCCGATCCGGCGAGAGCGAATACCTGATCGACGGCAAGCTGGCCAGGCTACGCGACATCCAGGACCTGTTCATCGGAACCGGGCTGGGTCCGGAAAGCTACGCCATCATCGAGCAGGGCCGCATCGGCCAGATCTTGAGCAACAAGCCGCAGGACCGCCGAGCCATCATCGAAGAGGCGGCGGGGATCGGCAAATTCAAGACCAAGAAGCGGCTGGCGGAGGCCAAGCTCGAAGGCGCCAAGCAGAATCTGGCGCGCGTATTCGACATTCTAGAAGAAGTCAGCCGGCAGGTGAATTCGCTCAAGCGTCAAGCTTCCAAGGCCCGGCGCTATGAAGAACTGAAGCGCGAGATGACTGAGCACTTGCGCAAATCGCTTACCGGCCGGTTCCGCATGCTGGAGCGCGACGCCGCGAAGACCGCGCTCGATTTGAATCTTGCAAAAACCGAGTATCAGAGTCTCTCAAACCAGGTGGCCGATCGCGAGAAAGAACACGTTGCGCTGCAGGAGACGTGTTATCGCAACGACGCCGAATTGACGCAAGCGCGCCAACGCCTGGCTGACCTGCAACTGGAGCAGGAACGGACGCGTGGACGGCTCGATTCGCAGGCCAAGCAGATCGGGTCGATCGAAGAGCGCCTTAAGCAAGGTGAAGCGGAGACGCAGGAGCTCGAAAAACGGCGGGTGCAGTTGCGGCAGGAGCTAGAGATCCACTTGCAGTCGCTCGCGGAACTGGAGGCGCAGACTGAGTCGGCTCGCGAACGTCTGGCGGCCAAGAGCGCCGAGCGCGAACAGCTTCAGCTTGCCTTGCAAGATCGAACCAAAACACTCGAGACCGGACGCCAGAACGTGTTGCGCCTCTTGGGCGAGGCCTCCGCGCTAAAGAACCAACTGGTCCAGATCAGCGAGTATTTATCGGCCATCGACCGCGACTCGGCGCGCTGCCAGCGGGAAGAATACACCGCGAACGAAGATCTCACTCGATTGGAGTCCGTTAAAGCGGGCTTGTCGGAGCGAATGGCCGCTCGCCAGATGGAGCTTGAGTCCACGGCGGATCGCAAGCGCAGAGTTGAAGAGGAGCTGGGGTCTCGAAAAGCCAACGCAGCCGAAGCGCGGCGCACTCTCGACCAACTTCGAACCGAGGCGTCACGTCTCAAGGCACGCAAGGATTCGCTCGAAGAAATCCTTTCACACCGCGCATATACAACCGAAAGTGTGAAGCGTTTGTTTACCGCCGTCGAGCGGGGCGAATCGGAAGGATTTGTTCCTTCTGGCGTGCTGGCCGATTTCATCGAAGTCGATCCGGCCTATGAAAAAGCCACTGAAGATTTCCTCCACGAAGAGCTCGAATACGTCGTAGTCGGCGATTGGAACGAGGCCGAGCGCGGCATCGATATCATGCGTACCGATCTGGATGGTCGGGCCACGTTCCTGGTTCATCCGCAGGCCGATGAATCCCTGGGCGAGGCTGAAGAGTTGGCCGGCACCGATGGCGTGGTGGGCCGGTTGAGCGACCATCTTCGTTTCACCAACGGTTTCGCGAACGCTCCGGCGCACCTGCTGCCGAGATTGGCGCGCTGCTATCTCGCCAGGGATCGCGCCGCTGCGCAGAGGCTTGCGGTCGAACATCCGGATGCATTTTTCCTGTTGCCGGACGGCGTCGGTTATCACGGTCATGCGGTCAGCGGCGGCAAGAAAACCGGCAGCGGACCGTTGGCTCTAAAGCGTGAACTGCGCGAGCTGATTGGCGAAGTCCAGGTGAAGCACAAGGCGGTGGACGAAACCGCCGCGCTGCTGGCGCAACTCGAGGGCGAGATCCACACCTTCAGCGAGGATCTGGAGAGCCTGCGGACGTTGCAGCAGAATCAGGAGAAAGAAGCGCTGGCGCTGGATCACGAGCACCGCAAGCTGGCCGAAGAGTTCGCCCGCGCCCAATCGCAACTGTCGGTGGCGCGCCTGGAACTGGAGCGTCTGCGTCAGGAAGGCGACCGGGCCCGATCGCAGCAGGAGCGCGATCAACAATCGCTCGAAGACAAAGAGACTGCCCGCTCGATCGAGGAGCAGGTGCTGGAGCAGTCCCGCGCGGATTTCGAGGAGTTGCAAGCGGAAGCGCACAAGTTGATTGAGGAACATGGGGCCCTGCGCGCTGAGCTAGCGGGATTCGAGGAGCGGCGGCGCGCCGAGCAAGCCACCGAAGCCCGATACCAAGCGCAGATCGGCCAAATCACCGTGCGCCGCGAGGAGATCACAGCCGAAATCGACCGGTTGGGTTTGGAGCGCGCCCGGCTGCTGGTCGACAACATCGAACTGGACCGCCGGGCCGGCGAGCTGGTGGACGAGATCCGATCGGTTGAAGAAGGAGTCGCGCGTCTGGCGGCGCAGGAGACAGAGCTGCGCGGGAATTTAGCCGCAATCGAGGAAGGTCTGCGTCAACTGCGAGCCGACGTCCAGACCGCGCAGGAGAGGCGCTCGCAGATCGAGCTGGAACTCGTGAAGAAGCAGGCCGAACTGAAATACCTCGATGAAACCAGCCGCAAGGAGCTGAACGCGCCGCTCGAAGAATTGGCCGCCGGAGAAGAGCTTGTATTGGACGAAGCCGGCCTGGCCGATGCCGAGCAGAAATACCAGGAAGTGAAGGCGCGCATCGAGGCGCTGGGCCCTGTGAATCCGCAGGCGCTCGAAGAGTTCCAGGAAGCGCAACAGCGCTACGATTTCTTGAACGCCCAACGGCAGGATCTGCTCGATTCGATCCGCGACACCGAGAAAGCAATCCATGATATCGATGTCGAATCTCGCCGTCGCTTCATCGAAGCCTTCGAAGCCATCAACGGGCACTTCCGCGAAATATTCAAGACGTTGTTCGGCGGCGGCACAGGTGAAATGCGGCTCACCGATGAGAGCAACATCGCCGAGTCGGGCATCGACATCGTCGCCTCGCCTCCGGGCAAGCGGTTGCAGAACGTGCTGCTTCTATCGGGCGGCGAAAAATCGTTGACTGCGATGGCGCTGCTCATGTCAATCTTCCACTACACGCCCAGTCCGTTCTGCATTCTGGACGAAGTGGATGCGCCATTGGACGAGCCGAACATCGAGCGGCTCACGCGCCTGCTGAAAGAAATGTCGACTCAAACGCAGTTCATCGTGATCACACACGCCAAGCGGACCATGGAAGCTGCGCAGTCGCTATACGGCGTCACCATGCAGGAGCCCGGCGTTTCGAAGCTGGTATCGGTCCGCTTCGAGCACGGCCCTGCAGGCGCACGCCGCCAGCCCAGGAGATGGTACTTCAAGGCGCGGCCGGATGAGAAGGCGTCACTGGCGGTAGATCACGCCGCCTTTCATCACGAACCCGACTTTTTCGAGCGCGCTGATGTCCTCGAGCGGATTCCCCGGGACTGCAATCACATCCGCGAAATAGCCCGGTTTCAGCGCGCCGATTTGCCCTTCCCAGCCGAGCACTTTTGCGCCGTTGATGATTCCGGCCTGGATCGCGGCCAGCGGCTTCATGCCGAACTTGACCATTAAAACGAACTCGCGGGCCTGCGTTCCATGTGGAAACGGACCGACATCGGAGCCCACAGCGAAAGGCACGCCGGCGGCCATCTGTTTGCGAAATTCCTGCGCGTGATAGTCGAGCGTTTTACGCCGCGCGGCGGTCGCTTCGGCTGAGCCTGCGTGATCGGCGAAATATTCGGAAATGGCAAAAGTCGGCACGGCGGGAATCTGTTTCTCCCGCATAAGCCGCATCGTCTCGTCGCTCAACTGATCGGCATGATCGACCGTGACAACGCCCGCGCGCGCGGCATAGAGCGTGCCTGGCTCGCCGGTGGCATGGACCGCGACTCGCTTGCCTACGCGGGCCGCCTCGTCCACCGCCGCTCGAAGCTCGGCTTCGGTGTACTGATAAGGTGTGGAGAATTTTCCGTCTCGGAAAGAATCGCGCCCGGTCTCGTAGATCTTGATGAAGTCGGCGCCCAGCTTAAACTGCTCGCGGATCACGCTCACCAGCTCGGCGGCGTTGTTGGCATAGGTCGCGTTCGACAAAACATGCTGCTCGGGATTGAAGCGGTTCGCGTCTTCATGGCCGCCCAGGATATCGACCGCATTGCCGCTGATGCGGAGGCGCGGGCCGGGAATCAAGCCCTGGTTGATGGCGTTGCGGACGGCCGTATCAGCGGCGCCGGCGCCTTCCGTTCCCATATCGCGCTCGGCGGTGAAGCCCGCCATCAGGTCGTCACGAGCGGCCAGCGTGGCGATGATAGTTCGCTGCGGCACCGATTCTTCGACGGTTTGCAAGTCCTCTTCGCCGGGATGCAGAAACAGATGCACGTGGACGTCGATCAAGCCGGGCATCAGCGTTTGGTTGCCCAGATCGATCGTTTTCGCGCCGGGCGGATGCGTCACCGACGAGCCGGCTTCCGTGATGCGTTCACCTTCGACCAATACTTCGCCGGGGGTGAGAAGTTTTCCACTTTCGACATCGAGCAGGCGCGCGGCGTGCAACACCACGGACGGCCGCTGGGCGAAGATCGAGCAAGTCACCAGGACGACCAGAATCGGCAGACGCTTCATGCGCTCACTCCTCGTTTCGCGTCTTCGAGCACCCCTTCCAGCTCGGTTTGGTATTGCTTCAGCAGATGTTCATTGGCGGCTTCAAAACGCATCACCAGGACCGGCTGAGTATTGGAGGCGCGCAGCAGACCCCAGCCTTCCGGGAAAATCACCCGGACGCCATCGATATCGATTGTTTTATATTTTGCTTTCAAATGCCCGGCCACGCGGCGCACCAGATCGAATTTCATCTCATCGGGACAGTCAACGCGGATTTCGGGGGTCGAGACCATCTTAGGAAGTCCGGCGAGTTGCGCCGATAACGGCTTGCCGGATCTTGCGACGATCTCGATCAGGCGGCAGGCGGCATAGAGCGCGTCATCGTAACCGCGGTAGCGATCGCCGAAGAACATGTGGCCGGACATTTCACCGGCCAGCTCGGCGTGTTCTTCCTTCATCTTGGCCTTGATGAGGGAGTGGCCGGTCTTGTACATGATGGCGTTTCCGCCCAGCCTGCCGATTTCGTCATACATCACTTGCGAGCATTTCACCTCGCCGATGAAAGTGGCGCCGGGCTTGCGCTCCAGGATCTCGCGGGCGTAGATGAGCATCAGCATGTCGCCATAGATTACGTTGCCGTGTTCGTCCACTGCGCCGATGCGGTCGGCGTCGCCATCGAACGCGATGCCTAACTCCGCGCCGGTCTGGCGTACTTTTTCAATCAGGCTAAATAGATTGGCGGGCACCGTGGGATCGGGGTGGTGATTTGGAAACTTGCCGTCCATTTCGAAGAACAGCTCGGTGACTTCGACGTTGAGTTTCTCGAATATACGATGGATCACCGGTCCTGCGGTGCCATTGCCGGCGTCGGCGACCAGCTTTATGCGCCGCTTCAGAGGAAACTGGGAAGCGATCTCATCCACGTAAGGGGTCACGACATCTACGGTCGACGCGCGTGCCCGGCTCCGCGCTCGAAATCCTGTTGCTCTATGAGCCGCCGGACTTCCTGGATCGTTTCTCCGTGCAGGGTGCCTGCCCCACAGACGGTCTTGAAGCCATTATATTCCGGCGGATTGTGGCTGCCGGTGATCATGATGGCTCCGTCGGCCTTCAAGTGCTGCGCGGAGTAATACAGCACGGGTGTCGGCACTACGCCGATGTCGGTGACGTCGCAACCGGAGGCGAGCAGACCTTTGACCAGCGCATCGCGCAGACGCGTGGAGCTGAGGCGGCAGTCGCGTCCAACGTTGATCTTCGCGCCGCTGTTCCGTTGAAGATAGGTGCCGAGTCCAAGTCCGAGCTGTTCGACATCCGGGCTGAGGAGTTCCGAATCGGCCACGCCACGGATATCGTACTCGCGGAAGATAGTGGGCTTGAGCATCTTTCAATTTTAGCGGTACTCCGAGCGTAAGGTCGGCTCGGCATAACTTTTCTCGGTTGAATCGGCCGATTGCGATAGGCTGGTTACATGCGTAGCAGTAGCGCGCATATGCGCAAGCGGCTTGTTGACTGGTGTGAAACCCTGACAGCGGCGGACGCCAACAGGATCCGTCACGGTCTCAAGCAGGCGAAGGAAAGAAGGACACGGCCCTGGAGCCGAATCAAGCATGAGCTGGGTATGTGAGCTCACGGAGGATGCATTGTGATTCACATCGTCCGTCGCTCATGAGAAGAGCTACCGGTAAATTAGTTCCACAAGAATCGTCTATCGGCTCACGAACCGATTCCCCGCGATCAAGAACCGTAGCGGCCAATCGGCACAATGCGTGATCCCAACCCGTGGGCGTCACCGCCACTTCGATGGCAGGTTCATTGCGCAAACCGCGGACTTGTAGCGCGCTCCTCGTCAGATCCGCGCCGTTCTGTTTGCGCGTGATGCCCAGCGCAAGCGTAAGTTTCCCCGGACCCGACGCCAGGTCTTCCAGGCGCTTTGCCGACGGACGCCGGCGGCGCATGGTCGCGATTCCCGCTATCGGCTCGACCGCGCGGATGAGAACGCAGCCCGCTTGTCCTTCGGGCTCGGCGACGAAGTTGAGGCACTCGTACATGCCGTAGATGAAATACACATAAGCGTGACCGGGCGGACCGAAGATCACGCGCGTGCGATCGGTCATGCCGCGCCAGGCGTGCGCCGCGCGATCATCCACACCCAGATAAGCTTCGGTTTCGACGATGCGCCCGGCGGTTTTACCATGGATCAGAATCTTGCCGAGGCAGTCACGCGCCACCTCAATTGCCTGCCGCGCGTAGAAGTCCCGGCCGAGCATCGTGGACTGAGCCAGCAACCGCGCAAAAGGAACGTTCAACTCTTTTTGTATCCTAGGAGGTTAGCATGCGGCTATTCACGGGGATCGATCTTCCGGAAGATGTTCGGGAGAGGTTGGAGCGGTTGCTCATGCACCTGCGTCCGGCGGCGCATCTGAAATGGAGTCCGGTGTACAACCTGCATGTGACGCTCAAGTTCATCGGCGAGTGGCCGGGAGAAAACCTTCCCCAGCTCGAGGCTGCGCTGCGCTCCATCCCGCCCCGTGCCGACATTCCTGTTGAGGTGAAGAACCTGGGTTGGTTTCCGAACACGCATCATCCGCGCGTGTTTTGGGCCGCGGTGTTAGGTGGCGATGCGCTGTCGGCCCTGGCTCGCGATACCGACGCGGCGCTGACGCCTTTGGGGATCGCGAAGGAGGACCGTGCGTTTACCGCGCACCTCACCTTGGCGCGAATCAAAGAGGCCGTGCCGCTGCAAGCCTTGCGCAGCGCCATTGAGCAATTGGAGTCGGCCGAGTTCGGTAACTTCGTTGCCGACCGCTTCTATTTGTTCCGCAGCCAGCCGGGCGCAGCCGGCTCCATCTACACCAAACTTTCGGAGTATCCCTTCCGAGCAGCATGATGCCACTCCTCGCGCTGGCGCTTGCGTATCTGATAGGTGGCATCCCGTTCGGTTATCTGCTGGTGCGGCTCAAAACCGGCGAGGATGTGCGCTCCATGGGCAGCGGCAACATTGGGGCCACCAACGTACTGCGAACCAGCGGGCGCGCCGTCGCCGTAGCGACGCTCTTGCTCGACATCGCAAAAGGATTCTTCGCGGTGTGGCTCGCGGCCAAGCTCACCAATGATTCCGCAGTATGGACCAGCTTTGCTGCTCTGGGCGGTGATGGCGGGGCATGCCTATCCGGTTTTCTTGAAATTTAGGGGGGGCAAAGCGATGGCGAGTTTCATCGGAGCATTCTTGTATCTCACTCCGATCCCACTGCTGGCCACCCTGGTGCTGTTTGTGATTGTGGTGGCGGCTTCCCATCACATTTCGATGGGTTCGATCATCGCGGCCGCTTCCCTTCCCTTGGCGACGTGGCTCATCATGCATCCACCGAAGCCGGTTGTTCTGGTGTCGCTCATTGCGGGCGCCTTTGTCGTGGTTCGGCATCGCGAGAACATACAAAGGATTCGAGCTGGCAAAGAACATGTCTTTCGGTTCCAGTAACGCGAAATGACAGGCTCGATCGCGATCATTGGCGCCGGTAGTTGGGGTACCGCACTCGCGATCGTGCTGGCCTCGCGCTTTGAACGCATCCGGCTCTGGGCGTATGAGACGGACCTAGTGGAGCGCATGGCTGCCACGCGCGTCAATGACGTCTTCCTATCGGGTTTCCAGTTGCCGGCGAATGTGGAGCCGACGTCCGGACCTGGCGTTTGCGCTCGATGGGGCCGGGATTGTCCTGGGCGTAATGCCGTCGCGTTTTGCGCGTAGAGTTTACAACGCGATGCTGGCGCATTTGAATTCCAAGATGCGCTTCGTCAGCGCCACCAAGGGTCTGGAGAACGGCACACTGCTGCGCATGTCGGAAGTCGCGCAGGAGGTGATTGGCAGCAGGTTCCAGCCGCGGATTGCGGTCCTTTCGGGACCGACGTTCGCCAAGGAAGTGGCGCGCGGCGAGCCAACGGCGCTGGTGATTTCTTCCGAAGATCAGGCGCTGGCGGCGTCCATCCAACGTGAGTTTTCCGGCCCGACTTTTCGCCTGTACACCAACGACGATCCCGCCGGTGTCGAGATCGGCGCAGCGCTGAAGAACACCATCGCCATCGGGGCGGGGATTTGCCAGGGACTCGGCCTCGGAAACAATTCCATCGCGGCTCTGATCACCCGTGGGCTGGCCGAGATCACGCGCCTGGCCGTCGCCATGGGCGGCCAAACCAGGACATTGTCGGGGCTGGCGGGTTTAGGCGATCTAGTACTGACATGCACAGGAGAACTAAGTCGAAATCGCAGTGTCGGCATTCAACTGGCTAAAGGGCGCAAGCTGGCCGAAATCGTAAGTGCGATGACAATGATCGCCGAGGGCGTTGAAACCACATCCGCGGCCGTCGATCTGGCTCGGAAGTTTAGCGTAGATATGCCCATTACAGAGCAAATGGACTCGATTTTGAGGGGCGGGAGGTCGCCGCGAGAGGCCATTCGCGAGCTAATGGACCGCACTCTTAAGAACGAGTAATGTAAAACCACTGTAAACCGAACCTCAGAATCCTCGTTGTGAGCAACGGGCTAAGTGAATGAATCCTGAGGGCGTGAACACCCCCGCCGCGCAACCTTCCTGGTCGGCGCGGGTTAACAGTGATAGGGCAGCTGAGGGGTCCCTGGAGCAGGACGCCGAGTTGATGCTGCGCGTCCGGGATGGGGATCAGGCCAGTTTTGGCCTGTTGTTGGAGCGGCACCGCAGTCCGGTGATCCACTTCGTGTACCGGATGGTGCAGAATCAAGCTGTCGCGGAGGAGTTGGCGCAGGAGGCGTTTCTGCGCGTCTATAAGTCGAGGTTGAGTTACGAGCCGACAGCGAAGTTTACGACCTGGTTATTCCGGATCGCGAGCCATCTGGCGTTAAATTGGATACGCGATGGACGCAACGAGAAGCGCCAAGCAAGCTTGGATGAGAGTCCGGATGGAACGGCCAGGCAGGTGCCGGATCGGTGTAGGACGGCGGAGCAGGAGTTGGTTTATCAGGCCAAGCTGAGGGAGGTGCGGCAGGCGATCGAGGGCTTGCCGGCAAAACAGAAGGCCGCGGTGATGATGCACAAATATGAAGAAATGGGATATGCGCAGATCGCGGATGTGTTACGTTGTTCTGAATCGGCGGTGAAGTCTCTGCTGTTTCGAGCGTACGAATCGTTGCGAGTGCGACTCGCGCATATGGCATGAAGAGGGAGGAATGCGATGGAGTGCCCAAACAAGAAGGGTAATGACATCGAGTTGATTGTCGCCTACGCGGCGGGCACGCTCGACTCTGCGAACGAGACCGAGTTCGAACGTCACCTGGAATCGTGCGCGAGCTGCCGGGAATTGGCGGCCGCACAGCGAGCAGTATGGTCGGCGCTCGACGCGTTTCCGCCTCTACCGGTGTCATCGAATTTCGATGCCAGGCTGTATCAACGGATCGCGGAGGAACAGCAGAGTGACTGGTGGCGGCGCGGGTGGTGGCAGCGGTTTTCCCAGGCCGATTGGTCGTGGCGGCCTGCGATGCCCGTGGCTGCCGCTTGCGCGGTTCTGGTCGTTGCGTTTCTAGTGAAGAACTCCGGACTCTCGAGCACGCCACAACAGCAGTCCCAACCCCAGCTTCAGATCGAGCAAGTGGAACGAGCGCTGGATGACATGGATATGTTGAAGCAGGCCGGCGTAGAGTTCGCGATCGAGAAAAACACTCCACGGGAGCAGATCTAGGCGGAGGGATGCGCTGGCGTAGCTCCATTCTGGCGCTGTGCGCCCTGGCGTGTGGCATGATCTTCGCGCCAACTGCGCGGGCGCAGGGCCGGCGTGGCGTGGCGTCCCGGCCAACGGGTTCCCAACGGCCGGGAAAAGGCTCCGCCCAAACACCGATCGAAGAGTTTGAGACCATGCCCCCCGCCGAGCAGCAGAAGGCGCTCAATCGTCTGCCGCTGGAGCAACGGCAAAAATTGCAGGAACGGCTAGAGAGGTTCAATCAGCTTCCTCCTGAACGACAGCAAGCGCTCAAGAACCTTTACAACCGTCTACATCAACTTCCGCCTGAGAGGCAGAATGCAGTCCGCCAGTCCATCAATAAGTTGTCCCAGCAGCCTGCGGAGCGCCAGCAGGCCATCCGTCAAGATTTAAGAAGTATGGCGAGCATGTCCCCCCAGGAGCGCAAGGCGCACATGTCCACTCCAGAATTCCGTGGGAAGTTCAGCAAGAAGGAACAGGAGATTGTTCGGGACATGTCGGAAGTATTACCTCCACGATGACGCTGGAAGGCTACGGCCGGCTACGTGCCGTTTCTTTTGTGGGGAGCAATTCGCGGATGGGTCTACCCGGCAATGGCGGAGTTTCGCGAGGAAAACCCATGAGCTCGAGGATGGTCGGCACAAAGCTCAGACTATCGTAAGGTTCTTCAATCATCATCCCGCGGGGAATCCCGCTTTCCGATCCGCCGGCCAGCATCAAGACCGAATGCGTGGAGATGCGCAACAGCGACCCGTGATTGCCGCCCGGATTGAATCCCCGCACGTTAAAATTCCAGTGATTATTGGCAAAGATCAGCAAGTCCGGTTCGGCTAAGCGCCGTCTGCGCGCCTGGAACCTCTTGATCAGAGATGAATCGCCGGCAGAACCGGCCGGGCACTCTCCTCCCAGGAACTGCTCATGCAGAGCCAGAATGCCATTCGAATATTTCGTCTTGTGAACGGCATGCAGCCAATCCAACTCGGGATGCCAGGAATTCAGCCATGCGGAACGTTCGTCCTGCGGCACCGCAAACTCCGGATCTTCCCAAATGCGCAGGGGAAGACCGGCTAACAGCTCTGCAGTATCCATATGGATTTTTCCTGTGGCGTCCTGCTGCAACCCGCGCACTGGTAAGTATCGAAGTTCCAGGTTTCCACTGGCATCATGCCGCGAAAGAATGATGACCTGACGATCTTCAGTGGCATAGAGCCAGACTGCGTCTTCGTCCTGCTCGACGACTGCCTTGGGAATCCGAACGGCGATGAAGTCCACCGGATGCGATCCCACATCCACCTGCACATTATTCTTCACCGACAGCGCAGCGAGCCGCGGAAAATAGTTTACCTTCTGGAAGCTGTGCTCGATATCCAGTGAGCCATCCGGAGCCAGCACGAGGCCGTCCTGCGCGGGCCCGATGACGTAATTCTGCAGCTCATGGATGGTATTGGCATCGCCCATTGCGCGCTTGGGGATCAAATCGGATGCGGATGGCGGATGCTTGTCGAAGTTCGCGGGCGATAGCGCTAGCAGTTTGTCCAAAGCGCTTATGTACTCCGAATAATTGTGCTCCTGCTCACGCCACGAATCCACTTGGATGTCGAGCCTTCGGGCCGCTTTATCGAGGCCGGCATCGCGCTGCGCCACGGTCCACTTCTTTGGCTGGTCCGCAACCTCAACGCGTTGGGCCTCGATGGCGCGGTACAGTGCGGCAAGCTCTTCGTTCAACTCCGCAACGGTTGACCGCCATTTCGCACGATGGCGATCCACAATTTGAAAGAACGCAGGAATGACTGCGCGCCTAAGCTCGGGCCGTGTTGACGGCCGACTGAGCTCGTCCAGCAAAATGTGAAGGGCATTGAAATCAGAATTGCGAAGGTAAACCGAGGCTCGCTCATTCCCGTCGAGATCGAGCAGCGCGGTGGGATACTGATTGGCCGCGCCTTTCAGGTATAACGAATCTTCGGAAGGCGTGACGACCTCGGAAACAAACGGATCCAGACCCTTGAGCTTGTATTCCGTCAAGGGGTGGCGGTTCGTCACGACATGATGCGCGCCGCCCTCCCGGCTGTTGAAGAATTGGATCAGATCGTAGCCCTGGCTGTAAACGCCAGGTTGAGTATTCATTCCGTGATCGGAGACTATCGCCAGGACGGTCCGGCCCGCTTCGGGGCTGGCTTCGATAGCGGTCCAGACTCGTCCCACCAGGGCGTCGACGCGTTGCAGAGCCTGCCGTTGAGCCGCGGGATCGGGCGTGCTGTGCGCGACGTGATCGTAATCGCCCGTGAAGTAATCCAGATAGCGTATTTGCGGATCGGCCAGCGTCTCGATCAACTCCCGTTCGGTCTGTTCCTCCACGCTTGACCCGATTTCGAATCCCATGGTCCACTCATCCAGGAGCTGGCGCAGAGAACGCGATGTGAAGCGGCGTTGAAAGCTATGCTGCAGCGTTTTCCATCGAACGCCGCGCTGGTATAGTTGAAAACTCTGATAACTTGCCTGATATGGAAACCGGTCGATCAGAAGCGGAATTCGCAGATCGTCCAGCACCTCCACGCCCGGCATGTCCACCCGGTGGGAAAGCGCGTAGCCTAGGTAGAACGGAAAAAAGTTGAGGTAATCGTAGACGTGGTAAGTATAGCGATCGAACTCGGCGTTGCCATGGATTTGAAGGTGCTGGCCGGTATCGAGCAACGACCAGGAGGGCGCGGAGAGGCTGATGGCGCGAACATAGAAATTCGCCAAACGGGCGCCTTGTTGTCTGAATACGCGATCCATCCATGGAAGCGCGCTTTGATGAGTGCCGGGATCGGTACGGCGCAGTTCTCGATCGAGCACTTCCTGAGGCACGCCGTCCACCTTGATGATGACAATGCGCCTCACCTCGGCACGCGCACCGGCGCCTAGCCAAATCGCGAAGAACCAGAAAAAGATCAGACGCGCAGCGAGTACGCGCGGCATTATTGGCCGCCGCCCGTAGCAGCAGCCTGAACCGGTCCGGGATCACCGCTCAAATACAACAGACAGAGTTCGCGCCAGCCCTCCCCGGTTCCCGGATCCTGAGATAAGCGCCGCAGCTCATTGCGTGCCTGTTCGACATTGAGCCGCTGGAGTGCTCGCAGACAGACGATGCGAAGCTCGGAGTCACCGGACCGCGCGAATACACGCCCAATCAGTTGTGGCACGCGCAGACCTGCATCTTGCATCTCCGACAAGGCTTCCACGGACCGTCGTATTTCATCGACGTCTCCTACCACCTCAGGCCGTGGGCTGGATGCCAGGAGCTGATCGAGATAACGCTGGTGGTACAAGGCCCGGCGATAAACATCCAGCTTCGCGAGTACAACCGGATCCGGCGTTGCGGTGCCGATGGGAGGCCCGGGGTTGAAAACCCGGCCCAAGACCGCGAAAATTCGTCTGGCTCTTGATTCCGTATACGAGGCGAGCTCCTTGCTGCGGTCGCGCTCCAGTTTGGCAATTAATCCACTGGGCGATTGGGCGTACTGAACCAAAGAATGGTACTGCTCGCGAGCCAGCGTCGCTTCGTTGGCGGCAGCGTTCTCCAGCGGATTGAGCGCCAGATGATCCACCCGGGCGAGTAGTTCTGCTTTGAGTTTGGGATCGAGCGAGGTATCAACCGCCAGGAACGCGCGCGCTTCCGAATAAGCCCGCAGCCGCGCGGACCGGTTGACCGCGCCACCGTGCCGTCCGCGAACGAACATCCAGGTCGTTTCAGCGGCGAAGAACGGCCAATTCCCGAAGCGCGTGATGCCCAACACCCCCGTTATAACAACACTGCTCCCGTGCAGGAACATTTCCCGGCGCTTGGGTTTCAACTGATCCCGAAAATCGGCCAGCAATAACGGAACCCGGGGATGGTCCAGGCTGTAAAAAGCCAGAGGAATCATTTCCACGGGACGCGCACCGGGCGTATCGGGAGAAACTGCGCGGTTTTCAGTGTCGAGATAGCGAGTCTCGGTGTAGCCCGTCCAGTTTTGCAGGCGTTCATCGTTCCAGGGGTCGGCAATGCCAAGGAACTGGTTATCAAAGGAATGCTCGGCGCTGTGCTTGAGATCCTCTTGCGCCACCCACAGCAGGGCTCCGGGCGGAGTATCGCCGGGCAAGGCCAGGGGTTCGAAGTACAGTCCACATAATTCGGCGCGCTGGCGAAGCAGTTCCCAATTGTGGCCCCGTGTTTCCTGTATCCGGGCCGTCTCCCGGTCATAAAACTTCGAGAGATTCTGTTCACGAACCAGACCTCCCAGCATCCGGTCGGATAGGCTTAGCCGCGAGTACAACTGGCGGAAGTCTGTATCGGATAACAATGGATCTCCGGCCTGCTCGCGTTCCAGACCGTCCAAAACTCCCAAGGCCTCAAAGAGCTGCAGCTTGTGGTAGTCGCTGAAGTTGCCACGGTAACTGCGCGTCGAAGTTCGAACCGCCATTCCGAGCGGATCGAATTCAGTGGCTTGCAAACTGTTGCCGAGCACGTTGGGCCAAACACTTCTTGCAGGCGACCCGAGATCGAGCGCCGGTGCCGGGACGCGGTTGTCGTGCTGCCTGCTTCCGGCCCGAAACCAGACGATGGACATTGCGGAAGCGATGCGCTGCACGGGCGTCGGACGGGTGCTTGTCAAGATCCAGACGTAGCGCAGTCGGTCGTTATTCGAGTCGCCGTCGCCTAAAGTGTCGCGCAGAACACTGAGCAGCGGGACTTCCTGATCTTGGGGTTCGGCGCCGGAAGCAGAAAGATGCCCGAACAGAGTAACCAGCTCCGCTCCACCATTCACCGGCTCTCGTTCGAGAAAATACGCCGGTGTCGCCGGCTGAGCCGCGACCCAAACTCCCCCCAGAAGCATTAGCAGGATACTTCTCAGCACTCGCCGCCTTGAATATTTGACGCCAAATTTGGGCGAAAGGTTCGTCGAACCGGGGCGGCTCAAGTGCAAAGTTTCTTAAAGTTTCTTAGGGACCAGAAGCTGATGCTTCCGTCTAATCGCGAGAGAGGGCCTATGCGAAAGACTTCGCTTTTTATTCTGCTGGGAAGTTTACCAGTGTTTGCATTCCAGAATCCTGTCCCGAAGCTCGCATGCAGCGATCGGGAATCTCACCACGATAACCTGGTGTCTCATTGCGAGATGCGGGAGCAGAATATGGGCGCACCCGGAGGCGCGATCCGGATCAATCCCGGTTCGAACGGCGGCGTGACGGTCAGTGGCTGGGACCGGACCGACATGCTGGTTCGCGCTCGGATCGAGACGGCAGCGGACTCGGACTCAGAAGCGCGCGCCATCGTCCCGCAGATCCGCATCGCCTCCGGAGGTGGCAGTATTGAGGCGGCTGGTCCCCAGACTGGATAGCCATCACCAATGGACGGTGAGTTACGAAATCTTCGCGCCCCGGCAATCGGACATTCAAGCCACGGCCCACAATGGCGGCATCAAGATCGCGGATCTGCGCGGCAACATAGAGTTCCAAACAGAAAACGGCGGCGTCACTCTGGCGCGCTTAAGCGGCGAAGTTCACGGCCGTACCACCAACGGCGGCCTGACGGTCGAACTCGCCGGTGACCGCTGGGATGGCTCCGGGATGGATGTCACCACCACCAATGGAGGCGTCAAGCTCGAAGTTCCATCCAACTACTCAGCCCATTTCGAGACCGCGACAGTGAACGGCGGTTTGAAAATCGATTTCCCCACCGTTCAGGGAAATGTGACTAAACAAATGTCCTTCGACGTCGGACAAGGCGGCGCGACGATAAAAGTCAGCACCACCAATGGCGGCGTGAGAATTACGAAGTCATAATCGGAAAATCCGGCCGCTGCCCGAGCGCGTCTTCGACGTAAGTACGCAAGACCTCGGCCACGCTCCAGGCTTGGGCGATACAGCCACCCGGCTGATGGGGCGGATCGCCATCGAAAACCTCGGAGATCTGTCCCAGTCCGGCTTGCCAGAGGTGTTGCGCGCAGCGGATCGAGGAAGCGCCCGGCGCGATCGCGAGCCTCGACCGAGCAGCCGTGCACCCGCACGTAAGCTGTCAGGAACGGACCCAGCAGCCACGGCCAGACAGTTCCCTGATGATAGGCGCTGTCGCGGCTGCGCGGATCGCCGCCATAGCGCCCGTGATAATTGGGATCGCGCGGCGAGAGCGTTCGCAGGCCGTAGGGTGTGAGCAACTCCCACTCCACCACTTCGACAACGCGCAGGGCCTTGTCCGGCTCGAGCAATGGATAGGGCAGGCTCACGGCTAAGATCTGGTTGGGACGAATGGAGCTGTCCGCGCCAGTAGCGTTGACCACGTCATAGAGACAGCCTTCGGCCTCGTTCCAAAACACTTGTGCGAAGCGCTCGCGAGTTCGCTCGGCCAAAGTGGAGTAATGACCCGCCTGATCGCGATCGCCGAAAGCGATCGCCAGGTGCTCCATCACCCGCAGCGCGTTGTACCAGAGCGCTTGGATCTCCACCGGCTTGCCGATGCGCGGTGTCACCACCCAGTCGCCGATCTTGACGTCCATCCAGGTGAGCTGCACGCCCGGTTCGCCGGCCCGGAGCAAACCATCGGAATCGAGCCGGATTCCGTAGCGTGTTCCGCGCTCGTGCCAGGCCACAATGTCCGTTAGCGGCTGGTAGAGATTGGCTCGCACGAAGTCGTAGTCGCGCGTGTAGCGAAGAAATTCGTGAATGGCGTGGAACATCCACAGCGTAGCGTCGACGGTGTTGTATTCCGGGGCTTCGCCCGAGTCGGGAAAGCGGTTGGGCAGCATGCCCTGGTCGATACTGCCTGCGAAAGCGCGCAGGATGTTCCGGGCGTCATCGTAGCGGCCCGTCACCAGCGTAAGGCCGGGGAGCGAGATCATCGTGTCGCGACCCCAATCACTGAACCAGGGATAGCCCGCAATCACCGATTTGCGATCGCCGCGCGCAACGATGAACTGGTCGGCGGCGGCAGTGAGGATTTCGGCCAATGCGTCGTGAGCTGGTGCGGCAGTGATGATTTTGCCGCGTCGCTCTCTCTCTTGCCGTTCGAGTGACGCTGCCTCGCTCGCCTCGTGATGATCGGTCGAAGCAATGATGACCGCGGGTACATCTTTGCGAAGGTCGAAGCGGAGCTGGAACGGGCTATACAGATCCTCGAGCGAATCGAGACCGCGTTCCCGCTCGCGCTGGTATTCGAAGTTGTAAAACCAAAATCCGGCCGGGTCGATCGACTTGGCATTGTGCGTGAAATGCAGGCTCGGCAGATCGGGATAGGGCTTGATGCTCGCCTGCCCCGGCGCTGCCTCGACGTCCTGGCGGATGCCGTCATTCGAATGCGTGGTGCTGTGGAAATCCCGGAAGGCGATCAACGGCCGAACTTCGAGCGAGCAAGACCGGCTGCCGAGGTCGCCGAGCAGCGCATATCGAACGACCACCGTGTTTTCGCCGTGGACTAGAAAGACCGACTTTTCGATCTGGACATCTTCGACGCGATAGGTAAATACGGGAAAGGGATCGAGGCGAAATGAATTGAGATAGAGATATCCCCGAGGATGGATCGCGCCTTGATATTGATTGGTGCTCAGCTCGAAGCGCGCCGAGTCGATAACCAGCGTCTCTTCGAGCTTAGAGAGAAGAACTACGCGGCCCACCGGCGGTTTGGTCGCGGCCGTAAGCAGGCCGTGATACCGGCGGGTGTCCAAGCCGATGATCGTGGAGGAAGCGAATCCGCCGATGCCGTTGGTTTCCAGCCACTCGCGCGAAGATGCTTCGGCCACATCGCCGCAGATGAGGCCATCAAACTCGATGAGGCTGTCAGGGCCGCTCATGGATTGTTAGCCAGTAATATAGCAGTTCTTGACAACTATGGCGTTTAAGACTATAGTTGATACAGCTAGATTGCAATCTGCCATAAGGAGCCTGCCATGAAACAAAACGGACCGCCGCCCGAAGCCTCGGTCGATTTGACACCGGCCATGTTTCAAGTGCTTCTCGCTTTGGGGGATGGCGAAAAGCACGGCTACGCCATCTTGAAGGAAGTCGAAGAACAGACTGATGGTCATGTACGTCTGAGCACAGGCACGTTATACGCCATGATCAAGCGGCTGCTGAGCGAGGGCATCATCGCCGAATGCCGGACCCGTCCGCCGGCGGAGGAAGACGATCAGCGGCGCCGTTATTACCGGTTGACTCCGGTCGGCCGCCAGTTGGCAACGGCGGAAGTGGAGCGGATGGAGCGCACCATCGCGACCGCCCGCGAGAAGCACTTGCTGAAGCGGCTGCGGACGGTTTAGCGGATCGCTTAGATGGAGGCCACCATATGAAACAGGAAAAGCAGCCATTATCGGATCGTCTTTACGCCGCATTGCTGCGCTTGTTCCCGTTCGATTTCCGCAGCGACTTCGGCGACCAGATGGAACAGGCGTTTCGCGATCAGCGCGCCGAAATTGAGCGGCGAAAGGACCGCCCAGGTCTACTGCGTTTGTGGTGGGACACGATCGCGGGAATCTTCAGCACGGCTCCCCGCGAACATCTTTCGATGCTTGGCCAGGATATCCGGTACGCATTGCGGATGATGCGCAAGAACAAGGGCTACACCGCTACCGCCCTGCTGGTTCTGGCGCTGGGCATCGGCGCCAATACGGCGATCGTGAGCGTGATCTCAACTGTCCTGCTGCGGCCGTTGCCTTATCAGAATGACGGCCAGTTGATGGTTCTGCATCAGAAAGCGCAGAAGACCGGCGTCGATGAAGTGGCTTTTTCAGTGCCCGAGATCAACGACTATCGGCAACAGAGCAGCTCCTTCAGCAGCTTGGTTGAATACCACAACATGCGGTTCACGCTGTTCTCAAAGGACAGCGCCACTCGCGTCCAAACCGGCGTCGTGTCGCCGGAATTCTTCGGGATGTTCGGCGTGAAACCGATTATGGGGCGCGATTTCGTGGCGGCCGACGACAAGCCCGGCGCGCCCGCAGTCTTGTTGCTGAGCTACGAATATTGGAAGCAGCACTGCTCCGGCGACCCCAACATTGTGGGAAGAACATTCGAGATGAACGACCGGGTGCACACAGTTATCGGTGTACTGCCGCCCGTGCCGCAGTATCCGGACGAAAATGACGTTTACATGCCGACGTCAGCCTGTCCTTTTCGCAGCTCGCAATCGATGATTGCGAATCGCGGCGGGCACATGATGAGCCTGTTCGGACGATTAAAGCCGAACGTCACGCCAGAACACAGCCGCGCGGACCTGCGGCTGATTGCGACGCGCCTGGAGCACGATCATCCCGACGTCTACGGAAAAGACATCGGCTTCACCGCGACTTCCGGACTGCTGCGGGACGAGCTGACGCACCGGGCCCGCACTACCCTGTTGGTCCTGCTGGCCGCGGCGGGCTGCGTACTGTTAATCGCTTGCGCAAACGTGGCCAATTTGACTCTGGCACGCATGTCGGCGCGCGAGCGAGAACTGACCGTGCGCTCAGCTTTAGGAGCGGGCAAAGGGCGGCTGCTCCGGCAGTTGGTGACCGAAAGCTTCATTTTGGGGCTGCTGGCGGCCGGGCTCGGAGTGCTGTTCGCTTCGCAAAGCCTGAAACTTCTGGTGGATTTCACGGGGCGCCTGACCTCGCGCGCGCGTGAAATCCAGATGGACGGCACGATGCTGCTGTTTGCGCTGGCGATGGCTATCCTTACGAGCGTCGTCTTCGGATCAATCTCGGCTTTCTACTCGCGCGACGAAATCGCATCGGGTTTGCGCGCTGGAGCTTCGCATGCGACCGCCGGCCGGCGCCGTAGTCGTGCTCGCGGCGTGCTGGTGGCCTGCCAGATCGCGTTTTCGTTTGTTCTGTTAATCGGAGCCGGGCTCATGCTGCGCAGCTTCAGCAAACTGCAACAGGTGGACGGCGGCTTTGTCTCAACCGACCGCGTGCTGGCCGCCAACATCGATCTAAATTGGTCGAAGTACCACGAAGACGCCCAGCGGCGCGATTTCATGAATCGTCTGCTGACCAAGATTCAGTCGCAGCCCGGCGTTCTTTCGGCGGCCATCTCTTCGAGTTATCCTTTGGATCCCGACAACGCCGGTGGCAGCATGTTCAATCGGCGTTTTGTAGTCGAGGGGCGCCCTCTCAGGGAAGGAGAAGTGCCGCCAATCACCGCAATGCGCAGCACCACTCCGGATTACTTCAAGACGCTCGGGATTCGCCTCGTTAGCGGGCGAACGTTCGATGGTTCGGATGACGAAAAGGCTGCCGAAGTGGTCTTGGTCAATCAAACTCTGGCGCGTCACTACTGGGGAGAGCAAGATCCCGTTGGCAAGCGAATTTCTTTCAACAAGGGAGAGAAATGGACCAAGGTGATCGGCGTGGTGGGCGACGTAAAGGAGTATGGACCCGAGCGGCCCGCCGGCGATGAAATGTATCTGGCGGCGGCCCAGAATCCATCCCCCGGAAGCGTACTGATACGAACCAACCGGGAAGCGATGAGCCTGGCAAACCAAGTGCGGCGGGCTGTCATGGAAGTGGATCCTCAGACCGCGATCCCGGTAGTGGAGACGCTGGAGCAGGCTCGCCGTGAGGCCACGCAGTCTCCTCGAGTAATGACCAACCTGTTAGGCATCTTCGCCGCTCTCGCGCTGGTGATTGCCGTCGCAGGAATCGGCGGAATGCTGGCGTTGGCGGTGAATCAGCGGTGGAATGAAATCGGAATCCGCGTTGCTCTTGGCGCCAAACCGGGCGACGTCCTGGGGATGATCCTGAAACAGGGTATGGGATTGGTGCTCGCGGGGCTCTTGTTAGGACTGCTCGCGTCAATAGCGTTGACGGGGATGATGAAGACCTTGCTCTTCGAGGTGCAACCCACCGATCCCGTCACGTTCGTGGGCGTCTCGCTGGTGCTCGCCTTCGCCGCGCTAATCGCCTGTTATTTGCCCGCCCGCAAGGCGCTCAGAGTTGACCCTCTCATGGCGCTTCGCCGAGAATAGGACATCCAATGCGAATAAGATTGATAGCCTTCGCCGTAGTCGCGGCCGCCGTCGGGTTGATGACGCAATGGGCCGCGGAACCTGGAGCGTCGAGCGTCCCGGAGTACACGAAGGACAACCAGCTGACTCTTGCCCTCGCACTACCGGGAATGGATCTTCTTGAGCTCCGGGCTGGGGATGACATACGGTCCAGTCGCGGAGGCCAACCGCAGCATGGGCCCTATGTTCGACAACGTGTTCGTGACGCCCGCCGCGTATCAATCCTTCCTGCAGACCGGTAAATGGCCGGAGAAGACCATGTTCGTGCTGGAGGTTCGGGGCGCGGTGAGCAAGGGATCGATCAACAACGGCGGTCATTACCAGGGTGAGACTCACGGAGTGGAAGTAGAAGTGAAGGACACATCGCGATTTTCGGGCAACGGCTGGGCCTTCTTCGGATTCGGCCAATCTACGCAGGCCAAGATGATTCCGACCAGCGGCAGTTGCTATACCTGCCATCCAACCAAAGGCGCGGTGGATAACACCTTCGTGCAGTTTTATCCGACACTGCTTCCGATCGCGAAGCAGAAGGGTACGCTGAATCCCGCTTACGTCGCTGCCTCCGCGGCCGAAGGCCACTAAACCAGAACACTTTTGAGAGCCGCCTTGCTAATCTGGGCGTAGACGTGCTCACACGTCTGGGTCGGATCTCGCCTCGTGATCGCAGGTAACCAAGTTACTGCACCAAAATCCTGGCGGAGTCGTTTCCAAAGTTGGAGCGACGCCGAAAAACTTCACCAGCACGAAGATAAAGTCCTGCTAGTGCTGACTTTGATCATCGGAGCCGTGGTCGGCCTGGTGATCGCGGGCTTCATCTACCTCACCGAAAATCTCGGTTCTCGGATGTATCCGCCCGGAAGCGCGGCCTGGCGACGGCTAGTGATTCCAACCGTGGGCTCACTGATCACCGGCTATCTGTTGTCCCGCTATTTTCCGAACGCGCGAGGCAGCGGAATCCCGCAAACGAAGGCCGCGCTTTTTCTGCGCGATGGCTTCATCAGTTTCCGCACGGTAGTGGGCAAGTTCTTCCTGTCGTCCGCTTCTTTGGCGAGCGGTATTGCGCTGGGCCGAGAAGGTCCTTCGGTACAAATCGGCGCGGGACTGGCCTCGGTGCTTGGGCGCCGGCTCGGCCTCGGACCCGCGAATATCCGGCAACTAGTCCCGATCGGTGCGGCGGCGGCGTTGGCGGCTGCGTTCAATACGCCAGTCGCGGCGGTCCTGTTCACGCTCGAAGAAGTGATGGGCGATCTGCACGCCCCTGTTCTGGGCTCCATCGTACTCAGCTCGGCGACCTCCTGGATCGTCCTGCACTTATTGCTCGGCGATGAGCCGCTGTTTCACGTTCCGGCCTATCAGCTCGTCAGCCCGGTCGAGTTCATCAGTTATGCCGTCCTCGGCATCATAGGCGGCATCGTGTCGGTTTGTTTCGTGAAGCTGCTGTTGTTCATTCGCAAGCGCTTCATGGCGCTTCCGCGATGGACCGCTTGGCTGCAGCCCGTCGCCGGTGGCCTGCTGGTGGGCGTGATGGGCTGGTTCGTCCCCGAAGTGCTGGGTGTCGGTTACGGGCACGTCAGCGAGGCGCTGAACGGCCAGATGGCCTTGACGACGATGGCGCTGCTGGTAATGCTCAAGCTCATTGCGACGGCGGCCTGCTATGGCACCGGAAACGCCGGTGGAATCTTCGGCCCCAGCCTTTTTATTGGCGCGATGCTGGGCGGAGCGGTGGGCAGCGCGGCCCATCAACTTTTTCCCGACTATACGGGCAGCGTCGGCGCGTACGCGTTGGTCGGCATGGGCGCGGCATTTGCCGGCATCGTGCGAGTGCCGCTGGCATCAGTGATCATGATCTTCGAAATGACGCGCGACTACTCGATCATCGTGCCGCTCATGATCTCTAATCTGATGAGCTTCTACATTTCATACAAGTTGCAGGAAGAGCCGATTTATGAGGCCCTCGCGCATCAGGACGGACTGCATCTGCCCTCCGGCTTAAAGGACCGGCAAGGGATGCTGATGGTCCGGCACGCCATGACCACGGCCAGCCATCGGCTTTCGAAGTTCGATCGGCTGCGCGACGCCCTGGCGTGTTTCAGCGAAGATCGCAAGGCCTGCCCCGTGATGGATGGTTCGGAACTGCTGGGGATGGTCTCGCTAGCGGAGATTGAAGCAGCCATCGACCGCGGCGATGGAGACCGAGCGTTAGCCGAAGTCTTCCCCAATTTCCGGCCCGGCCCGGGGCCCCCGGAATCCCTTCGGGCGGAGAGCTTTCCGCACGTGCATGTGGACCATCCGCTAGATGTCGCGCTGCGCCGCATGGCCCAGAGTAAATTGAACGTCCTTCCGGTGGTAAGCCGGTCGAATGTGCGCGAGTTGCGGGGGTTGGTGTCGCTCCAGGGCGTTCTTCGCGCCTACGGCGTGGTTCAGGAGCCCACCGCAGCGCCGCCACCCGTTGAGGAACAGGCCCGGACGTCGCCGAAATTCGTTCCCGGCATGATCGCGGCGCTTTTGGTCCTAGTGTTCCTGATCGGGTTTCTTCATTATTTTTATCGTTCCCAGCGAGGCGAGCGAGCCGAACAATATTTCAAAACCGGAAGCGAACTGCTGCTTCAGGCGCGGAATCAGGAAGCGGTGGAACAGTTCCGGAACGCCGTTTCGATCTCCCCGGACAACACGCAGTACCGGCTTTCGCTGGGCTTGACCCTGGCTAAAACAGGCCATCCGGACGAGGGCGCGGTATATCTCAACGAAGTGCTGAAGCGCGACCCGAACAATGGCGCGGCCAATCTTGGACTGGCGCGGATCGCGGCCGCCCGCGGAAAAACGTCGGATGCGATTACTTACTACCATCGCGCCATCTACGGAACCTGGCCGGCCGGCGAGGAAAATAATCGGCTGGAGGCGCGCTTCGAGCTGGCGGACTACCTCAAGAAGTCTGGCCTTCAAAAGGAAGCAATCGCGGAATTGCTCGCGGCTCTGGAGCAAGCCCGCAACAATGATCCAGCCAAGAAGCGCATTGGACGCCTGCTGCTCGAATACGGCTCGCCACGTCAGGCGGCTGACGTTTTTCGCGAGATTCTGCGCACCAATAGCCGGGACGCCCAAGCCTGGGCCAGCTTGGGCACATCGGAGTGGGCGCAAGAGGATTACCAAGCCGCCAGAACCGCCTTCCGTAATGCTGTGCGATTCGATCCCACCGATGAGCAGAGCCGGAAGCAGCTCGAACTGTCTGAACGGATATTGGCGCTCGACCCGAACGCCGTGGGTTTGCGCGCCTCCGCTCGATACCAGAGGAGCGTCGAGATCCTCAGCGGCGCGCTAACGATGGCGGAAGCATGTCTCGCCACCAGCCATCCGGCGGGAAGCCCTGATGGTGATCTGGCCGCGGCGCGCAAAGCGTTAGCTCACCGGCCTCGAAGGGGGGAAATCGATGATGCGATTGATATGAATCTAGATCTCGCGGTGAGGCTCTGGAAGTCGGCCAAGAATCTCTGCCCATCCCAGCAGCAAAAAGACGAGGCGCTCGATCGGGTGCTGGCGCGTTTGTCGCGTCAGTGATCCGGGCGCCTCGTGGCCCTAGTGTACGCGGAAAAGCTCGGATCGAATTCTACTGTGCCTGGGTGAGATGGGCGCGGCGATTCTTTTGCCAGCAGTCCTCATCATGATCGCTGCAAACCGGGTGTTCCTTGCCATAGCTGATGGTTCGCAACTGGTCGCCAGGCAGGCCCATAGTGGCTAAATACTCCCTGGTCTGTTTCGCGCGCGCGTCGCCGAGCGCCATGTTATATTCCTCGGACCCGCGCTCATCGCAGTGCCCTTCCACGGTCAACTTGAAGTCGGGATATTGGCGAATGAGTTCAGACAGAGTCTGGGCATCCGACCGGAGTGCAGTCTCCGCGTCCGGGCGAAGCGTATGCTTGTTGTAATCGAAATAGGCGTCCTGGATACGATTGAGGAGATCCTGGATGCGCGCCCGGGTAGCGGCGTCAGGCATTCTGGACGGAGCGTCGCTCGCCCTCCGGTAAGGTTGCTGCGGTGCGGCTTGCTGCGGCGTGGATCGCGCCGTTGTAGCAGCCGCGGGGGCGGAAATCGGGGCCGGCGGAGGCGGCGTCTTGGACGCCACCTTCTTTGCGCAACCGGTCCAAAGTACGGACAATGCTGTAATGGCCACGCAGGCCATGTATCGCGTTTTCATCAAATAGCCTCCAAGAGAATCGTCAGAAGTTACAGAATACAAAACCTCATCGGTCAGTAGAATCCCGTAGGTACTGTATTTCGGGTAGGCAATCACCTTATACGAGAGGCAATCACCTTATACAGGATTAACGTGATTTCTACGAAAGATAACTGGTTCTATCTTAGAGAAGAGATAAACTGAGGGAGGAATGCGGCAGCGGCCCTGGCTGGTGCTAGTGGGAGGATTTGGCGGCCTGCTGCTGTTGATGGCGGCGGCGGAGACCGGGGCACTACTGTTTCTAAACGGTTGGCGCCACAGCGGCACCGAGCTTCAGGGCAACTTCCTGGCGCGCAATCGCACGCTTGAAAAGATCCGAGCCAATATCTATCTTTCCGGCACCTTCGCGCGTGATTCCCTGCTGGCGCCCGAGATTTCCGGCGCAAAGGCCCAAATCGCAACGCTGGCAAATCTCCGCCACGATACCGACGTCCTGCTGGATAACTACGCGCAATCGCTCGAGCCTGAGGAAAGCGCCCCATTTCAGTCACTGCGAACCGAGATCGACGCGTATTGGAAGGTGCTGAATGGCACTTTTGCCTGGAGTTCCGACGAGCGGAATAAATACCGCTTTGCATTCTTCTATGAGGAAATGGTTCCGCGCCGGACATCCATGCTTCAGATCGCCGATCGCATTGCCGCGTTGAACGAAGACGCGCTCAAGCGCGGTGACACGCAGCTGGGCGCACTATTTGGAAGACTGCAGCTCGGCCTGGTGGCCATGATCGTGGTCACGCTGCTGGGCGGCGCAAGCCTGGCGGCGCTGACGATCTTCCACATTCTGCGGCTGGAGGGAGAAGTCCACGAACGGCTCAAGGAAAGCGTACAAGCCAGAGCCGGCCTGCAGGAGCTTTCCGCGAAGCTGGTGCGCGCTCAGGAGGACGAGCGCCGAGCGCTCTCGCGCGAATTGCACGACGAGGTCGGCCAATCCTTCTCGGCGGTGCTGATGGAGGCCGAGAACCTGCTCGATCTGGAACCGGCCGCGGAGGTGCGGCCGCACTTGGAAGCGCTCCGAAGTCTCGCGGAGAACGGCATGAACGAGATCCGCAATATGGCGCTGCTGCTGCGTCCGTCCATGCTGGATGACTTTGGACTGGTGCCCGCGCTCAATTGGCAGGCCCGTGAGACAGCCAAGCGGACTGGGATGCACGTCCAGGTTGACAGCGAGGTAGAGGACGAACTTCCCGAAGAGCACAAGACGACTCATTTACCGGATCGTGCAGGAGGCGCTCAATAATTGCGCTCGCCACGCCCAGGCCACCACCGTGCAAGTCTCCGTGCGCGGGCAAGACGGCCAGATCCTGCTGGATGTCCAGGACGACGGCAGTGGCTTCGATCCTCGGCGCGTGCGTGGACTGGGCCTGCTGGGGATGGAAGAACGCGTCCGGCACCTGGGCGGCAAGTTCGAGATTGACTCGCGGCCCGGGCGCGGCACTCTGCTGCATATCGCCTTGCCGTTGGCTAGTCTGAATGGTGATGGAAGGAATGGAAGACACTCCAATTCGCATTCTGCTGGCTGACGACCACAATATTCTTCGCGATGGCATGCGCCTGCTTTTGGAGCGCCAAGCTGGATTCTCGGTGGTGGGCGAGGCCGCCGACGGGCGAGAAGTGGTGCAGCTTGTCCAGGAACAATCGCCCGACGTGGTGGTGATGGACATCGCCATGCCCAATATGAACGGGATCGAGGCCACGCGCCGCATCGTGGAACGCAGCCCGGCAATCGGCGTGGTGATCCTCAGCATGCACTACGACGAAAGCTACGTGATCCGCTCGCTCAAGGCCGGCGCCCGCGCATATTTGCTGAAGGACGCCGTGAAGACGGAATTGATCGCCGCCATTCAAGCCGTCGTGCAGGGGCGTTCCTACTTCAGCCCCAAGATCAGCCGCATTCTGCAGGAAGATTTCGTGCAGTTATTGGGCCGGCGCGGGGGAGACGACAGCTACGACCTGTTGACCGAGCGCGAGCGCGAGGTGCTGCAATTGATAGCCGAGGGAAAGACCAACAAGGAAATCGCCAACCATCTCAACCTCAGCCTTTACACCGTGGACACGCATCGCACGCATATCCTGCAAAAGCTGAATCTGCACAGCGTGCCGGAGCTGATCCTGTATGCGGTGCGAAAGGGGATCATTTCCTGAGCAAGGAGTCCGGAGTCAGAAGGCAGGCGGCAGAGGCGAGAAAGCGGAATGATGATAGTGTGAGTAACATGAAGGCGGCGCAGACAAAAGAGCGGCGAACCGCCAACAAGCGGGTCCTCCAGTATCAACAACTGATGAGGCGCCTCAAGCACGTGAAGAGGGGCGGGCGATTCACTCGGGACGAAATGAACGAGCGATCTTGAATTAGCTGTCGGCCGCAGGCCTACTCGTACCTCAGCGCCTCGGTCGGATTCAATTGCGACGCCCGGCTAGCCGGCAGCATGCCGAATATCACCCCCACCGCCACCGAGACGCCGAAGGCCACCACCACGGACATTGGCGAAATCGGAACGTGGATGTCATCGGTCAGAAAGCGCACGCTCAGTGGGATCGCGAGCCCGAGTAGAATGCCGATCGCCCCGCCCGTCAGGCTAATTACGACGGACTCGGTAAGAAACTGTTCGAGCACGGCCTGACGCGATGCCCCCACCGCCATCCTGAGTCCGATCTCGCGTGTTCGCTCCGTCACTGTCACGAGCATGATGTTCATGATGCCGATGCCGGAGATGATGAGCGCGATGGCCGAGACCATAATAAGCACCAGGGTCAGCACCAAGGCGATCTTCTGCGCCGCTTCCAAAATCCCCGCCAGGTTCTCGACGTCGTAACGCGCGCCGATCCGGTGACGGCTCTCCAAAAGCTGCTTGATCGCCCCGGTCAGGGGTTGGACGTCGGAAGCCAGCCGCGCTTGAACATACATCGGATCGATACGCTCGACGGGCGTGAAATACTTGATCACCGTGATGGGCATTAAAACAGTTTCGTTGGTGATCTCGGAAAGACCGAACGTTCCAGTCTTCTCCTTGAAAGTACCGATCACGGTGAACTGAAGCTCATACAGTTTGATCACCTTCCCGACCGCCGCCGCCGTGTTGCCATACAGTTTCTGAGCCAGTTTCTCGGTCAGCATCACTATGTGCTGGCGCGTCTGGATGTCAGACTCATCCAGGAAACGCCCCGAAAGGAGCGCCATGTTTCGCACTGCCGCGTAATGTTGGTCGGAGCCGATGACCGAAACATCCTGTTCCTTGCCGTTGATCAACAGGCGTCCAGTGTTGGTCATCACGCCGGTGGCCGCGATGATGCGGGACCCCACTTGCCGGCGCACGGCTTCCACATCCGCCAGCTTGATGAAGTCCGCGTCCACTTTAGTGGAGTTGTTGGTTCCGGCCGAGTACTGCGCGTAGATGAGATTCGAGCCGACGCCCCGGATCTGATCCAGAATATAATCGCGGCTGGTGATCGAAATAGTAACCACCAGGATCACCGACGCGTTGCCGATCACCAGGCCCAGCGCCGTCAGGAAAGTTCGGAACTTGTTCGCGCTCATGGCCTGCAGGCTGAAGCGGAACGATTCGCCGAAGTACATACTTTACGTGCTCGAGACCTGCTGGAGCAACTTCTCGGCCTGTTCGCGAGGCGGGTCATCGGGCGTCAAATCACTACGCAGATACTGGATCAGCAGGTCCCTCGCTTTATCCAGATTCCGCTTGCCTTCGATGTAGGCTCGCGCGCGAGCAAAATACACCTTCGGGCTGTTGGGAGCGACCTGAACTGCTTTATCGAAGGCGGCCTCACTCTCCTGAATGCGGCCTCGTTTGGCCAGGTACCTCGCCAGATCGAGCACCCGGCCCACCTGATGCGGAGCCAATTCCATTGCGCGCCGCAGTTGCTCTTCGGCGGTGTCATACTGCTTGCGGTGATCGGCCAACTGCGCCTCGGCGAAGTGACCTTCGGCCTCATTCCGCTTGGCGATTCGCTTGGCAATCTGCTCCGCTTTGTCGTAGCCTCCGCCCAGAAAACCCGGGGCCTGCAGATAGTAATCGAAAAGATCGTTCATCGCTTCCGCGTTAGCCGGATCGAGCGCCACGGCCTGTTCGAAGTACTGCCGCGCCTTGGAGGCATGCAGCGGCGCCAGAAAAGGACTGGAGGTTTCCGCCCTCCGCCCGAACGCGCGGCCCAGCCAATGCGCGTGAACGGAATTGGAAGGCTCGAGAGCAAACGCCTTCTGGAAAGCCTCAGTGGCCTTCTTGTACTCGCCCAACATGAAATAATCTCTTCCGATCAGATTGTAAACGGACGCTTGGGTTGGGAAAACTTCGTGCGCAGGAGCGTCGCGCAATAGCTCCAACGATTCCTTATAGTCTGTCTTGTTGTAAAGTTCTTCCGCCCGCTGCAGGCTGCCTTGCCCGAATACGCAAGAAATCGCCAACAGGAATCCGATCAATCCCCGCATATCTCAAGATCCCCGACTCTCTGTGAACACATTATAACTCAATAACTCACCAGCTTGTACGATTACTGGTTTGGATGCATTGGGATATGCTTCGGTTGCGGCAGGATGGGAAGAGCCTAATGATCTTATATGGTAGTATGGTATCAGTATGGCATCATGCAAAGTGACGTTTACACGGATGCCGCAACAATCCACCGCCTCCCCGACGCGTCTGAAAGGTTAGCAAAGCCTCAAAGAGCGGTTCGCGAGGCAATCCAGGACTTCCACGAACGTATCGGAAAGCTCAGCGAGTCTGAGCGGGCCCATTTGTTACTCACCTTTGATCAATTGGTCCCCACGATTCCATGCCGGCCGCTGACCGCAGTGAAAAAGGAATTGACCGCTCTCCGACAGGCTCGCCGCGCCGGTGGACGTAAGACCCCGGCGGACCAGCACCGATGATTGTCATCGACACATCGGTGATCATCGACAGCCTCAGCGGCCCTAAGCGATCAGCCCCTGCTCTGCGTGCCGTCATTGAACGAGGCGAACGACTGTTGATACCCTCACTGGTCATCTATGAATGGCTGCGGGGGCCGCGTCTGGCGGAGGAACTCGCCGCCCAGGAAGCCCTGTTCCCCAGTGTGTCTGCTCTGCCGTTCGGCGCCCCGGAGGCTTCGCTGAGCGCACGCCTGTACCGTTCCGTACACCGTTCTCGGGGCCGAGAGATCGACCTCGCGGTTGCCGCTTGCGCCATCGTCAAAGAAGCCACGCTGTGGACTCTGAATGCGGCCGATTTCAGTGATATCCCCGGCCTGCGACTTTGGCCCTGTACGTTGCCGCTCAAATCCTAGGCATAGCGACAGCCGCAGCGAAACACCAAGCGATCATGCGCTACGTCTTTCGCCGGGCGCTCGAACGGGCGAAGAGGCGACTCACACTATGCGCAACTCGTGATCCCGGGTCCTGACGGCCATTCCTCTCCTGTCGCTACGGACCACTCGCCCGCGCATAACCAGCGTGAGCGGATACACACCCTTCAAAAGGAAAGGCCACTTCAGCGCTAGCTCGACGTAACTGCCGGCTGGCAACGAATCGTCGGCTCTAAACAGCACGCCGCGACTGCTTACGTCCAGCGTTGTTCCGGAGCCAAGACGTTCCGCTCGACCTCTGGTCGCCCTGTATTGAACCTCCAAGACGATTGGATACCGGCGGTGGCGACGCCGTTCAGCTCCGTCCGGCGCCTGATTCCGAAGACTTGATCGGGCGGGAGCGGGGGACATTTCTCTCTCCTTATTGTTTTGATTTGTATTACTGGGCTAGGGAGTCTTTGCAGTTTGGCGACCAATCGGGAAGGGGCCGTAAGACGTTGATGTTCGCTGGGCTCCGCGTGAGTGTCGCAGCGATCCTCCTATCCGAAAGGATAGTCGGATAGGACGTTTGGTGAGATGCACGTGGCACAGGTCTCTGACCTGTGAGCGACTCTTTCATCAACCTCAGATTGCCCGGGGCGCCAGGCCTAACCTCCGGCGCAATAGAGCCGGCATTTCCGACGGCGTCCTCACCCGCAGCACTTCCAGACCGGCGGCGCGTGCACTCGTCTCGCCTGCGTTCGAATCCTCGACGGCCAGGGCGCTACGCACGCCCAGCTTCTCTACGGCCAACAAATATGGGTCGGGCGCAGGCTTATGCTGCTGGACGTCTCCCCCGTAGACGACAGCCTGAAAGAAATTGCGAAGGCCCGCCCTTTCCAGAACCGGCTCTACTTCGGTCTGGCCGCTCGAGGTCACCACCGCGAGCTGGTAGTCGTGCAATTCCGGAAGCAGTCGGAAGACTTCAGTTGAGAATGGTTGCCCCTCCAGCATACGGGCGCGGAACATCTCTTTCTTCCGAGGAAACTCTGCGATTAACTGCTCGACGTCCATCGGAGGGCCGGCCCGGTCGCAAAGAAACCCCAGCAGCTTCCGATCGGAGATGCCAATTCCCTGCTCCGTGTATGTTTTCCAATCCAGATGCAGGCCGAAGGTTTGGAGTATCTCTTGCCAGCACTCAAAATGGACGGGTTCGCTGTCAGCCAGCACGCCGTCGAAATCAAAGAGAATCGCTTCGTATAGCACCTGTCGCACAGTAACTATGGTTGCGCGCTCGCCGACTTACTCCCGCCCAGCAGTTGATGAATCTGATTCACCGCATAGTCGACCTTCAGATCGAACATGCGCTTGCCCAGCTCGGGTGTCGAGCGCCGCGCATCGCCCGTGATGCCGTTGTTAACCCGCTTCTCATTTGGATCTCTTGGCTCGCCCCGCTTGCGCACCGGATCACCCAGTGCAGTCGACACCAGATCCTTACGCACCCAACCTTTGTCGCCGCCCAGATACAACATCTCTGAGGTGTCCGGAATTCCGGCGTGCGAGCTGGAAGGATAATTGTTGGCTGCCAGCCATTTGTCGAAATCGGCGTTGGCCTTTTCGTACACTTCGTCGCAGAAGACCACCCGGATGCCCTGTGACGAATATTTCTCGTCCAGTTTCTTCGCGACTTCGCCCAGCTCCTTCTGGCCGCCACCGTGATCGCCCATCAGGACGATGTTCTTGAAACCGTTCTTGATCATCTGCTCGGCCACCTGCTCGTTAATAGCCGCAAACAAGGGTCCGGTCAACCCGATCGTTCCCGGCTGGTCGGCATTCGCATTGTTCACCGAGAACGGCATCACCGGCGCGGCGATCGCATTGCCGAGTTTTTCCGCGATCGCGATAACGGTGGCGTGTCCCATCAAAGTATGTCCGCCATTTACGTTCTGCGGACCCCGCTGCTCGGTGCCGCCATTATAGATGAGCGCGGTCGTCTTGCCCTGCTCGTGGATCGCTTTCTTGACTTCGAGCCAGGTCATCATCTCGAAGTCCACCAGCGACTTCGTTTGCGAATAACTTGTTCCGGCGAAGATCGCGAGTGCGCCGATGGTCGACATCACATAACGCATAATGCTCGCAGCATATCACCACGTTCCCGCCCAAAACAACCTGCTAATCTGGATTACTCAGGAGGCGCAACCATGGAACAGATCATCGCGAAGCTATTGCAGGATTTCGAGCTAGGTAAAATGAACCGCCGGCAACTCATCCAGAGCCTCGCCGTAGCAGCATCCGCGGCGAGCGCTGCCAGGCCCCTTGCGGCGGCCGACGGCAAAGGGTTCAAAGCAGTCACGATCAATCACATTTCTTATCGGGTGGCCGATTACGCCCGAACCCGCGATTTCTATTCGGATCTGCTGGGAATGAAGGTCTCTCACGACGACGGCAAACAAGCCTATCTCGCGTTTGGAGATTCGTTCCTGCTTCCGCGCAATGCCCGCAATGGCGGACAGACGCCAGTCGTCGATCACATCGCGTACACCATCGACAATTGGAACAAGGAGTCCGTGGAAGCAGAGCTGAACCGCCGTGGGCTGAAGCCGCGCCCGGACACGGAGAATAGCTTTCACATCAAGGATCCCGACGGCTTCGACGTACAGATCAGCGGCAAGGACATGAAACCCTAGCTTCGTGCGCTGATCACGCCGTTTCGTACTGCCGCAAATACGACGTATGTCATTCAACATGCTAGAGATAGGCTTGACACCGACGCTTACGCGTTTATATAATTCTGACGGACGAAGTGCCGCTGGTTGGTCGAAGGTACAGATTGAAAAAGCGCATCGTAATATTCGGTGGCTTGCTTTTCGCATTCATTGCGATGGGCTGCGCACAAACGCCTACCTCTCCTTTCTCGTCTACCTCGGAGCACCCGTTGATAGACCAGTATTGCTCAGGCTGTCACAATGACAGGCTGAAATCCGGCGGCATGACGCTGACCAAGTTGGATCTTGACCATCCCGGCCAAAGCGCGGAACTGGCCGAGAAGGTGATCCGTAAACTGCGTGTCGGCCTGATGCCTCCTCCCGGGATGCCGCGGCCGGACGCCACCACCATCCAAGCCTTCGCCACAGCGATCGAGAATGGGATTGACCAGGCTGCATCCGCGCACCCCAATCCCGGCCGGCCTGCTCTGCACCGGCTAAATCGAACCGAGTACGCGAACTCCATCCGAGAGCTTCTGGATGTCGAGGTGGACGTCTCACCACTCTTACCGGCCGACGACATGAGCCACGGTTTCGACAACATGGCTGACGTCCTCACTGTTTCTCCGACGCTCATGGAAGGCTACATCCGGGCGGCCGGGCGGATCAGCCGCGAAGCGGTCGGCGATACCAAGGCGCTTCCTCTCACGACCACTTATCAGATCCCGCGCGTGCTGAATCAAATGCGCCACATCGAGGGCACGCCCTTCGGCACCCGCGGCGGTATCGCGATGGTTCATGATTTTCCAGCCGACGGCGAGTACATCTTCAAGCTGGGATTTTACTATTCGCCAACCGGTCCGCTGTTCGGATTAAATCAGGGCAAGGGCCAGCAAATCGAAGTTGCCGTGAATGGCGAGAGGGCGGCGCTGCTCGATATCGATCCCGCGATGAAACTGGCTAACGACGGCATCAAGACCCCGCCCATCAAGATCAAGGCCGGCCCGCAGCGCATCTCGGCTTCGTTCATTCAGAAGTTTGACGGCCCGCTCGAGGACGAGTACGAAATGGTGGAGCAGACCCTGGTGGATGTCAGCGCCGGCACGGTTCCGGGCATGACCACGCTGCCGCATCTGCACGAGCTCAGCATCACGGGTCCGACCGCGGTATCCGGCCTTTCGGATACGCCCAGCCGCCGCAAGATTTTCACCTGCCGCCCGTCATCCGGTAGCGACGAGATCCCCTGCGCGAAAACCATCATCTCGTCGCTGGCGCGTCAGGCTTTCCGCCGGCCAGTCACCGAAACGGATCTGGAAGGATTACTAAGCTTCTACCAGCAAGGGCGGAACGATAGAGATTTTGAATCGGGAATCAGAACCGCGCTGCAGGCCATCATTGCAAGCCCCGAGTTTGTCTTCCGGTTTGAGCGCACTCCGCCGAGCGTCGCGCCGGGCACGAATTTTCGCATCAACGACCTCGAACTGGCTACACGGCTGTCGTATTTCCTGTGGAGCGCCGCCCCCGACGACCAACTGATCGCAGTCGCCAGCCAAGGTAAGCTCAAAGATCCCGCCGCTCTCGAAAAGCAAGTGCAGCGAATGCTAGCCGATCCGCGCTCGGAGGCGTTGACCACCAACTTCGCCAACCAGTGGCTGCATCTGCAGAATCTGAAAGACGCCAACCCCGATCTGTTCCTCTACCCCAACTTCGACAAGTCGCTTTCGCAATCGATGCGGCGCGAGACCGAGCTGTTGTTCGACAGCATCATGCGTGAAGATCGGAATCTGCTGGACCTTCTGACTGCGAACTACACCTTCGTCAATGAGCGGCTAGCCACGCACTATGGGATTCCAAACATCCTAGGCAACCGGTTCCGCCGCGTCACCCTGACTGATCCCAACCGATTCGGATTGCTTGGCCAGGGAAGTATCCTGATGCTGACCTCCACTGCCACCCGGACGTCGCCGGTTCAGCGCGGCAAATACGTGATGGAAGTTCTGCTCGGAACGCCCCCTCCCCCGCCCCCGCCCAACGTGCCCGCCCTGAAGGAAACTGCTGATAATGGCAAGCCACGATCGGTCCGCGAGAACATGGAAGAGCATCGCAAGAATCCAGCCTGCGCGGGCTGTCACGCCATGATGGATCCCATCGGATTCTCCCTCGAAAACTTCGACGCTGTCGGGGTGTGGCGTACCAACGACGGCGGGTTCCGCATCGATGCCTCGGGAAAACTATTCGATGGAACCAAGCTGGACGGCCCTGCCAGCCTTCGCCAGGCGATCTTGAATCACTCCGATGCGTTCATCGGAACCTTCACGGAAAATCTTCTAGCCTATGGCATCGGCCGCGTGATGGACTATCACGATATGCCGTTCGTCCGCGCCATCGAGCACGACGCCGCCAAGAACAACAACCGATTTTCATCTTTCATTCTGGGGATCGTGAAAAGCCCGCCATTCCAGATGAGACGAGCGGAAGAAAACGAGAACGCGCCGACCGATGCTGTTGCCGGCAACCTGAATCAGGAGACCAAGAGCGATGTTCATAACTAAGAAGCATCTTTCGCGCCGCACAATTCTTCGCGGCATGGGCGTGTCTTTAGCCCTGCCGTTGCTGGACTCCATGGTGCCCGCGCAGACCCCGGTTGCAAAGACGGCTGCCGTTCCCAAGACCCGCCTGGCATGCATCGAGATGGTGCACGGAGCGGCTGGCAGCACCGCCGATGGTACCGAGAAGCATTACTGGTCGCCCGCTGAGGAAGGTCGCGATTTCAAATTCAGCCAGACTCTGGAGCCGCTCGAACCGCTACGCGAATACATTACAATCGTCAGCGACACCGATCTGCATCCCGCCACCGCTTGGGCCGCCGCCGAAGAAGGCGCAGATCATTTCCGCTCTAGCGCCGTCTACCTCACCGCCGCTCATCCCAAGATGACCGAGGGCTCTGACTATTTCGCGGGAACATCCATCGATCAGCTTTACTCGCAGCAATTCGGCCAGGATACGCCACTGCCATCGATTCAGCTTTGCATCGAAATGGTGGATGCGTCGGGCGCGTGCGATTACGGCTACGCTTGCGTCTACGCCGACACGATCAGTTGGGCCTCGCCCACGCAACCGCTGCCGATGACGCTCGACCCGCGCATGGCTTTTGAGAGCCTGTTCGGCGAGGGCGGAACTCCCGAAGAGCGCCTCGCGCGCCAGAAGGTAAATCGCAGCATTCTCGACTGGATCTCGCAGGATGTAGCCCGGCTGCAGAAAGGTCTGGGCCCCAGCGATCGCAATCGGCTCAATCAATATCTCGACGACGTGCGCGAGATCGAGCGCCGCATTCAGAGAATCGAAAAGTATAACGCCAGCGGTGAAGCGCGAGCCCTGCCGGCCGCCCCGCTCGGTGTGCCGGATTCCTACGAAGAGCACGTCAAGTTGATGTTCGACCTGCAGGCCCTGGCCTTCATGACCGAGACCACTCGCGTTTCGGCGTTCAAGATGAGCCGCGACGTCAGTACGCGCGTTTTCCCGGAGAGCGGCGTGAAACAGCCGTTCCATCCCTGCTCGCACCATCAGGAGAATCCGGCCAAGATCGCCGAGTTTGCCAAGCTGAACCGGTATCACGTCAGCCTGCGTGCCATACTTCTTGAACAAGTTGAAGAACACTCCCGATGGCGACGGCAATCTGCTGGACCATTCGATGGTGCTCTACGGCAGTCCCTTGGGCGATTCGAATGTTCACAACCACAAGCGCGTGCCGATCTTCTTGGCCGGCCACGCCAATGGCGGGCTAAAGGGCAATCTCCACGTCCGTGCCAAAGACGGCACACCCATGGCGAATGTGCTGTTGACCGTAGCGCACAAGCTGGGCGTGAATGTGGAAAGTTTTGGCGACAGCAACGGCGAAGTGGCAATCTAGGAGTCCAGAGATGAAGACACTCATTGGCGGACTTTGCTTGGCGGTCCTGCTCTCGGCCGCTCCCAGCGATACCCGGCTATCCGATGCCGCGATGCAGGGCGACAAGGATACTGTCCGTTCCCTGCTCTCGCAGAAGGTCGATGTGAATGCGCCGCAGGGCGACGGAACTACCGCGCTGCACTGGGCCGCTTACCGGGACGATCTCGAAATGGCGAAGCTGCTGCTGGCAGCCGGCGCGAACGTGCAAGCCGCCACGCGAGAAGGCGGGATCACGCCGCTCCTCATGGCTTGTCAGAACGGGAACGCGGCCATGATCGATGCCCTCTTGAAGGCCGGCGCGGATTCGAATGCAGTGAAGACCAACGGGACAACTCCGCTCATGATGGCTGCTGCGTCCGGCAGCGTCGATGCGGTCAAAACCCTTCTGGACCACGGTTCGAATCTGAACGCGAAGGAATCGGCTCACGGACAAACGGCGTTGATGTTTGCTGCCGCTCTGAATCGGGCCGCGGTCGATCAAGGTGCTTTTGGCGAATGGTGCGGACGCCAAGATCGCCACCAACGTGCGCAAGCTTGAGAGAGTTCGCTTCGATCAGGATGGCAATGTAGTCGAAGAGAAAGCTCCGGCGAAGGGCGCCGAAAAGGCCGACGCGGGCAGCCCAAAATCGGACGAGGCAGCCGCCGAGCAGGATGAAGCTGCGCTGGCCAAAGCGCGCGATGCAGCCGAAGCCGCCCAACGCTCCGACCTGGACGTTCTCGCTCATGCCCTGGCGTTCAAGTCTGTCGAGTATCGTCTCGCCAAACCGGCCGCGCGTGCCGGCGATGTAGCCAATCGTCCGCCCAGAAAAGTCGGACCGGATTTCATGGGCGGCATGACGGCACTGCTCTATGCGGCTCGCGAGGGTCACATGGATAGCGTGCGCGCTTTGATCGACGCGGGAGCCGACGTCAATCAGGTCAATGGCGACAAGCTCAGCCCCCTGGTCACTGCCATTATGAACGGCCATCTCGATCTTGCAAAATATCTGCTCGATCACGGCGCGGATCCAAACCTGGCTGGTCTATCCGGCCTGACGGCTCTCTACGCGGCGATCGATGTCCAATGGGCGCCCAAGACCTGGTTCCCGCAACCTAACGTCGAACAGGAGAAGGTGACCTATCTGGATTTGATGAAGGCTCTGCTCGATCGCGGCGCCAACGCCAACGCCCCCATCGGCGAGAAGCTCTGGTTCCGGTCGTTCACTAACGACTACACCTGGGTGGACACGGCTGGATCTACGCCTTTCTGGCGCGCGGCGCAATCGAGCGACCTGCCCGCCATGAAACTTCTGGTGGGGCATGGAGCCGATCCGAAGCTCGCCAACAAAGCCGGTGAAACGCCTCTGATGGCCGCCACCGGCATCGGCTGGGCCTGGAACTGGAGCGTGCGGGCGCCCTATCCGGCGATAGACGCGGTCAAGTATTGTGTCGAGCTTGGCAACGATGTGAATGCGGCCGACACGCGCGGCTACACGGCATTGCACGGCGCGGCGTTCCTGGGCGACAACGACATGGTGAATTATCTGGCTTCCAAAGGCGCAAAGACCAGCGTCAAGAGCAAGGCCGGCGATTCCGCTGCTGACATGGCGAATGGTCCCACGCGTTTCGGCCAGCCGCATCCCGATACCGTAGCGTTACTCGAAAAGCTGGGCTCGCCCAACTCGCACAATTGCCGATCCGATCAATGTGTAGTAGCCGCACGATCGCAGGTTTATCAGCTATCGCCTGCCGATCTCGTCGAAAAAGAAAACCTCGACAAGTTTGCGAACTCGCTCGGATTCGAATCGGCCGAATACCATGTCGACGCGCGAGGTGCCCGTCCGGCGCCGGGCACAAACTGATATGCGTTTAGTCTTCATACTCCTGGTCGCGCTGGCATCGCTCGCCGCTCAAGACAAGCCTCAAGATAAAGCCCAGGACAAGGACAAGCAGGACAAAGCGCCCAAGCAGGTTCCCAACCCCACCAATCTCAAAGTCCTCAAGGTCACCTCCGGTACGGAAGTACGACAGATCATGCGGACCTTTACAGCTGGCCTCGGTGTGCAGTGCGTCTACTGCCACGTTCAGGGCAACTTCGCCAGCGACGAGAATCCGAAGAAGGAAGTAGCGCGCCACATGATCGAGATGTCGCAGAAGCTTAACGCGCAATTCTCCGATGGCAAGATGCACGTCACCTGCTACACCTGCCATCGCGGCGAGACAGAACCGAAGACCGCGCCCGAACCGAAGCCCGCTTCGTAATCGTGCAAACCCGTCGAAGCTTCTTGAATCAATTGCTCGCCACCGGACCTTCCCTCCAACAAGTATCGGAGCTGATTCGCAAGAAGTCTGCTTCCCCCGTCGAGCTCACCGAAGAGTGCCTGAAGCGCATCGAGAAGCTCAACCCCTCGCTCAACGCCTACATCACAGTGATGAGCGAGCAGGCTCTGGCGCAGGCGCGCGAGCTTGAAAACGAGCGGCAAAGCGGTAAGTGGCGCGGACCGCTGCACGGCGTTCCCATCGGACTCAAGGACCTGATCGACACCGCCGGCGTGCGCACTACTGCTGCCAGTGCGATCTTCGCCGATCGCGTGCCGGCTGAAGACGCCGAAGTTGTGCGGCGGCTCAAAGCCGCGGGCGCCGTTCTGGTGGGCAAGCTGAACATGCACGAGTTCGCCTACGGCGCGACGTCGGTGCCCTCTCACTACGGCCCTGTCCACAATCCGTGGAACCTCGATCGCATCGCCGGCGGATCATCCGGCGGTTCTGCGGCCGCGGTAGCGGCTGAGCTTTGCTATGGCGCCCTCGGCTCCGACACCGGAGGTTCCATCCGCCAGCCGTCCGCCTATTGCGGCATCGTCGGCCTCAAGCCGACTTACGGGCGCGTCAGCACACGCGGCGTGATTCCGTTGTCGTGGTCGCTCGATCACATTGGACCCATGTGCCGTACCGTGGCCGACGCCGCTCTGCTTCTCAACGCCATCACCGGCTACGATCCGCTGGAGACCACCAGCATCGATGCTCCGGTCCCCGACTACACCCACGCGCTTCGTACCAAAGTATCGGGATTTCGCCTCGGTATTCCCCGCGCCATTTTCTACGATCAGCTCGACCCGGAAATCGCCGCCGCGGTCAACAAAGCGATCGACGTGCTCGGCAAGCTCACCGCCGGTGCGCACGATGTTCGACTTCCAGCCTACGAGAACCCGCCGGTCCTCGCTGCCGAAGCATACGCCTATCATCTGCCGTATTTTTCCAAGACGCCGGAACTGTATCAGCCGTTTACTCGCGCCCGCATCGAGAGCGGGGCAAGAATTACAGCGGCAGCTTATATCCAGGGGCGGCGCGAAATTGACCGTCTTCGCCGCGCCGTCCAGGAAACCTTCGCCACCACAGACCTGCTAATCACGCCCACAACGCCGGTTCCTCCGGCCACCATCGAAAGCGCTAAGCTGGATGTTCCACCTGTAGGCAACGTCCCGTCTTCGCTTCGCAATACGGCGCCCTTCGATATTTTCGGCTTGCCCACGATTTCGATTCCTTGCGGCTTCACCAGCTCCGGCCTGCCAATCGGCATCCAGATCAGCGGCCCGCACATGGGAGAGTTGCAGGTCCTGGCGCTGGCGCACGCCTATGAGCAGGCCACCGACTGGCATACCCGCCGGCCCGAGCTGTCACAAAAATGAAAAAGGGGCAGCAGGCGAGAAGCGGCCACTGCCCTAATAAGCTTACGTCAGATCAGTTAGACCTTCTTGTATTCTTTGTATTCCGGCGTTCGCGTAGTTGGCTCAACGGTAGTGCCTCGAGTCCCTTTGTCCACTCCGGACGTGCTCTCACCGGCCGAGGCGATGTCTTCGGCTCCGGTCTGCTTCAGGATGTCTTTGGCACGCGAGACTTCCTCGGATGAATCGCAATGGACCGACAAAAGAATCCCGCCCTCTTTGATCCGGCCTTCATAACGCTTGGCTTCATACTCCGGAATCCCCATGCCAACTAGAGCGCCGATCAATCCGCCGACCGCTCCCCCAACGCCCAAGCCTGCCAGGGCGCCCATGATCGGCCCTGCTGCAATGAGTGGACCTACGCCTGGAATCGCCAGCGCCCCAATTCCAGCCAGCAAGCCCAGCGTTCCACCCACCACTCCCCCGGTGGCAACGCCCGTGGCTGCGCCTTCCGGAGCTTTGGTATTTTTTTCGTGTGCAAACTCTTTCGAGCTTGTGGTATCGGCCAACAACACCGAGATGTCGTTGTTGGTGAATCCCGCCGCCATGAGGCGATCAACGGCCTGTTCTGCTTGAGAGCGGGTCTTATAGATGCCGAATACGGCTGTGTTTTTTCCTGCCATGAAATGCTCCTTTTGTTTAATTTGGAAACTTGAACTTATTGGTGCTCCGGCTTGACGGACATCTCGTCGTTGACTTTTCCGCCACTGCCGACAATGTCCATTGCCTTGGATTCAATTGCTTTCTTTTCCTCTTCGGAACGAACCGGTCCCTTGAGGGTTACAACACCGTTCTGGCTGATCACTTTCACGTTGTGCGCGTAAGTGGACAGCGACTTGTCTCCCACGATCGATTGCCTGATTTTCTTGGTTAGGTCCCGATCCGAGATGTTGCTTTTCTGCTGATCGGCCGTAGGCTCGCTACGATCCCGATCGCGCTTGTTCACCGCGGTGTTGTCAGGCTGCTGGCCGTACGTCACGAGCCACGAACCGCATAGCAGCGCTGGTGCTAATATTCTTGCGATCTTCATTTCTCGTTAAGCTCAGCAGGTTCGTCTTTTAGACGTCCTGCATCCGCTTGCCCCCTTTCTCGACGGCCTTACCGGCCTGATGAGTGAGATCCTTGGATTTGTCCACGACCTTGTCGCCAGTTTTCTTAACAGCTTTGGCCGCGGCATCTACCTTGTCTTTTGCTTTGTCCTTCAAATTGTTCATACTTTGTTCCCTTCGACAAATCTGATTCGAGTAACCTCTGACAACGGTGCAAGTTGATTGCCACCAGTTAACCCCCTTGAAACATTAGTGAGAGAGTTTGTTATCGGCGGATAAGATGACGGGTGCTGAAGTTCTTACCACTGATTTGTGCGCGGAGAGTTCCGTAACCTGGAAACCTCACTAGGGCGCTGAGCCACCCGCGTTAGCAAGTGATCTTGCGCTGTGTGCCTAGTCGCGTTTCGAAACCTCTCGTTCCAGTTTCGACAACTGCTCGTCGATGGTCTTTTTCTCTGACTGCGGGATCGAATCGGCGAACCAGCGGATGTACCGCCCCAACTCCTGAGTGGCGCGGGCCGCCCACGAAGTATGACGATGCTTCAGCACGCGCTCCAGTTGGCGCTTGATAAAAGCAGCGCGAAGTCGGTCGGCGTCCATCGCGAAATCCCTGCCACCGGGGAGTGCACTTTGAAGACCACGTTTTTCGGCCTCCACAGTATCACGAAATGTCACTGAACGCAGGCCGGCCGCTACGCCCACATCGGAGGCTTAACAGGCGGATCAATGATGTCCGGACCGGGCGGATCTGGGTCTGGTCCGGGAAGATGAGGCTCGTCGGGCTTTGGGTCAGGACGTGGGGGCTTCGGTTCAGGATTTTGCATTGTCGTCTCCTCGGGGGTGATTGCAGATCGAATGCCAAGTTCGAACAATTCAAGCCAGACTATACACTACATGCCTTCCGGAGACACGACACTGGAATATCATCGGGTAGATTTAGCCGAAGGGTTGTTAGTTGTTACATAGCAGACATTCGGTTAGACACGCGCTCGTCTCATTCAATGGGCATTTTTGTGATTGGTACTCTGAGTGCTCATGAATGCAGCGTGGAACTGCTAACGATTTTAACGACCATTCCCGCCACTCTAGGATTAGCTTTGCTGTTACAAATCGGAGCGCTGAAGATCATCTTTTGGGCCCTTAATTCGAGAATATGAAGCTATGTAACGCCCCGCAGCCGGACCATCCGAGCCATCATTGCGTGCGATACCATCAGCATAGTGGCCCCCACCAGACATTTGTCGCCGAATGGAATGAGGGAGAAGCGAATTCCCGCCGGCGCCCGCCCCTTCACTTCCGAACCGGCTTTCAGGCTGGAAAGCGACAGCTAAGCCGCCGGCGGTCAAGATCAGCCCGCTAACAACACTGGTATTCTTTTGTCAGGTCGCAAGGAGACCAGTGTGTGCGAGATGAACAGGCGAATCATATCATCCAGCGTCTAACAAAAATCGAGGAAGTCCTGCAGGCGATCGCCGAAGCGCTTAACAGGATCGCGCCCCCGGAAAAAGGGCGCAAGAGGCGGGACGAAACGGTCGTGTTTCTGCCCCGCGTTGAACCCGAGCCACCGCCACCCCCTCCCGGAGCGCCGCCCATCATAAAGTCCCGCCGTTAAGTTCCGCCGTCGCGTTACGTCGTCTTGAGAATGGCCGGGGCGGTTGGTTCGTACGCTAATTCTTGACGTATTTCTTCAGATCCTTCGGACCAACCTCGGCGCCATAGATGTTGCCCTGGTGGTCCACCGCAACGCCTTCCGACATGCTTGATCCGCCCTTCGGATCGGGGTCCGGAATGTAAGCGGTTACCTTGCCGTCCTTGGCGCTTCCGATCCGGATGCCACGATGGCAGCCTGGGTTGTGCCCGTAACCGTCCGCATCTTTCGACTCGGAGTCGGTGACATAAATCGTATCGTCCTTGGTGATGAAGATCCCGCTCGGCCGGCCGAACTGTTTCCACTCCGCGATGAACTTGCCATTTTGATCGAAAATCTGGATGCGGTTGTTGGTGCGATCGCCGACGAACAGCCGTCCTCTGGAATCGAACGCGAGCGCGTGCGGTCCATCAAACTCACCGGGACCCGTGCCTTTTTTTCCAAACTCCTTGATAAATTTTCCGTCCTTCGAGAATTTCACGATGCGCGCGTTGTCGCACATACAGCCGGTGTGCCCGTCCGAGACGAAGATGTCGCCATTCGGAGCCACCACAACATCGGTCGGAGCGCCGAACGTGTCGGGGCCGGTTCCCTTGACTCCTTTCTTACCGAGCGTCATCAAAACCTTGCCGTCCGGACTGAGCTTGAAAACCTGCAATCCGCTAGTTCCGTCTTTGGATGCCTGCTCGTCGGTGACCCACACGTTTCCTTGCTTGTCCAAAAAAAAGCCGTGGGGAAACACGAACATTCCGGCGCCCCAGTGCCTCAACAGCTTTCCTGAAGTATCGAACTCCAGGATCGGATCGAGATTCGAATCGGCGCAATTGTTCGCGCCGCATCGGTCATACGCCCATACGTTTCCATCTGGACCAATATCGACTCCCGCCGTAGATCCCCATTTTCTTCCGTCGGGCAACTCCGCCCAGTTTGTCACCGTGTGATAAGGATTGGACAGATCGTTTGAAGGCGGAGAACTCTCGGCTGCGCGGTCCGCTCCAAGAATTCCGAGCATCGAGGCCAACGATCCAACCAGCGCGAGTCTCATTCGATTTGCGCGACGCATAGATTGCCTCCCGAGAAGATTTCGCGGTCCAACTGCATCGCCAATTCTAGCGTATTTCGCCCGTGGGTGGTACCTGGTACTCGCATATTACTAAAGTACTATACCGACTAGCCCCGTTGATCGAATAAATATTTAAGAATGAAACAGTTGCCGCTATTAGCCATCTAATAGGCAATGCATCGGAGACCCTACTTGTTGATCGCGGATCTCACCATGATGGCCGAGTGCCTCCAGCGGTTGCTGGAGGGTGAATTCCCGGGTGTGGAGATAGTCGCCGACGGCCAAGGCGTGCATGATACAGTCGCGAGGTCAAAACCGGATCTGGTTCTGCTCGATACCGGGATCCCGGGCCTGGATCTCGAAGTGCTCCGGCAACTGCGCGCAGTTTCGCCCATGACGAAGTTGCTGGTGGTGACCATGCATGATGAACCCGAATACGTTGCCGAAGCCCTCCGCGCTGGCGCTTCCGGCTACGTTATGAAGTGGTGTGCGGTGTCGGAACTTGTGACTGCGATCCGTGGCGTCCTGAACGGTCATTCCTACCTGGCTCCATCGCTCGGCGAACGCGTGGTCTCCGCGGTAACGAACCGGAATGGTCGCGCCAGCGGAAAGAATCTGACTGCGCGGCAGCGCGAGGTACTCCAGTTGGTCGCACAAGGCCGAACCGCCAAGGAAATCGCCAGCGCACTCGGCCTTTCCGTGAAGACAGCCGTCTTTCATAAAATGGCGATCATGGACAAGTTGGGTTTGCGAACCACCGCGGACCTCACTAGATACGCTCTCGAGCATGGGATTCTTTCTTCCACGGTTCCGGCCCAACCATCGTTGCCTTCCACGGCGATCCCGCTCACTTCAACTTCCACGTCAGCCTAGCAACGACCGGATTACTCGACATGTTTGGAGGCGGTTAGCAGTGCGGCTACCGCATCAGCCGTCTCGCCGAGCGGACCCGGAGCGAGCGCGAAGCAGGATGCACCTGCGGCCAGCCCGCAGATCACGGCCACCGTTTCCGAGTCTGTGAGTGGACCTTGTCCCGTTTCACTAAGCAGTCGAGCAGTCATCTCCGCCTGAGAAACCGGCGTGATGCTGGGATGGGCGGCGCGCGGGCCTTGCATGAAGATCAGACATCGAGCGCGGCCAGGAGGCTTAGCCGGTGTGCCAAAATCACTCGGCACGATAAAGCTGAAGCGCGGCCACGCATCCGGCAGCCGCAGTCCGTCGGCCTCCAATAGATCGGCGCCTCCGTCGTCCACATGGAAGCACCGCGGAATGGGAAGCACCTTCAGCGTCTCTGGCTCTACCAGCGCCACGTCGTCGCCTAAGAGTGGGAGTCCGCGGCGAGCCAGCGCCAAGCTCAACGTGGTTTTTCCAGCCTGGGAGCAGCCGGCCACTATCGCCAGCGAATCCGCAATCTGTATCGTCGCCGCATGAATCGCGATCGAGCGTCGCTGCGTTCGGATGATCGTCTCACAGAGGGCCGCCTCCAGGTTCCACAACGCGCTCGGCAATGTCGAAGTCGCGCCAGCCTTCTCGCCGAGCCTCCAGCAGAAGCCTTCGCCGCTATCGTGCGTTTCGATTACCGCGTCGGCTACGTCTCCTTTTGGGCTCGACGTCAGAAAATTTCGATAAAGCCCGGACATCAAATGCTGGACTTCGGGGACATTGCTGCGCAGGCGAAAGGGAAAATTGTATACGCAGAACGAATCAGCCCACGCGATCTTTCGTGGCGCTGTCGCTATGCGCACCGCCGCTCCACGAATCCCAGCCGGATCAGCTCACCGAGAAAAGTCCGCACGTCCTGCTCGATCCGGCTCCGCTCCTGATCGTAGGTCTCAGCGAGTTTATCGACTATCTGATCCAGGGAATGCGCGCCGTCGCACATCTCCCAGATCGCGGCGCCTACTTGATTCACCGGGACCGCCAGGCTGGTGTCTTTCTGGAAAAGCAGAACAGTTCGATCGGGAAGAGGGTTGCGGTCAACTTCCGGGTGGCGAAGCAGCAAGTCAGTGCCCGACAACTCGCCGCCAGATAACATCGGCGCCCAATGGGTATCTACTGTGGTCCGCTTTGCGCCAGCGCCGGCCGCTCGGTCGCTTTAACCACCGCCAGCACGGTCGGCGGAACGTATAGCAGTTTCCCTCCGAAGCTGCGCCGGCTGACGATGTCATCGCTGTCCGGTTTGGAAGGAGGCGTAATTGGTTCCATGGGAAGCGAGTATAGCGCAAAAATGTACATTCCGGCAATGCTTTTGGCCGCGCGGTGAAGGCCCTTCGCGCACCCGATTTGAAATATCAGATGTGCTTGACAGCGCGGTCCGCGGACTGTCATACTGCCTTTTGCCATGAGTACGCAAGTCGCATCGGGAAAGGCTACTTTGGTCAACGAGTTAGCTTGGCAAACGATTCAAGGGGCCTATGATCTTCAGGTGCACGTGGCCCCCGATGTTATCGAACGGCGCATCGACGACGTAGGCTTGGCGGAAGAGTTCCTGGCACGAGGTCTGAAAGGATTCGTGCTCAAATCCCACTACATCCCGACTGCGGAGCGCGCCAAGGTGGTTTGCCGCGCGGTTCCAGGGATCCAGGCCTTCGGCGCCCTCACGCTCAACCACAGCGTCGGCGGCCTGAACCCGGTGGCAGTGGAACTGGCGGGGCGATCGGGAGCGAAAATCGTATGGATGCCGACCGTGGACGCCGCCAACGAAACCGCCGGCCGTGTGGATGGACCCAGCTCTAAGCTACCGTTCTGGGCCAAGATCCAGCGCGAACTGGCGGCCAGCGGCATCGCGCCTCCGCCGCTCACGGTGCTGGATGAAAACGGCAAAGTAAACGAAGCAACCCGGCGCTGCCTCGAACTCATCGTTCGCCACAACATGATCCTGGCTACCGGACACCTGGGCCGTCATGAGATCTTCCCGCTGGTTCGCACGGCACGGGAAATGAAACATCAGCGCGTGTTGGTTACGCACGCCGAATTCCCCTCACAGAATTTTTCGGCCGAAGAGCAGCTCGAACTGGCCGACGCCGGTGCATTCATCGAGCATTGTTTCACGACCATGCACACCGGAAAGGCCCCTTGGGATGCAGTGCTGAATAGCATCCGGAAGGTCGGCCCGGAGCGCTGCGTGCTATCTACCGATCTCGGCCAGACCATCAATCCGCCGGTGGCTGAAGGCTTCGCCATGTTCGCCCAGACATTGCTCGACGGCGGCTTCTCCACCGAACAGATCCGGCGCATGGCAGTCACCAATCCGGGCGCATTGCTTCAGTAGAGAGCGGGTCACCCATGAGCCACAAAGTTGTCCGCAGCATTCGCCGGCCGGATGCCGGGACGATACGCCTGCTGGGCGAGCTGGGCGTCGCAACCGTCCACGAAGCGCAAGATCGAACAGGTCTGTTGCGACCCTACATGCGTCCCATTTATCCCACTGCGAAAGTTTCCGGAACCGCGATCACGGTGTTGTGCCATCCCGGCGACAACCTCATGATTCATGCCGCCATCGAGGTTTGCAAGCCCGGAGACGTCCTGGTAGTCGCTCCATTGTCCGATTCGACAGATGGAATGTTCGGAGAATTGCTGGGTGTGTCCTGCCGCGCGCACGGCGTGGCCGGATTGATTATAGACGCCGGCGTGCGCGATACCACCGACCTTACGGCGATGCAGTTTCCCGTCTGGTCCAAGGCCGTTTCAGCGCAGGGTACCGTGAAGGCAAGCGCCGGTTCGGTCAACGTTCCGATTGTTTGCGCGGGTGCTATGGTCAACCCGGGCGATGTCATCGTCGGTGATGCGGATGGCGTCGTCGTAGTGCCGCGGCAGACGGCCGTTCAAGTCGCCAAACTAGGCGACCAGCGCCGGACTAAAGAACAAACGTCGCGCGAACGTTTGGGCAAGGGCGAACTGGGAGTCGACTTTTACGGCCTTCGCGCTAAGCTGAAGGAACTCGGGGTGGAGTATGTCGACGAGCTCCCGGATGAAACTTCACACAAGGCCGGAGCATAGCAGGAGGTAAGAATATGGGACAGATCGTAGCGGCGATGGCGACGGTTCATGCGCCACAACTATTCACCTATCCTCCCAGTGAGGATCCCGCTCAGCTCGACGCGGACATCGCAGCCATGCGGCAGCTCGGCAAAGACCTGGATGAAATCAAACCCGACGCAATCATCGTAATCGGCGCCGATCACCTCGAAACATTCTTTCTGTCAGCAGTGCCGACTTTTGCGATCGTAGGCGGCGAAAAATCGAAAGCGGCGTTTGCTCGCAAGACCTATGCTCTTCCGATTCATCCCTTCGCCGAGGAGTTGCTCGACAAGCTGGTGAATGCCGGTTTCGATATGACCTATTCGCAGGATGCCGAGCTTGGGCATGCCTTCGCCGCAGTGTACGAATGGGTGATCGAGGGCCGCGCCATTCCCGTGGTTCCAATCTTTGTGAACACCTACCTTCCGCCACTCCCGACCGCGAAACGCTGCGCCCAGCTTGGAGCCGCGATCAAGGACGCTGTGGCGGCGTCTCCTTATAAAGTCGCGATCGTCGCCAGCGGGGGAATGTCGCATTATCCGGGCGCGTGGAAATATCCGCAGCCGGCTTACGATTTCGACTGGTGGGCTATCGCCCAGATGGAGCGCGGCCACAACGATACCCTTCTCAAGTTGACCAGCGAACAGTTGGACGAGGTCGGCAACACCGAGATGCTTCCCTGGATGGTGATGTTCGGCGCCATCGGCAATCGGCCGGGAGAATTGGTTACTTATCAGCCCACTTGGCACCACGGCCACGCGGTGATGCGCTTCATCCCCAATAAGAAGAATGCGCCGACCACGCCGGAACCCGAGCCGGCCTTCCAATTCCAAAGCGGCGGCTATCAGTTCTACAAACATCCCGATCCCGCCGTTTATCCTCTGAACAAATTGCTGTTTGATTTGCGCTTCAGCCAGCCGCTGCGCCGGCGTCTTTTTGAAAACACGAAAGCGCTCGCGGCCGATTACGGGCTCACCGAAAGCCAAGCGGAAGTTCTCGAAACGATGAAAGACGAGAGCATCGATGCGGTGCGATCTTTGAAACCGCATCCGCTGGTGGATGCGGGCGCGCATCCGCTGGGCATGTGGATGTCGCTCATCGTCGTACAGGCTGAGCAGCGCAGGATGCGACAGGAACAAGCCGCCGCCAAGCAATAAATAAGCCTTCGCTTTATGGCTACCGTTACCGCCCAACCCGTTACAGCCAGCGCGGCGCGGGTCAAGTGGGGTCCATTTCTCTTGGCCATCGCGATCGGCGCGGCGATCTTTTTCATGCCGACACCGCAAGGTCTGTCCAGAATCGGCCAGGTCGCGCTCGCTGTCACGGGATTAACCATCGTGCTGTGGGCTTTTCAGGTGATGAACAACGGCGTCGCGTCGGTGTTGATGATGGCGCTGCTGATCCCGGCCGGAGTCAAGCCCGCGCTGGCATTGAGCGGATTCTCAACCGGCTCCTGGTGGATTTTGTTAGCCGTGCTTTTTTACGGCTTCGCCATGCAGCGCACCGGCCTTGCGGCGCGAATCTCCTATTGGATACTGTCGTTATTTCCAGCCACGTACTTCGGTATCCTCGCGGCGTTCTTCGTGATCGGCGCGGTGCTGTCGCTCGGCATTCCATCGATGACTGTGCGAACGGCGATCATGGTGCCGATCGCCTGGGCCCTGGTGAAGTCGCTCGATTTGAAGCCGCGCAGCAAAGGATCCGCCCTCATCATGCTCACCACGGTCGAGATGGCGGTGGTGCCGGGATGCGGCCTGCTATACGGATCGCTGTTCGGCCCCGTAGTCGATTCCCTGTTCCAAGTTAAGCACCTGCCGTTGAGCTACCTGGCTTACGCACGCATTCTCGAGCTGCCGACACTGCTATTATGCGTGCTCATCGTCTTCGGCAATCAATGGATGCTGAAGCCGGAGAAAGCGCTCGATTCGTCCCCGGAGTTCGTTCGCAACAAGCTTCGCGAACTGGGGTCGATGGGACGCGCCGAAACAATCACCGCGATCATCGTCGCCTGCTCGATCCTGTTTTGGGCGACCGATCGCTGGCATCATCTGCCCAGCTTCTTCATCGGCATGGTCGGATTGGCCGCGTTCGCCCTCGCCGGCATTGTCACCAACGCGGATATCGGGCCCGGAATATCCTGGACCCTGCTGCTCTTCATGGGCGGGATTTTCAGCCTCGGCAACGTGCTCACAGAATTCAAGATCACCGATTGGCTGGCCGGCTACTTCGTGCCCATCGCCCAGCACCTGACGTTCAACGCGATCGTGCTGCTGTTGGTGGTCGCGATCGCGATGTTCGTGGTGCGCTTCCTCGATCCCAGTGGATTCATTGCCATCGCCGTCTTGTTTATTCCGATTGTCGATACCACCAGCGCAGCCGGAATTCCGCCGCTGGTTTTAATGGCCGCATTGATCCTGGCGTCGGTGCCGTTCTGGGCAACGTATCAGAATATTTGGGTGGCGATGGGCGAAGGCATCACGGAAGGCATGGCTTTTAGCGCGGGCGAGCGCGTGAAGCTCGCGAACATGTACGGCATACTTACGCTGCTGACCGTGGCGGTTTCAACTGGCTACTGGAAATTGATTGGTGCACTTTAATGACCAACGAATTATCAATTGGCTTCGTTGGGTTTGGCGAAGCCGCCTTCCATATCGCCAAAGGTCTCGGCCAGCCCTGCGTAGCATTCGATATCAACTCCCGCAGTCCCGGCCTTGGAGAAACGATCCGCAAGCGAGCGCAAGAGACCGGCACGCGTCTAGTGGAAACTAATGCCGAACTCGCAGGTGCATCCGAAATCATTTTGTCCACCGTGACGGCGAATCAAGCGTCGCGGGCCGCTGAACAGAACGCGCCGTATCTGAACCCACGACATATCTATGCGGACCTCAATTCGATTTCACCCGGCCTAAAGCAATCCATCGCTCGCACCGTCGAAGCCACCGGCGCCCGGTTTGTAGAAATCGCGATGATGGCGCCCGTTCCGCCCTATGGTCACCGCGTGCCGATGCTGGCCGGCGGCGAAGCAGCGCCCGAATTCGCGGAGCGCATGAGGCCTTTGGGATTTTCGATCGAGATCGCCGCGCGCGAAATCGGTGTCGCCTCCGCGACCAAGATGTTTCGCAGCATCATGGTGAAGGGCATGGAGGCGTTGATCACCGAATGCGTTCTGGGAGCCAGCCGCTACCGCGCCGAACCGCGCGTCTTCGCGTCACTGGCCGAGAGTTTCCCGGGGATCGATTGGCCGAAGCTAGCCGATTACATGATCGGACGCGTGGTCGTGCACGGCGAGCGCCGTGCGAGAGAGATGGAAGAAGTTGCCGAGACGCTCCGGTCGCTCGACATCGAGCCCATCATGGCCGAAGCGATCGTGCGGCGAATGGACTGGAGCGCACAACTTGGACTCAAGCAACACTTCGGCGGCGAAGCTCCCAAGAGCTACCGCGAAGTGTTGGACGCTGTGGCGCAGGTCTCCGACCTGCGTTAGCCCCTACCGCTCGTCACCAACCACAGGAGGCCGCCCGCGGCCGGCGCGTTTGAGGATGCGCTTCGCCTTGCTGATATTGGCGCGGCTGGACCGTTCGAGAAAATCGCTGTTGTCGCTGGGCCGCAACGATTGGATCGCAAAATTCCCATCGGGGCCGTAGTTGTCGTAGAGGTCTTTGTCCTCCGTTGCGAGACGCTGAATCATTGATTCCAGTTTGGGGATCATCTCCTCACGTAGTCTGGGCCGGGTCGTCAATAAGGGGATCAGTTGATCTCGTCTCGCGAGGATCGCACAGAGATTAATAATGTCCACGTCCAAATCGTGGCGTGGACCTTTGAACGTGCTGTAATGCTGAAAAGCGGCCTGCCAAATAAATTCGGCAAGGGCTTCGTGGTCCGCTCTCTCTGGTAAGCCGTTTTCATAGATCGCGGAATGCAAGGCAGCGAGCAAGCCAGTCGGTGTCTGACCCAGCTCCCACACCTTTAAGCTCTTGGTGAGTTCGATCAGAGCCGCTATCGCTTCCTCCGGCTGCACAGGTCCGTGTCGTCGGCAATGAGTGATAACGCCAATTAGCCAGCCCGCAATGACCGGCGAGGTGGTGGATTTATATTGCTCCAGCAGCGATCGAAACACAGATGGACTGGACTGCGCAGCCTCACGCATTCCATACCAATCGGCTTGCGGTCTATCTGCGCTATCGGACTGCATCCCAACGTTGCTCCGGAACCAGACCGCTAGGCGGTCTGCCGTTTGCCCTTCTCGATGTTCGGCAGGAACCCAGTCAACAAACCGATCGCCGGCAGGAACGAGCACACCTGGTAGACGAAGTTGATGCTGGTGTGGTCGGCCAGGTTGCCCAAAACAGCCGCGCCAATGCCGGCCATCCCAAACGCCAGTCCGAAGAACATGCCGGAGACCATGCCGATCTTGCCGGGTACCAACTCTTGCGCGTATACCAGAATCGCCGAGAAGGCCGAGGCTAGGATGATGCCGATGATCACCGTCAGAATGCTGGTCCAGAAGAGATTTGCGTAGGGCAGCATCAGGGTGAACGGAAGTACGCCCAGGATCGAACCCCAGATCACCGGCTTGCGTCCGATGCGATCCCCGATGGGTCCGCCGATCAGCGTGCCGGCCGCAACCGCGCCCATAAAAATGAACAGGTAAATCTGCGAACTCTGCACGCTTACATGGAATTTGTTCATCAGGTAAAACGTATAATAGCTGTTGAGGCTCACCAGATAAAAGAATTTCGAAAAGATCAGCGCGATCAGAATCGCAATCGAGAACGCGACCTTTTTGGAAGACAAACCGTGACGATGTTGCTCGCTGGCGGCCAGCGACTTGGCCACGATCTTCCGATGAGTCTTCGACCAGGCGCCGACACGCGCGAGGACGATCATCCCGAGCAAAGCCACCAACGAAAACCAGGCAATGCTCGATTTGCCGCGCGGCAACACGATAAAGGCCGCGAGCAGCGGACCCATGGCCGACCCGGTGTTCCCTCCGACCTGAAAGAACGACTGCGCGAATCCGTGCTTGCCGCCCGATGCCGTCCGCACCACGCGCGAGGACTCCGGATGAAAGATGGCCGAGCCCATTCCAACCAGCGCCGCTGCAAACAAAAGCACGCCGTACGTGGGAGACACCGACAGAACCAGCAGGCCGATTAGCGTGAAGCCCATTCCGATACTGAGCGAATACGGCTTTGGCCGCAAATCAGTATAGAGCCCGATGGCCGGCTGCAAGACCGACGCGACCAACTGATAAGTGAGCGTGATCAGCCCGATCTGCCCGAAGTCGAGCTTAAAAGTCTCTTTGAGCAGCGGATAAATCGCCGGCAGCAGCGACTGAACCATGTCGTTTAAGAAATGGCAGAAGCTGGCGGCGATCAGGATCGGGAATACGGTCTTCTGGCCTTGGTCTTTTACCGGGGCTGTCTGTACTGTGCCGACGTCTGTCTCCATGAATATTTCAGATGCTCCCGCGTGCCGCCGGGACTCAAGCTAGGCCTGCGGGCTTTCGAGACTGACGTTGCCGCTGTGCTCGACAGGCATTTCAACTACGAACTGCTTCTTGGGATTGCGCGAATAGGTCTTCCCGTGAGTCTTGCGGGCGCGGAAATACGGTTCCAGCCGCTCCAGAGCGCGTTGCATGCTGGTGGTGACGTGTTCTCGCATCGCCTCGGCAGCAGCCTCACGATCTCCGTTCACTAGAACGTCCAGCAGATCCATGTGACGCCTCGGTGTAGTCCCGTTCGAAAATGAGCGGGCCACACACAGCCACGTCGATGACAGCGCGCGCGTCTTCTCTATGGCCTCGCACAGCGCCGGGCAGCGCGTAGATTCGGCAATTCGCCGGTGCAGTTTGGAGTGCAAATTCAGATAGTGGAAACGATCCGTCTCATGCTGTACCGACATCGCGTCCACACGAGCAGCCAGCTTGACCAACTCAGCGCGTTCCTCGGGGGTCGCCATCTCAGTGAACAACCTGGCGGCTTCCGCTTCCAGCGCCTCCCGCACCAGATAGTGCCCGCGAACATCCTCCCGGCTGGGAATACGGACACGTGTGCCGGCGCGGGGACGGCTCTCCAGCAGACCTTCAAATTCCAGTCTTAAAAACGCCTCCGACACCGGCAGAAAACTCATGCCCAGCTCGACCGCAATCTTGCGCCGGGAGATGACTTGGCCGATCGCTATTTCTCCGCGCAGAATCCGCTCACGAATGATGACGTACGCTTCCCCAGCGAGGTCTGAGGCCTCTGAGCGCTCTCTCATAATTTCTTTTCAGTGTAACACGCACCTGCGTGCGGCCTATTTTTTCAGACGCGCGGTCTGGACCTGCTTAGGATCGCCCCAAGTGACAAAAGTATCGGGGCCGGAATGAAAAAGACGAGGATATCCGAGGGCCATCCTGCCTCCCTCAGCTACCTGCACCACAGGCCCAGCGGCTCCGGCGAAAGTGATCTGGCGAGCCAGCACGCGCGCTGCACCGCCACCTGTCCCCTGCTCCAACCAGGACACGATGGCGCCCGCGTCATCCAGAACAACCGACGTGTATCCGAAAGAGTGTCCGGTGCTAACGGTTGTGGGCTTGGTGAAGGTAGAACCGCTGTCGCTCGAGAACGCGATTTCGGTCTTAGGAGCATCTTGCGCTGAGGTGAACCAGGATATCGCCACCTTTTCGCCGGACGCCGCGACGGAGGCCGCATTGGTCGGGCAGGCGTTGATTTTCCAGTTGTCGGCGTACAAATTCTTGGGCTGCGACCAGTGTCCGTTTTCCAAGCGCAGTACGGAAATATCCCGTATATCTTCCGGCGTGTGGCCGCGATAAGCGAGCAACAGGCCTTTGGAGGTTTTCGCAACGGCGGTGGGGCAGCAGGCGCACACATCCGGGGCCAGGCGTTCCTCTCGAATCTCTTTTCCCGAAACGTCGACGATGGTTCGCATGAGGGCTGTTGGGCCCTCCTCATCTGCGCCGGCTTTCAACCAGAACAGAGAGGTTTCGCCCGAGCCGCTCGCGACCATCGAAGCTAAGCCGTGCTGGACGGGAGCCCGATCGCGATGAGCCATGCTGGGCATCGACCACTGCACGCCGTCGGTGGAAGCCGACGTATAAACATACTCGGCCTCGCTCTCTTCCTTCGGCATTTCGACCCAATGCGCCAGCCACTGATGCTCGCTCAACTGCGCGACCTCCGGCAACTCAGCGGGATGACGGAAAAAGTGGCGCTGCGCGGCGATGGTGCGAGGCTCCGACCATTTGTCGCCGTGTCGCACCGCATAGCGGAGTGAAAGAGAGCCGCCTTTTCCGGTTTCAACCCAGCTCAGGAGCGCGCCGCCATCGGGAGTGACAGACCAGTTCGACTGAATACTGCCGGGACCTGCGGGATTCGCAAACGGCTCGCTTCGAAAAGTTTGCGCAAAGGCAAGCGGGATACTTAGGAGCACGAGAATCAATGAGGTTTTCATAGTTAGAGTCAGAAGGTAAACTTTAGGGCTACCTGCATGAGTCGCGGCGGAGCGGCATTCACAACCTGGCCGAACGACTTGCTGTTAAAGTCGCCGTCGACCGCCACCGGCCCGAAGAATTGAGCGTGGTTGAAGGTGTTGAAAGTTTCCATCCGGAACTGTAGCGCCTTCGATTCCGAGAATCGAAACGTCCGCAGCAGGGCCAAGTCGAAATTGAGCATGCCGGGTCCATGGAAGCTGCGGCGCGAGGCCGAGCCGGGAGTACCGAGGGCATTGGGGCTGAAGAGAGACGTGTTGAAATACGGGAGGCCATTGCGTGGATCGCCGTTGAGGCTCAGCGCGCCCGGAGTAAAGTCGGGCAGATCGAGGCTGTGATTATTTACCCCATTAGGCAAGCTTCCCATAAAGGACCGATCGGTGTCGCTGGAGATGGTCACCGGGAAGCCAGAAGCGAGCCGCGTGATCCCTGAAATCGACCATCCTTCGGTTAGGAACTTCGCGTGACCGGAGAAATGGCCTGACGGAAGTTGATATAGGTAGGTCGCCACCAGATCGTGTGTGAGGTCCCAGGCCGAAAGTCCGCGCGTCAATCGGAAATTGAAAGGATCCAGCGGATCGGAAATGCTGGAAGCCTGATCGATGGACTTGCTGAACGTGTAGGCCAGCATGAAATCAAGCCGCGGGCCGGAGTGCCGCAAGCTGGCCTGAAACGAATTGTAATTCGAGTTTCCGATACTGGCATCGTAATCGTCGTTCGCGAAGTTAGGCCCTAGCGGGCCTCGCGTACCATGGATGACTTGGCCGGCGGCCGTTGTGTAGGTAGTATCTTCGCCGAACGGCCCACAGGTCGGCGATCCGGGGGCGACCGCGCTGGGCTGGCTCAAGCGCCAGACAAAGAGCCGGGTTGCCGGGATTTGCCGAGTAGATCGCCAACAAGTGATGGGCCTGCGAGCCGACGTAACTCAAGCTCAGTAACGTATTCGCCCAGAGCTCGCGTTCAATCGAAAGAAATAATTCTCATTGTATGGATACGTGTTGCCGGGGGGCGGCGCCGTCATACCGGCCTGCGGAAGAAACGGCGAGAAATCGATGTTCGGGTTGGGGTGAGTTGCGGACGCGTTCAAGCGGTGGAAACGTCAGCGGAAAAGGCTGCACATGAACTTGGCCATCAGCCGAGGAAATGAACGGCGTAGCAAACAGCGGGCGGCCTGGACTGGTGTAACTCAAGCCATAAGGGGGCTGCGGCTCGTCGATGGCGATTGTGTTGCCTTGAATCACCGAATAGAAAATGCCGAAGCCGGCACGGATACTGGTTTTGCCCGGCCCGCCGATGATCTTGCCCAACAGGCCGTCCTTGTTGCTGGGCGAGTAGGCTAAGCCCAGCCGCGGCGAAAAACGATTGCCTTCGCGGTACCAGCGTATTCGGCACGCCGGGGTCGGTGGGATAAACCAGGCTGGTGGGAGCGGTGGGATAAACTTTGGACTGCTCTCCCAGGACGAAGGTCGGAATCTGGTTGTATTTCTCCGACCAATACTGCATCAAGTCCTAGCGTAACCCGTAGTTCAGCGTTAGGTTAGGCGTTGCACGCCAGCTATCTTGCACGAATGCCGCGGCATATTTGTGGCGTCCGTAGTAAGTCTGCGAATCCGCCTGGTTGTAATTGCTGGCGACGCCGATCAGAAAGTCCGCGAAGTCGGACCCGGTTTCCGATCCGTAGAAAGTGAAAGCTCCGTTGAAAGTGGGATTGGGATTGACGTTGACCTGCTCGAAGCTGAGCTGAACCCCGGCCTTGATGCGTGTGCGTGCCCAAGACTTTCGAAAAGTTGTCGATCAGGGCGTAAGTGTTGTTGGCCTGCGTCAGGTTGGTGATCGGCGTTCCAATGACAAAGGAATTGAAGCTGACGTTTTCAATGCCTTCGATGGATGGCGCCAGCGGGACAATGCCGGGAGTTCCCGGTCCGGTGACAAAGCCTTGCGAAGCGAGACTGGGGCCGACGCCGCCCACTGGCTGGCCGACGTTATTGGCGCTCCGCATGTAGCTCAAGCGTAGCTCGTTGACCATGGTGGCGCCGAACGTCTTGGTCTGACCCAGATTGACCAGTTGCGAGCGGCCCAGATTCAGAGCGGCAAAGCCGGGAACGGTGGCGCCTCCTTGACCGGTTGGGTAGGGGTTGTTCAAGCGATAGTCGTCCACGAAATAGTAGGCCGAGAGCAGCCCCCAGCGGTCGCTGCTGCCATCTACGCGGAAACTCCCTTTATCGTCCCGCAGAATTTTGCCATCCGAGGCGGTCGAAAAAGTGGAGGCGCCCACGTTGGGCAGCGGAATGTATTGCAGCAGATGTTGGGCCGGCGCGGACCAAGCCCGCTGTGGAATGATGGCATTTGGAAAGACGCATTGCGTGGACGCGACGCAACCCGGCGTGTAATAGGGCTCGTTCGCCGTCACGCCATAGCCTAGTTTCTGAGAGAGAAGATTCGCCAAATACGGACCGCCCACCGAGCCTGTGAGCGATGCTGCAATGTCGCTGAGATTCCCCGTCCGGTCGGCCAGCGACGGCACGGGAATCAAGCCCGGTATCGATGCCCTGGCTCTGCCGCGTTCCTTGATAGTCGCCGAAGAAGAAGAGCTTGTTCTTCTTCAGATGGGCCCGCCGAGCGTTCCGCCGAACTGGTTTTGTCGATAGAAGCTGCGCTCGGGAGAAAAGAAATTGCGCGCGTCCAGATCGGTGTTTCGCAGGAACTCGAAGCCGCTGCCGTGCAGCTGCATTGCTGCCCGACTTGGTGACCACGTTGATCACGCCGCCGCTGTAATTGCCGTACTCGGCGTCGAAGTTATTGGTCAAGATTCGGAACTCGGCGATCGAATCCAAATTGGGCACAATAGTCGTGCCGCCGTTCATCAACTCTTTGACGTCGCCGCCGTTGACCATGAAACCGTTGGCGTCCTCGCGCTGGCCGCCTATCGACTGGTTGCCCGGATTCAAAACGCCGGAGGGCGCAATGGCGACCGAAGCGCCCGCCATGACAATCGACTCGGGTTGTTGGGTGGTCATGGGCACGATCCCCGGCTGAAGCGCCAGAAGGTCGGTGAAGCTGCGGCCATTGAGGGCCACAGAGGTCATCCTCGTGCTCGACACCACGTCGCCCATCTGGGTGCTTTCGGTTTCCAAATGATTCGCGCTTTCTGAAACCGTTACGGTGTCGAGCCTCTCGCCCATCTCCATCGTGAGGTCCAGCTTGATGGAGCTGTTGGCATCGACCACCAGGCCATTGCGCTCATAAGGCATGAATCCGGAAGCTTCAATCTTCAGGTCGTAGCGCCCGACCGGCAAACTTGGGAAGGTGTAGACGCCGTTCTGGTCGGTCATGGCCTGGAAGTGAATGCCTTGCAGCGCGTTGGTCAACGTCAGCATGACGCGGGGAATGACCGCGCCGCTGGGGTCCTTAAGCGTGCCTGAGATGCTACCTGTGATTCCGGCCAGGAGCAATGCGGCGGAGGCTAGCAGAGCTGCGGCTGCCCGAATCAAAACTGCGGACCGCCATCGTTCGGCGACGCGGCGATCATCTTGCGCCCGTCAGCCAGCACGACCTCTCTGGCCGATGCCACGTGTACGTCATCCTTGGCGCGATAGCCGACCACCGTGATCCGGTCGCCGGTTTTTAGTGTGTTCCGGTTCCAGCCGCGCCTGGCCAGAGCGTTGGGGCCGGCGGACTCAAAGATCCAGTTCACCACTTTGCTTCGCCCTTCTTTCACGTCCAGGTAAAAGTAGATGTGCGGACTCATCCACTCGACCTTGGTAACCACCCCTTGGAAGGTGACCTGCTTGGTGGCGTCGAACTCGAGCGAAAAAGAGTGATGCGCCAAGAGCGGGCCGACGGCGGCCAGCAAGGCCAGGGCGGCGAGTTTACTTCTGCGCCTGGTTATCACGGTATACCTTGTGGCAGTTTTCGCACGCTTCCGAGAGCTCGTCCGTGCACATGCTCACAGCATCCTGGCTTTTCGACTGCGCCGCCTTGTAGCAGGCCTGTCCGGCGGCCACCAGTCCTTGGGAGTATTTGATCCAATCGGCTCGCTGGACCGGGACCGGTTGTCCATTCGATCTGAGCCGTCCGGGCATGGTAATCAAGGTTGCGGTTTCAGAGATCGCGATGGCGGCGTTTTCAACCGTCTGCCACGCTTTTTCATCGGCGGGAACCTTGCTCTGGACGGCGAAGATAATGTCCGAATTCGGATAGGGGATGCTGCGCATCACCTGCTTGAGATTTCCGACCGGCTTAGGCTTGAACGAAGGCGCCTCCGCGATGGCCGCGACCGCGAAAAACACCAGGATGGTAGACCTCATGCCGGTAGCAGCGTACCACGGCGCCTTCGACAAAACGAAGCCAACTAGAGTCAACTGGCGGTCAGTGACCGGTAAGTGACTGTGTGTTTTCAGTGAGATACGAGTGGAGGAACTTCCGACCATAGGTCGGTGTCTCAAGGAAGGTGATCCGCATCCGATGGTCGGAACAATCGCCCGAGGATTCCGCCTCGTCGACAGGCTGGTGGCTTCCTTCGATCATACTCGCGACCATCTTCCTAAACTTCCCATTTTGGTTCGTCTTCGAGCGGGAGATGCCGTTATTCTGGACCTCCCTGGGCATACTTTGGCGTTCTCGGCGGGATCGCTCTGCTGTTCGTGGCTCTCTTCTATCTTGGCCCGGCTCTTGCGATGCAGTCCAGCAAACGATCTTTGTATAGCCTGGCCGAGTCCTCGTTCGGATCAATACCCGCGGTCGGGTTCCGGCTCTGTTGCGCTTTCTATTTGGTACTATGGCTGACGTTTTCCGTCCAGACGATTGCTCTTTTGTTATACCAGTGGCCATACCGCCGCGATCCGACCCGAGCGGAATCCGTACTGCTTGGGGCGGCCATTATTCTCTTACTCTTTGGGACCGCATTGCATGGCCTGCGAACGAGCGCAAAGCTAGCTGGGTTCACGAACAAACTGAGTATTGCGATTCTGATTGCAGCACTGATTCGGGTTCGTGCGGGATGGCCATCCGCGTGGGAAGCCCTGTCCCATTCTCCGGGCTTTATGCAGCAGGTCACCGACTGGCGGAGAGTGCCTTTTTTTTTTTTCTATTTCGCTCCGCTTGGGCTCCTCGCATCCGACTTCGGCCAACGGAGCCGGACGCGTAAAGAGGCGGCGCTGATCGGAGTCGTCGGGCTGGCGCTTTCTTTCGCGGTCAGCCTCTTTGTCGCAGGCTTTATCGCACAGGCGACCTACGGTTTGCACCTGAATCGGGGCAATGGTCGCGACGATCGGGGCCGCGCTGTTCCATGACATATCCACTCGCTATTTACCGCCCCGGATGATGGTGACCGGCGATCACGATGTTCGGTTCAGCGCGCTTTGGAATCAGGGCGCTCGCTAACTCCGTGCCTTTTGAAGGTCAGACAGTCCGGCGAGCGGTGTTCGCGCTGCTAGCTTGTTGCATCGTCATACTCGCGGTCGCGACACCTGAATCTATGCATTCCGCTCTCGAGATGTTGACCCGATGCCTGGTTGCGGCGGCGGCCGTATTCAGCGCTGATTTCATAGCCGTCACTTGGCGCCAGGAACGGCCCACGAAAGTGGACTGGATCGGCGCCGTTGCTCTTGCAGCAGGACTGGCGACGCCGCTGCTGGAAATGCCGTCGTTGGACGAGCCCTGGTGGTTCCCGTGGCTACTGCCCTCTTACGCGGTCAGCTTTGTCACGTGCCTGATCTTACGGTTTGGCAGCCGTCTATTTGCCCGCCGACGCTTGCAGCTTCAGTGACGACAGGTCCCGGTGGAACATGTAGGAAATCTCGATGGGCATGTTGTCCATGGACCTTACTTTCAGCACCACCTGATAGTAGCGCGGGAAACCGGCCGGGGTCGTGAGTTTGGAGACCAGGGTTCGCGCTAGCGTCGGATCGGTGAAGGCCTGTACCGCCGCCATGACGCTCGCGATCTGGTTGCCGGAAAAGTAAAGTAGCTCACCGTGGCCGTAGATGCCGGGCATCAGGCTAATCAGCGCGTGGGCCTCGTCGTTGTCCGATGAATCCGGGATGAAAGCCGGCTCGCCAGGCCGGGGATTCAGGTTTCGAATGCCCGTCCGGCTCCAGCCCAATCGGCTGGCTGGCCGAGAGTGCCTGGATCTGACGATTGCCGGTCGACGGTCCCAGGAAGATGACATTGTCCATAGTGACTTCCGGCATCGAGACCAAGTCAGTCCGAGTCAGCATGATGTTCGGCTTGCGGGAAGCCAGAAACTGACCGAGCAGAAACGCTCCACTAGCAGTGCCGGCACTCGTGGATCCGGATTCTTTCGAGGTAGTTAGACAAAGCATGAGCGGACGGTTGGACGAGAGAAGCGGTCCCCAAAGCTGCTGCAGTTCGGGCGTCCATTGAGTCGCGGCGGCTTCGGGCGCCCGCTCGGCGCGCCAGAGTCGAAATCCCAAAAACGAAGCCACGGAAAATGGCCAGCGCCAAGGCGACGGCCAACAGAAGCACGCTGCGATGCGTCGGCCGTAACGTTGGCTCGCGTACGATAGAAACCGGGCGCGGCTCAAAGGTCATCTTGAACCCACCCTTCGGCAGATCCACGATCACCGCATCGCCGGCACCCTCGGTCCGATAATACTCCGCCAGCTTTTGGCGCAAGCGCGCGACGTGCATACGAACGGCGGATTCCTGCCGCGGATCGAAAGAGGCGGGTTTGGCGAAAACGTCCAGACCGACGGTGTATTCTTTGAGACCGTCAGCCGTTCCTTCTAAAGACTTCTCGGCCAGATAGATGAGTAAGCTGCGGTGGACTTCCGAGGTCCGGAACGCCTTGCTCTGGAGGATGCGCTGGATCTGCGCATGCGTCGCCTCCATTTCAAGAACCATCGTTACACTGATGATACCGCGCTAGACCTACTTCGGTTCTTTGGTCCCGAGATGGAGCAAGTCTTTGTTGTTCTCGAGACATACGTACTCTTTGATCTCCCAGCCGGGTTGGAACTTCACTTTGAAACTGGTGGTCCAGGGTTTGGTGTAATACTTCGGATCTTCGATGGTCGCCTCATACACCAAGGTCCGGTAATCGGGACGCCGGAGTTTTTCGATCACGTGCAATTGGTCGCTGGCCGGGTGGCCGACATAGTCGAGCCAAGTTCTGCCGTTGAAGCCGACCGTATCGATGACCAGAGTGTCGTTACCTTCCCAATGCCCGACGGATTCTCCCAGCCACGTGGGGTCGGGATCCTTGGAGTGCTCGGCGTTCATTAAGATGACGCGATACATGTGCGAAGCTCCCTCGTAAAGGATCACCACGCGATCGGGCAGTTGGATGATCTGGAATGGATAGGGAGTGCCCGTGTAGCGAGGCACGCCGGCGGGCAGGCAATAGCCTTCGGGATCATCTTTCGAGTTGGACGCGCGCCGTTCCTTGTACAGCTCCAAGCCTTCGGGTTTGAAGGGAACGTCGATTGCCTGAGTGACCCACTTTTTGTCAGCCCAATCGAGAACCCAGATAGGCGCCCAGACACCCTTGCCGCCGAAGTCGACCTTGCCATCGGGCAGGCGCGGTGTAGGCTGAACTTCGGTGGTGGCCGCTGCTCCCGCAGGTTTCGCCGCTGGCTGTGCAGCTGCGTGAAACGAAGCCAGAGGCAGCCAGGTCGTGACCGCGGCCGCGAGCACAATGCGATTCAATAATTTTGTCACGTTGAAATCTCCGGCAAAAGCCACTTAATACTTGGTGGGGCCGCCCTTGGAATCGGGGCTGCCGTCGTCAGCCGAGCCGGCAAATACTTTTCGGCCATCGGACAGCTTCACATTTCGAGCGGAAGCAAGAGTAGAACCGTCCTTGGCACGAAACGCATCTACGGTCACCGTGTCGCCGACCTTCAGCGAGTTCCGGGTCCAACCGCGCCGGGAAAGCGCGTTGGGACTGCCCGTTTCCACATCCCAGTTCACCACCTTGCCGCTCTCGTCCTTCACATCGATATAGAAGTGAGTGTGGGGATTCATCCACTCCACTTTCGTAACGACGCCAGTCACCGTCATAGGCTGGCTAGAGTCGAATTCGGCAGCGAAAGAATGATGTGCCAACACGGGTACGGCGGCCAGAAGGAGTCCGGCAATAGCAGAGAGAACGATCAGCAACTTTGCATTCATAGTGATTCCTTCCACACTACGTCAGATAGATGCCGCGGGGTCCATTAGATGCCGCGGGCATCTTGAAATCAATCCTACAGCTTCGAATTCTGATATGTCAAGAGCCTCTTGATGACGTGCTTCTACCTCGCGCCGGTCGAAGGTTTGTCGAACTTCGCCGGATCAATGGGGACATTGGTCTTGATGTCGCTTAGCTTAAAAGAATCTTTCCCGTCCAGCCAGGAGAAAGTATATTGAAATGGAAACTTGATTCCGCCCACGTCCCGATAATCAGAGTAGTCAACTTGCGTGGGAACGCGGCCGATGGGAGTGCGCCCATAGCGCACCAGCCTTACCAGCAGGCCCGACTCTTTGTCGAAGTACAGCGTTGCTAGCAGGCCCCGCGGGCCGTTTCCCTGGACAACCTGCACGTCGTGGCCGTTGACGCTATCCGGGAACCCGGCGTGCAAATTGGTCAGGACTTGCTTAATCTGTCCAGGAAAGGAGAGTTCCGCGTCCAGCTTGGCTCCGTCCAGCTCACTTCCGGTCAGCTCGTACTCCTTCAACAGTGCGCGCGGGGTCTTTATCCAACCGACGCGGCCGTTGAAAGTACGGGTACTGTCTCCGCGTTCCGGATGGTCCTTAAACTGGATGATCGTGGTGCGCTGATCCGGAGCTTTAGCAAAAATCTCGACCGATCCACCGCCGCCCAGCCCTTCATACCCTACGCCGCTCGCGGTGGCGACAAAACTGGTGAGACCGGCCAAGCGCTGCGCGCCGCCGAGCGCCTGAATATATTTGTCGATTATCGGATCGGCGGAAGGCTGATCGGGAGACGCGGCGATGATGTCGTCCCGCTCTTCGTTGGGAGGGCCGTAAAGAGTATCCAGAGCGATGGTGGTGGGTGGGCGATCGCGGCCGTGGTGGCACGTATAGCAAGTCACCATCTGCGCTCCGCCGAAGTTGGTGCGATTTATGACTGCCACCATCTCAACCATCTTCCGCGCGGTCCTCTTTCGCTGAGTGTCGGCCTCCCAAACGACCTTGTCGGTGCCGGCGCCGGTATGACAGTCCGAGCAATCGAAACCCAGGGCGGCCGACATGACTCCCATACTCCCCATGAAATCGTCCACCGTAATTCCTTTGAGCGTACTGGTGGTGACGTTCTTGAAGACCTCGCCGGCAGTCTGACTTTTAGCCGCCGCGGGAGCTTGGCCGGCTTGTGCCGAAGCGCGGCCGGCGAACGAGACGCCGGTCAGAGCTACGACCGTCATTCCCGTCAGCGCAAGGAAGAGTTTGTTACCCGTCATATCGTACTTACGATTATTACTCCGATTCGAGCTAGGTCAAGATATATCAGTAATTGTTGACAGAACTTTCCGGGGCGTGATAGGATACGGCCCATGCGTCTACTCCTTGTAGTTGCCATAGCCCTGCCGCTTTGCCTGGTTGCACAAGATAAGAAGAAGGGCCCGCCGCCAGAGCCGAAGAACCTGAAAGTCCTTACGGGAATGTCCGGCACAGAGGTCATCCAAGCGATGCGAGCATTCCGCACCGCGCTAGGTGTCGAGTGCGTGTACTGTCACGTGCAAGGCGATTTTGCCAGCGACGAAAATCCGAAGAAAGAAGTCGCGCGCATGATGATTTCCATGACCCGCGACATCAACGGGAAGTTCACCGACGGGAAGCGGCACGTGGGCTGCTATACGTGCCATCGCGGCGCCGAAGAACCGCTCATGACGCCTCCGGACGCACAAGCGAAGTAGTTCCGCATATCGCCGATTGGTGACATTCCTTCGGGAACCGGTGTACAATAATGCCGATGGTGCGCGTGTCAGCAATACTGTTGGTGACTCTCTTCAGCTTTTCGCTGATCAGCCCGGCGGTGTTGGCATCGGATGCATATTCCAACGTTCCGGCGTGCTGCAGGCGTGCAGGACAGCATCATTGCGCGATGACCGCGAGCCAATCGGACTCGTCGTCGGGTCCCGCAGTGCAAGCTGCCAGATGCCTCTTCTATCCTGCCGCTAAAGGCGCTCCAGCCAATCCAACCGTAAGTTTGCCGGCCATTTCCCGGGTAATCTTTGCCGGTCTCGTCAATCATCCAGCTTCGCGCCCTCAGACTGAAGCTCTGTGGCGAATCTCCTATAGCTGCGCGGGTCAAAAGCGCGGACCTCCCCCACCTCTCTCATAAGCGAATCCTGTTCTTGGTTGGGCGTCATCACCCGGCCATGATTTTCAATTCTCGATTCGACATTCGGGAGGAGCATTACATGAAAACCGTGTCCTTAGCTTGTGTAGTGTCGTTCTTATTGGCTACGCTTTTGCCTGCCGCCAATGGCACTCTGAAAGGCGTCGTGCACGATCCCCAGCATCGGCCCGTTCCTGGCGCCGAGGTGTTGATTCGTGGCCGCGATTCTGCCGCGACCAGAACCTTGCAGGCCAACGCCAATGGCGAATTTCAAGTGGACGATCTTCCAGAAGGCACGTATCAGATCACGGTCTCTGCTCCCGCCATGCAATCGCTCGAACAGCAGGCTACCGTGACCGCCGGAAAGACGCCCGTCACACATTTCCAACTCGAGCTCGCTGCAGTGCATCAAGCGATCGAGGTGTCGGGCGCCACGAGTAAGCTGAACACACAGACGTCGACGGTTCAGACCGTGGTTTCGCCTCAGGAAATCGCCCAGACCGCCGGAGCAGATCAAACCAACAGCCTGGCGATGATTACCGATTTTACGCCGGGAGCTTACATGGTTCACGACATGCTTCACATGCGGGGCGGCCATCAAGTGAACTGGTTTTTCGACGGCATACCCGTGGTGAATACGAATATTGCGGCCAACGTGGCGCCGCTCATCAATCCCAAGAACGTGGCAGAGCTAGAGGTGGAGCGCGGCGGTTTTTCGAGCCAGTACGGCGATCGCACCTACGGGTTTTTCAACGTGGTAACACCCTCCGGCTTCGAGAGCTACAATCAGGGCGAAGTGATCGCGTCCGCGGGAAACTTCTATTCCACCGACGATCAGATCAATATCGGCAGTCATACCCAACGCTTTGCCTACTACGCCAGCATCGACGGAAGCCGGTCGGAGCTGGGGCTGGCGCCGCCGGTTTCGCAGAGTTATCCACGATCAGTATAGCGGCGTAGGCGGATTTCTTTCGCTCCTCTATAATCCGAACGCCAAGGATCAGCTCCGTTGGATCGGTTCGTTTCGCGAAGACCACTATCAGATTCCCAACACGCAAGACGATCAGGCAGCCGGAATTCGCGATCTCGATCTCGAACAAGATGAGTTAGCCGGCTTCCATTGGACGCATAGCTTCGCCGATGGGATTACGTTCACACTCTCTCCTTATTTCCATTCCAACAGCGCTCATTACGCCGGTGGACCAAATGATAATCCATTCGTTCTGAACGACAATGCCCGTTCGAATTACTTCGGCGGCCGCTCCGTCGTGCAGGTGCAAAAGAACAGACACAACGCGCTGGTAGGTATCGAAGCGTGGGGCCAGCACGACAACACATTTTTCGGACTCACCGCCAATCCCGGCGGAAACGTTCTGAATCACGATGGAAAGACATTGGGCGAGCTCGACCGCGCTCTTTTTCGAAGATCAATACAAGGTCACCTCGTGGCTCACGCTGGACCTCGGCCTTCGGCTGACACACTACGCCGGGTTGCTCAATGAGAACGCGGTCGATCCCAGGCTCGGCGCGGCCATCCGCATTCCACGTCTGAATTGGACGCTGCACGGCTACTACGCGTATTACTACCAGCCTCCTCCGCTCGATAGCCTGGCCGGACCGGCGCTCGATTTCGCCGTGGCACAAGGTTTCGGCTTCATTCCGCTGCCGGGCGAGCGCGATATCCAGCACGATGTCGGATTAAGCATTCCTGTGCGCGGATGGTCGCTCGACGTGGATAATTTTCACACCAGCGCGCGCAATTTCCTGGATCACGATGTCATCGGCGACTCCGGCATTTTTATTCCGTTGACGGATCTGGGGGCGATCATCAGCGGCACCGAGGTCACGCTGCGCTCGCCGCGGCTCTTCCATATGGCTCAGTGGCGAGTCGCGTATTCGAATCAGATCGGGCAAGGAATCGGTCCGATTACCGGGGGGTTACTGGAAGACGCGCCTTCCGGCAATTTTCTGCTGGATCACGATCAGCGCAACACCGCTACTTCCGTTCTCTCCTTGACGTTGCCTGGGAACATGTGGGCGACGCCGGCATACCAGTTCGGCTCCGGCTTTCTCAATGGGAACGGTCCGTCGCATCTGCCGCCGCACTCTACTTTCGATCTGTCCATCGGCAAGCGTTTCGGAGAGAACTGGACCATTTCCGCCAACGCGGTCAATATCGCCAACACCCGCTATCTGCTGGATACGAGCAACACTTTTGGCGGGACTCACTATATCAACCCTCGGCAGATTTACGGTGAAGTGAGGTATCGGTTTCACTTTTGAAGTGGCCGAGCTGCATCAAAGCAGGTCGTCCGACGGCGGCGTCTCGCCTCGTGCATCTTCCTCAAGGGCTTCTCGGGCCATGCGAGGGATCACATCGCGTTTTTCGGCAAAGCTCTTCTTCCAAGCGCTTCGTCGGCCGGCGACGCAACGGAGGGTGTTCCAAGAAACGGAATGCCGACAACACGGCCGGGAGTTGAAGAGCTGACTTAAAGAGGCATGGATCGGAGAGCCATGTCGACCAGGCGCGTCATCTCCGCTCTGGTAGCTCCATTCGCCGACTGAACGCCTAAGCCGGTAACCACTGTAGAAATGTAGCGGGCAAGGTCACCGGGATCCACGTCCTTCGCGAGGTCCCCTTCCCTTCGCGCCCGTTGCAGACGCTTCTGAATTTCGGCCTCTCCTTGCTTTCGCCATTCGATCATTGCCTGCTTCATCGGCTCGGCAGGGGAGCCACATGCCAGGGCCCCCTGCACGGAAAGACAGCCCCGCGGATGGCTTGGATCGGTCAACAGTTCCAGCGCTCCCCGCAGAAGCGCTTTGACGACAGCTCGTACAGTCGGCTGCTCTAACGCCTCTCGCACATACGCCGCAGGGCCCTCGGCATATCGAGCGATGGCCAGCCGGAAGAGCGCTTGTTTGTCTCCGAAAGTCGCATACATGCTGGATCGGTTGATACCCATAGCCTCTGTCAGATCGGCGAGCGTGGATCCTTCGTAGCCTTTCTCCCAGAAGACTCTCATGGCGGCCTCAAGCGCTTCATCCTTGGCGAAACCGCGCGGCCGCCCCATCTTTGCCGCCGTACGCGTGCTCATACCTTATTGATGCACTTTTGTACCGAACAGTTCAAAACAATTGAATCGCGCCCCAGCCGTACGACATCTGAAACGTGCAGTACAAAATTAAGCATCATGGGAGAACTCACATGGCAGGCAAGCTCGAAGGAAAGATAGCACTCGTAACCGGAGGCAGCACCGGGATCGGTTTCGCCACGGCGCAACGTTTTGTGAAAGAGGGCGCGTATGTTTACATCACAGGACGCCGCCAGCCTGAACTGGATGAGGCATTGAAAAAGATCGGCGCGCAAGTCACTGCTGTGCGCGGGGACGCATCCAGCCTCGCGGATTTGGACGGGCTCTTCGCGCGGATCAAGCGGGAGAAAGGCCGTCTGGATATCGTCTTCGCAAACGCGGGTGGGGGTAGTTTCGCTCCTCTTGGTTCCATAACGGAAGAGCAATATGACCAGACCTTCAACACCAACGTGAAAGGATTGGTTTTCACCGTGCAGAAGGCGCTCCCGCTGATTCCGGATGGCGGTTCGATCATACTAAACGCTTCCATCGTCTCCATCAAAGGTATGGCCGCCTTCAGTGTCTACTCCGCTACGAAGGCTGCGGTGCGCTCCTTTGCACGTAGCTGGACCATCGATCTGAAAGAGCGCAAGATCCGCGTCAATGTCGTAAGCCCAGGGCCAATTGAGACGCCCGGCGTCGCCGGACTCGCGCAGACGGACGAGCAGCGCCAGGGACTCTACGCTCAACTCGCCTCAACGGTTCCACTTGGGCGCATGGGGCAACCGGACGAGATTGCGAAGGCCGCCGTCTTTCTCGCCTCAGACGATGCAAGCTACGTCGCAGGTATCGAGCTGTTCGTCGACGGTGGCTCCGCGCAAGTGTAACCGCAACGGGCCCGACGAAGCGTTCATCGACCATGACGGGCGGCATTTAGGGCTGGCACTCGACCGCGGCTCCGGTGGTCATTTGGGCCGCCGAACGAACCCACCAAGATCACCGAGGTGGTACCCAGCGAGAAGGCTTCCGCGGATAGTGTATCCTCTCCAATAAGGCCATGAACCGATGGCCGTCGAAAGGAGCACGGAAAATGGATACGACCCGCCGCAGTTTTCTCACCGCAACCGCAGCAGCGCCCTTGATTCTCGGGGCGACCGACAAAGCCGGCACCAGAGCGCCCATCCTGGGCGATGGCGAATACAAGTACGAATGCATTCACGACTGGGGCGAGCTTCCCAGCAATATTAAATATGGCAACACGCATGGCGTTTGCGAAGACTCACACGGGAATATCTATATCCATCACACCGTCGGTGCGGCGAGCGAGAGCAACGACACAATCGTGGTGTTCGATCAGAAGGGCAAGTTCGTCCGTTCGTGGGGCAAGCAATACAAGCTGGGCGCACACGGCCTGCATTTGCGCAAGGAGGGCAAAGACGAGTATCTCTATATTTGCGATCAACTGCACGGCATCGTCACCAAGCGGACGCTGAAGGGCGAGGAAGTTTGGACCATGGGTTATCCGAGCGAAGCGAAACCCTATGAGAAGGGGCCCGGCAAGCCTGGCCTGAATTACCGGCCCACCAACGTGGCCATCGCGCCCAACGGCGATTTCTTTGTCGGCGACGGATACGGCTCGTCTTATATCAACAAATACAACAGCAAGCCCGAGCTGATCGCTACGTTCGGCGGTCCGGGCAAAGAGCCGGGGCAACTCAACACGCCGCACGGCCTTATGGTGGACACGCGCGAAAGCCCGCCGGTCCTGTTGGTGGCCGACCGCACCAATCGCCGCATCCAGCGCTTTACGCTGGAAGGCAAGCACATCGATTTCGTGGAAGGCACCCAGCTACCCTGTCATTTCCACGAGCAGAACGACGTGGTTGTCGTACCGGATCTGCTCGCTCGCGTCACCCTGATGGACAAGGACAACAAAGTGATCACACATCTGGGCGACGGTCAGTACACAAATCAGGAATGGAGCCAGCTTCGCACCAAGGCGCGAGATAATTTCACGCCTGGAAAGTTCATTGCTCCGCACAGTGCCATCTTCGATCGCTCAGGAAACATCATCGTGGTGGAGTGGGTGGAAGTGGGGCGCGTGACGAAGCTGCGTAAAGTCGTTTAGTGTTCGCAGGAGTGCGAACACGGCACGCAGGAGTGCGTGCGCTACAACATCAATCAAAGGAGAGAAGCACGATGGTTAGTCTGGCAGACGCACGCAGAGTTATCGCGGCAGCCGAAAAGAAAGCTGCCGAAATCGGTCAGCCGATGAACATCGCCGTGGCAGATGAAGGCGGCAACATCGTCTCACACGTCCGCATGGACGGAGCATGGATCGGCAGCATCGATATTTCGATGAAGAAGGCCTACACTTCCCGCGCGTTCGATATCGCCACCAAGGATCTGGCGTCTCATTCGCAATCGGGCGGGCAGTTCTTTGGAATCCACGCGTCCAACAACGGCAAGATCATGATTTTCGCCGGCGGCATTCCGCTGAAGCGCGACGGAAAAGTGGTCGGCGCCATCGGCGTCAGCGGCGGATCGGGAGATCAGGATCACGCCGTAGCCGAAGCCGGCGCGAAGGCGTTTTAATTCTTACGAAGCACGAAAGGAGATCATCTATGGCAAGTAATCGTGGAGTTGTCTATCTGGGACCCGGCAAGGTCGAGGTCCAATCGATCGACTATCCGAAATTGCAGAACCCCAAAGGCAAGAAGATTGACCACGGCGTAATTCTGAAGATCGTAACCACTAATATTTGCGGCAGCGATCAGCACATGGTCCGCGGCCGGACCACTGCTCCGTCAGGACTGGTGCTGGGCCATGAGATCACCGGCGAAGTCATCGAAAAGGGCAGCGATGTCGAGTTCCTGAACGTTGGCGACCTGGTCACCGTTCCGTTCAACATCGCCTGCGGCCGCTGCCGCAATTGCCGCGAAGGCAAGACCGGAGTCTGCCTAACCGTGAATCCGGCGCGTCCCGGCGCGCGCGTACGGCTACGTCGACATGGGCGGATGGGTGGGCGGCCAGGCCGAATACGTTCTGGTTCCCTATGCCGATTTCAACCTGATCAAGTTCCCCGACAAAGCGAAGGCGATGTCGAAGATCAAGGACCTGACCATGCTCTCCGATATTTTCCCGACCGGCTATCACGGCGCGTTTACGGCCGGCGTGGGGACGGGCTCGGTGGTTTACGTCGCGGGCGCGGGGCCGGTGGGATTGGCGTGCGCGGCGTCCTGCCACTTGCTGGGCGCGGCTGTCGTGATCGTCGGCGACATGATTCCCGAGCGCCTGGCGCAGGCCAAGAGTTTCGGCTGCGAGACAATCGACCTGCGAAAAAAGAGCGTCGCTGGCGGATCAGATCGAGCAGATCGTGGGCGTACCGGAAGTGGACTCGGCGGTGGATTGCGTCGGCTTCGAAGCGCGCGGACACGGCGGCGACGCGGGAGTCGAACGGCCGGCCACGGTGCTGAACTCCGTGATGACGGTCACGCGCGCCGGCGGGGCCATCGGAATCCCGGGGCTCTATGTCACCGACGATCCGGGCGGCGTTGATGCCAACGCGAAGGTCGGGAATCTCGGAATCCGCATCGGGCTGGGCTGGGCGAAATCGCATTCCTTCGCCACCGGCCAATGCCCCGTGCTCCGATACAACCGGCAACTGATGATGGCGATTTTGCATGACAAGGTCCAGATCGCCAAGGCGGTCAACGCCACCATCATTACGCTCGACAAGGCGCCCGCAAGGCTACAAGGATTTCGACAAAGGGCGCGGCCAAGAAGTTTGTGATCGATCCGCACGGAACGGCTAAGAAGGCCGCGGCGTAGCGCTGTCACTTCAGCGGAAACTCGCATAGATCCGCCGCTGGGCATGCCCGGCACAACGGGGCGTTTGTTTTGCAAAGCGTCTTGCCATGTTCGCGCAGCAGAAGGTGTGCGCGTGCCAGATCCGCTGCGTCACGCGGAAGCTCGTCTTGCAATCCTTCCTGCACCGATCGATAGGTAGCGCCGTAATTCTTTTGCGGCCGGCCATAGCCGACGCGAGTCAACACGCGCAGCCCGTTCGATTCAAGCGGCAGCCCGGGGCCCACGCCGCAGAACATCAGAATCTTCTCCGCTCCCGGATCTCCGATGGTCGGAAACTGCTTCAGTGCGCGCTTGGCCTTCTCGTACGGCTCATCGAGAATCCTATCGAGATCGCCGCCGAACTGGCTGACGGTGATGCGCGCAATTTCACGCCAGCGGAAAACGCGAATCTCCGGACGCATGCCGCCCCGCTTGGCCATCGCCAGCAGCGTCTCGCCATTCGCCTTGAGAATCGCCGCGGCCGTCAGCCCAACCTGCGTACGCAAGCCTTCAAACACCTCGGCGCGCCGCTCGTCGGGCAGCAGGTAGCAAGCGTTCTCCCACATCACCAGCTCGAAGGGCCCGCGCGCTGGCGGCAACTTCGGTTCTCCGTAATGCCGCTTCAATCTCGCGATTAGCTTATTGAAGTCGGGCATCGGGCGTTGCTAACGCGAAGGTACTTTTGAGTCAGGCGTCTTGGTCAGGATCAGGATGTGCTGGCGCGGAAGAGTCTCGATCACCGGCCCGAGCACGAACCCCTCCGGCTCTAGCTCGGCCTTCACTTCCGCGACGCTCATCTTGTGTTCCGGGCGGATGGGGATCTTGGGATCTTCCTTGCGGTATTCGAGCAGCACCAGCCGGCCGTCCGGCTTTAGCGCCTCGCGGATTTTCCGCACCATCTGCTGTGGCTGCGAGAATTCATGATAGACGTCCACCAACAGCACCAGATCCATCTGACCCTTCGGAAGCTTGGGGTCGGTCTCAGTGCCGAGCACCGTCTCGACATTGGTGAGTTGGGCCTGGGCCGCGTTCTCGCGCAACATTCGCAGCATCTCCGGCTGCAGGTCGTTGGCGTAAACTTTCCCGGCCGGCCCCACCCGCTTAGCCATGCGCAGGCTCATGTAGCCGGTGCCCGCGCCGATATCCGCGACGGTCATGCCCGGTTTGAGACCGAGAGCATCCAGCGCTTTATCGGGCTGCTCTTCGGTCTCACGCTCAGGCCGCTCCAGCCAATCGGCGCCTCCAACGCCCATCACACCGGCGATCTTTCGACCGGTGATCGGATGCGTGGCCTGGAAGGCGGCGGCCGGCCATGTTCCGGCGAACAACGCCACCAGGACACAATGGGCCAAGCTAATCCGTGTGAACTTCATTCGAGACCATGATAGGGCAAATGCGTGTGCGGTAAAATCGTGGCCAATACGTCATGAATATCTATCGATTCGCACTGGTGCTTCTCCCGCTGCTGTTCTCCTTGCCCGCGCAACCCCAGGAGCTGCCCGAAGCCAAGGGCAGGGACCTCTACGAAAAAATTTGCGGGACCTGTCACGGAACGGAGGTCGTGTTCAAGACTCGAACCACCAAGGAAAAATGGAAGGACACCGTGGACGAAATGGCGGCGCGCGGCGCTGAGGGCACCGACGAGCAGCTCGACACGATCATCGATTATCTGGCCAAGTGCTTCGGTCCCAGAGTCAACGTGAACAAGGCCGCGGCTAAGGAGATAGAGACGCAGTTTGAAATCACCGCCAAGGAAGCGGAGGCGATCATCCAGTACCGCATGGACAAGGGCGACTTCAAAGAAGTGGCCGACCTGAAGAGCGTGCCCGGACTCGACTTTAAGAAGATCGAACCGCTGCGCTACCGAATCACCTTCGCCGAAGGAGCCAAATGAGAACATCGTGGATTGCCGTTTTGCTATTGTTCGCCGCTGTCGCGCTGGTCGCGGCGCCGGCCGGAGGGTCATCATGCGAGAGCCTGTCCAAATTGGCCTTGCCGAACACCGCGATTAGGACCGCGCAAGTTGTGCCGACGGGCGAGTTTATTGCCCCCGCTGGTCGCGGACCCGCGCCATCATTTAAAGACCTGCCCGCCTTCTGCCGCGTGCAAGCCACTCTGACGCCGTCCTCCGACTCCGATATCAAGATCGAGATCTGGCTACCCGCGTCCGGCTGGAATGGAAAGTTTCAGGCCGTCGGCAATGGCGGATGGGCCGGGACCATCAGCTACGGACCTTTGGGCGCCGCTGTCCGACGTGGATATGCGGCCGCCTCCACCGACACAGGCCATGTGGGAGGCAGCGCCAGCTTCGCGCTCGGCCATCCAGAAAAGCTCACTGATTTCGCGTACCGCGCAGTCCACGAGACCACGGTAGCCGCCAAAGCGATCATCGCCAGCTTCTATGGCAATAGCCCGCGCTACTCCTATTGGAATGGCTGCTCCACCGGCGGCCGCCAAGGTTTGAAAGAAGCACAGCGGTTTCCTGGCGACTTCGATGGCATCATCGCCGGCGCTCCCGCCAACTACCAAACGCATTTACACGTCTGGTCGGTCGCGGTCGCTCAGGCGGTCCACAAAGAACCTGGAAGCTACATCCCGCCGGAGAAATATCCGGCCATTCACAAAGCAGCGCTGGAGGCTTGCGACGCGCTGGATGGTTTGAAAGACGGCCTCATCCAGGATCCGACGCGGTGCCATTTCGATCCCAAGGTGCTCGAATGCTCAGGTGAAGATTCACCGTCATGTTTGACCGCGCCTCAAGTGGAAGCCGCTCGCAAGATCTACGCCCCAGTGAAAAATTCTCGAACCGGCGAAGAGATCTTCCCCGGTATGGAGCCCGGAAGCGAACTTGGCTGGGCGGCCTTGGCTGGACCGAAAGCCGCCACCGTCGCCACCGACACCTTCAGCTATATCGTCTACAAAGATCCCAACTGGGATTGGCGCACCATGAATCCGGATAGCGACACCGCGCTCGCAGACAAGATCGACAGCGGCCTGATCAACGCCACCGATCCCAACCTCACGCCGTTCTTCAGCCACAAAGGCAAGCTCATCATGTATCACGGCTGGAGCGATCAGCTTATCGCGCCCGGCAATAGCGTGAATTACTACAAGGCTGTCGGTGGCGCAGGTCCCCGACCTGCGGATTCCATCCGCCTGTTCATGGTTCCCGGAATGGCGCACTGCGCGGGCGGCGAAGGACCCAACACTTTCGACATGGTCAGCGCCATGGAGCAATGGGTGGAGCAGGGCAAGGCGCCCGAGCAGATCATCGCGTCGCACAGCCAAAACGGGACCGTCGATCGCACGCGCCCGCTCTGTCCATACCCGCAAGTCGTGCGCTACAAGGGAACCGGGAACATCGACGACGCCTCGAATTTCACCTGCGCGGCGCCGTAGCGTTCCGAGCCGCGCGCGTTAGCAAGCCGTACCCCCTAGCGCAACACCGTAAACGGCACCGAGACCTCGGTCTTCTCCCACGCGATCGCGAGCGTTCCCTTATTTCCGCCGGCGTTCGTTAACGTGAATTTGAGCGTCTCCACCGGCTCCGGCAGGGTCTTGATGTTCATCGCTACGCGGCCAAAATCGCGATCCGGATGATACTCGGTGTGGAACTGGCCGGTCTGCTTGTTGATGATCAGCTTCCACTCTTTCTCCGTGGGGAGCGTATACAGCGTGTAGTTGCCCTTAGGCAATTTCATGCCGTTAATATCCAGGTCGGCCTCGGTCATGATGGACGTCTGGTCGTTGGCGCCGGTGCACCACACTTCCCCATAAGGCACCAATCCGCCCATGACTTTCCGCCCGCGCGCGGAAGGTGCGCCGTAATCAATCCGAATGGTTTTGCCTTCGATCGTGACAGACGCGCTGGTCGGCGGGCTGAGCACAGGACGTCGCTGGAATTGCGCCGACGCGACCCAAGTTAAGCCTCCCGCGATCACTATCCCAATGCCCATCGACTTCTGAAAACGGGTCATAAGACAGCCTCCCGTCTCATCTTACGCCCAAGCACAGTGCTCCGCACCAAACCCGCATGTTATTCTTTGCAATTCGAGGTTTTCCTTGGAGCCAGCCCCCATGGCCACCACCGCACCCAGCGCCGCACGGTCAGCATCCGCGATTGAAGACCGCCTTCCGCTGCTCCTGATCCTGGTCGCGGCCAGCGGTTGCGCCGCGCTCATCTATGAAGTGGTCTGGTACCAACTGCTGCCACTCGCAATCGGGTCCACCTCCGTTTCGCTCGGAATTCTACTGGCTGCCTTCATGGGTGGACTGTGCATCGGCAGCCTGTGGTTACCCCGTGTTCTCCCGCAGCGACACCCCTTGCAAATCTATGCCGCGCTCGAGCTGGGCATTGGCGTCTGTGCGATCCTGGTGCAGTTCGGTCTTCCCTTCCTCAATCGCGTTTACATCACCGGCGCCGAACATGGATTGCCCGGCATGCTACTGCGCGCAACGCTAGCCGGGATCTGTCTGCTTCCACCGACCATCCTGATGGGCGCTTCGTTCCCAGTCATCATTCGCTGGGTGGAGCGATCGCGCACCCGCGTCAACTGGTGGGGTTTTTTCTACGGCGGCAACACAGCGGGCGCGGTACTCGGCTGCCTGCTGGCCGGCTTCTACCTGCTGCGGATTTACGACATGGCCACCGCGACGTACGTGGCAGCAGCCATCAATCTCGTGGTAGCCGCGGCCAGCCTCGCACTTGCCGCGAACATGCCGGACCACGGGGCGATCCATCCACTCACGGTACCCGCCCGGGCAATCGCGTCAGAAAGCAGGTGGCCGATCTATCTGACCATCGCTTTGTCGGGCGCCTGCGCTCTCGCGGCCGAAGTGATCTGGACGCGCCTGCTCAGCATGCTGCTGCTGGGTACCGTGTATGTCTTCTCCATCATCCTGGCGGTCTTTTTGACTGGCCTCGCGATCGGTAGCGCCGCGGGCTCTTCCCTGCTCAAGCGCATCGATTCACGCGCCGCACTCGGCTGGTGCCAAATCCTTCTTACTGTGACCATCGCCTGGGCCGCCTACACGATCGTGCACATCTTGCCGCTATGGAAGGACAACGTATTGGTGACCAACAATGCGTGGCGGATGTACGGGCTCGATTTGAACCGCTGCCTGCTCGCGCTTCTTCCGGCCACGCTATTCTGGGGCGCAAGTTTCCCGCTCGCCTGCGCGGCCGCGGCTCAACTCGGCGGAGAGCCGGGAATCATCGCCGGTGAAGTCTACGCCGCCAACACCGTGGGTGGAATCGCCGGTGCGCTACTGATGAGCCTGGTTTTGATCCCGGGGATCGGCTCGCAGCAGTCGCAGCGTCTGCTGGTTATAGCTTCGGCGTTGGCCGGATGGCTGATTTTGGCACCGCTTTTCCGCCGATCGAAAGTCGCCGCAGTTGCGCTGGCCGCCTCCGTTCCGCTGGTGGGTTTTCTCGCCTGGAAGGTCGATCCGATCCCAGGCGACCTCATCGCATACGGCCGCCGCATGCCGATCAATGCGGGCAACTCGAAAATCCTCTATACAGCCGAGGGCCGGAACTCTTCGGTCGCGATTTCCCAGTGGTACAACGGCACTGTCTATGTCAACGTGAATGGCCACGTCGAGGCCACCACCGAGCCCTATGACATGACGCTCCAGCGCATGGTCGGACATCTGCCCGCGCTGTTGCATCCCGATCCGCGTTCGGTGCTGGGCATCGGCTTCGGCGCCGGTGTTTCTGCCGGAACATTCACCCGTTATCCAGGCATCCGGAAAATTACAATCTGCGAGATTGAGCCGGTGATTCCGCCGGCTTCGACCAAATTCTTCGCGGCGCAAAACTACGGCGTCGCGCACAATCCGAAGACGCACATTGTTTTCGACGATGCCCGCCATTACCTGCTCACCACCACCGAAAAATTCGACATCATCGCGTCCGATCCCCTGGACGTGTTCATCAAAGGGACTGCGGCGCTATATTCGCGTGAATATTTCGAAGCCGTCAAGGAGCATCTGAATCCGGGCGGTATGTTCACCCTCTACGTGCCGCTTTATGAGACCGACGAACCCACCATTCGAAGTGAGCTGGCCACCTTCTTCGACGCGTTTCCGAACGGCACTCTCTGGGCCAACCTGCGCGAAGGCCAGGGCTACGACATGGTCTTCATGGGACAAGTCGAGCCGCTGAAGATCGACCTGGATGAAATACAGCAAAGGTTCAGCCGTCCCGACTACGCGGCCGTCAGGCAGTCACTCGCCGACATCGAGATCAATTCTCCGTACGATCTTTTCTCGACCTACAGCGGGACCGGATCCGATCTGCAGTCCTGGACCCAAGGCGCGCTGATCAACACCGACAAAGATCTGCGCCTGTCCTATCTGGCCGGGTGGGGAATCAATTCCGATATGGCCGATCGTCTGTATCGCGAGATGCTGAAGTACCGCCGTCCTCCCACTGGAATATTCTCGGGATCGCCCGAGCGAGTACGGCCACTGATGATAGTGCTCGGCGGCGGCGCACAATAGATCACGCGAGCCATTACTTCGCCGGTGGAGGCGCCTTGATGTGGCCCTCGCGCAGATCCTTGTTGTTCTCCTCGCAAGAGTATTCGAGCAATTCCCAGTCGGGCCGCAGCGTAAACGTTCGAACATTTTTCCACGGTTTTGTGTAAGTCTTCGGATCGTCCACCGTCACCGTGTAAGCGATGTGGCCCGCGTCCGCTCGTTCGAAGGTTTCGACCACGTGCAGGGCGTCACTATGGGGATGCCCGACCGTGTCGAGCCGGGTCTGGCCATTGAAGCCGATCGTATCGACGATCAGCGTGTCTCCATCCCACTTGCCGACCGAGTTTCCAAACCACGTGGGATCCAAGTCTTTGGGATGCTCGCGTCCATCGGTAGGGACGACGTGAAACCAGGTATTCTGCTCGTACAGCAGCGCCACGTACTTCGCGCTCTCGACGATCTGCATGGCATGCGGCGAGTTCATCGACCTTAGCAGGCCAAACGGCAGGCAGCTTCCGGTGTAGTCGCCATTCTTGGCCGGGTCGTAGGTCTTCCAATTTTCCGCACCCCAGGGCGTGAACGAAAGTTCCGGAACGCCCTGCTGGCCGGGCCCGTTCTTGGTGATGTCGGGAACATACGGCCGCTGCCAGACTCCGTTGAGATCCGGCTTGCCGTCCAGGAAGCCTGGGCGCGGGACCGGTGGGAGCGCTGGGCTTTTGACCGAGGGCAGGCAGGGCGGCCAAAAGCAAGATGCCGACTAGCGCGGGCATGGACTTCGCGAAGAACATCACCCTAGAACTTACGCCCAGAGCGCTATGCTGTCAAGGCGTCGAGTGTACATTTGGCTTTCGTTCCACGGGAGCGTCGATTGAATCGGCCTCCACGATACAAATCTTGATTTCATCGCCAACGCAAGTTTGCGCTTTGGACCAAGTTAGAAACTCGTTGTTTTCGCGCCCTCAACTCTAGCGCCGCACGGGCCTCTTCCTTTAATTCTGAAATATCTGATTAGCCGCGATCCGCGTGGCCGTGCTATATTTTGAAGCAATCCAGGAGGATTGCGCGATGGCGAAATCCAAGAAGACTTCGGTTGCTCGTCGTAATTTCTTGAAAGGCGCGGCCGCCGGTGCGGCAGCCCTGGTTGCCAAACCACAGCCCGCGATTGCCCAGCAAACCGCGCAGAAGGGCAATGCCACAGCGCCCATTCCGTCCAACGCCGCCTTGGAGCGCGAAGCCCCCGCATTTCCGGGCGGACGCTCGCTCGATGCACCCGGACAAATCATCGAGCATCCCGGCTCCGACTTCATGGTGGACGTCATCAAGTCGCTCAAGATCGACTATCTCGGCTCCAACCCCGGCTCCACTTTCGAATCGCTGCACGAGTCGCTCATCAATTACGGCAACAACCAGATGCCGGAGTTCCTGACCTGCTGCCACGAGGAGTCGGCTGTCGCCATGGCGCACGGTTATTACAAGATCGAAGGCCGGCCGATGATGGCGCTGCTGCACGGCACCGTCGGACTCCAGCACGCTTCGATGGCCATCTACAACGCCTACGCCGATCGCGTGCCGATATACATGATCGTCGGCAACCACTCCGACGCCGCGGTCCGACGGCCTGGCGTGGAATGGTATCACAGCGCCCAGGATCTGCCGGCGCTGGTGCGCGACTACGTGAAGTGGGACGATCAGCCGGCCTCGCTGCAGCACTTCGCCGATTCCGCCGTGCGCGCTTATAAAGTTGCGATGACGCCGCCCATGGGTCCGGTGCTGCTGGTTGCGCATCACGAACTGCAATCGCGCCCGAATACCGAACCCGGTAGTCTGCGCATCCCGCACATGACTCCGACCGCGCCTCCGCAAGGCGACACGGACGCCGTGAACGAAGCGGCAAAGCTGCTGGTCGCGGCCGAGCGGCCCATGATCATCGCACAGCGATCCGCCCGCACGCCCAAGGGCGTCACACTGCTGGTCGAGCTGGCCGAGACGTTACAAGCGCCGGTCGAGAACCAGGAGCGGATGAATTTTCCGTCGCATCATCCTCTCGCGGGTTTGGGCTGGCCGGGCTACCAGCCGGACGTGACGTTGTGTCTAGAGGTCAACGACGTCTCGAATACCGAACGCATCGCTCGAGGCCGCAACGCCAAGGTCATCAACATCTCTTCGGTCGATCTTTTCATGAAGAGCAACATCCAGGATTTTGGCCGCTATGCCGACGTCGACATCGATATCGGAGCCGATGCTGAAGCCACGCTGCCGGCCTTGATCGAAGCCTGCAAGCGTCTCATCACGGCAGACCGCAAGCGCGCTTTGGAAGATCGCGGCGCCAAGCTGGCCGAGGCGCACAAAAAAGCTCGCGCCATGGCGATCGAACAGGCGTCCTACGGTTGGGATTCCAGCCCCATCACTTTGGCTCGCCTCTGCGCGGAACTATGGCCACTGATCAAGAACGAAGACTGGTCGCTGGTGTCGTGGCAGGGCTTCATCAGCAACTGGCCGAACCGATTGTGGAAGTTCGACAAGCACTACCAATACATCGGCGGCCAAGGCGCGGGTGGCATGGGCTACGGCGCTCCGGCGGCAGTGGGCGCGGCTCTCGCCAACAAGAAGTACGGCCGGTTCTCGCTCAACATCCAGACTGATGGCGATCTCAACTACGCTCCCGGCGTGTTGTGGACCGCCGCGCATCACCGCATCCCGCTGCTCACCATCATGCACAACAACCGCGGTTACCACATGGAGGTGATGTTCGTCGAGCAGCAGGCCAGCCTGCACAATCGCGGGGCCGACCGCGCTCATATCGGGACCAAGCTCTGGGATCCCAACATCGATTACGCGAAAATGGCGCAAGCTTACGGCATGCACGGCGAAGGTCCAATCAGCGATCCGAAGGACCTTGTCGCCGCGCTCCAGCGTGGCATCGAGGTGGTTAAGCGAGGCGAGCCGGCCATGATCGACGTGGTCACGCAACCGCGCTAAGGAGTCAGCGTGAAAAAGATTCTCCTTATCCTGCCCCTGGCCGTCATGGCAGCGGCGCAATCGAAAGCGCCTTCGGGCGATGCCGCGCACGGCAAAGAGCTGTACGTCAAATACACCTGCTACGCCTGTCACAGCTTCGATGGACATGGAGGCGCGGGCGCGCGGCTGGTGCCGATGAAGATGCTGCTGCCGGTGTTCACCGCTTATGTACGCGCTCCCCGCCAGATGCCGGCTTATCGCGAAAAGGTGATGTCCGACGCCGAGCTAGCCGACGTGTACGCATACATCAAATCGATTCCGGAATCGCCCGCCGCCAAAAGCATTCCGCTGTTATCGCAATTGCCCCAGTAAGGGCACGCTAGATCCTGGATTCTCGCGTCTATCAGTCGAGGTGCAGAATCGACTCTCTGGGAACCACTCTTTTCCATGATGAGTGCTTGCTTCCCTCCGGATCTCCTCTTTCTTGCTGGTTTCTTAGCTTTCTCTGCCATGCCTTATAATAAAAAACTAATCTTTAAAAGGTTTGCTTTTACTGGTCGCTAACCAGCTTGCAACAGCGGTTCGTCGGTTAGTGAAGGGCGGCGGTTGGTGAAACATGCTGGTACTACTGGCTCCTGTTGGCTGAGGGCCATTTGACGCGGCGGGTGTTCGCGGCGATTCTGGGCGCTGCCGTTACCAGTGGGGTAGGATCTGGCGGCTTGCCGGGGGCGAAAGAGTAGCGAAGGAAAGAAAAAGGGGAATGGCAAGTGTCCGAGAATTGCGCAGAAACGCGCCCAGGTTTCCCGCTGACTCCGTCCGCGAGGGGGCACCGCCCGCTTTTCATGGTACTGCTAGGACTTACCTGCGATCCGTTGGCCAAAAAGTTGGTCGCGCTCAAGGCGATTGCTGTATACTGTTCGAGTCCGGGAGGCCAAAATGGAAATCCCGGATTGACTCAACTCAGGGTGCGGGCGACTGAGAGATGATGATTAGCAAAACTTATCGGGTTTTGGTATTGGCCACGATGCTGGCGGGAGCGGTCTTCCAGGCAAGCGCGTCGAGTATCGTCTTGGACGGGGGTTTTGAGAGCGGCACACCTAACTCCTATACGGGGCCTATGGGAGACGGCTGGGTTGTCACGGCCGGGACCGGTGCGATCTGTAATGACATCACCTTTGCCGGCTGCGGGAATGCCGGCTCTGCCCACACCGGAAATCAGATGGCGTTTCTCGACTTCAGCAATACCCTCGATACGACCACCCAGACTCTGACCACCTTCGTAGGTCAGGACTACACAATCTCCTATTGGGTGGCTGGCAGCGAGGCAAACCTCCTTGAGGTCACGTTTGGCGGTTCAACGCTGTTCAATGGAACCTCTCCGACCGGCGGCGTCGCTTCTCCGAGCGACTACGTGGAGTACACCTTCAACGCGATCGCAACGTCGACGAGCACGGTGTTGGCCTTCTCAGGCGAACGTACAGTTAGCGGCGAAATACTCCTCGACGATGTCAGCGTGACTGCCACACCGGAACCGTCCACCCTGCTCTTAACCGGCCTCAGTTTGGTTGCCGTGTCGTTGCGTCGCGCCGTCAGCAAACCCAATAAAGCGTGAGGCCGAGGTGGTTCGGCTGCCCCTCCGCTGCACCGAGAGCGATGTTCACTCGGAGCAGAATCCCTCTTAATAGGGAACCGTGGTTATCCCCGGCACGCTAGGCATTTTCGGTGTTGACTAGCGCTGGGCCACCGGCCACCTCTATGGCTTGCGATGTTTTCGCCAACGTTGAGCTTGAAATCGCGCGACTTGCTGAATCTGGAGATCGATGCCGGTACGGATCGACGTCTGAAAACCGGAGAACGTCACCTTGACGGTGTAAGAACCCGGAAGGATTGTCGGGAAGTCATAGTTGCCCGAACTGTTCGTAATTGTCGTGCGGGTTTGATTTGTTCCGGTCTCGGTGGCGGTGACTGTCGCCCCAACTATCGCTCCAATAACAATGCGAACGACAAGCCACTGTCCACTGGATTCTCTTCCCCGTCAGGGAGGTTGGTGTAAATTGTGGCGCACGCACTTTGCGCGCCGCGTCGCCACTCCTGGCGACGTTAGGTCATTCTCACGGTGTCCACAGGAGTGCAGGCACGGCACGTTTGAAAACGTGCGCTACGCCGGACCGCCCCCCGGGTGCGATCCATCGCAGCTTGCTGTATACTGGCAGCTAACCCGGAACCACGACGAGATCCGGCTGAAAGGAGAGCAAATGGAGATCGACAGACGCGCGTTCTTTGCTAGTCTCGGCGGCGCGGCCGCCATCACCGCCATGGACTCGGAGGCGAAAGCCGACGCACTGGAAGAATACATGTCCGAGCAGTTGGACAATGGAGCACCCGGCGCCACCAGCCCCGACAAGAAGTTTCCAACCGTAGCTGAACTGGATGCCCAGATTACAACGCGCGACTATCGCAGAGGCGTCGGCACCCTTTTCGCCAACAACGGCAGAAACGTCAAGAAGCTCGAGCCGCTACCTGCCAATCCTACGCTCCTCGATTTCTTCAAGTACCGGTTCGCTCCAGCCAACCACGTTCTGCAAAGCGCCACCCGCGCCATGAAAACTGGCATGACAGAAGAAATCATCCTGGCCTGCCTGCTTCACGACGTCGTGCAGTCCCTGATCAAGCCCGATCACGGGTGGTGGGGCGCTCAGCTCTTCGAACCCTATATTTCTCCGAAAGCTACCTTCGCGATCCGGTATCATCAGGCGCTGCGCTTCTATCCCGATTCTGCGGCCGGCTATGAATATCCGGACCTCTATTACAGAATATTCGGGAAAGACTACACGCCGCCCCCGCACATCGAAGCCACTTACAAAATGCTCAAAAACCACAAGTGGTACATGGAACCACGGCTGGTAACTGTAAACGATTTGTACGCCTTCGACCCCAACGCGGTGGTGACCATCGATCCGTTTGTCGACATCGTCGGGCGCCACTTCAAGCAGCCCAAAGAAGGCCTGGGCAACGACAATAGTCCGGTCGCCCACATGTGGCGCACCATCGCGCGGCCCGACTCGCCTCTATAAACCGGACCGGCCGCACTTCTTTTTCGACCGCTCGACCTGATATGTCAAATTTGCCTTGACTTTCAGGTCCAGATCGCATATTCTCATCCAAAAGCAGGGTTAATCAACCCTGGCCATTGAAGTATTGCTAAGCGGAAAAGGGGTTTCCCACCTCAGCGTTGGAGGAGAATTGTATGCGCTCACTGTTGCGAGCAGTCTGCTTCTTCCTGTTTGCCTTGGCGGCATATGCTCAGGGCGATCGCGGCTCCATCACCGGCACTATCGTCGATCAGCAGGGAGCGGTCGTCGCGGGCGCCCCGGTGGAAGCCAGGAACGTGGAAACTGGCACCCTCTATCAGGCCGCAACCACGGCCACTGGCAACTACACCTTCGCCGAATTGCCATTCGGTACGTACGAAGTCTCGGTCAGCGTACCGGGCTTTAAGAAGTACATCCGGCAAAACCTAACCGTGCAGGTCGCGCAAACGCTGCGCGTCGACATCACCTTGGAAGTGGGCACGTCCACGGAAGCGGTCACGGTCTCGGCCGAGGCTTCAATGCTAAAGACCGAGACTGGCGATGTGAGCACCAACATCAACACGGAGACTTTGACCCAACTGCCTCTGATGGGGGTTGGAGCCGCCGCCTCGGGAAGCTCCGGAATTCGCAATCCCAATAACGTTCTTAACGTCGTTCCAGGCACCTATTACGTTCCCAATTCACAGGTAAAAATCAACGGCGCTCCAAGCAACACGCAAACCTATCACGTCGAAGGCCAGGACACCACCAATCAGGGCTACCCCTATGCTCCTGCTCAGGTGCAGCAGGGCGTAGACGCGCTCCAGGAGGTCTCGGTCCAGACCAGCAATTTCGCCGCCGAGTACGGTGGAGTGGGCGGCGGGTTCTTCAACGTAACCATGCGCTCGGGCACTAACTCAATTCACGGTAGCGGTTATGACTACATCGTGAACGAAGTACTGAACGCTGGTACGCCTTTCACCGGCCCCCCATTCACAAACACACAGCCCGGAGAACTGGTGCGTCCCGTTGCAAGAAGACATGATTACGGCTGGACCGTCGGCGGTCCGGTGGTCATTCCGAAGATCTATAACGGCCGCGATAAGACTTTCTTCTTTTTCAATTTCGAGCAGTTCCGGGAAACTCAGGACATCAACAACACCGCCATCACAGTTCCGAGCGCGGCCTATCGCAACGGCGATTTCAGCGGCGCCATTGCGGCCGCAAACAACACCGTACTGACAACGGATGTTCTGGGGCGGTCCGTTCTAGCGAACGAAATCTTTGATCCGAACACCCAATACACCGATCCTGCTAGCGGAAGCCGCGTCTCGAATCCCTTCCCCGGCAACATGATTCCGATGTCGAGGTGGGATCCGGTGGCGCTCAAGATCCAGAGCTTCATTCCGAATCCTGGTCTATCGTCGCTCATAAACAACTTGATTCCCACCTACCCCAGCATCCGTCACACGACCATTCCCGCTACGAAAATAGACGAGCAGATCACAGAACGGCAACACTTGTCGTTTTATTGGTCTTTCACGCACACCGACTCGCCCTTCTCTCCGATCTACGGTCAATCCGAAGGCCTGCCGAATCAGATCACAGCTGACCGTGGGACATTTATCCACTCCCATGTCGAGCGCCTGAATTACGACTACACCGTCTCGCCGACCTTACTGCTTCATTTCGGCGCGGGCTATCAGCAGAACAATTTCTTTGATGACGCACCGATTCTGAACTTCAACGCGGCCCAGACGTTCGGCCTGGTGGGAGCCACCGTCAATCGCAATGTCCCCATATTCACCGGTTTCTGCCCGCCGGCCGGGATTGGAGGTGTCGCCTGCACAGCCGCGGGCGGCATGTACAACATGGGACCTAGTGCGGGGCAGAGCCATCAATACTATGAGAAGCCCACCGGGAACATGTCGGGCACGTGGGTGAAGGGCAGTCACACTTACAAGGCGGGCGCTGAAGTCTACTTCTTGGCAGTTCCGACTATTCCCTACACCAACACCAACGGATCGTACGGATTCAGCGCCAACGAGACCAACGAGCCCTATCTGGTGGGCAGGACATTCGCCGGCGGCTCCCCGGGTTTCCCCTACGCCAGCTTCCTGCTTGGGTTGGTCGATAATTTCTCCATCGCGGCGCCGGCTGAATATCGGAATTCGAAACAGCAATGGGGCGTGTTCGTTCAGGATTCGTGGAAGGTAACTCGCAACTTGACGGTGGATTACGGATTGCGATGGGATTACGGAACCTACTTCAAGGAGGAGCACGGGCGCGGCGCCAATTTCTCCCCCACCACGCCTAACCCGACTGTCGGAGGCTATCCGGGCGCGATCATCTTCGAGTCCACTTGCAACTGCAGCTTCGCCAAGAATTATCCTTTTGCCCTCGGCCCCAGGGTAGGGGTGGCGTATCAGATCACTCCAAAAACTGTGTTCCGAGCCGGGTTTGGCGTCATCTACAACCAAACCGGCACGACGCAGCTTGGCTACTCCTCGGCTGGTGTCGCCGCTACTTCCACATTTAGCTCGCAGGGCTTAGGCCAACCTGCCATGACTCTCTCCGGCGGGATACCGCCACAAGACGAGCCGGCTTGGCCGGTATTTAAACCGGGCCTTTTCCCCACCAGCCCGGCCGGTGGTCAAGCTCTCCCCGCAGGCATCGGGTTCCTGGATCCCAACGCCGGGCGGCCCGCCAGACAGGCGCAATGGAGCGTCGGCATTCAGCGCGAGATTAGCCGGGATTTAATAGTCGAAGCCGCCTACGTCGGGAACCGCGGCGCATGGTGGACGTCGCCCTCTCTTTCCGACATCAATGCGATTACACCGCAACGACTCTCGGCGTTTGGGCTCGATATCACCAACCCCAACGACCAAGCCTTGCTCGTCTCCACTCTGAGCTCGACCACCGCGGCCGCCCGCGGCTTCAACAAGGCGCCGTATCCCGGCTTCGCGCCTAGCAACACGGTGGCCCAATCGCTCCGGCCGTTCCCGCAGTTCGGCAATATTCCCGCCATCGGCGATCCGCAAGGGAGGACCTGGTACGATTCGCTGCAGATGAAAGGAACCAAGCGGTTCAGCCACGGTCTCGTCTTCAGCAGCTCTTTCAGTTGGCAGAAATCGCTGGAAGAAGGGATCGATCCTAACACCAGCACCACCGTGGCCGGCACAAACTACGTCGGTGTGGTCGGAAATCCGATGCTGGCGAAGAGCTTTTCGAGCTTCGATCAGCCGTTCATGTTCAATTTCGCGGGTACGTATACGGTGCCGAAATTGCCAGGCAACAAGGCTCTCTCGTATGCGCTTCGCGATTGGGAAATCAACGCTTTCTTCGATTATGCCAGCGGCTTACCGATTCCCAGTCCCCCGGCTACGACGAGTCTCGCCAACGAACTGTTCCAACCCACGTTGGCGGACCGGATTCCCGGCGTGCCGCTCTATACGCAGAACATCAACTGCCACTGCTTCGACCCGTCGAAAACGTTTATCCTGAACCCCGCCGCTTGGGTTAACCCGCCCCAGGGCCAGTTCGGCACAGCGGCGCCTTTCTACGACGACTATCGCTACGCACGCCATCCCATCGAGAACATGGGCTTGGGCCGCGTATGGCGTCTCAAGGAAAGATTCAGTCTCGAGATGCGCGTTGACTTCGCCAACATCTTCAACCGCACCTTTCTGAACAATCCTACTGCGACCGGTTTCTCGGCGCCGCAATCTACCAACAAAGTTGGGCCGCTAACCGGGCTGAACAGCGGCGGTTTCGGCTGGATCAATCTGGCGGTTTCGCCGACGACTCCGTATGCGCAGCCGCGCAATGGGACGATCGTTTTGCGCGTCCGTTTTTAGGCTAGGCCCAGACCTTGCGGGCGGTGGTGACTACCAGTTCCAGCTTGCGCCACTGATCCTCGATCGACAGCAGATTGCCAGCCGCGACCGATGCGAAACCGCATTGCGGGCTAATGGCTAAGTTCTCCAGTGGCACGTAGCGGGCGGCATCGTCGATGCGGCGCAGCAGTTCGTCCTGCGATTCCAGCTTTGGCTCTTTGGTGGTGATCAGCCCAAGCACGATCGTTTTCCCCCGCGACACCCGGCGCAGCGCTTCAAAACTGCCGGCCCGATCGCTGTCGTATTCGAGCAGGAACACATCGATGTCGAGCATGCCGAACAGTTTCTCGGCAATAGCGTCGTAATCTCCTTCGGTGTACCAGCGGCTGCGGCTGTTACCACGGCAGACGTGCAACGCCAGCGTGACGTGATTACGCGGAACATCTTTCAGCGCGGCGTTATCGCCCGCGACGGCATGCTCGAACTCCTTATCAGGATCAATGCCCGAGGCACGAAGTTTCTCGCGTTGCCGTGGATCGAGAAAGTGAGAATAATAGGGTGCGTCGAGCTGGATGTATTGCACACCTTGGGAAACCAGCCACCGGACCTCATCGCGCACAATGTCCACCAGATCGTGCAGCAGCTCGGCCTGAGTCGGATAGTAGGAATCGGACAGGCCAGGCTTGAAACTTGCCACTAAGAAGTTTGAAGGCGCGGGTATGGTGACCTTGAACGGACCGGCAGCATTCTTCTTCAGAAACGGCAGCTCGTGAGCAGTCAGTTTACGGAGCTTGCGAAGCTTCCCACCGACCGCCTGGGCGGTGCTGCCTTCCGCTCCGCCACCAGGCCCTTTCCACTCCAGCATTACTTTCTGTGACACGAAACCGTCCACGGCATCGGCCATATCGGTGAGCCAGGAGCCGCGGCGCATCTCGCCGTCGGTGCAAATGTCGATTCCGATCGCGCGCTGCTTTTCCAGCGCCGCGAGAATGGCTCGATCTTCTACGCCACGCAGTTGATCGAGCGGGAGCCGGCCTTCGGCATGCGCAGCGCGGGCTTCCAGCAATTCGGGCGGGCGCAGCAAACTGCCTACCTGTTCGGCGCGAAACCTGTTAGTCATTTGTGGCGGCCGGCGACGGCATCTCGCAAGTGAAGTTCGCCTCATCGTCGATGCTGCCGGAACCTTTGTATTTCGCGACCTCTGGATAAAGACACAGCGGCCGAGTGCGATCGACTTTGCCGGCGGTACGATGGGAGGCGACGATGCGGGCCGGCGCCTTGCCCTGTTCGTTCCACTGCTCGAGCGCACTCATCATGTCGAAAGAGTTGGGGCCTTCGCCGCCACCACAGTGGCCCATGCCAGGGACCATGAAGAGGCGAATGGAATCCGCAGGTCGGAGACCTGCGCCACTAAGAGTGTCGATGACACGCTTGTAGTAGTTGATGGTTGCCCGAGGCGGAACGTTCTGATCGCTGAAGCCGTGGTACAGCAGCAGTTTTCCGTGATGGGCAAGGAACGGCCCCAGGTTAGGATCGGTGGCGTTGATCGTCTCGTTATCGATCTTGTCGGCGAGCGCGACGTCGCTCGTGAAGTTCAGAGTTTTCCAGTCCCAGTTCGGATCTTTGAACACAACGTACCTAAAATGATCCACAGTGGCCTGGAAGGGTTGTGGACCTGCCAGCGCTGCCCAACCCAGCTCGGAGCCGGGCTCGAGCGTCGGAAAGATCTCCTCACCAGTTTGGGCGTTCTTCGCCGGCGAGAGGATTTTCCTTACGGTTTCGATTTGGGGCGCAGTCAGGCAGGTGGGACCGTCAGCATCTTTGCAAGAGAGCACCTGCGGATCAAAATGGCAGCGCGTCGGATCGGTGATCAGCCCATCTTTGAGGCCATCCAACGCGTCGCAAGCATTCAGCACGGCCTGATGGATCGCGGGGTACTTGGCGGGCGGAATGTAGCTGGCTTCGTTTTTGTGCGCAGCCTGTGCGATCCAGAGAGTGGCGAAAGCAAGATGGGTGCGAGGGTTGGCGGACGCGCCGGCGATGATGGCGTCGTAGTCGTCAGGAAACCTCTGCGCTTCCTTGAGCCCTTGCCGGCCGCCGGTGGAGCAGCCGTTCCAGTAGGAGATCTTGGGCGGGTCGCCATAGAAAGCGGCGACGATGGCCTTGGCCTTGACGGTCATCTCGTGAACCGCGCGATATCCGAAGTCGGTCAGCTTCTCCGGATGCCCGAGCGCGAAGCTGCCGGTTGCGCCGACGTGGCCGGTGTCGGTGGAGGCGGTGGCATAGCCACGCTCGAGCGCCTGCGCCATCGCGGAATAGCTGATCACTCCGGCCCAGCCTCCATTGCCGACGGCTTGAAACTTGCCGTTCCATCCGGAAACCGGCAGCCAGACTTCGATCTTGATGTCGGAATCGCTGGTGGGCTTCAATGTCGCGGCGACGCGGCAGAAGGCGGGGAGATTCTTGAATCGCAGGTCGGAGACCTGCGCCACCGCGGAGACCTGCGCCACAGTGCTGATCTGGGCCAGCGTGATGGTGGTGTCGGGAAGGGTCAGTGAACTGAGGCTATCGCATGAAGCAGCGAATGACGGAATGGAAAGGAGGAAAAGCAACGTGGTTTTCATGGCGCGCTCTTTTGGGTCTTGCTCTCCAGGTTCAAAAGGCGGAGGGCGTTTCGCCGGTAGATCTTATCTTTATCGTCGGCGGAGATATCGAGTCCTTCGATGCAGCGGATGGTTTCGCGAATGTAGAGGCCGGGCGAAGGCTCGAAGGGCAAGTCGGAAGCGAACACGCAATGATCGACGCCGAAGAAATCAAGGCCGCACTTGGTGGCCGACAATCCGCCGAACAGCGCGGTGTCGGCATAGAACATGCGGAAGTAGTCGATGGGGCGTTTCTTCATGGTACGCAGCAGGGACTTGTAATCGATGTCGGAAGTGCGCGTTCCAAGCTGATCCCAGCCGTAGCCGACGCGGCCCTCAAAGTACGGGATCATGCCGCCCATGTGGTGGGTGACGATTTTGAGATTGGGCAGTCGATCGAGCATTCCGGAGAAAACGATGCGCGACATCATAGCGCTGGTTTCGTACGGCCAGCCAAAGGTCCACCAGATTTCGTATTTGGATTTGTCTTCGGTGAGGTAGTCGGGGAAATTGGCGCCGCGGGCGGGATGGATCCAGAGGGTGAGGTTGCGGCGCGCGGCTTCTTCGAAGATGGGCGAAAATTCCGGAAGGTCGAGCGGCTTACCGGCAACGTTGGTGAAGAACATGGCTCCGGGCGAGCCAAGCTGGGTGGAGGCGCGTTCCATTTCCTTGACGGCCGCATCGGGATTGTTCATGGGCAGAGAGGCGGCGAAGGCGATGAAACGGTCCGGATATTTCGCTACTAATTCGGCGAGGCCGTCGTTGGCGACGCGAGCAAGCTCTGGCGATTTATCAGGCGCGGCGATGACCTCGAGCGGAGGCGCGGGCATGGAAAGGACCTGGCGGTAATCGCCGAATTCATCCATTACACGGAAGCGCGCGTCGAGATCGGTGAGCGTGGGTATGTTGGATACGCGTTTGCCGATATCCTGGCCGACAACTCCGGTCTTGACGTATTGGTCGGTGAAGCGCTTGGGGAAAAAATGATTGAAGAGATCGATCTTCATGTGACGGGGCCATTATATCGTCTTCATCGAGATTCCCGCGCTGGCATGGATTGCGTTCGACTGGCCAGAAATCCGGCGACGGAAGCGATCAAGACGGGGATCGCAGCGGCCCAGAAGACGCGCCGGGTCTCGTGCTCAAACGAGAGCAGGACTCCACCGAGTAGAGGACCGATGATGGAGCCGACGCGTCCGATACCGAGCGCCCAGCCTACGCCGGTGGAGCGCATGGGCGTTGGATAGAATTCGGCAGTCAGCGCGTTGGCACTGCTTTGTCCACCGATGACGCCGCATCCAGCCGCGAAAATCGTGAGAGCTAACAACGCGACGGATTTTCCGCCTGCACCGATGAAGAATACGAAGACGCCAGCGGACAGATAAGCGCCGGCCAGGACACGAAAGGATAGAAAGCGGTCGAGAAGGCGGCCCATGATGAGCGATCCGACTGCGCCGCCAACCTGGAAGAGGGCGGTGAGGATGATAGCTTTCTCGATGACGATTCCGGCATCGTGGATTACGGTGGGCAGCCAGGCGTTGAGGAAATAAAGATCGAGCAGGCTCATGAAAAAGATGACCCAGATTAGGAGTGTCATCGGCGTACGGCCGGCGTTGAAGAGCTGCTTGACGACGAATTCGCGAGCGGGTCGTTCTTCGATGACGAGCGATCGCGCGAGGTCAGGCGAGATGCCGGGTGCGATTCTCGCGAGACTCTTACCTATTTTCTGGTCCTCACCGCCCTTCATCAGGAGGAACCGGATGGATTCGGGGAGCAGGACTATCAGGAGCACGGCGATGGCACAGGGTACAATCCCTCCGGCAACGAATACCGATTGCCAGCCGAAGCGCGCTATCAATGCGGCCGCGACAAAACCACCCACTGCGGCGCCGATGGAGAAGCCGACGAACATGAGAGTGACCGCGGTGGCGCGGAGCCGCCTCGGCATGAATTCCGACGTCAGGGCAACGGCGTTGGGCATCGCTCCGCCCAATCCGAAGCCGGTAATCAAGCGATAAACGAGCAGCGATGGAAGCGAGACGGCGGTGGCAGTAAGTAGCGAGCAGGCACCGAACAGAACTGTGCAGAACACGAGCACCGGCTTTCGTCCGAAGCGGTCGGCCAGGGGGCCGAAGACCAGTGCGCCGATCATGATGCCGACCAGTCCGCTGGAAAATACCGGGCCAAGCGAGGCGCGCGCGATGTGCAACTGATCGATCAGCGCGGGTGCGACGAAGCCCATGGCTTGGGCGTCGAAGCCGTCCATGAAAAGCACCATGGCGCAGAGGATCGCGATGAGAAGCTGGTAGCGGCTGAGCGGCAGTTGGTCGATGAAGTGGTGAATTTCGAGACGTGCCGCCGGGCGCATAGGAAAAGTAGAGCACGTTTCGCCACAGGTCCGCCGCGGTCGTGAGACTGTTTCTGTGCCGTGTCAGCCGGCTGCGGTAGCGGCCACGTCTGGGGCGGTCCATTCCAGCACTATGGCCTCGGCCGGGATCTCCAGGGCGGATGCGGCACCGGATGTTTGGGTTCGTTTTGCAATTTTGATTGTACAGGCGAGCGGCGGGGCGGATTCGCGGATGTGCTGCGGGATCATTGGCTGGAGGGCGGCGTTGGTTTGGAGAGCCTTCAACTCTTTGAGGCTGCGGTGAAAGGTGCGCTCGATGCGGGACTTGTGACGGGCGAGACGGTCGAGCTTGGCTTGGAGATCGTCGTCGTTGAGCAGGTCTTTATAAGTTGCTGCGCCTAGGCAGAGTTCGGTTTCCATGCGACGGATGCGTCGCAGGTTCCAGGCGGCTCCGACAAGCTCGTCGAACAAAGTCTGCTGGAGCGCGCCTTGCGGGGCGATGTCATTTTGGAATTCGGCGAGGAGCGCTTCGAATTCTTCGCGATCTTCAGAACCGATGACGAGATCCTGGGCGGTGAGACCGTGCTTGCGGGCGTTTTGGGAGGAGCGCGCTTTGCCATCGGTCGTTCGCGGGCCGGTGCTGAACTGGGCATTGGCGGCGTTCGCGGATTGGCGGGCGGCGGATAGGGGCATGGTGTTTCCTTTCGGTTATAAGGATAAGCGGCGAGGCGGGGGATTCCCCCGAGAGGATTTTGGAAGTTGAAGAAAGGGAGGAAGATTCGGGTGATCAAATGGCGTGACGGGCCGTGTCGGCCTGGGACACCGACAATGGCGTGGCTATACTAAAGCGATGAAGACCGCGGTTTCGATTGCCGACGATGTATTTGAGGGCGCTGAGCGACTCGCACAGCGCACTAAGAAGTCGCGGGGCCAGTTGTTTCAGCGATGCGGTTAGGGAGTACATTGCACGGCACGATCCGGAAGAGGTCACGGAGGCTATAGATCGAACTTGCGCCGAAGTGGGCCATGCAACTGACGAATTCGTTTCATCGGGCGCCGGTCGGGTTCTCGAGCGAAACAAATGGTAATTTCGCAAAGCGACGTTTGGTGGGCGGATTTACCGACCGGATCCGGACTGTGGTGTGCGTGCCTCTGACAAGCAACCTTCGATGGGCAAGCGCGCCGGGGAATGTCTCGCTCTCGGCTCGCTTGACCGGCTTGCCGAAAGATTCGGTGGCGAACGTCTCTCAGATTGTGACTCTCGATCGCGACCTTCTTACGGAACGAGTGGGCAAGCTTCCTCGTGCAAAGCAGGAAGCAGTTCTGGCCGGGATTGATGTAGTGCTTGGCAGATAGGTGGCCCGTCCCCTGGCGAACTAGGTTCCTTTTCCGACGGCGGTCTGCAATTCGGCCATCGAAACCTTGCGATCGTCGGCCGGGCAATGGACCGGAACGATGCGCTCCAAGTAGGTGCGTGGTTCCTTAGAGGAGTTTACGCAATTCGTCGACGCTCAGTTGACAGTCGCGGAGGATTCTTTGCAGTAAACCCGGTCCGATCGTTTCGCCGGAGTGCGCGGGCACGACGGTGCTGCGCCTATCTTGATGGCGGAGAAAGTGATGACTGCCTCTGATACGGACAATGCTGAACCCAGCCTTGGCCAAGGCCTGAATCAGTTCTGCGCCGGTGACGCGCGGACTGCGGCTCATGCGGCAACAGTAATTCTCTGGATGCCTATGAACTCAAGGCTACTCTGAGGCGTACCTTCGACTTCGAGGCACAATTCGATTGCTTCTCGAATGCGCTCCCTAACGTCGTCGAGGGACCGCGCTTGGGTGTGGCATCCGGGGAGTTGCGGAACCGAGGCAACGTAGTAGCCTTCCTCGTCGCGTTCAATGACGACGTCGAATTGGCGTTGCAATGGAGTATCCACAAGTCTATTTTAGACGGCTTTGCAGATGGAAAGGCTATTACCGGTACAGGGCTGTAACACTGAGGACAGGCTACACGGTCAGTTTACGCCAAGAGCGTGATTCAGCCAAGTGGCGAGCGCCTTGGCAGAGATTTACTCGCTGGTCGCGTTCTCCGGAGACGATTTGACCACTTTCCGAGCATTCAACGTCTCGTACCGCGCAAACTTGTGCGCAAGAGGATTCACTAATGCCTCACGTTGGTCTATTGCGAGGGGGGCGCTCACGAATACATCGAACAAGTTTTTTAGTGCGCCCGCATCAACTTGATATCTCCTTCGGTTATTTCGCCCGCTTTGTAATTGGGGTCTACCCGATGCGTCGTCAGATGCGCAATCATTACATCCAGCCACTTACCCTTCTCGCGGATGTCTTTCAGACGGGGCGGCGGATCGATGTCCGTCCATCCCGGAACATAGTCCCGGACCACAACGTCAGAAGGTTTTTTCTTTGGTCTATAGAAGAAGTCCCAAACCACCCGAAAATGAAGAAGGCATGCTTCCAAGAGTAGCCCGTCTAGTGGGAACTCACGGAAACGACGCGAAAGAATCATTTCTGTGCTGACGTAGAGGGAGTCAATCTCAAACATCACCTCACCCGCAAGCTTTATTTGCTTCATAGGCTCATGATACGCGCAGAGGTTAAAGACGACACACAGGCGGAAGGGTTGCGCGCGTCCAGCTAGTCAGTCGTCCATTCATCCCGCGAACACAGTGTCCTTTCTTGCAACAGGGCGCGAAACCCGGTGTGGATATGCCCGGCTGCAACGGCTTGATTACAGGACCGTTGCGCAACCTACTGGCGGGAACGCCCACGGCTTCGAGCCGATTTCAGCATGCTTCCGTTGCGCCGATCGCGGTGATCTCGAAAGCGGTGGCATAGAGCGATGTGGGGTCAAAGCTCCGCTTATCCAACTCGGCTGCGGGTTGCCTGCCCAACCAATCTTTGAACACCTGCATAAAGGTTCCGTGCGCAACCGACAAAAGATAACTTGCCCAGCCCATGTAATAGAGCAGGAAGGTCGCAGTATCGTCGTTAATCGCCCTAGCGTACGGAATGTTCTCACTCCCGCAGAAGGCCCGGAAGTCATTCTGGAAGCGCTTGAACACCTTTTCCCGGATCACCTTGTTGTCATAGATCGGGAACAGCCCAGGATTGTAAAAATGGAGGAACTTTGACACCGTCATATGGGGATAGCCTTTCTTCGGCTTAATCCCTTCCATCTTCCGGAGGCACGATTCGAGTTCGAGACGGAGCCTGGTTCCGCTCTTCGGAAAATTAAGCAGGTTGACAGGGCCGCCCCATGAAAACTTCGGGAACTCACATTTGATCGTCCCAAAAATCTTTTTGGGCGGCCAGCAGTCCCCAGGGCTGTTGGGACGGAACACTTGCCAGTTAGGGCTCTTAAGCTCGCCGTAAATCTCCTGAAAATGTCGGAATGCCTCATCCTTGCTCAACAACGGATCGAACGCACACTTCGATGCATCATAGAAATCCAGCAGCTCTTTATGGATGCACCAAGTTCCTCCCCATGCAACGAAGAAGGCATCCAACGCGCAGCGTTGTTGATCAGGCTTTTCAAAATAGCTACGAAGCGTCTGGCTAGACATGGGGAACTCCTTAGTAACTACAGAACTGTGGCTATCAGTATCTCTCAGGTCAGCGAGTGGGCAAGTGGAAGTAGTGCAATGATAATCCACTTGACCCGTAGTCGGCATATCGGAGAATGACCACTACTAACGACGCCGTTGTCACACTAAAGACATGAGGTCGGCAATTTCGCTCGCCGAGCCAGTTAAGTTCCCTTGCCTACCGCAGTCTGCAATTCGGCCATCGAAACCTTGCGATTATCGGCCGGATAATGGACCGGAACGATCCTCTGAACGTCCAGCTTCAGACGTTCGATGTTGGCTGCCAGGCTGGCCGTGAAAGGACTGATAGTGGCCGGCGTTTTGGTGAGCGGCTGCGGCGGTGGGTTAAATCCATCGGCTTCGAGCAGCACCTTCTCCTTGGGCAGGTAAGCGACGATCATGCCGTCGTTGTGTCCGAAATTCTGAAGATGATAAAGCTCGATGACATGATTGCCATCAGTCAGGACCATCTTTTCGGTCATGGTCTTGAAGGTGGGCTTCCTCGGATTTTGAGCGAGACGGTCGGGATTGAGAGTGTGAGGATTGGCCCAAACCTTTTCGAAGTACGGCTTGTTTATTTGATGGGTAATGACCGTAGCGCCTTCGGCCACAAAGTCGCGAAGCCCGCCCGCATGATCGAAGTGCTGGTGTGTGTTGACAACATATTTAATCGGCTTGTTCGGAATGACCCGCTTGGCTTCGGCGATGATCGCCTCGGCGCGCTGATCGTTCTGGGGCCCTTCGATGACGACGATGTAGTCCTTGAAATCGACCGCGATCGCGGCGTAACCGCCGAGGATGAGATATATTCCATCGCCGAGCTTTTCTGATGTTGCCTGGCCAAGCGCGGCGGGAGGCGGCGCGGCGGCGCTCTGAATATTGGCGGGCGCGTTGGGCTTGACGTCGGTGATGATGAGATCCAAGACCGGGTAGCCGCCCTGCTTTTGCACGATGTGGGCGGGAAATTTGACGCCTCCGAAGTCTTTATAGTCGGCGTAGGTAGTCTCGTAGGGGATGTCGCCCAGGACCGTATTGTCGATCTTGGTTTCGACGCGTTCGAGGAGGTTTTGATCGTTGAGGTAGCCATTGACCGGCGCCTTGTTCATCGCGGTGAACGACAGGACGGTGTATTTCTTGCCGCCGATGGTTTGTGGTTTGACGGTAGTGTCCCTAGCGGAAGCGGCGGCTTTCAGGAAACCATACGGCACGGTCATCATGAGTTCGTCGGGCAGAGTCGCCGCTTGGGGTGAGCCGGGGGCGATGACCTGGGTCTGATTCTGTTCGCCGACGATGGGCTGCAGGCCGCCGCCATGCGGAGGATTCTCGGCCTGTGTGCGTATCCGCTGCATGCGCGAGGCGGGCGCGTCGAAGTCGATCACGCGCGTGTAGGTCTTGTCGTTAAATTTCGGCCAGGGAGAACTTGGATTCGGAGCTTGGCCAATCGCGAAATCGTAGCCGGAGCCCGAATACTCGATGGTCTTGAGATTGTCGGAGCCGAGCGCCTTGGACGCATTGCTGATGACGGCTTTGGGATCTTGCGCGCCGTCGGCCCAGGCGAGCACTGACAGAAGCGAAAGGGTAAGCATGCATTTGTTGGTCATACTGGCCTCCAGTGAGAGCAGTATACAGCAAAGGTATTGCAAGAGTGACTCGCGTGCGTCACAATGGTGCGGATATGCTGCGAAACACCCCCCCTTTTCGAGCCGATCACGTCGGCAGTCTGCTACGTCCACAAGAGTTGCGAGAAGCGCGCGCCAAGCGAGAGCGAGGCGAGATCAGAGCGGAACAACTGAAGGCAATCGAAGATCGCGCGATCAAAGACGTCATCGCTAAAGAAGAGGCGATCGGTCTGAAGGGTGTCACTGACGGGGAATACCGGCGCGAATTCTGGCATATCGATTTTCTGGCGGGGCTGGATGGCGTGGAGTCCTACGTAGCCGATCACGGCATCAAGTTCCAAGGCGGCGAGACCAAGCCAAAGGCCTTGCACGTAACGGGCAAAATCGGATTTTCGGGGCACCCGATGATCGAGCACTTCAAGTTCTTGAAGGAGCACACCAAGAACACGCCCAAGATGACCATTCCGTCGCCCAGCGTGCTGCATTTTCGCGGCGGGCGTAAAGCAGTGCCGGAGTCGATTTATCGGACCATGGATGAGTTTTATCGCGACTTGGGCGCCGCGTATCGCAAGGCCGTGCGCGCATTCTCAGACGCCGGTTGCCGGTATTTGCAGATCGACGAGACGAACCTGGCCTATCTCTGCGATCCGGAGCAGCGCCAAATGTTACGGGACCGGGGTGACGATCCGGACAAACTGCCGCTGGTGTACGCGGAGATGATTAACACCGCGATTTCAGATCGGCCGGCGGACATGATCATCACCATGCATCTATGCCGTGGAAATTTCCGTTCGCTGTGGATCGCGCAAGGCGGATACGAACCGGTGGCCGAGATCCTATTCAACAAGATCAATGCGAACGGCTACTTCATGGAATACGATACCGAGCGCGCGGGTGGGTTCGAGCCGCTGCGATTCGTGCCCCCGAACAAGACCGTGGTGCTTGGCTTGGTAACGTCGAAGACGGGGACGCTCGAGACTAGAGATCATCTGAAGCGGCGGCTGGACGATGCGTCGAAATACGTGGACCTGGAGCAGTTGTGTCTCAGCCCGCAGTGCGGATTCGCGAGCACGGAAGAGGGGAATGTGCTGGCGGAAGGGGAGCAGTGGGCGAAGTTGTCGTTGATTGTCGAGATTGCGAATGAGGTGTGGGGAAAGAGTTAAGGCCTCAGCAAAATGCGCTCTTCGGTGGCGGCCTCAACCGCCTGGCGCGAAAACGGCATCGGGTGATAGCGGCCGGCGGCCCAATCCTGGAGCAGATCGCGGTAGTGTTTGCTCGAAGGATCGCCTGATTCGCCGGGAACGTTGGTCATGACGGAACGGTCCCAATCGCCGACGTCGAGGATCTCGCGCCAGGACGCGCCGTTGGTCTGCTGAAGATTGGCGCCACTGGTTGCATTCACGGTGTTGGCATCGCCGGGCCGCGGAATCGGGCCGAGACGGAGTTCGCGTTTGCCCAACGGATGCACGAGCGTCAATTGATGCAGCTTGCCCCATTGCCAGCCGGCCGGGTCGTTGCCGAACTGATGCTCAATCTGAATAAGCGCGGCATCCAGCGATTTCTGCAGCGCCTGGCCATCAGGCTCGGTTTCGAGTTCGGCGACCGGAAGCTTCGAGAGCCAGACTTCGTAGATAAGAGCCGGCCGCGAATCCATGCTCAGCACGCAATTCCAGTTCAGAATTTCATCTACGACTTTGGCGGCGCGAGTGCCGTGATCGGGATTCCAATTCTTCAAGATTTGCTGGAAACGCCTCGCGGGCAGCGAGGTCACGTCCTGTTGCATGCGCTCGAAGTCCGCGATGTCGAACTTCTTGCCACTCGATAGCATTTCACGAATACGCATGACGCGGAAGGGCAGCGCCCAGCCGTCGTAGCCGAGCGGGATGGAATAGCCGGGTGGAAGAATATTATTGTTCGCGGTGGCGATGTAATGCCGCGCGGGATTGAATTCGAACGGCAACTCGTCCGACTTCTGAAATCCCTTCCATTCGTAGCGGCCGTTCTCGCCGGGAACGGGCAGAAGCCCGGACCAGCCCTCGCGGATCGGTGTCAGGCCTCCGACCTGCCATCCGATGTTGCCTTTGATGTCCGCATAAACGAGATTCTCCGAGGGCACCTGATAGCGCGACATGGCGGCACGAAATTCCTTCCAGTCGTTAGAGCGACCGAGCGAGAGCCCGGCGAGATATCCGGCGGTTCCCGGTTCGCTGCCCACCCAGCGCAGAACATAGGCACGTTGACGTGCGGGATCTTCGTAGATGACGGGCCCGTGGAGGGTATAGCGCAGCGTGATGTTTTGATCGCCCTGACCTTTGACGGTGAGCTTCTGTTGCTCGGTGTCGAACTTCTTCCAAGCTCCGCGATAGCGATACTCGGCGGGATTCGCGGGATTGACGGTCTCGACATAGAGGTCCTGCTGATCGATGCCGACGATGGTCAATCCGAACGCGATATTTTCGTTGTGGCCGATGGCGATGCCGGGCAGCGCGGGTTCGCCGGAGCCGATCGCGTCCCAGCCGGGTCCAACCAAGTGCACGGTCTTACGCAAAGAGGGAAGCTGTACGGGGCGGTGCGGATCGTTGGCGAGAATCGGGCGGCCGGTTGCGGTCATGGTGCCATCGACGACCCAGTTGTTGCTGCCCTGCTCGGTGGTGAGGCTAACGGGGCCGACTGTCTCGCGGTAGGCGGCGACAATATTGCGATTGATCGTGGCGAGGTCGAGGCCTTTGGGAATCTCGAGCGGGATAGCAGGTTCGAGACGAATGAATTTGCGGGCGCGCTCCAGGCCGAGGCGTTGGATTTCTTCGGCGTGCGAAACCTCGCGCATAAGATTACCAGTCATGGTGAGACCGGCGACGCGGCTCAGGCAATCCTCGGGGGTCCAGAGCGAGGGGCTGTAGCCGGCCATTTCAAACTCGGCGGGAAGCTTATTGCCGAGGCCTCGGATGTAGGCATTGATGCCGCTAGTGAAGGCGGTGACGATGGCTTTGGTGTCGGGGCCGTAGGCGGACCACTCGGCATTCCAATCGCCACGATAGTTGACGGCGCGGGCGAGTTTGTCGCGCTCGATGGCCGAAGGTCCGAGGATTTCGGCGAGTCTTCCGGTGCCGGCTCGACGCCAGAGATCGATCTGAAAGAGGCGATCTTTAGCGGCGATGTAGCCTTGCGCGAAAAAGAGATCGTGCGTGGTGGAGGCGTAGATGTGGGGCACGCCCCACCGGTCGCGCAGGATTTCGACCTGTTGATCGAGTCCGGGGATGCGTATGGCGTCGGCAGCTTGCAATCCCCCGACGGTGACGAGAACGGCGAGGAGGGGGGCAAGCGCGAGCTTCATGCGGGTAAGATATCACAAGAGAAGGATGAAATGCCTTTTATTCAAATCTACATGCTGGAAGGACGTTCGGACGAGGTTAAGAAGACGCTGATCGAAAAAGTGACGGATGCTTGCGTCGACGCTGGGTGTGGTCCGCCGGATCACGTTCGCATCATGATTCAAGATGTCCCGAAGTCGCAATGGGGCATCGCAGGCAAAACTGCCAAGGAACTGGGGCGGTGAGCTCGTTCGAGTATCGGCCTTACGTCGACAGGACACCTGTGGGCCAGATCGCAGGTTATCCGCGGAGTTTCACGCGCACGCCGAGGCAGCGGTTGATCAAGCGACCGCTTACTGGCGGCGGCTGTTTCGGGGTGCGGGATGAGTCGCTCGACGCCGGACATGTGCGTACCGGTTTGACATCGGCTGCGGGGCGAAAACGAGACTCCGTTTTTAGTGGACTGAAGGGGTGCACGATATAATAGGCGTCAAACTATGAAAACCCTTCACTGGATGATCATTCTCGGGCTATTAACTGCGGCCGCCGGATGGATCGCCGGCGCGGACTTGGCCAAGGTGGACAGCAAGAGCGTACTGACTGGTCAGGCGGCTTTTGCGGATTACCGTTCCATCAAGCCCGGTGAGTTTCACAAGATCACGGTCGACGATCTTCCACAGCCGTTCGCGACCAAGTCGACGGCGAATCCTCCGCGCTTAGTTGCGAAACCGGATAACATGTGGCCGCAGGCTCCGGCTGGATTCAAGGTGGAGCTCTATGCGTCGGGCCTCGGCGAGCCCCGCCAGATTCGTACAGCGCCGAACGGGGATCTCTTCGTTGCCGACAGTCACGCGGGCGAAGTCAAGATTTTTCGCGGCCGCGGCGCAGATGGCAAGCCCGAGCAAGTGTCCACGTTCGCGACCGGCTTGAAGCGGCCATTCGGGGTCAACTTCTATCCGCCGGGGGCGAATCCGCAATGGGTTTATGTCGGCAACACGGACTCGGTCGTGCGGCTACCTTATAAGAACGGCGATTTGAAGGCGAGCGGGCCAGCGGAAAAATTGGTTACGGATATTCCTTCAGGCGGATATCACTGGACGCGCGATCTGGTTTTTTCGAACGACGGCAATCGGCTTTTCGTAGCCGTGGGATCGGGATCGAATATCGATGATCCGGACACGCACCAGTCGGAATTTCATCGCGCCGACATTCTGGAGTACACGCCGGAAGGAAAGTTTGTGGGTGTCTACGCGTCCGGCATTCGGAATCCGGTGGGGCTCGGTGTCAATCCGCGGACGGGCGAGTTATGGTGTTCGGTAAATGAGCGGGACGAACTGGGAGACAATCTGCCGTCCGACTATATCACGCACGTGCAGCAGGGCGGATTCTATGGCTGGCCTTTTTATTACCTAGGCGGCCATCCGGATCCGCGGCTGGGAGGCAAGCATCCGGAGCTAAAGGACAAGGTGATCGTGCCCGATATTCTCGTGCAGGCGCACAACGCATCGCTCGGGCTCACGTTTTACGAGGGCAATCAATTTCCGAAGGAATACAGCGGGGATCTGTTCGCCGCCGAGCACGGATCGTGGAATCGCGCGACGCGCGGGGGTTACGAAGTCGTTCGTGTGCCGCTGGAGAACGGGCACGCCAGTGGCGTCTACGAGGATTTTGTCACTGGATTCGTCACTCCGGAAGGAAACGCCTGGGGCAGGCCGGTGGGCGTCGCTGTAGCGAAGGACGGCTCGCTCTACTTCACCGACGATGGCTACAAGGCGATCTGGCGCGTGAGCTACACAGGCAAGTAAAGAGGTTGTCGACGATGGCTGACGAAGACAAACAAACTGGAAACATTTCCCGGCGCAGCGTGATCGCGAGCGCCGCGCTGGTGCCGGTAGCGGCGATCACTTCGGCGGCACAAACTGCTGCATCCGAATCGGCGCTCTCGGCGGTGCAGCTTCGGACCCTCGATGCCTTCGTCGATCGCTTGATTCCGAAGGACGAACTCGGGCCAGGCGCGACCGAGTGCGGAGTGTCGGTCTATATCAATCGTTCGCTGGGCGATTATCTGGCGCCGGAGAAGGCCGCGTTCATTGCTGGAATAGAGGCGACCGATGCATTCGCGCGCCGAACTGGGGATCGCGCCTTCGCCGACCTCTCGCCCGAGAAACAGGATGCAGTGCTGACGGCCATGGACAACGGCACGGCCGACGGATTCCCGGACGCCCGTGCATTTTTCGGACGCGTGCGCAGGCTGGCTCTGGAAGGAATGTTCAGCGATCCTTCTTATGGCGGCAACCGGAACTTCGCAGGCTGGGATCTGATTCGTTATCCAGGGCCGCGGCTGGCGGTTTCGCCGGAGGATCAGAAAATGGGCGTCGCCATCAAGCCGCTTCGTTCGTCGGCTTATGGAAACGGCCATGGCCATTAATCTCAAACCGGTCGATGTAGCCGTGATCGGGTTGGGCGCGGCAGGCGGAGTTGCGGTGCTGCCTCTGGCGCGCGCGGGTTTGAAAGTCGCCGGAATCGAAGCTGGCACGTGGATGGATCCGGCGAAGGACTTCAAGCCCGACGAGATTCACAACAACGTGCGGCAGTTGGTGACCAGCGTCCCCAAGGCCAGAAACGAAATTCCGACCTTTCGCGACGGCCCAGGGTCGTCGCCCACGCGGCGCGGCACGACCCATCCGATGATGAATGCGATTGGCGGGACGACCATCCATTATCACGCGCAGAGCTGGCGGCTCAAGCCTTGGGATTTCAAGACGCGCTCTGAAGTGACCAAGCGCTACGGCGCGAGTTCCATTCCGAACGGCTCGACGCTGGAAGATTGGCCTGTTACCTACGATGAACTGGAGCCGTACTACGACACCGTCGAGCACGAGATCGGAGTGTCGGGCAAGGCCGGCAATATCCAAGGCAAGCTCGATCCGGCGGGCAATGTTTACGAAGGTCCTCGGCAGCGCGAATATCCGATGCCGCCGCTGCGCACTTGCGATTATCTGGATCACATGACGTCAGCCGCGCGGAAACTCGGCTGGAAGCCGTTTCACGCGCCGTCGGCGATCAACTCGCAGCCCTATCGCGGGCGACCGGCTTGCGCGTATCACGGCTATTGCGACCGCGGCGGATGCCACATCAGCGCCAAGAACTCGACCGCAGTCACGACGATCCCGGAAGCGGTGAAGACGAAAAATCTCACGATCTTCGTCAAGGCGCACGTGACCCGGATCGTGGCCGGCGACGACGGTAAGGTGACCGGCGTTCTGTATCTGCGCGAGGGAAAAGAATACTTCCAGCCGGCGAAGGTGGTGCTGCTGGGGTCCTACGTTTACGAGAATACGCGGCTGTTGCTGCTTTCGAAATCGAAAGCTTATCCGAATGGCCTGTCGAACAATCACGGACAAGTTGGCAAGCATTATTTCGGGCATTGGGACGCGCAGGCGGGGGTGGGCGTCTCGGCGCTGTTCCCGATGGATCTCAACCTCTGGTACGGCGCGATGTTGTCGCAAGGCGTGGTGATCGACGAGTGGGCGGACGATACATTCGACCACGCGAGTCTCGGATTTATCGGCGGCGCCAGCCTGTGCGCTTACATGGAGCGGCATCCTATTGCGGCGGCGGCAATGAGCACGTTCGGCCGCGCGCCGGCATGGGGGTCGAAATGGAAGGCGTTCGTGCGGGAGAATGCCGGACGCTGGAGCACGGCGTATCTTCAGACCAACAGCTTTCCGTACGAGAACACGTATCTGGATCTCGATCCGGAGGTGCGGGATCCGCTGGGCGATCCGGTGTGCCGCGTGACTAGCGGTCCCAAAGAGAACGAGGCGCGGGCTGCGGCGTTCGCGCAAGACAAGATGGAGGAGTGGTTTCGCGCGGCAGGTGCGATTGAGGTAGTGAAGGGGGAGCCGCGAGGTCCGGCGCTATCGACGCATGCGTACGGTGGCACACGGATGGGCGATGCCACCGAGACGAATGTGGTCGATCGCTGGGGATTTTCGCATGAAGCTCCGAATCTGGGGCTGCTCGGCGGATCGGTGTTCGGTACCAGCGGGGCGCGCAATCCGACGCTGACGATCCAGGCTCTGGCGTGGAGGACGGCCGAGCATCTGGCGAAGAACTGGAAATCGATCGCGGGGTAACCCCGCGAACTACTGAGCCTCGGCGTAGACTCGGCGGACGGCGTTGGAGACGGCGTTGATCGGTTCCCAGTCCGGATATTTCGCCTTGAATTCGGTGACCATCTGCTTTCCGGCATCTTCCACGGCCACACCTTGCCGCTTTAACTCCAGAGCGCGGCTCTGCACGTCGAGTAGAAAGGCGCGTTCCTGGGCGATGAGCGAGCCGTCGCCGAGCGGTCCGTGATCGGGAACGATGAAGCGTGGCTTGAGCGGCTCGATCTTGTCCAGAAGAGCCAGCCACCCTTTCACGCTCGCGTCGGCATTCGGCATCATCGGCGCCAGCTTGTTCTCGACGATATCGCCGGGCAGCAGCACGCTGTCAGGCTCGACGAAAATCAGTTCGTCCCCCTTGGTGTGACCCGGCCCGAACCACATCAGGCGGGCGGTTACGCCGCCCAGATCGAGTTTCAGCTCATGATCGAAAAGGATGTCCGGGGGCCGGAGTTTCACATCTTGCAGCAGCTCTTTGAACTGCGGCGACCGGTTTCGAAAAAGCTCGATGAATTCGGCGCCATGCTTCTCCATCTCCTCCTGCTGAACGGTGGGCCGGATCAATATGGTTCGGACTGGAAACGACTGGACGCCCATGGCGTGCTCAGGATGAAAATGCGTGGTGGTGAGATACAGATTGGGGGCTTTGGCGAGCTTCTCGGCTTGGCGCGCCACAATGGCTCCGTTACGGGCGCCCATGCCGGTGTCGATGACCAGTGTGGCACGGTTTCCGACCACGATGCCGACGTTCGGCCAGCCGACGATCGCGTAGACATGCTCGGATACTTGGGTCACGGAGTTTTCAGGGACCCCTTGGTCCGGATTCTGGGCCAAAGCGCCGCCGGCGAGGGCCAGCCAAACCACCAGGTGTTTTGCGGAGAAGTTCACTTCTTTCGAAGACATGTGGTGTGCATTGTACTACGCCGGCGCTTCCACGAAACCGGGCGAAGAGTCGCTGGTGATGGCGGCCTAGCGTTGCCTAGGCCGGGACATACCGCTTGATCGAGATGTCCTCACGCGTGCCCTCGCGTTCTAGCCACAGCAGTTTTCCGGCGACTGTCAGACTCCTTAACCCTTTCAGATCGCTTTTGGCAGATGGAGCGTTCCAGCCCGGAAACCGGCCCAACTGCTCCAATGTCTCGGCAGTTTCGACGGCGAACAGAAGTTCCCCTCTTTGGGGCCTTAGTTCCTTTGGCGAAAGCAGCAGTTGCGGGTAGGAAATTGCATCATCTTCTTCAAAAGGGGGTGTTAGGGGGGCCGACCCGGTGAGGCGCGGTGTTCGTTGGATGGGTCGGCTTAAGCGCTTGCGATTTCAGTGATATACTAGGGTCAGGACATGAACTGGGAATTTTACCAGTACCAGAGTTGGGGTGAAAAGTGAAGTTTCCAGGGCGGACTTAGACGCCTTCTGTTATAATGAAGTTTCAGGAAGCATCCGATTTCAGGATGGAGTGTAGATCCTTTAGTTTACGGAGATCCGCGTGAAACGTGCTGGTTCCGACGACGCGTTGCGTTGTTCTTTTTGTCATAAAAGTCAGGACGTAGTCGGTAAGTTAATCTCCTCCCCCAACGATTACCCTCGGGCTTACATTTGCGATGAGTGCATCGCCGTATGCAACTCGATCCTGGAAGACGATCGTCATGATCAACCTTATGGGGCGCCGCACAAGCTCCCTAAGCCATTGGAATTGAAGGAGTATCTGGACCAGTACGTCATCGGTCAGGATCCCACAAAGAAGAAGCTGGCCGTCGCGGTTTATAACCACTATAAGCGCATTCAGATGAATAAGCAGCGTGGCGCCGAGGTGGAACTGTCGAAGTCCAACATTCTATTGATTGGGCCGACTGGGACGGGAAAGACTTTGCTGGCGCAGACACTGGCTCGCATCCTTGATGTTCCGTTCGCTATCGTCGACGCGACGACGCTGACAGAAGCCGGGTATGTGGGTGAAGACGTGGAAAATATCATTCTCCGGCTCCTGCAAAACTCCGATTGGGACGTGCAACGCTGCCAGCAGGGCATCATCTACATCGACGAGATCGACAAGATCGGCCGCAAGGATGAGAATCCGTCGATCACGCGGGATGTCTCGGGCGAGGGTGTGCAACAGGCGCTGCTGAAGATTCTGGAAGGTACCATCGCGAATGTCCCTCCGCAGGGCGGGCGCAAGCATCCGCACCAAGAGTTCACTCCGGTAGACACCACCAACATCCTGTTCATCTGCGGCGGAGCATTTGTTGGTCTGGAGAAGGTGATTTCCAAACGAGTCGGCACCAAGTCCATGGGCTTCATCCCCCCGGAAGAACATCGGCCGGAAGGCGTGCACCGCGCCAATGCCAACCGCCGGGACGTGGACATGCTGGAGAACGTGCAGCCGGTCGATCTCATCAAATTCGGTTTCATACCTGAATTCATAGGCCGTATGCCCGTGGTGGCTGTGCTTGAGGACTTGAGCAAGGAAGCCCTGGTGCAGATCCTGAGCAAACCCAAGAACGCCATCATCCGGCAGTACCAAAAACTATTCGAATTTGAAAATGTTAGACTGAAGTTTAATGACGATGCCCTCGAAGCCATTGCGGCGCTCGCCATGGAGCGGAAGGTGGGTGCGAGGGGCCTGCGCATGATTCTCGAAGACCTGATGCTGGACCTGATGTATTATCTGCCGTCCTACAAGAAGGTCCGGGAGTTCCTGGTGACCAAGGAAATGGTCATGACGCAGAAGATCAATATGGCCTTGCTCGAAAAGGCTGGCTAGAAAGAGAATCCAGGGGCCAGAATCAAGAAGGCAGAAGTTTGGCCGCCTTCCAGATCCCGACTGCTGAATTCCGGATTCGTGAACCGAATGCTTACCTCCAAAGAAAAATCCGATACGAAGCGCTTGCCCATGATGCCCATACGGGACGTCGTCATTTTCCCGTATATGATGACCCCGTTCGTGGTCGGAAGGGACTCGAGCGTCAGAGCTTTGGAAGAAGCGCTGACTGCGGACAAAAAGATTTTCCTCACCACTCAACACGATGCGTCGGTGGACGAGCCCCGTCCCGATGAGATCTATAGTGTTGGAACCGTTGCCAATATCGTCCAAAGCCTGAAACTGCCCGACGGAAACATCAAAGTTCTTGTGGAAGGCGTGGAACGCGGCAAAATCATTTCCGTCAGCGAAGACGAAGGCTATTTCCGCGCGGTGGTGAAGACGTTCAACTTCAAGGTGGAGGCGGGCCCGCAACTGGAGTCGCTGGTGACGCGCGTCACCGGCCTGTTCGAGCAATACGTCAAGCTCAGCCAGAATCTGAACTACGAAACGATGATCGCGGCTATCCGCGTGGACGAGCCCGGCAAACTGGCCGACACGGTGGGCGCCAACCTGCAGTTGACGATCGAAGAGAAGCAGGAGTTGCTCGAAATTTTCGATCCGGTAGACCGGCTGACCCGTGTAGCGGAGATGCTCGACATCGAAATCGAGAAGCTGAATGTCGATCGCACCATCCAAGGCCGCGTGAAGCGCCAGATGGAGAAGGCGCAAAAAGAGTACTACCTCAACGAAAAGATCAAAGCCATCCAGAAAGAGCTGGGGCGCGGCGAAAAAAGCGAGTTCGACGAGCTGAAGAAGAAGATCGACACCGCGGGCATGACCAAGGACGCCCACGAGAAGGCCATCGCCGAGCTGCGGCGCCTGGAAAACATGCCGCCCATGTCGGCTGAATCCACGGTTTCGCGCAATTATCTGGATTGGCTGCTGGCCGTGCCATGGAAGAAGAAGAGCAAGGAAATCCGTAATCTGAAGTTCGCGCAGCAAGTGCTCGAATCCGATCACTACGGCCTTGAGAAAATCAAGGAGCGGATTCTGGAGTTCCTGGCCGTCCGGCGGCTAGTCCAAAACCCCAAGGGATCGATCCTGTGCTTTGTCGGACCTCCTGGAGTGGGCAAGACTTCGCTGGGGATGTCCATTGCAAAGGCCACAGGGCGAAAATTTGTCCGGTTATCTTTAGGCGGCGTGCGTGACGAGGCGGAGATCCGCGGCCATCGACGGACTTACATCGGGGCTCTCCCAGGCCAGATTCTACAGATGATGAAGAAGGCCGGGACGCGGAATCCGGTGTTCATGCTGGACGAAGTGGACAAGATGTCGATGGACTTCCGGGGCGATCCGTCGGCGGCGCTGCTGGAAGTGCTGGATCCGGAACAGAACTACATGTTCATGGATCACTATCTTGACGTCGAATACGATTTGAGCCAGGTCTTTTTCATCGCGACCGCCAATGTGCTGCATACCGTGCCGCCGGCACTGCAGGATCGCATGGAAGTGATCCGCCTCTCTGGCTATACCGAGCACGAAAAGCTGGAGATCGGGAAACGATTCCTGGTCCCCAAGCAGATGAAGCAGACCGGCGTCGGCAAAGACGACCTGGAATTCTCCGATGACGGCTTGCAGACTTTGATCCAGTCCTACACGCGCGAAGCCGGCGTACGCAACCTGGAGCGAGAGATCGGAAACGTCTGCCGCAAAGTCGCCCGCAAAGTGGTGAATGCGCAGAGTGAGCCGAAACCTTCGAAGAAGGCCGCCAGAGCGGTCCTCAATCCCGAGACCGCCAGCGATTTCCTGGGTCCGCAGAAATTCCGAGACCTGCAATGCGATAAGGAAAACGAGGTGGGGGCCACGGTTGGCCTGGCCTGGACCGAAGTGGGCGGATCGATCCTGACTACCGAAGCCGCGGTGATGGAAGGCAAGGGCAAACTGCAAACCACCGGCAAACTAGGTGATGTGATGCAGGAATCGGCGCATGCGGCGATGAGCTACGTAAGGTCGCGCGCGCAACTACTGGGATTGCAGCGGGACTTCTATCGGAACTTGGATATCCACGTGCATGTGCCGGAGGGAGCGATTCCGAAGGACGGTCCCTCGGCTGGTATTACGATTGCTACCAGTATCTGCAGTGCGCTGACCAACATTCCGGTTCGCTGTAATCTTGCGATGACAGGCGAGATCACGGTGCGCGGGCGGGTTTTGCCCATCGGCGGGCTGAAGGAAAAAGTACTAGCGGCTCACCGCCAGGGTATACACGAACTAATCCTCCCGAAGGATAATGAGAAGGACCTCCCCGATATTCCGGAGAACGTTCGAAAGGATATGAAACTCCACTTCGTGACCTCCATGGACGAAGTGTTGAAGGTGGCTCTGGAACGAGAAATTATCGCGCTGCCGCTGGCCAGCACGACACCGCCGGTGGAACTAGTGCGCGGACCGAGCGAAGAACGAATTTCACATTAGGCATGGCCGGGGCGGGTCCGCCACCGAGCGGACCAGCAGCTCCGCCAGATTCAGGGGCCTGATGGATGCCGAATTTGTAGTAAGTGCAGCAGGACCGGATCAGTTTCCGGCTGAAACACTGCCGGAAGTCGCATTCCTGGGCAGGAGCAACGTTGGCAAGTCGAGTTTGCTCAATTGTCTGGTCCATCAGAATGGGCTGGCATTCACGAGCGCTCGGCCCGGCTGCACGCAGTTGATAAATTTTTACCGGGTCGACGGACAATTCCACTTCGTCGACCTGCCTGGATACGGATACGCCCGTGTCCCGAAGGATGTTGCATTCCAGTGGAAGCAGCTTATCGAACAATACCTTTTAAATCGAAGGTCGTTGGAGCTTTGCTTCCTGATTCTCGACGCGCGTCGGGGCTGGATGGAGAAGGACCTGGAACTCAAAAAGTGGCTGGAGTTCCATAACCGGCGGTACATTGTGATCGCCACTAAGACAGACAAGCTGAGAACTCAGAAAGACCAGCGGCAATCAGCGGCTGCCATCCGGCAGTTCCAGGAGGGCGAGCCCCTGCCGTTCTCGGCAGTGACGTGCCGGGGAGTGAGGGAAATTTGGCAAGCGATCTTGAAAACCCAGAACCAGCAGCAGTAGCTGCTCCCACCGAAGAAAACTCGGAGACTAAGACCGAAGCAAAGGCGCCGGCATCCAAAGGCGACGGGAAGGCCACGGACATCAAGTCCGCCGATACCTCCGCGGGCATTGACAAGCCCTCGGACGAAAAGGCGGCCGCCGAGAAGGCTGATGCCAAGTCAGAGCCAGCTGGCAAGGCGGGTGATCAAACCGCTGCACAGCAGCAGCCGGGCGGGCGCCGGCGGCATGGCGGCGCCGCGGGACAGGGCAATCAGAAGAACGGCACGCTCGACCTGGTGGAGCTCAAGGACATGAGCATCCAGAAGCTCAACCAGATCGCTAAAGATCTGGGAGTCACCGGAACGGCCGGCCTGCGCAAGCAGGAGCTGATCTTCAAAATCCTGCAGACCCAGGCCGAGAAAAGCGGGCTCATCTTTTCCGAGGGCGTGTTGGAGTGTCTGCCAGACGGGTTCGGATTCCTGCGCGCGCCCGAGTACAACTATTTGCCCGGGCCGGACGACGTTTACGTCTCTCCGTCGCAAATCCGGCGCTTCGATCTGCGGACCGGCGACACGATTTCAGGACAGATCCGTCCACCCAAAGAAGGCGAGCGTTACTTCGCGCTCATCAAGGTGGACGCGATCAACTTCGAGCCGCCCGAGGAAGCGCGCAACAAGATCTTCTTCGACAACCTGACGCCGCTTTACCCCAACGAGCGGTTCCGGCTCGAGACCACCAAGGAGAATTTCTCCGGCCGCGTGATGGATCTGCTGACGCCTATCGGCAAAGGGCAGCGCGGTCTGATCGTCGCGGCGCCGCGCACCGGCAAGACGATGCTGCTTCAGAGCATTGCCAATTCGATCACGACCAACCACCCCGACGTCACGCTCATCGTTTTGCTTATTGACGAGCGCCCCGAGGAAGTCACCGATATGCAGCGCTCGGTGAAAGGTGAAGTGATCAGCTCGACTTTCGATGAGCCTGCATCGCGCCACGTGCAGGTGGCCGAGATGGTGATCGAGAAAGCCAAGCGGCTGGTGGAACACAAGCGCGATGTCGTAATCCTGCTGGATTCGATTACCCGCCTGGCGCGCGCTTACAACACCGTGGTTCCGCCCTCCGGCAAGGTTCTTTCGGGCGGCGTCGATTCCAACGCCCTGCAGCGGCCCAAGCGATTTTTCGGCGCGGCGCGCAATATCGAAGAGGGTGGATCGCTAACTATCGTGGCATCGGCCCTGATCGATACCGGCAGCCGCATGGACGACGTCATCTTCGAGGAATTCAAGGGCACCGGCAACATGGAAATCCATCTGGATCGCAAGTTGATGGACAAGCGCGTCTTCCCGGCGATTGACATCACCAAGAGCGGCACGCGAAAGGACGAGTTGTTGCTGCCGCGCGAAGAACTCAATCGCGTTTGGGTATTGCGCAAGGTTCTGAGCCCGTTGTCGCCAGTGGAATCGATCGAGCTGCTGCTCGACAAGCTCGGCAAGTCTCGCAGTAACGCCGAGTTCCTGGCTTCGATGAGCGGCTGACCCAAGTGGGCCGAATACGCGTCCTCTCCGATACCGTCGCAAATAAAATTGCGGCCGGAGAAGTGGTTGAGCGCCCTGCTTCGGTTGTCAAAGAGCTGATCGAAAATTCCCTGGATGCCGGGGCGACCGAGTTGCGAATCGAGGTGGAAAGCGGCGGGCGCAGGCTGATTCGCATCGCCGACAACGGCTGCGGGATGCTGCGCGACGACGCTCTGCTCGCTTTCGAGCGGCATGCCACCAGCAAGCTGAGCGATGTTCGAGACTTGCTTTCGATCGCGACGCTGGGCTTTCGCGGTGAAGCGCTGCCCTCGATTTCCTCGGTGTCGCGCCTGGTCCTCGAAACACGGTCGGAGGAGGAAACTACCGGCGCCGCAGTGGAGATCAACGGTGGAAAGCTGCTGCGCTGCGACGAGTATCCGGGTCCGGCTGGGACCACGGTCACGGTCCGCGACCTGTTCTTCAATGTTCCGGCGCGAAAGAAGTTTCTGCGCTCCGATCAAACCGAGCTTGCGCACATCGCCTCGCTGGCCACGCACTACAGCCTGGCGCATCCGCAGAAATCGTTCCAACTCCGGCATGGTGGGAACGAATTGCTGGACGTCACACCTGTGGAAACGCTGCGCGAACGGGTCTACCAGGTCTTCGGTAACCAGACGCTGGAAGAGCTGATCGATCTCGATTTCGTCGAGCGCGAACTCGAAGTTGTAGAGGCCGAGGAGCGCGCCACCCGTGTGTTTGCGCTACGCGGGTTCGTCTCCGGCCCGCAAGTGCAGAAGCTGAACCGGAATTCGATTTTCCTGTTTGTGAACGGGCGGCTGATCCGGGATCGCGTCTTGCTGCACGCGCTCTCATCGGCATATCACAACCTGATGCCGCCGGCCTGCTACCCTTTCGCGCTGCTCTTTGTCGATTGCGATTGCGAGGAAGTGGACGTCAATGTCCATCCGTCCAAGACCGAGGTACGCTTCCGGCACGGCACCTTTGTGCATGATTTCGTCCGCGACGCCATTCGCGAGCGGCTGATCGCCGCGCGTCCCGCCTCTGGCATTCCCGTTTCAACGCAGCCGCAGCCGGCGGCCGACCTGCCGTTTTCCGATTTCACGCAGCGCATCGAGAATCAACGCTTCGAGCCCGTTGCGGACATCGACGCGGGAACGGAGCGGCCGGAGGATCTGCCCGTTTTCACATTGAAGACCGGAGCCGGGCCAGCGCCTAGGTTCGATTTCAGTGAAGCAACACTGCCTGTGACACACCAGGCAGGAATGCCTGTGCCACATATCCCAGACACTCATGGGCCGTTGCCGCTGGGCGCCGAGCCGCCCCAAAGTCTCGCGAGCCTTTCGGATCTACGACCACTGGGCCAGATTCATGAGAGTTTCATCATCGCGGCCGGCCGCGACGGCTTATGGATTATCGACCAGCACGTGGCGCACGAGCGCATTTTGTTTGAACAAGTTTTGCGGCAACAAGCGCAGGGCCGCGTGGAGCGCCAGCAATTACTGATGCCGATCCTGATTGAGCTGACGGCCGGGCAGCAGATCGAATATGCGCAAATCGCCGGCGAACTGGAACGGGCGGGCTTTGATTCCGAGCCTTTCGGACAGCGCACGATTGCGGTGAAGGGCGCACCGGCCGGCGTTGGCCCAGGCGACATCGAGAAGCTGGTGTTCGAAATTCTGGAGATCGCGGAAGGCGAGCTACGCAAGGTATCGCTCGACGATCTTCGCCGAGCAATGGCCGCGAGCATCGCCTGCCGCGCCGCCATCAAGATCAACATGCGGCTGGATCACGCCAAGATGGAATGGCTGCTTACGCAACTGGCCGCGACCGAGTGCCCGATGAGCTGCCCGCATGGCCGGCCGATCGCGCTGCGCTACTCAATGCGGGATATTTTGAAAAGCTTCCACAGAATCTAACCCTACTCCCACTCGATAGTGCCGGGAGGCTTGTGAGTCAAATCGTAAAAGACGGCGCATATGCCCGGTACACGAAGGAGCTCATCTGCCATCCGGCCGAGCAAGTCACCCGGCATACGCACCACTTGAGCCGTCATGCCGTCCACAGAATGAATGGGGCGCAGCACGATCGAATCCGGTGCGCCGGCGTCGCCGAGCGGGATCAGGACCACCGGGAATTGCCAGACCTTGTCTTCGAATCCACTTTGCTCCGAGAGCCGCCGCACGATCGCGTCGGCGCGGCGCAATCGTTCCAGGCGTTCGCGAGTAAGTGAACCAACAGTGGACCGCATCGCTGAGATCGGCTCGCGCGCCTTCACCACGCCTACCACGCGATTGATATCCTGCATGCGATTCACCAGCTCTGTGGCGATCTCGTCATCGGGCAGATTTTCCAGCGCCAGCACGGAATGATAGCTGCGCGAATCGCCTTTCACGCCAACCGATCGGATGGGCAACAGCCAGCCGGGCGCCCGCCGCTCGACCGGCGCTTCAGTTTCCGAGCATAAACAGCGGATCGCTAAACCGGGTCCGGGAAACGGATGCCGGTGCAGAAACTCGCCAGGGATTCCCAGCTCGGCGCCGATCTCGCGCACCTCATCCTTATAAAAAGACGCCAGCGGCTCGATAATCCGGCCGCTTTCGATCAGTTTCTGAATTCCGGCCACGCGGTTATGGTGGGTCTTGATGACATCCGCTCTCGCGGTGCCGCCCGATTCGATGGTGTCGGGATAGATGGTTCCCTGCCCCAGTATCCAATGGCCATCCAGAAAATGGCCGGTGCTCAAGACCCGCTCCTGAACAGCGACGAACTGCTCGCCGATGATGTGCCGCTTCTGCTCCGGATCGCAAACACCCCCCAGCGCGCTGAGAAACTCGGCTGCGGCTTCTTCGACGTGAAACGCAGTGGCTCCCAGTTGCGAGAACAGGCGCCGCACGTACTCCGTCTCGCTTTCGCGCATCAGTCCCGTGTCGACATAAATGCCATAAACACGGTCCGCGCCGAGAGCCCGCAGGCACAGCGTATAGGCGACGGTGGAATCGACTCCGCCGCTCACGAAGAAGAACACGTTTCGATCGCCCGCGACAGATCGGATCTCCGCCTCGAGCGGCCGGATGCGATCCTTGGGATCCCAATCCTGGGTGCAGCCGCACACGCCGAACACAAAATTCGACAGGATCTTATGGCCCTGCGGCGTATGCACCACTTCGGGATGAAATTGAACAGCCATCAGCGGACGCTCGCGATGCGCCATCGCCGCCACTGCGCAGGTGCTGGTTTTGGCGAGCACGTCGAAGCCATCCGGCACAGACTCGACCTGATCGCGATGGTTCATCCATACCTGAGAGTCGCCATTCAGATCCGCGAAAAGCGTGTGAGGCTTGGTTCTTTCGAGAACGGCCAGCCCGTACTCACCCTTGTTACCTTTTCGAACATGACCGCCCAACTCGTGCGCCATAAGCTGCTGGCCGTAACAAATGCCGAGTACAGCGCTGCCCTGGGAAAGAATGGCCGAATCGATGCGCGAGCTATCGCTTTCGTAGACGCTGTCGGGACCGCCCGAAATAATCAGTCCCTTGCGGCCGCGCAGTTCGGATGCCGGAGTGTCGCTGGGACGCACATCGGCATACACGCCCAGATCGCGGATCTTTCTAGCGATGAGATGGCAGTATTGGCCGCCCGCGTCCAGGACGGTAATTTGGGGCGAAGAATTGTGGGTCAAACTTTACTGACGATCGTCGCGATTCATTCGCTGGACGACCAGCTTTTTCGACTTGTCGAGCAGCGCCCTGGCCTGCGGCAGCGAATCGATCGCCTTGGTCACCATCGGATCGCTCTCGACAGTCACCTTCTGTGATTCTTCGATGCTGAACCCGGTGGCGTACATTTCTTTCTTCAATTGCTGCTTGGTCCAAGTCATGTTTTCGGTCCACTCCGCTTCGGTGAAGGGAGTGCCCTGCTTCAACAGATACTCATGAAAATCGTTCAGGACGCTGGCGTCCGGCTCCCAGCCTTTGGGAAGCTGCGCGCTGGTGCGTCCACCAAAATATTTCGCCGTGAAGTTGAAGAACTCATACTTGCGGAGCATGTCGGTCTGGAACTTGTTGTACTTCGGCGGCTCGTATTTTTCGTCGGGCGTAATGCCGCCGCCACCGTAGACCGTGCGTCCGCTATCGGTGCTCTTCACATCCTGCATGTTTTTGGTATCGGTGCGCTTGCCGTAATAGTAATCGAGGAACGAGATGTTCGAATAGTCACGCTGGATCAGCCGGCCGCTAGGCGTATAGTAGTGCGCCGTTGTGAGCGCCAGACCGGTATTCTCGGGAAGCGGAAACACGGTCTGAACCAACCCTTTACCGAAGGTATTCTCGCCCAGAATCCAGGCGCGATCGTGATCTTGCAGAGCGCCAGCCACGATTTCGGCCGCCGATGCGGAATAGCGATTCACCAGAACTACGATCGGATAATTCTGTCCACTCGCACTGCCTCGGGCGTAGTAGGGCTTTTCAGCCGACGCGCGCCCACGATGAGAAACCACCACCTCGCCCTTCCGCAGATAATGACCGGCCACGGCCACGCCTTCATTCAGCAGCCCGCCAGGATTCTCGCGCAGATCAAGGACGAGCCCCTTGATATTGTTCTCTCCCAGCTTCTTGAAATTGTCTTCCATTTCCTGGCTGGTATTCTCGTTGAACTGCGAGATATGCATGTAGGCGATGCCGGGGCGAACCCAGAACGCCGCTTCGACGCTATAGCGCGGGATCTCGTCGCGAACGATGTCGAACACCAGTGGCTTTTCGGCGCCTTCGCGCCCCACCGTCACCTGGACGTGCGTCCCACGGTGTCCGCGCAGCAGGTCGGCTATTTCGGAAGTCGAGAGATTGTCGGTATGCTTATCGTCGATCTGGAGAAGCACGTCGCCGGGACGAAGACCTGCTTTATATGCCGGCGATCCGCCGAAGGGCGCGATCACGATGGTTTTGCCGTTGCGCGGGCCGACCGTCATACCGACGCCATAATAGTGACCTTGTTGATCGTCGCGCAGCGCCTGGAAATCCTTGGGGTCGAAGAAATTGGAGTGCGGATCCAAGGTTCGGAGCATGCCGGGAATCGAGCCCTTATAGATGGCCTTGTCGGCGCTCACCTTGTCGGCGAAGTTATTCTCTACGGCCTCGTATACTTTAGTGAACTGCTTGATGCTGGCCTTCAGGTCTTCTTCCGGACCATTGGACGCAGCAGAGACACCGGTCAGCCCGGGCCCAAAAACACCCCCCAGGACTGAACAGAGAATGATGACGAAGAGAGCAGAAAAGAGCGGCCTTAGTCGACGCGACAATCAGCACCTCACTGATTCCAGTATAACGGACTTCCGGGTAGGCCGCCAGGATTAGGAATCGTTGGTAGTGGGTCAGTTGGGGGGAATGTTCAACGCCATCGGATGCTTCGGCTGGTAGAGACCCACGTCGCTTCCGCCGGGAAGCCGGATCTTGGTGACCGAACCCCATCTGGCCTCCTGCACCTCCGAACACCGGACGCCCTTCGCACCGAGTGCCAATATCTCGGCCTTTAGGTCCTGACACATGAAATAGAGTTCGTGCCGGTCATTGTCCTCGGCGGGATGGACCGCCATTTCTGCCGGAGGCAGCGCGAAGATTAGCCATCCGTGGCCAGCGTCCACGGAAGCAAGCCCGAGGATATCCCGCAAGAAGGTTCGATCAGCCGCTGCGTCCTTGCTAAATAAGATTACATGGGCGCCAAAGATCATCCGTTGCTTCTTTCGCTGCAACCAGACTTCAAACTGACCCACTACCGATTCGTTTAGGCGCTGCGGACTGACCGTCGAGAGGCTGCAGCCGCCTCGGCCTTCATGGGCTTGCGGGGGGATTCATTGAGCCGCCGCACCTGATCGCTGACGCACACCAGGAACATCGGCTGCTTGGCATTCTTCAAAATGTCGATGATCCGTTCCTGCTGGTCTTCGAGATAAATGGACTTGCCGTCCGTCACCAGGTGCAGATCGGAATCGGACTCCAGCACATCGCTCAAGCGCTTGCCCATTTCCCTCTGCAGGAATCGCAGCACCCGCCGGATTTTTTGCAGCGAGAAACCTTTGCGTCTCAATTCGGCGATGACTGTAATTTCGATTACTTCGGCAGGCTGGTAGACGCGCTTGTGCCCTTCGTGACGAGGAGAGACCACCTTGCGCTCATCCCACCACTGCAACTGCCGCAAGCTTACCTGGGCAATGCGGGAGACATCGCTGCTGGTGAACGACCGCGCCCCATCTTCGCTTTCAGAACGAGTTTTCTTTGTTTTGAACATGTTCCCCCGCCAACGTTTTTAACTGGACGGCCATTAAAATTCTACCTGACCTATCGGGCGTGTCAATAGGAAACTTAGCGCCGCTTAGCCACCACCGACTTAACCACCACCGACAAACTGTACGATCTCCAGAGCGGCTCCCTCGCCAACTTCGGTTTTGTCCCAATCCTCGCGCCGGACGATAGACCGATTCAGCTCCACCGCCACGCGCGAGCCGTCAATTCCCAGCCACGCCAGCAGCTCAATCACGCTCTGCCCCCGCGGCGCAGCCCGAAGCTGCCCGTTTACAACAATTTGAATGTCTTTTGTTCCGGCGATCATTCTCTGCGACCGAAAACTAGAAACGAGAAAACAACAAACGAACTTGCGGCCCGAGGCCGGATCTCATTATAGTCAAATTGTACAGCTTACGGTTTCACAGTTTTTAAGTTTCCAAATGCCCACTAGCTATCCTGATACATACTTTCCAGTACTAGTCCAGATTGCCATCGCCGTAGTGGTGGCCGCCGCCCTGGTCGCCATTTCGTATTTCATCGGCCAGCGCGTCAAAGATCGGGTGAAGGACTCGCCCTACGAATGCGGTATCGCGCCCACGGGAAGCGCGCGAGAGCGTTTCAGCGTCAAGTTCTATCTGGTGGGGATCGTCTTCATCCTTTTTGACATCGAGGCGGTTTTTCTTTATCCGTGGGCGGTAGTGTACCGTGAACTGAAGATGTTTGCCTTCGTCGAGATGTTGCTGTTCATCGTTCTGGTTCTGGTGGGCTTTTTCTATGTCTGGAAGAAGGGCGCGCTGGACTGGTCGATCGAAGAGCCGAGTGCAACGAAAAAATAAATGCTTCCTGAACAACTGAAAGACCATTCGGCGGCGGCGGCCCTCGATGCCAGCCTGCCCGAAGCCATCACCGGCGGACACGCCGAGCATGGCGAGCCAACCTTGTTCATTTCGCCCGCCAGCATCGTGGAGGTGTGCCATTACCTGAAGGGCGAGCGAAAGTTCGTCCGTCTGAGCGCGGTCACCGCGGTGGACTGGAATCCGGCCGACCCGCGCTTTGAGGTGGTATATCTGCTGCATTCGCTCGATGATAATTCGAGGCTTCGCCTCAAATGCTGGGTATCCGAATCGGAATGCGAGATCGATTCGGTGACCGGCGTATGGCGTGCCGCGAATTGGTATGAGCGGGAAATCTTCGATCTGTTTGGCATACGCTTCCGCAATCACCCCGACCTTCGCCGGATTCTCATGCCGACGGACTGGGTCGGTTATCCGCTGCGAAAAGATTACCCGGTGCACGGTTACAAGTACAGCTATCAAAACGATATGGATCCTTCATGCGAGAGCTAACACTCAATACCGACACGATCACCGCCGTGGATGCGGAACATTCCGTCACTGCGCCGCCAGAAACGAGCAGCCGGCGGATGACCTTGAACATGGGTCCGCAGCACCCCTCCACTCACGGCGTGTTGCGCGTGGTGCTGGAATTGGACGGGGAAACGATCGTCATGGCGGTTCCCGACATCGGCTTTCTACATACCGGCATCGAGAAGGAATGCGAGGTTAAGACCTGGCAGCAGGTCGTGACGCTGACCGATCGCGTGGACTACCTTTCCAACCTCTCGAACAACCTGGTGTACGCGCTGGCAGTGGAGAAGCTGATCGGCGACATCGAGATCCCTCCCCGGGCGCAGTGGACGCGCGTGATGATGGCTGAGCTTCAGCGGCTCAACAGCCACCTGGTTTGGCTGGGCACTCACGCGCTCGACATCGGCGCGATGACCGTGTTCTTTTACTGCTTTCGCGAACGCGAAGACATCCTGCGCATCTTCGAAATGTTTTCCGGCCAGCGGATGATGACCAGCTACATTCGTATCGGCGGGCTGGCGCTGGAGCCGCCACGCGGCTGGCAGCAAGTGGTCGGCAAGTTCATCACGGCTTTTCCGAGCAAGGTGGACGAGTACGAAGAACTGCTGGACAACAATCCTATCTGGAAGCGGCGGACGCAAGGCGTTGGTTTCGCGCCGCTCGAAGATCTGCTGGATCTGGGCGTGACTGGGCCGATGATTCGCGCCGCCGGCATGAAATGGGATATTCGCAAGAGCGAACCTTATTCGAGTTACGAACAATTTGATTTCGACATCGCGTCGCGAACCGAAAACGACGTGTACGCGCGTTACCGCGTGCGCCTGGAAGAGATGCGCCAGAGCGCGCGCATCATCAAACAAGCGCTGGAAGGGATGCCGGAGGGCGCCTGGCAGGCGGACGCGCCGAAGATCGTGCTTCCAGACCGCGAAAAGATGAAAACTCAGATGGAGGCGCTGATCTATCATTTCAAGATCGTGACCGAGGGGTTCCGCGTGCCGGCGGGCGAGGCTTATCAGGCGGTGGAATCGCCGCGCGGCGAGATCGGCTACTACGTGGTCAGCGACGGCACGTCGAAACCATATCGCGTTTTCATGCGCACGCCCAGCTTCGGCAATCTGCAGGCGCTTCCGGCGTTGCTCGAGGGCCGATTGCTGGCGGATTCGATCGCATCGCTCGGCAGCATGGATTTCGTGTTGGGAGACGTGGATCGCTGATGACCTTCTCGCCGGAACTCGAATCCAAATTCGCAAAGCTGCTCGAAAGCTATCCTCCAGGCCGGACTCGCTCCGCGGTGATCCCAATGCTGCTTTTCGCGCAGGACGAGTTGGGTCACATCTCGAATGAACTCATTGAAGAGGTAGCCCGCCGCTGCAAGGTGACGCCCTTGCAGGTGGACGAAGTGGTCGGCTACTATTCGATGCTCCATCGCAAGCCGATGGGCAAATTCCACTTGCAGGTTTGCACCAACATCAGTTGCCTGTTGCGCGGTGGCGAAGAGCTTTTCGAGCACGCGTCGAAAACTCTGGGCTTGGGACACAAAGAGGTAGCGCCGGACGGCCAGTTCTCGCTCGAAGAGGTGGAGTGCATCGGGGCCTGCTCGTGGGCGCCGGCCATTCAGGTCAACTACGACTTTCATCACCATGTGACGGCGGAGAAATTGGACGGGTTGATCGCGGAGTTGAGAAAGAATCACTAACCACCCATGCTCTATAACGAACCCAGCCCGCTCGAAGTCAAAATCCTGACCCGGCGCTTCGGCCTCCCGAACTCGGCGTCGCTCGACACCTACCTCGCCAACGACGGCTTCAAAGCCTTCTTCAAGGCGATGCAGATGACCCCGGAGCAGATTATCGAAGAGGTCAAGGTGTCGGCTCTACGCGGCCGCGGCGGCGCCGGATTTCCAACCGGCATGAAATGGAGCTTCGTGCCCCGCACTTCGCCCAAACCCAAATACGTCATCATCAATGCCGATGAGAGCGAGCCGGGCACCTGCAAGGACCGGCTGCTGATGGAAAACGATCCGCATCAGTTGATCGAAGGCATCCTAATCGCCGGCCGTTCGGTGGACGCCCACAAAGGCTACATTTACATTCGCGGGGAATATCGTTATCTGATCGATGCCATGGACCGCGCCATCGGCGAAGCCTACTCGCGCGGCTATCTGGGCAAGAACATCCAAGGCACCGGTTTCGATTTCGATCTCTACACCCACACCGGCGCCGGCGCATACGAATGCGGCGAAGAAACGGCGTTGCTCGATTCCATCGAAGGCAAGCGCGGCATTCCGCGCATGAAGCCTCCCTTCCCGGCCGTGGTGGGCGCCTGGCAGTCTCCAACGCTGCTCAGCAATGTCGAAACGTTTTCCGCAGTGCCAGCCATCATTCGCGATGGAGGCGCGGCTTTCGCGGCGCTTGGCACTCCGAAAAACGGCGGCACGCGTATGATTTGTCTCTCGGGGCACGTCAATAAACCGGGCGTCTATGAACTTCCTGTTGGCTTTAATCTGCTCAGGATGGTTTACGAAGTCGGCGGAGGAATGCGGAACGGCAAGAAACTCAAGGCGGTGGTGCCGGGCGGTTCTTCCTGTCCTCTCTTGACGGCCGACGAATGCGACATCGCGATGGACTTCGACACGCTCGCGAAGGTGAAGAGCATGCTGGGATCGGGAGGGACTGTCGTTCTGGATGAGGATACCTGCATGGTGAAGTTCGCCCTTCGCATCATGAAGTTTTATGCGCACGAAAGCTGCGGCTGGTGCATCCCTTGCCGCGAGGGCACTACCTGGCTGCGGAAAATGCTCGATCGTTTCCACAGCGGAGGCGGCCAGAAGAGCGACATCGCGCTGATCGGCGAGCTTTCCAAGAACATGCTGGGCCGGACCTTCTGCGCTTTGGGCGACGCCGCGGCCATGCCGACCATCTCCATCGTCGAGAAATTTCCCGAAGACTTCGAAGCGCACTTGAACGGAAAGCCTTGCCCCTATCAGCATTCGGCTGAATTGGCGATGGCGTAAGAAAATGAGCGATCCAATTCATCTGACAATCGACGGCAAGCCCGTGACGGCGGCGCCCGGAACATTAATCATCAACGCGGCCAAGCAGGTCGGCATCGAGATTCCATCCTTCTGTTATTACGACGGCCTCACACTGCAAGCCGCTTGCCGCATGTGCCTAGTGGAGGTCGACAAGACGCCCAAGCCACAGGTGGCCTGCACGCTTCCGGTTTCGGAAGGGATGGTGGTGCACACCGATACGCCGGTAGTGCACGCCGCGCGCAAGGGCATGGTGGAGTTTCTGCTTACCAACCATCCGCTCGATTGCCCGGTGTGCGACAAGGGCGGCGAGTGCGAACTGCAGGATATGACCTTCCGCTACGGCATGGGCGAGAGCCGTTTCCTGGAACAGAAAATGCACGTGGACGAGCAGCAATGGTCGCCCGTAGTTTTCTACGATAAACCGCGCTGCATCCTGTGCTACCGCTGCGTGCGAATTTGCGACGAAGGCATGGGCGTGAACGCGCTGGGCGTCATCAATCGCGGCTCTGGTTCGGAAATCGCACCCAATCACTTCGATCACCTGGAGTGCGACGAATGCGGCGCGTGCATCGACATCTGCCCGGTGGGCGCGCTCACCAGCGGCACGTACCGCTATAAGACGCGGCCCTGGGAGATGACACACGTCGGCACCATCTGCACGCATTGCTCGAACGGCTGCAAAACCACCCTGGGCATACGGAACAACGAGATTATCCGCGGCAACAATCGCGACCACTCGGGCCTCAACGGTGAATTTCTCTGCATCAAGGGCCGCTATGCTTTCGATTTTGTGCACAACGTCGAGCGGCTTCAATCGCCGATGCTGCGAAAGAATGGCGACCTTCAGCCAGTCTCGTGGTCTGAGGCGTTGGCGACGGTTGCGGCAAAGTTCCAAGAAGTGTTGGGCCGCAGCGGAAAGTTCGCGGTCATCGGCTCCAACCACACCACCAACGAGGAAAATTACTACCTGCAGAAATTCGCCCGCGAGGTGCTCGGCACTCAGAGTATCGACCATCATCGCACCGGCGATCTGCCGACTTTGCTGGACGCGCTCAGCGGCAAGACGGATGCCCTGGCCACTACCGCCGATCTTTATAACCGCAAGGCCATTTTGGTGGTGTCGAGCGATCTTTCACAACAGCATCCGTTCCTGGCTTTCCAGATCCGCGCTAATTACCGGCATCATGGCGCGCACATTTACACCCTCACGCCCGGCCCGGTGCGCGAGCAGAAACAGGCGGTACGCAGCATCATTACTGTACCGGGGCGAGAGCTGGCCGATCTGGAATCGCTGCGCGATCAACTGAAGGCCGAGCCCGAACTCGTGATTCTTTTCGGCGACGCCATCAAAGGCGACGCTGTGCGCAAGCTGGTCGCGTTCGGCGAATCGCTCGGCATTCCGGTGAAATATGTCTGTCTGCTCGACTACTCGAATTCGCGGGGCGCATCCGACATGGGACTGCTGCCCGGCCTGGGACCCGGCTATTCGGCCGCAGGAAGGGAAGGCCTGGGTTATGACGAAATACTGGCCGCACCTGATCTGGATGTCTTGTGGGTAGTCGGCGCGAATCCATTCAAACGTACCGCACTGGCCTCAGGACAGGCCTTTGTGGTGCTGAACGATATGTTTATCACCGAGACGGCGCAGCGCGCGGACGTTATCTTCCCCGCCGCTTCCGCTTACGAAAAGAACGGCACCGTGACCAATGTCTGCGGCGAAGTGCAGCACCTCAAAGCCGGATTGAAAGTGATGGGCGCCAAATCCGATCTCGAAATCATGGGCCTGCTCTCGAAAGAAATGGGCGTGAACATCGGCATCTGGACGCCCGACAAAATGTTTGATGAGATTCGCGCGAACGTGCGTGGTTATAATATTCCTTTGTCTATAGTCGCAACGGGAGGAGCAGCCCAAACAATTCCAGTGAACGGCCACGTGCCGGCGAGCTCGCGACCGGAGCTAATTCAGTCCGCGAGGGATACGCTCTTCACTTCCGGCACGTTGGGACGGTATTCCCGGGCGCTGAGCGCGGTGATCGAAGCGCCGGGCGGGTTGTATTCGGAAGAGCGACCGTAAGGTCACCGATGGACTTTCTCATACTCAGCCTGATCAAGGCGGCGATCATCGCCTTCGTGCTTCTCACTACGCTGGCCTATCTGCAATGGATCGAGCGCAAAGTGATCGCGCACATCCAGCTTCGCGTGGGACCCTACCGCGTCGGACCGCACGGCCTGCTGCAGCCGCTGGCGGACGTGGTGAAGCTGATTACTAAGGAAGGCGTGGTGCCGTCGCACGTCAACAAGACTTTCTACCTGATGGCGCCGTTTCTGGCTGTGACGCTGGCGCTGATCTCGATCGCCGTTATTCCTTTTGGACCGCAAATTACGATTGGGCCGGTCACTACCTGGATGCAGCTCACCGATCTCAACATCGGCATCCTGTTCGTGCTGGCGGTCTCCTCGGTGGGAGTGTACGGCGTGGCGCTGGGAGGGTGGGCGTCTAACAACAAATATGCGTTGCTCGGCGGTTTGCGTAGTTCGGCGCAGATGATCAGCTACGAATTGCCGCTGGCTCTGGCTGTCGCTTCACCGCTCCTGCTCGCCAACACTCTCAGCTTCCGCGACATGGTGAACTACCAAAGCGGATATTGGCTCGGATTCATCCCGCGCTGGAATGTCTGGCCGGAGATCCTGGGATTCGTGGTGTTCATGATCGCCGGTTTCGCGGAAACGAATCGCGTTCCGTTCGATCTGCCGGAAGCCGAAAACGAGCTGGTGGCGGGCTTCCACGTCGAATACAGCAGCATGAAGTTCGCGGCGTTCTTTATGGCCGAGTACGCCAACATGGTGACGGTCACGTCGGTCGCCACGCTCCTGTTCCTGGGTGGCTGGCAGCCGCCATTCCCGGAGCCATACTCCGATTTTGTTCCTATCCTTATTTTTTTAGCGGGCGGTTTGGTGGCGCTCTATCACGGCTTGCATCCGGCGCGCCGGATGGACAGGTTCACGCTGCCGGCGACCGCTCTGCTGTTTCTGGGGATTGCTGCTCTATTCGGCGTCTCCTTCCTGGTCCCGGTGCTGAAAACGATCCTGATGGCGCTCTTTTGGTTCTGCGGAAAGGTTGGAATACTTCTGTTTGTCTTCATTTGGGTTCGGGCCACGCTACCGCGCTTCCGTTATGACCAGTTGATGCGCTTCGCTTGGATATTCCTGTTCCCGCTTGCTATGGTGAACCTGCTTCTCACGGGCCTGATCGTGGCTCTGTCTTCCAAATAGATTATGACTGCGCTGATCTTCTTCCTCTTCGCCGGTATCGCGGTGTTCTGCGGTATCAGCCTGGTTGCCCAGACTCATCCCATCGCCAGCGCGCTTTCGCTCATCGGCGTGATGGGATCGCTCGCGATTCTGTATCTGCAGCTCGGCGGGGAATTCATCGCCGCGGCGCAGGTGATCGTTTACGCCGGAGCGATCATGGTGCTGTTTGTCTTTGTCATCATGCTGCTGAATGCCGGCGCCGAAGGCACGTCGCTACAGGTGTCGAACTTTGCAAAATACGTGGGTATCTTGTTGCTGGCGGCGTTCCTGGGATTGATCAGCTTCGTCATTCAAGCCATGCTGCCCAAGACCGAAGGGGTGGTTTTCGGCGCTTTTCAGGGCGGCACGGCGTTGAACATCGGGCGGAAACTCTTCACCATATATTTGCTGCCTTTCGAAGTTACGTCGGTTTTAATTCTGATTGCGATTCTGGGCGCGATGGTGCTCGCGCGGAAGGAGATCTGATGCCAACCAGCGTACCCATCAGCTGGTACTTGATTCTGAGCGCCATTCTTTTCGGCCTCGGCGTGGCGGGCTTCATCTATCGCCGCAACGTCATTACGGTTTTCATGTCCATCGAGCTGATGCTCAACGCGGTGAATCTCACGTTCATCACGTTCTCCTACACGCTGAGGCAGGTGGATGGTCACATCTTCAGCTTTTTTGTGATGGTGGTCGCAGCGGCCGAGGCTGCGGTGGGCTTGGCCATTATCCTGACGGTCTTCAAAAATCGCGAGACGCTCATGATCGACGACGTGAGCTCGATGAAGTACTGACATGGAGGCTATTTCTCTTAGCTCCGCCTGGCGCAAGCACTTTCGCAGGTCGGAGACCTGCGCCACTGGCCGATGTGAGTGCCAAATAACATGAGCCTCTGGCTGATTCCGATCCTCCCCTTCCTCGGCTTCCTGATCAATGGTCTGTTCGGCCGCCGAATGCCGAAATCGATGGTCAGTCTGTTTGCCATTGGTTCGGTGACCCTTTCATTCCTATGGGCGGTCAAGACATTAGTGGGGCTGAGCCCGCTCGAAACCAAATACATCGAGCACTACTTCACCTGGATTCAAAGCGGCACGCTGAACATCTCCGTCGATTTCGCCGTCGATCGCTTGACGGCCGTGATGCTGATGGTGGTCACCGGCGTCGGCCTGCTGATCCACATTTATTCGATCGGCTACATGGCGCACGAAGATGGCTACTATCGCTTCTTCGCCTACCTGAACCTGTTCATGTTTTTCATGCTGGTTTTGGTGCTCGCTCAGAATTTTCTGGTGCTGTTCGTCGGATGGGAAGGCGTTGGACTGTGCAGCTACTTGCTGATCGGTTATTACTTCCTGGAGCAGTTCGCCACCGACGCCGGCAACAAAGCCTTCATCGTGAACCGCATCGGCGATTTTGGATTTTCGCTGGCGATTTTTCTGATCGTGCGCCAGTTTGGCTCGCTCGATTTCAGCAAGGTCTTTGACGCGGCTAAGCCCATGCCGACGGAAGCAAACGCCGGCATCCTCACAACCATCTGTTTGCTGCTGTTGGTGGGCGCAGCCGGCAAATCCGCTCAGATTCCGTTGTATGTCTGGCTACCCGACGCAATGGCCGGCCCCACTCCGGTATCCGCCTTGATCCACGCCGCGACTATGGTGACCGCCGGCGTCTATATGACCGCGCGCTCGGCCACATTGTTCACGCACGCGCCCATCGCCATGGACACCGTCGCGGTAATCGGCCTCGCGACCGCATTTTTCGCGGCGACCATCGGTCTGGCGCAGACCGATATCAAGAAAGTGTTTGCGTACTCCACCGTCTCGCAGCTTGGCTACATGTTCCTGGGCGCGGGCGTCGGCGCGTTTTCGGCCGGGATCTTCCACTTGATGACCCACGCGTTTTTCAAGGCGCTGCTGTTCCTCGGCGCGGGTGCGGTCATTCACGGTCTGCACGGCGAGCAGGACCTGAGGCAGATGGGCGGCCTGTTTAAGCACATGAGGATTACGGCCATCACACTGCTGTGCGCTTCCATCGCCATCTCAGGATTTCCGTTCACCTCTGGCTTCTTTAGTAAGGATGCAATTCTGGTGGCTGCCTACGAGCGCGCACCGTGGATGTACTGGGTGGGCGTGCTCACAGCCGGCATGACCGCCTTCTATGTGTTTCGCGCTTGGTTCCTGGCTTTCACCGGCGAGTATCGCGGGCATGCGCACCCACACGAATCGCCCTTCGTGATGACTGGACCGCTGATGCTTTTGGCTGTTCTGTCGATCTTTGGTGGTTTCATAAACGTTCCGCACTGGTTGGAGCCCATGTTCGGCGAGAGGCCGGAAAATCAGACTTTGGCCTGGCTCTCGGCGGGTGTGGGCGTAATCGGGATCGTTTTCGCATACGTGTTCTACGTCGCGCGGCCTGGCATGGCCGACTCGTTCGCAAAGGCCGCCAACGGATTCTACACGCTGATCTATAACAAATATTTCGTGGACGAAGTTTACGATGCGGCTGTCGTGACGCCGGTGGTGAAGGGTTCGCGAATATTTCTCTGGCGCGGCATCGATGCAGGCTTTATTGACGGCATCGTCAACGGCTTCGGCTCGCGATCGCGCGGCGTCGGCAATATCCTGAGGCTTCTGCAGTCGGGTAACATTCGCAGCTATGCGGCTTGGGTGGTGCTCGGCTCCGTGCTGCTATTGTTGGCCATCGGATTCGGAGGAGCCACCCGATGACGCTTCTCGACGCCGTCATTTTCCTGCCCCTCGTCGCATTCCTGATCATTCTTGTCTTACCGAAGGAGAGCCAGAACGCGATCCGAACTTTCAGCCTGGTGGCATCAACCGCCATTTTCTTGCTTTCGCTCGGCCTCATCGGACCGTTTTGGTTCGCGAGCCCTGGCAAGTTCGTCTTCGAAACCGACATTCCGTGGATCGATTCGCCGGTTATCCATTACCACGTCGCCATCGACGGCATCAGCCTCTGGCTGGTCATACTCACGACTCTGCTCACGCCCATCTGCGTGCTGGTTTCCTGGCGCTCCATCGACAAGCGCGTCAAGGAATTCTTCGCCTTCCTGTTGCTGCTCGAGTTCGGGCTGGTGGGCGTGTTCTGCGCGCTCGATTTCTTCCTGTTTTTCGTTTTCTGGGAGGTATCGCTGGTACCGATGTACTTCCTGATCGGAATTTGGGGGCACGATCGCCGGATTTACGCAGCGGTCAAGTTCTTCATCTACACGATGGTCGGATCAATGCTGATGCTGGTGGCCATCATCTTTCTCTACAATCAGGCCGGCACGTTCGACTACGTCAAGATCCTCGCGGGACTCCAGAACCGGTCGATCGCCGTGACTTATCCCGAGCAATTCCTGTTGTTCCTGGCGTTCTTTATCGCGTTCGCCATTAAGGTACCCTTATTCCCGCTGCACACCTGGCTGCCGGATGCGCACGTCGAGGCGCCCACCGCGGGTTCCGTCATGCTGGCTTCGGTCATGCTGAAAATGGGCACTTACGGACTGCTGCGCTTCTGCGTACCGATGTTTCCCACCGCCGCCCGCAACGCTGCTGGCTGGATCAGCGCTCTGGCCATAATCGGAATCATTTATGGCGCGCTAGTCGCCATGGTGCAGCCGAACATGAAGAAGCTGGTCGCCTATTCCTCGGTCAGCCACCTCGGCTTCGTGGTTCTCGGAATCTTCAGCTTCACGCAGCAGGGCTTCGACGGCGCTGTGTATCAAATGCTCAATCATGGCATTTCAACCGGCGCGCTCTTCATCCTGGTCGGCTTCTTATATGAGCGGCGGCATTCGCTCGAGATCGCGGCTTACGGCGGCGTGGCCACGCCCGCCCCCAAGCTCTCTACGGTCTTCATGATCACGATGCTAGCCAGCATCGGCCTTCCCATGTTGAACAACTTCGTGGGTGAGTATCTAGTGCTGCAGGGCGTTTCGATAGTCAACTTCCGCTGGGCTGTCTTCGCGGCGATCGGTGTGATCCTGTCGGCCTGCTACATGCTATGGCTCTATCAGCGATTATTCTTCGGCCCGGCTTCCGACGACTTGACTCATCACATGCCCGACCTCAACCTCCGCGAGTACGCCATCATCGTTCCGCTGATTGCGCTGATGCTCTGGATGGGCACCTTCACGCAAAGCTTCATTCCCCCGATTTCGGCCTCCAATGCCGTGCTGCTCGGCCCCATCGATGCCCGGCGCGACGTCCACGTGCTAAAAGCGCCACCGGAAGAGCCATTCGCGCACGCTGCCAGGGAGCTTGCCAATGCCCGTTAACTTCGCGCCGTCGGCCACCGATTATCTGCGCTTCCTGCCGGAGATCATCATGATCGTGGCCGGAACGTTGATCATGTTCATCGAGCCGCTACTCGGCGAAAAAAGAAAAGAGGGCTTGAGCTTTCTGACTGTGATCGCGTTCCTGGCCGCGCTGGTGGCCGCCGTTATGGCCAACAACGATCCCGGCACAGCTTTTTCGAAGATGTTGATTGTGGATGGCTTCGCCACGTTCTTCCGCGTCCTGGTGATCGGGGTTGGCATCCTCACGGTGCTTTGCTCGACGCAATATCTGAAGCGCGAGCATGCCGCCTCCGCTGAATACTACGCGCTGCTGCTTTTCTCAGTCACCGGCCAGTGCGTGATGTCGACCGCCAACGAGCTGATCATGATCTTCATCGGCCTGGAGATCTCTTCCATCGCGACCTATATTCTGGCCGGATACCTGCGCGACGACAAGCGCAACAACGAAGCGGCGCTGAAATATTTCCTGCTGGGGTCGTTCGCTACAGCGTTCCTGCTTTACGGCATCGCTTGGATTTATGGGACCGCCGGCACCACGAATTTAAGCGACATTCGCACCTATCTGCTGACGCCGGGTTCGCAGCGCAACGTCATCCTGGCCAGCACCTCCGCCGCGCTGATGTTCGTGGGGTTTGCCTTCAAAGTATCCGCCGCGCCGTTCCAGGTTTGGGCGCCGGACGTTTATCAGGGCGCTCCCGCGCCAGTGACGTTATTCATGTCGGCGGGTCCGAAAGCCGCCGCTTTTGCCGTTTTCCTGCGAGTGTTCAACACCGCCTTCGCGCCCATCACTGACCGCTGGGAGCCCTTCGTCTGGTCCTCGGCGCTGCTCACCATGATCATCGGGAACTTCGCCGCGCTCGCTCAATCGAACATCAAACGCCTGCTGGCCTACAGCTCGATCGCGCATGCCGGCTACGTGATGGTGGCCGTGGCGGCTCACAACCAGATCGGGATCGCCGCCGCAATGTTCTACCTGGCCGCTTATGCCTTCATGAATATCGGCGCCTTCGCCGTCATTACGCATTTTGCCCGTCAAGGCGAGAAATATGTCGACGTCGCAGACCTGGCTGGCTTGGGTTGGAAACAGCCGGTAACGGCGGCTTTGTTTTCGATCTTTCTACTGTCGCTCATCGGCGTGCCGCTGACCGGCGGCTTCTTCGGCAAGTTCTACATTTTTAAAGCGGCGCTCGATGCCCACCTGGTTTGGTTGACCGTGCTGGGACTACTGAACAGCGCCGTTGCAGCATATTACTACCTGCGCATCATTGTAGTGATGTACATGCAAGAACCGGGCGAAGCGACCGCCACGCTGCAGCCGCTCAGCATCGGGATCCGGACTGCTCTTTGGGCATCCGCCCTCGGAACGCTAATCCTCGGTATCTTCCCCTCCACCCTCCTCAACTTCGCGCGAAGTGCCAGCGTTCTCATCAAGTAACATCCGTTAACCATTAAGAATTGTAATTTATACAACGATTTCGACCCCCCACACATCCAAGGGACTGAGGAAACTGATATGTTCAACAAAACCGGATTCAGGGCGTTGGTTCTGGGCGCGTCGCTTTCTCTACTCGCCCCGATGGCGGTGTTCGCTAGAGGTGGTGGCGGACACGGTGGAGGCGGCGGTGGCGGACGAGGCTTTTCTGGCGGAGGCGGTCATGCGTTCTCCGGCGGCGGAGGACGCAGTTTCTCGGGTGGCGGTCGCAGCTTCTCAGGCGGCGGACGTAGCTACTCTGGGGGTGGCGGCGGTAGCTACTACCGCGGCGGTGGTGGTGGCGGTAGCTACTACCGCGGCGGTGGTGGTGGCGGCTATTATCGGGGCGGCGGCGGTTATTATCGCGGAGGCAGGTTCTACGGTGGCGGCTACTATGGCGGAGGTATCGGCTTAGGTTTCTATAGCGCGCCTTACGCTTACGGCTACACCGATCCTTACTACTATGATCCGGGCTATGCTTATCCAGCCGCTCCGGTTCCCAATCCCGGCTACTACGACAACTCTGGGGCCGGTTATCCGAGCAATGCCCCAAACGGCTATTACAACAACCAGAACCCTGGTTACCAAAACAGCGCCCCGAAAAACTGCAACCCTCCGGGCGGCTACGACCAAAACGGGAATTACCAATACTACCCGGGCTGCCAGGTAAATCCTAACTATCCTAATTAACGGCGCCCGACAGTCCGCGCAAAGAGCCTGCTCAGCCTGTAACGTTGAGCAGGCTTTTTTGTATCTCGTCGGCGACCTTGAACACCTGGGTATTGGCTTCGAAGCTGTTTCGCGATTGCAGCAGCGCCACCATGGAGGTGCTCAAGTCCACGATATCGCCGCCCGTGGGCGAAACAGTTGTGGCGCGGGCGATGTCGCCGGCGGCTTGATTCAACTGGGTCTCGGCTCGAGACATTCCTTCCAAAGCGGATGACATCGCTGGAATCTGCACAACCGGCCTCCTAGTCTGCTTGCTGGATTTCTTGCTTAATATCCTCTTCGACCGGTTTGAAGAGAATTTCAGCCATTTCATACTTAAGGCCTTCGATCCCCTGTCCGGTCACGCTGGATATCTCATAGAAAGATAAGGCCTTATCCGCAGCGAGCGCCCGTAGCCGCGCGATCCTGTCCGGACCCTGCGCCACGTCGATTTTCGAAGCCACGACCAGCATCGGCTTCCTGATCAGGTCTTCGCGAAAGCTGGCGAGCTCCTCCATCACCACCCCGAAATCCTCTACAGGATCGCGCCCGCTCGATTCCGACACATCCACCAGATGGACCAGTAGGCGCGTGCGTTCGATGTGGCGCAAGAACTGAGTGCCCAGTCCGTGACCGAGATGGGCGCCTTCGATCAGCCCCGGGATATCGGCCACCACGAAGGTCCGGTCGTCCACGCTTACTACGCCTAAATTCGGCTCCAAGGTGGTGAACGGATAGTCGGCAATCTTGGGATGCGCGGCTGAGATGCGGGAGATGAGCGTCGACTTACCCGCGTTGGGGAACCCGACCAACCCGACGTCGGCCAGCAGTTTCAGCTCTAATCGGAGGTGCTTCTCGTCGCCCGGCTTTCCCGGCTCGTGTTCGGTGGGAGCCTGGTGAGTGGAAGTGGCAAAGTGCTGGTTGCCTCGCCCTCCCCGGCCTCCGCGCGCTACCAGGAATCGATCGCCAGCCTGCGTGAAATCGTGCAACACTTCGTCCGTTTCGGCATCGTAGACCACGGTTCCAACGGGCACCGGCAGCTCAATCGACTCACCTTCGCGCCCGCTCCGATTGCTACCCTCGCCGTGCCGTCCCCGCTGCGCGGTGTGCTCGGGATTAAACCGGAAGTGAAGCAGGGTGTTGTAGTGCGTGCTGGCCACCATTGTGATGTCGCCGCCACGCCCGCCATCGCCGCCGCTCGGCCCTCCCCGAGGGACGTACTTCTCGCGGCGGAAGGCCAGACACCCGTTGCCACCATCCCCGGCCTTTACGCTGATTTTCACTTCATCGATGAACATGCTGGGTGGGTAGTGCGAGGCAGGCGGAGCAACCAAACCCTGCCGCCCGAGAAACTAGAAACCAGAAACTAGAAACCGGCTAACTTATCGGTTCTACGCTGATGAACTTGCCGGAACGGCCGCGATCGCGAAACACGACGATCCCGGAGACTTTAGCGAACAGCGTATCGTCCTTGCCCAGACCAACGTTTTCGCCGGGCTTAAACGATGTCCCGCGCTGGCGCACCAGAATGGAGCCGCCGGTGACCAATTCCCCGCCGAAAGCTTTGACGCCCAGGCGCTGCGCGTTGGAGTCGCGCCCGTTTTTTGAACTTCCCAGACCTTTTTTGTGTGCCATATCGACCTATGCCAGGATCTCCGGACCTATGCCAGGATCTCGTTCACCTTCACCTGCGTGTAATTCTGCCGGTGACCGATGGTTCGCTTGTACTGCTTCTTGCGCTTGAACTTGAACACCAGGATCTTGTCGCCGCGTCCATGGGCGGCGATGGTGCCTTTCACGCGCGCCTCGCCGAGCTTGGTCCCAGTTAGAACTTCGTTGGAATCGTTGACCACCGTCAGCACGCGGCCGAATTCGATCTCGGCGCCGACATCGCCAGGGAGCGTTTCCACTTCAATCACATCTCCGGGGGCGACACGATACTGCTTGCCGCCGGTTTCAATCACTGCGTACATAACTATCCTTCGTTGGGCTTGAATTGTGGGCTAATCAGACGGATCAGAGCAAAACTGCCGTACCAGCTAGAGCCGCAAAGCTTTATGATACGACAGTTGGGAGTGCCGAGGCAAATGGCAAGCCTGCGACTACTTCGCCCGTTTGCGAATGGGCTTTATATCGATCGGCTTTGGCCAAACCTGCTCCAGTTTGATTTCGCCGCGCTGGTGGGCCAGGACTAGCTTCATTCCCTCGATCAGGTCCGCACCAAAGGTTGTCTTTCTTGTGGCCGCTTTTCTTGGGCATTATATTGCAATCCTTTCAGACGAGTCGATGCGGGGTTACTCTGGCAGTATTTTCGTGAGCGGAACAACCGTGCTCTTTCGCTCACCCTCGGCTAAGGTGACCAACGGCGCCGACTTCCTGTATTTTTCCATGAGCACGTCCGGCCGCATTACCATCGCCCAATTTGTCACGTCCAAGGCAAAGATACGATAAGAGCCGGGCGGCACGCCACGAACGACAAGCGGTCCGGATTGATCGCGCTCGGCGTGAAGGACTGACTCCAGGTCCGGAACAGGACCGTTCTCAGGAAGCAGAACTACAAACATCGCGGATTCGAGTGCGTTTGACGCCGATTCCGTTTTGATCTCGAGACGTGCTCCATGAGGACTTAGAACAATGGAAGCGTCGGTTGTGCCCTGTTGTACCTCGAATAACCCGCCGGTAATACGTCGGCCCCCTATTAGCACGTCCTTGACGTACCAGTCTTCCGGAAGACCTTGCAAGATGTAATGAGCTTTGTTCCCGAACAGGTTGGAGTGAAAAGTTCCATCACGGCCGATCTTGACCGGCCCACCGAGGAAATTTAGTGATAGCGCTGAAACATCCAGATCTCCGCTCCCATCAACACTGACTCGGCCGTTGATTTCATAGCCGGAATTGAGCTTTAGCTCAATGTCGGTCAGGTCTTTATCCCGCACCTCGATGTTGATCTCTTGCGACATTTTCCCGGTCTGTTGATCCGAGGCCCTGAGGACGTAAGTGCCAGGCAAGGCCTTCAGAGTGAAACTACCATTCGCCTCACTGCGGCCCCCCTGGTCGAACACATTGAGGCTCAACCTCGGACCAGCGCGGTGAAGATCCAAAGCAACGGCCTTTTGTTCGGGGAAAGGCGTGACGCGCCCACTGATGCTTACTGCGCGCTGCATGTTCAGGTGCATCTCGTTCACCCGCGTGACCTGGCCCGAGCTAACATCCACTTGCTGTGCCTTTGCAAGATCAGTGGCATCAGGAAACAGGACAAACCCACCCAAATCGGGCCAGCGAAATCGGGAACGAGAAGCTGAGATTCGCTCCTCACGCTCGCTGCTGTACTCTGCGGCAAGGTAATGTTTGCCTGGCTCTACATCCAAGATCCTGTATTCTCCCCGATCGTTCGTTGTTGCTGCGGACAAGCTCTGATAGTACGTATCCTGGCCGGGAACGCTCATCTTGTCCAAAATGCGAACGATCGCGTACCGTACCGGATCACCGTACTGATCCACAATGCTACCAACTAGGACGCCAAGCTGTAGCATTTGAACCGTAGTTTCCTTCTCAGCTTCTGGCTGAATGTCGACCATCGTGCCCATCATGCCGCCGCCGGTCATCTGAAATCCGCGCCGGGTCACGGTTAGCAGATGTTTTCCCGCTGATTGAACTCGCCCGGTAAACAGTCCGCCTGAATCGGTGCGTCCCCAAGCCCTTCCGTCCCCTGCATCATCTAACACCACGTTCGCGGCTGCAATGGGGGTCCCGGTGACGCTGTTGACGACGTGTATCTTGAACGTAGAGCCAGTTTCCGTTTGCGCAAGAATTCCGCGCGAGATAACGGCCGTGAGAATAAACGTCCAGGTCCTCATGGGTTAACTTTTGGGCTCAGCACGATGTCCAGCTTCTTCGCCTCGGGCGACGACTCGATTGAGAGCTTCCAATTCGTCACAGGTTTGTCGTCCCAGGTGACTTTTTGAACCTTGAATTTGTCGGGCAAAGCCTCGAACGTCAATGTATACTCTCCCGGATTCAACACTACCTCGAAGGCTCCTTCGCTGTCAGGATGCGCCAGCTTCATTCCCAGCAACTCAACGCGATCCGACCGAAGGAAGTAGACCGTCACGGGCTTCAGACTTGCTGAATCGCCACTCTCCATTCGGATTTTGCCCGTTATCTTCTGGCTGGGCCGCATCACTAAGTCGACATTGCTAACATCCCTGTCGCGAACCTCTACCGTTACGATCCCAAATATGGGTGCAATCTTGTCTAAGGTTTCGGCCGAGATTGTATAGGAGCCCGGAGCGACATCTGGAATCTCGAACGTGCCTTTCTCGGCATTACCGTTGTGGCCGCCTTCGCCGGCTCGCCCCATGATCCATAACGTCGCCCGATCAACTGGTAAGCCGGATTCAGTGTGAAGCGTCCCTCGAATGGTTGCCGGATGAACCGGATTCAATATGAAATCAATTCCGGAGACAGTGGAACCGGCCTTTACCGCAAGGTCGGCGGGTTTTTCGGAGCCTCCATAAATCGAGGTCGCCATGCTCAGCGGCGTCGAATCAAATTCGGACCGCCCGCCATCACGATAAGTCGCGCGAATCTGATATGTTCCCGGGTTCAAACCTGAGATCCGGTATTCGCCCAGGTCGTTCGTCTCTGCGGATCCAACGACCTCTACGTTCCCTTCGCGCGAGCGTGAACGCAGCGCTTGAATCTGAGCCTCTTGCAAGGGCTGCCCGAAGCCATCCAGCGCTCTACCTGTGATTACGCCCTGCGGAAACAGTTCAATCGGAAGTTCCTTCGGTTGATCGAAATCCGAACGTTCGACTTTATAAGCGCGGTCTGTAAAGCCGTCGCGATGTGCGATTAATCCGTAGTCTCCACGATTGATCGGCGGAAATTTGAATCGGCCATCGCCATCGGTCAACTCATCCCACTGCTCTTTGGCGTTATAGATTTTGATCGCAGCGCGCCGCACTGGTTGGTGTGTCTGAGCGCTAACGACCCTGCCGAACAGAGCCGCAGTCGGTTCTTGATTGGAATCAATCTGCGCCAGTGAGGAAACCACGGCCACCGAAATCAGCATAATTAACCGGAATATCACTGTACATATAGAGTATTCGGAAATCCCGGTAAACTCAATCCCCCGGGGTATCGAGCAAGTAATTGGAAACGTCCATTGGCGCCATACTGGCGACTACAAGCGTAAACTCGCTCGCCAACCCACAGTGATAGAATCTCAGGTTGACTGACCGCCATGAGGGTTCTGATTAACCAATGAACCTGGAAGGCATCCGCGCCTTGCTCGTCGAGGATAACCCAGGCGATGCACGCTTGTTCTTCGAGCTGGTCCGCGAAACCGGTGCCGGATACCTGAAGCTCGAGCATGTCGACCGGCTCGATAAGGCGCTGGCGCGCCTCAGCAGCGAGCATTTCGATGTGGTGCTGCTGGATCTCTCGCTCCCAGACGAACAGGGGCTCACCACGCTGCTGCGCACCCATGCTCATGCTCCCAAGGTCCCCATCGTCATCCTGACCGGACTCGACGATGAAGCCGTGGCTGTAAGGGCGGTCCGCGCCGGCGCACAGGATTATCTGGTGAAAGGCCGCGTCGATGGCGATCTGCTGGTCCGTTCCATGCGCTATGCCACCGAACGCTGGCGCGCTGTCGAAGCGCTGGAGCGGCGCGAAGAACACTACCGCTCGCTGATCGAGCATTCGCTCGACCTCATCAGCATTCTCAACGTCGACGGCACTATCCGCTACGTAAGCCCCTCGCACGAACGAGTTCTGGGGTACGCGTCGGACGAACTGGTGGGGCAGAATGTCTTCGGCTTCATTCATCCGGACGATCTCACCGGCGTGAAGGATAACTTCACGCGGAGTGAGGGGGCGGCTTCGCTGGAATGCCGGTTCCGCCACAAGGATGGATCGTGGCGCATGCTGGAGTCCTTCGGGCGCAATTTGTCGCATGTGCCGGGCGTCTCCGGCCTGGTGGTCAACTCGCGCGACGTAACCGACCGCAAGCGTCTGGAAGAACAGCTTCACCATTCCCAGCGGCTGGAGGCGGTGGGCCGGCTGGCCGGCGGCGTAGCCCACGACTTCAACAACCTGCTCATGATCATCACCGGATATTCGCAGATGCTGCTGGATGGAATGCATCCGGGCGACTCCGTGCGCTCCGATCTGGAGCAGGTAGTGAAAGCCGCGGAACGGGCCACCGATCTGACGCGCCAGTTGCTCGCCTTCAGCCGCCGCCAAGTGGTGCGCCCGGTAATCCTCAACCTGAATGTGCTGGTGCAGGACATGGATCGCATGCTGCGCCGCGTGATCGGAGAAGACATCGAATTGATTGCGAGTTTTGCTCCCGACCTGAAGACCGTGCGTGCCGATCCCGGCCAGTTTGAGCAGGTGGTCCTGAACATTGCGGTAAACGCTCGTGACGCGATGCCTAATGGTGGCAAATTAACCCTGGAAACGGCCAACCTGCAGGTCACCGACGACGTCGCGCGCGCACATCCGGCCCAAAAAATGGGCCATTACGCCATGCTCTTGATGCGCGACACGGGCTTCGGCATGGATGCGGGAGTGCTCTCGCGATTGTTCGAGCCTTTTTTTACGACCAAAGAGAACGGCACCGGCCTGGGGCTTTCCACCAGCTACGGAATTATCAAGCAAAGCGGCGGCGACATCTGGGTGGACTCGAAACCCGGCCAGGGCACCACTTTCAGAATCTATTTGCCGGTGGCCGAAGAGCCGGCCGAGCCGCCGGAAGCGCCTCGGGAAAGTATCGTGCCGGGCGGAGCCGAGACCATCTTGCTGGTGGAGGATGAGGACGGTGTCCGGCGCGTGGTCGAGACAATGCTTACGCGACACGGCTACAACGTGCTTTCCTCCCCTTCGTGTGGAGATGCCATGGCGCTGGCAGAACGCTATGCCGGCCCTATCCATCTGCTCATCACCGATGTCGTGATGCCGGGGATGAGTGGCCGAACCATGGCCGAGAGCTTGATCGCACAACGGCCGGAGACCAAGGTGCTGTACGTTTCAGGCTACGGTGGCCCAATCGAGTCCGAGACAACCACCGGCTTCCTGCAAAAGCCCTTCACCACTGAAGAACTGGCGCGCAAGATCCGCGAGCTGTTTCCTCAAACGCCCTAGAACGAGCGCGCGGATTGTGACTTTCGATCTTTACTCTTTCCGCTTCACGTTCTCAGCGCGCGATACCATCTGCTTCCCGGCTGGAATGCCCGGAAACATTGTGCGTGGGGCCTTGGGAAGCGTGCTGCGCAGGATCGCCTGCGTGCCGGAATGTCCGGGGCACGCCGGGCGCGACGTGCGCCAATGCGATCGACGGATAGACTGCGCCTATGCCCGGATATTCGAGCCGGCGGCTTTAATAGTGGGGGCTGGACCGAGTGGCTTGGCCGACTGGCCGCGGCCGTTCGTCCTGCGTACGGCTCATCTGGATCGCCCGGCCATCGGACCAGGACAGTCTTTCTGGCTCGATGTAAACATCTTCGAAACGCGATATCCAGTCGTCGAGTATTTCGAGCGGGCTTTTCGAGAGCTAGCCGAAGAGGGGTTAGGCCCAGGGCGCGGGCGGGCGGATCTGCTGTCGGTGGAGCAGCTAGAGCCCATCTCCATTCCGCTGGAGGCTAACCTGCCAGAGACGCGCCGGATCCGAGTCGTCTTTCGTACACCGACTGAACTGAAGAGTAATTCCGAGCCTGCAGCCAAGCCGGAATTCGGAATTTTGTTTGCACGGGCGCGCGATCGGGTTAGCACACTGCGGTCTCTTTACGGCGCTGGACCTCTGGAAATCGATTTTGATTCCCAAGGCGAACGGGCCTCGGCGGTGCGAATGACCCACTGCCAGGTGCGGCACTTGGCGGCTCGACGCCGCAGCAGCCGGACTGGCCAGTCCCATGGCATCGGTGGCGTGGTTGGCTTGGCCGAGTACGAAGGTGACTTGAGCGAGTTCCTTCCGATTCTCCAAGCCGCTCAATGGACCGGAGTCGGCCGCCACTGCGTTTGGGGAAACGGGGAGTTCCGTGTCCAGACCATTGACCCTGTCCAGACCATCGACCCCCTATAATAATTCGGTGGCCAACATTCCGATCGGAACCAAAGGCGAATCCTCTATCGTCGTAACTCCCGAAAATGCGGTCAGCTTCCTTGGCCTCGAAGGAGCTCGCGTGCTTGGCACTCCATTCTTGATCGGTCATCTCGAAATGACCGCGCGCGACTCCGTCAAACCCTTCCTGGACGAGGGCTTTGACACGGTCGGCGCCCGCGTGGATGTTCGTCACCTCGCTGCCACGCCGTTGGGGATGCGTGTCACCTTTCGTAGTGAACTGACCGCAATCGAAGACCGGCGGCTGTTTTTTCGCGTGGAAGCGTTCGATGAGAAGGATAAGATCAGCGAGGGCAGCCACGAGCGGGCCATCATTCAAGTTGCCAAATTCGCCTCGCGCGTTCAGGCAAAAGGCCGAAGAGATTGAACAACTTACGGCGTAGGGTGGCTTACATCTCAGCCTAACGACTTTGGCTTCGTTTTTTCGTATCCTAATCCTCTTTCGGGGTATCTAAGCGAGTAGGTACGTGGAGTACTCTAGGAGGATTTGGGGATTGCGTTTTGATAGTACGGCTGGTACATTGTATGGAAGACCTTTAGTATCAGAGGCAGTTCTCGTGGGCCCCCATTTTGGGGTGAGGAGAGTCTTGAGATCATTTTTCATAGCGGCGGTGATCGGTGTGGTGGGTATGGGTGTGGCATCAGCCGAGCCTTATGCCAAGCCACCTGTCCCGGAGGACGAGATCGTAAGCCGATACCTGGATGCCACGCAGGAGCAGCAAACCGCCTTACGCGGCGGCTCCATGGAAGTGGACATCGACGCGCGTCTTCCCAAGCGTAAGATGCACGGCACATTGCATGCGCTTCGCAACATCTCCAAGCTGGGCCGGATCACTTATCACATGCTCGGTTTCAGCGGTGACAACACCGTGAAGACCGAAGTCATCGCGCGCTACCTCACAGCGGAAGTGCAAGCCAATCAGGGCGACCATCAGGGCGATTCGGATCTTTCCATCACGCCCGCTAATTATAAATTCAAGTACAAAGGTACCCAGGATCTGGACGGTCGCGAGGCTTATGTCCTGCGCGTCACACCGAGAGAGAAAAAGATCGGGCTGTTCAAAGGCGAACTGTGGCTGGACGCCGAGACCTTCATGCCGGTGCGCGAGTCCGGATCGTTCGTAAAGACACCTTCGATCTTCTTGAAGAAAGTTCAGTTCGTGCGGCATTACATGTTGCAGAACGGCGTCTCAGTGCCGCAGCATACCGAGAGCAAGATTGACGCCCGTTTCTTTGGCCCGGTCGAGTTGGATATCAACTACCAGAAGTTCTCCAAAGATACTGACACTGAGGCAGCCGCGAGCTCGCTGAATAAGTGATCCAGGCAATGAGCGCCTGGGGTGGCGGCAAGTGCGTTACCGGGTGTCTACCTGATAAACTGACAATTGTCTCGTTCCCTGGCCTTGCTTTGCAAGAACAGGCGCGTTGAATCTTAGAGGGTCCATGAGAACGCTATTCCTCAATCCGCCGTCGTTCGAAGGCTTTGACGGGGGCGCTGGTTCGCGCTGGCCGGCTTCGCGCGAAATCGAATCGTATTGGTATCCGGTATGGCTGGCCTATCCAGCTGGAATGCTGAAGGACAGCAAGTTGGTGGATGCGCCGCCGCACAAGATCACCATCGATCAGACGGTGGCGATGGCCAACGACTTCGAGTTGATGGTGCTGTTTACCTCCAGCCCCGGCTTCCACGTGGACGTCAAGATCAGCGAGATGATGAAAGACGTCAATCCGAAGATGAAGGTGGCGTTTGTCGGTCCGCCGGTCACCATCGAGCCGGAAAAATCGCTGAATGCTTCCAAGGCCATCGATTTCGTGGTGCGGCGCGAGTTCGATTATCAGATCGCTAACTACGCCAAGGGCACGCCTCTGGAAGAACTTCCGGGCGTAAGTTATCGCAAGAACGGATCGATCATCAACAATCCGGAAGGCGGCGTGATCGAGAATCTGGATGAGCTTCCTTGGGCCAGCAAGGTGTACCATCGTGACCTCGATTTTAAGCGCTACAATGTTCCGTTCCTGCTAAATCCGTTTGTCTCTTTTTACACCACGCGCGGCTGTCCCGCAATGTGCACCTTCTGCCTGTGGCCGCAGACGCACTCCGGCCATCGCTGGAGGCTGCGGACGTCGGACGATGTTGTCAACGAATGCCGCTACGCTCTTGAGAATTTCCAAGGCCTCAAAGAGATCTTCTTCGACGACGATACCTTTAACTATCGGAAGGCGCGCGCCATTGAGCTCTCCAACAAGCTTGGGCCGCTGAACTTTACCTGGAGCTGCACGTCGCGTGTCACCACCGATTACGAAACACTGAAGGCCATGAAAGATGCCGGATGCCGGCTGCTGATTGTCGGGTATGAGTCGGGCGACGAACAGATTCTGAAAAACATCAAGAAGGGCGCCACCATCGACATGGCCATGCGGTTCACGGAGAATTGCCACAAGCTTGGCCTGGTGATCCATGGCGATTTCATCGTCGGCCTGCCGGGCGAAACCCGCCAGACGTTGCGCAAGACCATCGAGTACGCCAAGAAACTGGACGTGGAGACGATTCAGGTCTCGCTTGGCCACGCCTTTCCGGGAACCGAATTCTTCGAACACGCCACGGCCAACGGCTTGGTCAACATCGACGGCATGGCGGATGACACCGGCCACCAGTTGCCCAACGTGGTCTATCCCGGATTTGACCGTGGCGAACTGGTCGAGTGGGTGGAGCGCTTTTATTCGGAATACTACTTCCGTCCCAAGACGGCTTGGCGCGTAGTGAAAAAGGCCATCCAGAACAACGATCTTCCGCGCCTGTACAAAGAGGCCCGCGAGTATCTGTTCGTGAGCGCGAAGCGGAAGCAGTTCGTCAAGGAGCAAAAGGCTGCCAACTCCATGCGAGGCGCTGAAGAAAGCGTTTCTTAAATGGCGGCAGGCCGCGCGGTCGACCTCAAGACCAGACTGCTAACGCTCTTCGTGGTTGCCACCAACGTTCTCGGCAATGTCTCGATGTCCTGGGGCATGAAGCATCAAAATGCGCAGCTTGGTCTTTCTCCGTTGGCGTACATCCGGCTCATCTTCAGTCCGTGGGTGCTGCTCGGAACGATGCTGCTTATCTTGTGGCTGCTATCGCGGATGACGCTGCTCGGCTGGGCGGACCTGAGCTACGTCCTACCGGTCACGGCGATCGGATATGTCCTCACAGCAGTTTTAGGAAAATACTTTCTCGGTGAAGAGATTTCCTACCAAGGCTGGGCCGGCACGGGATTGATCGTCGCCGGTATCGTTCTGGTTGGACTGACGCAGCCAAATACTACCGGCTCGGAGAAGAGCCGATGAAGTGGGCCCTGGTCGCGACCGTGGTGGGCTGCACCGCTCTAGCGGATCTGTTGCAGAGTTTCGAAATGAAGCGGCACGTTGTGGCGGTGGATGATCTGCGGCCTAGCAGGTTGGGGCGCATGCTGGCCAGCTTGGCGCGCCGGGGTCCGCTGGTACTGGCGGTTTTCTTCATGGCGATATCCTTCTTCGCCTTCATGAAGCTGCTATCGGTGGCCGATTTGACTTTTGCGGTCCCGGTGACGGCCGCCAGCGTAGTGCTCGAGACCGTGCTGGCGAAACTGGTGCTTAAAGAGACCGTAACCGTTAAGCGATGGGCGGGCACTTGCTTGGTGGCCTGCGGTGTCGCCCTGCTGGCCATGTGACCTGGGTACTTCTTGGCATTGTTTCGATCGCGGCATTCTATCAACTTTTGGCGCTGATCGCGGCGTTGGTTCACAGTAGGGCAGGTCCCAGACCTGCCAACTTCGCCATTCCAGGTATCTCGATTCTCAAACCCGTTTACGGCCGCGACGCGGGCTTCTACTCAGCCATCCGCTCGCACGCAATTCAACAAAACCCCGAGTTCGAAATCCTATTCGGCGTGCACTCTCCCGACGATCCCGCATCCGCCGATATCCAACGCTTGATCGTCGAGTTCCCTGCCCTTCCGATTCGGCTGATCGTGTGTTCCTCCCAGACCCCCAACCGCAAAGTCGGCATCCTGGCTGATCTCGCGAGTGAGGCGCGTTATCCGCTCCTGATTGTCGACGACAGCGATATCACGGTACCCGCTGGTTATCTCCAGGAGGTGACCGCGCCGCTCTCTGACCCGGCCATCGGACTGGTGACCTGCCTCTATCGCGCCGAAGCGCACACCTGGCCTAGCCGCTTCGAAGCGCTGGCCGTTGCGACTGACTTCGCTCCCAGCACGTTGGTCGCGCCCTGGTTCGGAGTATCGGAGTTTGGGCTCGGCTCGACGCTCGCATTTCGGAAAGCCGATCTGGAACGAATCGGCGGCTTTGGCGCGATCGCGGATTATCTGGCTGATGACTACCAGCTGGGCCGCAAGCTGCATTTGATTGGACTGCGCAACGTGATTTCTCACGTGGTGGTAAGCACCAGGCTGTCGGCCGAATCGTGGAAATCGGCGTGGCGGCATCAGTTGCGTTGGGCACGCACCATCCGGTTGTCGCGCGGTGGAGGGTACGCCGGCTTGCCGGTGACGTTCGCGACATTGTGGGCTTTGCTGGCGGCATTGTTCGGTCTTTGGCCGGCCGCGATCGGACTTATGGCCATTCGTTTTGCGATGGCGCTCGCGTGCGGCGGGTTGCTGCTGGGCAGCGCCGATGTCTGGAAATATTTCTATCTGATTCCGGTCCGCGATCTCTGGGGCGCCGCCGTTTGGGCAGTGGCTCTCTTCGGCAATACGGTGGAATGGCGCGGCCGGCGGCTGCGATTGGATCGCGAGGGAAAAATCGTGGCGTGAGCGAGAACGATTGTTATAATAGACATTGCGCGCCCGTAGCTCAGTTGGATAGAGCGTCTGGCTACGAACCAGAAGGTCGGCTGTTCGAGTCAGCCCGGGCGCACCATAAAAATCAATAGTTTACAAGCGGTGGACGGAAAAATCGCCCACCCAGTTGCCCACGCAGATCGCGTTGCCAAGTGAATCGAAGGTGAGAACACTGAGATCAGGGCTCGCTTGCATTCGGTCAGCAACGGCCTGAAACACCTTCTGGCCTTGATACACGGCGTAGCCCGCCACAAGAACCGACTGCTGAGCATTTCGGAACAACTCGCCCACCAGGACCGCAGTAGTCCGGTTGCCGGTACCGGCACCGCCTCCCGTCGTCACCAGGTCCACTATGTCCTCTATCGGCGGCCGGTTGGATTGATTCACCTTCTGCTGATTGTCGCCGTCATTTTCTTAGTCCTCCACTTCTTACGCGGCCGAACAGCGTAGGAAGGCAATTTGGATTATGGTGCTGACCCGTCAAAGGAGAAATTATGAAAACGCTCAAACGGTCGTTAACTTTCCTTGCGCTGCTGGTAGTCGGGAAGTTTGTAGGATGCTCAACGACGTCCACGAAATCACCCGATGTTTCTGACAGCATCCGCAAGTCGCTCGATCAGGCCAACATCAAAGATGTTTCCGTAAGTCAGGATCGTGACAAGGGCGTAGTGACCCTTGATGGACACGTCGCAACTGAGGGTGACAAGTCACAAGCTGAATCGATTGCAAAGTCCATGGCGAGCGGACAGGTTGTGTCGAACCAGATTGCGGTGATTCCGCCGAGTGCCGAAAGTGATGCAAAGGCGGTGAACTCGGATCTCGACAAGGGCATGGAGAAAAACCTGGATGCGGCTCTGATCCAACATAGGCTTCACAAGAGCGTAAAATACGATGTCAGAAAACGGTGTCGTTACGCTTACCGGCGAGGTCAACTCGCAATCCCAGCGTGCACAGGTCGAACGGGTTGGGTCTTCAGTTCCAAATGTGAAGCAGGTGGTCAACGAGCTGCAAGTTAAGCATCAACAGGCCAGCGCGTCGAGGTGAGAGGTACTTAGTCTCCAACGTATCGCGTGTCCGCAGACCTCTAACTAGAAGCCACTGGCTCACCTCGGACCAACCGAGCAGGATCATCACGCCACTCTCGCAGTCCGGCGAGCTCGGGTCGATATGAGCCAGAATGGGAGGCTGATTTGCGTTGGACGCCTGCCCGCTTGGGAAGGCACATTATTTCCTTATCATCACCACAACCTGGCCCAAAGCCAAACAGAGGGATCGCTTGGCCTTGATTGATTTCCGAATCCTATAACTTCACAGGTGAGGATCGATGGTTTCGCCGCACTCCAGATAGCCCACCTGCGATACGAACATGCCCTGCAAATCGGCACTGGGGAGGGTGCTCCTGGTGCCGAGGCGATGGTGACCATCCGACAGCAAGGTCGTGAGTATGCAGAAGCCGTGACGCGATACTCCAGCGCGGCGATGGCGTCGCTGGCGTTCATGGAGACTACGAAGGTGGCTCGACGAGCACTATGAACGTGTCGCTGTCACATCGCGTGCTCGGCTCCCACAAGCCCAGCCTATCCGATGAATTTTCAGGAGACCCGCCGGATAGACCGGGCTGTGAACGCACCGTGCTGTCGGTTCGATGCTGGCGTACAGCCGAAAGACTCGACCGACGCAAATCCACTAAGGGATCAAGCAGTGCATCCTCCGATGCTCCACAACCCGAACCACGTAACAATGCCAGACGAAATACGACCTTATTGGCACGTGGTATTGACCATCTTCAAATTGGTCACTTTCATAAGGAAGTCTTCTTCCGGTTGCCCAATCGAAGTGGTACTGTTCTTTTCGTTGTTTGCTGTAACTGCGCCAGTCACGGTTACCCTATGGTTCATGTGCTTTGGGAGATCGACGGTCGAACTGCTCAGTCCGTAAATCTTGCCGTTCTCGGTTTTTATCGCGTACTCGTTCGGCTCATCGCCTTGAGCCAAGCATCCGGTCACCGTGGCTGTGTGCGCCGTGTTGGTCTTCTCCCGAGCGAAGCTCGGCACCGACAACACGGTAGCTACGACTGCGCTCGCACAGACGAACGATATTTTTGAGAGCATAGCATACCTCCGCTAAACAGGATTCGCGCCGGAAAAAGTAGGTGCTTTTTGGGGTTAAAGACTTCCTGTTAGCTTCATGCCAAACCCCAATGGAACTGTCGATCGGCACGGGCAACCTCATCCACCTACGGCAACCTCGCCTTGCTGAACTCCAGCAGGATGAGATACAGCGCGACCAGCAGGACGGACCCGGCGAGAGCATCCCCCAGCCATGTTTGATGTCGGATGGTCATAACGATACCCCTGCTACTTTGATGCTCATCGCCGACCGCCTGATACGCCGAACAGGCTTCCGCTGGAACAGCTGTCCGAGCTCGATCAGGTAACCCGAACCTGGATCTTCCCCACGCCAACCCCATCTACCCCGTTACCATGCCCGATCGTCGTCCACAGTTCGAGCGAGACTGGCGTGAATCGGTGTGGGCGGTGGTTGTCCTTTTTGCAGTCTTATTCCTTCGCTACCTAACTCGAAGCTAGAGGATGTTCCATCTTCTGCGCCCCGCCGGATCGGTCCGAATCCACACTATCAAAGGAGGGCGCTCACGATGTCTACTCACGTGTTTCCGGCACACATGAGACTCCGAAACAAGTATGCCGACCCGGAGTCTTTCCTCGCCGTTGCCGGAGCGATCCTAGCGGTGTTGGTCATCCTCATGGCGCTTGCCGCGGTCACGGGCGCGTCTGATGCCGGTGCTTGCAATTGACCACACCCATTCGAGATACCGGATCGACTCCGATGCTCGCTGTGGTACGCCGCTATTCGCTCGGGAGTACGCCGCAGTCGTCCGGCTCGCGGTGACGCGAAAAACTTCAAAAATAGCCGTTTTTGGCGTTGCTGCACGCACGAATTAAGCCCTCCTTTCGATAAAGCCAATAGTTGAACATCGAAACTCCATGACCGGGAACGAGCAAAAAGTCGTCGAGATTCTGACATCGTACCCTCCAACAGACGACCTTTGGAAAGTACCGATTCAGGGCGTCGACAAAGTCATGTCATGGGATACCGACCGAACAAAGGCGTTTGTGCAAGACCTCGTGGAGCGCGGTTTGGTGTCGTGGAGGACAGAGGCGATTAACGAACCTAACGGCGCGGGACAACCGCTATCGTGGTGGGTAGCGGCGCAGCCGTAAGCGCTGAAGGAACTTACGGCAGTGGATTCGATTGCACCAGCGGAGTGAAGTCCTCGCCAGATTCGCGACGGAATCCTTGATCTTGCCTCACGTTTCCAAGAGAGCGGGCCCAACTCAACTTCCGTGATCGCCCATCAGACCGTGCGCTTCGTGCATATACAACGTCTCGCCGCGATACTCGAAGATATGCATGTTCGGGTTGGTCCGAGCCATGATCCTCAGCGCGGCGGGGAATCGATACTCGCTCACTTCAACGGCGGTGCGGACATCACAGAGCGTTGCATCCTTCGGGATATCCACGATGTTGTTAGGGGAGCGGAACGCGCGGATCGGATGCTTCGTTCTGCAATCCCCGATGAACATAGCACATGATACCGTAACCAGCCATCCGCCACGCTGGGGATCGGTGGAAATTAGAAGGCAGTACCGAGAGGATAAGGAGAAGGTAACTCGGAGATACGGAGACGCGTCCCGAGCAAAACCTCTCGGTACCCTTCAATTTCCTAGATGGTATCAAGCTCGGTTGGATTTACAACTTCGGTCATACCGCAGGCGCGGCGGACGCTGTCACATCGGCGGTATGATGCGCTTTGGACTGCACCGACAAGGACCGCTCGCTCAACGAATACAATCGCCGTGTGTCGGAATGGTCTCAAGCGGTCCAACGTCTCAGCGATCAAGCTGGGATGGGACACGGCGGTTACCTTCGCTTACTAGATTGGGTAAACGAAGCAGCAACAACGCAGCGGGCGAAATCCGCCTACGCAAAACACATCGCCGATCATGGGTACTAATCCACCGCCGAAACATTCTTCTTCCGACGGGCGGGTGCAGCTCACGCCCCGGCAACTGGAAATCGCTCTGCTCATGGCAGATGGATCGTCTGCGAAAGAAATCGCCGCTCGGCTCGATCTCAGCGCCAGAACCGTGGACTTTCATCGCCGCGAGATACGCTACACGCTCGGAATCAAAAGCACCGCGTTGCTCGTGCGATGGCTGATCCGGCACGGTCTGTTGGAGCCGTAAACACCGGGCTGCACGTCAGAAAAACCCGGTGATCCGTCAGAACCACCGGGCGGGAGTGGAAAATGTACAGAGCAAAGTTCCCTTGGGATAGCGGAAATCCCTTGGGCAGGATCTATGTTATCAGCAATCCGTTGGGCGGATCATCTAGCTCTGTTTGGCTGATCTCGCGCCGCAACCGTGGTCGGCGGTGTGACGATCGTACGCTGCTTGCGAGGCCATGCGGGATCGGCTCGACCCAAGTTACGCATAGCCCTCGAAACCGCGAAGTCGTTCTGTTTTGGTCGATTTAATGCGGCTCCGGCTATCGCGAGCAATCTGCATCTCCAGGGTTCTGCTACTCACGCCCCATGCCACCCGACCCTTACCATCGCCAGTACCGAATTGCCATCGTAATCGGCGTCCATCCCAAGATTCAGTATTTCATTCCAGGACTTGCCCCGGACGACCCTCGGACCCTGCTCCGACTTCAGTTCCATGAGTTCCTGCGAGAGGCCACCTTCTATCCGGTCGACGTGATCTGCGAGGAAGCCAACTACGGGCAGGTGAGCATAGCTGAGACGTTGGCAGATCGGGAAAATTTACGCTACTGCAATATCGAGATGTCACCGCAGCTTCGAGCCGAACTCGGGATACCACTGTTGTTTACAGTTGATGTGCCGGGTTCGGAGATTTCAGCAGAACAAACAGCCAAATGGAACGCACTGCGGGAATCCCATATGTTACACGAACTTCTCGATGCCATCTCCGGGGCAAGAGCGATGATCGTCATTTGCGGTGTGATTCACATGCCCGCGATTATCCAAGCACTCCGCACGAAGTTCACCCGCGTCGAGCAGTACGACGTTACGACGTTGGGCTGGTGCGACGAGACTTTATTGTAAAATCGCGACGTTTGGACCGACTCGGTTCGGCAGTGGCGTATCGGGATCTGTAACCCCTTGTCGATTGATTCATGACGTTCAGCGGATTAGAATAATACCACAAGCTGATGGGGTCTGGAAATGTCATTCAACAAAGAAGTACAGTTTCGCGTCCGCAGGCACGCCGGGTTCAATCCCAGAGCTTCCTGGATTGCCGACGTGAAAGAACAACTCGGGATGCCGGTGCGTCGTTCTCCGAATCGTATTGGCGACCGAAAGTATCCTTGCCCAACGGACAAGCGTGAAGCGATCATCCAAGCCCTTCGGGCTACGATGGCGTGAGGACTTTCTCGTCACGATATTGGAAGTGGCATGCTGGCGACCCGGATCTACCGCCGCTTATGTAGATATGGTCTCCTACCCGGCGTCCGTCGTCGCTTCGATCTGGCCGCAACTGCATAAATGGTTCTGGGCTGGGATCAAGCAACAGGTTCCCTGTCGCGGTGGTGAGTTCTGAGCCAAAACTCACGTCGCACTGTGTACCCCACGTCAAGCACATGTTGTTTCCATCGAGACTGGCGCGTGTGCCGATAATGACTGGAATTACCGTGTATTTCAATTGACCGTTCGGACTACTTCCATGTATGTCGTTTGAAGTAATGGCAAGACGGTACGATACGTCCGCTTCGAAGGATCTGTTCCACTCTGACATTCACGCGGTTGTGACCCTGTTCCTGCTCAATAGCGTCCACCCAAAAATTCGTCCAAGCTCGCGAAAGATTTGAAGTCGGGCACGCGGATTGTGTCGAATACATTTGGCATGGGCGACTGGAAGCCGAATAAGGAAATGATTGTCGGTAGTCCGGTCGCGGGGGGCTCACTTAAGCTGTTCTTGTGGACGATCCCGCGACGCAACGAAAAGTAGTGCACGCCGCCACGGATCGGCTGTGGGAAGGGTCGGAGCTGATTGTGCTGGCCTGAGCCGAAGAAGCCGGATTTGGGCAAGCGTCTATCTCGACTAGGCAGAACTGGCGGCGGTACCCTTGCGGCATCTGTGCCTTCGCGCCAGACGCCTCCAGCAACCATCAGCCGCATAAGTTGTTCGGCAGCTCACGTTTCGATAATATATACGAAGCGCCCTTGGGGCAATATCCAATCGAAAGAAAGAAATGTTCCCAATGAAAAGGATTCCCATCACCATCGCTCTCCTGCTTGCAGCCCTGGCCACGGCCGGCCAGCTGCGGCATTCCTCAAACCCGTTGACCATCGACGGTAAGAAACTATCAACCAGGCACAAGGATTTGCCATTCCCGATCTGCCCGCCTGACTGCGACCAGGAGCATTGAGCGCAGTCGAGCGCCTGCTATATCGGGTGAGCTATTCTCGGGACTGCTTTACTAACCGATCCATCTCTTCCAGAACCGCATCCTTGACTGCCTGGTGATACGCCCGCTCCTCGGCTGAAATCGGAGCGACCTCGGGAACCGTCTCCCCAGTTTTCCTAAACTCCGCTATCCAGATGCTAAGACAAACTAGGTCACAAGCGAGCATCGCTACGTTGACTGGAAGAATCGATCGTCCGCCGCGGATGAGAATCGTCGCCGCGCTAGAAAGCGTACTGATCCCAAAGTAGAGCGTTAGCAAAGTCCAATGCGTGAGAACGTTGGAACGGATGGGAGGCTGAATGTTAAGGAACTTGAGAAGTGTGAATCGCGTAAGAAGCAGGACGATACAAAGAGCCGTAGTCTCAAATCGCTGCAACATGATCACGCCGGTCTGGGGGAAGCCGAGTTGCGTATTGAGGTCAGGGCGAAAAGTCGCGATCGCGATTAACGCCGCCATAATCGACAGCGAACCCGCAAGATAGAAGCGAAAGTTTCCGATGCCAAAGAAATGTTCCGAGATTCTTTCGTATAGTTCCGCCGCGGCCCCCACCCGCAGCACAAGCATAGCAATTTGATAAATTCGAAAGCCGTAAGCATAAGCGGGGCTGTGAAAGTCGAGTTGTATTAGCAGCACTCCGGCAATGGCGTCCAGCGCGAGATAGGAGACAAAGAGCTGGTACCTTCGAAAAAGTCGGTGGTAGCAGATCGTTCCTACGAGCAGCACTTCGGCCGCAAGATAGGCGACCCACAGTGCTCGCTGTAAAGCGAGAAGGTTCATGATGGACGCCTCTTCTCTCTGTTGGCATAAGTAAGCGAACCGATGGCGTCAAGCGAGCATTGCGCAAAGCGCATGCGAATCTCTTCTGTGATTCCGAACAAATGGAGTATGCCTGCCAAATACAACCACGCGAAGTGGTACGCAAACCGGAACTTTTCTCGAACGAGCGCTGGATAACTGATGACGCCCTCGCGTAGCGTCGAATGCTCCTGATAGAGCTCAAGCAACTCATCCAGATATTCGAAGTAAGCGCGGTTCTGGTTTGCCCGAAACGCGCGGCGGGAGATTTTATCCAAGGGTTCAATTCCCTGGTTGGATAACAAATCGTGGACGAACTTGTCCGCCAGTTCCTCATCGCGGCCCAAATCCGATTCCAGCGTGATGAAACCCAGTTCGTTGAGCTGCTCGACGGTTTCGGAGGATAGGAGCATTCCCCGCCGTTGAACCTCCCAGCCTTGATGCCCCCAGCGCAAAGTGGCGCCGGATCTTAAAAATCTAGCGATCATGGCCGCAGCGTGCAATGTACTTCTTTGCTGGGCGCTTTCGAGCACCGCCGTCTGCTGCGTGAGGTAGATCCTGAGCAGATTCTGCTGAACTGCTGCGATGGTATCCTTCCAGCCGCTCTCCAGGGCCGAGATCAGCAACTGGATGTACTTGCGTGTCTCCTCCGATAGTTGAAGACTGTGCGCCTCACTGGAATTGAATTCAAGTCTTTCGGGATGTCGAGCGATTTCAATCACTTCACGAATCAACTCGTTCTGGGTTGGCTCCTTGCCGGTCTTCTTCCAGCGCCGATACTGCTCCTCATTCAGCCAATCGAGAACATTCGGACTGATCTTGATCGTACCTCGATTTGTCGCTTTCTCAGTCAAGGCACTATACCGATTTTCCCCACAGTTCTCCACCGCTACGAAGGTCTTCAGCAAGCATGAGGAGAATTTTGCCCTCATAGCGAATCTTGACGAACGGGTCCTCGTCGATGTTTCCCCCTACCAGAGTCACCATGGCCCGTGCTGGAATGGGGATTACACTCCGTTGATCGTCTTCAGACAAAATGGCCCTACCGGGATTTTTCAATTTGAAGATTTGTCTCACCGTAGTGCCTCTCCTTTCAAGCTGGATTCGAGAAGATGCAGCTCAGACAAACCTGGATGCAAGAAATTGTCAACGCTAAGAATTGAGGTGTGTGCGTCACGCTAACACCAACCCTTCCATTCCTTCGCAAACAGGCGTATGATTGCTACGGCTGGAGGTACAACTCATGCTGTACCAGCGCTCCGCCCTACGTTATCGCTGCCTGCCGCCGTCGCTACGCCCTACCGGATTCCCAACGTCACTCCACAAGCGATTCCTCACGAAGCCGCAGTGGCCGGTCATCTGGATTGCAGCGTCCGTGCTCGCGCTGTTTGTGATCGGCGTGCTGCTGGCAACGCGGTAGTCCGATGCACATCGTAGATACGCTGCACCATGTCGGATTGACCATCATCCTCATGTCAATAATCGCTCGCATCGCCGAGCTGATCTTGGCTTCGCGTCAGCTAACGGAGCCGAGTTGGTTATCCTCGTTCAACAAGATCACTCCATATACTCTGCGGGCAGGATACTCTGCGGGCAGGCGTGCTGTTGATCTTCGTGGGGATAGTTGTACGGGACCGAAGCTGGAGCATGAGACGGCCAGACTTCGAACTAACTGTCCGTGACTCGGCGCATCCAATGCTTTCTGTTAGGTTGGTTGCACTATCAGGTGTCGGTGGCCACGGAGCCGGAATGCCAGCGCCAGAAGGAAGACCCCGAACACCAATGCATACGCACCGATCCACAGGACGATCGCTAACGCGCCAGCGCCTGGTGCAAACAGGATCAGCACGCCGAACAGTACCGACAGCACTCCCATCACCAGTAGTAGCCATTCGTTTGTGATGGCTTTGCGGAGACGAATGCCCGCGATAATTTCAAAAATCCCGGTGAAGATCGCCCAGAATGCAATCAAGTACAGCAGAACGATGGCAGTGATCGCAGGCAACGCGAATGTCAGGATGCCCGCGATGATTCCGATCACGCCTTCCAGGAGCAGCGCCCAGTGATGCGAAGCCACGCGGAAGAAGGCGATCAGGTTGAAGATACCATCCACCAGCGCGTACGCTCCGAACAGCAGTACAAGTGTGACGAGGGTGATCCCTGGAAGCAAAAACGTGAGCAGCCCAAACAGTACCGCCACGAGTCCACGGAGAGCGAGCGCCCACCAGTTTGTTGCCAATGTGTGAAGCATGGGAACCTCCAAATGTTAAGATGCCGCCGACCTTGATTGGTGTCAAGGGTCGCTGATAAGCGGGCAGAATCGGAATCGCATTTGTAGATATGTCCGCTGTCGTGGTCAAGATCCAGATTAGTTCGGCACCAAGCCGATGCCGCGACGAAGGTCTTCTGAAAGAATGAGGACAACCTTACCCTGATAACGAATTGTGACAAGTCTGTCCAGCTCTATGTCTCCCTCTACGAGCGTGACCTGGGCACTCGCCGGAATGACAACCACCCTCCACTTATCATCCTCAGAGAAGATCGCCTTGCAGTCATTTCTTAATTTGAGCGTGTTTTCCACTTAACAAATAAGGATGCGGAGGGTTCAGAATCGGGCGCAGAACATTTTCACTCTGAAGTCCTTAGGCAAGAGCTCAGCCTCCGGCGTAGCCGGATCGAACGGGGCATGACTTTTGGTTTCACGGCGAGGTATTCTGCGATAGAACGCGGACCGCAGTTAAGGCCCTAACCACATTGGTGCATCTGCCCCAGCAAGAGCATGGCTCCGGGAAGGCGATCGAACATTGACGAGGCTCAGGTAGCTCTCTCCTAGGTCAGAATCCATTTTTGCCAACCCGGGCGGCGGCGTTTTATCGATTGCTAGAGGAGGACATGAATGAAGAAACTAGACCCGCAGCACAGCAAAAACAACCGTCAGCACAGCAAACGACGATGGAGAGAGGGGAAGTGGAGGTGGGGGCGAAGATACGGAAGGACTGCCGGTAATCCGCCCCCTGGTGGCAGGCATCGATCTGGGAAGCGAGCAACATTGGGTGTGCGCTCCGCGCAGGGATGGCGCGGGACGCGAAGCAACTGTGTTCGGAGCCACGACACCGGAGCTGGAAAAGATGGCGTTGTGGCTGAAAGAGCGCAAGGTCGAGTCAGTCGCCATGGAGGGTACCGGCGTTTACTGGATCGCGCCGCATGAAGTGCTGGAGCGGCACGGATTCGAAGTGGCGCTGGTAAATACGCGGGAGTTGGCGCGAGTACCGGGACGCAAGAAGACCGACCGGGTGGATGCCGGCTGGATACAGAGATTACACTCCTGCGGGTTGCTGAGGGGCTCCTTCCGGCCAGTCGAGCAGGTGTGCATCCTGCGGACCTACGTGCGCGATCGGAGCATTCTGGTGGCGGAGACAGCTGACTGGATGCGGCGAATGCAGAAGAGTTTGGACCAGATGAATGTGCGGGTGCACCGCGCTGTATCCGATCTGGACGGGATGACCGGGATGGCGATTCTGCGGGCCATCGTGGGCGGAGAGCGGGATGCCGTGAAACTGGCGCAATTGCGGGACAGGCGTTGCCGGAAAAGCGAAGAGGAAATCGCCGAACAGTTAACCGGGCATTGGCGGGAAGACCATCTGTTCAGCCTGGAGCAAGCCCTCAAGGTCTATGACGGGCTGCAGGAGCGGATTGCCGACTACGACCGAAAGATTCTGGAGAAGGTTGGAGAGATGACGAGGGAAGAACGGCGCGGACAGCCGGCGCCGTTGCGTCGGTCGAATCTTTCGGCTGTACGCCAGCATCCAATTGTCAGCAGGGTCCGTTCACGGCCCGGCCTATCCGGCGGGTCTCCTGAAAATTCATCGGGTAGGCTGGGCTTGTGGGGGCCGAGCAGTGCGTTTGGCAGCGCCACGTTCATAGTGCTGGTCGAGCAACATCACTTCGTAGTCTCCATAAACGCCAACCACGCCATCGCCGCGTTGGAATATCGCGTCACGGCTTCTGCGTACTCACGGCGTTGCTGTCGGATGCTCACCATCGCCTCGGCACCAGGAGCACCCTCCCCAGCGCCGATTTGCAGGGCATGTTCGTATTTCAGATGAGCTATCTGGAGTGCCGCGAAACCATCAGATGCAGCTTGGCGCAAAGCCTCGGCTTCGCTCCGGTAAAGCTCGGATTGGCGTTTCTCAGGTAGCATCGGTTCGCATCCTCCGAACCGGCAAGATTCACGGAGTCATGAGTCGCGTATGCCCGATTGACGCGACTCCGTCACGTTTAATTATGCTACTTCGCTAAACAACCCGTGACGTTGCGAATAGTTGTCGTTTGGATGCGAAGAATGTCTTTAGAAGACGCAGCAAATGTGGACCATGCCACAGTTTTAACGTGACCATGGCGCAGTGCAGGTTATATCTGGCTCAGAGGACGGAGGTCCGGGTCGCCTGCGAGTTCCCGAGCGCAGTCGAGCGCGTCGTCGGGTTGGGGGAAAACCCTACGGTGTTCATCCTCATCCACCGTCCAAGCTGCCTTCCCGCGCCGGACGATGTGGCTCATCCGCCCGGAGGTGGCGAGGATCTCCTCGCACTGGGCACGCATGAAGATGAAATTGGCTCAGTTCTGCTGGATGTAACGATACCGGGGATGTCAAGCCGGGAGATATTTTACAAGATTCAGCAGACACGACCCGATCTCAAAGTAATCGTCACTAGCGCAAACAGCAGGAAACTGTCGATGCCTTCTTCTCCGGGCTTCGAAATAGACCATTTCATCCGAAAACCATTCCTACTCGGTAACCTTACACGCCTGCTTGGGGACGCTCTGTAGTCAAATCGCAATTCGCCGCGGTCTTGGAAGTTAGGAATGAGTTGCCTCAGGATGCATGCCCTCGCCGAGAGTATCTGGATGTCTTGTCAGCGCCGGTGCGGCGTTGACAGTGTTGCGAGATTGTGATGGCAAAAGTTGAGGCGGCGCCCAGGGAGTAAATATGTCTCTCCCTAGCTGATGATCGCGAACCTGTCCTGATGCAGGTCGCCGCGAATGAATTCTCTCCCTCTCATGCGGACGGCCGATGGTCGTTCTTGCCTGGGAACAGGGCTGAATGCACCGTCGAACGGGCTACCACCTGCTAGACGGAGCGATTGAGACTTCGGGCCTCGGCCCCTTCAGCAGGAACATCAGCAGCGCACCCGGGTACCGCGTTTCAAAAATGCTGCCTTGAAAGTAGACTTGCTTTCCTTGTACAACACCTCTGTCTTAACGCCTTCATTCATTCGGCAATTCGGAGGCCTCGAGAGAATAGTGAATCGGTAACCCCCGGATCATTAACACAATAAAGCCTTGGCATGCACAATCAACGGTGTTGCTAGTTTTTCTGAGCCTATTAGTTTTGCTATTTCTGGCCGCCGTAGCCGTTCAACTCGGATGCGACACGGAAATGTTTAAGAAGCTCCCGGTTGTGGTGATGGCAACGTCCACTTTTGTGATTCCGAGTCAGGTAGCGGTCAATATCGACACCTGATCAGAGCTCGCCCGCTGATCCTCCAGCTAACGAACCGCCGGAGACAGCTCGGCCGCCGGCCTCATCGCCGCCATCCGACTTTGATCGGCCAGTCTCTTGGAAACCTTGTACGCCAACTTGATCGCCGATCAAAAGCAGATTTGGTCTTCCCCGGCCAGACTTATGCAGGGCCAAAACTGGTTGCCCACCGCTGCTGTTCTGGGGACCACGGCGGGACTCGTGCTTCTCGATCCTGAGCGGAGCGGGGGACATTCCGCCGCACGCCAACATTTCATGGGTTCAACA
>CAWACO010000006.1:0-235805 GCA_963780485.1 Bryobacterales bacterium
GGCAACGCAGCGAAACTACCATTCCGCGACCGATCCGTCCTCATGAAAGACACGGGCCATCGGCCTGGTACCTCCGAACGGAAACTTCTGCAGGCTGGCTTCGGAGAGTTCAAAACCGAGGCCGGGCCGGTTAGATAACGGGAACCGGCCGTCCACCATGCGCATGGCGGGGAAGCCTAACCATTCTTCCCAGATCTGATTCTGCCGTGTCGGTTGGACGAAGCCGCAGATTTCCTGAACCACGAAATTGGGGATGGCGCAATCGACGTGAAGTGTGGCTAGCCCGCCGATCGGGCCCTCACAGGCGTGTGGCGCCATCGAGACGCCGGAGATGCCAGCGAGCGATGCCGTCTTCCACAAGCCGGAGATGCCACCCACATGGTTAATGTCGGTTTGCAGAATATCAATGACACCCATCTCGATCAACTCGCGGCAACCGTAAGAAGCGATCAGCCGTTCGCCCGTAGCAATCGGTGTAGTGGAACGCCGGGCAATGCGGGCCATGGCCGCAACATTTTCCGGCGGGCAAGGCTCTTCGATGAACAGCAGGTTCAACGGCTCTACTTCCTTGACTATGACGGAAGCGACACTGGGACTGGTTTTGGCATGGAAATCGACCGCGATATCGATATCGGGCCCAAGGTTTTCGCGGAGATTCTGCATGGATTTCACTGCACGCTCGATTTTCCCGTGCGTTTCAATGTATTCGTATTCGCCGGGGATGCCGTATTTAAAGCATGATACGCCCTGCTGGAGCGCGGTTTCGCGGAGTTTTATAAGATCTTCCCGGCTACTGGCGTTGGAGTGATAGTACCCACGAACACCCCGCGCGTCGAGTGGTCCGCCCAGCAACTGGTAAACGGGCATGCCCAGAACTTTCCCGCGAATATCCCACAGCGCCTGATCAATCCCGGAAATGGCTGACCCGATGACGGGTCCGGCGCGATAGAAACTATGGATGTACATCGATTGCCAGATGTGTTCTACCTGCATGGGATCGTGGCCAATCAGGAAATCATGAAAGTCGTTCATGCAGGCCATGACGGCGCCGGCCTTGCCTTCCAGGGTACCTTCTCCCCATCCGACGACGCCTTGATTGGTCTCCAGCTTGACGAAGACATAAGGCCGGTCTGATTCGGGGGTGAGCGAAACGCCGAATACCTTCATTCCGGTAATGGTAATGCCGGAATGCAGGCCGTCGAATGCGTCGGCGACGGCCGGAGGAGGAGCCAGGGCGCAACCGCAAGAATCGGCTACACGGAGCCCGTGATGTGCTCCCAATGCGAGCCCGGTGCCACCTAATGCCAAGAATCCTCTACGCAACATGATATTTCTCCAGTGCAGCTTCGTTGACGGTTATGCCAAGCCCAGGAGCGGTGGGGAGCGCCGCGAATCCATTTCGAATGCTCTCTAGAGTAGTGCCGGCGAGCTCCGCGCGCATGCGGCGATCCTCATCCGCCGCAGGAAACGGGATGTGCTGGATGAAGAAGTTTGGCAACGTGGCGGCTAAGTTCAGGGCCGCAGCGGTGGCAATCGGCCCTCCTTCATGATGGGGTGCCACGGCGACATAATATGGCTCGGCCAGGGCGGCAACGCGGCGGGCGCTTGTGATACCCTCCCGGCAGATATCGGGCCGCACTACGTCGATGAGGCCCTCGCGCAACAGCTCCTGGAACGTACCAGGATTGGTAATGGTTCGGCCGAACCCCAGTGGCACCACAGACTCTTCGCTGATTTTACGAATGGTCTGAAGATTAGCGATCGAGCACGGCTCATCGAACCATAGTGGATGCATGGGTTGAATAGTGGTAGCGACGCTGCCGGCATCGCCGGGTGTGAGAAATCCGCCGCCATCTACGACGAAATCGGCTTGGGCTCCTCCCTTGTCTTTTAGTTGTTGCAAGCGAGCGCGGATGGCGAACTGGTATGCCTGACCCTGATTGCGGGTGGCGGGATCGGGTGCGGGGACGCGAAAAGCCCGATAGCCGGCAGACACCGCGTGTTCCATACTGGTCAGGAGATCGGCATTGGCGGACCCTTCGAGAGCTGCCAACGCGCGTACCTTGTTGCGCGTCGGCCCTCCGAGTACGCGGTAGACCGGCGCTTTGCAGGCCTTACCCACAAGGTCGAGCAGCGCCATGTCGATGGCTCCCGACAACGGCGAAGGCCGGTTCAAAGTGACATAGGAAGTCGCTGGCCGGCCAACCCACTCTCGTTCCGCTTGACGAAGGTCAGCGGCCGTTGCCTGGGCACATTCGCCAAAACCCGTCAACCCGGAGCGCGTCGTTACCCGCAGCACCACGTAGGAGCGGCCCGACACGGGTTCGCGGACAGGGAAGAGGCGGAGCGCGGTGACCTCGAGTCTGGCAGCACCGGCAGGTTGCGCCGCGGCGACCTGGGCGGCGATCATGCCCGCCAGCCGGGCACGTCGACGGGTTGTGATTGGATTCATATTCGGACCTCGCATTGTCAAAACAACAGCTTCAGGGCAAATTGAATTTGGCGGGACGGCCGCGCCGTGGCGGAAAGGGTCCCCACGCCGGTCGCGCCGATCGTGCTGGCCGGAAGCAGGAACTGCGGATGATTGAACGCGTTAAAGAATTCCGCGCGGAACCATAGTTGGCGCGTTTCGGTGAAGAGAAACTTCTTTTCGGCGGTTAGATCGAAGTTCGCGGCGCCGGGACCGCGCAGAATGTTACGGCCCGCATTCCCCCAATTGTAAGGTAGCGGTGTGGTAAACGCAGCGGGATTGAACCAAAGGCTCGGGCCCTGAGAACTCGGATAGAGGGGAACACCCGGCACGACGTTTGCGCGTCCCGCTGTACCGGTGTTGGTGGGGGCAGACGAAGTCGTGACGGTGAACGGCTGGCCGCTCTGCAAGACCGAGATGGCATCGAGTTGCCATCCGCCGACGACATAGCGATTGAACGCCGACGTGCCGTTGAGGTAAGGCTTGCCGGGACCGAACGGAAGCTCGTAAGTGCCGTAAGCGTTCAGCCGGTGGCGGGAATCGTTATTAGAACTGGCCCAGTCCGCGCGCCGATTCGTGGGATCCTGAGGGATTGGGCCATCGGCGCCGCCATCGTATGGCGCGTTGTCCATGCTGTGCGACCACATCCAGTTTGCGTTGAAGTAAAGTCCGTGACCCAAACGCTTTTCAAATACGGTCTGCAAAGAATTGAATTCGGAATTTCCCGCTGACTCCAGGTAGCTGATCGCCGTAACGTTGGGATAGAGCGCATTGAAGGGGCGCCGTGCCTGAATCGCTCCAGGGCCGGGGGCAGGCTGATCGATCGGATCGGCCCAGGTGAGATGCCGGCCCAACGTGCCGACATAGGTGACGGTCAAAACAGAAGTTTTGGTGAGCTGGTGCTGGATTCCGAAGTTGAACTGCTGAATTGACGCGTTGCGGAAGTCGAATGCGATGGCCTTCAGGCTGCCGAAAGGGTTGTTGAGGTTGAGCGGTTCGATCTGCGCTAAAGTAATGAACCCCTGCGAAACCGTGTTGCCGGGGAACAGCGAGCCAGGCGTCAAGGTATAAATCAAGTCGAACGGAAACTGCCGCTCCTGGCGGATGGTGGTCCCCTGGTTACCTTGGGGGTCGTAGAAAATGCCGTAACCTCCGCGGATAACCGTATTGGTCCGCAACTGGTAGGCGAAGCCTATCCGTGGACCGATGGCGTGATAGTCGGTCTGAACGTTGGCGGAACTGGAAACGCCGTTTTGGCCGGCGAGGAGCAATTGCCCGGTAACAGGATTGACGTTGGCCCAGTAATTGTTCTTCTCGGTGAATGGTGTGTTGATTTCGTAGTGGATGCCCAGGTTAAGGGTGAGCCTCTTGGTAACGCGCCATTCGTCGCGCGCATAAAAGTTGATCTCGTTCGTGAACACGTGCGCGGTCCCCGGGATGAACAAATCTCGTACCGTGGAGGCCGGGTCGCCGAGCAGCATGGACGCGATCGCGTTTCCGGTTCCTCCGGGGGAGAGCGGGTTGTTGGTGAACGAGCTGTCGAAATTGAAGCGTCCGAAAGCGCTTTGTCCGGGCGGGCTGGCAGTCTCACTGATTTCGCGATGGCGAATATCGGTTCCGATTTTGAAGTTGTGCGATCCGCGTTGAATCGAGACATCGCCCATGTTTTCGATAGTGTGCTCGCGCCGGATCAACGGATCGGAACGGGAATTGCCCAATCCACCGTAACCGGAAGGGCTGATGATCGGGGCAGAGGGTTGAAACGGGTCGGAAGTTTCGCGCCCGGGAATTTGGCTCCAAACGGGCGCGGTCAGAGTCGTAGGCAACAGAAAATTCTTGAACTTGGTGAAGCCAAGCCGATATTCGGCTACCACGTTGGGGCTGATCACATAGTTGTAGCCGACCACGGCGTTCTGGCCGAGGATCGAGTCGGGGCCGGCAAAAGCGTTCTCGTTTCCGCCGATGACTGTGTTGAAAGTATCCGGGACGATCAAGCGGGAGGAGTCAGCCGAATAACGGCCGAAAAGGTTTTGGGTGGATGTGATCTGATGATCGATGCGGACGTCGCCGCGGTCCGTGGTATTCTGCCGGAGCGGATTAGCGACATAGTTATTAGCCAACGCCGACGTTTGCGGCGCGGGGTACAAAGCAACGATCTGGGCCGCGATGGTATCGAAGCGCGAGGCCGGAATAATGTCGTTGGGGAATCGCACGCGCGAGTAGCTGCTGCCTGATGGCGTAGTGGTGGTTGGATCGTAGATGCCGTTGGCCGCCACACCTTGGAAGTTGCCCGCCTTCATGGCAGCGGTTGGAACCGTCGTAACGATTGTTTGCCCCTGACGCTCGCGCGTTCCCTCGTAATCAACAAAGAAGAAGGTCCGGTTCTTTAGGATTGGCCCGCCGGTGGTCGCGCCGAAATCGTTCAGACGATATTCGGGGATCGGGAACGGGCTGGGACGGTCGAAGAAGTTCTTGGCGTCCAGATCGGAGTTGCGGAGAAACTCGAACAGTGAGCCATGAAACTGATTTGAGCCTGACTTCGTGCTGGTTATGACGACGGCTCCGCCGGCTCGGCCGAACTCGGCGCCGGCATTGTTGGTGAGCACCTTGAACTCCTGCAAGCCGTCGACAGTGGGCCGGACGATGAAGGTCTGGGCGATCATTTCGGTGTTGTCGACACCATCGATGAGGAGCTGATTGCTGCTGTCGCGCGCGCCATTTGCTTCGAGCGTAGTGCCGCCGGGACGTAATTCATCCGGCCGCGCGCCGGCGTTGATGGTGCCGGTTTGCGCGTAGCTGAGACCGGTAACGCCGGGAGCGAGAATCGCAAGCTGTGCGAAGTTACGGCCGTTCAAAGGGAGCTCTCCAATGGGTTGCGAGGAGATGACCTGGCCGACCGAGGCGTTTTCCGTTTGCAGCAGCGGGGTCTCGCCGGTTACTTCAACAGTCTGTTCGACTGCGCCGACGGCCAGCGTGATGTCTAGACGGGCCACCTGGGCGACCTGAACGACAAAATCGCGATAGACGCGGCGGGTGAAGCCGCTCTTTTCGGCTTCGACCGAGTAAGTGCCGGGTGTAAGATTGGTGGCCGAGTAATCTCCGGCTGAATCTGTTTGAAGATTTTCGGTGGCGTTGGTGGCTTGATTGATGACTTTGACCGCGACGCCCGGCACTACTGAGCCGGTACTGTCGCGAATGGTTCCAACAATGCTCGCCCGTTCGACTTGGGCGAAGGCTCGGGTGCCTCCACCAAGGCAAATCAACACCGACAATACAGCAGAGTACCCTTTACGCATCCCATTCCTCCTAGATCCTTGTCACCCACAGGCCAGTCGTTTGGGCGCTGGTGTTCAGCTACGCGCCAAAAACACCGTTAACGCAAGCATTTTATCCTTCTCATCGCCCGCCGTCAATGAACGTCTCAACCCTCGACATGAATGTCTCAATCCACGCTCTAAAATCGCAACTGATTTCGGAGTCTATGAAGTGGTATACCCGTTTGACCAAGAGTTAGATAACATTCCTGGGCCTGCGCCTACGGCCTTATCTGGGTGCCATCCGCTTTCCTGATTGGGAACCTGAAACCGGTCCCTGCAGGGAAAGGTTTGAAGGGATACTTCGCTGCTAGTTTTTCGTCGATGTCAACTCCAATGCCCGGTGCCTCATTGAGGTACATATATCCCTTCTTCATCTGTGGACAGCCGGGAAAGACCTCCTGAATTATCTCGCCCCAACCGAGATCCACATCTTCTTGAATGCCGAAATTCGGTATCGTGAGATCCACATGGCCTTGGGCTGCATGGTTGACAGGGTCGATGTTTCCTGGGCCGTGCCAGCCGGATCGCACTCCGAATGCTTCCGCCAGACGGGCGATCTTCAGGCCTGGAGTTATGCCGCCGATGTGATTAAACCCGACTCTGATAAAGTCAATTTGCCTGCTCGATATCAGGCCGGTCCACTCGAGTGGATGGCTAAACAGTTCGCCCATAGCGATGGGAGTGCTGCACTGGTCCCGCATCATCTTGAAATAGCCTATTTGCTCTGGCGACAACGGGTCCTCAACCCAGAACAAGCGATACTGTTGCAGTGCTTTCACCAAATTGACAGCCTCGATGGGCTCGATACGCTCATGCATATCGTGGATTAGTTCGAGACCCCCGCCGTGTACTTTTCTTATGTATTCGAAAAGCTTGAGGGTGCCCTCTACATACGGCTCGTTTTCCTGATACTCGTCTGTAGGCAAACCGAATCCGGCTCCTTTGAAATCAGGTGTCTTCCCAAGGAACGGCGAACCATACCCTCCGAGCTGAATACGCACATGCTTCCAGCCCGCTTCCACGAATTTACTGACATTATCTGATGTCTCTTCGACCGTTTTGCCATCGGCGTGACAATAGGTGGGAATGGCAAAACGACTCTTGCCTCCCAGAAGCTGATAGAGGGGCATATGGGCACGCTTCGCCTTGATGTCCCACAGTGCCTCATCCAAACCGCATAAGGCGCCGTTCAAGACCGGACCGTTCCGCCAGTAGGAACTTACATAGGCGGTCTGCCACATGTCCTCGATGTTGTCTGGGTCGCGTCCGATAGCAAAGGGGGCGAGGAATTCAGTTGCGGCGGTTACCACTGCCTCCCCCCTCGTGGTGAGCGTGGCCGACCCTACTCCGTAAAGACCGGGCTCGCTCGTTTCCACTTTGATGACAACGTAGTTGCCCCCCTGCGGGCAGGTCTTGATCGTTTTCACATTCGTAATCTTTAGCGCCGGCATTCCCCGCGTCGCGTTCGAATATGTTTGAGCGAGCGCTTCATGCTGCTCAGTAAGAACGCCGATGGCACCCGTTGCCACGGCGCCGCCCGCGATCTTTAACAATTTACGACGATTCATTTCATGCTCCTTTTGATGCTTAGTATACGCGCCTGCCACTTGCGCTTACAAACATGATTTACTTAGACTCCATTCCTGACCCAAACTCTGCGCTGCTACTAATGCTCACGCATCACGAATACCAGTGGAATAGGGCTCTGGTGCAAACACGTGGGTGGCCGGCGATGATGAAGAGATGCAACGGTTCCTACCGATCGAAGATGTGTTCAAAGGACGGCACTTCGACCGACAGATCATCATTTTGTGCGTGAGCTGGTACCCGAGCTTCAAACTGAGCTTGCGGGATCTGGCGATCATGATGGCTGATCGGCGGATCTCCGTGACCCATACAACGATTCTGCGGTGGGTGCAGCGCTACCTTCCAGAATTCGAAAAGCGCTGGTGGCGCTACGCTCGGCTGGTCGGCGGATCGTGGAGGATGGACGAGACCTATATTAAGGTTCACGGACAATGGGTGTACCTGTATCGCGCCGTCGACAAAGCGGGGCAGACGGTCGATTTCTTTCTCAGCCGGAACCGGGACGTGAACGCCGCCAAATCGTTTCTGCGCAGCGCAATGAAGCACACTCGCGTGCCGGTGAAGATCACGTTGGACGCCTATGCGGCCTCGCACCGGGCAGCGTGGGAGATGAAGGAAGACGGCGAACTTCCGTGTCGCGTCAAGATTCGATCCAGCCAGTACTTGAACAATCTGGTGGCGCAGGACCATCGGAGAGTAAAGCAACGAATCCGGCCGATGCTGGGATTCAAGCGATTCGACAATGCGGTGGTAACGATTTCCGGAATCGAGCTGGCAGAGAAGATCAAGAAGGGGCAGTTCAAGACGGGCAAGCTCGGCGGGCGCAATGCGACGATGACGGAACTGTGGAACGCGGCACTCACAGCTTGAGTCCCCAATTCGCCATCACTGAACATGGCGGAGCTTACCCCGTATGGTAAAAAGAATTCATGCGGCGCGGGCATAGAACTTGAGCAGTCCTCCGAGCCGCTGGCGACACTCAACCGCGTGGCCGCGCTGTTCGGTTTTATCGGCAGCGTCCGGGAAAAGGAGCTTGTTGCCTTTGCCCTGATGATTGCGTTCGCCGTGATAATGCGCACTGAACTCGGCCAGGGTTCGAGACAGCGGGCCTTCGCCGAACAGAATCAGCTTCGACAGACACTCCTCCTTGGCGGATCGAACCCAACGTTCCGCAAAGGCGTTCAGATTCGGACTTCTGGCGGGAAGCGCCATGGTCTTCACACCGCCTGCCGCCAACACAGACCGAAACGATGCGCAGAACTTCGTGTCACGATCGTGCAGAACATAACGGCATCCATCCAGATATCCCCAGGTCTCCTGGGTCGCGCTGCGAGCGATCTGTTCCATCCACTCTTGATCCGGATGTCTGGTGATTCCCGCCACACTGACCCTTCGGCTTTCCAAATGAAGGAAGAACAACACATAGTAGGTCACTAAACCCCGCCAGCTCAGTACTTCCACGGTGAAGAAGTCAGCGCCGGCCAGGACATCCTTATGGGCGGTGATAAAATCCTTCCACGAAGTCGTCTGGCTTCGCTTGGGAGCCGGAGCAATGCCGTGGCGGCGCAGAATGTTTCCCACCGTCTGATCGGACAAGCGGTGACCCAAATTGGTCAGGGCTCCGACGATGCGGTCATATCCCCAGCCGGTGTTCTCTCGCGCCATTTGCAGCACCAGGGCTTCCACTTCTGGAGCAATCGCAGGGCGGCCCGGATACTGCCGATGTTTGGAGCCAACGAACTTTTTGTCGACGAGCCTTCGATACCAGGCCAAGATGGTGTCGGGTTTGGCGACGCAGGTGACCGCTCGGAGTGCTTTTCCTCCCAGGCGCTTGCCAATCTTGGCGAGCGTGGCACGCTCGGGATCGGTTAACCGCAATCTCGATGGCAGCTTCGCCCTCAGAATACGGTTCTCGGCGGCCAGAATATTTCATTCTGCAGCAGAAGCTCCTGGCTCACCGAGCCCGTCACGTACGCCAGCAGCCGCACCCACTTCTTGTTCCTCATGCCGACCGCCTATCTTACCCTTGCGGCGAGCGGTTTAGTATTTTGACCATACGGGAAGTGATTGAAAAAATTGGCGGGGACGACGGGGCTCGAACCCGCGACCTCCGACGTGACAGGCCGGCGTTCTAACCAACTGAACTACGTCCCCGAGGGCGTGGAAACACGTCGGTAATGTCATATTAACACATCGACTAAACTACAATTCGAAGAGCGAGGCTTGCTTGCGCAACACCACCGGCGCGGCCCACTCGCGCCACTCGCCGAGCAGTGGAAAATATAGACCAAGTCGGATTGGCCGGTCATCGCGTTGCACCATCAATCGCGCGTAGCGTTCCAATTGTTCGCGGTAGCGTTCCTTTTCGGTGTCGAGAAAAGCCTCCAGGTCGCCTCCCTGGTGCGCACTGGTTTTGTAATCGATGATCCAGCGCACGCCGGACTCGTCGACGAACGTGCGGTCGATCACGATCTCATACAATTTGCCCTCGATAAGACCGGTGATTTGCGATTCGGATTCTGCTTCAGCGTGCGCCCCCAGAATCCATCGTCCTTTTGGATCCAGCAGTGTTCGCAAAAGACCCGTTTCTACTTGCTGCGCCGCCTCGGCGAGGTCTGAAGGAGCAACTCCGAGATTCGCAAGCACCGATTGAAAGGCCCGTCGATGAGATTGCAGGACGTTCTCATCCCAAGCATCCAATCCTTCGCGGGCGATTCTCTGCAGGAAGCCGTGCAGGGCAGTTCCGGCATAACGCAATCGATCGCCCACCCACTCGAAGGTGATAGGCGCGGGCTTTATGGACTCGATTTCGCGGCGGGTCCAGGTGACGGCCGGCGGCGGGTCAGGAACCATCCAGCCTGCTCCGATACGCCGGATCATTTTTGCCGTCCTCGCTTCAGTGCTGCGCGGCGCCGCGGATAAATTCGCAAACGTAGCGGCCACCGTGGGCCAGAGTAAACGCAGGAACGACCCGGCCGCCGGCTCCGCGATCGAGCCGTCGTCTTTCATCTTCACCACGCCGAGCAAATCGATACGCCGGCGCGCACGGGTGGTCGCTACGTAAAGCAGTCGAGCGGTCTCGTGTTCGCCCTTGCGACGATCGATGCGCGCGAGATACTTGTAGATCGGGTCGGTCTCCAGTCCGGCTTCGGAAACCGGCGCCAGCAACAGCTCTCCGCGCTGCTCGAGCCACAGCACCAGGCGCTGCTCCTCCTGGCGAGTAGGTGCGTCGAGGCTGGGCAGAATCACGCTGTCGAATTCCAGGCCTTTGGCCTTGTGGATGGTCATGAGCTGCAGACGGTCGCCGGCCGTCGCGTCGGGCTGAGCGAAAAGCGCATTCACCTGCTCCCGAAACCAACTGAAATCGGCGAGATCCGCGCCTTCCTGAAGGCCTTCGAGAAGATCGAAATATGCGGCGGCGTCTTCGAGAGCTGTTTCATCCGCAACGCAAGCGGGTCCCCCGAGACGGAGCCACACGCCCTCCACAGAATCCCGCAACGGGAGCCGGCCGCGCTCGGCGATCGCTTGCTCAAGCACCGGGAGAAGACGCTGGACTCTCGCGGCGCCGTCATCACTAATCTGCCAAGGCTCGCGATGCAGCAAGTCCCAAATACTCGCGTGATGATTGTGCGCAGCGAGCGAGTGCAAGTCTTCGAGCGTCAGACCGCACCAGGGCGCGCGCAGGATGGCGAGCCATGAGACGCGATCCGCCGGATGCAGCAGGGCGAGGGTCAGAGCCATCAGATCTTCGATCACCGGCCGTTCGCCGAGCTGATCTATCTCGATGGCCTGAAATGGAATTTCGTGGCGCTTCAACAGTTCGACGATCGCAGGCAGATGTGCGCGGGCACGAACCAGGATGGCGACCTTCCCGCCGCCGGCGCTTCGCACTAGATCGATCACACGCGCAGCTTCGTCATTCTCATCCAGGAACGCGTGCACCTCGATCGTAGCTTCGTTTCGAGCCGTTCCCGCGACGCTAGCGGAGTAAATAACGGCACCTGACTCGATGTCTTCTTGCGGCGGAAGAATCCGCGCGAAGGTTTGATTCGTCCATTCAACGAGTGCCGTATCCGATCGAAAGTTGACACTGAGCGTGAGCGGCTCGAGGCGAATCGATCCGATCCCATCCTGCCGGGCCTTGAGAAAGAGGCTGACATCGGCCTGCCGGAAACGATAGATCGATTGCATCGGATCGCCGACCAGGAAAAGAGTGCGGCCATCGCCCGGCTCCCATCCGGCGGTCAGTTTCTCGAGCAGCTCAAACTGCGTGAAGGACGTGTCCTGAAATTCGTCGACCAGGATGTGCTGGATGCGATAGCCGAGGGCGAGTGCGAGATCGGTGGGCGAATCGAGTCTACCGAGCGCCTCGGAAGCGCGAATAGACAGCTCGGCGAAATCCACGCGTCCGCGTTCGCGAAACACCAATTGCAGCTCGCCGACCGCGAGCGTGAGCGCAGAGACTGCAGCCTCCATGGCCTGCCACTGCGAGTCCGTGAAGTGAGGCGGAGGAAGGTGGCGAAATCGCCGCAGTACTTCCAGGAGCTGGTCTTGGGTTTGCAATCGCGCCAGCAATTGCTCGACACGAGGCTTTAGCGGATCTCCAGCTGGAAAACCGATGGACGCACTGACGCGTTTGCGCCAATCGCCACCGGTGGTCAATAACAGGTCGGCGACCGTGTTCCATAGCGAAAGATCATCCAGGCTCGCCTCCGGAAATCGCTCCAGTTGACGCAATGCGATGATCTCGCGGGCGACCTCTTCGACGAAGCCGGCGCGCAGCGATCCCAGCTCGCCCAGGATCAGCCGTTGCAGCGATCGCTCCAGCTCGGCTCGCACGCGCGTGAAATCCGGATTAGCTCCGGTGTGCCTTAGCCATTGATCACGCCGCTCGATCATCTGAGCGATCAGACGTTCGGCCGCGGCGAAGTCGTTGTCCAGATGAAGCAGCAGGAATGAGACGGCTGCATGGTCGCGCTCCACGTGCCGCAGCGTGTTGCGGGCCGCCTCGCGATAGAGATCCTCGGCTTTTTCGGAAATCTCCGGCATGGCTCCGAAGCGCGCCAGCCACGGCATCCTTCTCGTGATGGATGCGCACAACGCGTCGATGGTCTCGATGCGCATCTGGGCTGGATTCGGGAGCAGGTTCCAGCCCCGGTCCTGGTCGTGTTGCAGAACCTGGCGGGCGATATCGAAGGTCACCCGCTCATGTTCAGTCTCGGGTCCGATGCCCGTTTCAGCGCTTCGCAAAGCGTCCAGAACGCGCATGCGCATCTCGCCGGCGGCCTTGCGCGTAAACGTGATCGCGATAACCGCATCCGGCGTATCCACTGTTTCTAGCAGCTTCAGATAACGCTGGATCAACAGCTCCGTTTTTCCAGATCCGGCGGGGGCCTGCACGATGAACGATACCGAGGGTTCAAGCGCACGCCTGCGCGCCACGCTATCCGCGATCATTTTCAGACTCCCGAATCCGGCAAAGGGCAGTGAGACCGCAGTATTCGCAGGCGCCTGGCTTGGGGTCGACGGCGGCCACTCCGTTGCGATAATCGGCGGCCAACCGTTCCAAGATTCGTCCCCACTCAGCGACCAATTCAGCGAACGAAGCGGACTGGCTCGACATCTTCTTTATGCCTGGCAGCACGGCATCCCTCTCAGTGATTCCGCGGAATCCGAGTTCGCCGGTTCGGACCACGGCAAATGCGGCGCCGCTGATCGGCCTCGCACTGGTGGCGCAGTAGAGCGGAAGCTGCGGCTCATCAGGACGATCGGAGTCCCAGCCAGTCGACTTTACCTGGCCAGTCTTGTAGTCGAGGATAATCTCGCCGCCACTCAGCAATTCATCAATGCGATCCACACGCGTCCGGACTTGCAGTCCTCCTACAGTGACCAATCGTTCTTCTTCCGGCCGCAGAACGGTGAAGGCCGCGCGAGACTTCTCGAGTTCGAGCCATTGCGTGAGCACGTTTTGCAAGCGGCGCTGCTCGACTTTGCGGCCGATTCCCACGCCAAGCTGGTTGAGAGCGGCTTCGACGTTGCGCGTAATCAGGCCGTGCAATTCGCCTTCCGCCAACTCCATCAGGCGCGCGTGCGACCCCAGCTCGGTCCATATGAATTCGAGAGCTTTGTGCACCGTGCTTCCGCGATCTTTGTAGTTCAGCCCGAGATCGGTTTCTTCCAGTGGCCGGGCCCCTAAACGATGGTTGGCGAACGCCCGAAACGGGCAGGCAGCCATATCCTTGAAGAGCGATGCTCCGCCAGGTTGCATGACTTCTGTTGCCACCAGCGGTGCGTTTTCGTCAGCAAGTTGCTCTATGAGGACGCTTGCGCGAATTCGCGCGATCCAGCCACTCGACTGATCGCCGTGAGAACCCGTGTGCCAGGAGCCGCCCGCCAGAACTGGGCTGGGCGAGAGCACCCGGTCACCTTCCGTCTCGGGATAACTGAGCACTATGTCTGGCGCGCTGGTGAGCAAACGTCCGATCAATTTGCCGGCGAAGGTCAGCTCGCGGTCAGGCGAAGCGTGCGGCAGACCGTATTCACGTTGCAGCGAAATCGGAATAAACGGACTCGGACTAGCGGCGCCAGGCAGCGCTTCATCGTGCAAGCCCATGATCCATAGGTGATCGAATCGCAGGCCGGATGCTTCGAGCAGGCCCATGATCTGTACGGGAGCACCTTCATTCTCCACTTGGAAAGGTGTGGCGGCGGCGATATCTTTCAAACGAGAGAATGCCTGCCAAAAGCTCATCAGCCCGGCGGCCATGTCGAGGGCGGCGAAGCTCGAGAGCAAACCGAGCCAGGCCTCCAGCACTTGATGCTCGCGACTGTTGAGGACCCGGTCGCCTGGCCATCCGACCGATTCCAGGAGCTTCGAGAAATCGCGGCTCCAAGCGCTAGGTTGCTGCGCCGACGGAAGTTTATCGACGGTTTTATCCAGTCGCCGTAGAGATCTTTGCAGTAGGGGGCAGTCCCCGGCGGCATCGCGCAAGTACGATACGCTGACGTCCCACACACCCTTCTTTCGAAGCTTTGCGTCGAGCAGTGCGCGCTTGGTCCACTCGGTTTCGGCTCCCGCAAAGAATGGCGATCGCAGCAACATTCCAGCGCGTGGCAGTGTCACAGGCCCAAGCGCGAATTCCAGGGCCAGTAACGCCGCGTGCACCAGAGGATATTCATCCAACGCAGGACCGAGCGACAGGTGAAAAGATCGCTCGCGCCCCGTCAGTTCCTCGCCAGGGTGAAGCGTTTCCCGAAAGATTTGCTCGACTTTTGACCTGACGCTGCTCAGGTTTGGAACGATGACGCCGATCTGGGCCTGTGGATCTTGTTCGAGTTGAAGCCGAGCCCAGGACGCTGCCGCTTGAATCTCTTCGGATCCGTCGCGAAGCTTCCAGCGCTGGGGTTCCGGTGCGAAGCTGTCGATCTCGAGCTCACGCCAATCGCCAGTGATCTCGAAAAACTCGGCCTGCTGTGGCGTCAATTCATCGAAGCCTGCCCGATAAAGCGTTGGCCATCGCCGCATTTCTCCGGACCTGAGCCTTTCCAAAACAAAATCGCCCAAGCGAGCCCGTTCCAGCCAGTTGTTTGCCTCGCAGCGCTTCGAGAATGCCCGCGACCAGTCCGCAAAAGTCGACCAATCGTCGCCTGCTTCGAATCGGTCGTCCACCGGCAGGCGATACGCCAGCACCAATTGCCAGGCTGCCATTGCCTCGGCCGCGGTCTCGGGAATTCGCAGCAGCGACTCTCCTTCCGGAGATTCCCGGATCACCTGCTCCCAAGCGAATTGCTCCTGTAGGGCATCGAGCAACGCCGGCGAGTCCGGATTCGCGCCGCTCAGCACCCAGTCACGCCAGGCGCGACCTAGAAATGCGTCAAGCGGAAGAATATCCGGCGTTTTCCAGACCGAGCGCGCCAGAGCTTTCTGACGGAAGTCGAACTCCTGTCGAAGCACGCGCGCGAGGCGCCGGCTGGCGGTAACTACGGTGGCCCCAGCTTCGACGGCGCGGAAACAATTCTGCTGCATGTGCTTTCATAATATTTGACCAAGCGGATCACCGTAGCGATCGACGGCCCGGCCGGCGCAGGAAAAAGTACGCTGGCGCGCCGGATCGCGTCGAAACTCGGCTACACCTATGTCGACACCGGAGCAATGTATCGCGCTGTGGCGCTGTGGGCGCTGCGAACCAAAGTTGCTGTCTCGGACATGCATCGGCTGGAACAGCTCGCCAAAGAGGCACGCATCGAATTCAAGCCTGGAACGAACGCGGTGCTCCTGAACGGAGAAGATGTCTCGGAAGCCATTCGCGCGCCGGAGATCGCGGGGGCAGCGTCGGAGATCTCGAGGATTCCGGCAGTCCGGCGGGAGCTGGTCAACAAACAACGCGCCATGGGCGAGCAGGCCTCGGTGGTGATGGAAGGACGCGATATCGGCTCGGTGGTGTTTCCCAACGCGACTGTGAAGATTTTTCTGGATGCCCAGCCACAAGAGCGCACTGAGCGCCGAGCCAGGGAAGCGTCGCTTCCGACGGATGTGGTGGCACAACAGATCCATGAGCGCGACCGGCGCGATCGAACGCGCAATGAGTCGCCTCTGGTACAGGCTCCGGACGCGGTTTATGTAGACACGACGGGCCTTTCCATCGACGAAGTGGAAGCGGCGCTTCTGAAGCTCATCCGCGACCGCACGTCGAACGGAAAGGAAAGAACCAATTGAGATGAACAATCTTCTGGTGATGAAATTCGGTGGCACCAGCATGGGCTCGGCTGAGCGCATCAAGGTTGCGGCCGGGATCTGCACTGAACAAAAGCGGCTGCGCCCGGTGGTAGCGGTGGTGTCGGCGATGTCCGGCGTCACTGATCTGCTGCTGAACACGTTGCGACACGCTGAGGGCGGCGACGAATCGGGAATTGCGGCGAACATCGAGCGCCTGATGGCGCGGCATCTGGACACATGCAAGGAACTGCTCAACGGCTCACGGTGCGAGTCCACTACTTCCGGCATCGAGGGGCTGATTGGCGATTTTGAACGGATCGCCAACGGCGTGCGGATGCTGGGGGAGCGGCCGCCTCGCTCGGTGGATGAAGCCATCGCAATTGGCGAACGGCTGTCCGCTCTGATGATCTCCCAATATCTGGAAGCCAGCGGCGTTCCTGCTGAAGCGATCAACGGGGCGAGCGTGATTGTCACTGACGCAGTGTTTGGCAATGCGACACCGATCATGCCCGAGACACGTAAAAAGGCCGAACAGATCGTGCGGCCAGTGCTCGAACGCGGCGCTATCGCCGTGGTAACTGGTTTTAATGGCGCCACCATGGACGGCCGGCCCACCACGCTCGGACGCGGCGGATCGGATTTCTCGGCCTCCATCCTGGCAGCGGCGCTGGATGCCACTGAACTTTGGATCTGGACGGATGTGGATGGCATCATGAGCGCCGACCCGCGTTCCGTGGCCGACGCCCGCGTACTGGATTCGTTAACTTACAGCGAGGCAGCGGAACTGGCCTATAACGGCGCGAAGGTTCTGCATCCGCGCACGCTGGCGCCGCTGATCGAACGCCAGATCCCGGTATGGAGCAAGAACAGTTTCAACCTGAAGCATCCGGGCACGCGCATTGTTTCATCAGTCGAAGCGCCACCCGGCCCGCGCGCAGTGACGTCGATGTCCAACGTCGCGCTGATATCACTGGAGCCGGCCAGCGCAGCTCTCAGCGGCACGCGTCTGATGGCACGCGCGCTCGAAGCTCTCGCTGACGCTAACGCGGAGGTGTTGGCGCTCACCAGTTCCAGCTACCGGCAGAGTTTCTGCTTTCTGGTTCGGAAAGAGGAGCTACCCGCCGCTATGAAATCGCTCGAAGCGGACCTTGCGCTGGAACTCACGCACGGCTACTTGAAACCCATCGCCGTGGATGAAAACGTCGGGCTATTGGCAGTAGTGGGCGAAGGGATGCGAGGAACACCGGGATTGGCCGGACGCCTTTTTCAAGCCATCTCACAGCAAGACGTCAATATCATCGCGATCGCGCAGGGGTCGAGCGAGTTGACCATTAGCGTGGTAGTGCATCGCGACGGCTTGGAACGGGCGATCCAGGCCGTTCACAAAGAGTGCCGCTAGCTTCAGTCCCCGCCGAACTGTTTTCGCAATTCCTCCTTGGATCGAGCAAGCACGCGTTTCTGCTTTGCCGGCACATTCGCGCCGGCACGGTTTATATTGAATGTAAATACGGATACCCCGAGCCGGTCAGTTGTTTCCGCCAGGGCCGCGTATGTCACACTAAAGTCGTGCCTGAATACTGCACCTGCGGCGCGCAACTGCCGCCGGACGCCCGTTTCTGCCACAAGTGCGGGAAGCCGCAATACGACTATCCGGGGATTGAGGACGAGCACCTCGAGCCTGCCCCGCCGCCAGCGGCCACCGCTCCCGTTGCATCCGCCGTCCAGGCCCCCCTCGAAATCAGCTTTCACAACCGGCTCGCGGTTCGCATCGGATTCCTCGCTGCCCTAATGGCGGTCTTGCCGTTCATGCTATTGCTTCCGGTTCCGTTCCTGCCGTCGCTGGTTGCGTTTCTCACTGGATTCCTGGCGGTCTTTATTTACTCGCGGCTCACCGGGCAAGCACTCAGTATCCGCAGTGGAGCGCGCATGGGCTGGATCACCGGCGTGTTTTCGTTCACATTTGCCACCGCGTTTTTCACCATAACGATGGTGGCCATTTCCAGCCAGGGAAAAATCGCTGACTTCTTCCAGCAACATCAGGACCAGCTGCATTTGCGCGCCGACCAGTTGAGCGCCATGACAAAGCTCCTGGAAGACCCGGCTGGACTGGTTGGCTTGATCGTCGTGACGCTATTGATGCTCTTCATTCTTCTTACTGCACTGCCGATGCTTGGTGGAGCGCTCGGCGCGAAGGTGCTCGAGAAGGAATGAAGCAAGTTTCGTCGCTGGCCAAGGTTGGCGCCGCGATCCTCACTGTAGCGGCATGTGCCTTCGCGCTCACTCCCGAACAGCGCCGCCTCAACATCGATTCCTTCGAGTATGTCTGGAAGACGGTGCGCGACAAGCACTGGCAGACCAAGCCGGGCGGCCTCGACTGGCAGGCGGTCCATGACGAGCTGCGCCCGGCGATCGAGAAGGCCGAAAGCATGGACGCAGCGCGGGCCGTCATGAATGATATGCTCGGGCGGCTCCATCAGACCCATTTCGGCATCATTCCATCGGAGCTTTATTCCGATCTCGACGGCGTGCACGGCAAAGGCGGGGAAAGCACGACGGGCCTGGACGTTCGTGTCGTCGGCACGCAGGCGCTGGTGACCTCGGTGGATCCGGGGTCCTCCGCTGCCGGGAACGGTGTTCGGCCCGGCTGGCAAATTTTGAAGATAGGCGACCTGAATCTTGATTTAGTGATTGCGAAGCTGGACGAGAGTTATGCGAAGTCGACATTGCGGGATCTGGTGTCACGACGTGCCGTTCTGAGCCGGCTGGAAGGCGAGCCCGGAAAGTCCGTGGACGTGGAGTTTCTGGATGGGCGCGACCAGCGTGTCACCAAAACGCTCCGGCAAGAAAAGCCGAAAGGAACGCTGGCACAGTTTGGCTATCTTTATCCCACGCACGTGTGGTTCGATTCATCGAAGGTGGGCGGAGGCAAGGTCGGATACGTAAGCTTTAACATGTTCCTCGATCCGGCGCGGCTGATGAATCTTTTCGCGGAAGCGGTGCAGTCGTGTAGTAAATGCGACGGCTTCGTGATCGATCTACGCGGAAATCCGGGCGGCATCGGACTAATGGCGATGGGCATGGCGGGTTGGTTCATCGACAAACCGGATCAGTTGCTGGGCACACTCTACATGCGGGAGACGACGCTGAAGTTTATCGTGAATCCGCGGGTGGACACCTTTGCCGGACGGGTTGCGATTCTGGTGGACAGCACATCGGCTTCGACGTCGGAGATCCTGGCGGAGGGAATGAAAGATCTGGGGCGCGCGCGCATCTTCGGGACGCGGACGGCCGCAGCGGCGCTGCCTTCGGTTTTCGAACTGCTGCCCAACGGCGACGGTTTCCAGTACGCGATCGCAAATTATATTTCCGAAGGCGGCAAGCCGCTGGAAGGTCTCGGAGTAACCCCGGATGTAGAGGCGCCGGTTACGCGTAAGGCCCTGCTCGAAGGCAAAGATCCAGCGCTGGACGCAGCGGTCGCCTGGATGAAAAATCATTAGGGACACTGCACTCAAATACCAATTTCACGCCGCCCGACCCACCGCCGCCAGCTCCTTCACGATGCTTGACAGAAAGCTCTTGGCATCGCCAAACAGCATGAGCGTGTTCGGCATGTAATAAAGATCGTTGTCGATTCCCGCGAACCCCGGATTCATGCTGCGCTTGATCACCATCACCGTGCGAGCCTTATAGGCCTGGATGATCGGCATGCCCGCAATCGGGCTCTTCGGATCGGTCTCCGCCCCTGGATTCACCACGTCGTTCGCGCCGATGATCAGCGCCACATCCGCCATCGGCATCTCGGGATTGATGTCGTCCATCTCGCGCAGTTTGTCGTAAGGCACGTCCGCTTCCGCCAGCAGCACGTTCATGTGTCCCGGCATGCGTCCGGCCACCGGATGAATCGCGAACTCCACATTGACGCCACGCTTGGTCAGTAGCTCGAACATCTCTTTGAGCTTGTGCTGCGCCTGCGCCACCGCCATTCCATAGCCCGGAATCACTACTACCGTACGCGCCGAATCCAGGATCTGCGCCGCTTCTTCCGGGCTGGCCGAACGATATGGCCGCTCGCTCGTGGCGGCTGCGCTGGTCTGGAGTTGCCCGAAGGCGCCAAACAGCACGTTGCTGAACGAGCGGTTCATCGCGCGGCACATGATGATCGCCAGAATGAATCCCGATGACCCGTCCAGCGCGCCCGCCACAATCAGCAGCTGGTTGTTGAGCACGAATCCCATGGCGCTGGCCGACAATCCCGCGTAGGAATTGAGCAGCGCGATCACCGTCGGCATGTCCGCCCCGCCGATGGGAATGATCAGTAAAACGCCAAACACGAGCGCCAGCAGCGCGAAGATCGGAAACAACGAGGTCTGCTCCGGATTCACAATGAGCAGGATGCCAGTCACCGCCGCTGCCGCGAAAACGCCCAGGTTGACGAAATTCTGGCCTTTGTAAGTAATGGGCCGCTGCGGCAACACTTCTTGCAGTTTTCCGAAAGCCATCATGCTGGCAGTGAAGGTCAGGAAGCCGAGCAGCGTCTCGACGATGAGCGCCGTCATCTCCACCGTCGTTATCGGAGGGCCTTGGTTGATTCCTTTGTAGTACTCCGCAGTCCCGATCAGCGCCGACGCCAACGCGCCGCACGCGTGCGAAAACGCGGTTCGCTGCGGGACCGCGGTCATGGGCATGATATAGGCGATCGGAACTCCAATCGCCGATCCCAGGAAAAACGCGATCAAGATCCACTGATACTCAACCACCTCGAACCGCAATAACGTGCCCACCACCGCCAGCAGCATGCCGATTTCGCCGATGATCACTCCGCGGCGCGCGGTGGCCGGCGAGTTCATCCACTTGATGGCCAGAATGAACGACATGGCCGCCAGCATGTAGAGAATCGGAAGAAGTGTATCGTCCAGTTTCATTTCTTTTCCGGCTCCCGTTTCTTGAACATCTTCAGCATCCGGTCGGTGATCAGATAACCGCTCACTACGTTCAGGGCCGCCAGCAGCACTGCCGAAAAGCCCAGAATGCGCGACAGCGTGCTGGCATCCTGCGCTCCAGTGATCAAAATCGCTCCTACGACCGTGATCGCAGAGATCGCGTTGGTCAACGACATCAGCGGCGTATGCAGCAGCGGAGACACGCCTCGGATCAACTGAAATCCCAAAAAGGCAGCCAGCATGAAGACCCACAGGTCAAATTCATAAGCTCCCATGTGCTTTACCTTCCTTCCCCGGCCGGAGCCACGGGGGTCAATCCCAGCGCTTCGGCAACGCGCGCGTGCACCACTTCGTTCCCATAAGTCACCAGAGTCTCGCGAATGATCTCATCCTCGCGATTCAATTTGAACTCGCCCTTCTGCACCATCAGCTTCAGGAACGAGACAACGTTGGACGCGTACATCTGGCTGGCGTGATATGGAATCGTGGACGGCACATTGAGCGGACCCAAAATCGTGATCCCTTGATGTACCACCGTTTCGCCCGGCTTGCGTCAGCTCGCAGTTGCCGCCACGCTCGGCCGCGATATCGACAATCACCGAACCCGGCGGCCATCGCGCTCGCCATCTCTTTGGTGACCAGGATCGGAGCCTTCTTGCCCGGCACCGCCGCCGTCGTAATCACTACGTCCTGCTCACGCAACACCTCCGTCAGCAATTCGCGCTGCCGCTTGTAGAAATCTTCGCCCATCGCCTTCGCGTAGCCACCTGTGCCTTCCGCAGCAGCGGCCTCTATATTCGAGCACCACGAACTTTCCGCCCAGGCTCTCGATCTGCTCCTTCACCGCGCTGCGCACATCGTAGGCCGAGACCACCGCGCCCAACCGTCGCGCCGTCGCGATGGCTTGCAGCCCGGCTACACCCGCGCCCAGAATAAATGCTCTCGCCGCCGTCACCGTTCCCGCCGCTGTCATCAGCATCGGAAAGATCTTCGGCAGCGCCATCGCCGCCATCAAAACCGCCCGATATCCGGCGATTGTCGCCATCGAAGACAACGCATCCATGCTCTGCGCGCGCGTGATGCGCGGCATCAACTCCATCGACAAGAAGGAAACTCCGGCGTGCGCCAGGTCGGCGACTTCTCGCGGCGAAGTGAGCGGCTCCCCGAATCCGATTACCGTCTGCCCTGGCCGAAAAAGCGCTAGGTCCGCACGCCCCGCTTCCGGATTCGCGCCCAGCGATCGCACTTGAACAATAATGTCGGCTTGTGAAAACACCTCGGCCCGGCTCGCGATCTTGGCGCCGCGAGCGACGTACTGATCGTCCGGAAATCCTGCCTCGACGCCCGCCGATTGCTCGACAATTATGCTGGCGCCCAACTTCCCCAAAGCTTCGGATGTGCGAGGAATCAACGCAACCCGGCGCTCTCCGGGAAAGGTCTCTCGCGGTACTCCTATAGTCACTGCCACGAACTACCTCCATACGGAAGGTTGTTAGAGACTCAGCACAGCCTCATGATTCGTCGATGACAGCCAAGCGTCATGGCATCGAGCGGCGGACTGATTCCCTACAGCCCAAATCAAGATGATACCCTTTTTGCCAAAAGGAATAATATATGACCATGCACCGCACCATCTTCCTGAGCCTTGCTATCGTTAATCTCGCACTGCCCTCCGCCGCACTTGCCGCCGACCTCACCATCGGCACGGCCACGGCGCACTCCGGGCAAAAAGCCACCGGCGTGCTTCCTGTTCCGGCCGGCGTCGACGCGGCCACTAACATTCCGGTCATCATCGTCAACGGCGCTCGGCCCGGGCCCACGCTCGCTCTGGTCGCCGGCGCGCACGGAACCGAATATGCCTCCATCATCGCCTTGGAGAAACTCGCGCAAATCGCCGAGCCGGCCGGGCTTTCCGGAGCGCTCATCATCCTTCCTCTCGTGAACGTGGCTTCCTTCACGCAAAAAATTCCGCACCTCAATCCCACCGACAACAAGAACATGAACCGCTTCTTCCCTGGAAAGGCCGACGGAACCCAAACCGAGCGAGCCTCCTGGGCGCTGGCCAAGCAAGTAGTCGAAAAGTGCGACTACCTGATCGATTTCCACGGCGGCGACCTCGACGAAAATCTCCGCCGCTATTCGTATTGGGCTCAGACCGGCAAGGAGAAGCTCGATGCCACATCCCACGCCATGGTGCTGGCATTCGGTCTGGATCACATCATCCTGCAAAACTTCCGGTCGCCAGTGCCAACCGGCGGCGCCATCACGCTCACCCGCTTCGCAACCGACATCGGCAAGCCGGCCATCGCGGTGGAAGCAGGGCATGCAGGCACAACCAACGCCGAAGACGTCGATGTGCTGGTAGACGGTGTCCACAATGTCATGCGGCATCTGAAGATGTTGCCAGGCGCCATCGCGCCGGTGGAGCATCCGATTTGGCTGGCGCGATCTACCACATTGACGAGTCAATACGATGGCATCTTCTATCCGCTCGCGCGGCCCGAAGCCTACGTCAGCAAGGGCATGACGATCGGCTATGTCACGGATTATGTCGGCAACAAGATCTGGGATGTTCCGTCGCCCGTGTCGGGAGTGATCATCTATATCGGCGCTGTGCCATCGATGAAGAAAGGCGACAACGTCGCCGTGATCGGCGAGGCCGCCGATAATCCCTAACGCCCTGGATCCACAACCCTTTGTGCTACAGGCATCACTCGCTGCACAAACCCGCCATCCGCCGTCGGCGCCAACTCAATTTCTTGCGGCGCGCATTCCGACTTTGGCTGCGTTCCATCAATGAAATACGACGGCACACCCTCGGGACAAAATGGCCCGGCCAGATCTCCTGTGTCCGGATCGAACGCAACCCGCACGACGCCGGGCGGAGGCGGAAACGGTTTGGCGTCGCCATACTGCTTGTAGCGCGCAGCGCCCATCATGAATTCGGTCCAGATGGGCAGCGCCGAATGCGCGCCTTCCAGTCCCAGTTCGCTGTAATCATCGAAGCCCACCCATACCACGCACAAAAGCTGCGACGTGAATCCCGCAAACCAGCCGTCATGCGACGTTCCGGTCTTTCCCGCAGCCGGCAGCTTGAATCCACGCGCCCTAACGCCGGCCGCTGTTCCGCTGCGCATCACCTCTTGCAGCATGTCCACCATCACGAATGCCACCCGCGGGTCTAAAACCCGCCTCATCTCCGGCTGATGATCGTACAGCTCGGTGCCGCTCTGATCCCGGATCGACGATATAAACGCCGGCTGTACTCGCACACCGTTGTTGGCAAACATCGTGTAAGCACCCGCAATCTCGAGCGGCGATACCTGATAAGCTCCCAGCGCGACCGCGGGGGTGGGCTTGATGTCCTCGTTCAGGCCCGCTTGGTGCGCCACGGCCACCACGTTATCGAAGCCCGCCATCTCTCCCACCTTTACCGTCGCTACGTTCAGCGAATGCGCCAGCGCATATCGCAGCGTCACGCGCCCCATGAACTGGTGGTTGAAATTGCTAGGGCTGTAGGTCTGGTTGCCGTATTCAAAGGTCGTCGGTGAATCGTCCACTGACGACGCTGGCGTCAACACCGGATCACCGCCCGCAATGGCGGTATTCAGCGCCGCGGTGTAAACGAACGGTTTAAACACCGATCCGGGAGGACGTTTCGACAACACGCGGTCCAATTGGCTGGATGCATAGTCGCGGCCGCCGCACAACGCTTTTACTTCTCCAGTACGCGGATCGATCGCGATCAGGGCAACCTGCGGCCTCGTCCCAGCCGGCTCTCCGCGCTTGCGCCGGGCCGCCAACTCTTTGTCAACCAGCTGCATGCCATCCGCGATCGCCTGTTCGGCGGCGCGCTGCAATCGTAGATCGATCGTCGTATAAACCTCAGCCGATCCTGAAGACTGATGATCCTCTAATTTCCTGGACGCCGCCTCGCTCGCGATGTCGAGGAAGTACTGCGACTCCGATAATTCGCTCGCGCCGGGATGCAGCTCCAGCGGCGCGGCAACAGCGTTATCATAATCGGCCCGCGTGATGTACTTGTTCTCGCGCATCAAAGCCAGCACCACATTCCGTCGCTCTCGTACGCGCTCCGGATTACGAAACGGATTCAAATAGCTGGGCCGCTGGATCAGCCCGGCCAGCATGGCCGATTCGGTCAGATTGAGCTTTTGAATGTCTTTGTTGAAATACGCGCGCGCCGCCTGTCCGAATCCGCTAATGCTGAAGGTTCCCTGCCCGCCCAGGTACACCGCGTTGCAGTAATCTTCAAAGATCTGCTGCTTGCTCAGCTTTCGTTCCAGGTGAAACGTGATGAGAGCCTCGCGCATCTTCCGCTTCCAGTTCTTGTCGCGAGCCAGCCAAAGATTCCGCGCCAGTTGCATCGATATTGTCGACGCGCCCTGTTCTTTGCGGCGCTGCCGCACATCTACGTACATCGCCTTCCCGATTCGTAAGACATCGAAGCCGGAGTGCGCGAAAAAACGCTTGTCTTCGGCCGACACGATGGCGTGCACCAGCGCCGGTGGCATGTCGGAATATTGCACCATCAAACGCTTCGCCCGCCCTTGATTCGACAGGTTGGTGATGAGCTGCGCTGGAATCTCGTAGCGGGCCACGTGACGCCCATTGACGTCCAGGATGGAGGAAATCGCGCCCTTGGCGAATTGGATCTGCGCTGGGACGGCGGAATGTACGGCGACCTCGTTCTCAGTGGCCGTGGAATCGATCCCCGCGCGCTTCAAAGCTTCCGCTAGCTCGGCCGGAGACGTTGCGTCGCCCACTGACAGCGCCTCCGGAGCGGCGTAGTAGGTGACCGCGTTTTGGAACGGTCCGGCCGCCAGGCGCTCATCGACCCGCTTTGAAACTCCATGGTAGGTGACGCCGAGCGTGACTCCCAGAGCAACCGTCGCCGCGATCACTAACACACCCGCCGTGATTAGGACCCATCGGAGAATCTGCCGCGGCGGTACACCGGCGGGTCCCTCTTGAATTGACTGGTTTTCCTCGGAGTCCACGCAGGCAGCGGTGCATGCTGCCTTCCAAGTAAAAGTTCCAGCGCCGTCAACGGTCTACGAACCAGCCCACATTGGGAGTGTGGTCGATTTTACATTGATCGTTCCGCTCCTTTCCCGGCAACACTGTTGTTACTCTCTATCACCTTTCGCATAGAACTCTTCGATTACACCGAAACTCTCCGTCCTAAGAGCCGATTTGAGGGCCCTAACTAAGGCTACCGTCGAGGCTGTATTTTCGAGACTCGATGCTATGATCGCACCGATGCAATTTATGAAACACTACAAATTCACAATCCCGACGTTGGCTGCTGCACTTCTGCTGGCCGGCGTTTCGTCGTTAACTGCCGGGCTGACTGGCGCTATTTTTACTACCGACTTCACTGGAACTGTGGTGAACGGCAATCAGTATGATTCGCCCTGTTCGGTTTACCTGGACGGCGGCCCTGGCCCACACGCGCCGGCCCATGCCGCGGCGATTATTTCTTTCAAGTTACCGACCCCAGCGGTAAGACACTGCTCAGTACCGACATCGTCCTTAACAGGAGCTTCCATGTGACCGGTGGCATTATCGTGGCCTACACCGGTTCCGGAGGACCGGTTCACGTGACTGGCCCCAATCAGAATGATCCGGGAGGCGCCATCCGCCTGGCTAATCTGTCATGCCCGAATGACTTCCTCGCAACGTCCAACAACGGCGGCGCATACAAGGTGTGGGTCACGCCAGTGACCAGTTTCGCCGGAGACGCCTCTCAGGTTGACAACAGTTGCGGTAATGGCTGCTTCCACGGCTTCGTGCCATCCGCATCGAAAACTGACAATTTCAAGGTCAGCACCGCGGCGCCGACCTTTTGCCTGACGGTTCAGAAGCAGTTTCTGCAAGGGGACGGAAGTCTTACGCCTGGGACAAGCTGGGAATTTGATGTGACCGACTCCCAGCCGGTGACCAACAAGTTTTTCACCGACACAATAACAGGACAGGTCACAATTTGTGACCTGGTGGCGGGTACCTATACTGTCGCGGAAGATCCCGCTTCTTCCCTGGTCAACATCACCGGCAATGTTACTTTTAATACTCCTCAACTTCTCCCCACCAGCGTTTCGTTTACTTGGGGAGTTGGCCAACCGGCGCCCGTGATCACATTTGTTAACCACCCGCCGCCGCAGCTTCAGTAGCGGCCTTGCCAACAGCCCTAACGCCGGCGGCTCGGGACGCTGATTCTGAACCATGCCGGTCAGGGAGCGATTGTAACCCACTTTGATTCCAGCCCCGCTCTAATGACGGCATTCGGTGTTGTATTCTGAAACTCGAAAACAGCAACGCCGGAATCAGTGAGGGTGCTTGTGGGTCCAAGATTCCAGCCCCCAATAGAGAAGTGGCACAGGCTTTCCAGCCTGTGAGCTTACCTTCTCTGCTCAAAGAACTTCTTGACTACCTCCAGGCACTCGCTGGCCAGCACCCCCTCCACTACCTCCACTCGATGATTCAGCAGCTCCGAATCCGCCAGCCGAAACTTGCTTCGCACGCCGCCGAATCGCAGGTCCCTCGCGCCGAAGACCAATCGCTTCACGCGCGCAGCCACCAGCGCACCGGCGCACATCACGCACGGCTCCAGGGTCGCATACAAAGTCGCTGCTTCGAGACGATAATTGCTGAGCGTACCCGCCGCCTCCCGCAGCGCGAGAATCTCCGCGTGCGCCGACGGGTCGTTCAACCGGATGGGCGAATTGAACCCCCGGCCGCGTACCCTTCCATCCACCACAACTACCGCGCCCACCGGCACTTCGCCGTTGGCCTCCGCCTGACGCGCCAATTCCAGCGCTTCTCCAAGAAACAATTCATCTTCCCGGAGGAACAATTCATGAGGGGACATCGTCCCTGTAGAATAGAGGAAACGGGACATCATGCGCTATCTGTCGCTGATCTTGAAGAATAGTCTGCGCAATCGGCGGCGCAGCATTCTGACCATTGGTAGCGTCGCAGTTTCCCTCTGCATTCTGGGCGTGCTGATGGCGATGTATCAAGCCTTGTTCTTGGGCGATCCGACGCCAAGCCAGGCCCTGCGCCTTATCACGCGGCACCGCGTTTCCCTAACGCAGTCTTTTCCCATCTATTACCGTGACAAAATCCAGCGTGTTCCGGGCGTGAGGGACCTCACCGTATGGCAGTGGTTCGGTGGCGTCTACAAAGACAACCGCGATCCCAAGAATATGTTCCCCCGTTTCGCAGCCAACCCCGATCACTTGTTCAACGTGCTTACCGAATATCAGATCCCCCCCGATCAGAAGCTGGCCTTCCAGCATGAACGCACGGGCTGCGTTATCTCCCGAACCCTGGCCAACCAGTTGAACTTCAAGCTTGGCGATCGCATTACTTTGGTCGGCGACTACTTGCCCGTCACGCTCGATCTCAAAGTGGTCGGCATTTACGACAACCCCGGCAAGACGCCGGAGCTGTATTTCAGTTACGACTATTTGAAGGAGAGCCTTAGCCCCAGCAGCTCTTTCCGTGATCAGGTCGGCGCGTTTCTGATCGAGGCCGATAGCGCCGAGGACGTTCCGCGCATTGCGGCCGCCATCGATCACGAGTTCGAAAGCTCGCCTTTTCCCACCAAGAGCGAATCGGAAAAGGCCTTCGAATTGAGCTTCGCTTCTTTCTTGGGGAACCTGAAGCTGTTCATCATGGCGATCTGCGGCGCCGTCACTTTCACCATCCTGCTGGTTTCCGGCAATACCATTTCGATGTCGGTGCGAGAACGGATTCGCGAAGTGGGTATTCTCAAGACGCTGGGCTTTAGTCCGGGCGCAATCCTGGGCATCATTCTGGGCGAGGCCGCCGTGATTTCTCTGATTGGAGGGCTGCTCGGATATGTGCTCGCGTCGGGGATGTGCAGCATGATCAGCCACAGCCCGGCTGCTAACTTCATGTCGGGACTCAGTACGCTCGGCATCACGCCGGTCGTTGGCTTAATCTCGCTGGGTGTGGCTCTGCTGATCGGCCTGGCTAGCTCATTCGTGCCCGCCTGGGGCGCGTCCCGCACTACCATCCTCGACGCGCTGCGATACGCAGGTTAGAGTTCAATGGCGTTACCGATTTCCTACAATCTGCGCAACCTGGTGGTTCGAAAAACTACTACGATCATGACTGCGCTCGGCATTGCGCTGACGGTCGCGGTGCTGCTGGCGGTCCTCGCATTGGTCCATGGTTTAGATACCGCGTTCCAATCGACGGGTAATCCGCTCCAGGTGCTGGTCATGCGAAAAGGATCGAATGCTGAATTAAGCAGCGCCATGACGCGCGAAAACTTTCAGACGTTAAAATCAATGGCGGGCATCGCGCGCGATGGCAACGAGCCCGTGGCCTCGCTTGAGCTGGTGAGCGTTATTAATCTTCCGAGCGTCGATAGCCCCGACGGCATGAACGTCACGCTGCGTGGGCTTCTCCCGATCGGAATTAAGATGCGCGATGGTCTCAAGCTGGAAGACGGGCGCTGGTTCCAGGCCGGTCAGCGCGAGGTGGTGGTGGGAAAGTCCATCGCCAAGCGTTATCCTGGCGCGCACTTGGGAAAGAAGCTTCGCTTCGGACGCGGTGAGTGGGAGGTGGTCGGCGTGATGGACGCCGGTCAGTCCTCGTCGAATAGCGAAATCTTTGGCGATTTGAACCAGATCAGTTCGGATTTCAACCGCGCCGACGGCCTCAGTTCCGTCCTGCTGCGCGCCACTGATCAGGCTGCGGTTTCCGCGCTGATCAATTCACTTAATGACGATCGGCGCCTGGGAGTCGACGCACAAACCGAGAAATCGTATTGGGATGCGCAGACCAGTTCCGCCGCGCCGCTGCAATTCCTGGGACTGTTCATCTCCATCATCATGGCAGTGGGCAGCAGCTTTGCGGCCATGAACACCATGTACGCCGCCGTCGCCCGGCGCGCCAGGGAAATCGGAACTCTACGCGTGCTCGGCTTTTCGCGCGGGAGCATCCTCCTGAGTTTTCTGCTGGAATCGTTACTGCTCGCGATCATCGGTGGTCTGATCGGTTGCCTGCTGGTGCTTCCTCTGAACAACATTACCACCGGGATCGGCAGTTTCGTGACGTTTAGCGAAATCGCATTCAACTTCCGCGTCAGCCCGGAAATCATGCTCATCGGGATCGCGTTTGCAATCTTCATGGGCGCGCTGGGTGGATTGTTTCCCGCCAGAATGGCGGCCAGGAAAGAGATCCTGACAGCTTTGAGAGAGATTTAGGACCGGATGGAATCGCAACTCAAAGATCTGCGGATCGATCGCTCCAAACGGCGCTCAGAGGGCCCTTCGCCCTGGGCCGTGCGCTGGATCATTGCCGGCGTTACGATCTTTGCGCTGCTGGGCTTGGCCCGCTTCATCTATGGAAAGATGAACGCCGCCACAGAAGTCGAAATTGTGCGCGTACGAACCGCCGCGCCGCTCGCAAATGGCGGCGGAGCTGTCATCCTCAATGCCACCGGCTACATCATCGCCGCGCACAAAATCGAGCTGGCTTCGAAAGTAGTCGGCAAGGTGGCTTCCATCAGTGTCGAAAAGGGCGACAGAGTGAAGGCCGGCCAAGTGCTGGTGCGGCTGGAAGACGACGAATATCGCGCACGGATGCTGGAATCGCAAGGTCAGCTTGAAACCCTCAAGGCCCGGCTGGCCGAAGCTGAGCATGGCTCGCGGCCAGAAGAGATCGCCAAAGCCAAAGGCCGATGTCGAGCAGGCCCGCGCCGATCAAGAAAACGCCCGCGTCACCCTGGACCGCGCACGTGGCCTGGTCCAGGACAAAGTCATGGCCAAACAGGCGCTCGATGACGCCCAGGCGCGTTACGATGGCGCCGTTGCGAAGGTGATGTCGCTCGACCGTGCCTACGAACTGGTTCGGCTGGGCCCGCGCAAAGAGCAGATCGACGCACTTCGCGCCCAAGTCAATCAGGCGCAGGGGACGCTCAATTACGCGCAAGTGCAGCTCGACAACACCGTGATCCGCGCTCCGATCGACGGGACCATCCTGGAGCGAAATGTCGAGCAAGGCGAGTTCGTCACCACCGGCTTCGTCGGCGATAAGGGCGCCAAAGGCTACGTCGTCTCCATTGCCGATCTGCACGATTTGGAAGTCGAGCTCGACATCAACCAGAACGATTTTGCGAAACTCAGCGCGACTCAGCCCGGTATCGTCACCACCGACGCGTATCCCGATCGCAAATATCAAGGGGTCATCCACGAAATCTCGCCCGAAGCCAATCGCCAGAAGGCAACCGTGCAGGTGAAGGTGAAGGTCACCAATCCCGACGCGTACCTGCGGCCGGAGATGAATGCCAGCGTCGCATTTTATTCGAACGAGAAGCCGGGCGCGGACAGTCAGTCGGAGTCGAAGCCCATCGTAACCGTGCCCGCTTCGGCGGTCCGGGACAATGGCGTATTCGTGGTGCTGGGCGGCAAGGCCATTCGAAGAAGCGTGAAAGTAGCCGGAACCACTGCCCAGGGTGTGCAAGTTACCGATGGCCTGATTGGCGGCGAGGACGTCGTTTCGAATCCTCCTGCCGACTTGAAAGACGGCCAGAGGGTGCGAGCTAAGGCCTAATCATGAACGAAATCGTAATCCAAACGCATGAGCTAACGAAAGAATTTATTCGTGACGAGTTTCATGTCGTCGCCTTGAAAGATGTGGACATCACCATCAACCGCGGCGAGTTCGTTGCGCTGATGGGGCCTTCCGGTTCGGGCAAATCGACGCTACTGCATCTGATCGCGGCCATGGACCGGGCCTCGGGCGGCGAGATCCTGGTGCTTGGCGAAAATCTGCGCGCGTTGAGCGATCGCGCCATTGCGCACTGGCGCAACGAGCATATCGGATTCATCTTCCAATCGTTCAACCTGATTCCTGTTCTGAGCGCGATCGAAAATGTCGAGCTGCCCTTGAAGCTCACCAACCTCAAGAAGAAGCAACGGCTGGAGCACGCCGAAACCGCGTTGAAGCTGGTCGGGCTGGGTGACCGGATGGATCATCTGCCTCGCCAGCTTTCCGGCGGCCAGGAGCAGCGCGTGGCCATCGCGCGCGCCATCGTGACGGATCCGGATCTGATTCTCGCCGACGAGCCCACCGGCAATCTGGATGCCGCCTCGGCGCTCGATGTTCTCACCCTGCTGTCGCGCCTGAACAAAGAGTTCGGCAAAACGATCGTGATGGTCACGCACGATCCCCACGCCGCGCACTTCGCCAGCAAAGCACGGCATCTGGAAAAAGGCGAGCTTTTGCCCGAAGGCCAGGTTCCGGTCGACTGGACAATTCCCGCGAGAGCCTAGTGCTTTTCGGCAGCCTCTGCCCGCACGTCCATCTCGACCTTCTCGTCCACCTTCAGCAGGAAATTGCTGGGATTTTTCATGCCCCATTGCACATAGGGAATTAGGAAGTGCGCAGTCGCGATGTATTGACTACCATTGGCCTGCACCTGAAAGTGTATTGTGATCTCGTGATCGGCGCCATGAATCCGGAAGTTGCCATGCAAATCGATCTCCGACGTGCCTTCCGGCGCGATCGCTCCCCGGACTCGGTCTGGAGTGAACACCGCCTCCGGATACTTCTGGCTCTCCAGGATCTCCTTGTGCATGCGTTTGTCGCGCGAGCCGTTGCCGCTGATCCCACTGGGCAGATCAATAATCATTTCACCGGATGCTTTGCCGGTCTCAGGCTCGAACTGCATCCTTCCACGCTTGAGATTGAAAGTCCCGTGGACCGTGTGTAGCGGATCGTGCAGGGTGAAATCGATCTGCGTCTTGGACGGATCAAGGTCGAAGGTCGTGGCCGCATAGCAGCCAGCGCAAACAAGGAGGCAAACTAGTTTCTTCACGAAACAGCCAGTATCTCGGATGATGCGCCCATGTGCGCAGCCAGCAGTTTCTCGAAAATCGCCGGCTCGAACGCCATCCCGCGCAGAGCGAGAGGACGCAGCCAGGAAAACCGATCGAGTGAGAGCATCAGGCCGGCCATAAATGCTGGACGCCGCATTAGCCGCCGGTGCGCCGCTTGATAGGCCTTGAGATTCTCGCCAACAAGTGCGTCCGCGAGCGCCAGGGCTTGATGAAACGACAGACTCAAGCCTTCGCCTGTGATCGCGTCAACCGAGCCCGAGGCATCACCTATCAAAATGGTCCGTCCGCGGAAGACTGCCCGCAAGCGCCGCGATGCGGACACCGAGCCGCGCTCCACAGTCGAGGCGGAAGCGAACGCCAGCCGGCCGCCGAGTTCCGGAAACTGCGGCAACGCGCCGTCGAACCTCAAATGAGAATCGCGCGAGATGACGGCCACACAAACTTCCTTGGAACTGACCGGCGTCACGTACATTTGACAGCCGGATCCCCAGTAGATTTCCATGTGATCGGTCCATGGCGCAACACGATAGTGGCGGCGGAATCCGTAGCGCTCCGATTCGTGTCGCGAGGCATCCAGACCAGCCCAGCGCCGGACACGCGAGTTCTGCCCATCGGCGCCGACCACCCAGTGGCACGATACCGCGGCGCCATCGAGCAGGACTGATTCTCCAGACAGGCCGTTTACACGCGTGCCCCACAGCATCGATACGCCCGTCTCCCGTGCGCGATCAATGAGCATCTCATGCAGCCGGGTGCGGCGAATACCCAAGCCTTGCCCCTCGGGAAAAATACCCGCAACCGACACGCCGGAGCCGTGAAACCGAATGCCGCGAAACGGGAACGACTGCTCGACTTCGCCTAGCACAATGCCCAGACGGCGCAGCGCGGCCAATGAATCGGGCATCAGCCCTTCGCCGCAAGGCTTATCGATGGGCGGCTGCCGGACATCGGCCACCACCACATCGAATCCTTTGAGACGAATTGCGATGGCCGCCGCTAAACCGGCCGGTCCACCGCCTACGACGAAAACGTCGGTGCTTTTGGGAAATGCGGTTAAAATAAAACTACCACCTTAATAAAACCAGTTCGGAGCAGAAGCCAGGCCCCATGGCGGCCAGCAAACTATAAGTTCCGGGCGCCGGACGCCGCTTCGTCATCACTTCTTCGAGAACTACCAGAACGGAAGCCGAAGAAAGGTTGCCAGTCCTTCGAAGACAATCCCACGACACCGCTAGAGCGTCTTCGGGCAGATCTAGCGCCGCCGCAGTCGCCTCCAGCACGCGCGGACCGCCGGTATGTAGAATCCAGCTTCCGATGTCCGATCGTGAGAGACCCTGCTCTTCCAGGAATGCGTCGACGTCGGATGCGAGATGCTCGTGGACCACTTCGGGAACCTCGCGCGACAGCACGATCCGAAAGCCTTTCTCGGAAATGTCCCAGCCCATCACGTGCTCAGAATTCGGATAGAACACCGATCGCGTCGCGAGGATTTCCGGGCCGTTTGCGTTTCGCTCAGCGCCGGATACCAACACCGCCGCCGCGCCGTCGCCAAACAGGCCGGAGGAAATCAGGTTGGCGACCGAAAGATCCTCCTGTTGCAGAGTAAGCGAGCACAGTTCCACCGCCACCACCGCCGCCACTTGCTTGGGATAGGCCAGCACGTAATCCGCCGCCCGCGAGATTCCCGCCGCGCCTGCGACGCAGCCCAATCCAAAAATAGGAACGCGCTTGATATTTACCGGCAGGCTCATGCGATTGATCAGCCGCGCGTCAATCGATGGACTCGAAATGCCGGTGATCGAGACAAAAAAGATCGCGCCCAAATCCGACGTCGCGAAACCGGCCCGAGTTAGCGCACAGCACAGCGCTTTCTGTCCCAGCTCCTCCGCCACTTCAATCCAGTGATTATTGGCTTTGCCCCAAGTCTTGAGATCGTAATATTCTTCGATCGGCAGCGCCAGATGCCGCGTTTCGACGCCCACGCGCGCCTGCAGCCGCTGCATGAACACCGGATTTTCGACCATCGGGCCCAAGTGCCTTTGCAGCGCCAATAAGAGCACTCGCTGATCGTATTTATGCGGCGGGAACGCGCTTGCAACACCGGCGATGGTCATAAATGAGGGGTGCTTCGGCTCCTCTGCCGTATTCTACTGAAGTCGAGCCAGCTCCTCGGAATAGAGCTTGTTGTGTGGAAAGTCGTGGACCAGCGCGGCCAGCAAATCCCTCGCCTGCGCCCGGTCTTTGTTCCGCATCGCCGCCACTGCCAGCAGCAAACGCGCGTAAGGACTCAGATAGTGGCCTTTCTCCGCGGTCAAACGAAGATCCTGGATGCCACGCTCGCGATCCACCTGCGCGCCGCCTAATGACAGCAGCCATCTCACGGGCGCCGCTTTAAGACTTAGCATGTAGTTTTCGACCCCGATGGCCAGATAGGCGTCGTAATAATCGGGTGCGATCGCTAGCAGCTTTTCCGCCGTCTCGCGGCTGTTCTTGATCACTCGCAGCGAATCCAGGTAGCGCTTTTCGACGAGCGCCGCATAATCCGCGCGCAGACCCATGCTGAGAATGTTTGCGAACAGCGCATCGGGGTCCTGGGGCGAGTGAGCCAGAATGCCGTTGGCCAGTTGTTCGGCTTTCGCAAGTTCTCCATCAAAAGCCTGTCGTACTGCCGCGTCGGGGGTCAACCGCTTCGCGTGCCGAAAACGGTCGTCATTCACAAAAAATTCAGACTGCAGGATATCGAGCCGGTCGAACTCGGCGAACAGATAGGCCGCTGCATTCGAAACGTGACCGAGCGGGTCGTCGGGACGCTGCTGTTCGAATTGCGCAAAGGTCTTGTGCGCCCCATCGAACTCGAGATTGTACATCTGGTGGTATCCGGTCTGAATCATTGGAACCACCGAAGGGATCGAAGCGGCCATCGACGGGCTCGCGAGCGCCAGACTTGCCAGCAACGTTGATAAAAAGAATCGGGTCATTATTAGATGTCCATCACCCGGCGCGCCATACCCAGGGCTTCGGTCCAGAAGGTGCTCGAAGAGTGCATCGACTCAACCACCTCCGTCGCTGCGCGTACGAAATCGTCAGCTTCCTGCTCTTTTACCACCAGCGGCGGCGCCACCTTCAGCACCATGAAGTTATTGCCGCAAACCTGCGTGAGGAAGCCCCGCCGGAAGAGCTGCATTACCAGCACCTGCCCAAACATCGCGGGGTGGATTTTCATAAAGCCTTCAAACGGAACGCGCAGCGTCAATTTCCGCGGCGCAATGAACTCGATCCCATTCAGTAGCCCCTCGCCACGGATCTCTTTCACCATCTCGTAGCCGGCCAGCGCATCCCGCAGACGATCGCGCAGATACTGGCCCATGACAATCGATCGATCACCCAGGCCCTCGCGTTCCAACACGCTCAGAGTCGCCAGACCGGCCCGCATCGCCAGGCCGTTTTCGCTAAACGTGGAAGTATGGATGAGCGCGCGTTTCAGCGATCCATAAACCGAATCGTAAACTTCATCTGTCATGAGCACTGCCGCGCAGGGAATCAGGCCGCCGCTCAGCGCCTTCGCCAGCACCACCATGTCCGGATCGGCGTGAAACAAATGCGATGCCAGAAAAGGTCCGGTGCGGTACATGCCCGTCTGCACTTCATCCAGTACGAACAGCGTTCCATATCGCTTGCACAATGCCTGCGCGGTTCGAAGATATTCCCGTTCCGGAACGCGGATGCCGGCTTCGCTCTGGATCGGCTCGACGATAAAAGCCGCATGTTTGCGGGTGACCAGTTCCTCTTCCAGCGCCTTGAGATTGCCGAACGGAATCTCTTCGGTATCCGGCAGCATCGGGCCGAAACCCTCACGCCAAAACGAATCGCCCATCAACGAAAGCGCGCCGCAGGTAAGCCCGTGAAAAGCACCCTCAGCATAGAGAAGACCCGTACGGCCGGTATGCGCACGCGAGAACTTGATCGCCGCTTCGACGCCCTCACTGCCTGAGCTGCAGAAAAATGCCTTCTTCATCCGGCCACCCGCGCGAGCACACAGCCGCTCGGCCAACTCGCCCGCCAGCTCGGGAACATGGCTCTGCAGCATCGCTGGACCGCACTGATCCAGCTCTTCCTTCAACGCTTCAATAATGTCCGGATGATTGTGCCCGGCGTTGTGGACGCAGTAGCCCGAAAGGAAATCGAGGATTCGTCGGCCATCCTCGGTGTGAAGCTCCGTCCCCAAACAGCTCGTATACCGGACGTTCAACTGCAGCACGTTCAGCAGGCGCGCCCACTGCGGATTGACGCACTCTTGATAGCGCGTATTCGCCGTGATCGTAGACGTCACTTAGTAACTGAGGCTCCTTTTATCAGGGAACTTGTAAAACCTTTGCAATAGGGCGGAAAATATGGTTGACGTCTTACAAGACGCCCCCCAGGTGGCACAGGTTTCCTCTGCTCATCCGGCCGTGGTAAGTTCCTGCCCTACCTCGCTTGCGATCGGAAGCTCGGGAATCTCGATTCCAGTGCGTGTCCCTTCGTCCAGCTTGCTGTCGATCCACATCCGGTAATCCTGGCCAAACAGCACTTTTAGGCGTTCATTCACGTTACTGACGCCGATTCCCAGCTCGAACAACGTCGCCAGCCGGGTCTCCGGGATCCCCACGCCGTCGTCCTCCACCACTAGTTGCAGCTTCCCCTCGGCCAGCCAACTCCGCACCCGAATCATACCGCCATCCACCTTGCTGCTCAAGCCATGACGGATGCTGTTCTCGATGATGGGCTGCAGCAGCATGCTGGGAACCAGCCGATCCAGCGTCTGCGGCTCGATTTCCTTGATAAACCTCAGTTTCTCTCCAAAGCGCACCATCTCGATTGTCATGTAATTGTCGATGAACTCCAGTTCTTCATGCAGGGGAACCAGGTTGTCGGTCTTCCGTAGCAAGCGGCGCAAGATGCTGGACAGTCGATAAACCACGGTGCGTGCCTGAGCCGGATTGCTTCGAATCAATGACGAGACAGAGTTAAGCGTGTTGAACAGGAAATGCGGATTGATCTGGCTGGTAAGCGCCGCCAGACGGGCCTCGTTCAGCCGCAGTTGCTGAGCTTCGAGCTTCTTCTCATTGCGGGTATTGTTCCAGATCTTGAGCGGAAGCATGACGGCAAATACCGAGCTGGCGTAGAACGCGATCGCTGTCCCCAGGTGGCTGTCGCTCAAGATCGGCCCCAAAAATACCTGGCCCTTCGGAAATACCCTCGCTACCGAAACCCGCAGGAGGTCAGTAAAGATAATCGTGAACAGGCAGCCTAGCTGAAACATTAGCCTGAGCTGATATGGCCGCTGCCGCAAGCGCGCCGGAGCTAGGCTGAAAAGCGGCGAGAAACGCCACACGTCTTCCTTCTCGGGCGCGATGTCGCGTAACAATCCTCCCAACACGCCCACTCCGGCGAACAGTGGCATCGACATCAACTCGTGATTGATAACCGCCGGGATCGAAATCAGCACGCCCGCCAGCAGCCCCGTGACATATCCGCCGACCATTCCGGAAACGAGGCTGCCCTCGAGTCCTAAATCCACCGCGTGATAGTTGGGATTCAAAATGCGCGTAGCCACGCTCGCCCCATAGAGCGCCGCGCAGCTTAGAGCCAGCTTTACGCGCTGCACCAGCGTTCGTTCTTCGCGCATTAACATCCGCTGGAAAGCGGTGAAGCGCGATAGAATGCTGGCCAGCGACGCAGCTACCGCCACCCGCAACAGCAAGGTCACCAATTGTTGCTGATCCAGCATCTCTCGCCTGCGATCATTATAATGAAAGCACGATTTCCAGGATGTTAACCAAAGTAGCGGAAGCGAATTTTCCGAGCCGTTTCGGCCATTTTCGCATCTTCGGCTTCGAAGGCGCCTATGGGCCGGAAGTCGAGGAGTGTGTCGTGCTCAGGATGGGCGATATTTCCTCCGACGCCGAGCCTCCCCTCGTTCGCATCCACTCGCAATGCCTCACCGGCGACGTCTTCCACAGCCTGCGCTGCGATTGCCGGTCGCAACTGGAGCTGTCGCTCAACTTGATCGCCGAAGAAGGACGCGGCCTGCTCATCTATGAGCACCAGGAGGGCCGCGGCATCGGTCTGCTTAACAAACTGCGCGCCTACGAGTTGCAGGACGGCGGCGCCGACACCGTGGAAGCCAACGAGCGCCTCGGTTTTGAAGCGGATCTGCGCGACTACCAGATGCCCGCCGAGATCCTCCGTTACTTCAAGGTCCGTAGCGTGCGCCTGCTATCCAATAATCCCGACAAGATTGCCGCGCTCGAGCACGCTGGGATTCGGGTGGCCGAGCGCATTCCCTGTATCGTCGCTCCGCATGAGTCCACCGAAGGCTACCTGCGGACCAAGAAACAAAAATTGGGTCACTTGTTGGATTAATCGAACAGCTTTCAAGAAGGGAGTCTTCATGTCTGCAAACGTTACTGAGCACGGGCTCAAAAGGCGGGAGTTTATGTCTTCCGCTCTGGCTTTGTCCGGCATCACGGCCGCTGCTAATGTCATAGGGCCATCCAAGCTGTGGGGCGCGGTTTCTCATCAGTCGCTCGACCCCGTCAACCCGGACATTCTTTACGGGACCACCAGCTCCATCTGGGGCAAGCAGCACGACACCGTGTGGGCGGTCAAAAGAATCGCCGCCCTGGGACTGCAGGGCATCGAGCCGTACGGCGACGGCATTGAAAAATATCGGAAAAATCCGCTGGAGCTTAAAAAGATTTTCGATGATGCGGGCATAACCTTCATCGACGCGTCCAATGGCGAGGCCGGCCAGTCGACCAACTTCATCGATCCGGACCAAATTCCCAAGACCATTGCCGATCATGTGGCCTTCGCCCGTGATTTTCTCCAGCCGCTCGGCTCCGACCATTGGAAGGTCAATATGGGCCAGCGTCCGCCCGGAGGTCCGAGCGACGAACAACTCAAGAGACTCGCCGACACCCTCAACGTGATCGGCAGGCAAACGATTGAAATGGGAATCAGACTGGCGCCGCATCCCCACATATGGGGGCCTATGGAGCGGGAGAAAGACATGCGCCGTGCCATGGAGCTAACCGATCCCAAATACGTCTGGATGACGGCCGACACCGGACATCTGGTCTTGGGCGGCGGAGATGCCGCGCAGATCATCAGCGACTTTTTCCCGCGCATCGCCGAAGTGCATCTTAAGGATACCTACGCCAAATATCGCGGTAACACCTCCACGCCCACCCAAGAGGAACATCGCAGAGCCAGCGTCTATCACAATTTAGGCGGCGGCGGAGTCGACTTCCTGGCCGTCTTCAAAGTGCTACGCGAAAAGCACTACAAGGGCTGGGCGATTTTCGACGTCGACGGCCCGAGAAAAGGCGACGACGGCTTCGATTCCATCGGCGGCAATCTGGATGTCGCCGTCGATGACTATATCGCGCACAACATCAATTATCTGCGCGACGTTCTGGGCGTGAGGCTGCCACCCGCCGGTTGATACCGGTTGCCGGTCACTTCTTAGGCTGTGGCCGCGACGTGGGCGGCACCATCCCGTTCGCGCGATAGTAGGCGACCAACAATCCGTAATGTTCACCGGAATGTTCAATCACGCTCAGCCATGGGTTCAAGGTCTTCGTGAAGCTCTCTTCCGGCACTGATTTCAAGGTAGCGTTGGCGTCGGCGATCGATTTCTGAAGCAGTGCGACGATCTGGGCCTTGTTCGTGTACGCCTTAGGATCGATCTCGTCCCAGTTGACGTTCTCCCCGCGGCCTTTCTTCGCTGCATAAACAATCCCGGACGTGACGTGCACGATCACTTCGCCGAATGAGCGCATCTCGGGCCGAAGACGGAAATCGTACTTCTCCGCCGGGAAGTCCTGCGCCATGTCCAGAATGTTCTTGTTGACGTACGCAAAAGTGTTGCTAATTTGCTTGGCCGGCGTGGGAGGCGCCTTCTGCTGCGCGGGCAATGTTATCGCCAGCACCGCGAGCAGCGACGAGATCCGAAGAGTGGTCTTGTAACTTGCTAAGATCGACATAGGGGTTACAGAATATCATTCTCCTTGGTAACCTGTCAATGCAATGATAGTGGTTACGAATCTATAATAATGGCTAAGATTCAAACAAATCCAAAGAACTGGAAGTTCGTCGGCGGTCGCCTCTGCCTGGACTTTATCAACACAGTTGGAGGCCGCGTCGGCCCAGCCACCGTTTTGCGCGACAAACTCGCTGACTACCGTGATTTGCTCGAATGGAGCCGCCTTGCCGGTATTGCAAATCCAACCGAATCCCGCAACCTTGCCCGCCTCTCTGCTTCTCATCGACAGCACGCGGAAGCCACACTCGCGAGAGCTGTCCTGCTGCGGGAAGCGCTGTATCGAATCTTCAAATCAGCGATCAAAAGCCGGCGGTTGAGCCGAAACGATCTGGACACCTTGAGCCGGGAACTCCGTATCGCCAGGGCGCGCGAGCGTCTCACGCACATACGCGGCGCCTTCTGCTGGACCTTTGAAGATGAGCCCGCGCTCGATCGAATCCTCTGGCCGATCTCACTCTCAGCGGCGGAACTGTTGATCTCTAGTGATATGTCGCGGCTCCGTCAATGTGGAGGCGAAGAATGCGGCTGGATGTTCCTCGATACCAGTCGCAACTGCAGCCGCCACTGGTGCGACATGAAAGACTGCGGCAACCGGGCTAAAGTGAGGCGATTCCGCAATCGGCAACAGCGCAGCCACGGGCGACTGAGCTCTGCTAAGTAACCCGCCGCCTGGCACCCGGTACAATGGTGGTTTCTCCATGAAGATTGCCCTTGCACAGACGAATACTACCGTCGGCGACCTGTGCGGCAATACTCAGAAGATCCTTTCGTTCGCCCAACGAGCCGCCGCGTCCAAAGCCGAGGTCGTGGTGTTTCCCGAACTCACGCTCACCGGCTATCCTCCTCGCGATTTGCTCGAGAAGCAGAGTTTCCTCGATGGCGTCGAGCAGCACCTGGAACGATTAGCCGCCGACGCCGCAAATCTCGGTGTGACGTTGATCGTCGGCACAGTCACGCGCCGGAGCGAGTCCTCTGGCCGCCCCATCTACAACACCGCCGCGGTGATTCAAGGCGGGTCGCGTTGTTTTCCGGCAGCACAAAATGTTGCTGCCGAGCTATGACGTCTTCGACGAAACCCGTTACTTCGAGCCCGCGCCCAAACAGTTTCCCTTGACCCTCGACGGCTCGGTAACCGCGCTCACCATCTGTGAAGACGCCTGGAACGACAAGCAGTTTTGGGAGCGGCGCCTTTACAGCCGCGATCCGGTGGAAGAGCTCGCCCAGTGCGGCGCGCGTGTGCTTATCAGCATCAACGCCTCGCCCTATCACATGGGCAAACGCGCCCTGCGTCGCGAAATCTTCGCCGCTACCGCGCGTCACTTCAAGGTTCCGATCGTTTACGTGAACCAGGTTGGCGGGAACGATCAGCTCATTTTCGACGGCAGCAGCTTCGCCATGAACGCCCAGGGCGATGTGATCGCGTCAGCGGCGTCCTTTGAAGAAGACCTGGTCCTGGTCGATACCGAAACCCTCGCGGGCGACCGCCACGAAAACTATCCGGATGAGTGCGACGCGGCCTACCAGGCGCTCGTGCTCGGCACGCGCGATTACATTCGCAAGTGCGGCTTTGAGCGGGTCATCATTGGACTGAGCGGCGGCATCGATTCCTCACTCACCGCGGCCATCGCCGTGGATGCCGTCGGCAAAGAGAACGTACTCGGCGTCGGGATGCCCGGCCCGTATTCTTCCGAGCACAGCGTTACCGACGCGCGCGATATGGCGCGCAATCTCGGCATCCGTTTCGAACTGATCCCCATTCGCGATCAGTACGAGGCGTTCCTGGGCGTGCTGAATCCTTTGTTTCACGATGGCGCGGTCGGGAGTCACGGAGGAAAACCTGCAGTCGCGCCTGCGCGGCGTTACGCTGATGGCGCTGTCCAACAAGTGGGGCGCGCTGGTGCTCACCACCGGCAACAAGAGCGAGCTCGCAGTCGGCTATTGCACGCTCTACGGCGACATGTGCGGCGGCCTGGCGGTGATCAGCGACGTTCCCAAAACGCTGGTCTATTCGCTCTCGCGCGTCGCCAACAAGCGCCACGCCAACGCCATTCCCGAAAATGTCTTCATCAAGCCGCCCTCCGCCGAGCTGCGGCCCGATCAGAAAGACACCGATTCGCTTCCCGAATACGACGTGCTCGATCAGATTCTGCGCGGCTACATCGAAAACAACGAATCGCCGCAGCAGATCGCCGATTCGCTTCATCTGCCCTGTCACTTTGGTGCGCGATATTGTCAATAAAGTGGATCGCAACGAATACAAGCGCCAGCAGGCCGCTCCCGGCCTGAAAGTCACCACCAAAGCGTTCGGCATCGGCCGCCGCTTTCCGATCGCCCAGAGGTTTTCCGAATGAAAACATTTTTCAAGCCTTCCAAAGTCCGGATGCTCCTGGGACTTTTGGCCGTGATATTAATTGCGGCGCTCTCATCTTCGCAACCCGTGCCCCGCGAACAGCGTCGGCTTTCTTCCCGACGGCGGATTTCTGCTGAACAGCGGCTGGCGCGTCAAGCCGGCCGGCACGCAAATTCCGCTCGACACGCTGCCTATGTCCTCGGTGCTTGTCGCCGATGGCCGTTTCCTGCTCGTGCTGAACGGCGGTTACAGGCCGCCCTCCATCAGCGTGCTCGATACCAAAGACGGCCATGAAATCGGTCGCACGCCCGTGGCCGACGCATGGCTCGGCCTGGCGCTGTCCCCCAATGGCCGAACGCTGTGGGTGGGCGGCGGCTCCCGAGCTGCGATCTACGAATTTTCATTCGATGAGAATGGCAGCCTGCAGCCGACCCGCACCTTCGACATGGTTAAGACCTGCCGACCGGACCTATCACGATTTCATCGGCGACGTCGCCGTCTCGCCCGATGGACGCATCTGCTCTACGCCTGCGATCTCTATCACGACACGATCCTGGTGGTGAATCCGCAGTCCGGCATGGTCATCGATCGCTTCAAGACCGGCCGCCGTCCCTATCGCATTCTTTTTCACCCGGACGGCAAATCGTTCTTCGTCACCAGTTGGGCCGATGGCGCGATGTATCACCACCAAACCAGCAACGGCGCAGCAACTGCAGATGGTTCGCATCGGCGCGCATCCCACCGATATGGTCTGGCGCGACGGCGCCGCCGCTTCCGAAGATGGCGACGAGGCCAAGCTGGAAGGCGCGCATTTTTGTCTCGGCCGCGAACACCAATAATGTTTATGCCGTGGCGGTTTCCGACAGCGGCGATCTGCAGCGTGGTCGAGACCATCAACGTCTGGCACGACTCCGCAGCCATCCGCTCGGCATGACTCCCAGCGCGCTCGCTCTCAGCGCCGACAAGAACACGTTTGTACGTCGTTTGTTCGGATGCCAATGCCGCCGCCGTGGTCGACGTCACGGAAGCTCGCAGCCACGTGCTCGGCTTCATTCCCACGGGTTGGTATCCCACCGCCGCCAAAGCGCTGGCCGATGGCCGGCTGGTGGTCCTGAACGGGCGCGGCTCCCGCAGTTATCCCAATCCCAAGGGGCCGAATCCTACGATTCGGGCCACACCGGCTTACCGTGGCGATGCGACTGTCGAATATGTAGGCCGCATCCAGACCGGCTCGGCATCCATCATCCCGCCGGTCACCGAGGAGGCGCTGAACAAGTACACGGCGGATGTGCTGGCCAACTCGCCCTACAACGACGAAATGCTGGACAGCCAGCCGGATTCCCTTCCTCCGATCGAGCACGTGCTTTACATCGTCAAGGAAAATCGCACCTACGATCAGGTGCTGGGCGACATCGGCAAGGGCGAGAGCGATCCGTCGCTATGCCTTTTTCAATGAAAACGTCAGCCCGAATCATCATAAGCTGGCGCGCGAGTTTGTGCTGTTCGACAATTTCTATGTCAACAGCGATGTGAGCGCGGACGGGCACAATTGGTCGACCTCCGCCATCGCTAACGACTATGTCCAGAAAATGTGGCCGAACAGCTACGCCAATCGCCGCCGTCATTATGATTACGAAGGCGGTGAACCGGCGGCCCTTCCTCCTGCCGGCTATCTTTGGACCAATGCCGCCTCGCACGGGATTTCGATGCGCAACTATGGATATTGGGCCACCAATCATGCCTAAGGCCGGCCGAGGACGGCGCGGTGCAAATCGAATCCGTGCGGGACCCCGTGCTGGCTAAAGTCACCAACATGAAGTATCGCAGCTTCGACCTCGATTATCCGGACGTCAAGCGCGCCCAGGTGTTTCTTCGACGATCTCGAAGGAATTTGAGACTGCCGACAAGATGCCGGCACTGATGTTCATGCGATTGGGCAACGATCATACCAACGGAACTGCGCCCGGCAAGATCGCGCCGCTCTCATCGTTCGCCGATAACGACTACGCGCTCGGCAGATTGTGGAAGGCGTGTCGCGCAGCAAATTCTGGAAGAGCACCGCGATATTCGTGCTCGAAGACGACGCGCAGAATGGGCCGGATCACATCGATTCGCACCGCTCCGCGGCCTTCATCATTTCGCCCTACACGCACACCGGCACCATCGACAGCAGCATGTACAACACCACTTCGATGCTGCGCACCATGGAGCTGATTCTGCATCTGCGGCCCATGACTCACTTCGACGCCGGCGCCCGCCCGATGCTGGGCGCTTTCGCAAAGGAAGGCGTGTTCACGCCCTACCAAGCCGAGAAACCGCGCATTTCGCTCGAAGAGCGCAATCCCGCAGAATTCGCCGACCGCCGCCCGATCCGCGCGGCTCGATTTCAGCGAGGCCGATCTGAACGACGACGACGAACTGAACGACATCCTGTGGCTCGCGCTTAAGGGGACCGATCCGCCGCCGCCCGTGCGCAGTCTGTTCGGGAGATAGCGCACGCCGTGGCGCAGGTCTCCGACCTGCGATTGATTCTGGCTTGATTCATGCCCCGTATCCATCTCTGCTTCGTCTGGCACAGCACCAGCCCTTCTACAAGGACCTGGTGACCGGCGAATACCGTTTGCCTTGGACCCGTTACCACGCCCTCAAAGATTACTACGGCATGGTCAAGATCCTGGAGGAATTTCCGGACGTCCACCAGACCTTCAATCTGGTGCCGTCCATGATAGTGCAGGTACAAGAATACGCCGCCGGCCAAGCGCGCGATCCGTTTCTCGATTGTGCCGTCAAGCCCGCCGAAAGCCTGACCGAAGCCGAACAGGAGTTCGTGCTGCGCTATTTCTTCCAGGCCAATGCCGATCGCATGATCTATCGCTATCCCCGCTATGGCGAGCTGTATGATGCCTGGCAAAGATCCGGCCGTACTCCGCAGCGCGCCCGGCGGATCTTCAGCACGCAGGATCTCCGCGACCTGCAGGTGCTTTCGCAGCTCGCCTGGTTCGACGAAGAATTCCAGGCCCACGATCCCGAAGTCAAAGCTCTGATCGCAAAGGAGCGCAATTACTCCTTCGAAGATCAGGCGCGTGATGGCGCGCAAGCAGCGCGAAATCATCGCGCAGGTCGTGCCGGTGCACAAGGAATTCGCGGCGCGCGGGCAGATCGAGATCTCCACCACGCCCTTCTACCATCCGATTCTGCCGTTGATCTGCGACTCCAACATCGCCGCCGTTTCGCATCCCGGCGTTCCGCTCGCCCAGCCGGTTTCGTTATCCTGACGACGCGCGCCATCAACTGAAAACCGCGCGCGAGTTCATTCAGCGCGAATTCGGCCGCGCTCCCATCGGGCTGTGGCCCTCGGAAGGCTCGGTTTCCGATGAAGCGCTGGCCATTGCTGCCGAAGTGGGCTTCGAGTGGGCCGCGACAGACAACGGCGTGCTCGCACAAACGCTGCGGAAGACCGCGGGCCCCGACCTGACCTATCGTTCCTATCAGTGGCGGCAGGGAGAACACGGTCTGCACATGATCTTTCGCGATCATTTTCTAAGCGATCTGATCGGATTCGAGTACTCGAAGATGGGGGCTGCCGAAGCAGCCGATCATTTCCTGGACCGCATCCGCGCCAACGCGAATCCTCTGTCGGTCGGCGGCGCCGATGTGCTGGTGCCGATCATCCTGGATGGGGAAAACGCATGGGAATATTACTATCAGAACGGCCGCCCATTTCTGCGTGAGTTATATCGCCGCATCAGCAACTCGCTCGACATGGTTGCGCTCACGGTCAGCGAGGCTCTGAAGTTGGACAATCCCCGCCCGCTCGATCATATCTTCCCGGGATCGTGGATCAACGCCAACTTCGATGTCTGGATCGGCGCTCAGGAAGACAATAAGGCCTGGGAATACCTGCTGCACGCGCGCCAGAAATTCGATGAGCTTGCAGCAACGGTGCCTGAAGACAACCGGCGACTCGCCTATGAAGAACTGTTGATCGCCGAGGGCAGCGACTGGTGCTGGTGGTATGGCCCGGAGCATCAGTCCGAGAACCGGCGCGAATTCGACGAGCTCTACCGGCAGCACCTCGCCAACGTCTATCGCGCGCTCAATCTGCCTCCGCCCGATGAACTATCCCACCCCATTCTGACGACTCACGCCAGCGATCTTCACGAGCCTCCCGCCAACCCGATTCACCCCGTGATCGATGGCGAAGTGACATCTTATTTCGAGTGGATGGGCGCCGGGTACTATCACGTCGACTCCCATTCTGGAGCCATGCACGGCCAACGCACAGGTGTTCGCGATCTTTACTACGGCGCCGATGATGAAAATCTCTATCTGCGGCTCGACCAGGATGGCGCACCCGAGACCCGGATCGAATTACGGACAAATCGAGGAGGCTCGATCCCGTTGCTGGGCAATCCGCAAGTCGAGGCTGCGCACCGCAAGATTCTCGAAGTGCGCGTTCCCTTCCACCTTCTTGGGGTCTCGAAAGATCAGCCGCTGCGCTTCCAACTGACGGTCGGCAACGACAACATCCCGGCCGATGGATGGATCGAGTTGAACTCCACTTCCTGACTACTTGCGGCTGGAATACTTGTTGATTACGCCCAGCAGCCGGGATGCCGAAGCCGGCGGCCTGGTGTCGCCCAGAACGATATCCTTATTCGATATTTCCCTGCCGTACAATTCCTTGTTCCAATCGTCGTCAGGTCGAAGCGTAGCGCCCTCTAATGAAATACCGGCGAAAAGCCCGCGGGCGCGCGAATAGGTCAGGATCTCAGCGTTCATCTGGGCGTCAGTCGCGGCCGAAGAGGTGCGGCCCACCGGACCGGCCGCCGCGGAGGCATCGCCCCCGATGGTGAACTTACTCTGAAGCAATTTCTTCGCGCCGCCCTGATTCATAACCAGCAGGACGACGTCCGTCTCCGATCCGCCGATCTGGAAGCCGACGCTGCCGCCTTCCACGCGAATCGAGCCCGGCGCCGACCATCCGACGCCGCTTTTCTTCCGGCACGACATGAAACCCTTGCCGTATTTGGCGCCAACGATGAACGCGCCCTTTTTCAGCCCGGGTACGACCACGATACACTCGGACTTCGCGAGCAAGTCCTGGGGAATGCCTTTGTCGGGAGCGGACATGATCTCGGTGATCACGTCGGCGGCCGCGTCCAGCCGCTGGGGAGCATCGGCGGCATAGAGCACGCTGCCAGCCATCGCAAGAATTGCAAGCTGCGTCAGTTTCATCAAATTTCTCCTCAGGCCTGATTCTACCAAGGCGTCGGCCCGATATGATGGGATTTGGGCGCCCGTATCCTCATAGTCGCTTCGGCGATACCACTGATCGTTGCGGCAGCGGTCGATCCGGCAGCCGCGAACGTTAGCCGGAAGCTGGACATCATCCAAAGCGGCAAGGCGAAGCCGGGCTCCATATTTGTCTTCACGTCGGCCGAGCTGAATGCCTGGGTGCGGGTCAAGGCCCCTATGGTTGTGCCGGAGGGGCTGCGCGAGCCTCGGCTGGAACTGGGAAACGGAATCGCGACCGGCTATGCGCTGGTGGACTTTCTGAAGCTTCAACACGGCGCGGGAATCGAGACCAACTGGCTCATTTCGAAACTAATCCAGGGCGAGAAGCGCGTAATGGCGACCGCGAGCATTCAAACGGCCAACGGTCGCGCCACGGTTCACCTGATCCGCGTTGAGATCGGCGGGTTGGCCGTGAGCGGCGCGACGCTCGATTTCCTGATCGATACTTTTTTCCGGCCGCTCTATCCGGATGCGAAGATTGACGAGCCATTTGAGTTGTCCGATCACGTGGACCGGATCGTTGTGACGCCGGCCGAGGCCCGGGTTTATATAAAAAAATAACGGAAGTATGTACTTTACGCAATGGGCCAGCGGGCGGTCCTATTTCGGCCAGCCCTCGGGGGGCTTCTTCTTTGACATGGATTTTCTTACCGCGTCTCGCCAATCGCCATTGATCTTCAGGACCTCAGGTTTCGGCCCCCGTGGCTTCGCCTTCCTTCTAAGTTTTCGCATTTATAGAACTCCCACTCATTTCTTGCAGCTTTAGTTTGGCTCGAAGGCTCTTGCCGGAGTGCGTGAGACGAGATATGAAATCTGACCAGCAATGTAATCTGCCAATCCTCTAAACCAGGTTGGAAACTCGGAAGACTCGAAGACCTGCTTGTGGGACGGCATCTTTTCCCCATCGTCGTAGTACTGAACCGCGATGGGATCCCTGTCCCATAGTGAGGCCATTGCAAAGTGAATCTTTCCGCAATCGGGAAAACCGGAGAAAAGCTCGCTCTTGCTTTCTGATGTAAAGTCCTGCGATGGGCTTGTGAAGGTGCGAACGATAGTTTCGATCTGCTCAAGATTCTGAACGAAATGCCAATGGGGTTGCGCATGAGGCGATTTAACATCCGAAGCCGCCTCACCGTGCCATTCTGCCCGGAAGAGAGGCGCCAGCATGCCATACAGATCGCGAAATACTGTAACGCTTGCGTCCCGGAGAATATATCTGGCCGTAATTTCAAACACAGCTGCGAATCCGAAATAAAACGTTGTGGAATCTCCGCTGGCAGTTTGAATCTCCATCACCATCTCTTCCGAACCATCATCGTTCTGCGCGATCTTGGTAAAACTTTGGAGCGAAATGACGAATGCAGGGCCGGGCTTAGGAGGCTTCCTATTGAGGACTACAGCCGGCTGATTGAAGGCAGATTTTAGGATAGTCTCTAGCGACTGGATTAATGTCTGACTATAGTCAACTTCAGCCACGGGGGTTCACCTATTCAGAATGGAAAGAACCAGTTCATCAAGATCCGCCCAATCAATTGTTCCTTCTGAAATTGCTACACCCGCCTGCACCAAGTTGTTTAGCTCAGCGGGTTCGAGTTTAGCAAGATTTGGTATGGGTAAGTTTCCAACCCACTTGGCCGACAAGTCCAATTGACCTCCCGACACCTGAACGGATGCGTATTTGAGCAAGCTATCGGCGATTGCGCTGCTTAAATACGCGAGGACGGCTAAGTAAATCTCCGTTTCTGTAATCAAGAGTGGTACGGCTCCTCTTTTCAATAACCAGGCAAGCCCAACCACGACTACGAAGTCACCAGTTCGATCAAATGCGAAAGGCCGCTTACCCCCGAAATATTTCGATATAAGTTTCGGCACACGCACCTGCTGCCATGGCCGCGGTCTCTCTAGGTCCCACCAGTTTAGACCCTCCCTAGCTATGCTCTTACGTCGCAAGAGTGTCGGTTTGGCTGGTGCCAGCCGCTCGGCATAATAGCGAGGAAGATGCGCTTGCAGTAACTCTTCATTTAGCAGCTCCGGCAGTCCCTCCGTGCGCGAGTAGAACACATAGTAGCGGTCATCAAGTTTACCCTCTCCAACGGATGGATTCATAATGGCGGGCCGGAAGAACCGAGCCTCAGTGTTGTCGAGCTTTTGCCAGTATTCTTTGGAGACGATAAAAACATCATTTCCCAAACGAACACCTTGGTGTATGTCGAACACCCTCCTTGCTACCACAGTCCGCTTGGTACGCTGGATGCTCTCATAGGTGGCCCACGCTTCATACGCGCGCGCTACCCAGCGATCTCCGGTCTTCCCTATATCGTCACGATGGTACACGGAGAATCCATCGTCCGTTATAGGTGCAGCCTCGGCCTCGCGCCATTTACGTAAGCCGCGCAGTGCGTGATTAAGCGAATTTGGGCGGGAGTCTGCCCACAGAATCGCAGACGTGATTGGGTGGTCAGGACTTCTCTTTCCGACATACATTCCCGCATCCACTAGAGCCCGAGCGAAGATAGTCTGGTCGCCAAGCCTTGCGATCAACTGAGGCGTCAAAATCTCGGCAAGTTTTTCCCGAACATAGTTTCCGGACGAAGCCTCAAAAAGAGAGTTTGGTGTTATCATGGCAAGCGTCCCGCCATCGCTCAGAACGTCAAGCGCTCTGCGAGCGAACACCATCGCGAGATTAGGCTTGTTGGAGCCTCCCAAGAAGCGACTGGCCGCTTCTTGGGTCTCTGGCTCCATTAGATTCCAAGACTTAAATGGGGGGTTCATCGCAAGAATGTCAACTGAAGCTGGCCAATTCGGAGACATCAAGGAATCCTGCTGGGCGACTTCAATTTCAACTTGATCGGTGGGCCATGAACGCTTCTCCCAAGCCAGAACAAATCGCGCCATGTCTACCGACGCCGCAGATTTGTCCCAACCGATGACTCGAACGCGACCGGGATACTGCTTAACTTTTAGCAAACGGAGACATTCCTTGAGAAGTTCTGACGACCCGCATGCAGGATCAAACAGGAGAAGCGGTCTCCCCTCGATGTTAGGAATGTTCCTGGTAGCTTCTTCCGCAAGAGTTCGTGCAAGTACAGGTGGGGTGAAGTAAATTCCTGTTTCGCTCGGGATTGCCATTGAAGCGACGGTAGCCGGTCCCTCTAGGCCGGGAAGAAATAAGGTAGGAGAAAGCTCGGCCTCAAGATGTGCGTCTTGAAACAAAGTGCCCGATGCATGACGGAGGACAAGCTCGAAATCTGGAGGGCCAGGAACATCATACCGCCCGATTCCAGAAAGATCGTTGTATAACTGGCGCCAACTCGTATCGGGGATTGTCCTAGACGTCTCAAGTATCTCTGGAGTGATTCCCAGAACTTCCAAATGTCCATCAACCAAGCGGTATTGTTCGGTTGCAGCGGAAGCCAAAAGATGCAAGAAGACTCTAAGAGAGCGAATCCCGTTATCGCGTTCTTCAACCACTGTTCTGACACTGCGGAAAACCCGCAACGCATGAGCGGCTATGTTGCGGGAGCGATCCGGTGTGGTCTTTTCAAGATGACGATGGAACTCATGCAGTTGCGTAACCACGCTTTCAAACGGGTATTTCTCTTCTGGGGCTTGTTTGTCCCATCGGTTGACCACGACAAAATCATCGCTGCAAGTGACGTAGTGTCCGACGTCACATGACCACGCAACACCACGTTGCGTTGTTCGGTCTATTCCGCCGATGAAATCCAGACAGAAATTTCCAGTAGCGCCATTTAGAAGAACGTACCGCTCTCCGTTGTCAGCACTATCGCGCGTAAGAACCGGCAACATGCCCAGAGCGGCCCGCCAAGGACGAACCGTCCTGAACTGCGATACGCCGCTCATTCGGGAGAACTGGCTCTCGGTCGTTTGTACATTAACCACTTTCCTTCCGCTGACCGTATCGCTAGGATGATCCGATCTCCGTCATTCAACGTGCGATGGTTCCACATGAAGTCCTACTGCCAAGTTCGCGGCTGACATTGTGGTGGATGCCGACGATCCCCGTTTAACAACTGCAAACGACGACTCTGCCGTGTAGGTGTGAACATCGCCGCGAACGTATTCCCGCGTGCTGTGGCAAATCCTATCATGGCCACCAGCGTATTGTGACGCGATGCCTCGGTAGGCGACATAGTCATCTGTGATAATGCGAGCTTGTATACTGACCTCATCTTTGATGGCGGCTTGCAGCGTTCACCAGTAGCGTCGACCACAACGCGACGGCGGATTTGGCCTTTCGGTCGACTGTCGCGAACACCGGAGTCTTACTCGTCCCGCGCCCGCGTTTATGGGCCTTTCCGTCTCCAGGCCGTGGCTTACCGCCGATATAGGTCTCGTCGCACTCGACAATTCCGGTAAGTTTGAGAGCTTTAGCGTCTGGCGTTATTGCAAAGCGAATCCGGTTCATTAGGAACAAGGATGACTTGTAGCTGATCTGGCAATGGCGTTTTATTTCTAAAGCAGCCACTCCCTTTTTTGAACTTGCCGCTCGCCAGAAAGCGTAGCACCAATGCCGAAGTTCCAGCCTAGTCTCTTCATAGACCGTTCCCATCCGAACAGTATACTGTCTCTTACAGTCATGACAACGCCATAAGAAACGCCTGTTTCGCTTGCCAGTCTTGGCATCTGTCATCTTGTATACGCTCGTGCTTTCGCAGTGAACGCAGATCGGCGTAGAACACCACCGTTTTGCTTCAAAGAATTCTACAGCCGCCAGTTCGTCACAGCAGGCTAGTGGGAGATTTTCGATGATCTTGGACTTAGACAAATTGTGATGATCATCGTTTCTCAAACTCTAAATTTTATACCTAACGCAATCCAGAAGTCAAATAAAATGTTTTGAATCCTTGCGTAATGTACATACTTCCAAAAAGTAATACGCGCGCGCTTTACTTCTTTTTCTTGGCAGGCTTCTGCTGGCCTCTCGCGCGGGCGCCCATGGCCGGAACCTGATCGCTGGAAATGATGCGGCCTTTCTTCAAGTCGACGGAAACAGAATCTCGCACCACGACGGGACCGCCGTCGGCCGTCTTGAACGTCAGAGTAATTGTCCGAGCGTCAGTTTCCACTGTGATATAGCCGAAATCGACAATCGGGTTGATCTCGAGCGTGTAATCTCCGACGGTAATCGGCGCGGGAGGCAAATGCTTAGGCGTGGTCGCTGCAAATCCGCCGCTACCAGCCACGATGTAAGGAGTCTGCTGCCCGTTGGGGAGGTTCCGAGTGAAGCGCTGGTAAAGGTGAGCGTGCCCGGAGAGCAAAACGTCGGGCCACAGGCCGGCCGACTTGCAGCACGCGTCCAGATCCTTCATGATGCCCGTGGACCCGCCGTGTTTCGCGTCGGCTGATAACGGCGGGTGATGAACAGCTACAATAATCGCTCGCTTTTGGGCTACGCGATCGGGCTTTAGACGGGTCAGTTCGCTCTTCAGAAAATCCAGTTGATCGTCGACGATCGGGAAATGCCCGCCTTGCGATGAAATAACTCCGGGCCCGTCCAACACGTTGCTGTAAAGTCCAATTATCGAAGCGAACGGGGCGTCGAGTGTGAAGTACACGCCCGGCTGGGTCATGACGCTCCGGACCAGGCCACCCGCGTCGGGCGATGGGCCGGGCTCAGCTGCGCAGAAATTCGTCAAGAAAGCATCCAGCGTCGGAACTTGAGGCGCGCTCGATCCCTGACCGAAGATCATTCCATCGTGATTGCCGGGGATGGCGAAGATAGGCCGGTCGTACGCTCGAAAGGGCTCATAAAACTGGTCGTAATAATATTGAGCTTCGCCGAAGTTATAGATCACATCGCCGAGGTGAAAGAAGAAGGCCGGACCACTCACCCCCTGATTCTGAATCTCCGACACCATGGCGTCGGCTACCGCCGCCTCATGGCCCAGCGCCGTCGCGGCAGTCTGCGAGCGGTTTACTTTGGCGGCTCCAGTATCGCCAACCGCGTGAAAGGATATCTTGCCGGCGGCCTGGATCGCGTTCAAAATATCTTGTGGAATAAAGTCAGACAGATTCAAGGCAACGCCGCCTCGGCGGCGAGGTATCGGCTGCACCTGATCCTTGTGTGCCAGAAAATAAGGCGAGTTGTAGTACGCCGAACTCGTGTTGTCTTCGCGAAACTTTATCTCATCGGGCCCCGGCTGCGGGTCCGCATAGAGCCGTCCCTCAGGACCCATAATTCGAGTGAGCATGCAAACGCCTCCTACGATGATTTTGATGGATTCAGGTTACGCCTGAGAAGTGATGCGAGTCGCGGCGTCCTTGCCCATCTTCACGCAGTCTGGAATGCCGATGCCGCGGTAGGCATTGCCGGCCAGATGCAAGCCCGGAATAGTTTGCAGGATGGCTTCGATGCGCTCCACGCGCTGCTGGTGCCCGACAGTGTATTGCGCCATGGCGTTGGGCCAGCGCGCGATGCTGTGGAAGACCGGCTGCGCTTGAAGTCCCATAATGCCGCGAAGCTCACTGCGCGCGGCCGCCACCAGCTCATCGTCGGTGAGAGCCAGTCCGTTGCCGCCCACGAAGCAGCGCAGCAGCACCATGTCATCCGGGACGCGGTGATTGAACTTGTTGCCGACCCAGGTGCAACCCATCAAGTATTGACGCTCCAGCTTCGGCACCAGGAAGCCATGCCCTTTGAGCGGATGGTCGAAGGTCTCCTTGCGATAGCCCAGCGCCATTGTGATGGACGAAGTGTAGGGGATGCCGGAGAGCAAGTCCGCTAATTCGGCATTCGACGATGTAAGGAGTTTCGCGCAATCCCCAGCGGGCGCAGCCAGCACGACGTGCTCTGCTTCCATCCAATCTCCGTTTACGCGGGCGCGAAACCCGGAAGGATTTCGCTGCAATTCTTCCACCGTTCCATGCACTACGTCGGCGCTGGGCCGTAGCCTTTCAATTAACTCGCCGAGGCCGTTCTTCAGGGTCCACAGGAAGGACTTCGGGCCGGAGGTCTTGGGAGGCTTAGACGCCGCCAGCACGCCGCGGGTCAAGCTTCCGTACTTGGACTCGATTTCGGCGAAGCGGCTGAGCACACTGTTGACGCTCATCTGTTTGGGATCGCCGCCGTACACTCCGGCGAGTAGCGGCTCGGCCAGATAATCGATCGACTCCTGGCCGTAGTGATCCATCAGGAAATCGTAAACGGACCGGTCGGGGTGCTTCCCATTGGGCCGCCGAAAGAATTCAAGACCCATCCGTATTTTGGTTCCCCATCCGAAGAGGCTCGTTCCCACTAGCGGCATGAGCTTGGTGGGGACCATCATCATGAGGCCATCCGGCAGCGCCACGAGCTTCCCATGTTTGACGATGTAGGTGATGCGGGAATGATCGTTGGAGCCGATGATCTGATCCGCCAAACCCAGCTCGCGGATGAGATCCATGGCCCACGGCTTGGCGGCCATGAACCCATCGGGACCAGCTTCGAGCACGCAGCCCTGTTGGACCGTGGTTCGAATGACACCGCCCAGCTCTGGGGCTTTTTCCACCAGGGTGGGGCGGATTCCGGCCTTAGAGAGGTAGTAAGCGGCGGAGAGACCCGAGATCCCACCGCCGACGATCAGCGCTTTGTGAGGCACTACCTACAGTTTAAACTCGTGGACAATGTCAACCACGGCTTTCACGTGCTCCACCGGCGTCTCCGGAAGGATGCCGTGCCCGAGATTGAAAATGTGCCCGGGCCGGCTGCCGGTGCGTTTGAGCAGCTCTAGAACGCGCATCTTCAGTTCGGGCAGCGGCGCGAAAAGAACGGCCGGATCCAGATTGCCTTGGACGGCGGAGCGATAGCTAATGTCCATCCAGGCCTGATCGATATTGACTCGCCAGTCGACGCCCATCACGTCACCGCCCGCCGCGTGTAGCTCACGAAAGAAACCAGCGGCGCCAGTACCGAAGTGTATTACCGGAACGCTGGCCGTCCGGATGCGCTCGATGAGCGCGCGAGAATAGGGCGCGACGTAGCGAACGTAGTCGTCGGGACCTAAAGCGCCCACCCAACTATCGAACACTTGAATAGCGCGCGCGCCCGCGGTCACCTGCGCGATTGCGAACGGTCCGAGCACGTCCACCAGCTTGCCCATCAGCCGCCGCCACAGCGTCTCGTCGCGATACATCATCGCCTTGGTGCGAATGAAAGTCTTGGAGGGACCGCCTTCGATCATGTAGCTGGCCAGGGTGAAGGGCGCGCCGACAAAACCGATCACCGGTACGCGCCCGGCCAGTTGCCGGACAACCAACTGAATCGCCTCGCCGACGTACCCCAGTTCATCGGTATTGGAAATCGAGAGCGAGTCGACATCATCGGAGGTCCGCACCGGATTGCCGATAACGGGCCCTTCGCCGGCGACGAACTTCAGCTTGAGTCCCATAGGCTCGACCGGAAGCAATAGATCCGCGAAAATGATCGCGGCATCGACATCCAGCACCTCAACCGGCTGCAGCGTCACCTGCGCGGCCAGGTCGGGTCGTTTGCAGATTTCCAGGATACTCGCCTTGGCGCGAATCTCCCGGTATTGTTTCATGTAGCGGCCAGCCTGCCGCATAAACCAGACCGGACGGACATCGGTCGGCCGGCGGCGGCACGCATCTAAGAATCGACTGTTCATTGAAGCCATTCGCATCGTGTACCCGGTTTGTCTTCGCAAAAGAACACGCGAAAGCCCTTCTGTTTGTGTTGAGCCGTCCAATGAGGCCCTAAGATATAGTAGGGCTTGGCCCAAGCCTCACTGTCAATAGTTTTGGGCGTAATAACTGAAGTCGAGAGCATTCCCTGGGCCGGAAAGCCGGTTCTGGGGTCCATAATGTGGCTGAAAAGCCTGCCTTCCGCGCGGAAAAACTTCTCATAACTGCCAGAAGTGGACATAGATTCATCCTTCAGAAAAACGGACGCGATGGCCTTCGACGGGTCTCTGGGATTCTTGATATCCGCTTTCCAGCCCGGCTCGTTCGGCGGCGCGCCGATGGCATAGATGCTCGATCCGCCACCCGAGACGAGCGCGTGCTGGACTCCTTGGTTCTTTAGAATCTGCGCGATACGGTCGACAGCGTAGCCCTTGCCGATGCCGCCGGGATCGAGCTCTACCCCCCTTCTTGCAAAACGAACCCAGCGGTTGGAGGCGTCGAGCAGAATGTTCCGGTAGCCGACCAGGCTCAGCGCGCCCCGAACTTCGGCGCGATGCGGTAGGTGGCCGGTGCCTTTGTAGAAACCCCACAGCTTCATCAGCGGCCCGACGGAAATGTCAAACGTCCCCTCACTTGCGCGGCTGTATTCGACGCACGCCGATAGTAATTCAAATAACTCAATGGAGGCGGGGAACGGCCGGTCGGCCGCCTGACGATTCATCTGGCTCCACTCGCTGTCCGGTTTGTAGTTGGAGAGCATTTCGTCCAGGCGGCGCGCCTCCTCGAGGCCCTGCGCGACGGCCGTTTGAAGCCGGGCGCGATCGTCACCGTAGGCGATGATGGAAAAGCCGGTCCCCATGGCATCGACGCTGCCGTCGACCCGGACGAGGCCGGGAGAGGTGGCGGCGTAAAGACCTAGCGTCGGCACGAGTGCCAACGCGGCAGGCAAGAGTTTCATTCGCGGGGCCGGCCCTTTTTGATGCGTTTGAGCAACTGCGGGGCGCGTGGGCCGATGGCGGTAGATGCGTCGGCTTCGAAATGCAGCTCCGGCACGCGGAAAAGCTCGAGCCGGCTGGCGATTTCGCGGCGAAGGAAGTTGGTGGCGCGATTGAGCACGGCCAGCGTATCTTTCGCATCCGACCCATCCCCCATGGCAATGCGGATAAAGGCGTGGCGCTTATCGGGCGAAATCTGAACCTCGGTCACCGTAGCCGACCCCATGCGTGGATCGGACAGCTCGAACCCGATCAATTCGGTTAGTTCTTCGCGGAGGGCTTCTGAGATTCGTTCGACGCGGTGATCCATCACTCCATCCATTCGACCGCCGTTCCGACCAACATGCCGCCCAATAGGGAAGAAGCCTCGCGCTCCACCAATTGGAGGACTTGTTCGGCGCGTGTATGGTCGCTTGAAACGGTCACGGCAGCAATCAGCGCGCGCTGCCACAGATCCTGATAGTCGATTTCGGCCACCGCCACATTAAACTTACTGCGGAGACGGTCCTTCAGGCTCTTGACGGTATGGCGCTTGTCCTTAAGCGATTGCGCGCCTTCGATGTGCAATTCAAGGGTCAATACTCCGACGCTCGGCATGGCCGCAGCCTCAAGCCATGACCTCCGCGGCGACCCGCTCGGTGGCGAAGGACTCGATGATGTCATTGGGCTTGATGTCGGCGAAGTTGCGAACAGTCAGACCACACTCGAACCCAGTCTTGACCTCGCTGGCATCATTCTTGAAGCGCGCAGAGATTCGATCTTGCCCGTGAACACCACCACGTTATCGCGTAGAACGCGAACGTCGCTATCGCGCTTGATGAGGCCGTCGATCACCATGCAGCCGGCCACATTGCCGACCTTGCTGATGCGGAAGACCTCGCGAACCTGGGCGCGGCCTTGATATACCTCTTTGAAGACCGGCTCGAGCATGCCGGTCATGGCGCGCTTCAACTCGTCGGTCAGCTCGTAGATGATGGTGTGCAGCCGGATGTCGACTTTTTCCTGCTCGGCCAGCGCGGTGGCGCTCCTCTCCGGCCGGACGTTGAAGCCGACGATGATAGCGTTCGAAGTGGAGGCGAGCAGCACGTCGCTTTCGTTGATTGCGCCGACGCCGGCACGCAGCACCCGCATGCGAACCTTATCGTGGACAGCTTCTGCATCATGTCGGAGAGCACTTCGGCCGTGCCGCTCACGTCGGTCTTCAGGATGATGTTGAGTTCCTTGACTTCGCCTTCCTTCAACTGCTCGTGCAATTGCTCGAGCGTGATACGGCCGCTCTTGGACATGGCGACATCGCGGGCCTTGGATTCGCGATAGATCACGATCTGCTTGGCCTTGGCGGTATCGGTCACCACCTGGAACGTGTCGCCGACTTCGGGCAGCGAATCGAGACCGATCACCTCCACCGGCATGGACGGCTCGGCCTCACGGACCGGCTGGCCGCGATCGTCGAACATAGCGCGGACTTTGCTGAATACCGAACCGCAAATGAAGTAATCGCCTACATGCAGCGTGCCGTTGCGGACCAGCACCGTAGCCACCGGTCCACGGCCACGATCGAGTTGCGCTTCGAGCACAGTGCCGACCGCGGGACGTTCCGGATTGGCCTTGAGATCCTGCATGTCAGCCACCAGCAGGATCATCTCGAGCAACAGATCGAGATTGGTCTTGGCTCGGGCTGAGACCGGGACCATGACGACGTCGCCGCCCCAATCCTCGGCTAGCAGACCGCGATCGGCCAGTTGCTGCTTGATACGCTCGGGCTGCGCGTCGCCCTTGTCGATTTTGTTGATGGCGACGATGATGGGAACCTTGGCCGCCTTGGCGTGATCGATGGCCTCGAGCGTCTGCGGCATGACGCCGTCGTCGGCCGCCACCACCAGGACCACGATGTCGGTAACTTTGGCGCCGCGGGCGCGCATGCGCGTGAACGCCTCATGGCCGGGCGTGTCGATGAACACGATCTTGCGGCCGTTCTTCTCCACGTGATATGCGCCGATATGCTGGGTGATGCCGCCGGCCTCGCCGTCGGCCACGTCGGTGGCGCGGATGGCGTCCAGCAGCGAAGTCTTGCCGTGATCGACGTGTCCCATGATGGTGACCACGGGCGCGCGCTTCACGCGAGCGGTAGTCTCCTCGGTCAGCTCGATTTCCTGCGTGCTCTCCTCTTCGAAGCTGACTTTGTTGATGGAAGCGCCGAAATCGCGCGCAATCTCCTCGGCCATTTTCATGTCGAGATTCTGGTTGATGGTGGCGAATATTTTCTTCTCCACCAGCTTCTTGATCACCAGATTGGCTTTGATGCCGAGCTTCTCAGAAAGCTCCTTGACGGTGATGCCTTCAGCGACGGTGATTTCGCGATCGATGGGCGGCGGGGCAGCGGGCTGTTCGCGCCGGCTCACCGGCATTCGCAGTCTTCCCTCTTCCTGTTCCACATCGCGATGACGATCGCGCCCCGCGGGCTTGGCTTGATGGCGGCGCTGTTGCTCGGTGGGCAGCGGCGTGGCCGGCTCGATGCGCAACGGCGAAGTGGGATGCAGCGTTCTTTGGCGGCGCAGACCGCCGGGAGCCGCGCCCCCGGGTCCGCCTACACCCGGGCCGCGCATGACGGGCTGGCCGGGACGAATGGGGCCGCGGTAAATTGGCTGGCCCGGGACGGGCGTCGAGCTGCGGGTTGGCATTCCGGGACGAGGCGGTGGCGGTTGTGCTTGACCTGGCGCCGGACGGGTCTGCTGCAGCCGGGCCACGAGATCGGGACGCGGAGGCACTACGGGACGAGCCGCCGGTTGGCCGGCCAAGTTTGGACGAGCGGGCGAAGATCGAAGGGGCATCGACGGCGGCGGCGCTCCGGGGGTTGGTCCGGGCGTTGCCGCGGGAGTTGCTTCGGCTGGCGGCGCAGCGGCGCGTGCGCTCGGTTGCGGAGCCACTGGACCCGGTGAGGGATGCGGCGGAGGCGGTGTTGACGCAGGCATGGGCTGCCGCGGTCCGGAGAGAATCTGGCCGGGACGAGGCGCCGCTGGTACGGGTCTCGCCGGGACTGCGCCGGTTCGCAAGGGAGGGTGGATGGGAGCGCTTCCCCCGCTGGACAAAGGTGGACGCAACGGCGCCGGCTTGCTACGTGGTTCTTCCGTCGTGGTAACGGGCGCGCCATCGCTCGGTGGTGCAGCGAGCGCTTCCGCGGCGGGTGATGGAGCGCTCTTGGCCGCGATGGCCGGTGGCTCGGGTGCGTGGACGGCAGCGTGGTGTTGTTCTTCAACCGGCTCCGGTTCGGCTATGCCGATGGCCGGTGTTCCGTAATCGATCGGCGTGGATGATTCTCCGGAGCCCTGAACACGTTTCCGCACGAGTTCGGCGATCGGTTCATCAATGGAACTGGAGTGAGTCTTCTTCTCGGTGACGCCAAGCTCCGGCAACATCTCGAGGATGCTATGCGAGGGAACCTCGAGTTGCCTGGCGAGCTCGTTGATTCGAATTTTGCTCATATTGACAGCAACGCCCTGGTAACGCGGCGCTTAACCGACTTCCTCCGAGTTCTTTATGGTATCAAATTCGCCCTTGTGGTCTACAGAATCGGTGTGGCCCAAAGGGCTTGGCTCCCCCGATCCGCTGGTCTCCGGCGCGGCTTCGACCGCCGGCGCAGCCTCCGCCAAGGCTGCATTGGATTCATCAATAACCTCACTGGCTTCGGCTTCGAACTCCGGTACCGTTTCCTCCACTACTGGAGCGGGCGGCTCGAACTGGGCGTAGTAAGAGTTGACGGCGATCAGGATCTTCTCGACCACCGCAGGGCCAATCTCGGGAATCACTTCCAGATCCTCGGGCGTCATGGCGCCGAGCTTCTCCACCGTGCTGATACCCGCTCCCAGCAGCTTTTCGACAATCTCTTCGGCGAGCCCATGATCGATGAGAATGGACACCGGCGCGCCGGCGGGAACCAGAGCAGCCATGGCCGATTCCACTTCCTGGCGCTTCTCTTCTTCGCTCTTGATGTCGATCTTCCAGCCCAGAAGCTTGGCAGCCAGCCGGACGTTCTGGCCCTTCTTGCCGATGGCGAGTGAAAGCTGGGTATCGTCGACGATCACTTCCATGTGCTTCTCGTTGGCATCAATAACCGAAACGCGCGTAATCTTGGCGGGACTCAGCGCATGGGTGGCAAAGGACACCGGGTCGTCCGAAAATTCGATGATGTCGATCTTTTCGCCGCGCAGCTCGCGGATAATGGACTGAACTCGCATGCCCTTCATGCCGACACAGGCGCCCACGCTGTCGACATCCCGATCACGGCTGACGACCGCGATCTTGGTGCGTTCCCCGGCTTCACGAGCACAACCTTTGATCACCACCGTGTTGTCGTAGATTTCTGGTACTTCCTGCTCGAACAAGCGGGCCACCAGCTCCGGGGCGGCGCGCGATACGATCACCCCAGCGTTCTTGCCGGCCTTTTCGACGCTGCGGATGACGCAGCGGACGCGATCACCGGTGCTAAAGTTCTCCAGCTTGCTTTGCTCTTTCTTGGGCAAACGCGCCTCGGTCTTGCCGAGATCCACCACCAGATCCTGAGCTTCGATGCGCTTGATGGTGCAGTTGACCAACTCACCTACGCGGCCGGAGTACTCGGAAAAAATCGTCTCGCGTTCGGCCTCGCGCACCTTTTGCAGGATCACCTGCTTGGCGGTCTGCGCGGAGATGCGTCCCAGCGCATCGGTAGGCTTCGGGAAGTGAACCTCGGTTTCAAGTTGCGCCGCCGGATCCATCTTCTGGGCTTCTTTGAGGGAAATTTCCTTGTCGGGATCCTGAACCGTTTCCACGACTTTCTTGACTCCGTAAATCTCCAGGGCTCCAGTTTGATCGTTGAAGGCGGCCACCAGGTCTTCGGTGGTGCGGAAATGCTTACGCGCGGCTACGAGCATGGCATCTTTCACCGCGTCAATGACGATCTGCGGATCGATGCCCTTCTCTTTGCTCAAGATCTCAATGGACTGATAGATGCTACCCACTGTGTCCTCTCAATTCAATCAAACTGTCCGGGGGTGAATTACCACTCAAACTTCAGGTTGGCTTTTTCGACCTGCGTAAGCGCGAAGCGAACGGTCTTTCCAGCGCTTGGCTCCAGCGTGACGATTCCATCCGAAAAACCAGCTAGCTTGCCTATCCAACTGCGTTGGTTTTCGACGGGCTCCCGCAATACGACTTTAGCTTTCTGTCCCAAGAATCTCTCAAAGTCTTTTGCCTTGTGCAATTTACGTTCCAAGCCCGGCGAACTGACCTCTAGCGTATAGCTATCGCCAGGTATGACGTCTTCCACATCCAGAATGGTTCCGACGTGCTGCGAAATGAATTCGCAATCGGCATGGGAGACGCCCTCGGGCCGGTCGATGAAAATGCGCAAAACGCGCCCGCGGCCGGCGCCGAGCAGCTCGACATCGACGATTTCAATGCCTTCCGAGCCGGCTACCCGCTCGGCAATCTCAGTTATTTTAGCTATGGTCTCTTCCTTACCAATGACTGGCATTCGTTTATTGCAATAAAAAAGTGGGCTTTCGCCCACTGCTTCGTTCGACCCTTTCATTATACATGACGGGGCGGATAGAGTCACCCTCGGCCGGCCTTCCCAGCGAGCCCCTTAGCGTGCCGAAGGCAGTGTAGCCGTAGCTACCCGTTCAACTCCCGCATCAGCCATGCCTTAGCGAAGTCCCAATCGCGCCTGATTGTGCGCGGAGAGATCTTCAGGACTTCTACGATTTCTTCCTCGCTCAACCCGCCAAAATAACGTAGCTCGACGACCTTGGCCTGGCGGGGAGCCACTCGCGAAAACGCCTGCAGCGCCTCATCTAAGGCCATAATCGCGGCATCCGGTTGCGGTGTCATCACGGCCGTTTCGTCGATATTCACCTTGACTGCACCGCCTCCGCGCTTGCGGGATCCGCGGGCACGCGCCGCATCCACCAGGACGCGGCGCATCATCTGGGCGGAAATAGCAAAGAACTGGGCCCGGTGCTGCCAGTCGACGTTCTTCACGTCCACTAGGCGAAGGTAGACCTCGTTCACCAGGGCAGTGGTCTGTAGGGTGTTGCCGGGCCGTTCATTCCTCATGTATTGGCGGGCCATGCGGCGCAGCTCTTGATACACCACTGCGGCCAGCCGCTCCAGCGCCCCTTCGTCGCCAGTGCTCCAAGCCTTTAGTAAACCAGTGACTTCCGCGGATTCCACAACGGCCGTCTCAGCCCCTCGAAAAAACATTATCACGATCATGGCCGGATTTTGCATATGGTTCCGCCTGCCCAGGTGAAAGCAGGAGGGGCGATGAAGATCAAGACCGGAATCGCGATACCGATGATGGCCGCAACGAGTGCTCGGGTAGATCAAGCCGAGCGGATGGCCGAGCAGAAGACGACGGTGTACGCCCAGAGCGACGTGGACGGCCCATCTCCCAAACTGTCTCAACCCTCGCGGCCGGAATCCACGCCGGCACAAGCGTCGAGTGGCGAACGGGGAAGCAGATGAAGATTTTGGGTTGGGTTACGATTACAGCGATTACAGCGGCCAACATTTTCGCGGGAGAAACTGGACCAACGCGAGAACGCAAGGTGACAATCTGTATGGACCCCAGCGCAGACGGTATGGAAATCCGCTCGGCTCAGAGATTGGCTTCCAAGACCTTCGCGAGTATCCAAGTGGGAGTCGATTGGCGGGAACTTCGCGCGTGTCCGGTTGGCGGAAACACCGTTCAGGTCAGCCTGTCCTACCAAACTCCGGAACATCAGCTTCCGGGTGCGTTGGCCTACGCCCTGCCATATGGAGGTAGCCATATCGTAGTATTTTATGACCGGCTGCGGAAGTCGGAGCCTAACCAGCTGACCCGCTCGCTTGCGTACGTTTTGGTTCACGAGGTGACGCATATTCTCGAAGGAATCACACGGCATTCCAAGCGCGGCATCATGAAGGCGCACTGGGATTGCGAGGACCGTTTCGAAATCGCGATTGGGCGTCTTCAGTTCGCGTCAGAAGACGTCGACTTGATTTACCTTGGGCTGGATGCACGGACAGCTGCGCCGACGCTCGGTGAGATAGCCATCGCGACTCCCGAACCGGTTGCAGCGCAGTAACGAAGAGCATATTGTTGAATCAACCAGGCGCGCGGTGTCTATGAGTCCGGAACGTTTACTGCAGGTCGAAGAGCTGTACCACGCGGCGCGGGAGCGGCCGCCAGAGGATCGCGTAGAATTGCTGACGCAAGCCGACCCTGAATTGCGGCGCGAAGTAGAGTCTTTGTTGGCAGAGGACGGTGGAGAAGGCGTGCTCGACCATCCGGCGATTGTGGTCGCTGCCAAGCTGCTGAAAGATTCCAGTATGGAGCTACTGGCGGTGGGCGCACCGCTTGGTCCTTACAAGATCGAATCACCCATCGGCGCTGGCGGAATGGGTCAGGTTTACAAGGCTCGCGACACGCGGCTGGGCCGCGCCGTGGCGATCAAGGTTTCAAGCCAGCAGTTCAATGCGCGCTTTGAGGGCGAAGCACGGGCGATCTCGGCATTGAATCATCCGCACATCTGCACTCTGCACGACATCGGTCCGAATTACCTGGTGATGGAATTCGTGGAAGGCGAGACCTTGGCGGCGCGATTGCAACGCGGCGCTTTGAAGCTGGATCAGGCTCTGGCGTTGGCCGTTCAAATTACTGATGCTTTGGCCGAGGCCCACAGCAAAGGCATAGTGCATCGCGATCTCAAGCCTGCAAATATCATGATCGGTAAGTCCGGGGCCAAGGTATTGGATTTCGGACTGGCGAAGATCGAGCACGGCGTCAGCGATGAGGAGCAGAGGCATACCTTGACCGCGAAGGGGACCATCGTCGGCACGGTGCAATACATGTCGCCGGAGCAGGCGCGCGGCAAGATTGTGGACAAGCGCACGGATATCTGGGCGTTTGGCTGCGTCCTCTACGAGATACTGAGCGGGCGGCCGGCTTTTCGTGGGGAGACGGCACAAGACACGATCGTTTCGGTGCTGGAACGGGAGCCCGATTGGCAAGCGCTACCCGTCGGAACTCCCGCGAAAATTCGCGACCTGCTGCGGCGCTGCTTGCAGAAGGATTCGCATCGACGCCTGCATGACATTGTCGACGCGCGAATCGAGATAGAGGAAGCGCAACGGTCCACGATCCGTGCGGCTCCCAGTCTCCTTCGCCAGATCAAGCGCCCCCGTATATCTGTTCCCCTTGCCCTGGGCCTGCTGCTGATCGCGCTCCTCGGCACCATGTATTTCCGGCGCAGCGCACGGATCCGCTGGGCCAAAGAAGTGGCAGTTCCGGAAATCGCCCGCATGGCCGACCGAGGAGATTTCACCGACAGCTTTTCCCTGATCCGCCAGGCTCAGCAGATCATCCCAACCGATCCAGCACTGAACAAGCTACTACGCGACATATCGATCACAGGCGCCATTCGCACAACGCCTCCCGGCGCCAATGTTTACCTGAAGGCGTATGGAGACCCTGCGGGCGAGTGGCTGTTTATCGGCCAGTCACCGATCGAGAACTACCTGCTTCCGTTCGGGTACTACCGTTGGAGAATTACGAAGAGCGGACTCCGGACACTGGAGAGTGCCGCTGGCATAATACCGATACAGTTCGCTCTGGATCCGGAAGGCAGCATTCCTCCTGAGATGGTGCGCGTTCCAGGCGGGAGGTATCAACTGCTTAGCACCGAACCTGTACAGCTCGAAGACTTTCTTATCGACAAGTACGAGGTGACCAACAAGCAGTTCAAGGAGTTCGTCGACAAGGGCGGATATCAAAACCGCGAGTACTGGCATCAGGAGTTTGTCAAAGACGGTCGCGTGCTTTCGTGGGAGCGAGCTATGGCGGAATTTCGTGACACCACGGGTAGACCTGGACCCGCGACTTGGGAATTAGGTGAATATCCGCCAGACCGCGGCGACTTTCCTGTGAGCGGCCTCAGTTGGTACGAAGCGGCGGCTTATGCAGAGTTCGCGAAAAAGCAGCTTCCCACCGTCTATCATTGGTTCAGAGCCGCCGACCCGTTTGTGTTTTCTGACGTTTTGAAGCTCAGCAATTTCAACGGAACCGGCTCGGCGCGCGTCGGCAGCTATGCCGGCCTGGGCCCCTTCGGGACCTACGACATGGCTGGCAACGTCAAGGAATGGTGCTGGAACGCCACGGGCGACCGCCGGTACATCTTGGGTGGCGCCTGGAATGAGCCAGCATACACATTCAGCGAACCGGACGCGTTATCTCCGTTCGACCGTTCCTCGGTTAACGGTTTTCGATGTGTGAGATACCGCAGCGGGGTGGTTCCAGAAGCGCTCACCTTACCGATTGAAAAGCCGATCCACGATTACCATATGGAAAAGCCAGTCTCCGACAGCGTCTTCCGCATCTATCGGAGTCTCTATTTCTATGACCGCACTGACCTGAAGCCCACCATCGAATCTGTGGATGAGACTTCTCAATCGTGGAGGAAAGAAGTAATCACATTCAATGCCGCTTACGGCAATGAACGTGTCATCGCGTGGCTTTTTCTACCGAAGAATGCGGCGAGGCCGTACCAAGCTGTCGTTTTTTTTCCATCCATACTTGCTTTTACCGAACGAAAGATCGGCGGAGCCGAACTGAAGATTGCAGATTTTCTTGTCAAGAGCGGCAGGGCACTCATGTATCCCGTTTATAAGGGGATGTACGAGCGCCGGAGCGCGGCCGTCGCCGTGCCTGGGTCAATTGCTGACCGAGACCTGACAATCCAGCAGTATAAAGATTTCGAGCGATCTCTAGATTATTTGGAGACCCGGTCCGACATTGCCCACGACCGAGTGGGCTACTACGGAGTCAGTCAGGGCGGCTGGATGGGACCGATTGCGCTGGCCGAAGAAACCAGAATCAAAGCAGCCGTGCTGTGGGGTGGAGGATTGAGCACTCAGAAGCATCTACCCGAGGTGGATCCCTTCAATTTCTTGCCGCGCGTGAAGATGCCGGTGCTGATGATCAACGGTCGCAATGACTTGTTGATTCCGCTGAAAACAAGTCAGCTTCCCACGTTTGCCCTCATGGGAACGCCAGAAAAAGACAAGCGCCACGCGCTGTTCGACACCGGCCACATCGTGAACCTGCAGGACACGATCAAAGAGACTCTGGATTGGTTCGATCGCTATTTAGGGCCCGTAGCGCGGTAGCGACGGACCACTCCCGAAACGCCTGTACAGTAGACAACAGGGGAGTAGACCCATGCAGAACTATCTCGACCTGACCGGCAAGGTGGCATTGACCACCGGAGCGTCGTCCGGCATCGGAGCCGCAACCGCAGTATTACTAGCCGGCTTGGGCGCGCGGGTGGCGATTGGATTTCACAGCAATCCCGAAGGGGCTGAGCAGGTGCGCTCGAAAATCGCCGCCGGCGGGGGGACCGCGATCGCCATTCGCGCGGATGTGACGCGCGCCAGCGAGATCTCCTCGCTCGCCGTGGCGGTGACGGCGCAGCTCGGTCCAATCGATATTCTGATCAATAATGCCGGCTCCCTGATGCAGCGCATGCGAATCCTGGAGGTGAAGGAGGAGACCTGGGACGAGATCCAGGATCTCAATCTCAAGAGCGCGGTGCTTTGCTCGCAGGCGGTGGCCCCTTCGATGATCGAGCGCAAGCGCGGGGCGATTGTCAATGTCTCCTCCATCGCCGGCCGCAACGGTGGCGGGCCGGGAGCCAGCGCGTATGCCAGCGCCAAAGGCGGCCTGATTAGCTTCACCAAAGCACTCGCCAAAGAGCTGGCGCCGCATGGCGTGCGAGTGAACGCGGTTTCGCCGGGTGTGATCGACACGCCTTTTCATGAGCGCTTCTCCACTCCCGAAATGATGCGCAATTTTGCAGCGGCCATTCCACTGGGCCGCGTGGGCACGCCGATGGAATGCGCCAACGTGATCGCGTTTCTTGCCTCGGACGCAGCCAGCTACGTGGTCGGAGAAACGATCGAAGTAAATGGCGGGCAACTGATGCTGTGACGAATTGTCGCCATTTCAACGCGATGGAGACAACGTGTCGTACAGTCAACGCCTGACGGACATACGGTAAGAGCCCTAATTCGTTACGTTTGCTGTGTCTATGCTCCCGGCACTCGGATTGCCCTTATAAGTGCGGGCATCTGGAAGGGAGACCCAGCATGGAAAAGGAACTGCAACAGTTGATAGAAGAGCTAGGGGATGCAATCAACTCATCCTTATCCGAGTCGGACCGCTTTGCCGCCGTCATGGCGGAAATGGAACAGGCCGGCTACAACGTCTGCGTGATTTTAGAGGCCTCGATTGGGTTTCGGAAGAACGGTGAATCGGAACTTCAATCCGGAGAGGCGGAAATCCAGGTGTCGCCGCAACCGAAGCACGAATTTGTAGGGGAACCTGAGATGCTGACCGACGGTGATCTGGATTTCTTACGGGACCTCAAGATTTCCGTCGCCTGAGATTGCAGAACAGAGACAGTCGGAGACTTTCGCCACCCCCAAGCCTTCGCGGCGAGCATCCGACGAACGACGAGCCAGGCGTCTGGAAAACAGAAACCCCCGAAGATGTGTGCGACGATATTCAGAGAGCCATCATCCCCGGGGAGGAGATCGCATGCGTGGTGTATGGGTGACCGTGGTACTCGCCGTCTCGGCCGCTTCCGGTTGGGCGCAAAAGCCTCCGGCCGCAATGAAACTGCAAGATCCGCTTTTGATTGACCCGCAGCATTACCACCTCGAGATCGAAAATGAATGGACCCGCACCTTTCGCGAACATATGGAGCCCCACGGAAAGCTGGTTTGGCACAAACATCCCGAGCCTGGCGCCGTCGTAGTATATATGACCAACCAGGACGTCCGGCAGGTGTTGTTGGATGGGACCATTCGGAACGTGCAGCATAAGCGCGGCGATGTCGCGTGGTGGCCGGCCAGCGCTCATGAGAGCGAGAATCTATCCAACACACCCTTCGAATGCATTCAGATTGAGCCGCGCACGCCCACGGGCGTCGAGCTGAAGCCTTTTCCGAAAGAAAAGACCGACGCCGTCATAGTGGACCCGGAACGTTACCACGTCGAATTCGAGAACGACCTGGTGCGTGTCATCCGCGTGAAGACCGGACCGCGCGAGAAGCTTAGCATGCACAAGCATCCCGAGACCTTCGCCGTGATCGTGTACCTGACTGACCAAAATATGCGGCAAACTTTGGCCGATGGCGGCAAGCGCGAGAACCACTACAAATCCGGTCAGGTGCGCTATGGGCCGAAAGACCAGGCCCATGCCGACGAGAACCTGAGCGACCAGCCCTTTGAGCTGATCCGCGTGGAATTGAAGCACGCGCAGTAGTCCGCCACCAGCCGAAATGGGCGCGAAGAAGCTTTCCTTTGCGATTATCGGCGCCGGTATGGGCGGCCTGACCGTGGCCGCAACTTTGCGGCGCGCCGGTTTCAACGTGCAGGTCTACGAGCAGGCTGCCCGTTTTGAGCGCGTAGGTGCGGGCATCCAGATGATGCCCAATTCGATGAAGGTGCTGCGCCGGATCGGGGTCGAGGAAAAATTGCGATCCGTCGCCTTCGAGCCATACTCGCATCTGAACCGGGAATGGGATACCGGCCGCGTCATGCGAGATCTACCCATGCCCGAGAGCCTGTTCGGCGCGCCCTATCTCTGCATGCACCGGGCCGTTCTTCACGGTGCAATCGCCTCGGTGGTTCCGCAAGAGTTAATTCATCTCAATAAAAAACTGGCCGGGCTCGATCAACGTGCCAGCCAAGTCACACTCGCCTTCGCCGACGGCACATGCGCTCAGGCCGACGCGGTGATCGGCGCCGATGGCGTCCATTCGCTGGTGCGCGATATCATCATCGGCCCCGACGCGCCCATCCACAAAGGACGCATCGCCTATCGGGCTGTATATCCGGCAGCCTTGCTTCACGGTTGCGATATCGGACCATCGCGAACTAAGTGGTGGGGTCTCGATCGCCACATCGTCATCTATTACACGACCGCTACGCGCAGCGAAATCTACTTCGTCACCAGCGTCCCTGAGCCGGCCGAGTGGCTGACACCCGAATCCTGGTCGGCCAAGGGCGATATGCAGGAACTACGCCAGGCCTACGCAGGCTTTCATCCCGATGTTCGCGCCGTGCTGGACGCCTGTCCGGATTGCCACAAGTGGGCGATCCTCGAACGCGAGCCGCTCCCACGCTGGAGCGACGGGCGCATTGTGCTGTTGGGCGATGCCTGCCATCCCATGACGCCGTACATGGCGCAAGGCGCCGCTACCGCGATCGAAGACGCCGCCATCTTGGCGCGATGCTTGGAAGAAGTCGGTGGCGAAGACATGGAGGGGGCATTCCAGCGCTACGAAGCCCATCGCAAGCCGCGTACTACGCGTATCCAGGCCATCTCCAGCGCCAACACCTGGATGAAAGGCGACGACGGTGACACCAGCTGGCTGTATGGCTACGATGCCTGGAACGTGCCTTTGGCTACCATGGAGCCAGATATTCAAACAGTCTAACGGGAACAAGAAATGCATCAAGGCGTTTTCCAGACTTCTGACGACTGCCCTATCGCCTACACGCTGCGCGCGGCGCGCAATCCGGGACTACCACGCATAGTCTTGATCCATTCCTTGGCGCTGGACGCGAGCATCTGGGACGGCGTGGTGGCCCGGCTTTCCGTCCACGCCGATATCCTCACCTACGATTGCCGCGGACATGGACGCTCGGGCAAGCGCGCCGAGGGATTCACGATGGCCCGGTTCGCGCGCGATCTGATGGAGTTGCTCGATCATGTGGGCTGGGACAGCGCCGTGGCTGCGGGTTGTTCCATGGGAGGATGCGTGGCCCAAGCGCTGGCCGGAATGCATGAGTCCCGAGTGAACGCCCTGGGGTTGATTGACACCACGGCTTGGTACGGCGAAGATGCTGCGGCCTCCTGGAGGGATCGCGCCGACGCCGTGCGTTCGAAAGGCCTGGTCGGGCTGCTGGAATTTCAGTTACCGCGCTGGTTCGGCGATGAGTTTCGCAAAGCGCATCCGGAACTGGTGAAGGCAGCCACCGAAGTCTTCCTGAGGAATGACCTGGATTGCTATGCGGCCAGTTGCATCATGCTGGGGGAGACGGATTTGCGCGACTACCTGAAGAAGATGAGCATGCCCGCCGCCATCATTGTGGGTGAAGATGACTATGCGACGCCGGTGACCGAGGCGAAGTATTTGTACGATTCCATTCCAAACTCCACACTGACTGTAATTCCAGGGGCGCGCCATCTCACTCCCATCGAGCGTCCCGAGGAGGTCACGATCCAACTAATAGCGTTGTTGGGGCGTATTTGATTCCCGAGGGCGCTGATGCGGCCACCCTGCTCGCGCGTATGGAGAGTGTGCCCTTCTCGCGATGGCACGCCAAAGCGCGCGTCATCATGGGCAGTGCGACGTTCTTCGACGCCTTTAATTCGCTTTCGCTGGCCTTCGCCCTGCCGATTCTGATCGGACTCTGGCACATTTCCCCGCGGCAAAGCGGTCTGCTCATCGCATCCAGTTATGTGGGACAACTGGCCGGCGCGTTGCTCTTCAGTTGGCTGGCCGAAAAATTCGGCCGCATCCCCAGCGCCACCGCCGGAATCGCCATCATGGCCGTGATGACGCTGGGTTGTGCCCTCGCTGGGAATTTCCCGGCGCTGTTCGCCTGCCGCCTGGTGCAGGGTATCGGAATCGGCGGAGAAATGCCGGTCGCGGCCGCTTACATCAGCGAACTATCGCGCGCGCGTGGCCGCGGCAGATTCTTCCTGCTGTACGAGATGATCTTCCCAGTCGGACTCATGACCGCCGGACAGTTGGGCGCTTGGTTGGCGCCGGCCTTCGGATGGCAGGCCATTTTCCTGATCGGGAGCGTTCCGTGCCTGATCATCACGTTCCTGGTAGCGCGCCTTCCCGAATCGCCCCGCTGGCTAATCTCGAAAGGTCGGCTGCTCGAAGCGTGCGACGTTGTGAAGCATATGGAGGCCAGCGCCGGGATATCTGGCCCGCTGCCTTCTGCTCCCGCTGCGGCGCCAAACCGCGACCCTTTGCACAGCACGCGTTGGGCCGAGCTGCTCTCTCCTGCGTATCGCTCTCGAACCCTGACCGTGTGGGCGCTTTGGTTCAGTGCTTATTTCATTGCCAACAGTCTGAACAACTGGCTGCCCAGCCTCTACAACACGGTTTATCACCTCGGTCTGCGGCCCGCGTTACGCGCGGCTTCCATGACCAATGTCGCCCAGGTTCTGGTGCTGCTCATCTGCGCCTTTTCGATTGACCGGATCGGCCGCAGAACCTGGACCCTCGCTTCTTTCATCGCCGGCGCCGCTCTGCTCGGGATTCTGGGCTTCCTGGCGTCCGGCAGCGTGTCGAGCGTGATGATCCTCGCCACCTTGATCTACGGCATCATCGGATCGACGAATGCCGTTCTGTATCTCTACACGCCCGAAATCTATCCCACGCGCATGCGAGCCATTGGCACCGGCCTGGCCACTTCCTGGCTGCGTCTGGCATCGGCGATAGGCCCGGCGCTGGTCGGCTTCATGGTCGGCGCCAAGGGTATCGGCTCGGTATTCCTGATGTTCGCGGCAGTCAGTATCGTCGGAGCGTTCGCCGCATCTCGTATGATCGAAACGCGTGGCCAGCGCTTGGAAGATGTTAGTGAGCCGCATCCCCATCCAGCCTGATATATAACCGCTTGTTGATCTTCCCTTTGTTCTCGGTTCGGAAGATCGAAAACCGGCCTAGCTCGCCGGTGGCGCCGGCGTGCGTCCCGCCGCACGCTTGCACGTCGAATCCCACGATCTCGACAACCCGAACACGCCCCGCGATCACCGGTGGTTTCACCTCCAGCGTCCTCAGCAGGTCTGGCCGCTTCTGAAATTCGTCTTCTGCAATGTAATAGGACTTGAGCGAGTGGTTGCCCCGCAGGACGGCATTCACTTTGTTCTCCATGTCGCCGCAAACCGCGGCCGAGAAGCCCTCCCACTTGAAGTCGATTCTCGAATAGTCCACGCCAATCTGCACTCCGGTGATCCAAGCCGCATAGTCCCGCAGCGCGATCGTATTCAGCACGTGCAGAACGGTGTGGTGTCGCGCCAGCGCCACGCGCCTTTTCCGATTCACTCTGAGTTTGGCGGATTGCCCGACGAGGCCGCTCGTCAGCAGTCCGCTAACAACGTGCCACACCACTTCGGCGCCGTCCACTCGAGCCGCTGCGACCTCCAACACCTGTCCACTGCTCAGCGTAATCGTTCCCTGTATCCGACGGCTGGCCGCCACCGCCCGGATAGAAGCAGGTTCGGTCAAACGCAATGGCGTCATCTTCGAGAGCTACCACGCGCGCTTCCGTCTCGAAGCAATGGTCATCTTCCCAATAGAGACGTATGGTGCTCACGGCCCTAACCCTTCCCTAACAATCCTCCGATATTTTAAGTAGTTACCCGGATGCCCCCCCGAATCAACGCTCGCCGTATCTCCTCCTGGGGCGCAGTCGTCCTGATGATCGCCTTCTGGTGCGTTCTGGCTCCGCCGCTGATCCGGGCGGCTTGGCATGACGATTTTCTGTGCTGGTATATCGGAGCAAAGCTGGCCTGGAGCGGTGACTTCCAGCATATGTATGACCCGGCAGTCCAGTGGTCCGTTCAGCAGATGATTCTTCCGGAGGAGCCGATCCTGTCGGTCTTTCCGCGGCCGCCTTTCTTCGCCGCTTTCGTAGCCCCGCTCAGCGTACTTCCATATCGCGCGGCGTTTATAGCCTGGCTGGCAATTCAGATCGCGCTGCTCGGGATCTGCATGTTCTGGGCGTGGCGGAAATTTGGAGACGACGCCCTCGTCTGGGGAGCGCTTTCCGGGCCGGCATTTTTTGGCATCGCGTGCGGCCAGGACACCTCCCTCCTGCTCGCCCTTGCGCTAGCGGGTTATGTTTTGGCCGAGCGCGGCCAGGACCGGTTGGCAGGCGCAGTCTGGGGACTGATGCTGATCAAATTTAACCTGGTGCTGGCCTTTCCACTGGCTATGCTCGCCACGCGCCGGTGGCGAATGCTACAAGGATTCTCGCTGACCGGATGCTGCCTGGGCGTCTTTTCATTGCTGGCCCTCGGCCCCGGCGGCCTGCGTCTCTATTTCCAAATGCTCTCGTCCAGCGCCTTTGCAAAGCTCAATCCCACGCCGGCCCTGATGATCAATCTCCAGAGCCTGGCTGCGCATTTGGGAACGCAGAGCGCCGTGTTCCTCGCTCCCGCAACCATTGCCGTTCTCGCCGTGGGATGGATGGCACTTCGACAAGCTCCACTGTGGCGCTGGCTGTCAGTCGTCCTGGTTGTCTCGCTGCTCGTCGCTCCACACGTTTACGCCTATAACGGCACGCTCCTGCTGCTGCCAACCTGGTTGGCTATTTTCCTGTCGCCCTTCCGCTGGACCAGGATCGCGGTCGTCGTCTACACCATGCCGCTGCTTTTTCTGCTGCGCCTGTTCGGCGAGCATGGCGCGGTGATCACGCCGTTGTGCTTGCTGGGGATGCTCGCGGCTCTCGCTGCCGAGTCTCTTTGTGGAGCAGGTCTCCGACCTGCCAATGTAAAAGTATGTTCCGATTCGCATGTTCGCTGCTGATGATCTCGGCGACTGTCAACGCTTATCAGCAACAAACCAGCCCAGCAGATCCCGAGCGAGAGAAGGACGTCTACGCGATCTACTCCCAGATGTTCACTAACCCGCAAACGAGTCATGGCTCGGATAACAACGAGCGATATTTAATTGCGGAAACCACCGCCCCAGGCTACCCGAAAGAGCCGTGTGTACAATCGCCGAAAGCGCGCGAGGCAGAGTGGCGAGAGGTGTTGGCGGATTTCGAGCGCCGCAACAATATTCCACGAAAGCTCGAACGAGCGCTCTCGATTAGCAAACCGTATGAGTTATTGACCGCCGATGAGGTCAAGGAGTTCATCGAAGCACGCTCTATGCCCAAAATCGGATCCCCAAAACCCAATGAACGGTTCCGGGGTGTGACGGATCTATTCACACTCACAGACGTGTACTTCAATCGACGTCGAACTCTGGCGCTGACCTACATCTCCACGTGGTGCGGGGGGCTTTGTGGCCTCATGTCGTGGAAGGTATACGAGAAATCGGACGCCGGCGACTGGGAAGAGAGACCGTGGGTACTATGCACGACCATGTCTCAGGCTCCGAAGCGTCCTCTGATGGAAGGGGCCTGTTCCGACGATAGAAGAAAGTGCCGATCCCCCCAGCCGACCGCGCTTCCGAGCGTGTTCCCACGCTGGATGGTTGGCGCGCGGTCGCCGTACTGCTCGTCATCTGGCATCACTTCATGTGCGGGCTATATCGGAGCGAAGATGCGTACTATGCCTCAAGCGTGTCGCAGTTGGGCGCTTTCGGCGTGGATATCTTCTTTGCCATTAGCGGGCTCATCATCACCAAGCTGTTAGTGGATGAGTATCGCCAATCCAGCCGCATAAACTTCACAGGTTTTTATATCCGGCGAGCTTTCCGGATCTTGCCCGCCTGCTTCCTCTATCTAGCTGCGGTTTGGGCGACGCACGGCATCAAATCGCCTCTCGAGTTGGTGTCCTCAGCACTGTTTTTTCGGAATTACATCCCCGATCCATTGGGCGCGCATGCCACCAAGCATCTCTGGTCGCTCGCCGTGGAGGAGCATTTTTACCTCTTTTGGCCGCTGCTTCTGTCCACGATTCTTGTGCGGCGCGGTCTGAGCAAGGCGGCGTCGACGATCGCCTGGGCCAGCATCGGCTGCGGTTTGTGGCGTCTTATCGATTCCGAATACAACCTGACGATCCGCTGGCTGCCGTTAGTCCCGGTTCACTTCCGCACGGACCTTCGGCTGGACGCGCTGCTGTGGGGCTGTGCCGTGGCGCTCTTTCTATCGGATGCTAAGCAGCGGGATCGTCTGCGCCAAGAGTTTCGTCCCTGGATGTTCGGTGGCGTTGTGCTGGTCGCAATCGCCTGCACTGTCTTCTATTCGCAGTTGAGCTCGCTATGGCTGGCGACTTTGATCCCGGTTGGCTTGGCGGGTACGCTGCTGCATCCTCAATGGCACCTGAGCCGATTCCTTGACCATGCGTGGATGCGGTTTATCGGCCGCATCTCCTATAGCCTGTATCTCTGGCAGCAGTTGTTCTTGATCCCCGGTTGGGAACATCGCTCCATTTTTCAGGTTCCAGCATGGAATTTGCTGCTAACCGCGGCCTTTGCGGTATTGAGCTACCGCTTCCTGGAGAAACCCTGCATCGCTTTCGGCCGACGATTATCCGGCCGGCTGCGGACGCGTCCGGCTAAGTTGCCTTACGACTATCCTGCAGAGAGCTTCGTACCCGGCAACTCGGTGTAGTAAGCTGGGCCCACCGGCATCCGACATTTCCTGTATACTTGTTCCAGCCGTCGGGAAAGTTTTTTCCCCATGAAAGCGGGGGTTGTCCCTCTTTCTGCAAGCAGAAAGTAGGATGCAACATGTCCCACGCCTCCCCCTCCACCGGCCTGTTCCTGGTGAAATCGCTCGTTCCGATCGAAGTCCTGGTCGTAGAAAGCAATCCCGTCGACGCCCTCAGGACCATGACCGCATTCCGAGCCGCTGGACTCACCAACGGCATGCATTGCGTCCGCGATGGGGACGATGCCTTGAGCTACCTCCGCCGGGAAGGCCCCTATACTGAGGCCCGAATTCCGGACCTGATCTTCCTGGACTTGTCCCAACCAAGAATCTCCGGGCTGCTGGCTTTGAGGGTCATCAGATCGACTCCGGCCTTGATGCACATTCCCGTAGTGGTGGCGGCCGATGCGGAGGACCCCGGATTTGTCCAAGCCGTCTATTCGTTGCAAGGCAACGGCTTCATTCGGAAACCCGCCGAATTGATGCAATTTCTCCGCTGTATCGAATCCTGCTATGAATATTGGGTCAGCGTCGTGACGCTCGATCGTCAATCCCGCGGAGGTTCTCACCAGCCTGCCGAGGCCGCCCCTACCCACACATAACCATCAGGGTCCCGGCGTTTTCACTTCGCGGCACTTCCGGCGTATCCTGGAAGCTAAGGAGTACTCGGTGACTCCGCTGCGTATTATTCTTTTTCTCCTACTTGCACCCGCGGGCAGCCTCGGTGTTTATGCCCTGCTTCGGCGTGGACGGCACCATTGTGCGCATAACGATCCGCTCTGCCGGCGCGACCGGCCTTGTATCGCCTGCTATCGCGAGATTTTTTCCAAAACAGAAGAAAAGCAGTTACGGTAGGAGCCGGGCTCGCTTTATGTAATCCAATTTCGGGAAGCGGGGAACCAGGTACTCGTTGGTTTCTTCCTCTACCCGGCCGGCATCGATCTCTTTTCCTTCCGGCCGCATCTCGCCGTAGCCAGAATAGAGCTTGTCGATCACCTCGAGACCCTCGACGATCTTTCCGAAAGGCACGAAGCCCTGATCGTCCAGCACCGCGTTGTCGGCCAGGTTGATAAAGATTTCCGTGGTGCGCGTGCTGGGACCGGATTTGGCGAAGGCCAGCGTTCCGCGCAGATTCTTCTGGCGGGGCGGATCGTCCACGATGAAGAGGTTCCGCCAGGTGGCGTGCACATTGAAATCGCGATGGACGCCAAACTGTGCGATAAAGCCCTGCAGCACGCGGTAAAAGCGGCCTTCGTCGAAATAGCGCATGCGCACCAGCTCGTGGAATCGATCCACGCCATGCGGCGCCCAAGCCCGCGTTGCTTCCACCACGAAATCTCCCTGCGTGGTCTCGAATTTCACTCGGAAAACTTCCGGGACCACCACTTTTGGCACGGGTTTGTGGCATGCCGCCGCCATACATAACAGCGCCGCGAAAATCGGACGCACTATCGTCGGCCGCCAGTCCGGGGCAGCGGCGCCGTATCCACACCGGCCGACTTCAACACCGCTTGCGCACTGACGTATTCGAGCTTCGGCGCCAGCTTGCGGATGCCGTCGAACACGAAAAATCGAGCCGAGTCGTCGACGCCGACGCGGCCCGAGGTGACGCCGCGATCTTTCAGCGCTTGCGCGATCTGTTGATACGGGTTCTCGTCCTCTTGCCAGATCCGAATGTCGTTTCCGACATGGATCAACTCGCGCGCCCGCATCTCTTCGAAGCCCGGCAACACGTAGACGGGCTCGCCTTTCTCCGGCAACACCACGGAAAATGTTCGCTCGCTGCGTCCCCAACGCACGCCGGTCAGGTACAACATGGCCGGCCCGGGTTCCAAAACGATTGCCCCGAGCCCGAACTCTTTCATGGCTGCCTGGGCCTTGGCGATCCGCGCACGGTAGGTTGATTCGGAAACTTCGTTGGTCTGCGGCATCTCGCGATTCTCCTCACCCGAACGGCTGATCGATGGCTGGGCTTTGTTTGGTGAACATGCGCGAGCCGTCATCGGTGATGTACATGCAGTCTTCCAGGCGCACACCGAACTCGCCATAGATCGCTATGGTCGGCTCGTCGCTGAAGCACATGCCGGGCTGAAGCCGCGTCTGGTTGCCGCGAACCAGATAAGTCCACTCGTGGCCGTCCAGCCCGATGCCGTGGCCGGTGCGGTGCGGCAGGCCGGGGACTTTGTAGCCGGGTCCGAAGCCGGCGTCGGTAATCACTTTGCGCGCGGCGGCGTCGACTGATTCGCAAGTAGCGCCAGGCTTGGCGGCGGCCAACGCGGCATCTTGCGCTTTGCGCTCCAGCGCCCAGATCTCGCGCTGCCGGGCGGTGGGATGGCCAAAAATCACGGTGCGCGTAATGTCGGATTGATAGCCTTCCACGCTGCAGCCATCGTCGATCAGGACTAAATCGCCTTCCCGCAGTTGCTGTGGTTGAACACTGCCGTGTGGAAACGCGGTGTACTTGCCGAAGATGGCCATGGCGCCACCCTGCACGCCCAGTGCACGATAAGCCTCGCCGATGAGGGCGCTCAATTCCCGCTGCGTCATGCCTTCTTGCAAGCAGGCCAGCGCGGCCCGATAAGCTGCGATGGTGATGTCGTTGGCGCGCTGCATCAAGGCGATTTCAGCGGGCGATTTGATCACGCGGCAGCCGGCAGTCACCGGATCGGCGCTCGTGAACTCGATCGCGGGCGCCAGCTTGCTCACGCCGTCGACAATGTCAAAGTGAACGCGCTCTTCGATCCCGACGCTTCCCGTGGCGACTCCACTGTCTTTCAGCGCGTTCGCGATGGCCCTATACTCACGCGTTAAAGAGAGGATTTCGCCCCGCGAAGGCAGAACAAACACTCCATCCGAACGCGAGCCGGTAAAGTAGAACGCGCTCGATCCACCCTCCATCACCACCGCGCCGATTTTGTTTTCGCGCATCAGCTTGCGCGCCTTCTCGATGCGCGCGCGACGCTCGCCGTCGGTAATAGGCTGGACGCCCGCGGTCATGGGGCGCAGGTTCCGAATCGATTCCGGAACACTGGCCGATTGCGCTCGTGCAAGCCCCCGGAAGCCGGCTGCCGTGCAAAGAAAAACTCGTCGATTCATGTGTCCCACACCGTACAGTTTCTCACAGGCATTTTCCCACAGAGTATTGGCATCCGACTTGCATTCCACGGGATATGACCGAGCGAATTCTGTTGGTTTTGCTACCACTTCTCTTACTCGGAAGCATCGGCGCTTTTTTCCTCTATGTGCCGATCTTACCGACCATCGCTGTCACCGTGATACTGGTCGGGCTGGTCACTATGTTTTTGCTGGGCGTCCGGGTAGCGCAGGCGTACAACCTGACGATCGTGTCTCCTCAAGACGGGCAGCCGGAATCAGTTCCCGAGTTGAGCGCTCATCATCCTCACTAGTTCCGCGTTACTCATCGGATGCCAGCCGTGGCCCTTCATGGGACGGCCATATTCGAAGGTCGCGCCGGCGTCGGTAGTCTTGAGGAAATCTTCGAGTTGGTAGAGCGAGACATTCAGATAGAAGTTGTCCATTTCGCCGCAATAAAAATGGAGCTTGCCTTTCAACTGCGGCCCTAGTTTCTTCCAGTTGGCTTTCATATAAGCGGTCAGATCGTAGCCGTGGTCGCGCATGTATTTGGCGACCTCGTGATCGATCTTCCCAGTCCGCTTGTCCCACAGCGCGCGCGGATAGCCGTCCTCATCCACCGGTCCGTAGACTGCGTCCCAGGCTTCGAACTGTTGTGCCGAACGCCCGTGGCTGCCGAGCACCTCTTCCAGTTGGCTCATCTGACGCATGGTCTGGACCATCTGCCCTTCTACGGTTCGCATCATCGGGCGCTCGGGAACCATGTAGTCGAAGCCGGGTGCGCGGAAGGCGTTGTCATCCTCGTAAATGTCCACCAGTTGGTAGCGGCGGAAATCGACCGGATCGGGATAAGAAGGTCCACGTCCCGCCGAAGAAGTCCGGATGATGGACCTCCAGTGCGAGCGATTCCCAACCCCCCGTCGAGCCGCCGGTGAGGAGGCGGGCGCGAGGCTCCGCAATGATCCGGTAATGTTCCTCCAGGTAGGGGATCAATTCTTGCAACAATGCGTCGCCATATGGCCCGTTATTGGCCGAGTTGACAGCGTAGGAGTCGTCAAAGTAGGGCGTGGGGTGCTGGAACGTGACCGCGATCATGCGGGGGAAATTGTCGGAGTTCCAGTCGCGATAGAAGTCGTAACCGGCCTTCCCGCGCTCGGCGTTTTCACGATTAGAATCAGGCTGCTTATCGCTGAATCCGAACGGGGCGGCCAGTCCGAAATGCCCTTGGATATAGATCACCGGATAGCGCTCGCCGGGATGGCTGTCGTAGTCCTTCGGCAGGAGCACGGTCGCGCCCAGGTACATGGGATGGCCCCAGAATTTGGTCAGGAGCTGGCTCTGGATTTTGATGCGCTTCACCCAGGCTGTATCAGGGGGAACTACAACGGGTTCAATGACTTTGGATAGCTCCAGTTGCACGTCATAGCCCGCGGCTGGATCCAGATGGATTCGCCGGACGTCGCTGATGAGGTTGCCGGGCGATCGATTGAAGCGCTGGCCCTCCCACTGATCCATATGGGCCCAAATGACGTGTCCGTCGGAGCGGTGAAACTCGGTGTAGACGTTGACCAGGGCCTGGACGTAGTAGTCGCCCGCCGGCACGTCCGCCAGGCTGTTTGCCGGATAGCCTAGGACTTCGTTATCCACGACGGCCGGGTTCCCCGGCGCGAGCTGCTTGACATCGACGCCAAAGAACGGGGTCTGCCCGCTCCAGGAGCCGGCCTGGTCGATCGGCTCCGGCGTCGCCTTTTTAGCCAGGGCGACGAAGACGCGGCCGGTGATGGGTGACGCATGTACGGAAGTTGGAAAGGAGACTTGGAAGCGAAGGGGGGCGCCTGCGGCGAAAGCCGCGCAAAATAGGCAAAAAATGCAAAACGAAGCCAAACGGAAGAGACGTCTCGTCATAGGGTTATCTAATAACCCATTATGCCTGCTGGTTGGCTCTAGTTGGAAACGGCAGAGTCTAAGACACTGTGCGGAAAGGGGTTGTGGCTAGCGAGTGGATGGGGACGGGTCGCCGTTGGAGCACCTGGCGCGGTAAAACTGGACGAGGGGGCTCTCGTCAATTCCGATCGCCCGGGCGTACTGACGAATGTAGCTGATGTTGTAAATGCCGCCGGGCAAGACCTCGAAATTGCCATCTTCGATGGCCTTCAGGGTCGAGACTTTCAGCTTTGTATTTTTGGAAATCTCTTCTAGCGAGATTCCCTTGGTGTTCCGAATAGATCCTACGGTCCATCCATCCATCGGTAAGGTTGCCATACGCCTACTCCCTACAAGAGTCATATCGGCTGTACAAAACTCTCACTATATAGATCATTTTATTTTTCTTTTGATTTTGAGGGACCGCTCCTCCCGGATGGGCCTGGAGTACCACGCCGGGCCGGGCCGCCGGAACCTTCGAAGGCGACTTAGGTAGAATTTCGCTCATGGACACCTTCTATCGGCTCGGCTTCCTGGCGATTGGCTTTTCCTGCCTGCTGGCGGCCGACACGCGATTCGAGATCTCCTTTCCGGCGGCCGCGCATGCCGGTCCGGTAACCGGGCGGGTTTACATGATGATCGCCAGTAAGAACGATCCCGAGCCGCGCCTCCAGATCGGGCGTATCGGAGCGCCTTTTTTCGGGCGCGACGTCGAGAAACTGGCTCCAGGCCAAGCGGCGGTGATTGACGCCAGCAACCTGGGCTCGCCTGTGCTCAGCCTTTCAGAAATCCCGGCCGGCGATTACTGGGTACAGGCTTTCGTCAACTTCTATTCCGAATTTCGCCGTTCCGACGGCCATGTCGTCTGGATGCACGACGATCAATGGGAAGGACAGCGTTGGAACCGCTCGCCCGGAAATCTTTACAGCAAGCCCCAGCGCGTCACGCTCGACGGCGGGAAAGGCTACAGCATTTCCCTGATCTGCGATCAGGTGATCGCCCCGGTGGAGGTTCCACCCGATACGCCCTGGGTGAAACGATTCCGTGTGCAAAGCCCGATGCTCACCAAGTTCTGGGGACGGCCGATTTACCTGGGTGCAACCGTGCTTTTGCCACGCGATTACGACAAGACCAACCTGTACTATCCGGTGCTGTATCAGCAAGGCCATTTTTCCCTCGCCGCGCCGCTCAACTTCGACATCGGGCCGGCGGGCAAGGATCTGCACAACGAATGGATGAGGGACGATTTCCCGCGCATGATCGTTGTCACGCTGCAGCACCCGAACCCGTATTTCGACGATTCCTATGCAGTGAACTCGGTGAATGTCGGTCCTTATGGCAACGCCATTCTGCAGGAACTGATTCCGGAAATCGAGAAGCGGTTCCGGATTATCCGGCAGCCTTGGGCGCGACTGCTGGCGGGAGGCTCGACCGGTGGCTGGGAAGCGCTCGCGCTGGAGCTATTTCATCCCGACTTCTTCGGCGGCACGTGGGCCTATTGCCCGGACTCGGTGGATTTCTCCGACGTCGAAGGCATCAGCGTTTACGAAGACAAAAACGCTTTCTATAAACAGTTCGAATGGCGGCGCGTGCCCACCGTAAATAGCCGTGAGACGAACGGGCAAATCCGGCAGACCTCGGAAGAACGCAATCGCTTCGAACTGGTGAACGGTACGCATGGCCGGTCGGGCGAGCAACTCGACATCTGGTCCGCCGTGTTCGGGCCGCTGGGCGAAGACGGCTATTTCGATCCGCTATTCGACAAGCGCACGGGCGCGATAAATCCGCGCGTCGCCGAATATTGGAAAGACCACTACGACCTGCGGAATTTTATGGAGAAGAACTGGTCCGCGCTGGGCCCCAAGCTGGTGGACAAGGTGCACGTTTTCGTGGGCGACGCCGACAACTTCTTCCTCAACAACTCGACGCGCAAGCTGGAAGATTGGATGAAGAAGACCGAGGCCCCGCATTACGAGGGCTTCTTCGCCTATGGCGCCACCAAGGGGCATTGCTGGACTGGGCCGGTGGGAACGCCCGACCGGTTGAAAGAGATGGCCCAATACATTCTCGGCAAAATGCCGCGCGATACGGTGGCCGGATGGTGGAAGCAGTGACGGTGGATAAGCAAGAGGTTAGCATCTAAGCCAATTTATTCTCGCGACGAGAAGCAGGCCAGCACTTTTCATTTGTTTTCATCGATTTCACGCCCGCTCTCGGCCGCGGGCCAAAACCTGCACATGGAAGAAAGTTCCCGGTTAAAGGAGAAGGCCATGGAATTATTTAAGCTGGCATTCGAAACCTTGATCATCGGACTATTCGCGTTGCCCTGGTTGTGGATAATGATTGATCTGGTGAACCCCGATCTGTTCAATTCTTCAGGCATCTCACGCCTGATCGCGTCCATTCCCTCAGAATTCCGGCAGCCGGCGATCGGACTCGCGCTTTTTTCAGGTGTCTATCTACTGGGATCAATGGTCACGCCGGTTGCGTCGGAATTCTGGAATGATCCGGACATGCTGGGCAAATATCTTCCCACCGAGACAAAGATTCAAACCTGGACATATGGGCAGATGGGTGATCCTACTCCGATTCCCGGCCTGGTTCTTCCCGCCGATCTCGAGCTCGTAAACTTCCGAGGCTCCCACGCCGATCCGGATGAAATCCGGGAAATAGTGCGCGTGCGAAACGTCGTCCACGGCGAATTCCAGCGTGAGGAGAGTACGCTCCGGCTGGGAGGTACCGATAAGTGCGCGAGACTGAACCGATTGCACGAGCAACTCACCGTGCTGCAGGGCGCTGCCTTTAGTGCGTTTGCACTGATGATGCTGTGCGGGTTTGCCTGGTGCGTTCGATCCAGGGAGAGTTCGAATACCGTTGGCCAACCCTCCCTCTGGCAATCCGCCCTCTGGCCGGTTGTGCGGCGCTCGGCGGTTTTCGTCCTCTCGGCGGGGATTATATTCGTCGCTCGAAAGCAGTTTTGGTCAGATGTCCGCAACCCCCAAGTAGGAGACGTTCCGATTGCCGAGCTAATTCTATTGTTGTTCGGCGCCTTTGGTTTGTATGTCGCGATTTGGGGTACACGATCCCGATTGCGATTTCACGGATTGACGTTTATCGTCGCTGTTTGTTTAACTGCCCTCTGTTATGCCGGCTATGGTTGCCTAGAGACGGCGTACGATCAAGAGATCTTCAATACCTATCAAGCGCTCCAGCCCCCAACGATTGGGGACACTGTCCGTGTGACAAGGCCCGCGATGGTAGCGAGTGTCGGCGAATAGCGGTCAGTTCCCGCACCGGATATCCTCTTCATTAGGGAGGAAGACTCATGAGGAAGATATTGCTGTTCGTCCTTTGCGTGTTCCCGGCGCTTCTATACGCGCAATTGCAGGAACCGCTCTTCAATCCGAAGAAAGTTGTGCCCTATGTGGCAACTGGGCCGGAGACAGTAGCCGCCATGTTGAAGCTGGCGGGGGTGACGAAGACCGACCTGGTGATCGATCTGGGCTGCGGCGATGGAAGGATCGTGATTGCCGCGGCCAAAGCATATGGCGCGCATGGAATCGGCGTGGATATCGATCCGGAACGCATCAAAGAAGCTAATGAAAACGCGCGGAAAGAGGGCGTGGCAAACCTGGCCGAATTCCGGCAAGGCGATTTGTTCGCCGCCGATATCAGGAGAGCCACGGTGGTGACGCTCTACCTGTTGCCGAGCGTCAACATGAAGCTTCGGCCCAAGCTGTGGCGCGAACTGAAGGCCGGAGCGAGGGTGGTGTCGCACACTTTCGACATGGAAGACTGGACGCCGGAGAAGGTTGAGGAGGTCGGAGGGTCGGAGATTTTTCTGTGGGTGATAAAGCAGCGGTAGCGTGCGTTATTCGAGGGGCATACCCACGTAGTTCTCCGCCAGGCTTTGCGCCGCGACGCGCGAACTGGTGACATAATCCAGCTCGGCGAGTTGCCGGCGATGGTCGAATCCCGTGTCGCTTTCGAAGCGATGCAGCATGGAGGTCATCCACCAGGAAAAATGCTGGACGCGCCAGGCGCGGCGCAGACAGGCCTGCGAGTAGCGGTTCAAGAGCTCCTGGCGGCCAGTCTTGTAGAACTCGGCGAGCGCCCGAGCCAGCACGGTCACGTCGGCGATGGCCAGATTCATTCCCTTGGCGCCCGTGGGGGGAACAATGTGAGCGGCGTCGCCGGCGAGATAAAGCCTGCCAAACTGCATAGGCTCGACCACGAAGCTGCGCATGGGCGTAATGCCCTTTTGAAGAATGGCGCCCTCGGCTAATGCGAAGCCTTCGGCCTCAGTCCGGACGTGCAGTTCCTGCCAGATCCTTTGATCGCTCCATTCGGCCAGGTTTTCAGCGGGCCTGCATTGCAAATAGAGTCGCGACAGCGTTGGCGACCGCATGCTGAGCAGCGCAAAGCCGCGTTCGTGATTTGTGTAGGTCACTTCCTTGGACGAAGGCTGCGCTTCGGCGAGAATCCCGAGCCATGCGAAAGGATATTCGCGTTCATACAGGGTAACCTCGCCAGCGGGGATGGATGGCCGCGAGATTCCATGAAAACCATCGCACCCGGCGATGAAATCGCAACTGATCTCGCGAACCTCAGCATTGTCACGGAAATGGATCGACGGTCGGGGACTCGTGAGATCCTCCAAGCAGACTGCCTCGGCCTCGAAGTGCACTTGGCCTCCAGCGTCCAGGCGAGCTTTGACCAGGTCCTTGATCACTTCCTGCTGGCCGTAGACCGTGATGGCCCGGCCGCCGGTGAGCTCAAACATATTGATGCGATGCCCGCGCCGATTGAAGCGCAACTCGATTCCGTGGTGAACCAGTCCTTCGCGTTTCAAGCGGTCGCCCAGGCCGGTTTCGATCAACAGGTCGACGGTGGTTTGTTCCAGCACGCCGGCGCGCACACGCTCTTCGCAATGCGTCCGGGTGCGGCTTTCAATGACGATTGATTCGATGCCGTGCCGGTGGAGAAGATGCGATAACATCAGGCCGGCCGGCCCGGCCCCGACAATTCCTACCTGCGTTCGCATTCGCTAGGGGAAGCTATTGCTGAAAGTCGCTGGCAGGCCAGAGACCTGCCCCACTGACCTGCTCCACCAACCTGCCCACTTACTTTATCACGCGGACGGGACTTTTCTTGCGGCGCGCGGCTCGGGCGGGCGAATCAGCGCGGCCATGCGTTTTACGGATCATGGCGTCTTCGGCGGTGGGCGGAAGGCCCTTGGCCTTCAACTCTTGCTTGCGGCGCTCCATCTTTTTGCCCAAGGCCTGGAAGTCGATCTTAAGATCGCTCGCCTTAGGGAGCATGTCGTTTTCTTCTTCTTTGATGTGATGACGAACACTTTCGGCGAGAACTGTGAACTTGGCGTCGAAATGGTCGTTGTCGTCGCTCATGGCATCCAACTCGGCGATGAGGACCTTGGCTACGTGATGCTCTTCATCGGCCTCGTTCATGACACCGTTCTTCAATTGGTCACGCACGGCTGGATAGAACAACTCCTCTTCGAGAGTGGAATGAATGCGCAGCTCTTCGATCGCCTGCTTTACGATCTTGTGCTTCTCGGCCTTGCGTTCGGCCTTTTCGAACCGATCGAAGAGCGCCGTCACGTTATCGTGATCGCGTTTCAGCATGGCGATGGCGTCGTTCTCTTCGTTCGTCAACCATTCGAACATTTCCCCTCCCAGCTCTCCTACCAGCCAATTGGACATCTGAGGCGCCGCCTTACGCTGCCGAAGGGGAGTTGAAAGCACCCACCGGGCTGAGGACCGCATCCAGACGGTCCGCGCGGAGTTGCAGCTCTGCCAGCTCGCGCACAAAATGATCCAGGAGCTGCGGCTTAGATTGCAAATCCGAATAGAGGCGTTCCAAACGCCGCTCTCCGCTTCGCAAAATTTGTATTTCAGCGACGACGACCGCGTCAAAGTTATTGTGTTTCGATGATTGATTCATGGTTGGTTACCTTAGCAGTGGTTCATCATGAACCAGACGAAGACCAGAATTCCTGGAACTCCTATAATCCAAGCGAATAAGTATTTCATGACCCTGTGCTCTCCTGCGTCCACGAAGAGCAATTTTGCTTCCACGGAGTGCGTAGCCGCGAGAGCACTGTGTCCTGAGGAGTTTACATGCGTCGCGTTCGCGCAGCGATGAGTTATTTGCGACGCGGTGGGGAAAAAGACGGAAGAAAGTTCCAGAATTCGACAGTTGACGACAGTTTAAACTGCACGTTTCCGAAGCGCTTCCGGATTGGCGACGTTGATCGGTTGCCCGTTCGCGTAGGCGAGAATCTGGTCGAAGATCATATGGAAAAATGCATCCAGGCCGGCGCGCTCCACGTAACCCAGATGCGGAGTGCACACCACGTTGTCCATGTCGAGCAGCGGGTGCTGGCCGCCGAGGACCGGCTCCTGTTCGTAGACGTCCACCGCCGCCATGCCAGGCCGTCCGGCGCGCAACGCGGCCTCCAGCGCTCCTGGCTCGACCAATCCGGCCCGGCTGGTGTTCACGAATAGCGCGGTTGGTTTCATGCGGGCGAGATCGGACGCTGTGACCATTCCGCGGGTATCGTCGACCAATCGCACGTGCATTGACAGCACGTCCGACTCTTCAAAAAATGCTTCCTTGCTCGGAGCGGTGGGGAAGCCATCGGCTCGAGCTTTGGCGATGGTCGTCTCGCGACCCCAAACCATCACCTTCATACCGAACGCTCGGCCGTACGCGGCCACGACGCCGCCAGTCTTGCCGTAGCCATAGACGCCCAATGTTTTCCCATGCAAGCCCAGGCCGATGCTTCCGGCCTGCCACTGGCCGGCTTTGAGCGCGGCCACTTCCTGCGGGATGCGGCGCATAGCGCAAAGAATCAATCCCCAGGTCAGCTCGGTGGTAGCAAACGAGGGGCGGCCCGGCATCATGTTGGACGATAAGATGATGCCTCGGCGGGTGCATGCATCCACGTCGATGTGGGGATAGACGCTCACCTGGCTGATGATGCGCAGTTTGTCGAGGCGATCGAGCAAGGGCGCGCGGATTGGGGTGCGCTCGCGGATCAGAGCCAGCGCCTCGGTATCTTTTAATCTTGCCGCCAGAACATCGATGTCCTTGGTGTGGTCGTTCCAGATGGTGACATTGTGGGCGGCGACCTTGCGGAACGCGGGCAGCGTGCGGACTGTGTCCTGATAGTCGTCCAGTACGGTGATGTTCATCGCGACTGGAGATTTGTCTACTGGTTCAACAGCGGGATGTCTTTGACCGCGGGCGGGGCGGGAATCGAGCTCAAATACGCGTGGATATCCGCGAGATCGGCGTCGGAAAGAACCTTGCTGGTGTAGGGCGGCATCTGGCCGGTGGGGTGACGCACGTAGGCGGTGAGTGCGGCCAGAACGATCGGCCGCGGGGCAAGCCTGGCGCCAGCCGCGCCACCCTGGCCTTGATAACCGTGGCACTGGTAGCAGCCATCCTTGACGAAGAGGCGCTTGCCGTTGTCGGCATTGGCTGCGAAAGTTAGTGTCCCAAGAATCAAAATCAACGCGGCGGCGAGGAAAATCTTATTCACGTCTGCCGAGGATATCACAGTCGATCAGGCGGCGCGTGCTCTGAGCGGAGCGGTCGAGCTCAGCTTGACCGAGGGACGTGGGCCTTTTGCCGCGCCAGTTCGCGGACCGAGGTGCTCACCTAAACTGCGCCCTTCTAAAGAAGATCAAGGCTGCCAGGGCAAATAGTGGAATTCCCAGGTACCACGGTGTAACGAAGGATGCGATTGCAAGAATGGCCGCAACAAAGACGTGGCCGCCTGAGGGCTTCACGTGAAATCTACGCCGCCAGTCTTTGGTCACGTATACAACATTGTATAATCGCCGGGTGTTGATCGCGCTCGAAGAGCACTTTGCTTTGCCCGACACGCTCGGCAACTCAGAGCAGTATTTCACCGCGGACGTCTGGACGAAGATGAAGCACCGCCTGGTGGACATCCACCAAGAGCGGATCGCGGAAATGGACCAGCAGGGCGTCGGGATCATGGTGCTTTCTCTGAACGCGCCGGCGATTCAAGTGCTGTCGAGCGTGACCGAAGCCATCGCGCTCGCGAGACGGGCTAATGACTATCTGGCCGAACAGGTGGCCAAGAATCCGCGGCGCTTTCAGGCCCTGGCGGCGCTTCCGATGCAGGATCCGGAGGTAGCTTCGAAGGAGCTGAGCCGTTCGGTGAAGGATCTCGGTTTTCGCGGCGCGCTGGTGAACGGCTTTACGCAGATAGATGACTCGGCCGCCTACTACGATCAGCCGCAATACTGGCCATTTTGGGAAACGGTGGAGGATCTGGATGTTCCGTTTTATCTGCACCCGCGCGAGCCGCTTGTCGATCAAAGACGGATTTACGAAGGTCACCCCTGGTTTTTGGGATCGGCCTGGGCCTTCGGCGCCGAAACGGCGATGCACGCGTTGCGGCTGATGGGCAGCGGATTATTCGATCGATATCCGCGACTCAAGATTATTCTCGGCCACTTGGGCGAGGGACTGCCATACAACATCTGGCGCGTGGACCATCGGGTATCGAAGACGCCGCGCGGCATCCCGGCACGGAAGCCGATGGCGGACTATCTGCGGGAGAACTTCTATCTGACGACCAGCGGCAATTTTAGGACGCCAACGCTTCTGGACGCGATCGCGGAGGTCGGCGTCGATCGCATTCTGTTTTCGGTCGACTATCCGTTCGAGGAGCTGAGCGACGCCGTGGAATGGTTCAAGGGCGCCGGCATCAGCGAAGCGGATCGATCGAAAATCGGGATGATCAACGCCGAGGGTTTATTTAGGCTGACTAGCGACCCATCGCTTGGAAGACCCGTTAGCGCTGGATAGCGACCTGGGCTGCATCCACGTCGTAGCCTTCGTCTTTGGCCGTTTCAACGGCTTTGGAGCGCAAAACATCTTCACTCGCGTCCTGGGGCGTTTTGGAAAGCGCCCGCTTGATGACCTCTTCGCCGATCTGTATGCGAACATGCCATTCTTTCTTGGCTGGATCCCAGTTGACGGTGGTCTTCTCCGCTTTCATCCTATGGCTCCTTGTGGGTGATCATCCGGCCTATCTTATCGCACTAGACGGCAGCCAGTGTATACTCGATTCGCATGCGATTAATATTTCGCGCAGCCGCCCTCTTGCTGGCCGTTACGGTCAGCTTGTGTGCCGCCACGCTTCCTCCGCCTGAATATCAGACGCTGGTCCATGACATTTACAAACAACTGATCGAGATCAACACTTCGTTCAGCACCGGGGCGACTACGCCGGCCGCGCGCGCGATGGCGGACCGGCTGCGGGCCGAGGGCTTTCCGGCATCCGACATTCAGGTGCTGGGGGCCGCGGATCATAAGATGAACGTCGTGGTTCGCTACCACGGGACCGGCCAGCACAAACCGTTGCTTCTGCTCGCGCATCTCGATGTCGTGGAAGCGAAGCGCTCGGATTGGTCGCTTGATCCATTCAAGCTGACCGAGAAAGACGGCTTCTTTTACGGCCGGGGGACCATCGATGACAAAGCTCAGGCCGCGATGTGGGTCGCGAACCTGATTCGATACAAGCGCGAGGGCTTCAGGCCGGATCGCGACCTGATCGTGGCGCTCACGGCCGACGAGGAAGGTGGCGGGCCTTATAACGGCGTCGAGTGGCTGGTGAAGAATCATCGCGACCTGATCGATGCGGAGTTCTGCTTGAACGAAGGCGGCTGGGGCGACATGGTGAATGGCAAACGCGTCGCCAACAATGTGCAAGTCAGCGAGAAGTATGTGGCCACTTACCGACTGGAAGTCAAGAATAAGGGCGGCCACAGCTCGCTGCCGGTTCCCGACAATGCAATCTATCGGCTGGCCGAAGCGCTGGTCCGCATTTCGAAATATAAGTTTCCGGTAGAGACCAACGAGGTGACGCGAGCGTATCTGGAGCAAGTGGCCAAGGTTTCGCCGCCGCCCCTTGCAGCGCAAATGAAAGCGGCGGTGCAAGGATCGGCCGAGGCAATGGAACAATTGGCCGCCAGCGCGACGGCTTTGAACGCGACCTTGCGGACCACCTGCGTAGCCACGATGCTCGACGGTGGTCATGCTGTGAACGCGCTGCCACAAACCGCCGGAGCAACAGTCAACTGCCGCGTTCTGCCTGACACGAAGGCCGAGGAAGTAATCGGAAAATTGAAGCAGGTTATCGGTGACGAGCAGGTGTCGGTGAAGCCCTTAGGTGACGTGGTGATCGGCCCTCCCTCGCCGCTTCGCCCGGATCTTTTCAAAGCTACCTCGCGGATCACCGACACGATGTGGCCGGGGACGTTAACGGTTCCTACCATGGTGATGGGCGCGACGGATGGGCTGTATTTGCGGCGCGCCGGCATCCCGACCTACGGCATCCAGGGAATCTTCATCGAGCGTGATGATTTTCGCGCGCACGGGCAAGACGAGCGGGTGGGTGTTAATGAGTTTTATGAGGGCGACGCGTTCCTATACGAGTTGGTGAAATCGCTGGCGCAGCCGGGGCAATAGGCAACGCATCCTTGGCATAACTAGTGGGGCATTACTAGCTGGGCGCGAAGTACCAAGCAGCACGATTGCGTCGCAAGAGTTGCGGCTGAATTCATTAATCTCCTTGTACATAAGAGTTGATTTATTCGCGCGCCTTGGCGGCCGCGTGTGTGTTTGTCGGATCAGAGGCTTTTATGAAAGGATTACTTGCGACCCTGATTTTTATGACCATCACGTTTGTGATGTTCACGAGAACTGTACCGGGATCGGAACCGTTGTACTATCGTCTCAAAGCGGAGCTTGTCAATCTGGAACGGCTGCGTTGATGTGGGCATAGAATGTTGGGATGGTCAATCGCCTGGCAGTCGAACTTCTGAGAGCTTGGAAAGACAGTGCCCCGCTCACCGCGACTAGCGTTCTGATGCTCGCTGCTCTGGTGGGGTCATGCGTAGGGCTCTTTCTTGATCCGCGGATTATTACCGGCGCGCCCGCCTGGCTAAAACCGGCTAAGTTCGCCGTCTCGACGGCCATCTTCTCTGGCACGATCGCATGGCTGTATCGCCACATCACCATCTGGCCGGGCTTCATGCGCGCGGTGGGTTGGGTACTGTCGGCAGTCCTGGTGCTCGAAGTCGCAATCATCGACGTGCAGGCCGCACGCGGTACCACCAGCCATTTCAACGCGGCGACACCTCTCGATACTGCTCTGTTTGCTGTCATGGGCGCGGCCATCGGATTCCTCTGGCTAGGCAGCGTCGCTGTTCTCATCGCATTGTTCCGCCAGAAGTTTGAAAATCCGGCCTGGGGCTGGCTGCTGCGGCTCGGCATGTTGACCACAGTGTTAGGATCGGCGGGCGGGGGATTGATGCTGCGAATGACGCCGGAGCAGGCCGCGTCGCTGCATGCGACTCACAAAGTTCAAGCGGTCGGCGGCCATACGGTCGGCGCTCCCGACGGCGGACCTGGACTACCAGGCGTCGGCTGGAGCACGCAGCATGGCGACTTGCGCGTCCCGCACTTTTTCGGATTGCACGGCCTTCAGATAATTCCTATCATCGGATGGCTCGCGCTGCGGAGGCGTCGGGATCAGGCTGCCAGCAAGCAGATTGGTTTCGCCTTCGCGATCGCGGGCAGTTACCTCGCCCTGGTTGGAATACTGACCGGGCAGGCGTTGCGCGGCCAATCGGTCATTGAGCCGGATGGCGCCACTCTGGCTGCGCTGGCCCTATGGTTAGTAGCCACTGTCGTGGCAATCTTCTTGACGCGGGGCATTTCGCTGCCGGACCGTGCCCAAGTAGCGGCGAGGTGAAGGTCCATGACTGCCGAACAGGTTTTCTCGATTGCGAACCTTCTGGCTGTCGCCGGCTGGCTGATTCTGATCGTCGCGGGACGAGTTCGTTGGGTGGCGTCGTTGGTGACAGGCGCGATTCTGCCGCTGTTGTTCGCTCTGCTTTATAGCTTTTTGATTGCTACTCATTGGGGCGAAAAAACGGGCGGCTTCGGAACACTCGCACAGGTTCATGCACTGTTTACCAACGATTGGCTGCTTCTCGCGGGCTGGGTGCACTATCTGGCGTTCGATCTTTTCGTCGGCAGTTGGCAGGTGCGCGACGCGCAGAAACATGGTATTTCACATCTATTGGTGATACCCGGTCTGATTTTGACCTTCATGTTTGGACCAATCGGGCTTCTGCTGTATTGTATTATCCGTGTGGTGCGGATTCGAACGCTGAGACTGGACTCGGTCTCGGCCGTCTAAATTCGCGAAAGCCACGGATTGAGCATGTTCTCGAAGCGACGGAAGGCCCGGCCGGCCAAGGCCAGCTGATTTGTGTCACCTATATCCGCAGCTAGCATCCAACTATTGGTGTCTCGGACCAGCACTGCCATCTACCGTGTTAATCGGTCGTTTGCGGCCACGAGCGGGAAGGACGGTCATTTTCTCACCGTTAGAAAGGGTGCGCTCCTGGCCGTTGAAGGTCCGCTAAAGCAATTCGGGCTCATGGAGGCGGTATGCGCCGAGCAGACGCTCCTGGTTTTCACCCGCGACATCGAAACGTGCGCCGAATGCATTGCGCAGCCCCCTCGCGGCTGAAACAATTCAGCGCCATTGTGATCTAGAAGATGGAGGTCAGAGATGGCGCAACGAAGCTCAAAAGGGAAAACCAAGATCGCGAAGGTAATGCGGGAAAAGAAGCACGGCACACTGAAATCAGGCAGCGGCCACAAGGTTAAGAGCCGTAAACAGGCCATAGCCATTGCTCTCAGCGAGGCGCGTAAATCAGGCGCCAAAATTCCAAAGAAGAAAAAGTAGAAATCGTAGCGTGAGCCGGTTGTTAAATTGGTCTAGTTGCCGCTACCGCCGGCCGGCGCGGGCTTCACGGTTGGATACTTGATTCCAAGCTGCTCTAAATAGGTGTCGTATTTCGACGGATCGTAATACAGCGCCTTCATCCTCGGACGGTACTGCTCCATGGTTTTCTGATTGAGCCAGGTGGCCGGCTGATCGCCCGGACGCAGAAACGTTGTATAGTGCATCTCCTTGTTCTGGACATTCTTGAAGTAATCCCAGGCTTGATCGACCAATTCCGGATGCAGCAGGATGTCAAGCATGGTCATAGCTTGCACTTTCGCGCCGGCCACGACGCCTTTGTGCGCGATAGGCGTGGCCATGGAGATCGCATTGGCCCAGTTGTGGCCGGGACCTCCCGGAATGTTCGAAGGATAGCGCAGGGTGATGGTCGGCACTGCCCACGAAATGTCGCCGATGTCGTCCGATCCGCCACCCATGGGGCCGACTCCCATACCTTCCTCTTCGCCGGCGTCACCATTTGATTCGCGCGGCGGCCGCTGATCCGGGATCTTCGAGGCCAGCCCACGCACCGGGACCTTCAGCTCACGCTGCAGCGCTTTGGCGAGCGTCTGATCGTCGTCCGACCACTGCGGCAATCCGACCTTCTTGATGTTCTGGTACATGTCGTCGGCAATCGGTTTATTGAAGTAGGCCGTCCAGGCGCTGCCGAGCAACCGCGACGTATACGTGGTGTCGGTCATGAGCGTAGCGGCTTGCGCCATGTTGTCGCCGATATGCCAGAGGTTCATGATGTGGTCGTAATCGGCTTCCCGGAAGTAATACCAGACGGCCGCGGTGGGTGGCACGACGTTTGGTTGATCGCCACCGTTGGTAATCACGTAATGGACTCGCGTGGCCAGGCGGAGATGCTCGCGGCGAAAGTTCCAACCGACGTCCATCAGTTCAACAGCATCCAGCGCGCTTCTACCGCGCCAGGGAGCACCGGCAGCGTGAGCGCTCTCACCCTTGAACATGTATTCGACGGAGACCAGGCCGTTGCCGCCTCCCGGTCCATAGGAGACGCCGAAATTGTTGGCGACGTGCGCGAACAAAACGATGTCGACATCTTTGAAGAGTCCGGCGCGGACGTAGTAGGCCTTGGTGCCGAGCTCTTCTTCGGCCACTCCGGGCCACAGCCGGATAGTGCCCTTCAAATGCTCGCGCTCCATGATTTTCTTCACGGCCAGTGCGGCCGTAATATTCAGCGGGACGCCGGAATTGTGGCCTTCGCCGTGGCCGGGTGCGCCTTCGATCATCGGCTCATGCCAGGCGACAGCGGGCTTCTGCGAGGCCTGCGGAATGTCGTCGATATCGGAGCCGAGCGAGATGACGGGCTTGCCCTCGCCCCAGGAAGCCACCCAAGCGGTGGGGATGCCGGCCACGCCGCGCTGGATCTTGAAACCTTCTTTTTCCAGGATTCCCGTGAGGTATTTCGAGGTTTCGAACTCCTGGAAGCCCAGTTCGCCAAAGCTGAAGACGCTATCGACCATCACCTGCGCCTGCTTTTTCATGGAATCGATCTGGCCGGCGAGGTCGGCCTTCATGGCGGCTTCGCGTTCCGGCGAGACTTTGGTTTGAGCGAACAAGCAGGCGGTGGACAGCAGGACGGCTGGGAAACATTTGAGCATAATCGAAGATCCTTTCATGCGAGGCGTCGAGGCTCGATTTCTATCTACATTAGCAGTAGAGCGGACGCCACGTCCGCGCCGTGACCCCGAGTGGGGCAGACGCCCCCGTCTGCGCCGGACCCCTGGTCCGGCAATGTAGGGCCGACGGGGCGTCGGCCGCGGTCCAGGGGAACCGCCCCACATGGCGCGTCTTAACTCAAGTCACTCGTGCGGCATAGTGGGAAGATCGAGCGCCTTCCGGACACGGTCAAATACGTCGCCCTCGGCAATGCCACTCGCATCGCCTTCATCGATGGCGATCCGCAATGCTGCAAGCTTCGCCTCGTTCTGTTGCTTGTCGGCTGCACCTTCGTTTGTCACCGCTTCCGCCGCCCCGCCTGCCGGCGCTTGGCCTCGGCTGGACGGTTGACGTCGGCCGAGAAGGCGCCGTCCAGTATCTCGGCGACTTCCTGCTGATGGCGCTTCAGCGATCCGGTGGCTGGGCTGGCGCTGGCGGCGCGTCCGACATAGCGAACGGCCCGGCCGCTCGGTTCTAGAATCGGCTGGATCTGCTCCTGGACGAATCGCCACGCGCCCATGTTGCGCGGCTCTTCCTGCACCCACACGACCTCGGCTGTCTCGGGATAACGCGCCAGAATATCGCGAACATCCGCGGCCGGGAACGGATACATCTGCTCCAGCCGGACGATGGCAACGTTCGCGACCTTGCGCTCTTCACGCGCGGCCATCAGATCGTAGTAAACCTGACCCGAGCACATCAGCACGCGGGTCACGCGCGCCAAGTCGACGCCGCTCGTATCGTCCAGGACTTCGCGAAACGCCCCGCTCAGTTAATTCGTCGATGGTCGAGACCGCCTTCGGGTGGCGCAGCATGCGCTTGGGAGTAAAGACGATAAGCGGCTTGCGGATGCCCCGCCGATCCGGACCGCCGTGCATCTGGCGCCGGAGCACATGGAAATATTGCGCCGGCGTGCTGGCGTTCACCACTTGCATATTGTCTTCGGCGCACAGCGTGCAAAAAGCGCTCGATGCGCGCGCTGGAATGCTCCGGACCCTGTCCTTCGTAGCCGTGCGGCAGCAGCAGAACCAGACCGCTGGGCTGGCCCCATTTGGATTCCGCGCTAACGATGAACTGGTCGATCAGGATCTGCGCGCCATTGGCGAAATCGCCGAACTGCGCCTCCCACAAGCACCAGCGTCAGTGGGTCGGCCACGCTGTAGCCAAACTCGAAGCCCATGACGGCATACTCGCTGAGCGAGCTGTCGTAGACGTCGAAGCGCGCCTGCTTGGCGGACAGATGCTGCAGCGGAATATAGCGCTCGCCGGTTTCGCTGTCGTAAAGTTCGAGGTGGCGCTGGCTGAAAGTCCCGCGGCCGCTGTCCTGGCCGCTGAGCCGGACCGGCGTGCGTTCCAGCACCAGCGTTCCGAAAGCCAAGCGTTTCCGCGGTCGCCCAATCGATCGGCGCGCCAGTCAAGATTTCGCGGCGCTTCTTGAGGAACCCCTCCAGTTTCGGATGCACATGGAAATCGGGCGGGAAGGTGGTGATGCCTTCCACCACGCGCTCGAGCGTCGCGCGATCCACCGCGGTGTTGGGACTGCGGCTCGATCATTTCTTCCGGATCCACGGCGCTCAGCTCCTGCACCTGGTACTGCTCGGCGTTCTTCTTGGCGGCGTCGTAGGCTTCGTTCAGACGGTCCGATGACGCTCTTGCGAATATCGCGCGACCTCCGCGTCATCCACGAACTCTTCGCGGAGCAAGCTGCTCGGAATAAAGCGTCGCCACCGAAGGATGCTGGCGGATCTTGCGATACAGAATCGGCTGCGTGTAGCTGGGATCGTCGGCTTCGTTGTGCCCATGCCGGCGGTAGCAGAACATGTCGATGACGACGTCCTGCTTGAACTGCTGCCGATAGTCGTAGGCCATCTGCGCCACGCGAACGCAGGCTTCCGGATCGTCGCCGTTCACGTGGAAGATGGGCGCCTGCACCATGCGCGCGACATCGGTGGAATAAGGCGTGGAGCGCGCTTCGTTGGGATTGGTGGTGAATCCGATCTGATTGTTGATCACCAGGTGGATGGTGCCGCCGGTGGTGTAGCCTTCCAGTTGCGAAAGATTCAGGGTTTCGGCCACCACGCCTTGGCCGGCGAAAGCCGCGTCGCCGTGAATCAGGATGGGGATGACGCGCTCGCGCTTGGTGTCGCCCAGGCGGTCCTGCTTGGGGCGCACGATGCCTTCCACCACCGGGTCGACGGCTTCCAGATGGCTGGGATTGAATGCCACCGAAACCACGATTTCGCGCCCGCCGGTGGACTTGCGAACGCCGCTCGCGCCCAGGTGATATTTCACGTCGCCCGAGCCTTGCGTGCTGTCGGGATCGATGCCTTCGAATTCCGAAAAGAGCTGCACCATGGACTTGCCGACGATGTTGGCCAGCACATTCAGGCGTCCGCGGTGCGCCATGCCGATGACAGCTTCGTGGACGTTGGTGTTGGCGGCGCGATCCAGGATTTCATCCAGAATCACGATGGCGGATTCCGCGCCTTCCAGCGAGAAACGCTTGTGGCCGATGAAGCGAGTGTGCAGGAAGTGTTCGAACTCCTCGGCTTCGATGACGCGCTGCAGCGCGCGCATGCGAGTGGCGGCATCCAGCGGCCAGCGATTGCCGGTCGGCTCCATGCGAAGCTGCAGCCAGCGCTTCTGCTCCGGAATCTGGATGTTCATGTACTCGCATCCGATTTTTCCGCAGTAGGTCTGGCGCAGTGTTTCGAGAATCTCGCGCAGGGTGGCGATCTTTTGCGGCTCGTCGTCATCCGACATCAAGGTGCCGGTGAGAAACTCGCGGTCCAGATCCCAGATGGTCAGCCCGTAGGTGGCCGGATCGAGCTCGGGATGATAGACCGCTTCCGAGCCCAGCGGATCGAAGTCGGCGATCAGGTGGCCGCGCACGCGGTAGGCGTTGATGAGCTGCAGGACGGCGGCTTCCTTGGCCACTTCGTCCAGTTCGCGCGCCGCGCAGGCCCGGAATCGCAACCGGCCGGTCCGGCTCCCAGTGGACCGGCTTGTGAGGAATCTTGAGATCGGCGAAAAGCTCCTCGTAGAAGCCCTCCTCGCCTTCGAGCAGCGCTTGCAAGACGGCCCAGGAACATGCCCGATTCGGCGCCCTGGATCACGCGATGATCGTAGGTGCAGGTCACGGTCATGACCTTGCTCAGGCCGAGCAGCGCGCGCAGCTGTTCGGTGGCGCCGTGATATTCGGCCGGATAGTCGATGGTGCCGGTGGCGATGATCGCGCCTTGTCCAGGCATCAGGCGCGGAATCGAGCCGAGCGTTCCGACAGTGCCGGGATTGGTGAGCGAAATGGTGGTGCCTTCGAAATCCTGGACCGTGAGCTTGTTGGCGCGGGCGCGAGCGACGATGTCGTCGAAGGCTGCCACGTACTGCGCGAAGTTCAGCGCGCCGGCATTCTTGATGTTGGGAACCTTGAGCGAACGCGCGCCATCTTTGCCCGCGACATCCACCGCGATGCCGATGTTGACCTGGCTCGCGCACCACGCGGAACGGCTCGCCGTTGACTTCGGCATAGGCATGAGTTGAGCGTGGGATTGGTTCGAAGCGCTTTGACGATGGCCCAGCCGACGATGTGCGTGTAGGAGATCTTCGGTCTTGCCAATCAGCGTGCGGTGCTCGTTGATGATCCGGCGATTCTCGTCGATCACCTTGACCGGAATGACGCGCTGCGAGGTGGCCAGCGGAATGCTCAGGCTGGCGTTCATGTTCTCGGCGATGCGGGCGGCCGCGCCGCGAAGAGGGAGCAATTGATCGCCGCTTGATGGTTTTTCCGCGGGTGCCGGCGCGGACGTCACCGTGACAGGCGCTGTGACACCAGGTGTTGTAACGACAGGTGTTCCGTTGGCGGGCGCCGGCGTGCCGCCGTTCGATTCAAAAACCTGCTTCCAGCTATCGTCTACGGTCTTGCGGTCATGCAGGTACTGCTGATAGAGCTCGTCTTCGAGCCAGCTATTGATACCAAACTCGGGAGGGGTTGATTGAGGCATGTGAAAAGTGCTGTCCAATCTTCATGATACCGCTGTGCGCCAAAGGGCGTAAATCTGTGTAAAAAAGCAACCCTATTGGGGACCGGTACATCCAATTTAGTGAGGAGAAAAGAACGAAAATATGAAATCGAAAATCCTGAGCATGGCGCTGGTTTTTGGTCTGGCAGCATCGACAGCCCCGCTTTTTGCGCGCGCCCGCGCAAGGCGACTTGGGCGACGCCGTGCGGCACGAATTAGTGATGCTTCCTTACTACAGCATCTTTGACGATCTGGGATTACCAGGTGGACGGCAGTACTGTGATTCTGACCGGCGACGTTACCCGGCCGGTTTTGAAGTCGGATGCCGAGAACGTCGTGAAGCGAATTCCAGGCGTGACGAACGTCGTGAATGAGATCAAAGTGCTGCCGTTGTCACCGTTTGATAACCAAACTCGTAGGGCAGTATACCGGTCGGTCTTCGGGTATGCGGGCCTTTATCGATATGCTATGGGAGCGCAGCCTTCGATCCACATCATCGTGGACAACGGTCATGTGACCCTGAAGGGCGTAGTGGACAACGAGGGCGATAAGAACCTGGCGTACATCCGCGCCAACGGCGTTCCGGGAGTGTTCTCGGTAACCAACGAACTGCGCGTCGCCGAAAAATAATTAGGGACCATACACGCAAATACCAGCTTTTAGCGCAGGATTGGCCATCGGTCGCTAGCGATCGGTGGCCAATTCCTTTTGGGGCTGTAGCAGTTTCCCGATCCTGCCGATATCGAAGCAGGACCCGCTTCAAGAATGCGTTGGACAACGATTGGCCTATCAGCAGGAGCCGAGCATTTCGCCCCTGCGCCCGAACCCAAACCTGTCGATTGGAAAAAGCGTATTGTTTCGCTCTGGATCCCAGCCATTCTCGGGCTCGGTCTACTGACGACCTTCGCTTATGTGGGGGTTCGAATTGCTGCCGGGAAACCGCAGGTTCAACCTACAAGTTCGCCGGCCAGCCCTGAAGCGGCCAAAATCCAGGTCCTTGTGGATGTTCCGCCTGCGTCGGCGCCGAAGCCCGCTCCAAAGCCCCCCGTCATCGCAGCCAACTTCACCGTGATCACACCGCAACCCGGCGAGCGCTATCTTCAAGTCGCAGCCGTGAGCCCACACATGGTGCTCACCTATGTGGACAATCTGCGGATAGCTAATATGGATGCCGTAATCGCGCCCGGCCCCACGCCGGAGCTCCTGCGCGTATTGGTCGGCCCATTTGCGGATCGCGATTCGATGGACCGGGCGAAAGCCCAGTTGCTAGCATCCGGGCGATCGCCGATCATCCGGATTTACTAAGCCCCCGAGGCGCAGTTACTAAACACCCGAGCGGCTAAGCTTAGGGTGTGCGCACCATCATCGAGCCTTTTCGCATAAAAAGCGTCGAGCCCTTGCGGCGAACCACACCGGAGCAGCGCGAGCGGTTTCTCGAAGCCGCCGGCTACAACCTGTTTCAGATCCGGGCCAGCGACATTCTGATCGATCTGCTTACCGATTCCGGCACCAGCGCCATGTCCACCGAGCAGTGGGCCGCTATGATGCGCGGCGACGAGTCCTATGCCGGCAGCGAAAGCTTCTACCGGTTCGAGCAGGTGGTCCGGACGCTCACCGGATTCCGTCACGTGATTCCAACTCACCAGGGGCGCGCCGCCGAACGCATCCTGTTCTCGATCTTGTGCAAACCCGGCCACATCGTCCCCAGCAACACGCACTTCGATACCACGCGGGCCAACATCGAATCCAATGGCGCGCGGGCGCTGGATCTGCCGATCGCGGCGGCCGCGGATACCCAGGCTAGGGTCGCATTCAAGGGCAACCTGGACGTGGAAGCGCTGGAGAAACTGATTCAGACCGAAGGCGCGCAGAATATTCCGCTGGTGATGATCACCGTCACCAACAATTCCGGCGGCGGACAGCCCGTATCGATGACCAATATCCAGGCCGCCCGCGAAATCACCGCGCGCCATCGCATCCCGCTTTACCTGGACGCCTGCCGCTTCGCCGAAAACGCTTGGTTCATCAAGCGAGACGAGCCGGGCTATGGCGATCTGCCGCCGCGCGAGATCGCGCAGAAGATGTTTTCACTCGCCGACGGCTGCACCTTCTCGGCTAAGAAAGACGCTTTCGCGAACATCGGCGGATTTCTCTGCACCAACAACAGCAGGCTGGCCGAGCAAGAGACCAACGTGCTGATCCTGACCGAAGGGTTTCCGACTTATGGCGGGCTGGCCGGCCGCGACCTGGAGGCGATCGCCGTGGGCCTGGAGGAAATTCTGCAGCCCGAATATCTGGAGTATCGGATTGCGTCTACCGCATATTTTGGACGGCACATCGCCGATCACGGAGTGCCGATCGTCGAACCGCCCGGCGGCCATGCCATCTATATCGATGCCGGACGGATGCTGCCGCACATCCCCCGGGAGCAGTTCCCGGGTCAGGCTCTCGCCGTGGAGCTGTACCGCCACGCCGGCGTGCGGTCAGTTGAAATCGGATCGGTGATGTTTGGAGGCGAGGCGCGGCACGAGCTATTACGGCTGGCAATCCCGCGCCGCGTTTACACACAAAGCCACATCGACTATCTGGTGGAAGCGATTCTGGAAGTGAATGCCCGCAAAGAGCAGATCAGGGGCTTCGAAATCGTGTCAGAACCGCGGTTTTTGAGGCATTTTACGGCCCGATTTCGCGCTATTTAACCATACGATACCTTACTATCCAAGGCGGTAGAGGGCACTAAGGCGATTAAGGCCAGTCCCTTAGGGCAACACTGGATATTCTCTATGATCAGAACTGCCGTTCACCTGTCTTGAGCCACAAGTGTATGCGTGTGGCGCTTCGGGAGGGCGGTGTATCGCGATGAAGAGAAACATAGTTCCGCTGTTAGGTATAGCGTTCGTAGTAGCCATCATCTCAACGGGGATCTTCTATGGACTGTTTGCCGGCAAGCTGCGGAGTTCGGTCGGGGATGTGCCTACGCAATCCATTGTGGTGGCGGCACGGGCCCTGAAACCAGGAACCGTGCTACATGCCGAGGATCTAAGGGTCTCGGAAGTCAAAGGAGCGTGGAAGGGCGGTTTCTCCAAGCCAGAAGATTTAGAAGGCGTAACGGTCCTCCAAGCGGTGCAGCAAAACGAACCCATTCTTCAGGACCGAGTGGCTTCGAGCGATGCGAAATCTGGTCAGGGCGCCGAAGGAGTTCCGGCTGGAATGAGAGCGGTCTCGATTCGAGTGGCGGAGTCGAGCGGTGTAGTTGGTCTGCTGCGGCCGGGGACCAAGGTGGACGTGCAGGCGGTCTCGCACCGGGAGAACTCGGCTGAGCTTCGAACCATTCTTCAAAACGTCGAGGTGCTGGCGGTGAGCCCGCAACCGGAGCCTGCGGCCGGAAACCAGGCGCTGCCGGTGGTCACGGTGCTAACGCGCGCGCAGGACGCCGATCTGATCGCTTTGGCCGATTCGGGCGCGAGGATCCGGCTATCCTTGCGAAATCCGCTAGATAACGGGGCCGCGCCACGCCACTCCATGGGACTGGCGTCCGTCTTTGCAGCGAATGGTGGAGCGGAGGTGAATGCTACCCAGCGACAATCCTCGACGAATTCGACGCCGACCGCCGTAGCCCTGTGGGACCATCCCATCCAACTTTACGTGCGAGCGCTGGCAGTAAGCGCCGGCGCACTGAGCGAGCTGGATTCGAAACTGACCGGCGCAGGCGGAAACGATTCTTTGAGCGTGGCGGCCTTCCCTGCCGGCACGGACACCGGCCAACTGATTCGCGGCCTGGAACAGAAGCAGGAACTGGAAATTGTGTCGTCGTGGAAACTGACGGCAGGAGTGGGCCGGCCGATTAGTTTTCGAGCCAGAACGGCTTCAACTGGGACTATTCCAGCTTGCCGCCTGCGAGTGCAATTCTCCCCCGAAATCGACTCAGCCGGGAAACTGAGCCTACGCGTCAAGCCGGAGATTAGTCTTCGGCGTGGCGAAGGAATGGAGACCCGCAATTACGCCGCGGGCCTGCGGGACGACGGAACCTTCCTGGTTAGCGGTCTTCTGAACAACCAGGGCGACCGCCAAGTGCTGGAGCGGCTCTATCCGGGACATTCCTGGAACGGCCGCCAGCTTGTGATCCTGGTGACCTCTCACGACGCGAAGCAGTCCGCGACGGCAGCCCTGGCTCATACCAACCGGAGGCAGTAAGTGCTGGCGATTTCTTCAATTCTGGTTTTCCTCACCGTTTTCCTGGCGGCCGGCCTGGCGGTCCTGATCGGCTGGTTCGCCCTGCAGCGAGCGGGGGCGCAGGCGCTGGCCGAGGATGTCTCGGAGCACTTGCTGGATGAGACGCCGCGTCTGCTGAAAAACGAAACGCTCAGCACGATTTCGCCCTGGGCCAAGCTGCTGGAGCGGTCGGACCTGGTCAAAATCATCCACCGGCATCTCATTCAATCGGGTCTAAGCTGGTCGGTTGGCCGCACTACCCTTTTTATGTTGCTGACCGCGAGTGTAGCCGCGGCAATCGCTATGCAGTTTGATGGGATTCCCGGCTGGGGCGTGATGCTCATCGCAGCCGGCGTGGCGACGCTGCCGTATTTCTACATCCTTCACACGCGAGCCAAGCGCTTTCGCCAGTTCGAGGAGGGTTTTCCGGACGCCTTGGATTCACTGGCGCGCGCCATGCGAGCCGGTCACCCATTCGCCGCCGCCATGGAGATTATCGCGGACGAGTGTGACCCGCCGGTATCCACGGAAATGCGCCAGACGGCCGTGGAAGGGAATCTGGGCACGTCCTGGGACGTGGCGCTGGCGAATCTGGGCGAACGCATGCCGCTGCTGGAAGTGAGCATGTTCGCCTCTGCCATTCAACTGACCACCCGGACCGGCGGCAAGCTAAATGAAGTCCTGGCGAAAATAGCTGAAGACATGCGCGATGCCACGGCGCTAAAAGGCGAAGTGCGGTCGCTGGCCGCGCACGGAAAACTGACCGGCGCAGTGCTGACCATTCTCCCGCTGGTAATTACAGGCATCATGATGGTGGTCAATCCGTCCTATATGGCGGTGCTGTACTATCATCCCTACGGGAAATATCTCATTTCCGCGGCAATCGTCTGCCTGGTGCTGGCGCATTTCGTGATCCGCCGGATCGTGGACATCAAGTTATGAGCCCAGTCTGGTTAGGAGCCGGCTTTTTCGGTTTCGTCATGCTGGCGATTACCGCCGCCGGGTACTTCTTCCTGCGGGGAACGGCCCAAAACGGGAGCACGGAAATTCCCGCCGGCCTGTCGACCGAGCCTACGCTGCCGCCCTCGCGAGCCGCGTTCGTCGGCTTGTTCCGCTCCATCGGCGAAAGCTTTCCGGCCACCAAGAACGAAAAGAACCCCTATCGCGCGAAACTGGCTTATGCCGGTTACCGCTGGCCGTCCGCTTTGCCGGTTTTTTACGGAATCAAATGCGGCAGTGCGCTGTTCGTGTCCGGCCTGCTCGGAATCTTCGCGCTGTTTTATCAGGGGGACTCATCCGCCATGCTGCTGCCGATGCTGTGTGGAGCAGGCTTTGGTTTCATGCTGCCCGATAGAATCCTGGCTTCGCGCGCCAGAGCCCGATCGCGGCGGCTCAGAAGCGCGATCCCGCCGGCTTTAGATTTGATGGTGCTAGGAATGGAAGCCGGCCAGTCGCTCGATCAATCGGTGGCCGATTCGAGCCGGGGTTTGAAGCGCACCCATCCGGATTTAAGCGCCGAATTGGCCCAGCTCTATCTCGAGCTTAAAACCAGCAGCAGCCGCGCCAATGCCTTTCGCAGCCTCGGCATCCGCAATAAGGAGCCGGAGCTCCGCCGGCTGGCCAATTTGATGATCGATAGCGACCGCTTCGGTGTCAGCCTGGCGCCGGCGCTTCGTTCGCATTCAAAATATCTGCGCCTCCGGTTTCGGCAGCAAGCTCAGGAAAGCGCGCGTAAGGTGGGCGTGAAGCTGGTCTTCCCCGTATTCTTTCTGATCTTCCCCTCGGTTTTGTTAGTCACGCTCGGCCCGGCCTGCATGATGATGTTCCAACAGCTGAAGGCCATGCTGCAATAAGAGCCTGCGCCGGTCTGTGCGTCTGCACGCTATATAATGACACCGAATGTGGAAGCATGCCTCGGTTGCACTGATCATTAACATGTCTCTATCCGCCGCCGTGAAGATTGACAAAACTCAATATCGGGGATGGCCCAACTGTTACCGCGTCTCCAACGGCGAAGTGGAACTCATCGTCACTACCGACGTTGGCCCGCGCATCATCCGGTACAGCTTTGTGGGCGGCCAGAATATGCTCAAAGAGTTCGACCAGCAGATGGGCAAGCACGGCGAATCCACCTGGCAGGCGCGCGGCGGGCACCGGGTATGGATGTCGCCCGAAGATCCGGTGCTGACTTACGCGCCCGACAATTCTCCGATCCACGCCGAAGTGAAGGGCGACGTGCTGGAGCTGACGGGGAATGTCGAAAAGGAGACCGGTCTTCAAAAGCAGATGGTCGTGAAGCTGGCGAGCACGGGCTCGGCGATGGAAGTGGTTCACAAGATCACCAACAAAGGGAGCAAGCCGCGAGAGTTTGCGGTCTGGGCGCTGACCATGATGGCACAGGGAGGTGTCGGAATCGCGGCCTTTCCACCGCGCGGCACGCACGAGAAGGATCTCGCGCCAACCAATCCCCTGGTGATGTGGGCTTACACTGATTTCAGCGACCGGCGCTGGCAGTTCACCAGCAAATATCTGTTGCTGCGGCAGGATCCCAAGAATGCCAACGCGCAGAAGGCGGGTCTGTTCAATCGCGATACGGTGGGCGCGTATCTTCTAGGATCCGACTTGTTCATCAAGAGAGCCGCGGCCGAGGACGCGCGCCGGCATCCTGATTTTGGCTGCTCTTACGAAACTTTCACCAATGAACAGTTTCTGGAGATGGAAACGCTGGGAGAATTGAACAGTGTGCGGCCGGGCGGGAGCGCGGAGCACAGCGAACATTGGAGTCTACACAAGAACATCAAGATTCCCGCGTGGACAGATGCGGATATCGACCGGGCGCTTGGACCGTTGTTGAAGCGTTGAGCGGCTTCAGACTAGTTTCTTGGAGCGCCATTGTTCCCGGTGCAACCGTTACCGTCATTCAGCTCGATACCAACGCACGACGCAGCGTAATCGCATCGGCGTGCTGCTCGCCAGTGAGCAGAAACCCGCTTTGTCCCGTTCGGCATCCTTCCCACCGAGGCGAAAGAACTAAAGAACCCATTTTCAAGCCGATAAGGGAATCAAGGGGGGACAAGCGCCAAGTGTTAGACGTATTGATTGTGGACGATTCGGCGGCGATTCGAAAGATCTTGCAGCGCGTGTTGCGCCAGGCGGAAATTCCGATCGGCACGGTTTACGAGGCGGGCGACGGATTAGAGGCGCTCGAGCTGCTGAAGAAACAGACCGTGGGGTTGATCCTCTCTGACATCAGTATGCCGAACATGGGCGGGCTGGAGTTCTTGTCTAAGGTGCGGGCCGAGCAGGCCTGGCAAAGCCTGCCGATCGTCATGGTGAGCACGGAAGGGACGCATGCCGAGGTGCTCGAGGCGGTGAAGCGAGGCGCCTCCGGATACGTGCGCAAACCTTTCACGGCCGAGCAGATCAAAGAGAAACTAGCAGGATTGTTCTAGATCGAACGGCATTCGAGTACCTCGCCACACAACCCGCACCCACCGGTGGTGCTATCCTAAAACTCAACAGATTGTTCCCCGCGGGAAGCCAACTTCCTGCATTCTGTTTATGCGCGAAGTTGAGTTACACCACCCCCGGCGGGATCACCGTTACACGTTCCGCGTCGGCCATTTCGTTCAAGAAGGGGCTCAAGCCCCTGCTACATAAGCTGGATCGATATCGCGGGATCTATCTCTCGTCCGGTTACGAGTATCCGGAACGCTATTCGCGCTGGGACATTGCATCCATCTGCCCGCCCATAGAAATCGTCGCCGCGGGCCGGAATGTCGACTTTCGACCGCTCAACCAACGAGGCGAAGCGCTGAACCGGATACTCCAGCCGCTGATCGAGCGGCATCCGCACTGGGATGAGTTCGAATTCCGCGACGGGAGCCTGCATGGACGGCTCAAGCCGCTGCCGCCGCTTTTTCCGGAAGAGGAGCGTAGCAAGCAACCTTCCGCTTTTTCGATCCTGCGTACGCTGATCGAGGAATTCCGCACCTCCGAAGACAGCCGGCTGGCGCTGGTCGGCGCGTTTGGCTACGACCTGCTGTTCCAGTTCGATCCGATCGCGCTCCAGCTGCCGCGGGATGGACATAAGGATCTCCATCTCCTGCTGTGCGACGACATCTATTACATGGACCGCAAGAAGGAGCGTATCGAGCGGTTCCAGTACGACTTCGAACGCGATGGCGTTTCCACTCGCGGTCTGAAGCGCGACGGAGTTCCGATCCCCGCCGCTCCGAAACGGGACGCAGGTGAAATCACATCCGATCACCGGCCTGAAGAATACATGGCCGGCGTGGAGATGGTGCGCGAAGGCATGCGCCAGGGCGAATATTACGAAGTGGTGCTGCGGCAGACTTTTCAAGCCAACTTTTCAGAAAGCCCTTCGGAGCTGTTCGAGCGGATTCAGCATGCCAGCCCGAGTCCTTATGAGTTTTTCATGCAGCTCGGAGACGAGCAACTGGTGGGCGCGTCACCGGAGATGTTCGTGCGAGTGGAAGGCAACCGCGTGGAAACTTGCCCCATCGCCGGAACCGCGCGGCGCACGGGCGATCCGCTGCGCGACGCCGACAGCATCCGCGAGCTGCTGAATTCCGACCAAGGAAGAGTCCGAGCTGACCATGTGCAGCGACGTCGACCGCAACGATAAGTCGCGCGTGTCGATTCCGGGTTCGGTGAAAGTGATCGGCCGCCGGCTGATCGAATCCTACGCCGGGGTCTTCCACACCGTCGATCACGTGGAAGGCGTTCTGCAGCCAGGATTCGATTCGCTGGATGCATTTCTGACGCACATGTGGGCCGTCACCGTGATCGGGGCGCCCAAGAAAGCGGCGGCGCAGGCCATCGAGAAAATCGAAAAAGACGCGCGCGGCTGGTATGGCGGAGCGGTCGGAATGCTGTCGCTGAACGGCGATATCAATACCGGAATTCTTATCCGCACTGTCCACCTGCGCGATGGGATCGCCCGCTATGGCGTGGGGGCGACCCTGCTGTACGATTCGGTTCCGGCACTTGAAGAAGAAGAGACTCGCATGAAAGCCACCGGCTTCTTCCGCGCTCTGCGGGCGGGCGCGAAGGCTACCGCGACGGTGGAAAGCCACTCTAACGCAGGCCATGGAATCAAGCTCCTGCTGATCGACAACGACGACTGTTTCATTCATACGCTGTCCAACTATGCGCGCCAGACCGGCGCCGACGTGGTTACCTATCGCGCCGGAATTCCACACGAGCTGATTGCAAAGATCGCGCCCAACTTGATCCTCATCTCGCCTGGCCCAGGCCGCCCGGCCGACTTCGGTGTTCCCAATCTGGTCAAGTTCCTGGCGCAGGAAGGCATGCCCGTGTTCGGGGTTTGCCTGGGCTTGCAAGGGATCGTGGAAGCGTTCGGAGGGGAGCTGGGTGTGCTGGATTATCCGATGCACGGCAAGCCCTCCGTGGTGTTCCACCGCAACCAGGGAGTCTTCGAGGGGCTGCCGGAGCGCTTCAAGGTGGGCCGCTATCATTCCTTATTCGCTCGCAAGGAGACTTTCCCCGCTTGTCTCGAAGTCACCGCGGAATCGGAAGACGGAGTGATCATGGGGCTGCGCCATCGCGAGCTTCCGATCGAGGCCGTGCAGTTCCATCCCGAGTCCATCCTGACCCTGGACGGCAACTGCGGCCTGCGGTTGATCGAAAACATGATCAGCCAGGCCTCGGCCTGCGCCGCGCGCCCGTAAAAATAGGGGCTCACATAGTACTATTTGGTGAAGCAGACTAGTGTGTTAGAGTTGGTACTTAGGCGTGAGAGTACTGGAGTTCACAGGGCTTGGCAGCTTCCAGGGTGACAGGCCATACTGACTGAAAGAGACGCTTAATGGACTTTGACCTTTCTGACATCGCCTTTGTGGCATTCGTTCTCATGCTCGCGATTCTGCTGATCAATAGCAGCGGCGGCGGTGGTGGACGCCGGTCGCGTGTTCCGGTCTACTACTGACCGGTTTGCTTTCCTCGGAACTTCGCGGCTAACTGCCCATGCCTAGTGTCATTGTGATCGGTGGCGGTTTGGCCGGGCTTGCAACCGCCGCCGCTCTGGGCAAAGCCGGATTCGAAGTGGATCTGTTCGAGGCCCGCGGATTTCTGGGCGGACGCGCGACGTCTTATCCGCTCTCGGGATCCGAAGAAGGCACCCAGTTCGTCAAGGCTCCGGAGATCATCGATAACTGCCAGCACGTCCTACTACGCTGCTGCGTCAACTTGATGGATTTCTACCGGCGCCTGGGCGTCGCCGACCGGATCAAATTCTACAAAGAGTTCTACTTCATCGAACCGGGCGGCCGGACTTCGGTGCTCCGCGCAGGCAGCCTTCCGGCACCGCTCCACTTTGCGGGAAGCTTCTGGAAGCTCCACTCGCTGAGCCTTCCAGACAAGTTCGCGATCGCGCGCGGCCTACTGGCCATCCGGAGTGAGCGCGAGCGGCGCACTGACCTGGATCAAATCACCATGCTCGACTGGCTCCGCGAAAAGCGGCAGCCCGAAGCCGCGATCCGCCGTTTTTGGAGCCAGGTGCTGGTTAGCGCCGTAAACGAGGACTTGGACCGCATGGCTGCGCGCCACGGCTTTCAAGTATTCTGGCAGGGTTTTCTCGCCCGCCCCAATTCCTATGAGATGGGCGTGCCGTCGGTGCCGCTGGGCGATCTCTATGCATCGGAATCGTGGAAACGGATAGGGAACGTCCGGTTGCATCTGCGCGCGCCGGTGGATCGAGTGATTGTCGAAGACGGAGCCGTTCGCGGCATTGTAAGCCAAGGTAACCGGCATAACGCGGATTACTACGTTTCTGCTCTCCCGTTCGAACGTGTGCCGGCCGTCGTCGCTGAACTGGATTTGGATCTGAACGGCTTCGAGCATTCCCCGATCACCGGCATCCACTTATGGTTCGACCGCAGCCTCACTCAACTGCCGCATGCCACGCTGCTCGATCGCACCATCCAATGGATGTTCAACAAGTCCGGCGGTCGATATCTTCAAGTGGTGGTCAGCGCGTCGAGGAGCTTGCTGGAGATGAACCGCGCCGACGTGATTGCGCTGGCGGTCCGCGAACTGGGCGAATTCATTCCCAGGGTGGGCGATGCACATCTCGAAAAAGCGCACGTCGTCAAGGAGGTTCGCGCTACTTTCTCCGCCCAGCCCGGCCTCGAACAAAAACGGCCCCCGAGCGCGACGAAGTTCCCGAACTTCTTCCTGGCGGGTGATTGGACGCGATCCGGCTGGCCGGCCACCATGGAAGGCGCGGTTCGCAGCGGCTACCTGGCGGCCGAGGCAGTGTCTTCGGCAGCCGGCTCTCCTGAAAAATTTCTGCTGGCCGATATCAGTTAGAAGACGTGTCCGCTCTATCATAGAAGTATGAGGTTTGGTCCGTTGATGTGTCTGCTCACGCTCACATCTTTGTCCGCCCAGATCATCGATTTTGAATCCAATGGGCTGCATTACAAAACGCTGACCAAGGGCGGCCTCACGGTAATGTTCGCCTACCTGCCCGCGCACTTGAAGCAGTACTCAATCATGCAAGTATCCATCTCAAACGGGTCGCCTGTAGCCTGGATGGTGAAACCGCAAGATTTCACGTACCGCCGGCAGGATGGTAGCGAGTCGCAGGCTTCGGCCGCGCTTACAGTGGTGCTCTCACTGCTTCAATCCGGTAGCCGTCACGATGTCGTAAAGCTGGTGACCACTTACGAAGCCGGCCTCTATGGCAATGTCAAAATGAATTCAACCAACGGTTACGAATCGCGCCGTGAAAGTGCGCTGGCGGATGGAGTATCGGCAAAATTAAAAGCGGGCGCGGCCGCCTCCGCCATCGCGCTGGTACCCACCAAACTCGCACCCGGAGAGTCCACCGATGGAGCCGTTTTTCTACCGAATGCGGGCAAGTCGTTCGGTCCGGGAACTCTTCTAGTTCACACCGGCGGAGAAATGTTCGAGTTCCCTACGGATGGGGAGCCGAATACGGGCAAGTAAGCAGTCCCAGCCCTGGGCCCAAGGACTCGGGGAACAAAGCGTGATTTTCATCGTCTAAATGATCATGTCTTCAATCTGGCAGGATTTCCGTTACGGGCTGCGCGGCCTGCGGAACCAGCTATCCTTTACGGCTCTCGCGATGCTGGCGTTAGCGCTCGGTTCGGGCGCGGCCACGACGATCTTCAGTGTGATTCAGAACGTCCTGCTCGATCCGTTTCCATATACGAATGCAGAGCGGGTGGTTTCGATCATGATTCATGACGTGACCAATAGCCGTCCCGGCGGCCGCACGGCTTTCCAGCTGCCAGAGTTCCTCGACTACCAGGAGCAAAACCATGTTTTTGACGAGGTGATCGGTGGCGGCGGTGAAGACATCCTCATTACCAACGGCGAAGGTACTGAACAGTTCGATGGAGGCACAGTCACGCCCAACACTTTCCGTTTTCTCGGCGTCCCGGCGCTTCTAGGCCGCGTTCTCGCGCCCGACGATGCCAAGCCCGGCGCGCCGCCGGTATGCGTGATGAGCTACAAGATGTGGTCCACCCGCTTTAATCGCGATCCCGGTATCTTGGGGCGAACATTCGTATTGAACGGCATTCCCACGACCTTAGTCGGAATCATGCCGCAGCGTTTCACGAAGCTGGGTTCGGATCTGTGGCGCGCCGTGAACCTGGTTCGCAGCGACCCGGAGAACAAAGAGCGCTACTTCATATTCCAAGCGCGTCTGAAGCCCGGGGTGACCGTCCAGCAGGCCCAGTCCGACATCGAAGTAATTGCGCGCCGGCTCGCCGCCGTTTATCCCAACAACTATCCCAAGCGGTTCAGCGTCCAGATCGTAACTTGGCTCGATAGCTTGGTGGGCCAGTTTCGCAAGACACTCTACACTCTCGGTGCGGCCGTCGGTCTGTTGCTCTTGATCGCATGCAGCAACGTAGCCAATATGCTGCTCGCCCGAGCCACGGCGCGCGAAAAAGAATTCGCGGTGCGCGCTTCCCTGGGTGCACCTCGATGGCGCTTGATCCGCCAACTTCTGATCGAAAGCCTCCTTCTGGCTCTCGGCGGTTCGTTGATCGGCTGCCTGTTTGCTTATGCCGGACTCAAGGGCCTGGTGGCTGCCATTCCCGAGGGTGCCATTCCGCGCGAAGCCGTGATCCGGTTGAACATTCCAGTGCTGCTGTTCAGCTTGGGATTGGCAGCGTTCACGGCGTTACTGTTCGGCCTTGCCCCGGCTATCCAGATGGCCAAGCGGGACATCGTTGAACCTCTCAAGGACTCAGGTAAGGGCGTGAGTGGTGGATTCCGGCACGGTAAGCTCCGTGCCGCGCTGGTGGTGGTTGAAGTGGCGCTGTCGCTGGTGCTACTCGCCGGAGCCGGACTGCTCATGCGCAGCTTTGTGAGTCTCCAACAAGTGGATCTTGGCATCAACCCACACAATATTTTAGTCGCACGCCTGCCCCTCCCGAAGGGGCAGTACAAGACAGCGGCGGAAAAGCAGCGTTTCTTCCGGCAGTTGCTCCTGCGCCTCGCGGCACTGCCCGGCGTGATGGCAGCTACGGAAACCAGCACTCTACCGCCCTATGGCGGGATTGGCAGCGACATCGATATTCCCGGTAAGACTCACAACGAGCGCTGGACTGCCGTGTTCCAGTTGTGCAGCGAGGGGTATTTTCCAACTCTCCAGATTGCGCTGAAACGCGGGCGGCTGCTGTCACAGGTAGAAGTCAATGACGCGCGGAAAGTGATGGTTGTAAATCAGACGCTCGCTAATCGCTACTTCGGCCAGGAAAACCCCATCGGGCAAAGAATCAAAATCAACATGCTTGAGAAACGCCCCGATAGCCCGGTCACGGACCCGGTGTTCGAGATCGTGGGCGTTGTCGCGGACGCGAAGAACCGCGGTATCCAGGATCCGCCCGAGCCGGAGATGTTTATTCCTTACACGATCACCGGTGCTTTCGAGCGCGGCATACTGGCGCGAACAGCCCAAGATCCCAATTTGATGTTGAATGCCGTCCGGCGCGAGATCTGGGCCGTGGACCGGAACGTTGCGCTCACACTGACGGGCAGCCTGGAGGACTATCTTCAGAGGTTTTCGTACGCGGGACCACGCTTCAGTCTCATTCTCCTCGGCATCTTTGCCAGCGTCGGCTTGGTATTGGTAGTTCTCGGCGTCTATAGCGTGATCGCATACACGGTGTCGCGCCAGACTCACGAAATCGGCATCCGCATGGCGCTCGGGGCCGGCCGTGGCGACGTGCTTCGCCTGGTATTGCGGATGGGCCTTCGGCTTATCGCATTCGGCCTCGCGGCCGGACTGTTGGCCAGCTTGGGAGTAACACGCGTGATCGCGAGCCAGCTTTGGAACGTATCACCTCGCGACCCGGTCACTTTGGGCGTCGTTGTAGCAGTGGTAACGGTCGCGGGCTTAGCGGCATGTTATTTTCCAGCCCGCCGGGCAACACAGGTGGACCCGATGGTTGCATTACGCTACCAGTAGGTCCCAGTCGTCACATGCTCAACGACGACTGTAAAGGTGGAAATTAGCTTTACAGCTTCAGCAGCGCCCGCAGCCGTTTGGTCTGCACCCGGCTCACCGGAATCTCGGTCTGCTTCTTATCGTCCATCCGGAGCTGGAAGCTGGATTTGAACCACGGAATCACTTCCCTGATGCGATTAATGTTCACCAGGAACGATCGGTGCACGCGCCAGAAGGTGTCCGGATCGAGATTGGACTGCAGCTCCTCGATGGTCCGGTAGTTGGATTCTCCCTCCACGCCGGTGGCCACGACTGTGATCAGGCCATCCTCGATGGTGGCGTAGACCACGTCCTGGGCATCCACGATGAAGTTGCGATTGTTGTTCTTCACCAGCAGCTTGGTGCGCTGGGCGCCGGTCCGGGGCTGGAGCGCGAGTTCCGGCTGCACGCTCTTGGCTTTTTCCGCGATCACTTTGCGGGCGCGCTCGACGGCAACCGCCAGCCGCTCTTTCTCGATCGGCTTCAGCAGGTAGTCGAGCGCCTCCCAGCGGAAGGCTTCGAGCGCATACTGATCGTAGGCGGTGGCGAGGATGAAGTGGGGCAGCGGAACGTTCGTTCTCGCGCAGCTTTTGAATCACGCCAAAACCGTCGAGTCCCGGCATCTGGACATCCAGGAAGACGACATCGGGCTCGAGGTTTTCGATCAGTTTGATGGCTTCCAGGCCGTTTCGTCCCGATGGCCAGCAATTCCACGTCGGGAAATTCCTTCAGCAGATACGAGAGTTCTTCGCGCGCAAGCTGTTCGTCATCCACCAAGACCGCCGTGATTGTGCTGGTCGCGCGGAGTTGTCATAAGATGATAGTATAGCGTAGGGATAACTTCAGGTCCCTTTTCGAGGGTCGAACATTCAGGCATCCTCGCGCTACCCAAGGAGATTCGGAGCTTGTCCACCATATGGAAACACCACGATTGCGCCCGCCGACGGGAAACTAGGGATCTTGATTCCGGGCATGGGCGCGGTCAGCACCACGTTCATGGCCGGCGTGGAGGCGATAAAGCGTGGGCTCGGCCAGCCTATCGGGTCCCTGACGCAGTTGGGCACCGTCCGGCTCGGCAAGCGCACCGATGGCCGGACGCCCAAGATCCAGGATTTCGTTCCGCTGGCCAGAATGGAAGACCTGGTCTTCGGCGGCTGGGACATTTTTGAAGATAACGCCTACGAAGCGGCGGCCCACGCCAGCGTGCTGGAGGCTTCGCTGCTCGAAAAGATTCGCGAGCCGCTGGAAGCCATCAAGCCGATGAAGGCGGTGTTCGATCCCGATTACGTCCGCCGGCTCAACGGCCCCAATGTGAAAGATCAGCGGCTCGAAAATGGACAAGGCCGAAATGCTGATGGAGGACATCCGGCAGTTCCGCGAATCCAGCGGGGCTGCGCGACTGGTGATGATCTGGTGCGGGTCAACCGAGGTGTTTCACACGCCTGCCGCGGTGCACCAGACGCTGAAGGACTTCGAGTGCGGCTTGCAGAAGAACGATCCGGAGATCGCGCCCAGCCAGATCTATGCCTATGCCGCGCTGAAGAGCGGCGTGCCGTACGCCAACGGCGCGCCCAACCTGACCACCGATACGCCGGCGCTGCTGGAACTGGCCCGGGACCGCCAAATCCCGATCTGCGGCAAGGACTTCAAGACCGGCCAGACCTTCATGAAGACCCTGATCGCGCCCGGATTGAAGGCGCGCATGCTGGGAATGTCCGGCTGGTTTTCGACCAATATTCTGGGAAATCGCGACGGCGAGGTGCTGGAAGATCCGGGCTCCTTCAAATCCAAAGAAGAGACCAAGCTGTCGGTGCTGGAGCAGATCCTGCAGCCCGATGCTTTACCCGCAGCTCTACAAGAACCTTTATCACGCCGTGCGCATCAATTACTATCCGCCGCGCGGCGACGCCAAGGAAGGCTGGGACAACATCGACATCTTCGGATGGCTCGGCTATCCGATGCAGATCAAGATCGACTTCCTGTGCCGGGATTCGATTCTGGCCGCGCCCTTGGTGCTGGACCTGGTGCTGTTCCTGGACCTGGCGCAGCGCGCCGGAATGAGAGGGCATTCAGGAGTGGCTGTCGTTCTACTTCAAAGCGCCCATGACGGCGCCCGGGCTATATCCCGAGCACGATATTTTCATCCAATTGATGAAGCTGAAGAACACGCTGCGTTGGATGCGCGGAGAGGATTTGATCACACACCTTGGCCTCGAGTACTACGACTAACGGAGCGAAGCGTCAGGAACCTGCCAAGCCGAAAAGTCCTGGTGATCGGCGGAACTCTATTCATCGGCCGCGCGCTGGTGAAAGAGCTGCTGAAGGCCGGGCACGAAGTTGCGGTTCTGCATCGGAAGGCGCGGCACGATCTCGGCAAGAAAGTCGCGAACATCATGGCCGACCGGAACGATCCCGACGCGATCAAGACGGCGCGCTGGCCGGCAAGAGCTTCGATGTGGTCTACGACAACGTCTACGATTGGGAGCACGGCACCACGGCCGCTCAAGTGGAAGCTACCGCGCGCGCCTGCGGCAACAACCTGCATCGCTACATCTTCATGTCGAGCGTGGCTGCCTATGGCGACGGACTGAATCATCACGAGGGCGATGCGCTGGCGCCGGACGATCACTCCGACGCTTACGTTCGCAACAAGGCCATGAGCGAGCGGACGCTGTTCCGCATGCATCAGCGCAACGGATTTCCGGTGGTGACGTTGCGCCCGCCGTTTATTTATGGTCCGGGAAATCCTTTTTATCGCGAGGCCTTCTTCTGGGACCGGCTGCGCGAAGGCCGTCCGATCATTCTGCCCGGCGACGGCCGGCGCCTGATGCAGTTCGTGTATATCAAGGATCTGGTGACTGCGTGCATTAAGGTGATGGATGCTGCCAGACGTGGAAGGGCACGCGTTCAATATCGCGAATCCGCGTCCGCTGACGCAGGTGGAGGCGGTGGAAGCATTCGCCCGCGCTGCCGGCAAAGAAGCCGACCTTCGTGCGTTGGCCGCGCGAACGAATTTTGCGCGCCGGCGGCCATCCCATGGGTCCCAAGCTGTACTTCGGCCAGTATTTCGATATGCCCGCCATTACGGTGGTGGTGAACAAGGCGCAGCGAGTCCTGAAATTCAAGCCGCTCGATTTCAACACGGCACTCAAAGAGACGTATCGCTGGTATGTCCGCAATAATTCATTCGCGAAGCAGGACTATACGTTCGAGGACGCCTTGATCGACGCCGCTCCGGCGTCAGCCTATTCGGCGCCGGTGGACTGACGTTCTTCTTTTCGGACTTGCTCGAGCCGGTCGCGAAGCACTTCGGGTAAGCCTTGCTCGATTTCCGGGGTGATCAGGCCGACTGAGTCCAGGTCTATGATGTGGGTCTTGTCCCTTGACCGAAAGCTGGTGAGCTTCATGCGAACGAGATCGGCCACGGGCGCGAGCAGGAAGCCGTCTTTCGTAACAGCTGGCGGTGAAGAAGCAGGAACTGGCTCCAAGTGATTCGAGCCGTACTTTTTCGCCGAATGAACAATAAATGCACCGCGCTCCGCGCCTTGGGCTGTTGCGTCGACGAGCAGTCCACGCCGCCGTCAGCGTAGCGGAAGTCCAGTGCCATCGACTGGCAATTGCGGCGACTGCGTTTCGAGGTCGTCGCGGTCAATCGCAACGTCAACATCTCGGCGTTAGCCGCGCGGCCAGCGGGATCCGAGCTCGTTACGTGTAGAAAAACGGCCAATCCGCCAACGATCCGGTAGTTCGACATCCAGCTGCGGTCAAGCGCCGCGTGCAACACGGCCGCGCGAGGTCGGACAACTGTTCCAAATATTCTATCACAGGCCTGATAGTGCATCATCTTCACTTTAGCGCCTCCCGCGCCGCCTTCACCGTGTTGCAATGGATCGCCACCGTATCGCTCGTGTTGCGCGCGTAACCCCCGGCAAGCGTCACGGCTATAGGCACGCTAGACCCGAGTCCAGTTTCAAACACGACGCGGTCACGCTGCTTAAGCCCCTCCATGGTCAGCGATAAGCCGCCCAGTTGATCTTCCCGGTACGGATCGGCGCCCGCCAGGTAAAAGATCATGTTGGGCGCAAAACTCATGGCCACTTTCAGCGCGCCCCGCAGCCGGTCAAGATACTCGCCATCAGAAACGCCGTCCCGCAAATGAATGTCAATCACCGAAGGCGGCTTCTCGGTCGGATAGTTGTGAAATTGATGCATCGATAGCGTCAACACCGAGCGGTCACCTGCGAAAATCGCAGCCGTTCCGTTGCCGTGATGCACATCGCAATCTACAACCAAGGCTCGCTCGATCCTCCGCTCGTGTTGCAGCGCCCGAATCGCCACCGCTACATCGTGAATCGCGCAGAAGCCTTCGCCATGTCCGGGAAATGCATGATGAAATCCTCCGCCGATGTTCAAGCCGATGCGATCGCCGAGTGCGTTGCGCGCCGCTAAGAGCGTGCCTCCGGTCGCCAGCCAAAAAGCCTCCACCATCAGCTTCGAGTAAGGGATCTCCAGTCTCAAGATCTCCTGAGGCGTCAGTGTACCCGTCTTCAGACGTTGTACCCAACCGGGCTCGTGTACTCGCAGAATATCTTCGTCAGCAGCGGGCTGTGGTTCAACGAAGTCGATTGGCTCGGCGAAGCCTTCATCCAGAAGTTGATCGTGGATCAGGCGATATTTCCGCGCTGGAAAAACGTGCTCGCCCAGGTTCAAATCATAGCCCGGATGATAGACCAGCTTAAACGGGAGCATTCACCGATTGAAGCGCGGTCACGATGGCCGATCCGTAAATATCGTCCGCCGAGCAACCTCGCGAAAGATCGTTAGCCGGCTTCGCCAGCCCTTGCAGGAATGGCCCGAGGGTCGCCGCGCCCGCCAGCCGCTCCACCAGCTTCACGCTGATGTTTCCGGACGCGATATCGGGAAAGATTAGCGTATTGGCCCGACCCGCGACCATCGATCCGGGCGCTTTCGACCTGCCCACCGCTTCCACCAGCGCAGCGTCGGCTTGCAATTCGCCGTCGATCCGAAGATCAGGTGCACGTTCACGCACGATCCGCAATGCCTCCACGACTTTATCCACCCACTTGTGCTGCGCGCTCCCTTTGGTGGAGAACGAAAGCAGCGCGACTACCGGCTCGGCGCCGATGACGTTGCGCGTGGTCGCCGCGGTTGCGATGGCGATTTCGGCAAGATCCACCGCCGACGGATCGATTACGACGCCACAATCGGCGAATGCCAGAAGGCCATTATGTCCGAACGCACGGTTCGGAAGAGCGACGATGAATGCGCTCGAAACGATGTGGACCTCGGGCGCCGTTCCCACCGCCAGCAGCGCGGCTCGCACGGTTTCCGCCGTGGTGTTAACCGCGCCGCCGACAAATCCATCCGCATCGCCGGCCGCCACCATCAGCGCGGCAGTGTAGAGTGGCTTCTGAGCGACCTCGGCAGCCTCCATCTCGGTAATGCCCTTGGCGCGCCGTCGTTCGAAATACAAACGCCCGTACTTTCGTGCATCCTGCTCCGGAGCCGGACGATCCTGCCTCAATAGAATCGGCGTGACCAGGCCCTCGCGCTGGAGTCGTTCGGCGGCCAACTGCACGCGCGCGTCATCCCCTTCCGGAAATACGATCCGCCGCTTCGGCTTCACCTGGCGGAGCCGCTCGATTTGCGCAGCGAGAAAGGCCGCTACCGATTCAGGGAGTGCCATCAAGGTCTCATGATCCCGGTGGCGTTGCCGCAGCGGACCTCTTTACGTTGTGGCGATACTGCTCGACGGCCCGATTGTGTTCTTCGATCGATTTTGAGAACTGGTGTCCGCCCGAGCCGTCCGCTTTGGCCACGAAGTACAAATAGTCCGTTGCGGTAGGCTCGACGGCCGCCTTGAGCGAAGCCGCGCCGGGGTTCGCGATCGGGCCGGGAGGCAGACCAGGATGCTTATAGGTGTTGTACCGGTTCGCGCTGCTGAGGTCGGAGCGATATATCGTGCCGCGGTAGCGCTGCTCCAACATCGAAGCATAGATCGTGGTGGGATCGCAATCGAGCGCCATACCCACACGGAGCCGGTTCAGAAACACCGCGGCCACTTGCGGCCGTTCGTCTGGAACGGCAGTTTCTTTCTCCACCAGCGAAGCCAGGGTGACAATGTCGTTTACAGCGGCTGGATGATCCGCTTTCTGCAGCTCCCGCCAATTCTTGCGGAACTGATCGGTCATCATCTGGCAAAGCTGCTGCACGGTCGTTCGCCGCGTAAGGCGGTAAGTGGACGGGAACAGGTAGCCCTCCAACGTAGGTGCTTCGGGCGCCAGGTCGCGGATCAGCGACGGGTCGCGGGCAGCGCGCAGGAAGTCGGCGCCCTTGATGAAATCGAAGCGGTCGATAGTGGCAGCAATGTCGAACATGTTGCTGCCTTCCGGAACGCTGAGCTCGTAGAAAAACACATCCCCGCGCGCAATTCGGGCGTACACCCGGAAAGGGGCCGCCCGTTCGGAAAACTGGTATTCCCCGGCCTGCAGCCGCGCGTCCGGACGCAGTACCCGCACTGCCAGAAACTGCCAGGGGTACCGAATCACGCCGGATTGTGCCAGCTCTGCCGCCATCTCGGACGTGCTGGTGCCGCGCGGAAAATCGAGGATTACCGGTTTCGAGAAACCCTGATAGGGAAGCGTCAGCGAAAAATAAGCCGCTCCGGCGCCCAAAACGATCAGCAGCACGATCGCCAGGAGCAACCGAAGAACAACTCCACCTTTGCGCGAGTGTCCACCTTTGCGCGTGTGTCCACCTTTGTGCGAACGTCGATGCCTCATGGATGCCCGGAATCGAGATAGCTCTCTAGCAAAATCACCGCCGCCAGCCGGTCCACCGCCTTGGCGCGCTTTTCAATGCTGATGCCGCTTTCCCGAAGTACGCGTTGCGCCGCTACCGTGGTCAGACGCTCATCCCAAAACTTCACCGGAATACCGCTGGCGGCCCGAAGGCGCTCGCCAAAGTCGCGCGCGTATTCAGCTTGCCGGCCTTCCCGGCCGCTCATATGCAGTGGATTTCCCATCAATATGAGAGAGACGTTTTTCTCCGAGGCAAGTTGTGAGATCCGCGCCAGGTCCTCTCTTATATTGGTGCGCTGCAGCGTTTCGAGGCCCTGAGCGGTTACGCCCAGTTCGTCGCTCAATGCCAGCCCAATCCGCTTTTTGCCGAGATCCAGCGCTAGTACCCTGCTTTGAATCATGAAAATTCGAGAGGGCAACCGCTCCCTACGGTCACGGCTCGGTTTGCCCTGCCCTACGATTTCATTTCATCATAGAAGAAGCCCGGCTCCCAGATGTCAACTATTACGCCACCATTGCCGACAGGCAAAGTAAGCCAGACCAGTGTCACGGTACTCGCGGTGGCAGCCAGCATTGCGCTGCTCTACTTCGGGCACATTTTTTTCATCACCATGGTGATTGCAGTCACCATCGCATTCCTGCTCGACCCCGTGGTCACTTTTTTCGTGAAGATGCGCCTGCCTCGAGCGGTCGCCAGTTTCATTGTCTGCAGCATCACGCTGCTTCTGCTGTATTTCATGGGACTGGGCTTGTACACCGAATTGTCCGGGTTCGCCGAAGAACTCCCCATCTATAGTCAGCGCATGAACGATTTGGTGGATAACGTTGCCACGCGAGTGGATCAAGTGGAAAAGCGGACCTACCAGATACTGGTCCCGAAACGATTCCAGGAAACTCAGCCAACGCAGGGAGCCCCCCCTGTAACGGCGCGACGGCGCGGATCGAAACAAGCCCCGGAACCGGTGGCGCCGGCTCCCATTCCCGAAGTGCGTATTCATACCGAGCCAACGCCGCTGGTGACGTATGTGTACGGCTATCTCCGATCATTCTATGACGTGCTGCTCATGGCGAGCTTCGTTCCATTCCTGGTCTATTTCATGTTGAGCTGGCGCGACCACATGCGCCGCAGCTTCCTTTATCTGTTCAGCAGCGCCGGCCGGCAGGTGGTTGGAAAAAGCTGGGAAGGTGTCGCCGACATGGTGCGAGCCTATGTGATCGGGAACTTCATCCTCGGGCTCATGCTCTCCACTCTCAGCTCGCTTTTCTTCATCGCCATACGTCTCCCTTACTGGCCGCTGGTGGGACCGCTCAGTGGTTTTCTCAGCCTGGTGCCATATGTCGGGCTGCCGCTGGCGATTCTTCCGCCCCTGCTGGCGGGCTTGATCGTTCCGTACACGCAGCCGGCGATTTACATCATGATCGCGGTTGTGGTGGCGATCCTGCATCTGACCGCGCTGAATCTGCTCTATCCCAAAGTGGTCGGGTCACGCGTACATCTAAATCCGCTGGTGGTGACGATCGCGCTGATGTTCTGGGGCACTCTGTGGGGCGCTGTTGGCCTGCTGCTTGCAATTCCCATCACCGCCGCGATTAAAGCCGTCTGCGATAATGTCATCAGCTTGCAAGGATTCGGCAAGCTGCTGGGAGATTAGCGCACCAGTCCGATTAGGGCGCCAGTCCAGATGAGCAAACAGTTTGCAATATTTTTCGGCATCGGTGTGGTGGTCATCACGATTGCGGTGGCTATGATCCTTTCTTCCACGAAAGGCTCGCATCTGGTGCTCAACGGCAAGGTCCTCAAGGTCCGAACCGGAGCGCTGAGCGACAATGACAGCATCGCTGTAATGGACCTGCGCATGGAGAATCCGTCCAATCTGGCGTTTGTGGTTCGCCAGGTGGAGGTCACGCTGGAGAAGAGAGACGGGAGCATGGTGGACGGTTTGGTGGTCGCGAAAGGCGACCTCAAGCAGTTGTTCCAATACAACCGCTTCCTGGGTGATCAATACAACGATTCCTTGACGATCAAAGACCAGGTTGCGCCGCATGCCACCGTCGATCGCATGCTGGCCGCGCGCTTCGAGGTCAAGAAAGATGATCTGGAAGCCGCAAAGGCCATTCATGTGAGCATTCAGGATATGGACGGCCCACTGTTTGAAACCACTGCTCCGGTGAAGTAGCTCCACTTTGCGGCGGCTGTTGATTCGACCAGGCGCGATCGGCGATTCGATTCTGTCGTTGCCCGCGCTCGAGTGCCTGCGGTCGGATTACACCGAAGTTTGGGTGCGTTCCGAAGTCGCGCCGCTGGTCCTCTTTGCCGATTGCGTCAGGTCCATCGCTTCCACGGGTCTTGATCGGATGGGCCTCGATGGCGTGTATCCGCCGCCGGAGCTCGTAGCTCTATTGCGCTCGTTTGACTCGATCGTCTCCTGGTACGGTTCGAACCGCGAGGAGTTTCGCGCCCAGATGAGCCAGTTCAGTGTGCCCATTCGATTCTTGGATGCGCTGCCTCCGGCTGGCGAAAGTATCCACGCCGCGGATTTTTTCTTGAAGCAAGCCGGATGCAGCGGCGTTGCAGTTCCACGCATTCTTTGGCCGCCTGCTCCGGCGGGTGATTTCGCGGTCATCCATCCGTTCTCGGGAAGTCCGCGAAAGAACTGGCCGTTGGAGCGCTACCGCGAGCTGGCTTTCCGGTTGGATATGCCCGTTCGTTGGTGCGCTGGTCCGGAAGAACAACTCGACGAAGCCGTCCGCATCGACAATCTCCAAGAGTTGGCCTCCTGGCTCTCCACCGCGCGCCTCTATATCGGGAATGACTCCGGGATCACGCATCTCGCCGCGGCGGTCGGTGTTCCGGTGGTGGCCATTTTCGGGCCGACCGATCCGGCCGTCTGGGCGCCGCGCGGCGACCGGGTGCGCGTGGTGAGCGGAAACTTGGATGATATTTCAGTCGAACGAGTCTTGAAGTCTGTGGTAACCTGTAAACCGTAAATAGGAGGTTACCGAGAAGAATGAACCAGACTGAATTCATCGCCGATCAATTGCAGCGCGCCTACTCCGGAGAAGCCTGGCACGGTCCGTCACTCCAAGAACTTCTGAGAGACGTCACGGTCGAGCAGGCCCTGGCCAGGCCGATTGTGGGAGCTCACAGCATCTGGGAATTGACCATGCACATTGGAGTGTGGATGTCCGCCGCACGCCGCCGGCTGGCGGGCGATCCAGCCAAGCTGACCCCGCAACAGGACTGGCCGCTGGTCGATGGCGGAAGTACAGATGCCTGGAGGCAAACTCTGGCTGCTCTGGAGCAAGAGCACAACCAACTGCGGGCTGCGGTCTGTTCCCTTCCTGGGTCGTCGTTAGAGAATCAGGCACCTGGAAAGAACCACTCGGTCGAATTCATGCTGCACGGTGTGATTCAGCACAATCTTTATCACGCCGGCCAGATTGCGTTGCTTAAGAAGACGCTCTAGTGGCGCAGGTCTCCGACCTGTGAAAGACTTAACCTCGCAGCCCCGCCATCACTCCCCGCATGTACGCGAGGCTCTTCTGCATCCCCATCATCGGATCGTTTTCGTTGATCTCGTACTCCAGCATGACGCCGCCGGTGTAATTCATCCGGTGTAGCTGCTTGAAGATGGCAACGATCGGCAGCACGCCGTCACCCACGTCGCACTGGCTTTCCTTCACCTTCGCATCGGCCAGGTCCTTGACGTGCATGCTATGCAGCCGTGGGCCGGCCACCCGGATGGATTCCACCACATCCACCCCGGTCCGTGAGGTGTGACCGCAGTCGATGCACAGCCCCATGCGCGGGTCCATGTTCTTCACCACGTCGAGCACGCTCTGCGGAGTCGGAAACTGCTTGTCTTCCGGTCCATGATTGTGGACCGCGATCTTGATGTTGTATTCCTTGGCGTACTTCTCCATCTTGGGCAGCGTCGCGTGGGTTGGCGCGCACACGATGATCGGCATCCCGGCCAGCTTCGCGTATTCGAAGTTCTTGCGAATGTCCTGCTCGTCATCTTTGGAAAACGAGATATTGCCACCGCCTTCGATGATAAATCCCGCATCCTCGAATTCCTTGCGGCCGGCCCGGATCTCCTCGGGCGAGGCGTTCATCGCCAGATGAACATCTTTGATGTTGACGTATTTGACATTCATCTGCTTGAGCATGGCAATGGCCTGCGCGCGAGAGAATTTGCGCAACGAATAGCTGGCGATGCCCAGCTTGAACTCGCGTGGATCTTCGTTGGTGGCTCCAAAGCCAGTCCGTGAGGCGGCTAGCGCGGCGGCCGAAGCGCCTAGAAATGTGCGACGAGAGGTGCCTGGATTCATGTATTGATTTTAGCCCTTTCGCGTATACTAAAGTTTGCAATACTGTCATGGCGCCGGGGGCTCAGGTAACCCTCGCAACGCAACTAAGTTTTTTTACACGGGTTTCTTCATCACATGGTAATTCGCCGTTGGGTCATAGGTGTGTGCATCGGGAGTGTTTTCGCGGCGAGCGCGCTTTCGCAGCAATACACCATCAACACGATTGCAGGTTCCGCCGGGAACGCCGGCTTCGCGGGCGACAGCGGCAGTGCAGTCGGATCGCAGTTGAACTATCCCACTGGCATAGCAGTAGATAAATCCGGCAATCTCTACATCGCCGACGGTTTGAACAATCGGGTTCGAAAGGTGTCGGGCGGAGTCATCAGTACGGTCGCCGGTAACGGCACGGCCGGATATACGGGCGACAAGGGACCAGCCACCAGTGCCGAGCTTAACAATCCGACGGGTGTAGCGCTCGATTCCTCCGGCAATTTATATATCGCCGATTCCGCCAATAACGTAGTACGCATGGTTTCTTCCAGTGGAACAATCACAACGTTCGCGGGGAACAATACGTTGGGATACTCCGGAGACATGGCCCTGGCTACCGGCGCGCAGTTAAGCAATCCCGTCGGAGTGATTGCGGATTCGGCCGGGAATGTCTACATCGCCGATACCGGCAACAATGTGATTCGTCAGGTTTACAGCGGCAACATCGTCACCTATGCGGAGGGCTTCACGCAGCCCGACGCGGTCGCGGTCGACTCGGCCGGCAATATCTATGTTGCCGACACGCAGGGCAGGCGCATCGTGAAGTATACGAATGCCGGAGTCTACACCACCATCGCCGGCAACGGCTATGGCGAGTTCAGCGGTGATAATGGCCCCGGCCCAAACGCGGCTTTGTACGATCCCATGGGTCTGGCCGTGGATTCGAGCGGCAACGTTTACATCGCCGACACCTTCAATTGCCGCATCCGGAAGGTGACGCCATCTGGAATCATCACCACCATTGCGGGCAACGGCACCCTTTACTTCTCCGGCGACGGCGGCGCTGCCACCCAAGCCGCCCTGCATTTCCCTCATGGCGTGGCTGTGGATTCATCCGGCAACGTCTATATCACCGATACTGTCAATTCCGTCGTTCGAGAGCTGCAGGGCACTCTTCCCACCGTTTCCACGAATGGCGTCGTCAACGCAGCCAGCTTCGCGCCCCGGATTTCGCCCGGCGCCTTGGCGACGGTTTTCGGAAGCAACTTCGCTCTCACGAACGCCGGCGCCCAAACCCCGCTGCCGACGAGTGTTGAATCAGTCTCGGTGAGCGTCAATGGGCAGCTCGCGCCGGTTCTCTACGTTACACCGACCCAGGTGAACTTTCAGGTGCCCTGGGAGACCGCATTAGGACCTGCAACGGTTACGGTTGCGGTCAATGGAGGCCCGAGCAACGCCGTAACGGTCAATGTTCTTGGTGCCGCGCCTGGCCTCTTCTCCACGAGTTCCGGCCAAGCGATCGTTCAGAATTCGGACTACACGCTCAACTCTCCCACTAATCCCGCTAAGGTAGGGAGCACGATTGTCGCTTACTTGAGTGGTTCCGGCACCGTCAGCCCGCCGGTTGCGGATGGAGCGATTGCGCCCATCGGTACGCTGGTCTATCTGAACTCTGGATCCAGTGCCACCATCGGCTCCTCGACCGCCCAGGTGGCCTTCGCCGGCTTGGCTCCCGGTTTCGTGGGATTGGTCCAGGTGAACATCGTCGTGCCATCTGGCTTGGCGACTGGTACTTATCCTCTGACGGTTACGATCGGCAGCGAGACCAGCAATTCGGCGACGATCAGCGTCACCCAGTGAAGTAATAAAGCCAGTGAAGTAATAAAGTAGAGAGGTGGCAAAGATGGGCTGTTCGCCGAGGCCAGTTCTCGCACTGAGTTTTCTTGTGCTGGCTCCGGTTCTCGTCGCCCAGGCCCAACTGGCGCCGCCACGCAGGCCGCGAGGCATCTACGCTGTCGTCAATGTCGAGGACAACATCAACCAGCAGCGTAAAGCTAATCCCTCCATCACGCCCGCCGCGTTGAACGCCTATTTCAACAATCTTTACCAGGATCTCCTGAACAACCCGGCGATATCCGGGCTGACGCTCCAGGTGCACTGGGATACTCTAAACCCCAATCCTCCGGCCGCTGCCAATGCTTACGATTGGAGTTATGTGGACGATGCCTTCAATCAGGCTTCTGCCTGGGACGCCCAAAATCCGGCTCAGACTCCCAAGACCATCCAGCTCATTGCGAGTGCGGGGTTTCAGTCGCCCCAATGGATGTTGAGTCAGCTTCCTTCCTGCGACGGGCTGTTTCAATTCCCCACTCCTGTTCCTTTGACTACGTGTAGCAAAGTGACCTTCGAAGCTTTCGTGGAAGGTGGCGACAGCATGGAGCTTCCCTTGCCTTGGGACCCCACTTATAAAAGCTCTTGGCGAACCTTTCTGACGGCGCTCGCCGCGCGCTATGGATCAAACCCCGCCTTCGTCTCCATCGCAGTCGCGGGACCTACTGCCGCATCCGCCGAGATGCTTCTGCCGAATGGCACTGCTCTCTCCCAATCCCAGTTCGGAGGCCTTTCGCCGAACCAAGTGTGGCTTCAACTGCTGGCGTTCCACTACGCCGGCATGGCAGCGTATCAGAGGACGGATCAGGCGTTCATTGATGAGTGGAATGCGGCGATCGACATGTACGGGCAGGTCTTCAGCGGCATAACGCTGGTCGCCACCACCGGCGACGGCCTTCCCAATTTCGCCGGCGGTGCCTTCTCGATCCCCAGTGCCTTCGCCAACGACTGTACTAGCGCTCCTGACATGGATTGCGCAGCCGAGACAACGATCCTGTCCCACTTCGTGGATCCCACCGCCGGCGGGGCAAACGCAAAAGCCACCCAGGAAAGCGGGATGGAAGCCTCGCGTGTTGGCATCAACCTGGATGTCGCCAGTGTGAAACTACTATCGCAGAGGACCGCGCCGTTGGCGTCGCCTTCGGCTCAGATCCTGGGCGGGTCGCAGTTCAACACCTCTTTTGCGAATTTCGCCTTGCAGGAGGGATGCACCAGCACGTTTCCGCCTAACGCCAAGGATATGCCCGCCTCGTGCAGCATTCCGCCCTCGTGTTTCGTACAAGGATGCATTCCGGTGACATGCATCCCGCAGGCTTGTCTCGCACCGGGCGTCACTCAAGCCGATCTGGCAAACTACAGGCAACTGAGTCAGGTACCGGCCATCGACTTGATTCCGCCGGAACAGGCGGAATACAACGTACTCAATGTCTACTTCAACGGAACGGCGGCCGCCTCATCGTTCGGTGGAACCCTGGGCATCGCGCCGCTCAATTATCTGCAAATCTACTCGCCGGACATCCAGTACGCACAGGCTAAAGTCAACGCTCCGGCACAGGTGGTCGAGGGCGGAGGGATCACCGTCGCCACGTCGGCACAGGATCTGCTCAATCTGGCGAGCCAGAAGCTCCTGGCGATCAGCGAGCCGCTGCCGGCCATCGCCTCGGGTGGCATCGTACCTGTCGCCAGTTCGGCCGGTATGGTTCAGCCCGGCGAATGGGTGTCGATTTACGGAACGAACCTGGCCACCACGATCGCAACCTGGATGGGCGATTTTCCGACATCCCTCGGCGGTACCAGCGTGACGATAGACGGCAAGGCGGCCTATCTCAAGTTTGTCAGCCCGGGGCAGATTGACTTGCAAGTTCCGAATGACGCAGCCACTGGCGCGGTACCCGTGGTGGTCATGACCGCCAGTGGGAGTGCGACATCCACCGTCACTTTGGCGCAGTTTGGCCCTTCGTTCTTCTTGCTCGACGCCAGCCATGTGGCCGGGATCATCCTGAGGCCCGATGGTTCAGGAACCTACGGCGGAGGCAGCTACGACATCATTGGGCCCACGGGGACTTCACTCGGCTATTCAACCGTGGCCGCGAAGGCGGGCGACGTTGTAGAGCTTTTTGGCAACGGGTTCGGGCCGACAAATCCCCCAGTGCCCGCCGGGCAGGCGTTCTCCGCAGCCGCGCCCATCACCAATCCGCTGACGCTCCGAATCAACAGTGTGAGCGTGACTACCGGGTTTGCGGGCTTGTCGGGCGCCGGCCTCTACCAGCTCAATTTGACAATCCCAGCGGGTCTGGGCACAGGTGATGTTGCGCTCCAGGCCAGCGTCGGCGGCGTCACGACCCCTTCCGGTGTCGTGATTTCCTTGCAGTAGCGACCACCCTAAAGAGAAATTAATGACCGGTAACCCACTCATTTTGAGCTAGACTAGTACCCTTAGAACGTCAGTAAAGTAGGGCTTCCCCCCTCCCAGTGGTATATTTGATTGTCACAGAAATAGTTCATGCCCTTTCAGATTCAACCGGTTAAGGAGTTCCTTGTCCGCCCGGCGCTTCCGCCTGCTCTTTCTCGGATGAGTGATCTCGCCTACAACATCCTTTGGAGTTGGGATCACAACATCCGCTCGTTGTTCCGGCGGCTCGATCCAGCCCTCTGGAAGAACTGTGGTCACAATCCGGTTCTCATGTTAGGGCGCGTCCCGCAGGCTACGCTCGAGCGAGCTGCCGCCGATCCGAGGTTTCTCGCCGCCTACCGCCGCGCCTGTGAGCGGTTCAGCACCTACGTTGAACGTTCCGAACCCAGCGAGGGCAGGCTGATCGCTTACTTTTCCATGGAGTACGGCATGGTGGAATGCATGCCCATTTACGGCGGCGGCCTGGGCGTGCTCTCCGGCGATCATTTGAAGGCCGCCAGCGACGGAGGCATTCCGCTGGTCGCGGTCGGTCTGCTGTACCAAAAAGGCTACCTGCAGCAGTCGCTCAATCCCGATGGTTGGCAGCAAGAGCGAAACCCTGTCAATGATTTCTACACCCTGCCGGTCCGTCCGGTCCGCGATGAGCAGGATCGGGATCTGATGGTCCAGGTGAAGTTGCCCACCGGAACTGTCTTCATCAAAGTTTGGTGCATCAATGTCGGCCGCGTGAAGCTATATCTGCTGGATACGAACATTACCGAAAACGATCACGCCGAGCACCGCGACATCACCGCCCAGTTGTACGGCGGCGACACAATCACGCGCATCCGCCAGGAAATCGTGCTGGGAATCGGCGGCCTGCGGGCGCTGCATCGTCTCGGCTTGAAGCCCACCGTGTGGCACATGAACGAAGGCCACTCGGCGTTCCTGGCCATCGAACGGATGCGCCTTCTGATCGAAGAACAAGGTCTCGGTTTTGACGAGGCATTCGAAGCCTGCCGTTCCAACAACGTTTTCACGACGCATACCTCGGTCCCGGCCGGCATCGACCTCTTCGACCCTGGCCTGCTGTACGAATTCTTCGGCGAATATTGCCGTGAGAGCGGGATTCCCTTCGATAAGTTTCTTACCTTGGGAAGGTTCCTTTCAGAAAACCACCAGGAACCGTTCTCCATGGCCATCGCGGCTATCAAGACCTCGTCATTCCGCAACGCTGTGAGCTGCCTGCATCGCCAGGTTTCACAGGAAATGTGGCAGGAGCTGTGGCCGAAGCTGCCCGTCTGGGAAGTGCCCATTACCTCGGTCACCAATGGCGTACACCTATTTACCTGGCTGAACGGCGACCTCGCGCTGCTCTACGATCAGTATCTTCAACCGGACTGGCGGGAGCGTTACTCCGACCCCCGAATCTGGGATCTGGTGGACGATATTCCGAACCAGGAGCTATGGGAAGCACATCGCCGGCGAAAGCGTAACCTGGTGGCTTTCGTCCGCGAGCGGGTCGTTACAGCCGCGATGGGCCGGAAAGCCTCTGCCGCCGAACAGCGACGGCTCTCGGAGGTGCTCGAGCCCGATACCTTAACCATCGGTTTCGCGCGCCGGTTTGCAACCTACAAGCGCGCCACGCTCCTGTTCCGCGATGTTGAGCGGCTCAAGCGCCTACTTACTAACAAGGAACGGCCGGTCCAAATCGTGATCGCCGGGAAGGCGCACCCCAAAGATCTGCCCGGCAAAACGCTGATCCGCGAAATCGTGCAACTTTCGCGCACCCCGGAGATCTCCAAACACATCATCTTTGTGGAGGACTACGGCATCGAAGTGGCCCGCGAGCTGGTCCAGGGCGTCGACCTCTGGCTCAACAATCCCCGCCGGGGCGAGGAAGCCTGCGGCACCAGTGGCATGAAGGCCGGTATCAATGGCATCCTCAACCTGAGTATTTTGGACGGATGGTTCGACGAAGCCTATGAAATCTCAGGCGGTTGGGCGATCGGCGACCGCGAGTCCTATTCGGACGACCAGGACGAAGTTCACGTTCGCGCCATCTACTCCATATTGGAAAACGAGATTGTGCCGATGTACTACCAGGAGCGCGAAGAAGGCGTCCCGGTAGACTGGATGCGGCGGGTAAAACAATCGCTGATGCATCTCAGCCCTCAGTTCAACTCCCTTCGCATGGTTGGCGAGTACATGTCGCAACTCTACGAACCGGCTCACCAAGCTTTCTTGGAAATGTCAAACGATAGTTTCGCGCCGGCCCGTGGACGGTCGAAATGGAACGAGCAGGTGATGAAGGTGTGGGATAATGTTAGTTTCCTGGAGATCGGACCCGCCCCCGACGTGTCCGTATTGACGGGCCGTCCCATTCCTATGCGCGCTGTTGTGAACCTGGCTGGGCTCTCGCCGAAAGATGTGCGAGTGGAGGCCGTGATCGGCCGCGTAGGGGCCAACGGCAATCTGGAAGAAACCCAGGTGATGAGCCTTCCGGCGGTGGAACAACAAGGCGACGCGTATGTTTTCCTCAAGGAATTCGTACCACATCAGACGGGAAGGTTGGGGTACTCGCTTCGAATTAGTCCTAATCATTACGATGACCCTTTGACCCGGCCCTGTAATGCGCTTTTGAAGTGGAGCGCCAGTAATTGAAGTTTTGCCTAGTAAATTTACCGAAGTTCACCGAACTGTAGTGGAAGCTCGTAGATAATAGTGGCTTCCGGGATCATTTCGTGGTACATATGAGGTAGGCGTGAGCGGGATTTTGCTTCACCGAGTAGCCTCGCCGGCTCCGCAGCAATCCTCCGATTGATCCTACAGATTGGCCAGGTATGAACCTAAGCTGGACACCGCCCGAGTAGGCAGTGTTGCGACAGCCCCGAATTCCAGGAGTCGACTCGACACATGGACGACGACCGTAAATATAAACAACGCGGCTATATGGATACCGACAGGGAATCCAGGGACCGCCGGCCTCTAGACAAACCCAAGCCCTCTGGACCGCGTCCGCCCATCGACGTGACCGGCCCGCGGCTCCCCCGCCTTCTGCAGAACGTAGTGGCAGCCCGATGTTTCAACTGCTCCACTGCTCTGCAATCCGACGTGGATTGGAAGGGCAAGTGTCCCAAATGCGGCGCTGCTCTCCACTGCTGCAAGCAATGCGCGCATTTCGAGCCTTCCACGCGCTTCCAGTGCCTGAAGCCGATCCCCCTGCGTATCGCGGTGAAGGATGCAGCCAACGAATGTGAGTTGTTCTCGCCTCGCGTCACGGTCGCCCGCGATGCCGCGCCATCCAACAACAACCACAACAACTCTGTTCAGCAAGCGCCCCGGAATCCCACCGATGCCCGTGCCGCGTTCGATAATCTCTTCAAGAAGCCAGAATAGCCGCCTCCCGGCCACAATCCCCGCGAATGTTGGTCGCTGAACTATCGAGTCCCCGGCAGTTTCGTGTCGCCGACGCGCCGCACATTCCTGATCCCGCTCCCGGTCAGATTCAGGTAGCCGTGAAAGCCGTCGGCATCTGTGGCTCCGACCTGCATTACTTTTCCGATGGCGGTATCGGCGAGGCGCGCTGCGTTTATCCGATGGTGCTTGGTCACGAGCCAGCCGGCGTCGTGCGCAAAATCGGCCCCGGCGTCTCCGGCTGGTCCACGGGCGATCGCGCGGTACTGGAACCCGCGCTGTACTGCTATCACTGTGAATTCTGCATGACCGGCCATCACAACGTCTGCGCCAACCTGCGCTTTTTGAGCCAGCCCGATGAGCCGGGCTTCTTCCGCGAGTTCGTGAACCTGCCCGCGCACAATCTTCTGCCTCTCCCGGCCCACCTGAGCGATCAGGAAGGCGCGCTGGCGGAGCCGCTGGCCGTGGTTGTGCACTCCATGCAATTCGCCGCGCCTCGACCGGGCGAGACGGCGGTTGTCTTCGGAGCGGGCCCCATCGGTCTGCTGACCATCGCGGTGCTAAAGCTCTCGGGCGTCACGCGCGTTTGGTCTGTCGAACCTGTCGCTCACCGACGCGACTTGGCGCGGGCCCTCGGCGCCGACGCGGTGATCGATCCGGTGGCTGCCGACCCGGCGCGCGAGATTCTCCGCGATACGGCCAACCGCGGAGTGGACATTGCCATCGACTGCGCGGGCAAAACCGACAGCATCAATCAATGCATACACGCCGCGCGCCACGCCGGGCGCGTGGTGGTGACGGGCATCCCCTCGGAAGATTACATCCGGCTGGCGCTCCACATCTTGCGCCGCAAGGAATTGGGCTTCTACAGCGTGCGCCGCTCCAATCACGATTCCGAGGCGGCACTTCGTTTGCTTGCGGCCCATTCCAAGCTCTTCGCGCCGATGCTGACGCATGAGCGTCCGCTGGCGGAAATTCAGGCGGCCTTCGAACTTTGCGAGCAGTACGCCGATGGGGTCGGGAAGCTCACCATCACTTTCTAAGGTGCTAAAGAACCTTGCCTTCGCGGCCGAAGTATAATAAGGAGCAGCCAACCATGTTTGTCAGAAAGCTGATTCTTTTTACTCTTACCCTCGCGTTGCTGGCGCCACTGGCCGACGCCAAGTCGCCCAACAAGCATCCTAAACCCAACCACGGTGTCAAGAAAGCCAAGATCAACAAGTCTAAGGCCAAGTTTGGAACCTACAAGATAAAAAAACAGAAGCCCAAGAGTTAAGCCTTTTCCGACATAGACCCTTATAAACGTTTCGCCGATCGAATCCAGTCCAATCAAGTCCAATCTGGTTAAACCGATGAATCTGCCACGAGGCGCTTAGCTGTCCATGAAGTGATACGCGATCATATGGCACACCACCATATGCGCATCTTCGATCCGGCCCATGTGCGGCACCGCCACCTGGATATTGAGCTGAGCCAGCGGCCCTAGCCGGCCGCCATCGCGCCCGGTCAGCGCGATCGTCTTGCAGCCGATCGAATTAGCGTATTCTATGGCCTGCACTACATTGGGCGAATTGCCCGACCCGCTGATGCACATCACCAGGTCGCCTGGCTGCGCGAAATTTTTCAATTGCTCGACGAAAACGCAGTCGTAGCCGACGTCGTTGGAATAAGCGGTTAGGGTCGCCAGCGAATCGGTCAATGCCATGATGCGGAAGCGCGTCTCGCGATTGTAGCTCGCGCCCTTCACGATGTCGCAGGTGAAGTGCGAGGCCGTCGAAGCGCTGCCGCCGTTCCCGCAAACGAAGATATGCTTTGAGCCGTCGCGCGCCTCGCGAAACCACTCGATGGCCTGCTCCACCCGCCTCGTATCGATGCGCTCGATCGCCTCCAGCAGCGCCGCCTTGTATTGCTCCGGATAACTCATATGAGAAAGAAATCCAGCGCCTTGGAGAGATAGTCCTTCAACTCTCCGCGTTTCACCACCGCGTCCAGAAAACCATGTTTCAACAAAAACTCGCTGGTCTGAAAACCTTCCGGCAGCTTCTGGCGGATAGTCTGCTCAATCACTCGCGGGCCCGCGAAACCGATCAGCGCGCCCGGTTCAGCAATGTTGAGATCGCCCAGCATCGCGAAACTGGCCGTGACGCCACCGGTGGTCGGATCAGTCATCACGCTGATGTAGGGAATCCTCGCTTCGTCCAGACGCATCAGAGCGGCCGAAATCTTGGCCAACTGCATCAGGCTGACGGTGCCTTCCTGCATGCGCGCGCCTCCGGACGCCGAAATAATGATCAGCGGAACATTCCGTTCCAGCGACCGCTCGATGGCCCGCGTGATCGCTTCGCCCACCACTGCCCCCATGCTGCCCCCGATAAACCGTAGGTCCAGAGCGCAGATGTGGACCCGTCGCCCGTTCAGATTCCCAGCCGCCGAGATGATCGCATCGCGAAGGTGGGTTAGATGTTGATTGGACGCCAGGCGCTTCTTGTAGGTTCTCGAATCCACGAACTCCAGGGGGTCGGACGATACCAGTTGTGTATCGAACTCTTCGAACTGGCCGCCGTCGAAGAGCATGATCAAGCGCGTGCGCGCGTTGATCCGGTCGTGATGCCCGCATTTCGGACAAACCTGCAGGTTGTCCTCCAGCGCCTTGCGCCAGATGATCTCGCCGCAGTGCTCGCACTTCAGCCATAACCCTTCGGTGCGGACCTTGCGCTCGCCCTCTTCCGTCTTCAGAGACGTCTTCTCTCGCGTGAACCAAGCCATTCAAGTTCAGTGTGGCACAGCCGAGAGGAGGTGGGTATTACTTACTCTAGCGGACTTTTTTCGCGGAGCCGCCGACGCCCTCGACGTAATGCTCCAGGTCCTGGTTACCTTCGATGCAGGCGAATTCCATCTGCTGATACTCTTTGTCGTCGGGGCGGCGCTGCCAGGTGCCGGCGATCTTCCAGGGGCGAGTATAGATAGTGGAGTCTTCGATCGTGGCTTCGTAGTTGATGGCATTGGAGTCAATCGGCGTGATGCGCTCGACCACGTGGATATTGGGCGTGGTGAAATTGCCCACCATGTCAAACCAGGTCCGGCCGTTTTGATTGCTGGTGTCCACCACTAGCGTGTCGCCTTCCCAATGGCCCACCGAATCACCCATGAACATCTTGATGTCGGCTGGAATATGCGGCCGGTTGTCGGTCGGGATGGAGCGGAAGGAATGCGCGTACTCGAACAGGATCAGAAAGTATCCTGGCGGCTGGACGATCTGAAATCCGAATTGCTGGTAGGCGGAATGCGGCACACCGGACATAAAACAATGTGCCTCGGGTTCGTCGTACACGTGATTCTTTCCAAGATCCCTCGCTCTGGCCTCGGCCGCGGGCTGGTAGGGGATTTTGCCACCGGGCGGGTCGACAATGGCGCCCTTGCCGGCGGGGACACCTACACGCGCTACAGGGTGATCCTCGATGTCGTAAATCGACTGGTTGAAACGCGGGCCGTAGTATCCCTGCAAGTCCGGATGACCGTCGGGGAGCCGGGGTACGGGGCCGCCTTTAACTACGGGCGGTTGGTAGTAAGGAAGGTACTGACCTTGACCGGCTGCAGGCGAGGGAGCAAGCGCGATGGCGATGACGAAAAGTGAGGCGGCGAGTTGCTTTTTCATCTCACTTATTCTCCTTGGCAGCGTCTTCGAGATACGCGTGGCACTCATATTCCAACAGGCGGAAATTTTTCTCTTTGTGGAGTGCCAGCGGCATGCTGATCTTCCAGGGCCGGGTGAACACCTTCGGATCCTCGATAGTGGCTTCGTATGTGAGAGTGTCTGGACCAGTGCGGGTATAGCGCTCCACCACGTGCAAGGCATCGCTGTGGTAATTTCCGGCGCGATCGAACCAGGTCTCGTCGTTGAAATCCGCGACGTCGACCACTAACGTGTCGCCTTCCCAGTGGCCGCGCGAATCTCCGTCATAGAAGTCGACTCCGTCCAGATGCTTGCTCCCGTCCAGATAGATGGTGCGATCGTTGTGGATGTACTCGGAAGTGATGATCGCGAATTTTGGAGTCTGATAAATCTGGATGGGGAAGGGCATGTAGGTGAAGCGCGGAACGCCGGGCATGAAGCACTTGGCGACCGGGTCGGCGGTAGCGCGGTTCTGAAAATTCTGCTTCTTTTTCGCGAGCGCGGCGGGCTGGTACGGAATTTTGCCATCGGGCGGATCGACGATTACGCCGGGCCCCGCCGGAACGCCAGTGGACGCGGTGTGGGCCTCGAGATCATAGGATGCCGTGTTTTGCGCTTGCCAGATTCCCTGGAGGTCCGGCTTGTCGCCCCACGTTCGCGGGGCTTTGTAGCTGGATTGCGCGGCCACGGGCAACGCGGCGATGAATGCGGCCAGAAGCAGATGCTTAGTCATCGAGCCGAATTATTGCTTCTGCTGATCAGTAGGAGCGGTGCGCGGCGGCGGAAGGGAGTCGGCGTTGCCGGCAAACATCCTGCGGCCGTCGGCGGTCGTCACAGTTCTGGTCCACATGGTGGAAGTGCCATCTTTGGCGAGGAAACCTTCCACGGTGATCTCGTCGCCTGGTTTCAACGAATCCTTGCGCCAGCCGCCCCGGTACAGGCCGTTGGGCGGGAGTGCTTCACATTTCCAACTCACCACTTTGCCGTCGGGGCCGGTGACGTCCATGTAGATCCAGGAGTGCGGATTGACCCAGTCCATCTTGACGAACTTGCCCTTCATTGCGACGGGCTTTTCGGAGTCGAACTCGGCGGCGAAGGAGTGATGCGCCAGGGCCGGCAGCGAGGCCAGGAATAGCGTGAGTCCTGCGGCCGAGAGAGCTACCTTAGCTGTCATCGTGGACCTCCAGATGGGACTCATTATATCGCGGGAATCAGGCGTTGGAGTAGCCGGGAGGAGGCTGAAATCCGCCGATCTCACTGGCCAGCAGTTGCGCGAAGCCGATGGGCGTTGCGTCCTCCAGATAGGGACCGATGATTTGGAGCCCGACGGGCAATCCGCTTTTGCTGAGACCGGCCGGTGCGGTGGTGGCGGGACAGCCGGTCAAAGTAGCGGGCGTGATGTACGAAAGAAGGCTCCAGAAGTTTTGCGAGCCACCTTCGGGCATAGGGATCATGCGCTGATCGACAGGTGTCTGGTCATGTGGAAACGCCGTGGTGAATGCGGTCGGGAGCAGAAATACGTCGACGGATTCGAAGAACTTTTCCCAGAGTGCCCGGTAAGCCAAGCGCTTGCGGTTCTTTCTTTGCCATTCGGCGAAACTGCTGAGCGCGCCTTTGGCGAGGTTGTCCGATCGTTTTTCAAAATGCGGCCGCACGCGCTGCTGGCGCTCCGGCGGCATGACGCTGAAGTCGAAGGCACCGAGCAGGAAGAAGTACGTATCGAGCAATTCCTGAAATTGAAAGCCATCGGGCCAACCTTGCTTGACTGTAGCTCCTGCCTTCTCGCAGGCACGGACGGCCGCTTCGAGAACGGATTTTGTTTCAGTGGAGACCGGAACGGCAGGGTCTTCGAGCAAATAGCCGATGCGATAATCGCGCAGGCGCTGGTGGCGCGGCTTGGGGAGGGTCCATTGGAATGCTTTGGAGTCGGGAGGCTCCGGGCCGGCCAGGATATGCAGCCCAGCTTCCAGATCTTCCGCCGTTCGGGCCATGGGCCCAGCTACTGCGAGCAGCGTGGAAAAGCCCGGATTGTCCCGCAGTCCGCCGGGAAGATGACCGAGAGCATTCACAATGTCGAGCGTGGGCTTGTGGCCGTAGATTCCGCAGAAGGACGCGGGCGTTCGAATGCTGCCGCCGATGTCGGAGCCGATGCTGAAGAACGCCATTCCAGCGGCGAGCGACGCGGCCGAACCTCCCGATGATCCGCCGGGTGTTCGCGCGAGATCCCAGGGATTGTTCGAGACGCCATAAATTTCGTTAAAGGACTCGCCGTCCATGAGAAATTTAGGGACGTTAGTGGCGCCGAGCAGGATTGCGCCAGCATCACGAAGGCGGCGCACAGCGACAGAATCGGCAGATGCAACCGCATTCTTGAACTCAGGAACGCCCCACGTACAGGGCTGGCCACGCACGCCGAAGCTTTCCTTGACGTTGATCGGGACGCCATGCAGCGGGCCACTTGGCGCATTGCGCGCGATGACTGCGTCGGCTTGCTTGGCTGCATCGAGCGCTTGATCGCGCAGTTGATACACGTAGGAGTTGAGCTTGGGTTGAAAGGCATCGATGCGGCGCAAGGTGTGCTGCGTCAGCTCGACGGCGGAAATCTTGCGGTCACGGATGGCCGCGGCGGCGGCGAGGGCGGAGCCGAAATCGGGGTCGAATTCAGTTTTCATAGCGTACAAAGAGCGGGTAAGCCTGCCAGAGAATCAGCAGCCGACACCTGGGCGACGATTTCTTCGCAGCGATCCGGCGGCAGGATGGCTCCGGCGAGCGCTCGGAACTTCGCGATAAGTTCCGGCCAAGTCAGCGGGTTTTTCGGATCGCCCTTGGGATGGCGGATCATTTCTTCGAGAGTGCGGCCGTCCAGGAGGTGGATGATAGCGATGGCGGGCCATTCTTCGGGAAAAGTTTTCTCGATGTCAGGGTTTTTGGTCATGACAACTTTGTCCAGGAAACCGCGGACGTCGGCGGACTGAAGCCTGGCCTGGCTGAATTGTTCGAGCCCCGCTGCGCGATCGATCACGGCGACGGCAGCACCGTAGGGCATTGAAAACTGTGCTTCGACGATCGATTGTGGTCTGTATTTCTGAGCGCGAGGCTCAACCACCAACGGCCATCCAGCTTCGAGAACCGCGACCTCGATCTGGCGGACCTGTGCGGGCCGGATGTTGTGCTCGTGGACGAGAGCCAGGATCGCGTCGATGGGGCCTTGCATGTAGCGGCAGCAGGCGTGAGGTTTGACGCTGGTGCGCAGGATTTCGAAAGATTGGCCGAGGTCGCTGGTCAGCAGATCCGGCAGTGGGTCGCGCGAGTAGCCATGGAGAAATCCGTCGCGGCCTTCAAGAATTCGGCCCGGTCCACGAAATCCTTCTGCCGCGAGCATGGCGGCCTGCATACCGTTCTGCGCGGCCAGCCCTGGATGAAGCCGCTTGGTCCACGCGCCATCGGCGAGAAATTCGAGCGATCCGGCGGCCATGCTGCCCGCGATCCCGACGGCGGAGAGCATCTGGTGAGCGCTGAGGCCGAGAAGTTTGGAGGCGGTGACGGCTGCGCCAAAAACTCCGCAGGTCGCGGTGGGATGGAAGCCGAGAAGATAGTGCTCCTTGGGCTGAACAGCCATGGCGATGCGGGCGGCGGCTTCGTATCCGGCGGCGACGGCGGTGAAGAATTGGTCTAGCGGGAGATCGGGCAGAGTTTCTGCGAGCGCGAGGGCAGTGGAGAACATCACGACGCCCAGGTGAATGGAGCCGGCGTTGTGGGTGTCGTCGAGTTCGATGGCATGGGCGGCTGTCCCGTTGGCGAGCGCGGCGTAGGCGGGCAGAGTGCGAATGCCTTTTCCGATGACGGTGGCGCTGCCGGGAGCTGCGATGCGCTCGATCATGCGGTAGACCGGAGCCGAGGATTCGGCGCACGATCCGCGGATTGCGACACCGAGATAGTCGAGCAAGAGATAGCGGCCTTGGTCGAAAACTCTGGCGGACAGGTAGGTGGGGTTTAGGGCCGCGAGAAAGTCGACCAGGTCGCGGGTGTAGTGGGGAGTTTCGTGCTTCATGCGGCGCCTCGTTTCGGGGCGAGGAATGCGCGGCGGAGCACGATGACGCGCTCGCGGTTTTGATTAAAGCCGCGGGTTTCGATGGCGACAATGCCGCGGTCGGGCTTACTGGCGGACTCGCGCATTTCAAGCACTTCCGATTCCGCATAGAGCGAATCGCCGGGAAAGAGCTGGCGTTCGAACACGACGCTTTCGTATCCCAGATTGGCGATGGTTTTGCCGCTGGTGTCGGCCACACTCATGCCGACGGCCAGGCTAAAAACCAGCGTGTCGATGACCGGGCGGCGGCCCAGGGGCTGGCGCCGCGCGTAATGCTCGTCGATAAAGAGCGGGTGTTGGTTCATGGAGAGCAGCGCGAACCAGGTGTTGTCATGATCGGTGATGGTGCGGCCGGGCCAGTGGCGGTACATGGCGCCGACCTGGAATTCGTCGTAATAGCGGCCGAAAGTCATACGCGGTATTTCTTGAGCAAGTTGCGCGCGATGATGAGGCGCTGCAGTTCGTTGGTACCGCCGCCGATGACCACCAGCGGAGCGTCGCGATAATATCGCTCCACCGGGAAATCTTTCGAGTAGCCGTTGCCGCCCAGGATTCGCATGGCTTCGAACGATACCTCGGCCGCGGTCTCGGTGGCGAACAGTTTGGCCATGCCGGCTTCGAGATCGCAGCGCTCGCCACGATCCTTTTTCTCGGCGGCGGAATAGATCAGCAAGCGCGAGGCTTCGATGCGCGTGGCCATATCGGCGAGCTTGATCTGAATAGTCTGATGTTCCGCAATCGGTTTGCCGAAAGTCGTGCGCCGCTGGGCGTAGCGAATGGCTTCTTCGAAAGCAGCGCGCGCGATACCCAGGCCACGGGCGGCGACGTTGAGACGCTCGGCCTCCAGCCCAGTCATGACCTGCTTGAAGCCGTGGCCCTCGACGCAGCCGATCAGATTCGCGGCTGGCACCGGGAAATCCTGGAAGTGCAGCTCGCAGGTCTCGACGCTTTTGTACCCCAGCTTGTCGATATCTCGGCTGACGGTCAGGCCGGGCGCGCCCTTTTCGATTACGAACGCACTCATGCCGCTGTGAGCCGGCTCGGCCTGTGGGTCGGTCTTGGCGAGAAGCAGGAACGTGTTGCCGTAGCGCCCGTTGGTGACCCACATCTTGGAGCCATTGATGCGATAGCCGTCACCGTGGCGAGTCGCGATGGTGGTAATGTTTTGCAGGTCCGTTCCCGCGTTAGGTTCCGATAGACAGATGCCGCCGCGCCGTTCGCCAGTGGCGAGCCCGGGCAGGAATCGTTGTCTCTGTTCCTTGGTCCCGAAACGATTGAGCACGTCGCAGAGTACCGAGTGGGTTCCGATCACTCCCGCCAATCCCAGCCAACCTCGGCCGAGCTCTTCGAAGATCATCGCGAAGGTGGTGAAATCGGTGCCGGCGCCGCCATACTCCTCGGCCACGTTCAATCCGAAGAGGCCGATCTTGCGCATCTGTTCCACCAACGCGTGCGGATACTCGTTGCGATGCTCCAGAGCCGACGCAACGGGCATCACTTCCTTGTCGACGAACTGCCGGACGGTGGTGACGATCAGCTCCTGCTCGGCGGTCAGTTTGGCCACGGCGGTTCTCCTTCCGGGCGTTTCGGCACGACGATCTTGCGGCGCAGCGTGAGCACGACCTCTCCGCGTTGATTGACGCCTCTCGTTTCCACGATGATTACCCCGCGACCATCCGGCAGCTCTTCTTTCGCCACGATAGTCGATTCGGCATAAATTGTATCGCCGTGGAAGACCGGTCCGTGATGGCGAATGTCGGAATACTCGAGCGTTTCGAGCGCGCGGCCGCCGACGTCGGCCTGGCTCATGCCGATCACCAGGCTGATCACCAGCGGGCCTTCCACCAATCGACGGCCGTGCTGCGTTCCGGCGGCGTAGTGCTCATCGATGTGCAGCGGATGCTGGTTCATGCTCATCAGGCTGAAGAGCGTGTCGTCGAATTCGGTGATAGTGCGGCCGGGCCAGTGGAGGAACTGCTGGCCCGCTTCGAGCTCGTCGAAAAAGCGGCCGTAGCCCACTTAGACCTCCGCGCCACACGCCCCGCTGCGAATCAATTCATCAATGGCCGCGTCCGGATAACCGGCCTCGCGGAGAATGACTCGGCTGTGCTCCCCCAACGCAGGCGGCGGTCCGGCGGGAGCGGCGGGCGTAAGCGAAAGTGCGATCGGCAAGCGAGGAAGCAGGGCCGGCTCCTCCCCGCAAAGCTCGACTTCGGCGAACGCATCGAGAGCCGCCAGTTGCGGGTCATCCAAAACCTGCTCGGCGTTTTGGACGGCGTCGTTGGGCACGTCGTTTTCGTTGAAGAGCTCGACCCAGTGCGCGGTCGGTTTGGCGCGCAACAAATCTGCGATCTGGCCTTCCAAACCGGCGCGATTGCGGCAGCGCTCGGCATTGGAGGAATAGCACGGCTCATCGAGCCAGTCGGTACGGTCCAGCGCAATCGCCAGGCGGCGAAACAGCCGGTCATTGGAAGTGCCGATCATAATGGCCCCGTCGGAAGTGGCGAACGCTCCGTAGGGCGCGACCGAGGAGTGGCGCGCGCCTTCCGGCCGCGGATTGACGCCGGTGAACTGGCGATACAGCAGGTGATAGCACATCAGCATCACGCCGGTCTGGAGCAACGAGGCATCCAGGCGCTGGCCGCGTCCGGAGCGCTGGCGCTCGAACAGAGCGGTCACGATGCCGAGCGCCATCCAGACGCCCGCGCCCATGTCGAGGATAGAGACGCCGGCGCGCATAGGCGTGTTCTCATTGACGCCCGTGACGCTCATGATGCCGCTGCGCGCCTGCAGGATAGCGTCGTAGCCGGGCTTGGAATAGTCGGGACCGCGCGATCCATAAGCGGAGAGCGAAGCGTAGATGATGTCCGGTTTACGCGCGCGAATGGCCGGCTCGTCGAGGCCCAGCTCGGCTGCTTTTCCGCCGCGAAAGTTTTCGACGCAGACGTCGCAGCTTTCCGCAAGTTTGAGCACTACGTCGCGTCCGGCGGGATTTCTGAGATCGAGCGAAATGGACCGTTTGCCGCGATTGATGGGGATGAAATAAGAGCCCCACGGGCCGCGATGGGGCGGCATGCCGCGAGCGTCGTCGCCACCATCGATGCGCTCGACCTTGAGGATCTCGGCGCCCAAGTCAGCCAGGATCATAGTGGCGGTGGGCCCGGCTACAACGGTGCTGAGGTCCAGAACACGTACGCCTGTCAGTGGAGGAGGCAAAGAGTTGAAGATAGCACGGCGAACCGATCGAGGGGTCGGCCACGCAACGGGCGGTAAGATGGACTGGTCGTGCTGAGAGTGCCCAGCTACATCGTTTGGCCGATCGTGGTTGCGTGCGCGTACGGCGTGCTATCTCTAGTTGCGAATCGCGCCGCCTTCCATCCCAGCAGGTATCCGCAAGGATTTTGGGATTTGCAGTCGCAAGTGGGTGCGAGCGATGTCTGGCTGAACACGCCGGATGGAGTTCGGCTGCATGCCTGGTGGGTTCACCGCGAAAACACGCGTCTCGTTACGCTCTTCCTCCACGGCAACGCCGGCAACGTCACAGACCGGATTCCGCACATTCGCGAGATCGTCGCCGCCGGATCCTCGATTCTGATTCCTCGATTATCGCGGCTATGGAAAGAGCGGCGGCCGACCGACCGAGAAGGGGCTCTACATCGACAGCGAAACGGCGCTCGCGTATTTGCTCGGGCAAGGTTATCGGCCGAAGCAGATTATCCTGCATGGCGAATCGCTCGGAACAGCCGTCGCAATCGACTTGGCGGCCCGTCGTCCTTGCGCAGGGTTGATTCTCGAAGCCCCGTTCACTTCCGGGAGCGACGTGGCGGGCATAGTTCTGCCGGTTCTCGGGCCGCTACTGGTTCGAAGTCTCAATTCTGTTCCAAAGATCCGCTGGATTCTGAAGCCGAAGCTGTTCATGCAAGGCGACCATGACGAGATCATCCCATTGCGGCTCGGGCAAGAATTGTATGCAGCCGCGCAAGCGCCGAAATCGTTTTGGGTAGTTGAGGGCGCCGGGCACAATGACATCATCGAGACTGCCGGTCCTCAATATCGGGAGCGCCTGGCCGCATTTTACGCCGGCCTGAAACCGTGACTGAAATCGGCTACGGAAGCGGCGCGCACAGTCAAGCTACGCGACGGTGTCAACGTGCGCGCCGTCTCGGCACCTCCGAAGCTCGAAAAGCAGCCTCGGGGTCTCGTGAATCACCGCGCTACGGCCAAGACCTTGAGCGCGGTCGTGTGTTCGCAGATGGCCTTCAACGTTTCCACCACGTCGAAGTAGGTCAATTCGCCGGCTTTTTCCTCAGCGAACAAAACGATGTCATCCAGGCACAGGATGCCTTCCAGGACTCCTTTGCTATCGATGACCGGGAGCCTCCGGACTTTCTGCGCGGCCATGGTATGCAGCGCAGTGTGAATGTCGTCTTCCGGGGCACAGTAGAACAGTTTTGGCAGAGTGACGTCCTTCACCAACGTCTCGGCTGCCTTGGCGTTTCGGGTTCCGAGGGCGATGCAAATATCGCGATCCGTGATCATTCCGAGCACCCGGCCATTTTCAACCACTGGAAGTGTGCCACAGCCTTGCTTCCAGAGAACTTCCGCGACCGCCGCAAGATTGAGCTTGGGGCTGCAGAACTTGGCGTCCTTTACCATTACGTCTCGAACTTTCATATATGAGGACCTCCTTAAGAGACGTCCCCCTCGTGGGGAGTACGACTGACACTGAGGTACTCGCAATCGAACCACCCGGCGAACGGTTCAATGCTTTTCAATGGGATAGAACCCAATTCGTGCAGATTTGATTCTTTTGACGCACCTGGAGCTGAGCGATGGGTGGGTTTTAGCGCGCCACATTACGAGCGGGGGGAACATCAGACGGCGTTCATCAAGCGGCCTCGGCGAACCACCCACTCTTCGCTGGTGAACACGCGGGGGCCGACCTCGATGAGGCGGGGCAGCATGTCGAAGACGGTTCCCGGAGTCCACCTGTTGTTATGGCGCGTGCGAAAGCCACGCTGGTTCAAGGACTCGGCGATCTCCGACAGCGGTTTGTCCTGGATGATCATTTCGAGCATCACCAGGAGCGCCTCTTTTTCCTGAATGTCTTGCTCGAGCTGCAAACAGTCCTCGGAGATTTTGAGGCCATAAGGCGGATCTTCTGTTATGTCGGCCGCTCCTGTTTGGCCGCCTTCCACCTGTCGCTCCCAGACTACGACAACCGGTTTCCAGCCTTCGCCGGATCTGCGGTCGACGTACGCCTGGGTCAGCGGATTGGCTAAAACTTCGCGCATGCGCTCCACTCTTGGCATCGGTGTTCTCCTGAACGACCAGACTCAAGAGGCAAATCGATTGCCAGCGGTTCATTGATTGGATTCAAGCGCTTGGCAAGAGGAGCCGGCGCTCGCGATGTTCATTCCTGGGACTCAATGGAGCAGTGTGCGACAGGCCGGGCTTTAGAATAAAGGTAGATGCCTATTCAAATCGGTCAGAAACCGGAATCCGGTTTCAACAATCCGCTGGGATTGTTGAGCGACTGTCATCGACGGATCGAGCAGTTTCTGGCTGTGATCATTAAGGTCTGCGACACCGCGGACGGCGCGCCGATGGTGCCGCCCGAAATCGACGCGCTCGAGAATGCACTGGAGTATTTCCGAAACGCGGCTCCGAAACACACCGACGACGAAGAAGATTCGTTGTTCCCGCGTCTGCGGGCCGCGCCAGGTGGGCAAGCCGCGCTGGATTGCATGGCGGTGCTTGAAAGCGACCATGCGGCCGCGAATCGCGATCACGAGAAGGTGGATGCTTTCGCACGGGAGTGGCTCGATACAGGAATATTGGATCCTCGGGATTTGCGCGAAATGAAGCGGGCGCTGGAACGGCTGTCGAGGATATACGCGCGGCACATTGCGACTGAGGATCGGGAACTGTTTCCTCTCGCCGCCCGAGTTCTTCCGGCGGAAGTGTTGGCGGAAGTGGGGCGGGAAATGGCCGAGCGGCGAGTGTTTAATGCCAAATAGGCTCGTGAACGCTACGGTGTAAATCCCTTAGTCATCTTTGTAGCTTCTACGCAGTGCTTGCCGTCCCTGTGCAGCAGGAGATAGGCGCGGGCACGATCGCCTTGAGCGGCTGGGGCAGCCTTGAGGACCTGCTGCCACTCGACGTCGTCGAGCAGATCCTTCGCCTCTCGCTCATGTTGCAAGGGATATACCTGCGAATCCATCCGAAGGTAAAGATCCAATTCGCTTGCCTTGCGTTGGAGACTTGTCTCGGTTTGAATGCGGTTCCAGTCGGATGCCTCCAAAGTCTTGAGAAGCTTCTTGGCTTCCTCATTATGTGGGCCACCGGGATTAGTCCTTATGAAGGTACCGACAGCAAAACTATTGGTGCGATCGAGGTGCGTCCAGAGAAAATCTTTGTCCGGCTTCGGCTTGAGAAGAGGAGCAACAACGTAGCAAGCATTGATCGTCAGGAACATCACTGCAACCATGCCACCGAGGGCCTTCACCGCAGCCCCTGCACCTGACATTTCCGGTGATCCCCCACCGAACAGCTTGTAGCATCCGAACCAGGCTCCTGCTATCCACAAGAGGATGATGGCGGCCCCGATGAGTAATGCCACACTGCTCTTGCTATCGGCGCCGGCGATTAGTTTCAATTGGCCGACGGGTAGAATCAGAAATCCGGCGAATATCCAGGCCGCTAGCGCTATCAAATAGCGTGTCGTTCGGCCCATGCGGCAAATTCTAACTCGTCGCAGCCCAGGGCCTGCGCCACGTCCGAGACCTTCGTCACGAACTCCCCAGAACTTCCTTCACCTTGTCCAGCAACGCGCCCAGCGTGAACGGCTTCTGTAGGTATGCGGTTCCCGGTGGAAACTTGCCCGAATAGATGGTGGCATCATCGGTGTAGCCGGAGACATACAGCACCTTCGCGGCCCCTCGCAGCTCATGGAAGCGGTCCACCAGCTCGCGGCCACCCACCTCCGGCATGATGACATCGGTGATAAGTAACTCGATCGGGCCGGAATGCTCGCGGCAAATAGCCAGCGCCTCGTCTCCGTTGGCCGCTTCGAGTACTTCGTAGCCTTGCCTGCGCAGGATCTTGCGGACCAGCGCGCGAATGCCGGCCTCGTCCTCCACCACCAGGATGGTCTCGAGATGAGTAGCAGGCGCCGCCGGCGCGGCTTCGACAACCTTTTGTTCAGTTGCTCGCTCGATCGTTTCACCGACGCGCGCCAGGAACAGGCTAACCACCGGCCCTTCGTACGGCTCATTCGATACCGCGATATCACCGCCCCATTGGCGGACGGTTCCGTAGGCTCGGGACACCGCGCTGCCGGCGTCGTCGGTGGGCTCTTTGCCGGACAAGACTGATTCGAACAAGCTGGATTTCAGGTCGCCCTCAAACGGCCGCCCCGTGCCGCGGATCGTGATCACGCCATAGGCTCCGGGCTGAAGCGGAGCATCCGGACGCCGTAAATCTTCGTGAATATCGAGCCGCGAGGTTTCGATCCGAATCCTCCCTTTGCCTTGCACGATCTGTCGCAGACGCTCCACGATAGCAGCGATAATCTGTTCCAACTGGCTGGGATCGGCCTTGACGACGTTCGAGTCCGGCGAAAGCTTCACCTCCAGCTCCGTCTGTTCTCCCACCAGGACTCGTAGGTACTGCTGCACCGTGCCAAGCATCGTTTCCAGTTCAACCGTGCCGGCAGGAGCAGCCTGCCGCCTTGCAAAGCTAAGCAATTGGCTGGTCAACGTCGTCATGCGTTCGGTTGCGGTTAGAACCTCCTGAATATCGGCACGCAGTGAGCTGCCCTGCGGCAAGCCATTCAGCAACTCCTCGCCGTATCCGGTCATGATCATGAGCATGTTGTTCAGGTCATGCGCCAGGCGGCTGGCGAGTTTGGAGACGGCTTCCACGCGCTCGGCCTGCGTGAGTTGTTCTTCGAGCAGACGCCTTTCGGTGACGTCCATGGTGACGCCGACCAGGCGGCTCGGACGACCCTGGGAATCGGCGACTACGCGGGCCCTTTCTCGCAGCCACACAACGCGTCCATCCGAGGCTACCGCTCGAAACTCACAGGCGTGCGCTGCTCCGCTCTCGATTGCGCGTTGATAGGATTGCACCACCCAGTCCCGGTCCGCTGGATGCACGCGATCCGTCCAGAACGAGGCGTTCGTGGTCCAATGCTCCGCCGGGTATCCCAGCAACTGCTCGGCGTAATGACTGACGAAAACGAAGTTCTTGCCCGGCAGATCCAGTGTCCAGGCGACGACGTCCATATTGTTGAGGATTTCAGCGCCAGGGGCATCCGCGGTTGCGGGCTTTGGTTCTGGTACCTCGGCGGTGGGCACAGCGGCAGGGGCAGGTGTCGCGCTCAGAGACAGCGACAGTTGGGGAGTCTGCTCGATGGCAGAGAGGTCTTCGATGCTAAGGAGCGCTTCCTGTGCGGCTTCGTCATCCCAGCTCCGGATGGGAAGAATTGCGATCCGGAGACGCCGCTTTTCGTCCGTTTCGGATTCAACCAGAACGTTTGTTTGCGCTACACCGGTCTTAAGCACCGCTGTTACCCGATCGAGCACCCATCCCGGCAGCAGCGCGTCCAGCCTGCCGCGCAAGGCATCGCCGCTGCGCAACCCAAAGATCCTTCGGATGGCCCGGTTGGCCGAAACGATCGACAGGTCCGGCGACAGCACCAGAAGGCCCACCGGCACGGAAGCAACGATCTCCTGATAGTAGCGGCGTTCAGTTTCGACCAGCGCAAGAAGACGCGCAACTTCTCTGCCCTTCCATTGCTCCAGGTCGGCTCGCTCCATGATTGTCCTGTAATCAGTTTTTACTTTACCGGACACTAGGACAACGGTACTTTCAGGTTGGGTGGTACTTGGTACTTAGATGGCAGCTTGCCGCCTACTGCTTTTCCTCATCCTGCTTTTTCGCCTGTGGCCCCAGTACCTTCTCCACTTCCGAGAGCTGCTGCTTCACCTGATCGATGTCGGTGGCATTGGGGGCGAAGTGAATATAGTCGCGTAGCTGTTCGGCGGCGCCGGCATAGTCCTTCTTCTGCGCCAGGATCGCGCCGAGAACGTGATTCATCGTGGCATAGTGATGGGCGGCGTCATGCGAGATTCCCTCGCGTGCGCTTTTTTCCGCCGCATCCAGGTTCTTCAGGTAGTAATTGGCCAGTGAATTGAAAAGCCATGCCTGGGGAAAATCCACGGCGTTGAGCCGCAGCAGACGATCGGTGTCATCGATCACTTCCTGCCATTTCTGCTCACGCGCGGCCAGCATCGCAAGCTCCTGATAGGGGCTGACGAACTTCGAATCCGCAGCCAGTGCCTGGGCATAAGAGTTGCGCGCTGCATCCTCGTTTTTCTTTTCTTGCTGGACCAGCCCGAGCTGGTACCAGGCCGCCGCATACTTGGGATAAATATCAACCGCTTTCTGGAAATCCTTTTCCGCCTCGTCCCATTTCTGTTTCCTGGCGGCGTCGCGAGCCTTGTCGAACGCCTTCTTGGCGTCTTTGGGAGCGAAAGCGCTGGTGGCGCTTATGGTCAGTCCTTCCACCCCTGCGATCCGGTGCAGGAGGATCGTTCCGACATCGGGATTGTCCAAGGACCGGCGCGTAGCCAAATTGATATGCTCGGAACGAAAGCCGGCCAGAGCGGCCTGCAGTTCACAGGACATGAGATCGCGTTCACCCAGACCGTTCGAACCGCTTTGTGATCCCATGCGCCCGGTCGATGAACCGCCGTAGGGAGCGCCAAAGCCACCTCCGTTGACCGGCTGGCTGGCATCCAGCAGCGCCGCGTTGTTCATACGATTACTGAGGTCGACGCTAAATCCACCCTTCGAGTCGGTGAAGCCTACCGAGCGTGGCGCTCCGCTGCAGACGAGCTGGATCGTTACCGAATCCCCGGGAGCCGTTCCATCTTCCATCACCACCTTACCCATCAGTATCATCGGCCGCTGCACCATATCCGGCGTCGGGAAATCGCCTCGGTTGTTTCCCGGCTGGGTCCCAACTCCCGGCTGAGTGGGAGTATTCGGATTGGGATTCGTCGGAATACCACCGGCGCCTCCGGGACTGGATGGCCGTGTCTGCGCAAACAGACCGATACTCAGCGTCAGCCCGAGGGAGCAACGCAGAAAAACATGGGTTGTCATGAAAAACCTCCCCGCCTTGACACATTATAATCCTTACCAGTCGCAAGCATTGTGAGACTCTTAGCGAGCGCCCGTGGGAAAATGAAGGCATGTCAACGCTCGCGTGGGCTCGATTGCTCCTGCCGCTGGTCTTTCTGCTTTCCGCATGTTCGGAGGCGCCTAAGCCAGCCGAAACAACCAAAGCGCCCGAGAAACCTCCCGAGCCGTTGACTGGACGACAAGCCTTTCAGATGATGTATCCACAGGCCCGCGGTTGGGCGGCGGATGCGCAGCCGTTGGAGCTGCGAAGCATCAATCTCTCGCAAGTTAAGCCCGAGAAGGGGAAGGCCGGAGGCTGGCAGGCCATCTTCGTTTCGTCTTCGCTCGGAAAATCCAGGACCTACACCTATTCGGCGGTGGAAGCGGAAGGCAATCTGCACCAAGGAGTCTTTGCCGGAATTGCGGAAGATTACGCCCCAGGCCGGGGAACGACTGCGCCATTCTTGCCTGCCGCGCTCAAGATCGATAGTGACGAGGCGTATGACACCGCCGCCGCAAAAAGTAAGGATTACATCAAGAAGAATCCGGACAAGGTCATCTCATATTTGCTGGAGCAGAACAAGCGGTTCCCCGACCCGAGCTGGCGCGTGATTTGGGGCGAATCGGTGAGCAGCAGCGATTATTCCGTCTTCGTGGATGCCACCACGGGGATGTTGTTGGAGATAGCGCATTAACAAAACGCCCTGCCTACTGCTTCCTGCTCTCTGCCTACTGCTTCCTGCTATCTGCCCGGCGCTTTCTTGCTTCCGCCTTGCGTTCCGTTTCCCGGCTGGCCAGCGACGTCATCTGAATCACGGGGATCAGCGAGTGCTGGGGCGCTTCCGCCGACTTCCTCGCTCGAACCGTGAGCTCACGATTTAGGGTGTAGACGAATTCCTCGATCTGCCGCTGCATGCCCGCCATCTTCTCGCGCATGTTCAGGATGATCTCGACGCCGGCCAGGTTCACTCCCAGTTCGCGTGTTAGCTTCAAGATCACTTCCAGCCGTTCCAGATCATCGTCGGTGTACAAGCGCGTATTTCCTTCGCTTCGCGACGGCGCTAATAACCCCTCTCGCTCGTACAATCGCAATGTTTGGGGATGAATCTGATATTGTTCCGCGACAGCGGATATCATGTACGCGGCTTTGGATCTGGCTCTGGCCATGGTTTATTCCTTGTAGTCTTACACCTTGGACCAAATCTCCTTGCGAGGATCTTCCGTATTCGCTTGCGATAGCTCACGCAGCAGCTCCCTGGTCCGCTCGTCCTGAGCCTTGGGGGCCTGGATCACGACTTCCACAATCTCATCGCCGCGCTTGTCCTTACGCGCGTTCATCACGCCTTTTTCGCGCAAACGGAATTTCTGTCCATTCTGCGTACCCTGCGGCACTTTGAGAAGAGCCCGGCCGTCGATGGTGGGGACTTCAATCTTGGCGCCTAATCCGGCTTCTGAAACCGTGACCGGCACTTGGATGTGAATGTCATCGCCTTCGCGCCCGAAGAACGGATGCGGAGTCACCCGAACGGTGATATACAGATCGCCGGACGCGCCAGTGTTCCGGCCCGCGTTGCCTTTCCCCGCGACCCGCAGACGCGAGCCGGACAGGGCGCCCGGCGGTATTCGCACTTCGACCATATCCTGCTTGGACAGCCGCCCGTCGCCATGACAAGTCGGGCAGACATTCTTCAATCTGCCTTTGCCGTCGCAGCGTGGGCACGTCAGGCTGAATTTCATCGCGCCAGCCATCTGCGTGACGTTTCCGGTGCCATCACATTCCGGACAAACGGTGGTGGCGCCGCCTACCGAGCCCGAGCCGCCGCAGGTTTCACAAGTTTCCTGGCGGACGATGTTGAGCCGCACCTGAGTGCCGCGGATGGATTCCCAGAAATCGATATTCAGGCCGTACTCGAGATCGGAGCCCTTTTCGGGACCCGCAGCGGCGCGATTATCGCCTCCCCGCCCACCGAAGAACTGGCTGAAGATGTCGCGGAATTGACCGGCTCCGGCAGCACCCCGGTCCGCGCCGCCGGTCTGATTCACGTACTCCGAAAAATCGAAGCCGCCAAACCCCATCCCGGGATCGTAGGCTCCCCCGCCTTGGCCCGGACTTGGGCCTCCCGGGGGAATGTTTTCGGAATAAAAACCGTGTTGATCATAGACCTGGCGCTTCTTGGAATCGCTCAGGACATCGTAGGCTTCCTGAACCTTCTTGAAACGCTCCTCAGAGGCTTTGTCACCGGGATTCAGGTCGGGATGATGTTTGCGAGCCAGCTTGCGATAGGACTTGCGGATCTCGTCGGCCTTGGCGTCGCGAGACACGCCCAGCACTTCATAAAAATCTTGCTTGGAAGTGCTGGGCATATAAAACCGTCAGTTATTTCTTGTCGTCCACGTCCACGAACTCGGCGTCGACGACGTTGTCTTTGTCTTTGGGCTTGGCATCGCCACCGGCCGCATGGCCGTCGCCCGATGGACCGCCCGGCTGTCCTCCTGGTTGATCTCCAGGTTGACCTCCAGGCTGACCACCTGTTGGACCAGCCGATTTGTACATCGCTTCGGCCAGTTTGTGGCTGGCGGTTTCAAGCTTCGAGGTGGCCTGATTGATGCGGTCTATGCCACCCTCGGACATGGCCTTCTTGGTCTCTTCGAGCGCTTCCTCTACCGCTTTGGCGTCGGACGCGTTGACTTTGTCGCGATGCTCCTTCAACATCTTCTCGATGTTGTAAACCATGGCATCGGCACGGTTGCGAGACTCGATCTCTTCTTTCTTCTTGCGATCGTCGCCGGCATGGGATTCGGCGTCCCGCGCCATCTTCTCCACTTCATCCTTACTCAAGCCAGAAGAGGAGGTGATGGTGATCTTTTGCTCGTTGTTGGTGGCCTTGTCCTTGGCAGTGACGTTCAGGATACCGTTGGCGTCGATGTCAAAAGTCACCTCCACCTGCGGAATGCCGCGCGGAGCCGGAGGGATGCCAACCAGTTGGAAAACGCCCAACATCTTGTTGTCCGCCGCCATGGCGCGCTCGCCCTGATAGACCTTGATCTCCACTGAGGTCTGGCTATCTGAGGCCGTTGAGAAGATTTCGCTCTTGCGAGTCGGGATGGTAGTGTTGCGCTCGATCAGCCTGGTAAATACCCCGCCCAGCGTCTCGATTCCGAGCGACAGCGGCGTGACGTCCAGCAGAAGAACGTCTTTCACCTCGCCGCCCAGCACGCCGCCTTGAACCGCTGCGCCCACGGCGACCACTTCGTCCGGGTTGACGCTCTTGTTGGGCTCCTTGCCGAACAGATCGCGCACCTGTTGCTGTACTTTGGGCATACGCGTAGAGCCGCCCACCAGCACCACTTCGTCGATCTGCTGTGGCGTCACTCCCGCGTCCGCGATAGCCTGTTTGCAAGGACCGATGGCCCGCTCCAGAATGTCGGCCACCATCTGCTCCAGCCGCGCCCGCGTCAGCTTGGTGTTCATGTGTTTCGGGCCGCTTGCGTCGGCGGTCAGGAACGGCAGGTTGATCTCAGTTTCCAATACGGTCGAAAGCTCGATCTTGGCCTTCTCGGCCGCTTCCTTGAGCCGCTGCAACGCCATCTGATCTTTGGAGACGTCGACGCCGGTTTCCTTCTTGAACTCCTGGATGAGCCAGTCGATGATCCGCTGGTCGATGTTGTCGCCGCCTAAGTGCGTGTCGCCATTGGTGGACTTTACTTCCACCACGCCGTCACCCACCTCCAGAATCGAGATGTCGAACGTGCCTCCGCCGAAGTCATAAACCGCGATAGTTTCGTTCTTCTTCTTGTCGAGCCCATAGGCCAGCGCCGCCGCCGTCGGCTCATTGATGATGCGCATGACTTCCAAACCGGCGATCTGGCCGGCGTCTTTGGTCGCCTGGCGCTGCGAGTCGTTGAAATAGGCCGGCACGGTGATCACGGCTTTCGTGACCTTTTCACCCAGATAGGCTTCGGCTGCTTCCTTCAACTTGTTCAGAATCATGGCGGAGATCTCGGGGGGCGAGTATTTCTTGCCGTTGATCTCAACGCGCGCGTCTGAGTTCTCGCCAGCTACCACTTTGTAAGGAACAAGCTTCATCTCCTGGGACACCTCGCTAAATTTCCGCCCCATGAAGCGCTTGATTGAATACACCGTGTTTTCGGGGTTGGTAACTGATTGCCGCTTAGCCACTTGCCCTACCAGACGCTCGCCGCTCTTGGTAAAGCCTACGACCGATGGCGTGGTCCGGCCACCCTCCTGGTTGGGGATCACAACCGCCTGTCCACCCTCCATAACGGAGACAACTGAGTTCGTCGTGCCCAAGTCTATGCCTATGATTTTGCTCATTTTTCCTCAATCCTCCGGAGTGAGATTTCCGGGTTTATATATTAGCCTAAGACCATTATTAAATTTTAGTGTGTTGTTGTCAAGTATCCCCATGGGATTATAAGGGGCGCTTTTCGTGCTTCACATTCGTGGTATCGCCGGTCCCATTCCGCCGCTTGCAAAGGATCGACTGGCACTCCGTGGTAGCCGTTGCGGTAAAGATCCGCCATCAGGCGCATCGCCGCGCCCTCTCCTTGCGCAGCGGCGAGACGGAGCCATCGCAAACCTTCCTCGGGATCGCCTTGCATGCCCTCCCCAAGCAGATACATGAATCCGAGATTGTATTGCGCGTCACTGTGGCCGCGTTCAGCCGCTCGACGGTACCACTGGACGGATTGGACCGAGTCCTTCGGACCGGTCCAATCGCCCGTGGCATATAGAGCACCCAAGTCGCGCTGAGCATATAAGCTGCCGAGTTCGCCTGCTTTTAGCAGTAGCGCATCGCGCTCGTGGCCCTTCAGCGGATAGGTGACTCAGAAAGTACACCGCATCAGGGTGACCTCGATCGGCTGCGGTTCGCAAGAGGTCCACCATCTCGGCGCGAGTTTTGGTTTCCTCGTCGAAGCTATAGAACAGGTAATAGTAGGCCAGCCGAAATTGTGCTTCCAAATCACCTTGTTCAACGTATGGCCGCCACAAAGCTTCAACCGCGGCCCAGTTGTTTTCCTCATGAAAGGCCTCCGTCGCATCGATTAATTGCTGCCTTGTCAGGGGGTCCAAACGCTACTCTTCCCGTAGCGCCGTCAGCGGATCGATGCGGGCCGCACGCCAAGCCGGCACGGCAGCAGCCAGAAGGACTACCGGAGTGACCGCGCAAAGAACCGCCAAATATGTAAGGATGTCGGCCGGTTTCAGCCCAAACAGCATGCTCGCCATCGCTCGACCTGCGGCTAGCGACAGCAAGATCCCGATTGCCAGCCCGACGGCGGCAAGCTGGATGGCGCTCTTCAGGACCAGGCTGACCAGATCGCCAGGCGCGGCGCCCAAGGCCGCCCGTAGTCCGAATTCCGATGTTCGCTGGGTGGTCACGTAGCTCATCACGCCGTAAACGCCCGCCATCACCAATAGCAGCGCGAGCCCAGCAAAGGCGCTGATCAGAAGCATCCGGAAGCGCGGGCGGGCGATCGAATCGGCCACCATGGCGTCCAGAGTCGTGAACTTCATCGCGATCTCGGGGTTCAGGGCGCGCACCTTCTGCCGGACCGCGTTGATCAAGGATCCGGGCTCAACGGCGGTCCGCACCACTACCTGCAGCTCATTGGCATGGTAGGGATGCTGCTGGAGTGGCATATAAAGCTGAGGAGCCGGCGCCGAGGCAGGGGAGTCCTGACGCACATCTCCGACGACGCCGACGATGGTCATCCAGTTCGGGGAATCCAGGCCGCACTGGACGCGTTTGCCGAGCGGATCCTCGTTGGGAAAGGTTTCGCGAGCCAGGGCCTCGCTGATGATGGCGACGAAATTTGCATTGTATTCGTCGCGGCTCGAGAACTCGCGGCCTTGCAACAGAGGGATTCCCATGGTCGCGAAATAGCCCGGACTGGCGAGTTCGAAACCTGCGTGGGGAAGGCGCTGGCCGGGAGCAAAAATGTGCTTGCCTTCGACCGCGTAATACCCATTTGACCCGTATTGTCCCGTGGGGAGCCCCATCGCGCCGGCTACCGACTTCACTCCCGGAAGCCCGGCCAGCTCGCCGAATAAGCGCTCAAAGAGCCGGCCGACGCCGAGCTGCTCATCCAGTGTCCCGGCGGGCGCGTGCGCGTACATCACCAGGACGCCATCGGTACGGAAGCCCAGTTGGGCGTTGTTCAGCGCCACCAAGCTCCGCATCAGGAGGCCCGCGCCGATTGCCAGCACGAAAGAGAGCGCGATCTGGGCGATCACCAGCCCATTCCGCAGTTGAGGAGACCGGCCTCCCAGAAGCCCCCGCGCGCCTCCTTGCTTGAGAGCGTCTTGAAGGTCGACGCGGGTAGCTTGCCAGGCCGGAACGAGTCCGAAGATCAGACTGCTGGCGAGCGAGATCGCGGTAGCGAAGATCAGGACCAGACGGTCGATATGGATATCGTTCAAGCGCGGCAGCGGAATGCGCTCGGATGAAACGCGAACCACCAAATCTGTTCCGATATTCGCGAGCAGGAGTCCTAGAGCGCCCCCCGCGAGCGCCAGAACCGCGCTCTCCACCAAAAGAGGACGAACGATATGCCAACGCCCGGCCCCCAGGGCTGCTCGCACCGCTATTTCGCGCGATCGCGCCGTGGCGCGCGCCAGCATCAAATCCGCTACGTTGGTGCAAGCGATCAGCAGGACCAGCGCGACGGCGCCCATCAGCAGGTACAGCGTGGTGCGCACCGGCCCGACGAGCTGGTCCCGCAGCGGGATCGCGACGAAAGTACTTGTTGCGATTGGTGTCCGGCGTCGCTGCTCGCCAGCCGCGCCGCAATCGTCTCCAAGTGGGCCTTAGCGGTTTCGAGAGTGACTCCCGATTTGAGCCGGGCCACCGTTCGATAGTTGTAAGCCGTGCGATTCAGATTGTCGGGCGTCACCGGCGCAGGCACCCAAACTTGGGTTTCGGCGGGAAATTGAAAGCCCGCCGGAAGAACACCGACGATATCGTAGGAACGATTCTCGATTCGCACGGCGCGCCCGAGGGCCGCCGGCCCGGTTCCGAAATTGCGCTCGGCGAACGCAGGCCGATCACGGCGGCACGGTCTTGGTCGCCGTTTTCGAACACTCGTCCGTAAGCCGGACGAGCGCCGAAGATATGGAAGAAATCGGGATTGACCCGATATGCGCCAGTGAACTCCGCGCGGCCCGGTAGCTGAACGCCCATCTCGCCGCCGACGTAATAGCTCAAAGCATCGAAGATCTGGCCATCCGCGCGAATGTCTACCAGGTCGCCGCCGGTCAGCCGGGGCGTGATTGAGCCGGTTTGCTTGAAGAAAGTGGATACCGCGACGATTCGATCGGGATCGGGATAAGGCAGCGGAGACAGCAGAACGCCATTGATGATGCTGAAAATGGCCGTATTGGCTCCGATCCCGAGGGCCAAAGTGAGAATAGCGACGGTAGCGAAGCCTGGGTTCTTAGCGAGCGCTCGGCCGGCGTGGGTGAGATCTTGCAGCAGCGTCATGACTCGATCGTCATTCTAATACGGCCTAATACGGCCAAGCCGGCTTCGAGAACAGGCCGCCGTCTACCCAGAGCGTCTGGCCGGTAATAAAAGCGCTCGATTCGGAGGCAAAGAAGACCACAGCGCGGCCGACGTCGAGAGGAGTTCCAATCCGGCCCAGCGGCGTCAGTTTGGCCCAGGTTCCTGCGAAATCCTGTACCTCGGCCTGGGTGCGCTCGGTTTCAATCGCGCCCGGCGCCACGCAGTTCACCGTGATCTGGTACGGCCCCAGCTCGACCGCCGACACTTTGGTGAACATCTCGATGCCCCCACGGCTGGCCGTGTAGTCGACCAATTTCGGGAAAGCGACCTTGTTCGAGCCCGATCCGATATTGACGATGCGGCCGCCGCCTGCGGCCTGCATAAGACGTGCTGCACGCTGGGTGCACAGGAAGCAGCCCTTCAGGTTGGTGGCGATCACCCGGTCCCACTCGCGCTCTTCGAGATCGAGCAGCGCTTTCCAGGTTTGAATGCCGGCATTGTTCACCAGGATGTCGAGACGTAGGAATTGTTCCAGTATGGTTTCGAACATGCGATCGACTTCCGAGGCAGCGCCGACATCGGCCATAACGGCGAATGCCTGGCGTCCGAGGCCCCGGATTTCCGCTGCGGTAGCCTCGGCTCCCGCGGAATCGGCATAGTCGTTGATCGCGACATCGCAGCCTTCCTTAGCCAGCTCGAGTGCGATCCCGCGACCGACCCCTTTCGCGGCGCCCGTGACTAAGGCGGTCTTGCCTCGGAGGATCATGGTGACATTTTAGCTGCGCGGCAAGCTTTGTAACGAAAAAATGCTTGCCCTTCCAGGCATTTCCGAGGAAACTGGGACTTGGTGTCTCTACACCTGGAGGTGACCACGAATTGAAACTGGGTGAAGCTGCTGTTTGGGAGCCGACCGAGAGATGGAACATTGCGGACGCTGGCGAACTCTACGACGTCGCCAGTTGGGGCAAAGGTTATTTCTCGGTGGGCGCAAATGGGCACCTGTGGGTCCATCCGACCAAGGACGCCACGCGCGGCATCGACCTTCGAGAGTTGGTGGAAAAGCTGGAGCTGCGCGGCATCTCGCTGCCCATTCTGGTCCGGTTCGCCGAAATTCTGAAGCATCGCCTGGGAGAGATGCACCAAGCCTTTGCCAATTCGATCGGCGAGCACGGCTACAAGGGAACCTATTGCTGCGTCTACCCGATCAAAGTTAATCAGCAGCGGCAAGTGGTGGAGGAGGTTTTCAAGTTCGGCCGGCCGTATCACTTTGGATTAGAGGCGGGCTCGAAGCCCGAGCTACTGGCTGTGTTGGCGGTGGCCGATAACGAGACACCCATCATCTGCAACGGCTTCAAGGATGACGAGTACATCGAGATGGTGATGCTGGCCAAGAAAATCGGCCGGCAGATCATTCCCGTGGTGGAAAAATATAGCGAGCTGGATCTGATCGTTAAGCACTCGCGGCGCGTCGGTGTGGATCCGACCATTGGGCTGCGCGTGAAGCTCGCTGCTAGAGGATCGGGCCGCTGGAAGTCTTCGGGCGGTTATCGCTCCAAATTCGGTCTAACGGTGAGCGAGGCGCTGCAGGCGCTGGATCTGTTGAAAGCCGAGGGCCTGGAGGGTTCGCTAGAACTGCTGCACTTCCACCTGGGCAGCCAGATCACGAATATTCGTCAGATCAAAGCTGCGGTGATTGAAGCCGCCCGCATCTACGTCGAACTCAAGCGCGCCGGCGCTGGGCTGAAATACCTGGATGTCGGCGGCGGCCTGGGCATCGATTACGACGGATCGCAAACCGATTTCGAATCGAGCGTCAACTACACGCTGCAGGAATATGCCAACGACGTGGTTTATCACATTCAGAACGTTTGCGATGAGGCTGAAGTCCCGCATCCGACCATTGTGTCGGAAAGCGGCCGCGCCATCGCCGCGTATCATAGCGTTCTGGTGTTCAACGTCATGGGCGTCACAGGATTCGGGGACGATTCGTTCGAGCCCGTACCGCAGGATGCCGAGCAGCCTCTGATCGATTTGCAGGAGACCTACCGATCGCTCAGCTCGAAGAACCTGCTGGAGAGTTTTCACGATGCCCAGACAGCGCTGGACTCGGCCTTAAACCTTTTCAGCTTGGGCTACCTGCCGCTGGCCCAGCGCAGCCAAGCGGAAAAACTGTACTGGACCATATGCCGGCGCGTCCACCGCATGGCCAAGGAACTGGAGTTTTTTCCAGAGGACCTGGAAGGGCTGGATGGCATGCTGGCGGACACCTATTTCTGCAATTTCTCGTTGTTCCAGAGCATGCCCGACAGTTGGGCCGTGAAGCAGCTTTTCCCCATCATGCCCATTCACCGGTTGAACGAAATACCCTCCAGAAGCGGCGTTTTGGGCGACATTTCGTGCGATTCCGACGGCAAAATCGACCAATTTATCGACCGGCGTGACGTGAAACGAACGCTGCCATTGCATCCGTTCAATGGCGAGCCGTACGTTCTGGGCGCTTTCTTGGTCGGGGCTTACCAGGAGATCCTGGGCGACCTGCACAATCTGTTCGGCGACACCAACGCGGTGCACGTCAGCCTGGGCGACAACGGCGATGTGCTGCTCGATACGGTGATCCGGGGCGACACCGTGCGGGAGGTTCTGGACTATGTTCAGTTCAACTCCAAAGCCCTGCTCGAGGAATTCCGCCGGGACGTCGAGATCGCGCTTCGGGAAGGCAAGATCGGGTACGAGGAATCCGGGCGGCTGCTGCGGTTCTATGAAGACGGCTTGAACGGGTACACGTACCTGGAGCAGTAAGAAATCGGCTCGCCTACCGACAACCTGCGCGTCGTCCTGATCGGCACCCGCAATCCGCTGAACATCGGGGCGGCGGCGCGGGCCATGAATAACTTCGGCTTCCCGCATCTGCGGCTGGTGAATCCTTACCACGTGGCCTATCAAGAGGCGCGGTCGGCCGTGCGAGCCGCAGAAATCCTGAAGAACGCCAAAGAATACGACACAACGGCGGAGGCCATTGCCGACTGCGGCCTGGTGGTCGGGACCACGTCGCTCGGCCATCGCGAGCTGCAGCATCCCCTGCGAACGCTCGAATACGGCGGGCGCGTGATTCGTAAGCGGCTCGCGTCGGCGCCGGCGGCGCTGTTGTTTGGATCCGAGAAGTTCGGGCTGTCAAACGACGATCTGAGCTATTGCCATTGGCTGCTGCGCATCGGAACCGAAGGTTCGATGAATCTCGGCCAAGCCGTGGCGGTGTGCCTGTACGAGCTGACACGGAAGGCCGCCGCCCCGAAGCCGGAAAAACGAAAGCGTGCCGCTGCGCAAGATCTGGACCGGATCACGCGCCTGCTCACCGAAGTTTTGGAGCAATCCGGATATGTCCACGCCAACAGCACGGAGGCTAAGATTCGCCGCTTGATCCGGCGACTCGATCTTCCCGCGCACGATGCGGAGGTTTGGCTGGGCATGTTCCGCCAGATCCAATGGAAGCTGGGTCGAGAGCGGCAGTGATATCCTGAGGGGTCGGATAAATCGGGGATGACAAAAATTCAATTGGAATACGATCTCGTCCGTCCATTGACGGATGAGGACGCGAGCGGTGTCGCCGACGTACATAGTTGGTACGGCATTTTGCGCGTGCAGCCGACGCCATCGCTGGATAAGCTGGCCGTGGAGTACGACGCGTCGCGGCTGAGTGAACAGGATGTGGAAGCGGTTTTGCATCGCTTCCGGCTGCCGATCAAGCGCAAGTGGGCGGTGCCGTAACAAAATCGCTCGCTCACGCGCCCGGCTCGGACGCGCTTCTTCGCCTTTCCCAACCAGCTTGAAACAACGGCAAGGAATTTTCCTGCTGGTAAGGATGCCTGGCGATCTCCTCGATATTCAGATCGATGCCGAGGCCCGCCCGGTCGGAGATCTCGATGTAGCCGTCCACTACTTCCACCGGATGGATGACGATCTCTTTTTCCCACGGCTCATTGAACTCGTCGAAGATTTCGTGGATGAAGAAGTTCGGGATGGAGGCGTTTAGCTGGACGCAGGCCGCCGAGCAGACCGGGCCTTGCGCGCTGTGCGGCGCCAGTACGCCGTAGTGCGCGTCCACCATGTCGGCGATCTTGCGGGTGGCGAAGAGTCCGCCTAAGTTGAGCGGCTCAGGCTGCAGGATGCTCACGGCCTCATGCTTGAGCAACTCCGCGAACTGCTGCTTGGTGGAGAAGCTTTCGCCGGTGGCGATGGGCACGGGACTCCGCCGCGCTACTTCTACCATAGCCGCGATATTGGTATGCGGCACCGGCTCCTCGAACCAGGCCGGGCGCAAGGGCTCTAGCCGGCGCGCCACCTCCACCGCGGTGGACACATCGAAGCGCGAATGGCCTTCGATCAGCAGGTCGACGGAATCCCCGACGGCTTCGCGCACGGCACGCACGATGTCCAGGCTGAGATCGAAATCCTGGCGCGAGAACGTTCGCCAAGCGCTTCCAAAAGGATCGAACTTGAGTGCGGTATAGCCGCGGCGAGCGACGGTCTTCGCTTTTTGGGCGAAGGACTCCGGCGTCCGTGGACCGCGATACCAACCGTTAGCATAGGCACGCAGCTTTTCATGGCACTGGCCGCCCCAGAGCTTGTAGAGCGGCTGATTGGTGACCTTGCCGATGATGTCGCAACAGGCGATCTCGATGGCCGCCACCGCGCACATATGGATCTGCGCGCCTTCCGAGTACAGATCGCGAATGAGGCGCTGCGAAATGATTTCGATCTGGAAAGGATCCATGCCCAGGATCAGCGGCGCAAGCTCGCGGATGGCGGATTCGACCGTTTTGGCGAAGTAGTTGAGCGTGCCTTCGCCCACACCGTAGATCCCGTCGTCGGTCCAGACTTTGGTGAATAGCCAGTTCTTCCAGGGATTGCCGGCGATGAAAGTTTCGATCTTGCTGATGCGCATCATCCCTTGCTATCGTAACTGAGCCGCGCCCGTTAGGAAGCGGAAGCCCTCAATCGTGCCGGATCGCTAGAATCGGGTCGATTCTGGTGGCCCGGTAGGCAGGAAGAAAACTCGCTGCCAGCGCCACCACAACCAGCCCTGCTGAAACAGCCAGAATGATCGCCGGATCCGTCGGCGAAACCCCAAACAACAGCGAGCGCATCAAGCGCGTGACAGCGACGGAGACAATCAGGCCGATTGCCAGACCGATACCGGCGAGCCGCAGCCCGTGCCCGAGGATGAGCCGCAGCACATCGCTGCGCGCCGCACCCAGCGCCATACGAATCCCGACCTCGCGAGAGCGCTGCGTCACGGTATAGGCGAGCACGCCATAGAGCCCCACAGCAGCCAACGCCAGCGCCAGCGCGCCGAACACGCTCAGCAGCGATCCACCCATGCGCTGGCCGAAATATGCGACGCTGATCGACTGCTCCAGCGATCGTTTGCCATAGACCGGCAGCGCCGGGTTCACCACGTGGATGGCGTCCTCCACGGCACGCGCCATCGCCATCGGCTGGCCAACGGTGCGCACCAGAAAGTTCGATTCCGATTCGAAATGCTGCAGAACCGGCAGATAGATCGAAGGCCTGGGCTTCTCATCCAGCGATTGCACCTTCGAATCGTGCACTACGCCCGCGACGGTCCTCATCTGGCCGAACACCTTCACATGCCGGCCCCGCGGATCGAGCTTCGAAAAATATCGCCGGGCGAAGGTTTCGTTGATCACAACCACCGGCTCGGTGGACTCACTGTCGGCAGGCGTGAACTCCCGTCCGTCTACGAGGCGCGTGTTCATCGTATGGAAATAATCCGGTCCGATGGTGTGAACCAACGCGAACATCTCTTCGTTCTTAGACGGTATGTATCCTTCGGCCTCCACAGATGTCGAATTCGACCCCCCCAGCCCCAGAGGCACATGTTGTACCGTGCTCACGGCGGTTACCCCGGGCAGCGCGGAAATCCGGGCCAGGATGTCCCGTAGCGCGATCTTTCCGCGCACATCGTTGTAGCCGCTGGCGCTCAGGTCAACGCCTGCCACCAGAACGTTGCGCGGATCGAACCCGGGATCAGTTGCCACCGCCCGGCTGAGGCTCTTGAGCAGGATACCCGCACTCACTAACAGCACCAGCGACAACGCCACCTGCGCTACTACAAGGGAATTTCGCAGCCAGGCCTTGCGCGGGTTGGCTGACCCACCACTATCATCCTTGAGCGCACTGACCACATCGGGATGTGACGCACGCAGGGCAGGCATCAGGCCGAACAGAAGTGTCGCGAGCGCCGCAACGCCGAGCGTAAACAGCAGCACGTTCGCATTCGCGTGCACCTGAACCAACACCGGAAAATCGCTGACTGGAGCAAAGGTCATCAGGAGCCTGCCAGCTACCGGCAGAACCAGCAGAGCGCCCGCCGCTCCCAGCAAAGTCAGCATCCCGTTTTCCACCAGCAGTTGCCCGATCAGCCGTGAGCGTGTAACGCCCAACGCCTGGCGGATCGCGATCTCGCGCCGGCGGCCCGCGGCGCGCGCCAGCACCAGATTGGCCACATTAGCGCAGGCAATCAACAGCACCACACCCACTACGGCCATCAGCAGCATGATCACGGGCGCCAGCATCTCGCCGCCACCCTCGCGCCATATTGGAATAATGTCCGCGCGTGGGTATCGATCGGACCGTGAGAATTCTCGCGCCAAGTCGGCCGAAATCGCGGTGAGGTCGGCTTCCGCCTGCCGGCGATCCGTGCCCGGTTTCAGACGCGCGTGACCTAACAACCAGTGCGTGTCGCGGTTCGATAAGATGCCAGTCTCGCCGGTGATAGCTTCCGCCATGCTCACCGGCACGTAGAGCTCGAAGGTCAGGCCTAGAATCGAGCCTTGGAAGCCTTCGGGCGTCACCCCCACAATGGTGAAGTCCCGGTTGTTTAATCGGATTATCCCCCCAATGATGGCCGGATTGCTGCCAAACCGGCCCTGCCAAAGCTGGTGGCTGATCACCGTCACGGCATGCCCGCCGGGGTTGTCGTCCTCCTCTGGCAGGAACGCCCGGCCCCGGATCGGTTGAACCCTCAGCGTCTGGAAATAGTTCGACGACACCAACATCCCCCAGATGCGCTCCGGCTGCGTGCGGTCACCCAAGCTAAGGGGCGCCATGGTCCCCACTGTGAGGCTTTCCACGCTCCGGAGCCGACGGCGCATGTCGAGGTAATCCAGCCAGGAGAGACTACTTCCGTGGCCCTCCGGGGTTTGCCAGCGCACCGACACCAGATTGCGCGCATCCACGCCAGGAAGCGGATTCAGAATCACAGAGTTGAGCCAGCTGAAGATGGTCGCGTTAGCTCCAATTCCGAGCGCCAGGGTGATGGCGGCGGTCAGGGTGAAGGCTGGGCTCTTTCGTAACTGGCGAATACCGAAGCGAAAGTCATCCACAAGCGCACTGAGCATACGGGCGCCTCTATTAGCAATTACGCGTCCTCCGGCGGGAAGTCGTGTTTACAATGACAGGATGGGGATTTCGTTCCGGCTGACCTGCCTGGCAGTGCTGGTTTCACTTACCCTTGCGGCGCAGACTCCTTCCAACAAATCGCTAACGGGAAAGTACTTCTACCACGAGCTATTGCTGGTCACCGACGCGTCGCAACCAATCCTCAGCGGCGATGGTTCTCTGACCTTTGACGGCAACGGTGGCGTTACCGGCGGCACCTACTCAGTGGATTCGAGCGGTATAGTCACGATGACAGATCCTCTACGAAGCGGCGCGACGATCAATGCCCGGCTCGGAACTAGCGGTCTGATCGGGTCGAACACCGAAGCCGGTAACAACGTTTTCAGCATCTTTGTGGCTGTTCCCGCGCCGGCATCGCCTGTCAACACGAGCGTGTTGAATGGGACGTATTGGATCGCTTCGCTGGAGTTCTTGAACGGTAGCTTCGCCTTCGAGCGCGAAACGTTCTTTCAGGCGACCGCGAACGGAAGCGGCAGTTTCGGGAGCCCCAGCGTGCTCGGAGAGGCGACGAACCTGGGCGACACGCAGATCACCCAGGTGGTCGCGGGCGTGACGTACGCGGTGAGCTCGGACAACAGCGGCACCGTCAATTTTCCTGTCCCGGCCGGCTCCGACCCGACGCAGCAGCTTCTAGGCGGCACAAAGACGATTTACGCTGCTCACGATGGCAGTTTCTTTTTCGGAGGCGGAACGGCGGCCGGGAGCCCGGGCCTCGTGATCGGAATTCGGTCCGGCACGAGTCTTAGCTTGGGAACGCCCATTTGGGCCGCGGATCTCCGCGTGGATGGGCAGAACTACTCCGACTTTGCCGGATCGGCGCTAGCGGTGGACACCGCCAATATGACTTGGTCCCGGCGTCTTCGAACCAACAACGGTCCCCTGGATGTGACCGAGTTGACGCCGTACACGGTGGGCGCCAACGGATCTGGGACTCTCTTGGATAACCTCATGGCGGTTTCAAGCAATGGTCAGTTGTTTCTGGGCAGCGGACTTTCCACCGCCGACACGACGCGTTACGAGTTGTTTTTCGGAGTGCAAGCTCCGCCGGTTTCGGGCACTGGAATGTTTCTGAATCCGCAAGGCGTTTTCAATGTGTTCAGCTTTGCGCCCGCCGGCAATCCGATCGCGCCCGGAGAATTTATCACCATCTATGGCACCGGACTCCCGGCGCGCAGCGCGGTGCCCGTACCGTTTCCAACCAATCTAAACGGCGTGCAGCTAATGATCAACAATACGCCCGTCCCGCTGTATTTGATCACGTCGACGCAGGTATTTGCGGTCGTGCCCTACGCCTTGACAGGCGCCTCGGCAGCGATCCTGCTCTCGAACAACGGCACGCAATCGAACACGATCACGGTTCCGGTCGCCGCCACGGCCCCTGGCATTGCGGCGGTCGCACAGAATGGTCTGGGCGCGGGAGCGATCACACACGCTGATGGGAGTCTGATGTCGGCTTCGAGTCCTGCATCGCGCGGCGAGACGGTCGTGATTTACTTGACTGGCCTCGGTGCCGTGTCGCCTCCCGTCGCTGACGGTAAGGGCCCAAGCGGACTTAGCCGCAGTAATTCCGTTCAAGCGATTTATTTTGGAGCAGCCGCCGTCGACACCTCCGCCATTCTCTTCCAGGGATTGACGCCCGGGTATGCCGGTCTTTATCAGATCAACGTCACGATTCCACTAAGCGTGGATTCCAGCGCTGCTGTCCCGTTAGCCATTCAGACCACCAACGGATTTACCGACATGGTGAATATCGCGATCCAATAACATGCGGAAACTGATCCTTAGCCTTCTAATCGCGATTCTCCTATGGGCCGGCGGCCCGGGTTTCCGCAGCCGGGCACAACTCGACGAGCATTACAGCAAGCATGGCTCCGAGTTTGGCCACATCAGTGAGCAAGACTATTTACGGCTGGCGCAGGAACTGCGGGATGCTCCTCCCGGTGGTCCGATTCTGGAAGCCAGGCGATCGAACGGTGAGTTCAGCCGATTCGACCGGCTTCACGGCTATTTCGGCGCGTATAATCCGGACCGCACCATCCGCACGTTCTTCATCCCCAACGACGGCGAGCGCTACTTCCGCCGGCAAGCCAGGCGAGCGTATGACTGACGAGCAGATGGTCGCCTATCTGCGCCAGAACGGATATCCGGAGCATGTCGTTCGGGCCGGGCGCGCCGGCTTGATCGATCGCTGGCGGAAGTTCGTCGAATCCGTCGAGCATGGTTACAAATTGGGCTTGGAAGACTATCGCAACGATCTGGATCTGCGCGGGATCATAGCGATGCTGGGTCTGGATGGTGATGTCCAGGAGCTGGATCGGAGATTTGAAGCCATGCTTACGGATCGCGAGAAGCGCGTCTGGGAAACTTCGGCTGGCGAGCCTTTCTGGGATTTCGGATATCCACGGAACGCGCAGGGGGAGTTACTGGAAGATCTTAAGAAAGAAGGACTTGTTTCTTAAACACTCCAATCTCTATAGACATTAAGTAGATTACGTGGTAATCTGCGGATGATGTCCCAGCTCGGCCATCTTAAACTGCTCGAAGCCGAAAGCATCCATATTCTCCGGGAAGTGGCGTCGGAGTTTCAGCGCCCAGTGATGTTGTACTCGATCGGCAAGGATTCCTCGGTGCTGTTGAGGCTGGCCCAGAAAGCTTTTTACCCAGGGGCGATTCCCTTCCCGCTGCTGCACATCGATACCACCTACAAATTTCGCGAGATGATCGAGTTCCGGGATAGCTACACGCGCGAGGTGGGCGCGAAGCTGATCGTGTACACCAATCAGCAGGCCATCGCGGAAGGCGCGAATCCATTCCGACTGGGAACGCAGCGCTGCTGCGGATTACTAAAAACGAAAGGTCTGCTGGATGGCCTGAACGCCGGTGGGTTCGATGCGGCGATTGGCGGGGCGCGGCGGGACGAAGAAAAGTCGCGGGCCAAGGAGCGCATCTTTTCCTTTCGCGACGCCAAGGGGCAATGGGATCCCAAGAATCAGCGGCCGGAGTTGTGGAATCTTTTTAACGCGCGGATCGATCCCGGCGAAAGCTTGCGCGTGTTTCCGTTGTCGAACTGGACGGAGATGGATGTGTGGCAATACATCCATGTCGAGAAGATTCCAATCGTGCCCATGTATTTCGCCAAAGATCGCCAAATGCTGGTGCATGGCGACACGCTGATTCCAGTAGAGCAGCCGTTCATCCCTATGCTGCCAGGCGAGAAGCCGCAATGGGTGCGCTGCCGGATGCGGTCGCTCGGCTGCAGCCCCTGTACGGGCGCGATTCGATCCGACGCCGATACCGTGCCCAAGATCATTGAGGAACTGATTTCGTTCCGGCGCTCGGAGCGCGAGAACCGCGTGATCGATCACGATCAGGATGGCTCCATGGAAATGAAGAAGCGAGAAGGGTATTTCTGATGGCCGCACTGGCTGACAACGCGCTCGCTTTCGACATCGAGACTTTTCTCGCCCAGGAGCAGGCCAAGGATCTGCTGCGATTCACTACCGCCGGGAGCGTGGACGACGGCAAGTCAACACTTATCGGCCGTCTCCTTTTCGATTCGCAGAACGTTTACGAGGACCAACTGAAGGCGGTGACCAAGGCGTCGGTGAACCGGTCGGCCGGACCGATCGATTTTTCACTGCTGACCGATGGTTTGCGGGCGGAGCGCGAACAGGGTATCACGATCGATGTCGCGTATCGCTATTTCGCGACCGCGCGGCGCAAGTTCATCATTGCCGATACGCCCGGCCACGAGCAATACACGCGCAACATGGCGACCGGGGCCTCGACGGCAGAACTGGCGATCATTTTGATCGACGCACGCAACGGCATCTTGCCGCAGTCGCGCCGGCATGCGTACATCGCGTCGCTGCTCGGCATTCCGAACTTTGCGATCGCGGTGAACAAGATGGACCTGGTCGAATACGACGAGGCCGTTTTTCGCGCGATCGAGCGGGATTTCCGCGAATTCCTGGGACGTTTACACATGAGGCCGCACGTTTATTTTCTGCCGATCAGCGCGCTGGAAGGCGACAACGTCGTGCGTCGGAGCCGCGAGATGAAGTGGTTCAACGGCCCGAGCCTGCTCGAGTTTTTGGAGACTGTACCGGTCCTCGATCGAGTACGCGCAGCCCCATTCCGCTTCCCGGTGCAGCGGGTAGTGCGTCCCGACCAGACTTTTCGCGGCTATGCCGGGCAGGTCGTTTCGGGAAATGTTAGGCCCGGCGACGCAATTCTGGCGTTTCCCTCCGGGCGACGGTCGCGAGTACAGAGCATCGAGACATTCGACGGGGCGCTGCATGAAGCGATCGCGCCGATGTCGGTGACGCTGACGCTTGAAGACGAGCTGGACATCAGCCGCGGCGACATGATCGCGTCGGCCCAAAAGCTGCCGGAGGTAGCTCGACAGTTCGATGCCAATGTGGTGTGGTTGAACGAGCAGCCGCTCGATCCGGCGAAAACGTATCTAGTGAAGCACACGGCTCAGAGCGTCGCAGCCGAAGTGAAAACCATAAAGCATCGAGTGAACATAAGTACTCTCGAGCACGAGGCCGCCGACCGGTTGGAGATGAATGCCATCGGCGTGCTGCGAATCGAGACCAGCCGGCCGATTTATTTCGACGCTTACTCGGAGAATCGCGCCACCGGCAGCTTCATCCTGCTCGACCCAGCGACCAACGCGACGGTAGGCGCCGGAATGATTCTCTCGGCGGTGCAGGCGGATCGCGCGCGACGGACAGTCGACCTAGGAGTCGGCCGCGTGACAGCGGCAGAGCGGATCGCGCGCTATCGGCATTCGGGCGCAGTCGTCGCGCTTGGCCATAGGGAGCAACTGGCCTGGGTCCTGGAACGAAAACTATTCGATCGGGGCTGTGCTGTGGTGATTTCGAGCAACGCAGACGTGGACGCCTATGCTACGGGCTTACTTGTCTTGCACCTTTCTGATGAGGCGTCTGATTTGCCAACAGACGATGCGCGAGCGGCGGACGAGGTTATTCGGAGGCTGGAGGAATCTGGCGTACTGCTACCGGACGAGTCGCTGACCGGAGGCGAGGGTATTTAGAATGACGCCGCTCGACATCAAGCTCGATAACAAAATCGAAGAAGCTACAACCGTGATCCGCCAGGTGCTTTCTGAAGATCCCTCGCGTGCGTGCGTCACTTGCAGCTTCCAAGCCGAGTGCATGGTAGTAGTGGATCTACTTGTAGCCCAGCAACCGGATATACCAGTTTTGTTTCTCGAAACCGGCTACCACTTCCCCGAAACGTACGCTTATCGCGACCACTTGACGGAGCGGTTGCGGCTCAACCTCGTCAACCTTTCTTCCAAGCTGACTGTGGCTGAGCAAGAGTCGCAGTTCGGCATCCTATACCAGAGCGCGCCGGACCGTTGTTGCGGGATGCGCAAGGTGGAACCGCTTTTCCGTGGGCTCGCCGACTACGGCGTTTGGTTCACGGCGCTGCGCCGCGAGCAATCCCCGACGCGCGCGAATCTCCAGGCCGTCGATCATTTCAAGCTGCCGACCGGCCAGCAGTTACTGAAGGTGAGCCCGCTGGCAGCCTGGACGAACACGGATGTTTGGAGATATCTGAAGCGGCGCGGCATTCCGGTGCTCCCCTTGTATGACAATGGATATTCGAGTATCGGCTGCGCGCCCTGCACCACGCCGCCCGCCGATCCGGACAATTTGAGATCTGGCCGGTGGGGCGGGCGCAAGCTCGAGTGCGGCATCCACATCGCGAGCGATTGAATCTTAAGACAGTATGGAGATCGTTCTCGGATTTCTGATTGCGGTTGCGATCGGCATCACGGGCGTCGGCGCAGGCATCATCACGGCGCCGGTTCTGATTCTGTTCTTCCATATGCCGCCGGCGCATGCCGTGGGAACAGCGCTGGCATTTGGTGTGGCGGTAAAACTGCTGGTTGTTCCGATGCAACTGTATCGCAAGCAGGTGCACTTTCGCGTGCTCGGATACATGCTGGCCGGTGGATTGCCCGGCGTACTGATCGGGTCCCTGCTCCTGGCGAAGTTGAACACGCCGGGACGGCAGCCCATCCTCTTCGCAGCGCTCGGCTCGACGATTGTCCTCATGGCGGCGCTCAATCTATACCGTCTGTGGCTGCGGCCCACGCACCAGCCGGTAGGAGATCGATCGCGATGGCTGCCCCTAATCACTCTGCCGATCGGCGCCGAGGTCGGATTTTCCTCGGCCGGCGCCGGCGCATTGGGATCGCTGGTCCTGCTGGCGATCACTCCACTGACCGCGGCGCAGGTGGTGGGAACCGACCTGTTCTTCGGACTATGCGTCTCGTTGGTCGGCAGCGGATTTCAATTGAGCGCGGGGAACTACGACTCATTAATATTGACCCGATTGGTAATTGGCGGACTACTGGGTGCAGTGGCAGGAACTTATCTTGCGGCGATTGCACCCCAACGCGCATTTCGCCTGGCGCTATCCCTCTGGCTGATCTCGCTCGGCATCCAGTTATGCTGGACCGGCGTTAAACAGTGGTGACATTGCCACTATCGGGCATGATCGTGCATCTAATTAACGGAGCTGGATGTGAACCCTCAGGGACACGAATGGGCGACGAATTTCCCATTGCTATCGCGGTGGAGTTGGCCATCTTCCCTAAAATCCAAGCGCGCTCAACGAATTGCGGTCGCCACGGTGACAAGTCTAGTGGTCGTTGCCGCAGTGGTTTTTGAGCTAAGAAATTCCTGGCTGGAATCGCGAGTCTTCCAGGCGGCGGATCGGCACCTTACGTACCGCGTCACCGACGGTCCCAGCCATGCTATTGACTACCCGGCTGCCGGACCCTATGATTGGGCGCTCGGCTACGCCCGCATGCCGGTTTTCCTCTACCGCTTACAAGCCGCCGGATTTCACGTCGATGCCCAGGCGGAGGACTCGAAGTTCTACTCGATACTCGCGCGCACCGGCGTTTATCCGATCTATCCCCAGAAAAATCAAGCGGGGTTGCAGATAACAGATCGGGACGGGCGGGATTTGTTCGCCGCCGCGCGCCCCGGGCGGATTTATCGGACCTACGCCGACATTCCACCTTTGGTGGTGAACACGCTGTTGTTTATCGAGAACCGGCACATGCTGGATTCGAGCCACCCCAATCGGAATCCAGCGGTGGAATGGGACCGTTCCATGAAGGCCGTGCTGGACTATGGCTTGCATGTAGTCGATCCGCGGCATCCGGTCATCGGCGGCAGTACACTGGCGACGCAGCTCGAAAAGATGCGGCACTCGCCGGGCGGTCGAACGCACTCCCCGCTTGAAAAATTCCGGCAGATGACCTCCGCGACACTGTCGGCTTATCAGCAAGGACCGGCTACGCTGGGGGCGCAGCAGCAGATCGTACGCGATTATCTCAACTCCATCCCTCTGGCCGCGTCGGCCGGATACGGCGATGTGGAAGGGCTCGGTGACGGGCTGTGGGCGTGGTACGGCGCCGACGTTTCGAAGATCGATCCGCTTCTTCTCGTGCCGGAATCGAATCTTAGCCCCAGTCAAATGATGAACCGCGCGCGGGCTTATCGGGAGGTGCTGTCGTTGCTGCTGGCATTGCGCGCGCCGGGCCATTATCTGGTGGATGATCCGGACAACCTGGCCGCTCAAACGGATCGCTATCTCTTCGCGCTATGCGAGCGAGGGATCATTTCGACACAGTTGCGCGACCTGGCGCTGAGGGTTCGCATCCGGCCTTTGAGACGCGCGCCCACCGTGGCGCCGGAAAACTTCGTCGAAAACAAAGCGGCCAATACTGTTCGGGTAGCGTTGCTGCCGCTGCTCGGGCTTCCGAGTACGTACGAACTCGACCGCTTGGATCTGACCGTCCATACGACCATCGATCAAACAGCACAGCAAGGCGTCACGCAGTTTTTCGAGCGGGTCGCGGATCCCAAACAAGCGCAAGCCGCCGGACTGGCGCAATATCAACTTCTGGAACAGGGCGATCCCTCAAAAGTGGTTTATAGTTTTACGCTCTACGAGCGCGGTTCGGGAGTCAACCTGCTGCGCGTTCAGACCGACAACTTGAACCAGCCTCTGAATATCAATCAGAACACTAAGCTGGAGCTGGGTTCGACGGCCAAGCTCAGAACTCTGATTACCTATCTGGAAATCGTCGCCACGCTGCACCAGCGATATGCCGGGCTCCCGCCCGATAAATTGAAGACCGTGGCGATTCAGCCGGAAGATCATTTGACCGAATGGGCGTTGAAGTACCTGGCGACGTCGCCAGATCGCAGCCTGAAGACAATGTTGGAAGCCGCGCTCCAGCGCAAATACTCCGGCAATCCAGGCGAGACATTTTTCACCGCCGGCGGCGTGCATCACTTCGAGAATTTCGAACGTTTTGAGAACGGCCAGATGTTCACTGTGAGCGGCGCCTTCCAAAATTCGGTCAACTTGGTGTTCATCCGGCTGATGCGCGATATCGTGAACTACTACCGTTTCCGCGTGCCGGGCGCATCGCCGGCGGTCCTCCAAGATTGGAACGACCCGGCGCGCCAGCAATATCTGGCGCGCTTCGCCGACCAGGAAGGGCGGCTCTTTATGGGGCGCTTCTACGATAAGTATCGCGGCCAGCCTCCGGATCAGGCGCTCGAGACGCTGGTACATAGCGTGGTGCATCTGACGCCGCTACGCGCCGCCGTCATCTATCGGTCCGTCCGTCCCGACGCGAGCCTGGAGGAGTTCGCTGCGTTCCTGAAGGCTCATCTGCCACCAGGCGCGCTGGTGCGCGAGGATCCCGCCAAGCTTTATCTGAAATATGGTCCCGACAAATTCAACCTCTCTGATCGCGGCTATCTGGCACACGTCCATCCGCTCGAGTTATGGATGTTGGCCTATCTTCAGCGGCATCCGCGCGCGCACTTGAAAGAACTGTGGGCGAACAGCGCACACCAACGGCAGGAAGTCTACTGGTGGCTGGTCAAGACTGAGCATAAGACCGCCCAGGACAATCGCATTCGCACGCTGCTGGAGCAGGATGCATTCCGCGAGATCTGGAAATCCTGGAAGCGGCAAGGCTATCCGTTCGAGTCGCTGGTTCCTTCTTACGCGACCACCATCGGAGTCTCGGGCGATACGCCGGCCGCGCTGGCCGAGCTGGTAGGGATCGTGATGAACGACGGCATTCGATATCCGGCTATGAAGATCGACCAGTTGCATTTCGGCCGAGGTACTCCGACCGAGACGGTGGTCAGCCGTGACGTTCCGGCGTCTAAGCGAGTCCTTGCACCCGAGATCGCCGCACTGGTTCGTCAGGAACTGATCGGAGTGGTGCAGAATGGAACGGGCCGCCGCGCGGTCAAGTCGATTGTTTTGTCGAACGGCAAAATCATTCCGGTGGGAGGCAAGACTGGCACGGGCGACAATCGGCTGGAGAGCTTTACGGCTTCAGGGCGTGTCACCGGCTCGAAGGTGGTGAGTCGAACCGCGACATTCGCGTTCATGGTGGGCGACCGGTTCTATGGGACGATCGTCGCCTACGTGCCCGGGACGAAAGCGGCATCGTATCGGTTCACAAGCGCACTTGCGGTGCAGATTTTCAAGGATTTAGCTCCTCAGATCAAGCCGCTGATTGAGCGGGGCGCCCGCAGCCTCCCCTGTTCGCGCCGCCTCCACCATTGCAGATAATTCACAGCCCCAACCGCCGCCTCGTTCTTGACTTTCCCGGCCTGAGTATTTTACTGTAAACATTCGACTTGGCCACGCTGCGGCCCGCTAAGCGAATCTATGCCAGACCGCGACATGCTGCTCGATTCCAATCTGGACAGCGTGGAAATCGCGGAGGCTGCGGTTCTCCAAGAGGCGCATGCGGTTGGTTTTGCGGAAGAAGAGTTACATCAATTAGGAATGGCGGTTCGGGAAAGCATGGTGAATGCCGTAGTGCACGGGAACCGTTACAATTCGCGCAAGAAGGTGCATGTTTCCGTGACCAAGGGCTCTGACCGCCTGACGGTGGTAATCGCCGATGAAGGCGAAGGCTTTGAAATGGTTGACGTGCCCAATCCGCTGGCGGAGGAGAATCTGCTGCGGCAGTCCGGCCGGGGGCTTCTTCTGATTCAGGCGTTCGTAGACGAGTTTCAGGTTCGCCGCGGGCAGCCCGGTGGGACCGAAGTGCGAATGGTGAAGTACCTGGCGAAAGCCAGTTGATGAGATCCGAGAATATTGAGGGAGGTTCCAATTCGTGAGCGTTAAACTGAGCACACGCAAAGTGGGCGACGTAACAGTAATCGATTCGGCTGGTCGAATCACCCTGGGCGAAGGCGCCAGCAGTTTTCGGGATACGATCCGGGATTTAGCTAACAAGGGCGAAAAGAAAATTCTGATCAACCTGAGTGAGGTTTCCTACATCGACAGCTCGGGGATTGGAGAAATGGTTTCCAGTTTCACGACCGTAACCAATCACGGCGGCCAGTTGAAGTTGCTTGGTCTGAGCAAGCGGGTCAAGGACCTGCTCCAAATCACCAAACTTTACACCGTGTTCGAAGTGTTCGACGATGAGGCTGCGGCGGTTCGTAGCTTCGCCTAACGGCTGGTGCTGAAGTTCGTTCCCAGATCGTGCACCCGCGTCAGGTGAGGCGGTCCGAGTCTGTAAAATCGCCGAAAACAGCTCCGGCAGCGGTGTGAATCGAGAAACAACAGGCGGAGGAGCGCCAGCAGAGGGCTGAATCGGCGGGATTGGCGTACTTTCCGGGAGCCGCAGCTCGGGCAGCTTCTTTCCACAGTGATTTTCATACTTATATAGAGGCGGCGCGGCGGGAATTTTCTCACCTTGTCCGCGCCTTCGACGCGCCTGGCCGCCTACATGCTATCGTTGCTCCGGATGCTCAATGCGCGCGGAATGTTCTTCATCGCTCTCGGCATTGTGACCGTGGGCTGGATTTGGGTGTGGCTCACCGGCCGGGGGCGCGCGCCGGGAATTCCGTCGCTGTGGGAACTCTTCGTTGGCTTCATCACTAATTTCTTCGACACGCTGGGCATCGGATCCTATGCGCCCACCACGGCTATTTTCAAGTTCCGCCACATGGTTCCCGATGAGAAAATTCCCGGGACACTGAACGTCGGCCACACGCTGCCCACCATCCTCGAGGCATTTCTCTTTATCGCGATCGTGAACGTGGACGCGCTGACGCTGGTATCGCTGATAGGCGCGGCTGTGTGTGGAGCATGGTTCGGCGCCGGCATTGTCGCTGGTTGGTCAAGACGCAAAGTCCAGATCGGAATGGCCATCGCTCTGCTCGCAGCCGCAGCCCTCTTCCTGACGTCGATCTTCAACCTGTCTCCGGCGGGCGGCACCGCGCTGATCCTCGAAAACTGGCGTCTCGGGGTCGGCGTCGCAGTCTGTGTGCTTCTCGGAGCGCTCATGACACTGGGCATCGGTATGTACGCGCCCTGCATGATTCTGGTGAGCTTGCTGGGCATGGATCCCAAAGCCGCGTTTCCGATCATGATGGGATCGTGCGCTTTCCTGATGCCGACCGCCACGGTGCGATTCATCCGCATGGACAGTTATGCCCCGCGTCCTGCGCTCGGCTTGGCGCTGGGAGGACTACCCGGAGTCTTAATCGCCGCCCTCATCTTTAAAGAGCTTCCTGTGACCTGGGTGCGCTGGCTGGTAGTGGTGGTAGTCCTGTACGCCGCCATCTCTATGTTGCGCTCCGCCAGGACTCGCGAGCCAGTTGCAGCGCCGCAGACTAGCACCGCAGCGGACTTGCTGCCCGATTAACTTCGAGGATGCGCTTTATCGTAAACCGCCAACAAATCGGCCAGCGATACCTGCGTGTATTTCTGAGTGGTGGAAAGCTGCGCATGCCCGAGTAGCTCCTGAATCGCCCGCAGATCCGCACCGTCGCTCAGCAGGTGCGTGGCGTAGGCGTGCCGCAGGCTGTGCGGATGGATGGAAGAATCGCCGGTGATCATTCGCGCGTAGAACTTGACGATGCCGCGCGCCCCCCGGTCAGTCAGACGAGCGCCCCGGTGATTCAAGAATAGTGCCCGGTCCCCAGCCGCCGCGGGCTTTCTTCCGGTCAGATACCGCTCGATCGCATCCGCCGCTTTGGCGCCGAACGGAACCTGCCGCTCTTTGCGGCCCTTGCCTCGCACGCGTATCCAACGCTCGCTGAAATCGAAGTCGTCGAGATTCAGTCCCACCAGTTCGCTGATGCGCAGCCCGCATCCGTACAGCAGTTCGAAGATCGCCAGATCGCGCTCCGGATGAGGCTGCTCGAACTTGTCAGCCGCATTGGTCACGCCGTCGACCAAGATATTGGTTTGCTCGGCCGTCATCACCCTAGGCAGCGTCTTGGGAGCTTTGGGCGTCCGCACCAGCCGCGCGACATTGATTTCGACGACGCCCTCGCGCACCAGAAACTTGAAGAACGACCGCACTGCCGCCAGCTTCCGCCGCATGCTCACCGCCGTTAAACGCTGCTGATAGAGATGCCCCAGCCATTCGCGAATCGCGAGCCCATCGATGTCTTCCAAGGTGGCACAAGTCTCTGACCTGTGTTCTCCCTTGACCGTGAAATACCTAAGAAACTGCTCCAGATCCGACCCGTAATTTCGCAAAGTGTGCGCGGAAACATTGGCGCGGCGCAGCTCTTCCAAAAATCGTTGGATTTGCGTCGCGAGATCAGGCATAGACGGCTCGATACTCATCCAATTTCTCTAATGCCCGCCGGCAGACCTCCGCGTGGCGCGCTCTCTTGTCATGGCGCAGCCGCTGGCGGGTGGGCTCATCGAGGGGAGGCAGGAGATCGAAGGTGATGTTCGCGGGTTGGTAGTTCGCCGCATCCGCTCCCGAAACGTAAGCGCACAACGATCCGATCGCGCATTCACGAGGAAAGGGACGGATTGCCTCGCCCGCGGCCATCTCCACCGCATGCCTTCCGGCAACCAGCCCGGTGGCGATCGATTCGACGTAGCCCTCGACGCCCGAAACCTGGCCGGCGAAAAAAACCTCCGGCCGCGTTCGAAGCTGCAGCGTTGCGCTCAGCAGCGCCGGCCCATTGATGTATGTATTGCGGTGAATCTGTCCGTAACGCACGAACTCGGCCTTTTCCAGACCAGGGATCATGCGAAAAACTCGCGCCTGCTCTGCGAAGCGCATATGGTTCTGAAAACCTACCAGGTTGTAGCTATCGGCTCGCAGATTTTCTTGACGAAGCTGGACGACCGCGTAGGGCCGCCGCCCGGTTCGCGGGTCCACCAAACCCACCGGCTTCATCGGACCAAACCGCAGAGTCTCGCGGCCGCGCCGCGCCAACTCCTCGATGGGTAAGCAGGCTTCGAAGAATGGCGTCGCATCTTGGGGAATGTGCGCAGGAACAGCCTCTGAGGCCAGAAGCGCGTCTACGAATCGCTCGTACTGATCGCGATCGAAGGGGCAGTTCAAATAATCGTCGCTGCCATCCAGTGATTTGCCGTAGCGCGAAGCCCGGAACGCGATCGCCATATCGATCGAATCCGCTTCCACGATGGGACTGATCGAATCGTAAAAGAATAGCCGACCGGCGCCGGTCACACGTCCGATCTCTTCGGCCAAAGCGCCGCTGGTCAGCGGGCCCGTGGCGACGATCGTGATATGGCCGTCGCCAATCGAATTGGCTTCTTCGCGCCGCAGCTCGATGCGCGGATTCTCAGCGATCAAGCTCGAAACCCGCTCGGCGAAGATTTCGCGGTCGACAGTAAGGGCATGGCCGCCCGGTACGCGCGCCTCCTGCGCGGCGTGCAACAGAAGGGAATCCAGCCGGCGCAGTTCCTCTTTGAGCAGCCACGGCGTGGAGTTTTCGGATTCACTCTTCAATGAGTTACTACACACCAATTCCGCCAGCCGGCCGGTCTTGTGAGCTGCCGTCGTATGCAGCGGCCGCATTTCATACAACACGCACTCGAGGCCGGATCGCACGATCTGCCAGGCGGCCTCACAGCCCGCTAAGCCTCCGCCCAAAACGTGAATCCGACTCGCCACAACACCAGCATACAGTCCGCCGGCGCCCAGCCGCAGTCAGTAGTCCCGATGTTAACGCTTCAAAGGCACTGCCACGTCGGTCTTACTGACTGCGGGTTGAAAGGCGAACTGGCCTATCGCCGGATCCACCAGCCGCCGGAAATCGCCGAAATGCATGTGGATCACGTCCCGGTGCGTGCCGGCGTTGAAGGCGATGAACTCCTGTTCGACGACACTGGTGTCAATCAGCACAGGCAGGTGAAACAGATTCCCGAACGGCGGCATCGCGCCCAGTTCACACTCGGGAAACAGCTCTCCCAGCTCCCGTTCGGTGGCCAGCCGAATGTTGGGATCGTTCAAAAAGTGCCCAAGCGTATCCAGGTTGATCAAGTAGTCGGCTGGAAGCACTGCCAACCCGTAGCCTTGTACTCCGGCGTAGACCACCGTCTTGGCCAGCTTGTGTGGCGACAGGTGTTCGGCGAAAGCGACTTCCAGCGCAGTGAACGCCATGGAGTGCTTGGTGTGGGCGTAGCAAATGTGAGCGTTATCCAGAAATTCCAGACAACGTTGCAAGGTTGTCATAGACACCTCCCCAGCTTGTAGCATCAGCACGAGGTTTGCCAAGACGAATGCCTAACACGCACTTGGAGTTGTGACCTGGTCATGCGGCGCCATGCGCGATGTCACTCACCCGTACGACAAGTGCAGCTGCGTTCAAGCACCCAAATATAATCAAAGGCATGGATCGTCGAACATTTTTCCAGGCCGCTGCCGCCGCAGCCCTGGTACGCGCCGCCTCCGCGCAAACGCAGGATCTCGAGGAGATCACCATTGGTGATCTCGCCGACCGCATGCGCTCCGGCCAGCTCACCGCGCGCTCGGTTGCCGAACAGTACCTGGCTCGAATCGAATCCATCGACCGTAGTGGGCCCTCGCTGCGCTCGGTGATCGAGACCAATCCCGACGCGCTCTCCATCGCCGACGCCCTGGATCGTGAGCGGAAGGAGAAAGGTCCACGCGGCCCGATGCATGGCATTCCGGTCCTGATCAAAGACAACATCGATACAGCCGACCGCATGAAGACTACCGCCGGCTCGCTGGCGCTGGCAGACGCGCCACAACCTCGCGACGCCGCCGTGGTCGAACGGCTGCGTGCGTCCGGCGCCGTGATTCTGGGCAAAACCAATCTGAGCCGAATGGGCCAATTTCCGCTCCACTCATTCCACGAGCGGCTGGAGCGGACGTGGCGGCCAGACTCGCAACCCTTATGCGCTCGATCGCAATCCGTGCGGCTCCAGCTCCGGCTCGGGTGCGGCGGTGGCAGCGAATCTTTGCGCGGTCGCGGTGGGTACCGAAACCGATGGCTCGGTGGTCTGCCCATCTTCGATAAACGGGATCGTGGGCATCAAGCCGACAGTCGGGCTGGTGGGCGGGCGCGGAATCGTGCCGATCGCGCACAGCCAGGACACCGCCGGCCCGATGGCACGCACGGTTCGCGATTGCGCCATTCTGCTCGGTGCGATGGCCGAGGGATCGCACGCCCAACCAGACTACACGAAATATCTCGATCCCCAGGGTCTTCGCGGCGCTCGACTCGGCGTAGCGCGCAAGTTTTTCGGAATCACTTCCGATGTTGATCGCGTGATGGAAAACTCCCTCGCCGAAATGAAGCGACAGGGCGCCGAGATCATAGATCCAGCCGATCTTCCTTCTCACGGCAAATACGACGACGCCGAACTTCAAGTGCTCCAGTACGAGTTCAAGACGGACCTAAACGCCTACCTTGAAACCCGGCGTACCGCTTTGACACTTGAAAAACTAATTGACTTCAACGAAAAGCATCGCCACGAAGAGATGCCCTACTTTGAGCAGGAGGCCTTCGTGCAGTCGCAGAAGAAAGGGCCTCTGTCCGATCCTGCCTATCGCAAGGCGCTTGCGAAGTGCCAACATCTGTCGCGCGCTGAAGGCATTGACGCGGTGCTGAAGAAGTACAACGTGGAAGCGATCGTCGCGCCCACCGCCGGGCCAGCCTGGCTGACCGATTGGGTAAATGGCGATCACGATACTCCCAGTTGTTCAACGCCGGCCGCCGTTGCGGGCTATGCGCACATTACCGTCCCGGCGGGATTCGTGCATGGTCTGCCGGTAGGCCTTTCGTTCTTCGGCGGTGCTTGGAGTGAGCCTGTGCTGATAAAACTTGCCTACGCTTTCGAACAGGCCGTGAAGGCGCGGAAGCCCCCGCGATACTTGCAGACCGCCGCGCTCTAATTGGCGATCAGACATGCATGTCGTGGAATATCTGCGTGTGCGCCGCCACGATCCGGGTCTCCGCTTCACGATTGGGCGCCAGGTCCCAATTGCCCATCTCATGCGTGCCCCCGAGCAAAACGCCATCCGGACGGGGAAACATGTATAGGCCGTCGGGGGGTTCGGTGGCGTAATCCACTTCCGGCTGCGGCAACAAGATGGTGAGCTGTCCTTTGATCGGAGTCAACTCAGCATCGTTGAACAACGCCTTCGCGCCCAGGCCGGTGCAGTTCAAAATCACCGTTTGCGGCACAGCCAGCACCTCGCGAAGATCGTGCATTTCCTGAAGGACGATCTTTCCGCCGGCGATCCGAAACTCGCGCAGCATCGCTTCCAGATAATGCGACGGGTAGATGAACATGGTGTCGTACTGCCGCACATACGGGAAGGGGAAGGGATGCTCCTGCGGCGTGAGATCCCGCAACTCGGGCATAAGTTCAGCAAGCACGCCTTGCCTGCCCATCAGGCCGCCATCCTGAAAAGGCTCACGGCTCAACGTATAGTTCGGTCTCCAGCGGATGCCGTAGTAGTCGCCCACCATGAGCTGGTAGCGGCGATAAGAAAACCGTGCTGCCTCGATGAACTGCGCCATGAATTCCGGTGTCGCACGAGCGCGCTCGAATACCGTTACCGGCATGACTTGCGCGCCCGCAATGTTCGACGTCGTGTCGGGCGGAAGCGCCTTGGTGTAAATTGTGACCTCGATGCCGTGTTCCTGAAGCAGGCGAGCGGTAGCCAGTCCGACCGCGCCCGAGCCCAGCACGGCCATTCGCATCGCGCCCGTGGGCAGCGCCTGCTCCACCGCCAGATGAGCGGTTCCCCAGGAAAGCGTGACGCCGCCTCCGCCATGGCCGTAGTTATGGATTATCGTTTTTTCTTCGATCGACTCTCTTCGCACGACGAAGCCCGAAGGACGATACGGCCGAAGGCCGACTACTGTGCGGATCACCCGGTCTTCCGATACATTCACCCGCGCGAACTGGCGCCCTGCAGAAGGAGTCACGGGCGTCCTGACCTGCGTGCGTCTGGTGGAACACGCGGCGGTGAATGCCAGGCCGCTCAGAAAGCTGCGTCGATCGATGCGCATTATCGGAACCTATAGTTTAGCTATTGGTTATCCTAACTTGTATATGAAGGTTGCATTCATTGGACTTGGAAATATGGGCTCACCGATGGCGCGCAATCTCCTGCGAGCCGGACATGAAGTGACCGTCTACAACCGTAGCCGCGAGAAAGCGCAAGCTCTGGCGGCCGAGGGCGCGCGTGTGGCCGACTCTCCCGCTGACGCGTGCCGCGACGCTGAAGTGGTGATGACGATGCTGGCCGACGACCATGCGGTCGAAGAAGTCGTGTTCGGCAAGAATGGTATCCTCGGCGCTTTGAAGAATGGACACATCCACGTTTCGCACAGCACCATCAGTACGACGCTGGCGCGGCGGCTTAGCACCGAACACGGCCATCGCGGCCACGGCTATTTGAGCGTTCCTGTTTTTGGGCGCCCGGAGGCAGCGGAAGGAAAAAAGCTGGTCGTGGTCGCTGCCGGTCCCGAGCAATTGGTCGATCGCTGCCGCCCGCTATTCGACGCCATCGGAAAAGTCACGTTCGTCGTCGGCTCCGAGCCGTGGCAAGCCAATGCCGCCAAAGTCTGCGGAAATTTCATGATCATCAGCATGGTCGAGTCGTTCTCGGAAGCCTTCGCCGCGCTCCGAAAGGCCGGCGTCGCGCCCCAACTTTTCGTGGACATGATCAATTCGTTGTTTCAATCGCCGGTTTATGGAAACTACGGAAAAATGATGGCGGCCGAGCAGTTCGAGCCGGCCGGCTTTGCTCTGCGCCTGGGCCTGAAAGACGTGCGCCTGGCCTTGCAGGTGGCCGACGAATGTACGGCGCCCATGCCGGTCGCGAGCTTAATCCGCGATCACATGCTCGACGCTTTGGCACACGGCCAGGGTGAGATGGATTGGTCCAGCATCGCGAAAGTTGCGGCGCGCGCCGCGGGCCTGTAGACTCCGATTTTAGAAAATGACCTTGCGGCCAGCTTCAACCGAAGACCTTCTCTACATCCTTGCCCTGGAGCAGAAGTTCCGCGAGATGCGGCTGCTCGGCGGCAGTGATCCCGCTGTACATCAGCGCCAGTTATCGAATCCGGACTGCTTGTACTGGATCGTCGAAACGGAATCCGGGCCGGCCGGATTTGTGATCCTGCGCGACATCCATTCCAAGGACCGGAACGTCGAGCTGCAGAGGATCGCGGTCGCTGAACCGGGCCAGGGCCTCGGCAGCGAGGTTCTGCGGGCCGTGATGGACAAAGTATTCGGCGAATTCGGAGCGCATCGTCTGTGGCTGGATACTTATTCCGACAACACTCGCGCGCAGCATGTCTACCGGTCCGCCGGATTCTCTGAGGAAGGCGTGATGCGGGAATGCAAGAAATGGGGCGATGAGTATCGCTCGCTGGTTCTGATGTCGATCCTGGAGCCGGAATATAAAGCGGCCGCGCATCGCCGGTCAGTTTTGTAGTCTTAAACCGGCAATGACACGGCTGATTTCGTCCAGGAGTTTAGCTGCCAATGGCAGCGAGGGATCGCTATAAGACGCGATCTGCTTATCCCTCCCCTCCGGCACTTCCTTTAGGATATGGTTCATCCCTTCAATCACCACCAGCTTTGCTTTGGGGTTCGCGCCGGCCAGCAAATTCGCTTCGCTGACGCTGGCCTGGATATCGGTGGTTCCCTGCACAATCAGCACCGGCATTCTAAGCTTGGCGATTTCTTTCGCGGGGTCGTACTGGAACCAGGAGATCAGATAAGGCTGCACGCTCTCGCGAAACAGAGCGCCGAATCCTTGAGGAATAGAGTCCACGGTTCGTCCCTGCTCTAACGCACTCACAATATCTTCGACTTGTTTCATCAGATCCGGGGGGATGGGCTGCGATCTTAGCTGCAGCAAGATTATCTGGCCGCCTGGCCGCCCCGCGCCCGCAATCGATATGTAGCCGTCCGCCGGAAGCTTGCGGGCCGCGAGCATCCCAATCAGAGAACCTTCGCTGTGGCCGATAATGACTAGGGCACCAAGACGATGGTCCTTCCGCAAAAATTGACCCCAGCGCCCTGCATTGTCGACGTAAGTTTCAAACCGGAGATCCTCCTCTTTCAATCCGACTGTTTTGCTTTCACCGATGCCACGCTTGTCATAACGCAAAGATGCGATACCCTGGCCGGCTAGTCCTCGACAAGCATCTTCAGGCTATTATTTTTTCCCGGAAGCAACCGCGAGTTTCCGTCCCGGTCCGTCGGACCCGAGCCAGAGATCAGGAGCGCCACTGGAAATGGCGGTTTTGAAGCGGGCAATTCCAGCGTCCCATAAAGCGCGCCGGCGCCGGTGTCGATGCTAACGGACTCCCCATCCGTTAGGGCTGCCACGAACAGAGCCGCAAGAAAAACGACGCTGAGTCGCATGTCAGTCCATTTTACTTCCGGCATTACTTGCGTGCGATGGTCCTCAGTTTGCTAACCATTCGTTTTCATGCGCCGTGTCGTCGTCTCTCTCTTTATCTTTTCGACTGTAGTTTCTGCGGAATCAGCGCCCCCCATCATCAAGTCCGTCACCCTACGAGGAACTCTGCTGAAAGTGAATTTAGCTACACAGGTGGGCCAGCCGTACAACGCCGACACCATCGATCGCGATGTGCATCTGCTATGGAGCACAGGACGCTTCGGCGATATTCGCGTCCAGACCGGGCAGCAGCCCGATGGAATGGATGTGATCTTCAACGTCGTGGAGGCGTCCCGCCCTGAGTTGCACAGGACGCCGCCTGAGGACCCGCATCTGCGCGTCAGAGCGGTGAACTTCGTCGGCGATCCAGGTATCGATCCCGTCGAGTTGCAGCGCGCGCTGAGGGCCTTGAAGGCTCGTCGCATCATTCCACGCTTTCCGGGTCTGTGGACCGGCTGGCGCCTGCTCCCCGACTATCGCCTCGACGCCGTCGACTCAGACCTCGGCCACTTGCGCTCACTTTACCTGTCGAAAGGTTATCTCGACTCCACTGTTCGCATCGACAGCACCGAGCTGCGCGGGAAGGACGCCGAGGTTACGTTTTTCGTCCGATCCGGCCAGCGTTATGAAACGAGTGAACCGATTCCGCAAGTTTGTTCTTCCTTGCTTGCGCAACGCCGTGACGCAGAGCGCCAGGGCGTTCCCGATTTCGCGGCCACGCTTCACGCTCAGCGAACCGGCGATAGCTCAAACTTCGTGAATCTGGCCACCGCGATCGATCACGGACCGCCCTATCGCATCGGTCGGATCGATTTCACCGGCAACCGCCACTACAGCGACGGAATGGTCCGCGGCAATCTCTTGATCGATGAAGGCCAGTTGCTCGACGACCTATTGCTGCGCAAAAGCGCGGAGCGCATCAATCGGGCCGGGATATTCGAACCGATCACCGCGACAAGTATCGCCATTCACACCAACGAACGCACAGGCATCGCCAATATAGCCATCCATCTTAAGGAACGCAAACGCGGCTCTTGGAATTTTTCCGGACCCGTCGGCCCAGCCAGCTTTGCAGGACCGCTGGATGCCTCCATCAGGTCGAGGCTTCCACCATGGGGCAGGGGCTTCCTCGAGCTATCCAGCTATACGGCATCGGTGAGTTTGATTGCGTTCGCACATCCGCTGCTGCCGGTGCTATCGATCTTGCCGAATGGCCGCCTGTTCCCGCTGTTTATGCTGTCGCGACCGTTTACACCGGGCGAGGGATGGACGTCCGGATTCTCGATCGTTCCGCAGCTTGGCTGGCAAGCCTCGGCGCTAATCTACGCCATTTCGCAGATCCAGCACCGGTTGCTGCCCGTGTTAGCCGGCGAACGCGGCCTCGTCCCCGACCTACCGGTCACGGTGGAAGGTCCCAACCGAGAGGGAACAATGTTCTGTGAGCCGGCGGGGCCACGCCTCATGCCCTTGCGGACTACAGCGTCTTTCGGCGTGCGGTTCATGGGAGTGCTCACTGGGCTTTGACGCTGTGGGGCAGGTCCCCGATCTGCCAAATATCCTAGTCATACATATGCGGGTATGCTTCCCGCATCTCCCGCGCCAGCCCGGCCGCCGTTTCAATTTGCACTAATTCGCCCTTTCCGATTCCTGGACACCAGGCCGCCGTCTTGCGCCACTCTCGTTTGTCGTCCACCAACTCCGGCCAAAACGGGAAGATTCTACACTGCGCCGGCTTGACGGAATGAATCGAACAGCCGCCGTCCAGCAAGAAGTAGCATTGAACCTGGCGCGGAACTCTCAGACGAAGCTGCCGCGTGGTGCGATAAACGTAGCGCCGCTCAAAATCGGCTGCTGGCATCCCTAAAAATTTCGCGATGCGCGTGAGATCCACCTCGGTCAGATAGACAAACCCTTTTTGGGTGCAACAATTCGTGCAGCCTGACTGGCATTCGAAGCGAAGCCCTTTCATACCGAGGCTGCGTTGACGCTCGTCAGGAATTGACGCATTCGCTCGATCGCGGCCATCAGGTTCTCGTAGGAATTTGCAATGCTGAACCGAAGATAGCCCTCGCCATACGCACCAAAAGATGTTCCGCTCAGGCACGCCAAGCCCGCTTTTTGGAGCAACGCGTCAGCCAGCGCATCTGATTTCCACCCAGTCCCCGTGATGTTGGGATATGCGTAAAACGCGCCGCCTGGGATCGCGCAACGGAAGCCCGGCGAGGCGCGTTCAGCCCCGCGCAAAAGGCATCGCGCCGCCGCCGAAACTCGGCCACCATTTTCACTACTTCGTCCTGCGGCCCGTTCAGCGCGGCGATCCCCGCGCGCTGGGTGAAGCTCGCCGTGCACGAGTTCGAATTCACCATCAGCTTGTTGACCGGGTCCACCAGCCACTCCGGCATCACGCCGTAGCCCATGCGCCAGCCGGTCATGGCGTAGGTCTTCGAGAATCCATCCAGAATGATCGTCTTCTCCAGCATGCCCGGAAACGTCGTGATCGACAGCGGGGCTTCATCGAAATAAATCCGCGAGTAAATCTCGTCGGCCAGCACAATCAGGTCGCGATCGCGCACCATTTCGGCGATCGCGCGAATGTCGGCGGCCGGGATCACGCCGCCGGTCGGATTGTGCGGCGAGTTCAGAATCAACATCTTGGTCTTCGCCGAAAGCCGGTCGCGCAGCAGATTCAAATCGAACGAGAAGCCGCGTTCCTCCACCAAGCGGAATCGGCACCGGCTTCGCGCCCAGGAAATTGATCATCGATTCGTAGATGGGAAAGCCGGGGTTCGGATAAATGACTTCGTCGCCGGGCTCCAGCAGCGCCATCATCGGAAAGAAGATGATGGGCTTGCCGCCAGGCACGACGCAGACGTGCTCCGGCCCAACCCGGATTCCGCGCGTCCGGCGAAATATACGACGCGATGGCCTCGCGCAATTCCGGCAAGCCTTGCGTCGGACCGTAATGCGTCCAGCCCTCATCCAGCGCCTGCTTTCGCGGCTTCGACAATGTGCGCGCGGCGTGCGGAAAATCGGGCTCGCCGATTTCCAGATGGATGATGTCGCGGCCTTGCGCTTCCAGCGCCCTGGCCTTGCACCAGCACGTCAAAGGCGCCCTCGACGCCAATGCGGTTCATCCGTTCAGCGAGCTTCATGCGCTCTTCCTGAAAAAAGCAACGTCCTTGCGGAACTCGACAAACTTCACCCGGTCGCCGATGTGGGCGCGCTCACCATCGATCCGTCCCGTGAGACGCCGGCCGCTTTCAAGCTCGATGATCGCGAGCTGATACGGCACGTCGTTCGCGTACGCTTCCGGCGGCGAAAAGACCACTGTTTCGGTGTAAACGGTTCCCGATCCTGGACTGGTCATGCGGCCCCCAAAATCGTTATCACGCTGGTCGCGCCCGACCCGCCCAGATTCTGCGCCAGCCCGAGCGAATTGCGCTTCACCTGCCGCTCGCCCGCCTCGCCGCGAATCTGCTGCACCACATCGCAAATCTGGCCGACACCCGTCGCGCCCACCGGATGGCCTTTGGACTTCAGCCCGCCGCTGGTATTCACTGGCAGTTCGCCTTGAATGCACGTCTTGCCGGCCAGCGAATACGGACCGCCTTCGCCCTTCTTCACGAAGCCCAGATCTTCGATGGCGACGATCTCGGCGATGGTGAAGCAGTCGTGGACTTCGGCGAACTGGATGTCGGCCGGCTTCACGCCCGCCATCTTGTAAGCCTTCTCCGCCGATATCTTCACCGCGCGCAGCGTCGTGATGTCTTCTTTTTCATCCAGCGCGACGTTGTCGGACGCCTGCGCGATGCCCAGCACGCGCACCGGCTTGTCGGTGAATTCGGAGGCCCGCTCGAACGGCGCGATCAGCACCGCCGCCGCGCCGTCGCTGATCAGCGAGCAATCGTAGACCGTCAGCGGCTCGGCGATCGGCTTCCCGTTCAGCGCCTGCTCCATGGTGATGACCTTGCGCATGTGCGCCAGCGGATTCTTCGCGCCGTTGGCATGATTCTTTACCGCCACCGCGGCCATTTGCTCGCGCGTGGTGCCGTACTGATACATATGCCGGCGCGCGATCATCGCGAACAAAGCTGGAAACGTCGCGCCCGCCCGCACTTCGCCGCATAAATCGCCCGCGCCAGCCAGGATCTCGGTCACTTTCGGCGTCGGCTGCGAGGTCATCTTCTCGACGCCCGTGACCAGGATGACATCGTACAGCCCGGCCGCCACCGCCGACACGGCATGGAAGAAATGCCGCTCCGCTGGAGGCGCAGGCCGCTTCAAATCGCGTCGCGGGAATGCCCGTGATTCCCATCCCGGCCGCCACGTACGGCGCCAGGTGATTTTGCCCGACAAATGACGGTCCGGCGAAATTGCCCAGGTGGAACGCCTCCACCTGTGATGGTTTCGCGTCCGCGTTCTCCAGCGCTTTTTGACCGGCCTCCACCGCGAGCGACCGTAGATCGCGATCCGGGAACGCCCCAAAAGCAGTCTTCCCGATGCCGACCACCGCAACTTGTCTCATAATTTCAGGATAGCTCGTGGCGCAGGTCCCGATCACAGCCCCGGATATCCGTTCTTTATTGCCGGTTCAATGACTTCCTCGCGCTCACTTGTTCGATTCGCCCTACCCGCGTGTAAATTAAGTATGAAAGGACCAGAGGTGTTCCGGGGCCTCCACCGGCAAACCTTGGGTTCGTTTTTTCAAATTGCCCACTCACTCCTCGCCACCAAAACCGACGATGCGTCAAATCATGTTACTCAACCTACACAACTCGCCCGAACTTGGCTTCGTTTTTTCGAAAAGCCCGCCGTCTGCTACCCTGATCGGTGACGTGAAACCCATCTTCCCCTTCCTGTTCCTCGCGCTCACCGCCGCCGCGCAGGATTTCACCGAGGTCCAGGTGGACAAAGTCTCCGCCGGCAACATCTTCACCGAGGGTCCGGCCTGGTCGCGCGACGGCTACCTGGTTTTTAGCGATATTCCCAACAATAAAATCCTCCGGTTCGAACCGGGCATGCCCGTTGGCATCTTGCGGTCGAATTCCAACGGCGCAAACGGAAATACGTTCGATGCGCAGGGTCGCCTGTACACCTGCGAGAGCCACTTGCGCCGCGTCACGCGCACCGACAAGAAGGGCAAAGTCGAAGTTATCGCCGAAAAATATCAGGGCAAGCGCCTCAACGCCCCCAACGATATCGTGGTGCGAAAAGACGGCCAGATCTACTTCACCGATCCCGCCTTCGGCAACCAGGAGGACTCGCGCGAGCTCGACTTTTTCGGCGTCTATCACATCTCGCCGGCGGGGCGAGTTGGAGCCGATTGCCAAACCCAAGGGCCGGCCCAACGGCATCGCCCTCTCGCCCAATGGCAATATTCTCTACGTGACGAACTCCGACGAGCGCAACATCCGCGCGTACGATCTCGATCACAACGGCGCCGCATCCAACGAACGCATCCTCGTCTCCAACATCGAAGGAGTGCCGGATGGCATGCGCGTCGACGAAAAGGGCAATCTCTACGTGGCCGCCAGCAAGCTCGAAGTCTACACGCCGGAAGGCAAACCGCTCGGCTCCGTGCCATTGGCCGAAACTCCCTCCAATTGCGCCTTCGGCGACGCCGACTTCGAATCGCTCTACATCACCGCGCGCACCTCGGTGTATCGCTTGCGCTTGAATGTAAAAGGGAGTGTGCAGTATTAAGGAAGACAGCCGCCGCTATCCCTCGCGTCCGTTCTTGGGAGTCGGCGCCTTGATCTTCGAGGACGGCAAACTTCTGATTGTCGAACGCGCCGGCGAGCCATTCAAGGGTTATTGGTCGCTGCCCGGCGGTATCCTCGAATGCGGCGAGAAGACTGGATGCAGGAGTCCGCCGCGAAGTCCTGGAAGAGACCGGGCTCGAAGTGGAGCCGCTTTCTGTTTTCGAAATCTTCGAGCGCATCATTCCCGACGCCGAAGGCAAGGCGGAATATCACTACGTCGTGATCGATTATTTGTGCCGGCCCCTGGGCGGCCGGTTGGCGGCCTGCTAGTGATGTGAGCCGCGTCGCGTGGGTGACGGAACAGAACCTCCGCGATTATCGTCTTACAGACGGCACGCTAGGCGTAGTCGAGAGAGCCTTTGCAAAACTTCAGCGCTGATCTGCTCGAGTTCGAATCCCTGCGCCAGTTGCTCGGCCGCTTTGTGCGCAGCCGGCTTGGGCAAGACGAGCTCGATAAGCTGGAGCCGCATTCCGACCGTGCTGTTCTCGAAAGCACTCTCGCCGACGTCGCCGAAGCGATTGCTTACCTGCGTGCCACGCTGCAGCCCCAATCGGCCGCCCGCGGCGCGGCCATTCGAGTCCGCTTCGATTCGCTTCCCGATATTTCCACCAGCCTTCCCATGCTGCGCATCGAGGGCGCCGCGCTTGAAGCCAAGCAGATTCTGGAGCTTGACGCGGCTGCTGGAACAGGCCGGTGAAATCCGCGCCGCTGCTGAACATCGCCGCCGAAAAGTATCCACGGCTTGGGCGCGCGCGCCGCCGCCATCTTCGATCCTCGCTCCATCCTCCGCGACCTCAGCGGCAAGATCCTTCCCGATGCGACTTTGGCCGACGATGCCAGCGTGGCGCTGCAGCGCCTGCGCCGCGATATCGACAAGCAGCAGCGCCAGATCCAAATCTCGCTCGAACGATTCCTGCGCGCGCATCACGACGACGGAACTCTGCAGGAAGAGTTCATCACGCTGCGCAACGATCGCTTCGTGGTGCCGGTGGTCGCGGGCCAGCAGCGCAAGGTTTACGGCGTGATTCACGGCGCCAGCGGCAGCGGGCACACGCTCTTCGTCGAGCCGCTCGAGACCATCGATCTGAACAACGAGCTGGTTCGGCTGCGCGAGGAAGAGCAGCGCGAGGTGCTTCGCATCCTGCGCGAATTGACCGAGCTGTTGCGCGCGCACGCCGCGCGAGATTCAAGCCTCTGTGGATGCGATCGGCTCGCTGGAGCTGCTGTTCGCCAAAGCTGCATTCGCGCGTCGATTTCGGCTGTACCATTCCGCGTTTCAGCCCGGATTCCGATCGCAAGCTGCTGCTTCGCTGAAGCGCGGCATCCGTTACTTGAAGATGTGCTGCGCCGGCAGAAGAAGCCGGTCGTCCCCATCCGCCTGCAACTTGACGAAAACCAGCGCACGCTGCTGATCAGCGGCCCGAACACCGGCGGCAAGACGGTCTCGATGAAGACCGTCGGATTGCTGGCTCTCATGGCGCAGGCCGGTCTGCCCGTGCCCGCCGCTGAAGCCGAGTTTCCACTCTTCGAGCAGGTGCTGGCCGACATCGGCGATCAGCAATCCATCGAGCAAAGCCTCAGCAGTTTTTCCGCGCACATCGCGCACGTACGCGAGATGCTGGAGGCCGTGACGCCGCAATCGCTGGTGCTGCTCGACGAGCTGGGCCGCGCGACCGATCCCGAAGAAGGCGGCGCGCTGGGCGTGTCCATCCTCGAAACCTTCCGCTCCAACGGCGCATTCACTCTTGCTTCCACGCACCTGGTGGCGCTCAAGATTTACGGATCGACCACCGCGGGCGTGCTAAATGCCTCCATGGGATTTGACGAAGAGACGCTTGCAGCCCACCTACGTTTTGCGGCTCGGGGCGCCGGGCAAATCGGCCGGGCTGGAAATCGCGAGCCGCCTCGGCATCCGCGAGAATTTGATCGACGACGCCCGTAGCCGGATGTCCACGCACGAGCGCGACATGGAACGATTTCTCGCTGAGTTGCACGAGCGCCTGGACCGCCTGTCGCAGACCGAACGAGAACTGCAGGATCAGCAGGAAGCGCTGGCGGCTCGCGAACAGTCGCTGGCCAAAGAGTGGCAGCAACGCGAAAGCGCAAAGTTCAAAGAGATGGACCAGCGCCTGCAAGTCCGCTATCGCCCAGTTTGAAGCCGAGGGCCGCGAGACCATCGACAAGATTCTGTCGAGCGCCGAGCAACGGAAAGCCGCCGAACAGGCCGAGCGGCGTGTGGCGAAAACCCGCCGGGAGTTCGAGGAGCGGGCCCGGGCAACCGTGCTCGGAGAACGGCCGTCGGCTGCCCCGGTCGCCAAGATCGAAGAAGGCTCGCGCGTGCGCTTGAAGGGCGTGCGCGAGCCCGCTCGAGTGCGGCGCAAACTCTCGGGAGGATTGCTCGAAGTGGAAGCGGGTCTGATGAGGATGCAGGTGTCCACCGACGACGTCGAGGAAGTGCTGCCGGTCACGCCCGAAGCCGCGCGGCTTCCCAAGAATGTTTCGTACGAGGCCGGGCCGCGCTGGGACGTTTCCTATCGCGAGATCAACGTCATCGGACAGCGCGCCGAAGAAGCCCGCGATCTAGTGGATAAATTTCTCGACAGCGCCGCCATGGCTTCGGTTGACCGCGTCCGTATCGTGCACGGCCACGGCATGGGCATCCTGCGCAAGGTGATCGCCGAGCTGCTGACCACCAATCCACATGTGGAGAAGTTTTACCCCGCCGCGCAGAATGAGGGCGGCACGGGTGCGACGGTAGTGGAGTTGAAATAACAGTTAAAGACTTTGAAAAACTCCCAGATGAACTTGCGATCAATCGCGAACTGGTCGACGGAAGGTTGATAGATCTCGGCGGAAACATCGGCGATCATCACCAGGTTGCGGGACGTCCTCGTTGCTTTGACCTGCTTCCACGTCGAGCAAAGCAAACTCGGCCTCATGCTATCCGAGCAGGATTTTGACTTTAATGGTGATGTCTTTGGGCCTGATGTGAGCTTCATCGGCATCGATAAGCTGCACCTATGTAAGGGCAACTTGCGCGTCCTCCCGGATGAAAATCGGCAGTTCCGCTCCGACCTAATCCCCGGCTTCTCCATCCGCATCGGCGATCTGCTCGACCGCCTCTGATCGCTACGAAATCTCGCTAGTGGAGGTAGAATGAATCTGTGGCATCGGTGACCGGCCTCACCATCGACGACTTTGAGAAGCTTCCGGACGCCCTCGCGCTGAACCATGAACTGGTCGACGGGGAGTTGGTAGAAGTGTCCGGAAACACATTGATCCATAACCGCTTGCGCGACCAATTGAATAGGTTGCTGAGCGATCTTGTCGAGCAACGCAAGCTAGGCGAGGTCATTTCTGAACAAGAATTCGATTTTGAGTGGCAATGCACACGGGCCCGATGTATGCTTCGTCAGCGCAGCTAAACTCCCTCTTCTAAATCCAAAACGGCGCGTGCAGCGCTGCGTTCCGGATTTGGCCATCGAGATCGTGTCTGAGAACGACAGATTCGAGGCGCTTATGAAAAAGGCCGTGCGTTATCGCCGATCTGGCACGAAAGAAGTGTGGGTTTTTTCCATCGATAATCGGGTAGCATTTCTACTCAATGAAAACCAGCGCGTCATCTTGGATGAGAACCAGCAGTTTCGCTCCGACGTAATCCCCGGCTTCTCCATCCGCATCGGCGATCTGCTCGACCGCCTCTGATCGGTACAATAAGAAGTAGTGCTTCCAGCAACCTCCACCCTGTGCTCGAACTGTGGCACGGCGCTTGACTCGCGGGCGCTGGCCTGCCCGTCGTGTAAGCTGCTCACGCACGCGATGGAGTTTGAGGCCCTGTCGCAGCAGGCCAAGCTGGCCGGTTCGGCTCGAGATTGGCACGGCGCCAAAATTGCCTGGGAGCGTGCGCTCGCTCTGGCGCCGCCCGGTTCCGAGCAATACCGGACCGCGAAAGCGCGCATCCAGAACATCGACCTCCAGCTCTCCGACAAAAGCGTCTGGGCGAAGCGTTTCGCGAAACTCGGTCCGGTCGGCGTCCTGCTTTGGAAGTTCAAGACCTTCGCGCTCCTCGCACTGACCAAGGGTAAGCTTCTGCTTTTGGGCTTGACCAAGTTGAGCACCTTCGCCAGCATGCTGGCTTTCTTCGCGGTCTATTGGGGGCTCTACGGCTGGAGGTTTGCGCTGGGCTTTGTCCTCTCCATCTACATTCACGAAATGGGTCATGTGATCGCCCTCCGCAAGTACGGCATCGCAGCCAGCGCGCCGATGTTCATTCCCTTCGTCGGAGCGATGGTTCGTCTGAAACAATATCCGGCCAATGTCGCCGAAGACGCCCGCGTGGGCCTCGCCGGACCTATCTGGGGACTGGGCGCGACCATCGTCGCCTGGCTCAGCGCGCTCGTCACCGGACATCCCATCTGGTACGCCATCGCGCACACCAGCGCGTGGATCAACCTGTTCAATCTGATTCCGATCTGGCAACTCGATGGCGGCCGCGGATTCCGTGCTCTCACCCGCAAGCAGCGTGGTATGGCGCTGGGCGTCACCCTGGTCATGTGGGCCATTACCGAGGAAACGATGCTGTTGCTGATCGCCGCCGGCGCCCTCTATCGCCTCTTCAGCAAAGACTACCCCGCCGAAGACGACAACGGCGTGCTCACGCAATATATCGGCTTGATTGTTCTGCTGGCCATGCTGGTGCTGATGACCACCGGCGGCGCCGTTCGCCCGTCTCTCTAGTCCCGCCGTTACAGCAAACCTTCAGGTTGAACCGCTAGCATGGAAGTATCGGAATATGCAGGTCCTGGTCGTCGAAGACGAGCGTCGCATGGCGGAACTTCTGCGCCAGGGCCTCGAAGAAGAAGGCCATAAAGTGGTTCTCGCGCCCGATGGACGAAAAGGCCTGGAAATGGCCGAATCCTATCCGTTCGATGTCATCGTGCTGGATGTAATGCTGCCTGGAATGGACGGCTTTACGGTGGCCAGGAGGCTGCGCGGCACGCGAAATCAGACGCCTATCCTGATGCTCACCGCGCGCGACGCCACCCAAGACCAGATCGAAGGACTGAACCTCGGCGCTGACGATTATCTGGTCAAGCCTTTTTCTTTCGATGTTTTGCTGGCTCGTTTGCGAGCCGTCTCGCGGCGCGGCCCGATTCCGCGGCCAGTGTCGCTGCAGATGGCGGATCTTTCCTTGGATCCAGCCAGCCGTGAAGTGATGCGGGGCGCACGCCGGATCTCGCTCACCCGCACCGAATACAGCTTGCTTGAGCTTCTGATGCGGCGCGCCGGCCGCGTAGTTCCGCGCGACAACTTGATTGAAGCAGTGTGGGGATTCGATTCCGAGGTCCGCAATAACACTCTCGACGCATTCATCCGCCTGCTGCGCGACAAGGTGGACGCCGTCGGAGAATCGAAGCTCATCCACACTGTTCGCGGCGTCGGCTATTGTTTGCGCGAGGAGCGGGTGTGATAGCGCAGCTCTCCATTCGCGTCCGACTCACCTTGTGGTACTCGCTGGTGCTGCTGGCCGCCCTGTCATTGTTCGTATGGGGAATCTGGCTGGCGGCCAACCATCGTCTGCTGGCGTCAGTGGATGCAGCGCTGGTGGAACAGGCCAAGGGCGTAAGCACGGTCATCCGAAACGAACTCGATCCGGCCCACCCAGAACAGCTTCAGGAAGAATTGACCGAATACGCGCAGGCCACGCCTGACGGCAACCTGATCGAGGTGCGAGATCCAAAAGGCCAGCAGATTCTCGCGAGCAAAGTGGTAGCGCTCGAGCGGGGCAGTGCGGGGGCGGCTCAAGCAACGTTCGGGAATCAGAAGACCGGACGTGCCCATTACCGCACCTACGTAACTACTGCCCAGGTAAAGGGAGCGCCCTTCCAAGTGCTGGTTGCTACGCCCCTGCGCGAAACGAGAAGTATTCTGCGTGACCTGCACATCCTCCTACTCTGGACCGCTCCGGCCGTCCTGCTCATCGCATCGCTGGGCGGATATTGGATCAGCCGGCGCGCGCTCGCACCTGTGGATGAGATCACGCAGGCCGCCCGTTCTATCGGCATCCAGAATCTATCGCGGCGGTTAACAGTGCCCGCCACCGGCGATGAGCTGCAGCGGCTTTCCGAAACGTGGAACGATATGCTGGCGCGGCTGGAATCCGCGGTCAAGCGCCTCTCGCAATTCACCGCCGACGCTTCCCACGAGCTGCGCACTCCCATCGCTCTGATTCGCACCACGGCCGAGCTTACGCTGCGGCGCGAACGGTCGCCTGAGACGTATCGCGAGGCCCTGAGTGAAATCGAGGCGGAATCGGAAAGGACCAGCCGCCTGGTGGAAGACCTCTTGCTTCTGGCCCGTGCCGATGCCGGTCTCCCAGCGCTGCCGCTGGAGAATCTGGAGCTGACTCCCCTGGTCCGCGACATCTGCGAGCAGGGACAAGTGCTGGCGGAAGCGCGCCAGTTGCAGATCTCGACCGACCTGCCGGAAGAGCCGGTATTCGTGCAGGCCAACGATCCGGCGCTGCGGCGGCTGCTGCTATTGCTGGTGGACAACGCCGTCAAATACACGCCCGCTGGCGGGCACATCACAGTATCGGTGGGCCAGGATCCTGCCGGCGCCACACTGGCCGTCCGCGATACCGGGATCGGCATTCCCGATTCCGCATTGCCGCACGTCTTTGAGCGATTCTATCGCGCTGACGATTCGAGGAACCGGGACGCGGGAGGCGCGGGCTTGGGACTCTCGATCGCCAAGTGGATTGCCGAGCGCCACCACGCTAGCCTGGAGGCCGAGAGCGTACTAGGGCAAGGGTCTACGTTCCGCGTTCGGTTTCCTTTAAATAGCTGAAGTTCGCACCCAAAATAGCCGAATAGATTACTTGGTACGCCCTCGGATCCTGCTAGCACTCTGGCTTGCCGCTCTGCCTCCCTTCGCTCGCGCGATTGCGGTCCGCGACAGCCGGATAACTACATCTGTGAGCGAGCAATCGTGCGTGGTGCCAAGATCCGCGACCGTGTTTCAGCCGACCCAACGACAGGCCTTTCTATGGTTCGCCGCCGTCATGGTGAAAGCGAGCGACCAGTTACGGGTCGAATGGCTGGATCCGGCCGGCGCCATCTCAACGGCGGTCGAGTACGGTGAACTTCCCAATGCTCCGCAGCTCTGCTTCACCACACAACTCCCCATCGCCGGTTTTGCTCCTGCCTCTCAACCGGGCGTCTGGACGGCGCGCGTGATCTCCAACGGCAAGCAGGTTGCCTCGCGACAGTTTCAGATTGCCGGCGAAGTCGACACGGGCGGCCCGGTGGTGACCAGCGTGACGTGGTCCGGCGTGAAAGCCCAGGAGATCGACTTCACGGTGCAGGGCAAAAACTTCCAGCCCAATGCATTGGTGAATATCGCAGAATACACGGCTTCGGGCGGCTGGCGGTATCTTGCTAGCCTTCAGGCGAGGGTGGTGACAACGGAGCGCTTAGATGTGCACTACAGCGGTTTGCCGGCCAACGAGTACCTGGTAATCGTCGAGAATCCGGATCAGAGACTGAGCCGTCCGATGCCGTTCGTGATCTCGACCTCTGGCTACAAGCTGCCGATGCCGGCCGGCGAGGCATGGGTGATGACACAAGGGCCGTACGGGGCCTTTTCACATTGGGGCAACAGTCTGCACGCTTTCGACATCGCACCTCGCGCAGGCCGCTGTGTGGTCGCGATGAAGGGCGGCATCGCCTACACGCACGATCTCGGCCTGAGGCAGGACCATCGCCATCATTCCTTCGGCAATTACATTACGATCGATCACGGGAACGGCGAATATAGCCATTACGCGCATCTGGCGAGCGGCTCTTTTGTGGTGCGCAACGGCCAGCGAGTAGAGCAAGGCCAAGCTCTCGCGGTAGTCGGCAATAGCGGCTATACGCTGGGTGAGGGCGGCGGCTATCACGTGCACGTCAGCGTGACGCGAGCACTGGCGATCTCGTCCAACAGCATTCCGTTTCGCTTCGAGGAGCTGCCCGACGCGCCGCGAGGCGACCTCAATCGGACGGTTGTCTCCAGCAATGTTTCTCCGCTGTGCGACTGCCGTCGGCGCTTCGCCTCAGCCTCGGCCGGAACTTCCCCTGACCGCCAATTCTCAGGACAACTCTCAGTGGAACAATGGTGGAGCGAACTGGTTTCCGTTCCGAAGGGATCGGGGACATTCGAGGTTTCCGTAGAGTGGTCCGGCGCCGGCAACAGCCTCGACCTGCACCTGGTGAGCCCCAGCGGCCGGCACTATGGATACTACGGCGACACGACCGGCTATTCCGGCCCGCAAACCAATCCGCAGCAGTTCCGAGTGCCTAAGCCGGAGCCCGGTCTGTGGCGGATTTCGGTGCAAGCGGTACGTGGAGGCGCGGGGCCGATCCAGTTTGGTGTGGAGACGTCGGGAGTTCTTACAAATCCTCATTTGGTCGCGGGACGTCAGGTACACTGAAGTGGATGACCGGGCTGGCCGCCGATCCGGCGTGTAAAGAACACCATACCGGCTCGCATCATCCTGAGCGGCCCGAGCGATTTGATGCCGCGCTGGATTCGCTCGACGGGTTGCCACTGCTGGCGATCGAGCCGCGCGTGGCGACGGAAGACGAAATTAGCCTGTGTCATCAGCTACCGTATATCCGGCTGGTGGAAAGCGAAGTCATGACCGGATTCCACGAGCTGAGCACCGGCGACACCGTCATTTCCGCGCGATCATTGGACGTCGCATTGCGCGCCACCGGAGCAGCGCTCAACGCCGTGGACGCAGTCTTCGAGCAAGAAGGCCCAAAACGCATTCTGCATTGTGCGGCCTCCCGGACATCACGCCACGCCCACTAAGGGCATGGGATTCTGCATCTTCAACAACGTCGCCATCGCGGCCCGCTACGCACAACGCAAGTACGGAGTCGAGCGCGTTTTGATTGCCGATTGGGACGTCCATCACGGCAACGGCACGCAGGACATTTTCTACACCGATGGCACGGTGTTCTTTTTCAGTACGCATCAGTACCCCTGGTATCCGGGTACAGGGGCTGCAGAAGACACGGGAGAAGGCGCAGGCGCCGGAATGACGATGAACTGCCCGTTTCCCGCGGGTTCCGGGCGACGAGAAATCCTAGGAGCGTTTGAGCAGATGCTGGCGCCGGCTGCGAAGAAACTACAGCCCGAGTTGGTGCTCATCTCCGCGGGATTCGATTCGCGCATCGACGATCCGCTGGGCAATTTTCTGTTAACCGATGCCGATTTTGCCGACCTCACGCGCGTCATGCTGGGAATCGCGAACCAATCCGCCGGCGGACGCCTGGTATCGGTGTTGGAGGGCGGCTACAACCTGACGGGTCTTGCTTCGGCCGTTCGCTCGCATGTCCAAGCGCTGATGGATGCCTAACGCGCCAGGCTTCCGTTTGAGCTAAAATCAACTTCCGTTTGGAGAATTTTGATGATTAAGTTGCTTACCGGATTCCCGCTTTCCTTTTTGCTGGCCACCAGCGTTCTAGCGCAGCCGGCGCACGAAGCCGCATTGAAAAATCTGAAATTCCGCGAAATCGGCCCAGCGATCATGGGCGGGCGAGTGGACGACTTCGCGGTGGTCGAATCGGACCCCCGCATCATTTATGTAGGGTCAGCGGCCGGCGGAGTTTTTAAGACCGTCAATGGCGGCGCCTCCTGGACACCGATTTTCGACGACCAGCCTAACTCGACCATCGGCGATATCGCGCTCGCGCCGTCCGATCCGTCGATCGTCTGGGTGGGAACCGGTGAGCCTAACAATCGTCAGAGTTCGTCGTGGGGGAATGGGATTTACAAGTCCATGGACGCGGGCAAAACCTGGACGCACATGGGGCTCAAAGATACGCAGAGCATCGGCCGCGTCGTGATTCATCCCACTAATCCCAACATCGTTTATGTGGCGGCACTGGGCCACCTCTGGGGACCGAACAAAGAACGGGGCGTGTTCAAGACCACCGATGGGGGCGCAACCTGGACGCAATCGCTGTACATCAATGACGACACCGGCGTCTCCGATATCGCCATCGATCCGCAGAGCCCGAACACTCTCTACGCTGCCGCATACCAACGGCGGCGGACAGCCTTCGGTTACAACGGCGGCGGCCCCGACAGTGGCATCTATAAGACCGTCGACGGAGGTTCCCACTGGACCAAGCTCACCAAGGGTTTGCCAACCACCGGCGACATCGGACGCTGCGCCGTGGAGGTGTATCGCAAGAATCCGAATATCGTCTATGTGCTGGTCGAGAACAATGCGATGGGCGGAATTTACCGTTCCGACGACAAGGGCTTCAGTTGGGCGCGCATGAGCGCCACTAATCCGCGGCCGTCCTATTACAGCCAGGTGCGCATCGATCCCAACAGCGACCAGAAGGTATGGGTGCTAGGTGCGCCGCTGTATCTTTCCGAAGACAGCGGTAAGACTTTTCGCGAGGACCGCTGGCCCAAGATCCACAGCGATTTTCACGCCATGTGGATCGATCCGGCTGACTCCGATCACATCATCCTCGGCTCGGACGGCGGTATCACCGTCACCTACGACAGCGGGCGCTCGTGGGATTACCTCAACAACCTTCCGCTCGCGCAGTTCTATGAGATCGCGTACAACATGGAGAAGCCGTATCGCGTTTGCGGCGGCCTGCAGGATAATTATTCATGGTGCGGGCCGAGCGGAAGCCTGCAGACGCAAGGCATCGCCAACGACGAATGGATCAATGTGGGCGGCGGCGACGGATTCGATACCAAGCTTGATCCGAATGATCCCAATATCGTTTACACCGAATCGCAGGACGGCAACCTGCTGCGCCGCGATCTGCGCACCGGTGAGTCGCGTTCCTTGAGGCCGCTCGAGGACAACGACAAAGCCCCACGTTATCGCTTCCAATGGAACTCGCCGCTGCTCATGTCGTCGCACGATTCGAAGACGCTGTACTACGGCGGTAACTATCTGTTTAAATCGACGAACCGCGGCGATTCCTGGGTGCGGCTCGGTCCCGATCTTACTACCGGCGTCGACCGCGACAAGCTGCCCGTCCTCGGAAAGGTTCCCGACAAAGATACGCTGTCTCGTCACGATGGCGTGCAGAATTATCCGTGCGCGACCACTGTGGCTGAATCACCGGTGCGCGCCGGCGTACTGTGGGTGGGAACCGACGACGGCAATCTGCAAGTGACGCGGGACGACGGCAAGACATGGACCAACGTAGCGGCGAAGGTGCCCGGTCTGAAGAAGGGCGCGTATGTCGCCAAGGTGGAAGCATCGCATCGCGACGAAGGCACAGCTTACGTGGCCTTTGATAACCATCGCGCCGACGACTTCGCCATCTACCTCTACATGACCAATGACTACGGCCAAAGCTGGAAGCGCATTACCGATGGCATTCCGGAAGAAGCCGGCACGCTGCACGTGGTTCGCGAAGATCCTCGCAATGCGAATCTGTTGTTCGCCGGAACCGAGTTCGGGCTCTTTGTGTCGTTCGACCGCGGCGCGAAGTGGGAAAAGATGCGCAATGGATTGCCGACCGTTCCGGTGGATGACATCGCGATTCATCCCCGCGACCACGATCTGATCCTCGGCACGCACGGGCGTTCCATCTGGATCATGGACGACATCACGGCGCTGGAGCAGATGAGCGACAATGTGCTCTCCGCCGATCTGCATTTGTTCGACATGCGCTCCGGCACGTCGTTCCACATCGCCAATTTCAAGGGATTCACGGGCACGCGCGAGTTCATCGCGGCCAATCCGCCTTATGGCGTAGTGATCGATTATTACTTGAAGACCAAACTGGAAGGCAGGAATCCAGTGAAGATCACCGTGACCGACAAGGCCCGCGACAAGGTTCGTGAATTGACTGGGCCGGGCGAAGCTGGCATCAATCGCGTGAATTGGGATTTGCGCTACGACGCGCCGGCGCAGCCGCCACGAGTTAATCAGCCTAGTGGCGCGGCGCAGGCGGGCGAAAATCCCGAAGCTGAAGGGGCCGCGGGTGGCGGTGGACGCGGTGGCGGAGGAGGGGGTGGCGGGCCGTTCGGATTCGCCAACCGTGGACCTTTGGTCGATCCCGGCGAGTATAACGTCGCGATCGCCGCGGCAGGCAAGAACGAATCGAAGACCGTCGCTGTGGAAGAGGATCCGCGAATCACGTTAGCTGCCGCGGACCGCGCGAAGCGCCGCCAGGCTCTGACACGGCTTTACGGGATGGCGCGCGACGCCGAAACCGGCCGCAGGAAAATCGTCGCGATACGAACCTCTCTCACCACTTTGACCGATTCATGGAAGCGTCCCGGTGCTTCGCAACCGCCCGCGCCGGTCAAGAAAGCGGCTGACGATCTGCTAGCGCGCGTGAAGGAAGTGGCTGGCCTTTTCGAAGTCGATCGCCAAGGCGGGCTCGGATTCGCGGGACCCCCGCTAACCTACACTCCGCCGCCGCTGAACCAGAAGATCGGCCGGCTGATGGGCTCGATCGATGGCTATGCAGCCGCACCCACGGAGCGGCAATTGACCGATATCGATCTGGCGTCGGCTGATCTTGGGCCGGCTTTGGCGTCGGTCAACAAGCTGGCTAATGAGGACGTGCCTCGGTTGAACAAGATGATGGCGGACGCGGGGGTTCCATACGTGAGCGCGGGGCCGGGCGGGCAGTGACGCGAGGTCCGCGCTGAGTCCGGCCAGTGGAGCTTGACCGGCCGAACTCTTCGCGGGTAATGCCCCTCTCCTCCGAGGGTCAAAGGGCTGGTGGTACTGCCATGAACGGCGCGCGCCGTCCGGAAGTCTTTTCTGGGTTCTACCCCCAAACTGCGATCATGGGTCCCATGACCGTCTTAGGTGCATTCAGTGGGCCGTGACGACGAAGCTCGATAACCAGCATGAAATGAATAGTTTGTTCTCATCGGTCCAACCGGAGAGAATGGGCAAGCGACGAAATGTCCCGTGCGCGGAGGACAGTATGTCCTACCAGAAACCAGAAGTAGGTATACTTAGATTTGTCCTCGTAGAGGCGCGGAGGCCATCAGTAGCCGGTTGCGCGGTTCCGGGAGTTTCGGAGCAGCCGGTCGAAAGGGGCCAGTTTCATCTCCGCCGAAATCGGCTGCGGCAGCTCTCGCCCGGCGCGGTTGGGGGGTAAGGCTAAGACCTGCCCACTGTCATCCGGATCTGGTTAACTGCGGATCGGATGGAGCGCTACCGGGAAGCACGCGCAGGCTGTCGACGCGTTCCCACCTCCATCCCTCCCATTTGCTTATGAATGTTTTTGAACTAACGCGCGCGTTGGTGGACGTCGAATCCATCACGCGAGAACGAAGAGCGCATGGGCAACGTGCTGTTCGACGCACTTGTCGGAGCTGGCCTCGCAGTATGGCGGGCACGTCGAACGCATGCCCGTGGAGCCGCAAGCCGCTTCAACGTGTTCGCTTGTTGGGGCGATCCGGTGGTGACGCTTTCCACCCACATGGACACGGTGCCGCCGTTCTTTCCGTCGCGCGAGGACGAGACACACATCTGGGGCCGCGGCGCATGCGACACCAAAGGCATCATCGCGTCGATGATTTTCGCCGTGCGCGAGCTGCTGGAGGAAGGCCACGCGAAACATCGCGCTGCTGTTCGTGGTGGGCGAAGAACGCAACAGCGCCGGCGCTTTCGCGGCCGCAAAAAATCCGCGCGGGTCGAAGTTCCTGATCAACGGCGAGCCCACCGAAAACAAGCTGGCGATTGGATCGCAAGGGCGCGCTGCGGCTGGAATTCATCGCGAGCGGCCGCATGGCGCACTCGGCCTACCCGGAGCTGGGCGAATCGGCGATTGAAAAACTGCTGGACGCGCTGAACGAAATTCGCCGCTTGCCGCTGCCGGTAGACAAAATCCTGGGAGCGAGCACGCTGAACATCGGGACCATCTCAGGCGGCCGCGCTCCGAACGTGATTCCCGATCACGCTCAAGCCGAGATTTTCATTCGCCTGGTGGACGACGGCGACCGCGACGCGCGCAAGCCGTCCTGCAAGCGGTGAACGGAGTCGAGGTCCGCGAAGTCCTGACGATGCCCGCGGTACACTATGGGCTCGCTGCCAGGTTTCGAGACAACCGTGGTCGCATTCACCACCGACATTCCCGCGTTCGGCGATAGCTGGGGCAAGCCGTATCTGCTTGGGCCGGGCTCGATTCACGTAGCGCACACGGCCGAAGAGCGCATTCCGAAGAATGCAGATGGTGGAAGCAGTCCAGATTTACAAGCGAATGGTCAAGCAACTAACGAGAAACTAGAAACGAGACAAGAAACTTATGGAAACCAGAATCCAAGTAGGCATTTTGGGCGCGCACCGGCATGGTCGGCCAGCAGTTTGTGAAGTTCTTGCAGAACCATCCCTGGTTCGAGATCACCTGGCTGGGCGCGAGCGACCGCTCGGCCGGCAAGACCTACCGCGAAGCCACCAGCTGGCGGCTGGACGGCGTGATGCCGGCCGATGTCGAGAACATTAAGGTGGAAGAGTGCAAGCCCGGCAACGCTCCGCGCCTGGTGTTTTCCGCCATGGACGCTTCGGTCGCAACCGAGATCGAGCAGGCGTTCGCCCAAGCCGGCCACGTGGTTGTTTCCAACTCGCGCAATCATCGCATGGAGCCGGATGTTCCGCTGCTGATCCCGGAGATCAATCCGGATCATCTTGAAGATCATCCCGCTGCAGCAGCGCCGGCGCGGTTGGAAGGGGCAGATCGCCACCAATCCGAATTGCTCGACTATGGTGCTGGCCATGGCGCTCGCGCCGCTGAAGCAGTTCGGCATCACGCGGGTGATCGCGACCACGATGCAAGCCATCTCGGGCGCGGGCTATCCGGGCGTCGCCTCCATGGACATCAACGCCAACGTGATTCCGTTCATCGGCGGCGAAGAAGAAAAGATGCAGCAGGAGACGCAGAAGATCCTGGGCGAGTTCACCGGCGATGCCATCCGGCCGCTAGCCGCCAAGGTGAGCGCGCACTGCAATCGCGTGCCAGTGGTGGACGGGCACATGGTGGCCACCAGCGTCGAGCTGGAGCGCAAGCCAGCGACTGACCGAGCTGATTCAGGCGATCGGAAAACTTCCGCAGCGTGCCGCAGGAGCGCAAATTGCCGAGCGCGCCGCCGCAGCCGGTGATCTACATGGAGCAGCAAGACCGGCCGCAGCCTCGCCGCGACGCCGAGCGTGAGCGTGGGATGGCGGTGTTCGTCGGCCGCCTGCGGGAATGCCCGGTGCTCGATTATAAATTCATCGCGCTGGGGCACAACACCATTCGGGGCGCGGCGGGCGCGGCGGTGCTCAACGCCGAGCTGATGTATTCGGAGGGGTTGCTGGACTGATGATCGTCATGAAATTCGGCGGGACCTCGGTCGAATCCGCCGAGGCTATCGAGCGCGTCACTGGAATCGTCAAGTCGCAGGCTGGATCGCAAGCCGGTAGTGGTTGTCTCCGCGATGGGAAAGACCACCAACCGTCTTGCTCAAGATCGCCAACCTGGCGGTTACCGGGCAGCGCGACGAAGCCTTGCGCGAATTGGTGGCGCTGCGCGATTACCATCTGCGCGAGTCGGGCATGGAGCGCACCGTGGACGAGCATTTCCAGGAGCTCGCGGAGCTGGTGAAAGGCCTGGCGGTGCTGGGCGAGCTGACGCCGCGCTCCATCGACGCGATCTCGAGTTTCGGCGAACGCCTGTCCAGCCTGATCGTCACCAATATTTTCAAGCATCACGGGCTGAGCGCGGTGCATGTCGATTCGCGCAAGGTGATCGTCACCGATCGGCGGCACACGCAGGCCGTTCCGTTGTTCGAGCAGACCTACGCCAAGCTGGCCGCGACGATCCCGCCGCTTGCCAAGGATCACGTGGTGGTGATGGGCGGTTTTATCGCCGCCACGGAAGATGGCATCACCACGACGCTGGGCCGCGGCGGCTCCGATTTCACTGCATCCATCGTCGGCGCGGGCATTGGCGCCGAGGAGATCCAGATCTGGACCGACGTGGATGGCATGTTGACGGCCGACCCGACCATCGTTCCCGACGCTCACCGCGTGAAGGTCATTTCGTTCACCGAAGCGGCAGAGATGGCGTATTTCGGCGCGAAGGTTTTGCATCCGGCGACGGTAGTGCCCGCGATCGACCGCAACATTCCGGTTTTGATTCTGAACTCGCGGCGGCCGCAGGTGGACGGCACGCGCATTGTGTCCGAAGCGGTGGCCAGCAAGAACATCGTGAAGTCGATCGCCTGCAAGAGCAAGGTGATGGTGATGAACATCCGATCCACGCGCATGTTCATGGCGCACGGGTTCATGCGGCGGATCTTCGAGATTTTCGATCGCTACGAGACCTCGGTGGACATGGTGGCCACTTCCGAGGTCAGCGTCTCGCTCACTATCGACCAGCCGGAACGCATCGAGGCAATTGCAGGCGATTTGCGCGAGTTCGCCGAAGTTTCAGTGGACGAAAATCAGGCTATCATCTGCATGGTGGGCGAAAATATCCGGCACAGCTCCGGGCGTCGCGGCGCGAGTGTTCAAAGCTCTTGGGAGCATCAATGTCCGCATGGTGTCGCAAGGCGCGTCGGCGCTCAATTTGGGCTTTGTCGTCGCGGGCAAAGATCTTGGCGGCGGCGGTACCAGGCGCTGCATAGCGAGTTTTTCAGCGAACTCGATCCGGCGGTATTCGATGCCTAACCTCGCCATCGTCGGGTACGGCAAGATGGGCGCACTTGATCGACCAACTAGCGCCCGAGTACGGGTTCACGGTCACTGCGCGCGTCGATATCGACCGCGACGAGTCGCTCAATGGCGCCGACGTCGCCGTCGAATTTTCCGTGCCGTCTTCGGTCGCCGGCAATGTCGCCAAGGTAGCCGCTCTTCGGATCCCGATCGTTGTCGGAACCACCGGCTGGGCTGGACCATCTGGCTGAAGTGAAGGCGATCGTCGCCAAGAACGATTCGGCGCTAGTCTGGAGCCCGAACTTCTCGATCGGCGTCAACGTCTTCACGCGCCTGGTTTCTGAAGCCGCGCGGCTTGCTCAAGAACGAAAAAGAATACGGCGCCTGGGCTTGGGAGATCCATCACATCACCAAGAAAGATGCGCCTTCGGGCACGCTGATCAAGCTGGTGGAGCAAATGAAAGCGGCAGGATACGACCGCGCCGATCGACGCCAGTTCCAACCGCGCCGGCGCGCATCCCGGCACGCACGAGATCGGCTTCGATTCCGCCGCCGACACGATCACGCTGCGCCACACCGCGCGCAGCCGCGAAGGCTTCGCCCGAGGCGCTCTGAAAGCGGCACAATGGATTATCGGGCGCAAAGGATTCTACGAATTCAGCGACGTTCTGTTTGGAGGTTGACATGTTATTTCAAGGCTGCGGCACCGCGATGGTCACTCCGTTCCGCAAGGACGGCTCTCTGGATGAACCCACGCTTCGCTCGCTGGTGAAGCGCCAGATCGACGAAGGCATCAACTTCCTGGTTCCGTGCGGAACCACGGGCGAGAGCCCCACGCTCACGCGCCAGGAACATCTGCGCGTGGTCGAGATCACGCTCGAAGAAGCCAAGGGCCGCGTGCCGGTGCTGGCCGGCGCGGGCGGTTACAACACCGCCGAAGTGATCGAGCTCGCGCAAAGAGATCAAGGCCATGGGCGCGGACGGCATTCTCTCCGTCACGCCTTACTACAACAAGCCGACGCAGGAAGGGCTCTACCAGCACTACAAAGCGATCGCGTCGGCGGTGAAGCTTCCCGATCATCGTATATAGCGTTCAAGGCCGCACCGGCGTGAATGTCGAGCCCGCCACGCTGAAGCGGCTCTCGGAAATCGACTACATCGTCGGCGTCAAGGAAGCCTCCGGCAACATCGGCCAGATGGCGCAAGTGATGCATCAGGTGCCTTCCGAGCTTCGCGGTGCTTTCGGGCGACGACGCCATCACCATTCCGCTGATTGCGCTGGGCGGCCACGGCGTGGTTTCCGTAGTGTCCAACGAGATTCCGGGCGAGATGACGGAGCTCGTCCAGCGCGCGCTGGCCAACGATTTCGCCGGCGCGCGCGAAGTGCAGCGCAAGTACCTGCCGCTGATGGAAGTGAACTTCGTCGAATCGAATCCGATTCCGGTAAAGGCGGCGATGGCGCTCATGGGACTGCTGGAACCGGTTTGGCGGCTGCCGTTGTGCCCGCCCAATCCCGCGAATCTAGCCAAGATCGAAAAGGTGCTTGAAGCGCTGGGACTGCTGGCCGGCCGGAGCGTGCATGCAGTCTGAGATCGAGAAGCTGTTCGACGAAAAACCCCAAGCTTACACCGACGAACATTTCCGTCTCTTCCAGAAATTCAAACAGGCGCTGAACGCGGGCGAGATTCGCGCCGCCGAACCGGATTCTTCCACGAAAACCGGATGGCGCGTGAATGCCTGGGTGAAGAAGGGCATCCTGCTCGGCTTCCGCATGGGCGTTACCGTGGACATGTCGATCAACACCGCGCGCCAGCCCTGGTTCGACAAAGCCACTTTTCCGGTGCAGCGGATCACGCTCGATCGCGGCATTCGGATCGTGCCCGGTGGATCCAGCATTCGCGACGGCTGCTACATCGGCAAAGGCGTCACCTGCATGCCGCCGATGTTCATCAATACTGGAAGCTGGGTGGGCGACGGCACGATGATCGATTCGCACGCGCTGGTGGGAAGCTGCGCGCAGGTCGGGCGCCAATTGCCACATTTCCGCTGCCGCGCAGATCGGCGGCGTGCTGGAGCCGGTGGGCGCGCTGCCGGTAATCATCGAAGACGAAGTTCTGGTGGGCGGAAACTGCGGCGTGTATGAAGGCACGGTGGTGAAGCGCCGGCGCCGTGCTTGGCTCGGGCGTCGATCCTGAACCGGTCCACGCCGGTTTACGACGTGGTGCGCGGCGAGATCTACCGGGCCACCGACGACGAGCCGCTGGTGATTCCCGAAGACGCCGTCGTGGTTGCCGGCATCGCGCGCCATCACTATCGGGCCGGGCCGCGATTGGGGCCTCTCGCTGGCCGCGCCCGTCATCGTGAAATATCGCGACTCGAAGACCGACACCACAGATTCAGCTCGAGGACTTGCTGAGATAGTCGAGCGTGGCTCGCGCGGTCTTCTCCCAGGTGAACTGCGGCCGCCCGCCGCTGCGCTGCTTCGGTGGGAATCGTGCCGGCAGCCAGTCGCTGCAGTGCATCTCGAATCGCGGCCTCGCTCGATGGATCGAAATAGTGAACAGTCGACCCGGCGATCTCGCGCAACGGCGGAATATCGGAGCAAGCTACGGGAACTCCGGCGGCCATGGCTTCCAGCACCGGCATGCCGAAGCCTTCGAAGGTGGATGGATAGATGAATCCGCGCGCGCCGCGAAACAGCTCGTAGAGTTGCTCGCGCGGAATCCAGCCGGTGAGCCGCACGGATCCACCCGCCAGCGTTCTCCACTTCCTTGGCTGCAAATCCGCGCACGCCGGTGATAACCAGGCCGGGCAGTTCTCTCATTGGCTTGTGCACACGCCGTAGCAGCCGTCGAGGTTCTTATGCGGATGCGAAGTCGAGACACACAGCAGATAGTCGCGCGGCTGCGCGGCTTTTGGCAATCTCGAAGAACTCGCGCTCGACGCCGTGATGGATCACCTGCGGCGCTGACGCCGTAGTAGCGTTCGCAGATCGTCACGCGTGGCCGCCGAAACCGCAATCAGTCCGCGCGACTGCCGCGCCGAGGCCCACAGGAAAAAATTCCAGAACGGCAAATCGAACCAGCGAAAATATTCCGGATGCCGCTTGTGCTGCAGATCGTGAAACACCGTGACCATCGGGCAACCGACAGACGATGGGCGCGGTGAATCCGGGATTGAACAGAACGTCGAGCCGATGTTTTCGAACCGCAAACGGGAGCGCGATCTGCTCCCATAGGATTCGCGCCGGCCGGAACGAAGCGCGTAACGGCTTGTTGAGCGCAGAATGAAATTCGGCGCGATCGGGAACCAGATCCGGCGCCGGTTTCGCGATTGGTGAACACAACGTATTGGTTCACAGAATCGATCTCAGCCAGAGCCGCCAGCAGATTGCGCAAATAAATCTCGGTGCCGCCGACACCGCCTGGAATCAGGTACAGCGCGTTGACGCCGATGCGCAGCATCTATTGGCCGAGGCGGGCCAGTTCTTCACGCGCCAGATTGATTGTTGCGGATCGATCGCCAGGGCGTGCCGGTACTCCTCGGCGGCCTGCAGCTTGTTGCCTTGCACGCTGAAGACGTCGCCGCGATACACATAGGACATCCCGCCAGAAGCTGGGATTCGAGTTGATGGCCGTGGCCAGCGCATCCAGAGCCTGCGGGTATTGGCCCATCTTGCCGTACTCCATGCCGATCTGCGAATAGACATGCGCGCTCTTCTCGAGCGCCGCTGCTTGCCGAAGTTTGGCGATAGCCTCCGCCGGTTTTCCGGCGCCATCATAAGCCAGCGCCCAATCCAGCAAGAGATCGAAATTCGGCGGCTCGAGCTGCGCGGCCTTTTCGAACTGCTCGACTGCTTCCGGACAGTGCCCGGCTTGAAAGTAGGCCAACGCAAGTTGGAATCGCGGCCGGCGTTTGTTGGGCGATTTCGCGACCGTGTCGTTCCACATGTCGATGGCCGTTGCTCCACACCTGGTTTCTCTGATAAGTGGCGCCGCCTCGGCTACCAGGACCAGCGCGAGCACCGCGATCAACGCATTCTTGGAGATCTTCCAGCGCCGCAAGAAATCCACCGTGATGAACAAGAGCCCGATGAAGGGAAGATACAGGCGGCGCTCGGCGAAGGGGTCCTTGAATCGGGACGAACGAAGATGTCGGCGCGACAGAATCAGGAAGACGAACCAGCCGTAGGATGCGAGCGGGAAGCGGCGGCGGTAGATCCATGCGAGCGATGGTCACCGCCAAGAGCCCGAGCATGCCGATGATCGCGCCGTGATCGGTAATGCTGCGCGAGATCGGGACGTCAGGGTCCAGGTTTTGTCCGATCGGCAGCAGAAACATCCACAGGTAATCCCAAATGACGCGGCACTCGGTAAAGAAGTACTGATACCAGGTGAACTCTTTCACTCCGAATCCGGCCGTGGGGGCCGCACTCAGAACCCGCGCGACGAGTGCGATGCCTAATGCGCCGGCCGACGGCGATGCGGAATGTATAAACGCCAGTTGCGGCGAATGCCGGCGAGCGAGAATCCGGGATTCCAGTAGTAGTCGGTAAGCAGGAGCAAGACCGGAAGCACGGCGGTGTGCTCTTTTGTCAAGACGGCCGCGCCAAACAGCGCGAGTACCGCGACGGTTGTGCCGAATCCGACGGTATCGCTCTCGCGATACAGGAACACAACCAAGGCCGCCAACACGAAGAACACGCTGAGCGTTTCCGAACGGCTGGCGACATAACTCACCGATTCGGTCTGCAAGGGATGCAGCAGAAAAAGCCCGGCGGCGAAGATCGCCAGCACAACAGAGAGCCATTTCTCGACCCCTGCCCAGCTCATCACCTTGCGTATCGCAAGAAACACCAGGATACCGTTGAAAAAGTGCAGGACAACATTCACAAAGTGATAGCCGAAGGTGTCCTGTGTCCCTGCTCTGGCCGGGTCGGCATACTGAAAATTGAGCCAATAGCTGAACATCAGCAATGGCCGCAAGCCTTTGATCCAGCCGATCAGTGAAACGCGGGCGTAGTCCGGAAGCATGTAGGGCAGGTAGGTATCGTCGAGCAGGAACTGCCCGTTAATGGCCGGCCAATACACGTCGAAGACTACGAAGAGCGCTACCAGTAGACCGACCGCATAAGGCCAGCGCCGGGGTTGAGGCGCGGGCGCGACCGCGACCATGGTTGCTACCGGACGTTTTTGTCTAACAGGTTTACTGCTCTTCATTGCGATTCTGCAACTGGAATTCGACGATCGCGAGCCGCTGGGCCATGGCGATGTTGGCGTCTTTCAGATCGGAGATAACCACCGAGAGACGGTAGATCACCACCAGGAACACGCAGAAGACCAGCATCATCAAGGCCAGCGGCGGATAGGTGAGTCCCAGTTGCGCGGCGATCCAGTTGAGCGCGCCCGGCGAGCGTGACAGCACCAGCAGAATGACGGCGGCGGCCAGCCAGCTCACCGAATATTCTACGCGAATATGGGAGCGCCGCACGGAAAACAGGATCACTAGCATCAGGACGATGCTGAGGACGGTCATGGCATTCAACAGGCGTTCCATGTTATTCCTTTCTCCGGCGGCCTTCAAACTTCAGAACGTTGACAAACACACCCAGCAGAACGTGAATGATGTAATACAGCGATTTTACCGCGGTGATGGTGCTGCGGCCGGCCTTGCGGCGGCGCATGCGCACGGGCACTTCCTGGAAGCGGAATCGTTTGCGCTGTAAGCACTACCAGCGCCTCGATTTCCGGATATTCCAGCGGAAAACTGCCGGTGAAGACCTGCAGTGCTTCGCGGTTCACGCCCACGAAGCCGGAGGTCGGGTCGTGAACCGGCTGACCCAGAATCGGCCGCAGCACCATCCGGAAAATCCAGATGCCGATAGCGCGCACGGCGCTGGTATGATCGCCGTTGTTTTGATAAAAGCGCGAGCCGATCACCATGTGGCAGCCGGTCTGGCGCAGGACCTTCAGCAGATCCGGGATGTACTTGGGATCATGCTGGCCGTCGCCATCCACGCGGATCACGTACTCGTAGCCCAGCTCGAACGCCAGCTTGTAGCCGGCTTGCACGCAGCCGCCCAGTCCCAGATGGTGAGGCAGCCGCAGAACGTCGGCGCCGGCGGCTCGGGCGCGGTCATAGGTGGCGTCCTTGGACGCGTCATCGACCACCAAGACAGGTGTCTTGGGCACTACCTGGCGCACTTCGCGAATCACGTCGCTGATGGCGCCCGCTTCATTGAAAGCTGGGATCAGGATCAATAGCTGATTCGGACCACTGGCGGGCCTCACAGGGCCGCCACCTGGCGTGGAGTGATGGAGAAGCGACGGATGAGCCGGCGAAACTGCTTGGGAGTGAATCGCCGCTTGATCCCGCGGCGCTGTTTCCACAAGCTAGGGAGATGCGCGGAACAAGTTCCAGGTAAGCTCGCAACACGAATATCGGCAATTGTTTCGGGCTATTTCCGGCACGGCGGAACTCGGCCGCCTTTCCCCGGCCCTGAATGCGCGAAGACAAAGTGCCAGAAATAGCGGGCCGCCGAATAAAAAGGCGCGAGCAACAAGTTCCGGCATCGGCAGGTTTTTCACTGCCAGAAACAGCCGATTTCGTTCCACATAGTATGCTTTCAAAGCCGAAGCTTTGCCGGCCGAATGCGAGTAGCGATGTTCGACCACCGCGTCGGGAACGTACAGGCACTCCCAGGCCGCCCAACGCGCGCGCAACCCGAGGTCCGTATCTTCACAGTATAGAAAGAAGCTTTCATCGAAGAGGCCGATCTCTTCCAGCATTTCGCGGCGATAGAAGGCCGCCGATCCGCTCGGCAAAAGCGCTTCTTGCCGGCGGGAAAAAGATTCCGGCGATTCCAGGTGACCGCGCTGCTTGCTGCTGCCGTCCAGGCACAAGAGCATTCCCGCGGAATCGAGCCGCCCGTCACCTGCCAAACGCACTTGCGACGCACACATGCCCACATCCGGCCGGGCTTCGACGGCGGCGAGCAAGGCTTCCAGCCAGCGCGGGTCCGCGGTCGCGTCGTCGTTCAAGACAGCGAGGAAAGGGGACCTTGATTCCCGGAAAGCTTGATTGACGGCCGCGCCAAAGCCGACATTGCGTTTTGTTCGCAATGACACGGACGCGGTCTTGCGCCTGCACTGCGCATCGCCCGCTGTTGTCCACCACGATCACCTCGAAATCCGAAACTGTCTGGCGGTCGAGCGAAGCGAGGCATTCCGCCAGTGTCTCATCAGCCGCGAGCGTCGGTACAATAACCGTCACTGTTGGATGAATTTCGATGGAGGAAGGGGGGTACATTTCGGGTTTTGGGCGCGGGCCCATACATGCGCTAGGATAGTGGTTTGCATCGACACTTACTATACATTCTGATGTCGGGCGGTTTGTTTGCGCAAATCGCGCCGCATCTGGACAATATCAAGCAACTGACCTTTGGCGGCCAGAACGCCGAGGCTTATTGGTCGCCGGACGGAAAGCGGTTCATCTTCCAGTCGACGCGCGATAAGCTGCAGTGCGACCAGATTTTCATTATGAACGCCGACGGGTCGGATCAGCACATGGTCTCGACCGGCAAGGGGCGGACCACCTGCGGTTATTTCTTGGGCGACAACAAGCACATTCTGTACGCGTCGACGCATGAAGCCGGTGACGCCTGTCCCCCGGACGCGGATCGCAGCAAAGGCTACGTGTGGGCGGTCTACCCCGGCTACGATATTTATCTTGCCACCGACGACGGCAAGATTCAGAAAAAGCTCACGTCGGCGCAGGGCTACGATGCCGAAGGAACGGTGAACTGGAAGACCGGCAAGATCGTGTATACGTCGATGCAATCCGGCGACCTGGACCTGTGGACGATGAACTCGGACGGCTCCGGGAAGAAGCAGCTCACCAAGAGCGAAGGCTACGACGGCGGTCCGGTTTTGTCCCGCGACGGCAAGAAGCTGGTGTGGCGCGCGAATCACCCCGCTACGCCGGAAACTGAAAAGAAATACCGTGAACTGCTCAGTGAAAATCTGACATCGCCGATGAAGATGGAGTTGCTCGTGGCCGACTCGGACGGCAAGAACGCAAAGCAAATCACGGATTTCGGCTGCGCCGCCTTCGCGCCGACCTTTACGCCGGACGGCAAGAAGATTCTCTTTTCATCCAACAAGCACAACTGCGATGGCAGGAAGTTTGAGCTGTTCATGTGCAACCTGGACGGCAGCGGTCTGGAACAAGTGACCGATTTCGGCGGATTCACGGCTTTTCCGGAGTTCTCGCCGGACGGCAAGAAGATCGTGTTCGCCTCCGATAAGGATGCCAAAGCGCGCTACGAGTTCAACATTTTCACCGCGGAGTGGAAGTAGTTCAGAGTAGCCTGGGGCGCTATTCTCCCCGCAGCATCTCTGCCGGGTCGATGCGCGTTGCTCTCCACGCAGGTATTGAGGCTGCCGCCGCGGCCGTCATCAGCAAGATCACAACAACACTGGCAAACACAACTGGATCGGCCGGCGCAGTTTCAAACAGCTCGGACTGTAACACCCGCGTCGCGCCCAAACCAGCGGCGACTCCAGCGATCGTTCCGATCGTCACCGGGCGAAGCGCGATGCCCAACACGAACCGTACAATATCCCGACGGCTGGCGCCTAATGCTCCGCGCAGTCCGATCTCGTGGGACCGCTGGGTCACGCTATAGGAAACCACGGCGAAAATGCCGGTAATGGCCAAGCCGAGCGCTATAGCGGCGAAGATTTCGAGCAACAGAGTGTGGAATCGCACTTCTCCGGCCGAGGCCGCAATCAGCGTTTGCATGGTCTTTATCTCGGTAACTGGCTGGTCCGGCTCAATCTCGTGAATCCGTCTCTGTAGTCCCGCAGCAATCGCGAGCGGGTCGCCATCAGCTCTGATCACCAGACTTGTAAAGTTGGCGCCGAGCAACTTCTGCGTATATGGGGCGTACAACTCCGCATCAGCGCCGGTCTTGAGCGAACGATGCTTGATGCTGTCCACCACGCCGACCACAGTCGACCAGTCTTCCAGGCCGGGATTGTCCTTACCCGAGACGCGCATCCCAATCGGATCCTGACCGGGCCAGTAGTGCCGCGCCAGTTCATCATTGACTATCACGACCGATGGCGCGCGCGCCGTGTCGGTTTCAGTGAAGTCGCGCCCACGCAACAGGTGCACACCCAGAGTGGAGAAATAATCGGGGCTGATCTCGCGCAAATAGACCGGATATGTGCGCCACTCGGGAGTGAGTTGTCCTTCCGCATGAAAGGAAATGGTAGCTACCATGCCGCCGAATGGCAGAATGGTGGAAAGCGCCGCCTTCCGCATCTGAGGCAATGAGCGGACCTCTGTCAGGATATGACCGTAGTAAGTCGCCTGCTGCTGCTTGGGCAGTCCAGGCGGAACGCCGATACGGGCCGTTAAGACGTTCTCTGGCTCGAAACCAAGATGCACTTGCAGCAAACGCTGTAGCGTGTGCAGCATCACGCCGGCGCCAATCAGCAGCAACAGGGATAGCGCGACTTCGACGGCGACCATCGCGGCGCGGGTCCGGTTCATCCCTCGCCCAGTTGATGCGGTCCGCGAAAGGCCGTTCAGCGCCTCCGTGACGGTCGACCGGCAGGCGCTGACACAGGGCGGGATCGCGCAGAGCAGGGTCGTGACCAGCACCAACCCGGCGGTCAGGGTCAGAGCTGCGATATTCAAGCTGACGCGATCCAATTGTGGGACAGGAATGCGCTCGGGGAAAAACGCTATCAGCAAGCGCAGAAACCAATACGCAAGTGCCGCGCCGGCTACACCGGCTGCAACGCCAAGCACCAGCGTCTCGGCGACGATTTGTCGTACCAGCGACAGCCGGCCCGCTCCGAGTGATATCCGGATTGCAAATTCACGCTGCCGGGCGGAGGCGCGCGCGAGCAGAAGATTGCTGGCATTAGCGCAGGCAATGAGCAAGACCAGCCCGACAGCACCCCAAAGCACACCCAGAATCCGAACTATAGGGTCCGGTATATTGATCGGTGAACGGCTCCAATCTCGCGTGCCAGCCGGATTCCCGCTCCGCGTCTGGCGGCAGTGCAGGCGTTAGCGCATCCACCTCGCGTTGGGCCCGCTCAATGGAAACTCCCGCGCGAAGCCGCGCGATGGATCCGAAATAGTGTCTCAATTCTTCAGCCGGGCTTAAATCCGAACGATACGGAATCCAGAGCTTATACGCCGGGCTATCGAAGAAAAATTCGGCGCCCATTATTCCCACTACCGTGTAGCCTCGGCCATCCAGCAGAATCTGGCGACCGAGAATTCCGGCGTCCGCACGAAAGTGCAGGCGCCAGAGCCGGTCGCTAATTACGACCACTGGAGGCGCGGTAGACCGGAAGTCGTTGCTCAAAAACGTGCGCCCGAATTGCGGAGCTACTCCCAATATGTCAAACAGATGCTCGCTCACTTCGAGAGCCGGCAGATCATCCGGATTTTCAACGCCGGTCAGCACCAGGGTTTGCCATTTCCAAAACGCAGTTTGTTCGAAGGAGCGGACGTGCGCGGCGAAGAAGCCGGACTCAACCGCTGCATTATTGGTGTGCCGGCCGGATTGTGCAACACCCTCGATCCGAACCAAGCGATCCACGTCGCGAATCGGCAAGGGGTGCAGCACTACGCGATCGACAATGCTGAAGAGGGCCGTATTCGCGCCGATACCCAGCGCCAGCACGACGATTACGATCAGGGAGAATCCGGGGCTGTGGCGGAATACCCGGGTCATTACTCGACCGAAAATTTCTCGCGCATCTCGTAAGTCTGTTTCCCCAGATTGTCGCGAACGGTAAGCACGATCGTATATTCGCCGGGTGTCTGATCCTTCGCCAGGTTCAGGTTCAGAACGCCCGGTTGATAGCGCTGCGGATAAAAGGTCTTTTCCTTCCCGGTGGCGGCTTGAGGCTCGGAATAAGCCACGGATCCGTCCGCGCGCAGGACTTGCAAACCATACTCGATGTCGAACTGATTGGCTTCGCCCAACTTGTAACCCGTCATTTCGAAGCGCGCCCAGACCGGATCGCCGGGACGATACGCGGCTACTTGCAACGCCTTCCCGTCCTCCTCGGCGCGCAGAAACCGGAAGTTGCGCACCACCAGGGTATCGCTGGCAGCGACGTCGCGGCCTTTGACGGTGAACGCCGTGCGAGCTTCGGCAGTGGCCTGCCCGATCTCATCTTTCACCTTGACCAGGATCTGATATTCACCCGACTCGGCCAGCGGCGGGATCACGATGCTTTCCAGGATCTTGGGCATCCAGTTCTTATCTTCGGCCGCTACTGTTCCGCCCTCTTTTCCTTCTTGCACCGGCTGCAACAGGACACCTCGCGAGTCTCGCGCCTCCACCTGGTACGTCACCAGAAGCTTCTCTACTTCCGACTTGTCTTCCATCTTCTTATAGCCCTCGATCTGGCAACTGAAGTGGATGGTTTCGCCGGGCACAAATTCAAAACCGGATGAAACGGGCGCGCCGTCTTCTATCTGCGAGAGCAGGGGCCGCACGATGGCCAGCTTCTTTTCCGCCGGCGCGGCAAGACACACCACGGCTGCCGTCAGTGACAAGAGCACTAGAAACTTCATTGAAATTCCCGTCTGACACTATTTTAGACTTTCTGCGGGTTTAGGCTCTCTGTGTGGGTTTAGGCTCGCGCGAGGCCGCGCCTACAGCAGCAACACTTCTACCCGATGAGCGTGGACCATGGACTCGTGAGCGGACCACTCAAAGATGGTGAAGCGTCCATCCTGTGATGCGACGAGAGCAACAGCATCCCGCTGATCGTGCACGAACTGGGCCGCCGAGAGGTGCCGAGTACCGCCGAGTTCTTCCGGATGGACGAGGGTAGCCACTCCCCCGGCAATCGGTTCTGTAACCGTCACCTGCTCAACTTGCGCCCAACCCCTGCGGCGTGCGATCTTGGCGCCAAAACCGAGCAGTTCATATTGATCGGTGAGTATGACTGCGCCGTCAACTGCAGTCAGTCCGGCGATCGCGTCCACGGTCCGGCCGAGTGCCTCCTGCCAGGTTTGCCGACCTGCATCATTCGCGTTCTCGTGGCTAAGACTTGCTAGTTCCGAGAATGGAGGTGATACGACGTACGGCATGGGCCATACGATCGATTCTCGCCAAGACTCAGAACCCGCCGGAACCACTAACAGAGATCCGCCGCGCCCATGCGCACGCATGGAGACTGCGAGTTGGATCAGTATATTGACCGAGTGTACGGTTGCGGTTGGTGAGCCCAATACGCGCGGGAATGTGAAAGCTGCAGGATATCGTGCAATGTTGGAACCATACTCATCCACTATCTTGACCTGGTCGCCTTCGAGCACAGCTACATTCACGAACTTTCCCAATTCTTCACCGGTATGGTGTTTGATGACGAGAAGTCCCGGTGCAGCGACTTCCAGCACAAAACACAGGGTTGGGATAGCGCGAGTCGTCCCCCACACGCCAAACTGGTTTCCCTCGCGCCAGGCTCCCAGATGAATCCCGGAGCGCTCGACTGCCGGAGCGACTCGTGTGAGCGTAACCGGAGTAAGAGGGAGCGGTTGCTCGAAGATAAGTGGGGTCACGGCCTGTTGCGCAGAGAGAAAGGCCAGGGAAATCCTTGGTATATAGCCTTCTTCGCGTCGAAGGCTCGCCCAAAAGGTGGCATCGATAAGCCTTTCGATGGTTGTGATATCAGGCACTGACGCCAAGTCCGGCTGACCGCGAAGGCTACTCTCCTGATGGCGATCAGCAAAGTAGGCGTGCAATCTTGGGGCGACAGCTTGCGCGGCGGGGTAAGCCTGTCCGCTCATGGTGAGATTATCCCTTTTGGGGCGACCCGACTACTTATTCGTACCTTTTTCCAGGCTGTGCCAACGGCGATGGTCCACTTTGATCAATTCATTCGCCTCGACAGGTCCGTCACTGCCGGCAGCGTAGTTTGGAAAAGCGGGACCAGGGAGCTTCGCCCATGCCTCTTCGATCGGGGTAATGATCCGCCACTCAGCCTCGACCTCGTCGCGGCGAGTAAAGAGGGTTGCATCTCCACGCATCGAATCGAGCAAAAGCGTCTCGTAAGCAGGTGGGCCCTTAGAACCGAACATCGACTCGTAGGAAAAGTTCGCATCCACTGTGAGCGTGCGCATCTGGTTGCCAGGCCGCTTGGCATCGAACGCAATGCTGATCCCCTCGTTGGGTTGAATGCGCAAGGTGATGACATTCGGCCCAAGTTGCTCGTGCGGCGTGCTGGCAAAGAGCGCCTGCGGCGTGCGCTTGAGGTGCACACGAATTTCGGAGAGTTGGCGTGTCAATCGCTTGCCGGTGCGGAAGTAGAAAGGTACCCCGGCCCAGCGCCAGTTATCGACATAAAACTCGACGGCCGCGTACGTTTCGGTTGCGGAGTTGGCGTTTACGTTCGGCTCTTGGCGGTAACCAGGGACTTTCTTGCCGTCGATTTCACCGGGGCCGTATTGCCCGCGGATTGTTCGTTTGGCCACCTCGTCCACGGTCATAGGCCGGATGGATCGCAACACCTGCACTTTTTGTTCGCGTACCGAATCGGCGTCGAAAGCAATAGGCGGCTCCATGGCCGTCAGCGCTAATAACTGTAATAAGTGATTTGCAACCATGTCCCGCAATGCGCCCGTTTCTTCATAGAAGCCGGCTCTACCCTCGACGCCTACCGTCTCCGCCGCGGTGATCTCAATATGATCAACGTAATTCCGGTTCCAGACAGGTTCAAATAGCGAGTTGCCGAAACGCAAGACCAAGATGTTCTGAACCGTCTCTTTTCCCAGGTAGTGATCGATTCGATACACGTCCTTTTCATCGAATGCCTTGTGAATCACCTCATTCAATTCGTGGGCGGAATTCAGATCGTGGCCGAATGGCTTCTCGAGGATAATCCGCGCCCATCCACTCGCATTGTGATTGAGCCCTGCTTGGGCCAGGCCTTCAATGACCGGACCCGCTGCCGAAGCGGGAGTGGCGACGTAAAACAGCCGGTTGGGGCTCGATCCGCTGCGCTGCATCTGGTCCAGGTGCTCTCGAAGCTGCGCATAGAAGTTTTTGTCATTGATATCGCCCACATAGTAGTTCAAGCGATTCTCGAATTCGCGCCAGCCCGATTGTGTGAAATCGCGGGCGTCGCTGGAGCCCGCGAGTGCTTCCCGCATTTTGGCCCGGAAATCCTCCGACCGCATCGGAGTTCGTCCTATTCCTAAGACTTCGAACTGTGGATTCATACAGCCCACACACGACAGGTTGTAGAGGCCGGGAACCAGCTTGCGGCGTGTGAGGTCCCCGGAAGCCCCAAAGATGACCAACAAACATGAATCCCCCTCGGGAAGAGACTCAAGGGAAAACTTCTCTAGGGGGTTGACGTCAATAATAGTGGCCAAGGTCGCGCTCCGGTGTTATAGATTGCCAGCTTATAGATGCAGCAAACGACAGCAATGCTTCCTGCAAGGGACCAATGGCCTGATTATCACTCCGTCGAGGCTTTTCCGCGGGCTTTGACCAGGTCCAGCGCGGCGTCCACGATCATGTCTTCCTGCCCCCCGACCATCCGCCGGCGTCCAAGTTCCACCAGGATATTGCGCGTATCGATGCCGTAGCGGCCGGATCAGATGCTCGGCGGCATCCAGGAGAGCGAACAGGTCGCATCCGTGATTCCAGTGCAGCCGGTTCAGAACCGCGATCAGAACTTCAAGCGGGGCGTTTCCCGCTCCCGCGTCCATGCCTGCGAGTGACCCGTCCACGCGCGTGGCACCACGCCCGATGGCGACAATCGTGTTCGCGACGCCGAGCGAGAGCTTATGGTGCGCGTGCATGCCCGTCTCCTTCTCGGCGTCCAGCACTTCACGAAACGCTGTGAACCCGTTCTGCGACCTCGTGCATCACCAGCGCACCCGCGGAATCTACTTAAGTTAGCGCCGGAGTTCGCCATCATGTTCGGCGGCCTTAGCTAAGGTAAGCGTCGAACACCGATGCTGACGTTGGCAAACTCTCGCATCCCGACGAGACCCTGCAGGCCACCATCGTCACTGCAATGTGATCTATCATAGAACATGCTGAAACCAATAATCATTCTAATAGCTTGAATTCGTAATCAATCGTGAATAATCGAATGCTATGATCGTTGCTAGGTCATGGCTGATATCGAGAAGCCAAAAGCTGCAAGCGATGCGGTTTTCAACACGATTGAAGTTGTGTCGCTCACCGAACGGGTCACCGCCGCGCTCAAAAATGCCTTCTTTTCGGGCGCGCTCAAGCCCGGCGACGTTATCATTGAACGCCAGATTGCGCGGGAAATGAACGTAGGGACACCGGTTGTGCGCGAGGCTCTTATCTCTCTGAAACATGACGGGTTCGTGTGCAGGGTAAACAATAAAGGGACCTACGTCACTAAGTTCGAAGCCGGAGAAGTACGCGATCTGTGCACATTAAGGATCGAGCTGGAAACCCTGGCCTTGCAATGGGCGCGTCCGAGGGTGACTGAAGGCGACCTGATCGAGTTGAAAACGCGAGTCGATGGGTTGGTGGAAGCGGGGCAGCGAGGCGACCGGCGCGAGTTTCTCGAGCGGGATTTCGACTTTCATCGTTGTTGCTGGAAGCTCTCGGGAAACCCTTTTCTTGCGGACACTTTGGAGCGCCTGCTGGCGCCGCTGTTCGCGTTCGTGGTGTTAGCGTCTGGGAGACCGCTGACAGCCTCGATGGGCCGCGAGCATTACACCGTGATCGAATCGTTGCGCTCGGTGGAGGAACCCGAGTTCACCCCGCTCGTGCGCCAAACAATCGCCGGCTTCGCCTCCCGCTGGATCTCAGCCGCGGGCGCTCGCAGCTCCTGAAGATCTATCATCTTTCTATGATCGATGAAAAGAAAGTGGCTTTCCCGCCGGGGCTACCGTCAACCCTCGCAGTTGCGGCAACGCGGGTACGTTATCGCGTGCTCGGGCTTAGCTTTCTGATGGCCTTCCTTATGTACATGGAGCGCGGCGCGATTGGAGCTGCTGCTCCCAACATCATGCGGGAGTTCCGGATCGACAAGATCACGATGGGTTGGAGCGTTTCGGCGTTCAACTGGTCCTACGCTCTGTTCCAGGTTCCGGGCGGATGGATGGCAGACCGGTTCGGCGCCCGCATTGTACTGGCCGGCGCAATCGCCTGGTGGTCGGCATTCACGGCGGGAACCGGTTTTTCTTTCAATGCAATTTCGCTGGCAATTACCCGGTTGCTGTTTGGTGTAGGAGAAGCAGCGGCGTTCCCGGCCGGATCGCGAGCCTTGGTCCGCTGGCTGCCGACTGAGCAGCGTGCCTTCGGCCAGGGATTTCAACATTCCGGCTCACGCCTGGGCGCGGCGCTCGCGCCTGCGATTGTCGTTTCGCTGATGGCTGTTTTCGGGTGGCGGCCGGTGTTTTTTATTTTTGGCGCGGCAGGAGTGCTGTGGGCCGGAGTGTGGTATGCGTACTATCGTAATTATCCCAGCGAACATCCGGGAACCAACGCCGCGGAGGTCGAGTTGCTGCCCAAAGTTTCCGGAATGCGACCAGCCGGAAAGCGGAGTGTTCCTTGGCGGCGAATCCTTCGCAGCCGGGATCTTTGGTATTTGAGCGCCGTTTACTTTTGCTATGGATGGGTGCTGTGGCTGTATCTGGCCTGGTTCCCTTCCTATCTTCGAGAAGCGCGCCATTTCACCGCGCTCAAGACCGGCCTCGCAAGCATTCCCCTACTTGCTGCGACCATTACCAATGTCGCAGGCGGCGTTCTATCGGACAAATTGTCCGCGAAGTTTCGCGATCTGCGGCGCGGCCGGCTGACGGTTTCGATTTGCGGCTTCCTCGCGGCGGCTATCGGACTGCTTCCGGGAGTCCTTGCGAACAGCCCTGTCACGGCACTGGCATGCCTCACGTTCGCGCTGGGCGGATTGGAGCTAACGGTTGCTGTTTCCTGGGCCATCTGCCTCGACATCGGTGGGGATTACAGCGGATCGGTTTCGTCGGTGATGAATACCTGGGGCAACCTGGGCGGTGCGTTCTCCGCCGTCATGGTCGGCTACTTGGCGACCTTGCTGGGGTGGACATCCCCGTTCCTGATGGCCAGTTTTCTGTGTTTGCTCTCTGCGCTAATCGTAAGCCGGATCGATCCGCGGCGTTCGGCTGTTTAGATATGCTCTCTAGAACTGTATCCGGATCACCGTTTGCAAAACCCGCGGACCGCCTAGCAAGCCCGGGGCCGGCGACGTTACCGAGCCGAAGCCCGTTACGTTCACCAACTGGCCGGCGGAGTTATACGGCGTCGCATTGTTCGCGAGCGCTGGATGCCCTGTAACGATGCCGCTGCTGTTCACCGGATACGCCGCGAAGTTCAGCGTCGAGTTCGGTGCAGTGTTAAAGTTTGCGTGATTGAACACGTTGAACGCATCCACGCGCAACTGGAATCTCACCCGCTCCTTAACTGCAAACTCCTTCTGAAGCGACATGTCGAACTGGATTACACCCGGAGCGTAGAGATCGTTAATTCCAGATTCCAAACCGAGGCTGCCCGGCAGCGGCGCCTGGAAGCAGCGCATTGTAGCGATTGAAGGGATCACTAGAACCGGTATAAGGGTTGCACCCGGGCACCATCGCGAGTCGCGCATTTTCCTGGGTGTTGTTACTGGCCGTAACGTTACCAGTAATGTTCGCCGAGCTAGCGCCGGAGATGCCGAAACTGGGGGTGAAGGGAAGGCCGGTTGAAATCAGGGTGACGCCCGAGAGCTGCCATCCATTCGTGACCGCATGTGTCAGCCAGTTGCCGGCGGCGACCCTTGGGACGTTATAGACGTAGTTGAGTGCGAACACCTGGCGCCGATCGAAATTAGCTGGACTGTACTCGGCTTGTCGCGTGTACTGATCCGCCCGGACATAGGTCGTGTCCAAAGTCGCAGTAGTCATGACTCGGCTCCAGGTATAAGCGGCACTAAAGAACAGCCCGTTCCCGAACCTTTTGTTCAAGCTGGCCTGGAGTGCATTATAGTTCGATGTCGCCGCGCTTTCATATAAATTGATGGTTCCAAATCCCTGCAAGGGACGCAGGAAATTAGGCGGGAGCGCGTTATTTCCAAGCAGCGCGTTGGGTTGTGTCGCCACCAGAGTGGGGTCCTGGTTTTGAGGCAGGAAATCCGCACCATAGGGTACCGGGTTCAGGTTGCGGTTATCCTGCAAATGCCGTCCTTGCGAGCCCACATAGGCGGTATCCAGAACCATCGTCCAGGGCAGTTTAGTCTGGATGCTGAACTGGTAATTGTAAGTGGTCGGGACCTTGCCGGTCGGATCGGCCGCGTAAAGAGTCGGCGGCCCTAATAACACATTATTCGGATTGATGTTCTGCGCATATCCGTAGAAGAGCGTGGGTTGGACGGCCTCGGGCGGGTTGCGGACAAAGTCGAACACGCGATTGCCCTGGAAACGGTCGTAAAAGATGCCGCCGCCAGTGCGGACCACAATGTTCTGTTTGCCAGTGACGTCCCAGGCGATGCCGAAGCGCGGACCCCACTGCGGACCGCGGTCCTGCTGTAAGTACTTGTTGACGCCCTTGGTGCCCTGGACCACACCATTGAACGGATTGCCGGTGCCGGGCACTTCCAGGCCGATGTCGTAACCGGGAAGAACCTGGCCGGTAGTTGGATCATAAGCCGATCGCACGCCGCTAATAATGGCGGGCTGGTACAGACGCGGAGCTTGGGCAGGATTCCAGAGGCTGAGCACAAACGTGGAGGCCTGGAGCGAAGCATCGTACTGTGGCTGATACCAGGAAATGCGCATGCCGTAATCGAGTGTGAGGCGCGGCGTCACCTTCCACGTATCCTGGATGAAGCCCTCGATGTTCCAATAGCGGTAAAAGCCATTGATGTAAGCGCTGGCCTGATCCATCGTCTGGTAAACACCCAGAATCGCATTGGAGTACCCGTAACCCGTATCCAATGGGTTACTCGCATTGTCGCCGAAGTTGTAGGCGCCGTTGTTGTCTCCGAACGAGGTCTGGTTCTTGCGGCTGCGTTGCATGTATAGCCCTGTCTTCAAAGTGTGCGATCCCCAAAGTTTGGTCAGGTTGTCGCTGATATCGATGGTCGTGTTGTAATTGTGGAACGGCGCGTCGTTGCTCACGAACGTGGGGCCGTTGGAAAGGTGGCTGCCAGTGAAGGTCGGATTCGGGATGTAGTCGTCCTGCATCGCGCTAGGATACAACAGCGGCAGCGCGACGCCCGAGGTCGTGCGCGTCAGCTTGTTTCCCGCTTCCGTAATGTCGATCGAGTTCTTCGTAAAGCCCCAATTGGCTTCGTTCGTCATGGTGGGACTGATGACCCAGGTCATTCCCCCCGCGAAGCTATGACCGGGAGTGGGATCGCTGATCGGCACGATGGGAACCGTAGGACCCAGCACGAATGACCCGTATGGCAGAACGTTAGGCTGAGCGTTCTGTATCCAATGCCCGAAGAAACGGATCTTCTGCGACAAGTTATAATCCATGCGCAGCAGATCTTCGCGCCGAGGCGACTGCCCGGAGAGTTGCGATGAGTAGTTGTATCCGGTTCCCGTCACATTCGGCAGCGGATAGAGATTCAGTAACGCGACCCCAGGCGCATACAGCCGGTTTGCGGGTATGAGGTTACCCGGGAAAGGCAGGCCCGTGTTAGGGTCCTTGATCGTAAGGGGCTTTCCGTTATTATCGACGCTCTGCGAGAAGTTGCCCTGGCGTTCGAGCGCGGTCGGCACGGTTATGTTCTTCGCCGCATTGGGCGACAATTGTCTTTGCCATTCTTCGCTCCAGAAGAAGAAGAGCTTGTCCTTGGTTGCATGCAGGAGTTTCGGAATGTAGACCGGGCCGCCGATCGTGTAGCCGGGATCATTGTACCTGTATAGATTGCGCGGTAGACCGCGGACGTTGTTTGATAAACGTGTTCGCATTCAGGTCGTCGTGCCGGTGGTACCAATAACCGCTGCCATGAAATTGGCCTGTGCCGCTTTTGGTCACCATTACAATTTGCGCGCCGGCATTGCGCCCGTACTCGGCCTGATACATGCCAGTCAGGATCTTGAACTCGGCCATGGAATCCAGGCTGACGGTCACGTTCTGGCTGCCGTCCGCGCCAGTGTCAATGTCACCTATGCCATTGATCGTGAGTTGATTCATGGTTCCACGATTTCCGTTGACCTGGAGCCCGCTCAAGCCGCCGACCCCGCCGACCGCAAAACTAGGAGTTTGCTCAAAAATCGGACGACAGAGTTCCTGGAATTGCTTTAAACGAGTTTTTGGGTCAGGTTGGAAGTCTGCGCGAGGACCGCAAGAGCAATGCGGGCGGCTGCAGACTGGTGCGGCGTGAGCTTTTCAGCATGCTGCCGCCTGCAACTTCGGAATTCGCCAGATGTTGAACGCCGCCGCTGTGAAGGTGAACAACCACCACAGCTTGTCGCGGCCTCGTAATTTCACCTTGCGCAACGGCCCTACCGATTTCATCCAGCCGAAGGGCTTCTCCACCCAGTAACGTTTGGCCTGACTGAGCTGATAGCTGGTGTGCCGGGTAGTTCTGCCGTCGATGGCGCTCTTGCGATGGCGATCATTCTGCGCCACGTGCGGTGTGATCTTCATCTCCCGCAAGGCGCGGACAAAGTCTTGGGTGTCGTAAGCTTTGTCGGCGCCCAGCGTGATCGGCTTCCGGCTCTTGCGCCGTTTTTGGTAGACCATCAACAGCGCCGCATCTCGCTCGGCGTGCCCATCGGCTTCGGTCACATAGGTTCCCACGATCAAGCCACTGCAATTTTCCACCAGCGTGTGCCCTAAATAGCTCAGCCGCGCTTCGCTGCCGGAACTCTTGCGGTACAGCTTGGCGTCCGGGTCGGTCTTGGACTGGTGGGTCTGATTGCTGCGCCGGTCACCGTGAAAGTTTTCCCCATCTTGGGAACCACCATCTTTGCGTTGAAAACTCTTCTGCGAGGCCCACGCTTCGATCAGCGTCCCGTCTACGGTGAAGTGCTCATCGGACAGGTACGGCTGCGCTACTTTCAGCACCCGCTGGAAGAAGCTCTCGGCGATGGAGTGCTTCAACAGCCGGTCGCGGTTCTTGGTGAACACCGTGGCCACCCACACTTGGTCGTCCATATTCATGCCCACGAACCAGCGGAACAACAGGTTGTAATCCAACTGCTCCATCAGTAGCCGTTCGCTACGCACCGAGTAGAAGATCTGCAAAAGCAACGCTCGCAGCAGCCGCTCGGGCGCGATCGATGGCCGCCCCACCTCGGAATACAACTTGCCGAAGTGCGGCGACATGTCCTTCAGCACCTCGTCCACCAGTGCTCGGATCTTGCGCAAAGGGTGATCGGCCGGCACGCGTTCCTCCGGCGACAGGTAGCTGAAGATGGCGTCTTGCTTCTGGTCAGGTCCTCGCATATACAACAGGACGCTCCGAAAATGTTCGAGGCTACATCGCCGACGAGTTTTTCAGCAAGCTCCTAGGAGCTTGCTGAAAAAACGGCCAACAATCCCGCCAGGACTGCTTGAGAGAGTTTGATCATCGATAGCGGAGAGGAGTTCCCGGTGGCATGGGCTCGCGTTTGATCGCGCATCCGCTTGAAGCCAGTAGTTGGATCATACTTGGGCCGTCTGCAACTTCGGAATCCGCCACAGATTGAAGGCCGCTGCCGTGAAGGTGAACAGCCACCACAGCTTGTCACGACCTCGCAGCTTAACCTTACGCAAAGGTCCCACGGTTTTCATCCATCCGAAGGGCTTCTCCACCCAATAGCGTTTAGCTTGGCTGATCTGATAGCTGGTGTGTCGCGTCGTTCGCTCATCAATAGCGCTGTTGCGGTTGCGAGTGTTCTGTGCCACGTGCGGCGTAATGTTCATCTCGCGTAGAGCCTTGACGAAATCTTGCGTGTCGTATGCCTTGTCGGCGCCCAGCGTGATGCGCTTGCGCGTCTGCTGGCGCTTCTCATAGACCATCAGCAGCGCCCGCATCGCGTTCGGCGTGCCCATCGGCCTCGGTGAGATACGTTCCCACGATCAGCCCGCTGCGATTCTCCACCAGCGTGTGCCCCAGATAGCTCAGCCGCGCTTCACTGCCACAACTCTTCCGATACAGCTTGGCATCCGGGTCGGTCTTGGATTCGTGCGTCTGATTGCTGCGCGTCTGGCCATGGAAGTTCTCCCCGTCTTCCGCACCGCCATCCTTGCGCTGAAAGCTCTTCTGCGAGGCCCAGGCTTCGATCAATGTCCCGTCTACAGTGAAATGCTCGTCCGACAGATACGGCTCGGCCAGCTTCTTGACTCGCGCAAAGAAACCCGCCGCGATGGCGTGCTTCAGTAGCCGGTCCCGGTTCTTGGTGAATACCGTGGGCACCCACACCTCTTCATCCATATTCATGCCCACGAACCAGCGGAACAGTAGGTTGTAGTCCAACTGCTCCATCAACAGCCGCTCGCTGCGCACCGAGTAGAAGATCTGCAGCAGCAACGCTCGCAGCAGCCGCTCCGGCGCGATCGAGGGTCGACCTACTTCCGAATACAGTTTGCCGAACTGGGGCGACATCTCCTTCAGTACCTGATCCACCAAAGGGCGGATCTTGCGCAGCGGATGGTCGGCGGGCACGCGCTTGTCCGGAGAAACGTAGCTGAACATGTCGTCTTGCTTTTCGTCGGGTCCTCGCATATACAACAAGACGCTTCCAAAATGTTTCAGGCTACATCGCAGAGCAGTTTTTCAGCAAGCTCCTAGGACGCGGCCTTGGTGATTCTAACCACGCTCGTCTTCGAGATGTTGAACTTGCTGGCAACACCCAGCCCTATGCGGCGAGCACCTGCGTTGATGTCCAGCGTCCGGCACGTCGGCGGCGGTTCTTTTCGATGCTCTCCTGGTATAGCCGAATGGCGTCTTCGACGATCTTCTCTCTGCCCGATGCGAAAGAGAATGTTGCTACGAAGCTCGGTGTGAGTTTCCAAACGATGAATCGTACGTGGGAGAAACGAAAGGAGCTTCTCTCAAAATCAAACAACTCGGAGACGAAGGAGGCAGAGTAAGCCGAAATTCCGCAGAGCATTGATAACCTTACCTGTGCCTGATATCGAAAGACACGGGCTCAGGTGGACAGGCCGATGGCCCTCCAGCGGTACATGTAAAATGCCCCTGAAAAACCTGATAAAAGAACCTTTCCCGGCCCACTGCTTAGTTAGCGAAATTGATTCAAAGGCGAAACTGGCGCTCGGCAGACGCTATCAATTTGGCACGCTGGTTCAGATGGAAGCGACAGCTACAGGTTAGGAGCGGGGATTGGAATGAGTACAGAATACTTCCCCGTTTTTGGTGGTCTTGCCGACCGTATTTGACACTTCTTTTTAGCGCCCGACCTAACGTGCGCATGTGTCGCCATTCAGCAAATTGTGGCCGTCAGTGACCACAGATATGAAGGAGGCAGAAATGCGAAAGGCTTTGATTGTAACGAGCATAGTAGCGTTGGGATTGTCAGTAGCGGCTCGGCACGCGAATGCCGATATCATCCGGTCCGTAATAGCGAATGAGACTAACGATCCAGGTGCTATGACTTCAGCAACTGACAGTGGATTGGTAAGCGCCGCCAACCCGACCGGCGCGGTGTGTGCGACGGCGAACGAGGATATTACGGCGTGTTTTGGGACAGCATATAACGTCAGTAGCAACTTGATCGGCCCAACTTTCCGGGCAAACGGTGGGACTTTTGGGGTCAACCTGTGCGATGTCTTAGGGGATACCTGTGGTCTTGATGGCAGAAATGCCAATAACACCATCAGTGATCAACTATATTTGCAGGTCGGCGCCCAGAACGCCACCGCCGGCACGAATTCCCTGCTCTGGTGCTGGGACTCGGACCTGGAGCCAAACGTCAACATCTGCCAGGATCAGATCACGGTTGCGAATCCGATGCAAGTCCTTGAGCCCGCGTTCGGATTTACCGACCTTACACAACAATTCACGAGCCCGACTGGCCCACTGGCGGCGGGGCAATGGAGCGTACGTGCACAATCGGAGACCCCCGAACTGGCGTCGCTCTTCCTGCTCGGCAGCGGCCTGGTTGCCATCGGTGCCCTTCGCCTCCGAAAGGCGCGATCTATCCATGTGCGGGGAGAGTAAAGTCGCGTGCTACAAAGGCGCGCCTCGATCTCGAAGTGTCGCCGGGAGTCAGCGGACAAGTTTTTTGGCGAAATGGAGAAGGTGACCGAACGTTTTGCCTCCTTCACCGGTATCTCCGACAACACCTCTACTGATACCCGCACGGCGGTCGCGAATTTTACGCGGCCTGGGTAGCCAACAGACCGATTACACCTGAAGCCACCATGGGCTGCCCTTGACACCTAGGTCACCCAGATAAGAACGGGCTATCAGTTCCAGTCTGAGAGCAGCTTGATTCACCAGCTAACCTTTTCAGTGTGAGGTCCAATTGGGGAATCCGCGGAAAGCCCGTTCACCGCGCCCAGCCTGTTCCAAGGGTAGTCGTGAACGCTATGAAGAGTCTCGCCGATGGGGGCCTCAATATATGTCCGTGTTTGGCAGGTACTTGGCGCGATTCCTGAGCCCGCATAAAATAGTCAGCGTTTCGTCCGGCGCCACTCCGCGTCCTCAAACTTAAACTGCGCGACGAAATGGCTAAGATGCGTCTGCCTTGCAAGTTCCAAAAAATGCTTCTTATCTGAAAGCCAGATCGAGCGACAGAGTTCTTCCAAGGTGGAGTAGTCAACCGGTGTGGTGTTGCTCATGGCGAGCAACAATACCGAAAAATCTCCTCAGACCAGAGCTGACTGCTGACCTACAGGACTCGGGAGTGGAGTGGGAGGAAGGTCGTGACAACGAAATTCCCGCGAAGCGGGTTAGTACAATGCGACTTAACAGTCACGTTCTGATTCAAATAGTTCGCCGGAAAGATCGCGTCCCGGAGCACGGTTGCTTAGGAGAAATCCAAAGAGATCAACCCTCTCATCCCTTTGTACGAGTGGCCGACTTATCCAGACATAGTCGTCGCCAACCCATTTCCAGCCATGCTGCTATAAGCAATCCGTGCGATGCTGAAGAGTAAAACGTTCATGCTGAGAAGCGTGTGGCCATTCCGAAGCTGACACCTCTGATGGGATTTTGGCAGCTGCAGCTATTCCTGCTGGGCGTCGCCTTGGCCATCTCTGGAATGTTCTGGCTGTTGCTGGGAAATACCAACCCAACCCCGCAATTTCTCTTCGCCTTCATCATCGGGAATTGCACTTGGCTGGCGGTGACTGTTTCCGCACCGGTCCTCCTAAAGCGGCAGTCCCCCTGGGACTGGTTTGCGTATCTGGCCGTTCTTTTCCCGGCTGCCGCAGTCGCGAGTTCGATGGCATCGGTCGCAAGCCGGATCGTCGCCGGCCGGACCGACCACCTACTCCAGCTTGATTGGTCCGATCCCGGAATGGCACGTTTTTCTCGTTGGTCGCCGGAGTTGCCCTATTTACCTCGGGCAAGGCGAAGGGGAGGCTTGAAAGGCGGAATCGCGAATTGGAAAGGCAAATCACGGTTGGGAAAGTCGAACTGGAGGCCCATGAAGCCGAGTTGAAGGCGGCGCATGAGATTCAGGCGCATCTTTTGCCGCATGAGCTGCCGCAGATGCAGCCATTCCAGATTGCATGCGCGTGGGAGCCGGCGCGGTCAGTTGGAGGCGACTACTTTGACGTGCTTACGCTAGGGCCGGATCAACT
>CAWACO010000007.1:0-130015 GCA_963780485.1 Bryobacterales bacterium
GCCCTTAAATCTTGACGGAGGCACGCGGCCCAGTCTGATCGCGTGGTCGGCCGCGGGGCAAAGCCTTCCGCAAACAGAATTCCCGGTCGCCGAGTCGGGCCTGGAGCAATTAAAGGGTGTCGTGTTTGTCGCGCCCGGAGACTTCGATAATGATGGCCTGCCGGATCTGTGCGTCATTACGACGCGCGGTGCCGAGCTGTATCGCAACGTGAACGGCAAGTTTCGCAGGCAGGCCGACTTGGCGACCGGATCTTTCCGGCAAGCAGTCTGGATAGACTACGACCACGATTACGACCTCGATTTGACTGATCGGTGACGAACCGAAATTGCTGCGCAACAACGGATCGGCCGGCTTCAGTGACGAAACCGCGCGCTTTCCGTTCGTCAAGGGCCGCGCCCTTCAAGCCGTCCGCCTTGACCTGGAGCCGGATACCCAGGGGTTCGACTTGATTGCCTCGTATCAGGACCGGGCGGGTGTCCTCTATCGCGATCGGCTGGGCGGTTCCTATTCCGCGATCGATTTGAACGGGCTTCCGGCGGGCGCTACAAATCTAATAGCTTGTGATTTTAACCATGACAGCCGCACCGATCTCGCCGCGCAGCCGAACCTTCTTCTCCTGAATCGTCCTGCCGGATTTGAGAAAGCAACGCCTCCTCAGTTTCCCGCGAGCGGCAACTTCCTGGCGACCGACTTCAATGCCAACGGCCGTTTGAACCGCGCCTATATCGGAACGGATGGCGCGCTGATGATCGACCAGGATGTCACGCCGAATTACGGCAACTGGATCGAGATTACACTCACGGGAGTGAAGAATATCAAGTCCGCCATTGGAGCGAAGGTCGAGGTGAAGGCGGGAACCAGCTATCAAAAGCAGACCTACACGGGCGTGCCCTTGGTTTTTCGATTGGGAACCCGCTCGGCTGTCGAAACCGTGCGGATTTTTTGGCCGAATGGGCTGATTCAGAACGAAATTAATCAGCCGGTGAACCGAATTCTGGCGATCAAGGAAAAGCCGCGGCTGTCGGGCTCCTGCCCTATGATCTACACCTGGGACGGTGAGGGCTTTCGCTTCATCACCGATGTTCTGGGGGTGGCTCCGCTGGGCGCCAGTTCGGCCGATGGCCAATTCTTCCCGACTGATCACCAGGAGTACGTATCCATTCCAGGCGATGCCATGAAGGAGAAGAATGGCGCGTACGAAGTCCGTGTGACGGAAGAGCTGCGCGAAGTATCCTTCATGGATCACATCACGCTGCAAGCCGTCGATCATGCTACCGACGTCGATATCGTAACCAATGAAAAATTCAAATCGCCGCCCTATCCCGAGTTTCGGCTTTTTGGAGTGACTCGCCGCATCTATCCGGTTTCCGCACGCGATCAAAATGGCGCCGATGTGCTGTCCAACGTCTTGAAGCGAGATTTCAATTATCCCGACTTCCGGCGCAGCCAGACGGCGGTTGCTGAACTGCATTCGCTCGATCTCGACTTCGGCAAGGCGGCGCAATCGAATCACGCGGTGTTGGTCCTGGATGGCTGGGTGGACTGGGCGGACGGGAGCACGTTCCTGGCTGCTTCGCAGGAGCATAAAGATCTGATATTCCCCTACCTGCAGGTCAAGGACGCAGCGGGAAATTGGAAGACAGTGGTCGAGGACATGGGCATGCCTTCGGGCCGCCAGAAATCCATGGCCGTTGATTTGACGGGAAAGTTTCTGACGGATTCGCGAGAAGTGCGGATCATGACCAACCTTTGCCTTTATTGGGACGAAATATTTCTGGTAGAGGACGGCGCCCCGCCGCCTGTCAAACTCACCAAACTTGCGATGCAGTCCGCAGACTTGCACTTTCGTGGGTTTTCTCGTGCGGTTATCCCGGCGGATCGCAAGCAATCGGAAAGTTTCGACTACAACAGCGTTAGCACGACGTCCATGTGGAATCCCACGCCAGGAAATTACACACGGTACGGCGATGTGGCCACGCTGCTGGATGAGACAGACGACCGCATGGTGATTATGGGCTCCGGCGACGAAATCCGACTTCGCTTTAGCGCGTCCGGACTGCCCAAGCTGCCCCCGGCGTGGAAGCGCGATTTCTTGCTGTTGGTGGACGGCTGGGCCAAAGACGCCGACGCCAACACCGCTTTTTCGCAAACTGTTTTGCCGCTTCCATTTCACGCCATGAGCAGTTACCCGTATCCCGCCGGCCAGAGCTACCCGCGCGATCCGGTTCACGACCAATACCAGATGGAATACAATACGCGGCCGGCCCTGCGTCTGATTCGTCCGCTGCGGGAAGGAGAATGAGTTGCGACGCCTGGCGTTGTGGGCTTTAATTCTTCTAGCGGTCAATGGCGCGTATTTGGCGGCCTTCGAGCACGCCAGCATTTTCTATGAAGCGAATGTTGTGTTGCATCTCGCGCTGGGCGTGGCCCTGGCGTTGCTCGCAGCGCGCTATGTGCGCCGCTATCCGCTCGAATCCGGTATCTTCCTGAGCGCGGCTCTCGCCGCCTTATATCTCGTGTTCCGAGGCAACACCTATGACCAACGTTGGGTGCTGTGGTCTCACATCTTGCTTGCGGAGGTCGCGCTGGTATTCATCGGATGGCGCCTCATCCGCTCTCGCATCGGCGTTGTAGCGCTGGGCCTGCTAGTGCTCCTTCCGCTTGTCCCGTGGCCGCCGGCAAACAATCGGATAATAAATCCGGCGAGTGCGCCGCTCTCGATGGATTTAGAAGGCGCAGGCGCGCGTTCTCCCTTCGCGCCATCTTCGGCGCAAACCAATACCGGCAAGATTATTCCGTCGAATTTCTTCATGGACTCGGCAGGCTGCGGCCACTGCCATAAGGACATTTACGAACAGTGGAAGAGCTCGGCGCATCACTTTGCTTCCTTCAATAACCAGTTCTATCGGAAGTCCATCGAATACATGCAGGACGTGGCTGGCACTCGCCCCAGCAAGTGGTGCGCGGGCTGCCATGACCACGCCGTGTTCTTTAACGGACGCTTCGATCGGCCCATTCGCGAGCAGGTCGACACTCCCGAAGCTCAAGCTGGACTGGGGTGCATGTCTTGTCACGCTATCGTGCGCGTGGGCAGCTCCATGGGCAATGCTGATTTCACCGTGGAATATCCTCCGCTGCATGAGCTGGCTTCCAATCCCAACCGCTTCATTCAAGCGCTGGACCGTTTTCTCATCTATCTCAATCCGAAACCTCACCGGGCGACGTTTCTCAAACCGTTCATGCGCGAGCAAGCGGCGGAGTTCTGCGCGGCTTGTCACAAAGTGCATTTGGACGTGCCGGTGAATAACTATCGCTGGGTGCGGGGGTTTGACGATTACGACAACTGGCAGGCCAGCGGCGTTTCGGGCCAAGGGGCTCGCTCGTTTTACTATCCGCCGAAGTCGCAATCCTGCGCCGATTGTCACATGCCGCTGGTGGCATCGCACGACCCCGGCAACCGAGAAGGCCAGGTGCATTCGCATCGCTTCCCCGGCGCCAATACGGCCCTGGCATTCGCGAACCGGGATGATTCCCAACTGAGAGCTACCGAAGAATTCTTGCAATCCGGGTTTATCAGCGTCGACATTTTCGCGGCATCGCCGGTGGACGATCACAACCGGCAGGCGGCCATGCTGCGTCGCAATGACTTGCCACGAGCGAATTCGACGTTTGCGGTGGGCGAAGAGGCGGAGCAGCAAGGCGACGTGGTAATCCGCGAAGTTGGCAAGGTCGCGGCGCCGCTGGATTCTTCCGGCGCGAAGCTGGACCCGGGCAGCACCGTGCGCGTGGATGTGGTGGTAAGAACCAGAAAGATCGGGCACTTTTTCCCGGGCGGCACCGTGGATGCGTTCGACGCGTGGCTGGAATTGCAGGCCCGTGATGGCGATGGGCACATCATTTTTTGCAGCGGGAACGTTACGGATAACGGGCGAGGTCCAGTGGAACCCGGCGCCCATTTCTATCGCTCTTTTCAACTGGACGGCGACGGCAATCCCATCGACAAACGAAACGCCTGGCAGACGCGCAGTCTGCTGTACGTCCGGTTAATTCCGCCCGGTGCGGCCGACGTGGCCCACTATCTGGTTCGGGTGCCGAAGAATGCGCGCGGGCCGTTGCGGTTCACCGCGCGTCTGAACTATCGGAAGTTTGCCTGGTATTACACCCAATTCTCTTATGGCGCGCGCCCGAAAGCTGGGCAAGATCCGAGCCTGCTGGCCATCGACCACAATGGTTTGCAGTATGAATTCGGCCCGCAATTCATTCCGGCCAATGTCTCGGGTACAGTGCGGGATCGAATTCCAGACCTTCCCATCGTGACGCTGGCGGAAGCGAAGGTCGCAGTGCCGCTCGGTCAGCCGGCTTGGTCACCCGCTGTCCACCCGGAAGATCGGGAGCGCTGGAACGATTGGGGGATCGGTCTTTTACTGCAAGGCGATCTCAAAGGCGCCGAATATGCGTTCCGCAAAGTCACCGAGGCCGAGCCCGGCTATGCCGATGGCTGGCTGAACGTCGCTAGAGCGTTGATCCAGGAAGGCGAGACCGATGCCGCCAAGCCCTACATCGCCAAGGCGCTCGAAATCGCTCCGCAGTTGGGACGGACGTGGTTTTTCAAAGCCGATATCCAGAAGGCCGACGGCGATTATGATGGCGCGCTTCAATCACTCAATCGCGTTCGCTCCCAGTATCCGCGCGATCGCGTGGTCTTGAACCAAATTGCCAGGCTTCTGTTTCTGAAACGTGAATACGCGCGGGCCATCGAAGCATTGCGAGCCGTGAATGCGGTTGATCCCGAAGATGTTCAGATGCACTATACATGGATGTTGTCCTGCCGGGGGCTCGGAGACGCGGCCGGGGCGCAGCGTGAAGAACAACTGTTCCGCCGCTTCAAAGCCGAAGAGTCTTCGCAGGCGCTCACCGCACGCCGCCGCGCCGCCAGTCCGGAAGATAACAACGAGCGCCAGCCAATCCACGATCATGAGAGCGCTCTTCGATGAGTCCGCGGAGTCCGATAGCTCCGCTGAGGAAGTGGTTGCTGTTGTCCGGCGTCGTAGTAACCGCTCTCGTGCTCGGCGCGCCTTCAACGCCCGAGAGCGGGATTGTCTTCACGGATGTGACGGCTCAGGCCGGGATCCACTTCACACATAATAGCGGCCGAGCGGGTAAGAAGTACTTGCCGGAAACGCTGGGCTCGGGCTGCGCTTTCTTCGATGCCGACGGGGATGGGTGGCCCGATATCCTGCTGATCAACAGCAAGGACTGGACGCCCAGTGGCCGGAAATCCTTGCCGGCGCTCTATCGCAACAACCACAACGGCACGTTCACCGACATTACGCGTGGCAGCGGACTCGACATCGAAATGTACGGGATGGGCGTCGCCATTGCCGATTACGATAACGACGGACGCGACGACGTGTACATCACCGCGCTGGATGGCGATCGCCTTTTTCACAACGAGGGCAATGGAAAATTTCGCGATGTGACCAAGGCCGCTGGCATTCAAAACGCCAACTTCGGCACTAGCGCCGCTTGGCTCGATTTCGATCGCGACGGCAAGCTGGACCTCTTCGTTGCGAACTACGTCCAGTGGACCCCGAGCCTGGATCTGTGGTGCTCGCTCGATGGCGCGACCAAGTCGTATTGCACACCCGAATCGTACAGGGGCACGCGTTGCCGGCTATTTCGCAATCTCGGCGGCGGCCGTTTCGAAGATGTCGCCGTCCAGGCGGGCGTGGGCGATCCCACTAGTAAATCTTTGGGCGTCGCGGTCCTTGATTACAACGGCGACGGCTGGCCCGACCTCTTCGTCGCGAACGACACGCAGCCGAACAAGCTGTATCGGAACAACCGCAATGGCACCTTCACTGAAGAAGGCATCGCTGCCGGGGTTGCGTACGGCGAAGAAGGAGTGGCGCGCGGCGCTATGGGCGTCGATTCCGCCGATTATGACCACAGTGGAAGGGCGCATTTGCTGGTCGGCAACTTTTCCAACCAAATGCTGGGCCTGTATCACAACGAAGGCAACGGTCTGTTCGTGGATGAGGCGCCCTCTTCGACGGTGGGACGATCCAGCTTGCTCTCGCTGACCTTTGCCGTATTCTTCTTCGATTACGATCTCGATGGCTACACGGATATCTTTACCGCCAATGGCCACATCGATGAACAAATCGGCGCCGTACAGCCCAAAGTGAGCTATCGCCAGGCGCCCTTGCTGTTTCGCAATTTAGGCGATCATCACTTCCGCAATGTGACGGCCGCGATGGGCGCAGCTTTCAATCGTCCCATCGTCGCGCGAGGAGCCGCATACGCCGATTTCGACCGCGATGGCGATCTCGACCTTCTGATTTCGACCAACAACGGGCCCGCATATCTGTACCGCAATGACGGAGGCAATCACAATCATTGGCTCTCCATCCGGCTGTCCGGCACCAAGAGCAACCGGGATGGTATTGGCGGCGTTGTTCGGCTCCAAAGCTCGTCCGGCATGCAAACGAATACGGTGCATAGCGGATCCAGCTATTGTTCGCAGAGCGATCTGGCGGTGACGTTTGGTCTGGGGAAGGACACATCGGCGTCCATCGAGATCAATTGGCCCAGCGGCGCCAAGCAGTCGATCGGGCGTGTCGTCGCCGATCAGTTCTTGACTGTTGACGAGAGTCGCGGCGTCATTGCACGCCAGCCGGCAGCCAAACACGAGCAATAATCGAGTTTCAGCCCGCGGCCATCCAAAAAATCTCAAAGACTCGCTCCCCGGTGGCCGATATGTAGGCCAGAACTATGGCGGGCATCCAAATCCTCGTTGTCGAGGACAACGACATGCAATCAAAGCTTGTCAGTTTCCTGTTGGAGGAAGCCGGCCACATCGTCCAGATCGCAGGGAGCGCGCAAGAGGCCCTGGAACGTTTGCGATCATTCTCCCCCGATCTAATCCTCATGGATCTACAGCTGCCGGGCATGGATGGCCTGGAGCTGACGCGTGTGCTGAGGCTCGATCCGGTCCAGGCCACCACCCCCATCATCGCGCTCACCGCGTACACCGATCCATCCGATCTGGAAAGAGCGCGCGAGGCTGGATGCAACGGCAAGATTTCCAAGCCCATCGATACGGCGGCCTTCGCACGCCAGGTTGGACACTACATGAGTCTCACAACGGACGTCCATGCAGACGCTCCGTGCGACAGCCACGACTTGCTGGCCGAGATCCGAAACAATTTCCTGGCGGAAGGACTGGAGCAGTGCAGCAGGATTCTGATGGATCTTAAGTCGGGTCCGGGGTGCGCCATCGAGATGATGCAAAGGGTTCTGCACCTCTGGGCCGGCCTGGCCGCAACCTTGGGCTTTCCCGAAATTTCCGATCAGGCGCTGAAAATTGAACCCCTATTAACTTCGACAAGTCCCGCATACAGCGAGATCGAACGAGCCATCGAAATCGCGCGACGAAGATTTACCAACGCGGCTCGCAATAGGCCGAAACTTCCGCTGGAGCTGGTCACCGGCCTGATGGGGGTGCGCATCGGGCTGGTAAATTTTTCGGAGGAAGAAGCGAAGCGGCTTAGGACCGCCGCACACCGCGATAATGTTCAGGTTGTGATTGAGCAGTTGAAGAGCGAATCCATGGAAGAGCAGACAGCATACGGTGCGTTGGTCATCAACGAATGCGCCATTTCCGCTCAGGCCGACCTGCATCCGCCAAAGTTGTCCATCCCTGCGGTCTTCATTCGCTCCCGGTCATCGCTGCGATCGCTTTCGAAGCTGCCCGCACATGCATACGATTTTCTCATCGCTCCCTGGGACGCCGAAGAAGTTCTCATTCGGGTGTATCGACTCATCGCGAATACAGCACCGTCTCAGCCGGCCGCGGGCTCGCCCGATACGAAAAATGGCCGGCCACGCGTCCTGATTGTCGATGACGATCCCGACCTCGTTGCTATCGTATCTGCAACACTCCGCCAGTTCGAAATGGACTGCGATATAGCCACCAACGGAGAACGGGCGCTCGACGCCGTTCACCGCTTCCCGCCGGACGCGATCATCCTGGATGTCAACATGTTCGATTTAGATGGTTTCGAGGTTTTGAAGAGGCTTCGCCGCAATCTGATCACAAAGGAAATACCCGTCCTGCTGCTAACAGCCGGGGTCAGGAGAGTGACATCGCCCGGGGATTCGGATCCGGCGCGGACGATTACGTGGTCAAACCTTTCAAACCATTGGATCTCGTTAAGCGCGTGGATAGCATGATTTCCGCTCGCCGCAAGCCGTGGCTTCCGCGTTAAGGCGACCCTCATGCTGACTTTGTTAATAAAAACGCTGAAATGGTCGTTAAGAAGAGTATGCCGCAGCCAAGCTGGCCGCGTTCTCAGCAATCGGCAATTCTATCCCGCCTCTCAAACACAGCTAACCCCATACTGGGTTGGTGCAAATGGAGAGCACGAAGACCGTCCGCCCTGGTGGTAGATGACGACCCCGCCATTCCTCCGCTGGTGGGACTTGCCCTCGGCCGTTATGCCATCTCCAGCGATAGCGTCAGTGATGGCGCCAGCGCTATTGCTCGGCTGCGCTTCACGAGCTATGATCTCGTAATCCTGGACCTTTCCATCGGAGGGCCAACCGGATTCGACGTTCTCCTATCCTTGAAGAAGGCAACAAGGCTGAGAGAAATACCGGTCATCGTGCTTACCGGCAACGACAGTGATGAGGCGCTGGCCCGCAGTTTCGGTTACGGGGCCGACGACTTTGTGCTTAAGCCGTTCAAACCGAACGAACTGGGTATGCGGGCTTATCGGCTGCTATATCCGTTGACGTCCCGCTAGTCCTTATTCCTACCAGGGCATCTGCCGCTTGGTATATTTGCGGCCGATCTCCGTGGCCTCCTGGCTCGCCGGACCCACCATGACACCTTCTTTGATCATATCGATCACGTTTTTCGGATTCATGGTATTCAGGAAAAAGATGTGGTTGGCCTTGCAAGCGGCCAAAACCTTGGCGCGAGCAGCGATCATCCTGGGATCGGTCTCCGCCACATTGCCCGAGCCGCGGACGCCCAATGACAATGCCATGTCGCCGGGACCCCACTCCGCGAATGCAATGCCCGGAACCTTCAAGTTCTCCTCCGCGTTGGCCAGCGCGTACTTGTCCTCCAGTTTCAAACCCAGCAGCAGCTCGCCGTTGGGATTCAGGGGCCAAGCGTCCGACTTATCGAGATACTCTTGCTGCGAGACGCCCCAGATCTGGGCGGCTGTCGGCGCCCCGTGGACACCCCGGCGGCCCTCGCTGATTCCGTGATCGACGCCCTGCTTGTGGATCGGAAGGCGTACGGCTTCGACGAATGCGCGAACTGCGCCCGGTGTATCCGCGTGGGTCAAAAGAATTCCATGAACGCCGGTGGCCAGCACTTGATTGAACATCCAGGCGTTGGCGCGCACCGTGGCCTCATCCGTTCCGTTGACCGGAACGTTGACGATCACCGTCGGTGTGCGATGCCCACTCTTGGTCGGACCGCCTGCTACCAGCCCGCGCATGTAATCGGACAGGCCCTTGACGTCGAACGGAGCGTGTTCCATGTCGTAGCTGATGTAGTCGGCGTAAGTCTGGGCATCTTTCATGCCCTGCTCATAGCTCCCCGTAGTTCCGGAATGCGAGCCGGTGTAATAAATGGGTTGGCCCTGCTCCAACAGCTCGAGCGCCCGGTTTATATGTTTCGGCTTATACGCCGGCGTCTGAGCCAGGATAGTCGCAACGCCCGTGACCAGACAGAGACATGCAGCTAGACAAAACAGTGTGGATTTGAAGTTCTTCATGCAATTTCCTCAGCGCCATTCAGTATACACCCAGATTATCTGTCAGGGTGATATGCTAAGCCACACGGCCGGTGGCCTGTACACCACCCGAGGAGAAAAACACATGTCGATCGCCGCCAAATCAACTCGCACACTATTGTTGCTGGCGCTCTGGACCCTGCTGTTCAGTACGGCCCCGCGTATGACAAGAGCGCAATCCGCCCCAAACCAAGCGTCGAATTAGCCCTACATCGTGGAGTGGGTTTACAAGGTGAAATTTGGCCATCAGGACGAATTCTGGCAGATCTTTCAGAAATACCAAATCGCCACCCTCAACAAAGAGAAAGAGCTGGGCGGGGTATTGAAGTACGAGGTGTTCCGGCCGGGGTTGCATACCAGCGAAGATCATCGTTGGGATTACCGCATTGTCATCTACTATAAGAATTCCACCTCTTCATCGCAGGCTCGCGCCATCGAGAAGCAGCTCTTTCCCGATCAAGTTACGATGAAGCGCGAGGAAACCCGCCGCTGGGAACTTACCGAGGTTCATTGGGATCTGCCGATCCGCCAGATCGATCCGAACGCAGTGGAGTAATCCGGAAGCCCTTGTGCTCAGCGGCCCTGAGGTTTAGAATTGGATGTTTTCGAGCGGCTGTTTTTGGCCGCGGGAAGGAACTCATGAAAAAGAACTTGAAATACTCGATGAGCCTGACAGTCGCAATGGCGGTGGCGGCCGGTTGGCTGGCGCTTTCCGCATTTCCGGCAACTGACGACAGCTCGGCCTCTGTCAAGGCGTTCGTCGGGGCCCGCATCATCGATGGCACTGGCAAGGCCGCCATCGAGAACGCCACCTTGATCGTTCGCAATGGCCGGATCGAAGCGGCGGGGCCGTCCGTGAAGCCGCCCGTCGGCGCGCAGCGGATCGATGCCACCGGCAAAACCATTATTCCCGGATTGGCCAGCGGCCACAGTCACGTCTTCAACGCTGGCCAACTCGAGCGCTATGCGCGGTATGGGATCACCACCGTGATGAGCTTGGGTGGCGACAACGAAATTCAGATTCGGGATCAGCTTCGGAGCGAGCATCCCACGGGCCACGCGCATCTCTTCATCGCCGGACCGATCGTGGTCTCCAAGACTCCTGAGGATGCCCGCAAAGCCGTCGATTTAGTCGCTGCCGCGAAGACCGATATCGTAAAGTTTCGCCTGGACGACCAGCTTGGAAAGGCCACTAAGATGTCTCCTGAAGTCTACACCGCGATCTTCGACGAGGCTCACAAGAAGGGCATGCGGGTGGCGGTGCATGTCGTTGTGCTTTCCGACGCCAAAGCGGTGTTGAAGCTGGGCGCCAATATGATCGCCCACAGCGTGCGTGACCAGGACATCGACGACGAAACTATCGCGTTACTCAAGAAGAACAAGGCGGTCTATTGCCCCACTTTCACGCGCGAGCTTTCCACCTATGTTTATGGTGAAAAGCCGGCTTTCTTGAATGATCCTTTCCTGCTGAAGAACGCTGACCAGGCCGAGCTGGCTAAGGTTCAAGACCCAGCTTTCCAGGAAAAGATGCGCAACGACAAGGGTGGCCAATGGTACAAGGAGCACCTGCCGGTAGCGATGCGCAATATGAAGAAGGTATTCGACGCCGGCGTCCCGATCGTGATGGGAACAGACACCGGTGCCCCCACCGGCCGCTTCCAGGGATACTTTGAGCACGTCGAGCTGGAATACATGGTCCAGGCCGGGCTCACTCCCATGCAGACATTGGTGGCATCCACCTCCAACGTGGCCAAATTCCTGCATGCCTCGGACCTCGGAACGCTCGAACCGGGCAAGTCAGCCGACCTGGTGGTGCTCAATGCTAACCCGCTCGACGACATCAAGAACACTCGCAAAATCGATTCGGTGTACATCGCCGGAAATCGCGTGTCGGAGAAGTAGCTCCTGTTACTTCGTAGAGGAATCGAACGCCATTCGTTTATTAAGGACTATTAGATTGGATATGGAGAAGTTAATGCCAAGACTCTGTCGTTTTGCGATGCTCGCAGCTCTCGCGGCCTGCTTATTTTGGATGGCCTCTTCCGCCTCGGCGCAATCGGGAGCCAAGAACGGAGAATGGCGCACCTATGGCGGCGATCTCGGGAGCACTCGCTACGCGCCGCTAGATCAGATCAACGCCGGCAATTTCAACCAACTCGAAGTCGCTTGGCGCTTCAAGACGGATTCGCTCGGCCCGCGCCCCGAGTTTCAGTATGAAGGCACTCCACTGTTTGTTCACGGCACGCTCTTCGTTACGGCCGGCACGCGTCGGGCGGTTGTCGCCCTGGATGCCAAGACCGGTGAAATGCTGTGGATGCACAGCGAGAACGAGGGTAAACGCGGCGAGAGCGCGCCCCGGCAGCTTTCCGGCCACGGCGTCGCCTATTGGACCGATGGCCGGGAAGAACGCGTCCTTTACGTTACGCCAGGTTATCGGCTGATTGCCCTCGACGCCAAGACAGGCGTGCCCGTCCCGACTTTCGGGAATAAGGGCATCGTCGATCTCAAAATGGACGACGATCAAGAAATGGACCTCGTCACTGGCGAGGTCGGCCTGCATTCCACGCCCATCGTTGCGAAGAACGTCGTGATTGTCGGCGCCGCGCACATGGAAGGTGGCGCGCCCACCAGTAAAAGCAATGTGAAGGGCTTTGTGCGTGGATTCGACGTCCGCACCGGCAAGCGCCTTTGGATCTTCCACACCATTCCAAAGCCCGGCGAATTTGGCATCGACACTTGGCTGAACGATTCGTGGTCCTACACCGGCAATACCGGTGTTTGGGGACAGATCTCGGTGGACGAGGACTTGGGCCTGGTGTACCTGCCGGTGGAATTGCCCACCGGCGATTATTACGGTGGACATCGGCCGGGCAACGGGTTGTTCGGGGAAAGCCTGGTCGCCGTTGATCTTCAAACCGGTAAGCGTAGATGGCATTATCAGCTCGTGCATCACGGCCTGTGGGACATGGATATTCCGGATGCGCCAATTCTCTGTGACATCAATGTCAATGGGCGGGCCATCAAAGCCGTTGCACAGCCGACCAAACAAGCGTTCCTCTATGTTTTCGATCGCGTGACCGGCCAGCCGGTCTGGCCGATCGAGGAGCGTCCAGTACCGAAAGGTGACGTGCCGACCGAGTGGTATTCGCCGACGCAGCCCTTTCCCACCAAGCCACCGGCTTACGACAATCAGGGAGTCTTGCCCGAAAGCCTGATCAATTTCACGCCGGAGCTTCACGAAGAAGCGCTGAAGCTGGTTTCGAAATACAAGATCGGGCCTATCTTCACTCCGCCGGTCGTTAGCAAACCGGACGGACCGCTCGCAACATTAGTATCGCCGGGCGCGCAAGGTGGGACGAATTGGCCGGGAGGATCCTACGATCCGGAGACTCACACCGTGTACGTGTTTTCGCAGAGCGCGATCGCCGTGCTGGGACTCATCCCTCCTCCTAGTCAGCAAGTGTCCGACATGGACTACATCATGGGACTGGCCGGATCAACGCCTCGGCCGCGACGAGCGATGGGCGCCGCTCCACCTCCGCCCGAGCCGACATCACCGGGACGTGGAGGACGCGGCGGTGGCGGCTTTGGCGGACTTACCGTGCAAGGCCTGCCGTTGTTGAAGCCGCCCTACGGACGCATCACGGCGATCAATCTGGACAAGGGCGATATCACTTGGCAGATCGCGCATGGCGAAACTTCGGACAACATCAAGAACCATCCGGCCCTTAAAGGCCTGAATATTCCGCGTACCGGCCGCCCAGGTTTGATCGGAGTACTGACCACCAAGAGCCTGGTAATCGCCGGTGAGGCAGGCTTCTTCACGACGCCATCGGGCGTCCGCGGTGCGATGCTGCGCGCCTACGACAAGGCCACCGGCAAAGAAGTTGGCGCAGTTTACATCCCAGCGCCCCAGAGCGGCTCTCCCATGACTTATATGCTCAATGGTGAGCAATACATCGTCCTCGCCATCGGCGGCGGCAACTATTCCGGCGAGCTGGTCGCGTTCAAGCTGCCAACGTCTTCTTAAAATGCGAAAGGTCGTACTCGGCCTCGGCATCAGTCTCGATGGTTACATCGCCCGCTTGAACGGCGACGTCGATTTTCTGTTCATGCCCAAGGACTACTCGATGGCGCCTTTCTTTAAGACCATCGGCACGGCCATTATGGGACGGAAAACGCTGGAGGACGGGTTAAGAATGAGCGGAGGTACATTCCCGCCCTCGCCGTGGGACAAGTACTATGTCATGTCTCGATCCAAACCGCCCGGCGAACGCGATGGAGTGGTGTACACAAATAAGTCGCCCGCCGCTCTCGTCAGCCAACTTCGTAAGAGTCGCGGAAAGGACATCTGGTTAATGGGCGGCGGCGAACTGGCGCGCGATTTCCTGAAAGCCGATTTGGTGGATGAACTTTATCTCGGCGTGGTTCCCGTCTTGCTCGGCGAAGGCATCCCACTCTTCCCGCCCGGCTTCCCGCAGCGCGATTTCGACCTGCTTGAAAACAAGACCTACTCGAAAGGCTTAATTTCGCTCAAGTACAGGCGCCGCCGGACCAAACCAAAACGAAAAGCTCATTAGCATTCGCGGGCAACTCACTCCGCCCGGGTGATCAAGTACTGTCGGATCGCCCAAATCACCCCCGCCACCACGAGCAACGCCAACGTGCTCCAGGGCGCAAAAGGGCACATCGACATATAGCCCAGGTCATTCGCTCTCGGAGCCGTAAAGGGCAGTAGCGTCAGGATCGCCAGGCCGGCGACCAGGAGGGCCAGGCCGAACAGAATAGTATTGAATGGCTTCTGCCGTACGCTATCTTTGATCTGCTGAGTCATGGAACAACCACCGCCGGCCTACGATCCCGATCGAAAATTCGCGAAACGATCACGCCTACCGTCACTACTACCAGGCACCCTACCACGTTGAACCAGAGGAAGGAAATCTTGGTGAACAGGTCGGCCGCGAAGATAGCTGCTTCCCCGGCCAGGACTCCGCAAAAAGCGCCGTTAGCCCCCACGCTCTTGAAGCAAAATGCCAGAACGAACACGCCCAGCAGCCCGCCATAGAATAGAGATCCGATGATGTTCACGGCCTGGATCAGCGCGCCGAAATTTCTCCCGTACTGAGCGAATCCAATGGCGAACAAGCCCCAGAACAAGGTGGCGCAGCGAGAAGCGATTAGATAATGATGATCTGGCGCTTTGCGATTAATGTGCCGCCTGTAGATGTCGATCACGGTCACGGTCGCGAGCGAGTTGATCTCGCCGGAAGTGGACGACATGGCGGCCGAAAAGATCACCGCGATAATCAGTCCTACCAATCCAGCGGGAAGATAGCGCGTCACGAACGAAAGAAAAATGTAGTTGGTGTCGTCGAACTCTTTTCCGACCAGCTGCTCCCCAGCGGCGTGTGCACTACCCAACTCGCGCTCCGCGCTCTGAAAACGGCGGATGGTCGTCTCGACCGCCGCCTTGTCGCCGTTGCGGTTGGCGTCCAGATATTCTTGCGCCGCCTTTTTGCGATTGGCGAAAGCCTGCTCATAGCGCTGTTCCACCGCCGCATAGCGTGGATCCCGCTGCACATTCTTCAACTCCACTGGCTGGAACAGCACCGGAGGCTTGTCAAAAATGAAAAACACAAACACCATCGCGCCGATGAACAGGATGAAAAACTGCATCGGGATCTTCGCCATGGCATTGAAGATCAGGCTTAGCCGGCTCTGGGCGATCGATTTTCCGGTCAAATAGCGCTGCACCTGCGACTGGTCGCATCCAAAATACGCCAATGCCAGAAACATTCCACCCACCACGCCGCTCCAGACGTTATACCGGTCGTTCCAGTCGAAATGAAAGGTCACGGCATTCAACTTTCCGGACGCGCCCGCCAGCGAAACTGCGTCGGCGAACGAAACGCTGGACGGCAGCAGATGGATCGCCATGAAGAGCGCTATTACCAACCCGCAGAGAATCAGACTCATCTGCTGTACATCCGCCCAGGTAACGGCCTTGATCCCACCCAGGGACGTGTACGTAATGACGAGCAAACCCATCATCACCGTCGTCCAACGATCGGACCATCCGAGGATGATGGACAGCACCACCGCCGGAGCGTAGAGAGAAAGTCCTGAGGCTAAGCCGCGCTGGATCATAAAGATCACGCTCACCAGGGCACGCGTCTTTGCGTCGAAGCGCTGCTCCAGGTATTCATACGCGGTATAGACATTCGCCCGGTGAAAGATGGGAACCGCCGTGGCGCACAGAATTACCATCGCGAGTGGAAGCCCGAAATAAAATTGCACGAACCGCATGCCGTCGGTATAGCTCTGGCCCGTCGTGGAAATGAAAGTTATCGCGCTGGCCTGGGTGGCCATGATCGACAACCCCATGGCGTACCACGGCATCGATTTGCCGGCCAGCAGGAATTTGTTGACGGTGGTGCTGCCGCGGCCGCGATAGAGCCCGTAGCTGACGATGAAGGTCAGCCATGCGAACATCACCACCCAGTCGAGTGGTCTCATGGAGCGTAAGCTCGCGAGAAAAAGTAAAAGCCGGTGATCACAACCGCCAGGTAGCAGACCACGAAAATGTACACGTTGCGCCAAGAACCCAGGAAAGGCGGCGGTTCCTCAACCGTTTTGCGTGCCTCCTGTTCCGGCGTTTCGCTCACAAGGTCTTTCCGGCGCTCAACAGATTCGCAAAAATGCGGAACGCGCCCGGGACTCCAGCCGGCAGCTCCCGGAACCACGAGAACGCCGTGAACACATAAGCGCCTTTGCCGTAGCGCGTGTAAAGCGTACCACCCAGCAACGGCTTTTCTCCAGGATCGTGAGTTTCAAAAAGCGGCTGGTAATGAGAGTCCCACTTGGATGCGAAATAGAGCCCGCGCTCCTGAATCCAGCCTTGGAAATCTTGCTTGGTAATTTCGTTCGGCTTATGCAGCAGCGGGCTGGCCGGGTTGGGCAATTGGACCGGCGCATCTTCCACGGTCACGCGGTCGAGGCCCTCGGTGATCGGATACGGGCCGAGGCGCGCAAGATTCGGATCCACTGCATTTGGGTCGGCGCCGGGGCCACCCAACACCGGAAAATTGTACTGCACTACCAGAGTCCCGCCGGCTTTCACATATTCCAGCAGCCGTTCCTGGTTCGCTCGCAAGTCCGCACGAGTGTTGTACGCTCGCACACCCGTCACGATCGCGTCAAAACGCTCCAGATCACCATGGCCCAACTCGCTCGAGCCCAGCAACACCACATCCGCGCCCAGTTGCCGGAGTGCCTCAGGAACCTCGTCGCCCGCCCCCATTATGTACCCGATGCTCTTCGCCAATAGCTGAACGTCGGCGCGTACCAATTTAGTCTGAACCGGCGGAAACAGCACCTGCGTGGGAATGTGCGGATAACTGATCGTCTCCATTCCTACTGAAATAGTCCGGCCGCCAACCGTGGCACTTGCTTCGAGAACTGCCTGATTGTCGCCGGTAGGCGGAGTGACGCGGAAGGAACGCGAAGCCTCTAGTCCGGCGTCGGCCAAGCGGAAATCCTGCGCCGCCGGTGTGACGTTCCAACCCGCCGGCGCCTGAACCCGCACTTCTCCGGCCGCCTCCGGGACGTTCGTCCTTACCTGAAGCTCAACGCTCCGTGCAGACGCGCTCGGAAACAGCAAGGCTGCTTGCGGCCACTGTAGTGCGACGGGAGGTTCCACCACCACCGGTCTCGTACGCTCCCCTTGGGCGCGCTCGATGTAGCGATACACCACCGGCCGTTCCTCTTCGACATCCTGCGATTCGATTCGCAAATGAAAATGCGCGCGAAACAGCGGCGGGTTCTCCGGTAAACCGATCAACAGTTGATCCGACACCGTGTAGGTCTCGCCTTGCTTCGGCTCGCGCAGCCAATACGGTTGCGAGAACGCCTCCGTGCCAGGAACAGTGACTGCCAGAGAAAACGTCTTGGGTTCGTTGAATTGGAGAGTGCCAGAGTCCGCATCCTTTGCGATGGCAGTTGCGATTCCGTCCACGTTAACCGATTCCACCTGGGTCGCGATCCGCTCCCGGCTGAGCGTTGTTACTCGAAACTTCAACGTGCCTCCGGGCACAACGCCAAACTTGTCCGACGTCGCGTCCAGCCACAGCCCGGAACACAGCGCAATGGTTTCGTCCAACTGCCGTCGCTTGACATCCACCACCGGCTGGTGCAATTCGGCCAGGAGTTTTTTCGCCTTTAGCAGCAGCGGCACGGTTTTGTCCGGATGCCCGGCGTCGAAACTGGCCGCTGCTTCCGCCAGCATTCTTCCCACCGCCGCTCCACCGGGGACGCGGTTCCAGGTGAGATCGATTCCATCAAAGAGTCCTTTTGTGGCCGGCTCGCCTGCCACCATGACCAAATAATTCTTGGCCGATCCCGGCCGTTCCGCCGCGCCCATTCCCTGGCTCCGATGCATGCTTCGCGACATGCCTGCGATCTCCGCGTAAGAATGTCCCAACACCGGATCATATTCGCCGGGATCCACCATCATCTTGTCTTTGATTTTCGCGAGCTGTGCTTCCTGCTCTTTCGTAAACGCAAAAGCGTTCCACACCAAGCGCGTGGCCTGCCAGGGCTGAACCCATCGCAACTGCTCCGGGAATCGCTTAGGATCGGCCGCGGCGGAAAACGCCTCCTTGCCGAGGATCGCGGACGCCTGATGCTGCCCGTGACCATCGCGCGCGGTTCCGGTGAACCGCAGCACGATCACGTCCGGCTGGAAACGCCGGATGATCCACACCACGTCGCTGAGAATTTTGTCGTGCCCCCATTTCTCAAATGCTTCCTGCGGTGTCTTAGTGAAACCGAAATCGATCGCGCGCGTGAAAAACTGCTCGGCCCCATCGATTTTACGGGCCGCCAGCAACTCCTCAGTGCGGAGAATGCCCAGCTCGTCGCCCTGTTCGGTGCCAATTAGGTTTTGCCCGCCCTCCCCTCGCGTCAGAGAAAGATAGCCGGTCCGCAATTTGGACCCGCGCGCGAAGTAGGCAAGTAAGGCCGTGTTTTCGTCGTCCGGATGAGCGGCGATCATCAGCACGCTCCCAACGACGTTCAACCGTTCCAGCGAGAGTCTAAGCTCCGCCGCTCCAGCCAGATCGCGTTGCGCCGAGCACGGTGTAACATATATTACAATTAAGCTTAGGAGCGCGACGACTAATCTGGTACCTGAAATGCATCGATATATTGAGAGGGCCACGTATATTAAACATAATACGTGAGTCCGGGAGTCGGGGGTATGAACGGCGAAACGAAGCCAGCCGGGACCTGGTGGGATACAACTAGAAACTGGATGCGAAACGGGCGATCACGGAAGCCCTCCGAGCCGCGCATTGGTCTGGCCCTCGGCGGAGGATTTGCTCGAGGCATTGCGCACGTCGGGGTTCTTCGAGTACTCGAACAGAACAAGGTTCCTATCTCTGTCATCGCGGGCGTAAGCTCTGGATCTATGGTTGCGGCCGCCGTGGCCAGCGGCGCCACTGCGGATGAAATCCAAGCAGTCGCGTTGTCGATGAAGTTTCGGGACATCGCGCGTTGGACGCTCAGTCCTTTGGGACTAGCTGGAAACGATCGCATGATTACGTTTCTCACTAGGCTGCTGAAAGCCAACAAGTTCGAGGATATGCGGTTGCCGCTGGCGATTGTCGCGACCGACTTGAACAACGGCCGGCCCGTGACGTTCCACACCAAGGGAGACGTTGTGATGCCCATTCGCGCCAGTTGTGCGTATCCCGGTCTGTTCCTTCCCATTCATTATCAGGGCCGCCTGCTGGTGGATGGTTTCGTCAGCATGGAAGTGCCCGCCGAGCCGCTGCTGCAACTGGGGGCGGATCGAGTCATTTCTGTCGCGATTCCGAATCAGGATGGCGTTGGCGATTACGGCAACATGCTGTCCGTGGTCAGCCGTTGTTTCCAAATCATGAGCGGGCGAACTCAAAATAGCTGGCGGCGTTATTCGAACGTCGTCATCGCTCCTCCCGTGGCGGACATGTCATGGGACTCGTTCGCCAGCGCGAAAAAACTGATCCAGTTGGGAGAACAGGCCGCGCGAGCGGCGCTGCCGGCCATCCAGAAATGGCTGGCCTCACCGGCTCTTACTCCCGATCCGGACGCGAAAGCTGTATCGCTCGCATCGACCTTTGGAGCAGGCACGACAAAGTCCAGCCGCGCTCCTTCCAGCACATAGATACAATCTTAATAGATGGAAAAAATTATTAATGGGTAACGTCGCATCATCACCGGAAACGCGCGTACTAATCGCGGACGATGAGGAAAATCAGCGAGCCGGACTGGCCAAGATGATCCAGTCCTGGGGCTTTGCCGTGGAGACCGCCGCGGACGGCCAGGAAGCGCTGGAGAAGCTTGGCCAGATACCGGTCCACGTCCTGGTTTCCGATCTCATGATGCCTCGCATGGATGGCTTTGAGCTACTCAAACGCTTGGGGGCGCAAGGCAATATGCCGCCCACCATTGTGCTGACCGCCTTCGGAAATATCGAGACTGCCGTACAGACCATGCACGATCTGGGCGCGTTTTGGTTTCTCGAAAAACCGATTCAGCCCAGCGCTCTGAAAGTTCTGCTGGAGCGCGCCGCGACGCAGAGCCGGCTCACCGAAGAAACCGAGCGCCTGCAGCGCCAACTCTCCTATCAGGGCGTTCTGGTGGATATGGTCGGCACCTGTTCGTCCATGCAACAAGTGTTCTCGATGGTCCGGCAGGTGGCGCCGTCCAAGGCGCCCGTCTTGGTAACGGGTGAAAGCGGCACTGGCAAGGAACTGGTGGCTCGCGCGGTGCATCATCTCAGCCCGCGCCGGAACGGGCCCTTTGTGGCCATCAACTGCGCGGCGCTGCCGGAAACGCTCATGGAAAGTGAGCTGTTCGGGCATGAAAAGGGCGCTTTCACTGGCGCGGTCGAACGCCGGGCCGGTTGCTTTGAGCTGGCCCAGCACGGCACCCTTTTGCTCGACGAGCTGGCCGAAATGCCCGTCGGAACGCAGGCCAAACTGCTGCGCGTGCTGGAGGACTCTTTCGTCCGCAGGCTGGGTGGCAAGAACGAGATCGCAGTCGACGTACGCGTGGTCGCTTCCACCAATAAGGTGCTGGAAGAGGCGCTACGCAAGGGTGAGCTTCGCGAAGATTTGTACTACCGGCTCAACGTGTTTCAAATTGGATTGCCCGCTCTTCGCCAGCGGGAGGGTGATCTTCCTTTGCTCACCGAAGCGCTTATCGAAATGCTGAATAAAAAGCACGAGACGCGCGTGGTGGATGTGGCGCCGGATGTGGTGGACCAATTCAAGCGCTATTCCTGGCCCGGGAACGTCCGTGAGCTTCGCAATGTCCTGGAACGCGCCGTAATCGTTGCTGGGGAGGGCACTATTACGACCCATCATCTTCCGCGCGATTTCGGCGTGGCGGCGGGCGCACGTCCGCCGCAGCAGGTGATGGAGCCCGACGCTGTGCGGCTTCCGGTCGGCACTACTGTCAGCGAAGCAGAGAAGGCTCTGATTCAGATCACGCTCCAGCACACCAAGAACAACAAGACGCGCGCCGCAGAGATCCTGGGGATCAGTCTCAAGACCCTCTTCAACAAGCTGAAGGAGTATGGGGCCGCGGAAGCAGAGGCCGGTTCCAGTTCCTAGGAACCAGTCTGAGTGAGTCAATGTCTCTGAAAGCTCGGCTCCGAATCGCTATCGTGGCGCTGGTCACGCTGGTCGTGATTGGGATGTCCGTACTATACCTTTACGACTTCACACGCATGACCTTTCGAGCCGCCTCCGAGCGCGCCGGTTTGGTTGCGGACGAGATCAAGGGGAATCTCGTGGATCGTCTGGATCGAGAGACCGCCGCGCGCGGCATCCATCCCGGATCGCTCCAGGAATGGAAAGCCAATTGGGCTCGTATCGTCAGCACCGATCCCAGTATCGCGGAGATGCTCAAACGCACGCTGGCGAACGACGATCTGGTGGTAGGCATCGTGGTTACCGACGATCGGGGCAACGTGTTGGCTGCCTCAAGCCCCGATCTGGCGCATACCACTCTGAAGCCGGCCGAAGATTTCCGCGATCTGCAGGCGGGTAACTGGACCGTGAACCTTTGGGACCTGCTAACCCGTCGGGAGGACTACACCACTAGCCGCCCCCTAGGCGTCGAGCCCTACAAGCAGGTTCTATTTAATATCAAGGTCAAGATCTCATCTGTCCTTTTGAAGAGGGCAATCCAACAGCCGCTCCAGGTTCTCGCGCTCACCTTCGGCTCGGCGCTGTTTATCTCGATTTTCCTGGGCACAGTGTTGCCGACTGTGATTCTCGATCCACTACAGCGCGTCAGCCGCAGCATCGACCTGATCCGCACTGGTCAGTTCGATACCGCCACCTTTCCCATGCCACGCGAATCTAGCGAGTTCGCCGCGGTCCAATCGAAACTCAACCTGTTGGGCCAACAGTTCCGCGGCGCTAAGCAGGATGCTCTCGAATTGCGAAGCAATGTCGAGCAACTGCTCGAACGCCTGGAGGAAGCAGTCTTGCTATTTGATAACAGCGGCCGGCTCATGATGGCAGGCGAGACCGCCGAGCGCATGCTGGGCAAAAGCCGCGAACAGTTGATCGGCCGCGGACTGGAAGAATTATTCCCTGCATCCACCGTACTTGGAAATGTGATCGTCAACGCCGTTCGGATGCGCGAATCGGTGCATAACCAGGCGGTAACCATTCCGCCCGAGGCAGGTGGCGCCATGCATCTGCTGGTGAGCGTGGAGATTTTGCGAAGGGCGCCCAGCCAGGACAATATCGGCACCCTGATCACGCTGCGCGATGTGGAAAGCCGCCGTCAACTGGAAGTTCAGTTGGGCATTTCCTCGCGGCTCGCCGCTATTACCCGGCTCACCAGCGGCGTCGCGCACGAAATCAAGAATCCGCTGAATGCGATGGCGCTTCATCTGGAAGTATTGAAGAGCAAGCTCGAAGTTCAGGAGCCGGAGCTGGATGTTATTGCGCGAGAAATCAAACGGCTCGATAATGTGGTGAAGACTTTCCTGAATTTCAATAGGCCCGTCGTTCTCCAGGCCAGACCCATCGATCTAAACCGCGTCGTGGAACAGGTGCTCGCGCTGGTCTTGGTGGAAGCTCAGGCCCGGAAGGTCGAAATGGAAACCGCGCTGAATGGTAAGTTGTGGATCAATGGCGATCCGGATCTGCTCAAGCAAGCCATTTTGAATGTGGTCAACAATGGGCTCGAGGCAATGAAAGACGGCGGCCAACTGGGCGTCCGCACGGAATGGGGCGGTGACGAATGCCAGCTCACCATCCGGGATGCTGGCCCAGGGATCGCGCCTGACATCCAGGACCGGATCTTCAACCTCTATTTCACCACCAAGGAACAGGGCTCTGGAATCGGCTTGGCCACTACCTTCCGAGTGGTCCAATTGCACAGTGGTACAATCGACTTTGTCAGCGAGCAGGGAAAAGGAACCACGTTCCGATTACGCTTTCCTGGTATGAGGGATTACCAAGGCGAAGCGCTCACTTCGGCAACCGGCACTTCCTGATTCAGACCCTCCGCCGCGCACCACATGCTCCGTTTTCTGCGCGCTTCATCGCTTGCCGTTCTGCTGGCCGGATTCGAGTCCGCTTGCGCTAAGAGACACGTGGCCGCGCCGGTTCCTGTTACCCCCACGGCAGCGCCCGCTGAGACTGCACCACAGGCCACCCCCTCCGGCCACATCAGCGCCTGCGGCTCCGGCCCAGACTTCTCAGCCGCAGCCATCACCCGCGCAATCGCTGCCGCCGGCTTCCACGCCGCCCCGCTCAACCCGTCCGGCCGAATCCAATGGCTCGGGGCAACCCAATCCGGCGCCGCGTCTCGGCGACATCCTAACAACCGAGCAGGAGCGGCAATACAACTCCGCGATTGACCAAAGCCTGGCGCGAACGCAAACGAGCCTCGGATCGATTGCCAATCGCAAGTTGACGAAAGAGCAGCAGGCCGTGGTAGCTCAAATCCAGAGTTTCGTTCAACAGGCACAAACAACGCGAAAGGCGAACTTACCGGCGGCCCGGAGTTTGGCCGAGCGAGCAGATGTATTGGCAAGAGATCTGGCGGGGAGCCTGCGGTAAATTAAAGATGCGGTAAATAAAGACAAGACCGGCGACATGAAGCCGCCGGTCTAATATATTGCCAGTTCTAGAACTACTAGAACCTATTGGGACTGAGGCCGGGCGCTCAAGTCCGCCGAAGCTTGTCCGCTCAGATCCAGCATGTAGATCTTTACATCCACTCGCCGGTTTTCCTTGCGGGCCGCTCGGGTCTTGTTATCGGCATCCGGAAAGTCAGCGCCGACACCTAGCTCACGAATCGACCGCAGCGGAACGTTGTGCTCCACGGCCAGATAGTGCACGACCGCGTCCGCGCGTTTGCGGCTCAGCTCGCGATTGTAGGTTCTATCACCGCTGCGGTCGGCATAACCTTCCACTTCGATGATAAAGTTCTTCATTCCACCCACCTTCTGGATAGCATCATCCAGCTTGGCTTGCTCATCCTTAGCCAGTGTGTTCTTGTTGAAGCCAAAGTAAACCTGCTGGGTGGTAGCGAGCTTATAGTTGTCGAGGTTCTGGAAAGACTTCTGCATAGAATCGTCCAGCTTCGCGACGCCCTGCTGCGCTTGCTGCGCCAGGGAATTTGCCGAATCTGCGCGCTGACCAGCTTCGGTAGCTGCGCTGTTGGCTTTTGCCGCAGCGTCGGCCGCTTCGGCGGCCCTCTTGCCGGCATCGACTGCCTTTTCATCGGCGGTCGCTACCTGTCGATCCAGATCGCCGATAGCCTGTTTATGTTCAGCAGTCTGCTTCTGCAGATCGCTGACCTGGCCCTGCGTCTGATTGACTTGGTTTTGTACCGGCGCTATAGCCTCGCGAACGTGTTTCTTAGTCGCACAGCCAGCGCCCAAAACGGACAGCACGGCCAATGCGCTCACGGCCGGCGTATTGCGAAGTGTCATACCAAGGTCTCCTTCTTCTCTATTTAACCATAGCTACTGCGGTCGGTAAGGCTGCAAGTCTCCTGCCAGTGTTTTCCAAGGCTCTTCCGGGTGAGTAACTTTATGAACCCACAAGCATTCGCCCAAAGCAGCCGCGCCACCGACTGAGTAAATCTTGCCACACGATAGTACCTTTTGGCAAGTACTAGTTGGCTAAATTACAAATTATCCTGAATGCGCGGCGGGGAGGTATACTGACATAACAGGCAGCAGATCACAGGAGGCCCTCTAATGGCAGCCATCAAGTTTTCACTGAACGGAAAGGCCCAGACGGTCGATGTTGTCCCGCAAATGCCGCTGCTCTGGGTTTTGCGCGATACCATTGGATTGACTGGTACCAAGTTCGGTTGCGGCATGGCGCTGTGCGGCGCTTGCACCGTCCACCTCAACGGCCAACCGATTCGTTCTTGCGTCACACCGATCTCGAGCGTGGCCGGCAAGAACATCATAACTATCGAAGGCCTCTCAGCAGACGCCAGTCATCCGGTGCAGCGGGCGTGGATTGAAGAGGATGTGCCGCAGTGCGGTTATTGCCAATCAGGCCAAATCATGACGGCGGCCGCGCTCTTGAATAAGGCCGCAAATCCAACGGATGCCGATATCGACGAGGCTCTACGCGGCAACATCTGCCGATGCGGAACCTACCAGTCGATTCGGCGCGCCGTTCACCTTGCGGCTAAGTATCACGCCGCTGCCAACGGCAAGACGGCCACCCGGGCTGCGGGAGGTGCGGAATGAACACCACCACCCAGAAAATCGACCGCCGCAGCTTTCTTAAGGCCGGAGTTGCGAGTACCGGTGGATTGCTGCTCGGCTTCTTTCTTCCCTCGCGCAACAGGTTGGCCGCGCAGACTGGGCCGACTGATGCCAAGCTAAATGCCTTCGTGCACGTCGGCTCCGACGACAGCGTCACGCTTTTCCTCCATAAATCCGAAATGGGCCAAGGTGTCGTCACTTCGCTTTCGCAATTGCTGGGCGAGGAGCTGGAGTGCGACTGGAAAAAGATCCGGACCGAGTTCGCCCCTGTCGACATGGCCTATGGCCCGTTGCAGGGTACCTTCGGAAGCATGAGCATCCGGACTTCCTGGGATCCGCTCCGCAAAGCCGGCGCCTCCGCGCGCGAGATGCTGGTGCAGGCGGCTGCGCAAAAGTGGGGTGTCGACCCGTCGCAGTGCCGCGCCCAGAACAATGAAGTGGTTAACACCGCGACCAACGCGCGCCTGAGCTATGGCAGTTTAGCGGAGGCCGCGGCGAAATTGCCCGTGCCCGCCAAAGTCACGCTCAAAGATGCCAAGCAGTTCCATCTGATCGGAACATCGCCGAAGCGTCTGGACACGCCCGCCAAAGTCAACGGGCAGGCAGTGTTCGGCATCGACGCGAAAGTGCCCGGAATGCTATACGCCGTAGTGGCGCGCTGTCCGGTCTTCGGCGGGAAGGTCGCAAGTTTCGACGCAGCCAAAGCCAAAGCGGTTCCTGGTGTGAAGCAAGTAGTGCAGATTTCGAGAGGCGTGGCCGTCGTCGCCGACAATAGCTGGTCGGCCATGGAAGGCCGGCGGGCGCTGCAGGTCCAATTCGATGAAGGACCCAACGCCAACGTGAGTAGTGCCAGCATTCGAAAAATTTTCATGGACATGGCCGAGAAGCCTGGCGCCGTGGCCCGCACTCAGGGCGATGCAGCAGGGGCTTTGGCGAATGCCGCGAAGAAGATCGAAGCGGTCTATGAAGTACCTTATTTGTCGCATGCTCCCATGGAGCCGATGAACTGCGCGGCCGACGTTCGCGCGGATGGCTGCGATGTCTGGACCTCTACGCAAATCCAGACTTCCGCGCACGGAACGCGCCGTCAAGATCACAGGCCTTCCGCCCCAAAAGGTCAAAATCCATACGCTCTTCCTGGGCGGTGGCTTCGGACGCCGCGGCGGCGACGATTTCGTGGGCGAGGCCGTCGAGATTTCCAAGGCCATCGGTGGCCCGGTGAAACTCACTTGGTCGCGCGAAGACGACATGCAGCACGACCTGTACCGCCCGGCATCCTACACGCGTTTTTCCGGCGGACTGGATGCCGAAGGTTGGCCGGTGGCGTGGACCACGCGTATCGCCTGCCCGCCGTTTGGCGGCATGCGTAATGGAGTCGACTTCACGGGCGTGCAGGGCGTAGCGGACATCCAATATGCCATCCCCAATATTCAGATCGAATATCACGCTCCCGAGGTCGGCATCCCGGTGACTTACTGGCGCTCGGTAGGCTACTCGCAAAACTGCTTCTTTACCGAGAGTTTTGTGGATGAGCTGGCCGCGGCGGGCGGCAAAGACCCGTTCGAGTTCCGACGCCGCTTGCTGGCGAAATCGCCACGATATCTGGCCGTGCTCGAACTGGCCGCCGGAAAAGCGGGCTGGGGCAAGCCGCTTCCGGCAGGAAGATTTAGAGGCATCGCCGTCGTGAATAATATCGGCAGCTTCAATGCGCAAGTAGCCGAAGTGTCGGTGACCCAGGGCAAGCTGCGCGTGCATCGCGTCGTGTGCGCGGTCGATTGCGGGCAGGTGATCAACCCCGCCATCGTTGAGCAACAGATCCAAAGCGGCATCGTCTACGGGCTCAGCGCGGCGCTGAAGGGCGCCATCACGATCGATCACGGTCGCGTGCAACAATCCAATTTCCACGAATACGACGTCTTGCGAATCGACGAGATGCCGGTGGTGGAAGTGCACATCGTTCCCAGCCAGAACCCGCCCGGAGGAATCGGAGAGGCCAGTACGCCTTCGGTTGTTCCGGCCGTTACCAACGCCGTATTCGCCGCCACCGGAAAGCGCATCCGCAAGCTACCCATTCGTCCGGAAGACTTGGCATAGGCTCGTGAAACTTCATCGCTCTCTATCGTGGATCGCACTTGGCATCTGCGCGGTGCAACTCATCGCGCAAACCGCCAAAGTCATGACTCCCGAAGATATTTTCCGGCGCAACACGGAACCCCGGGACCAGACCAACAAGCAATTCCCGCCGCACAAAGTGATCGGCAACATTTACTTCGTTGGTTCGCAGACTCTGGCCTCCTTTCTGATCGTCACCCTGCAGGGAAATATCCTCATCAACAGTTGCTATGAGGAGACGGTGCCGGTGATTCGCTCCTCGGTGGAGAAACTGGGATTCCGATTCGCGGATACCAAAATTCTGCTGGGCAGTCACGCTCACGCGGATCACATGCAAGGCGACGCGATGGTCAAAGAGCTGACCGGAGCGCGAGTGATGGCCATGGAACAAGACGTTCCCGCGCTCACCAAGATTACCCCTGGCAACAAGCCACATCCGATCGATCGTGTGCTGCATGACGGCGACGACGTAAAACTCGGCGACACGACACTCATTGCTCACCTCACGCCGGGCCACACCCGCGGCTGCACCACCTGGACGGTTAAGACCGCCGAAGGAGGCAAAGTCTACGATGTCGTAATCGTCGGTAGCGTTGGCGTGAATCCGAACTATCAATTGGTCAACAACAAGGAAGTTCCGGAAATCGCCGACGAATACATTCGCAGCTTCAAGATCCTGCGTTCTCTGGCTTGCGATGTTCCGCTTGGTTCCCATCCGGGGATGTACAACCTGGCCGAGAAATATCCGAAGCTCGGCAAGGGTCCCAACCCATTCATCGATCCGGAAGGCTACCAGCACGAAGTGGATTTGGAGGAGCAGGTTTTCTACGGCCGGCTAGAGGAGCAGAAGAAGGCCGCGGGTCAGTAGATTGCTGGCGGAGAGAGTGGGATTCGAACCCACGTTAGAGTTTCCCCTAAACACGCTTTCCAAGCGTGCGCCTTCAACCACTCGGCCATCTCTCCGGGGTCGCTAGAAACAGATCGGCGCGGACCGGAATGCCCGCGCCAATTCAGTTTAGCATTGCCGATTCGAACCTGCCGGTGATACTGCAGGTTAGACGCTGTGGCGCTTGGTTCGGGAAAGCAGCTCTTTCGCGCGGGCCAGCGCTTTAGCCTCGGCATCTTCGCGGCTGTCGGCCACGATCCGCGCCAACGCGGCGCCGGGGGAAACATTGTCGGCCTTGGCGTGCCACTTCTCGCCCAACTGGTAAATGGTGAGATTCACCTGCCAGCCATCGACCTCGAGCCTGCGCTCACTATAGTTTTGAGGCTTCATGCCTGGCTCGCCGATTTCGCAACGCCCTTCTCCACCGGCGCACCTACCAGATTGCCCCACTCGGTCCAAGAGCCGTCGTAATTAACGACGTTGCCGACACCCATCAAATACTTCAACACGAACCAGGTATGGCTCGACCGCTCGCCGATCCGGCAATAGGCAACCACCGGCGTGGATTGCTTCACACCCTCGGCGCCGTACAGCTTCTGAAGATCGTCGAGTGACTTGAAGGTCCCGTCGTCATTGCAGGCCTTGCCCCACGGAACGCTGTGCGCACCGGGAATATGGCCACCACGCTGGCAGGTCTCCGGCAAACCGGGTGGAGACAGAATTTCTCCGCTAAATTCCTGCGGGCTGCGCACGTCGATCAGAATCGCATTGCCGGTCCTCTGCGCCTGCTGCACCTGCGGCAGAAACGCGCGGATCGAATTGTCCGGACCGCTGGCCTGATAAGGTTGCGTGCTGGGCGTGGCCTTACGCGACATCGTTTCCAGATCACGGCCCTCAGCAATCCACTTCTTGCGGCCGCCGTCCATAATACGGACGTCTTTGTGGCCATATATCTTCATTTGCCAGAAAGCCCAGGCGGCGAACCAATTGTTGTTGTCGCCGTATAAAACAACCGTGCTGTCATTGTCGATGCCAGATTGCGTCATCAAGGCTGTAAACTGCGGCTTCGGCAAAATATCGCGTACGACGGTGTCGCATAACTGCGTGTTCCAAGCCCAGGCCAGCGCGCCGGGCACGTGGCCTTCATCGTAGGCCTTGGTATCGACGTCGACTTCCACGACCCGTACCTTGGGATCGTTGGCGTGGGCGGACACCCAATCCGTATTCACCAAAACTTCGGGATGCGCATAGTTAGCCATAAAGAAAAACCTCGGTTTCTTCGATTATTATCGCGTCAGGTCAGATCGAACTTTTCGTGATGCAGCAGCGGATCGCCTTTCACCAGCACCGGCCGCTTCAGCACCTCTTCGATTTCCTCCAGATACTTGTTGGTGTTGGATTTGAGGAATTTCGCCACCTCCGGGTGGGCGCGCAGCATGACATCCTTGCCCTCCACTGCTCCGGCGATTTTGTGCGCTTCCTGCAGGATCTCACTGACGATGGTCTGCACGCTCTTGACGTAGCCCGCGCCTTCGCAATGCGGACAGGGCATGCACAGCGCCCGCTCCAGACTCTGCTTGACGCGCTTGCGAGTGATGGCCACCAAGCCGAAGTCGTTGAACTGCAGAATCTTGTAAGGAGCACGATCGGCGCGCATGGCATCTTCAAGCGCCTGCATCACCTTTTGGCGATTCTTGCGCTCGTCCATGTCGATGAAATCCACCACGATGATACCGCCCAGATCCCGCAGGCGGATCTGGCGCACGATCTCCTTCACCGCTTCAGTGTTCGTTTTGACGATGGTGTCTTCCAGGCGATTCGATCGTCCGACGTACTTGCCGGTGTTCACATCGATCGCCACCAGCGCCTCGGTTTGATTGATGACTATGTAACCACCCGACTTCAGCCAAACTTTGGGCCGCAGCGCTTTTTCCAGCTCGGCCGTGATGTTGAAGGCGTCGAAGATGGGCGCCGAACGCGTGTACAACTTGACGCGATTCACCAAGCCCGGCTGGAATCGCTGCACGAAGCTCAAGACACTCTCGTACAGTTCTTCGTTGTCCACCCAGACGGCCTTGAACTGATCGGTAACCTGGTCGCGCAAAATTCGCTGCACGATGTCCAGATCGTGGTGCAACAAGATCGGGGCGGGCTTCTTCTCGGCCTTCTGCCGGATGTCCAGCCACAGATTACCCAGAAAGTTCATGTCGGCGGCGATCTCGTCCTCGCGTTTGCCTTCGCCGGCCGTGCGCACGATGAAGCCGCCGGGAATTCCGGCGTGGTGGATCTGCAGGATGCGCTTTAGCCTGTGACGTTCGTCGTCGCTGGCAATCTTGCGGGAGACGCCGGTGTGCTCGAGGGTCGGCATGTAGACTACATACCTGCCGGGCAACGCAATATGGGACGTAATCCGCGCGCCCTTTTGCCCCAGTGGCTCCTTGGCGATCTGGACGATAATTTCCTGGCCTTCTTTCAGGAGCTCGGTGATCGACGGCATGGGACCTCGCTCGGGCCGGCTGATTGTGCGCGGCTGCTCCTGCCTGGAGAAACCGCCTTCGCTGGTAGCCGGTGCTGGCTCACCACGTTCACCCCGTTCACCACGCTCGCGCTCGCCGCGCTCCCCTTGCGGGCCTCCGCGCATTTTGCGCCGCATGCGTCGAGTCATACGATGCGGATATCGGCCGCCTTGCTCGCGGACTTGGGCGGTCAGTTGAGGCGCGGGAGTTTCGGATTGTGTTGCTCCGGCTCCGGCTATTTCAGAGGGCTGAGCTTCGTTCTCGCCGGCAGCCTCCGCTTCGGCGGCGGCCTGAATTTCGGATGCCAGATCCACAACGTCTGGTTCTTCTGCTTCTCCTTCTGCCGCGAATGCTACCTCTGGTTCGGGATCGGGCTGGGCTGCGGCACTCGCGTGCGAAGTCTCAGCTTCCGGCTCAGTCACGGTATCGGACTCCTGGAGGCTTCGTATCTCTTCTTCCTCCGCGTCATCGAGCGGCTGGATGTTCGCGCGGGTGTACTTGGCGAGCGACTCCCCGGGTAGCACAGCGAAGTCACTGCCGCGTGCGGCGCTGGCCGATGCTGGACTGGTCGACTCCACAGCCGGAGAAGCTTCAACCGTTCGCGACTCTCGCTGCGGCTCACGAGACTCGCGCGGCTCCCGAGACGTCTCCCGGGGCGCGTCGGAAGCGTATCGGGAATCCGAAGAAGCATATTTGGACTCCGGGAATCCACGGCCTCGATTCCTGCGACGGCGTGGCCTGCGTCCCCGGCGATCGCGACCGTCGCCTTCGTCAGACCGCTCCTGTGGGGCGGTGGGCGGTGTCGCGGATGGGGGAGGCGACACGGTTCCGTTGGTCTCGTCCGAGGCTTCTATTTTCGACTCCGCGGCGGCTGCGGGTTCCTCAAGAGCAGCAGTGGGTTCCGTGCCCGAGTCCTCGCGCGTGACCGGGATGCGATCGAACTCCTCGTTCTCCTCGAAAAAATCCGAGACGTAGAGGAACGTGTCGCGCTCCAATCCCAAATCCACGAAGGCCGACTGCATGCCCGGTAACACCCGCGTTACGCGACCCTTGTGAATGCTGCCCGCCAGCGAATATTCGTTGGCCCGCTGGAAAAATACTTCTACCAGCTGATCGTCTTCGAGAATAGCCACCTTAGTTTCGTGGCGATTCGCCGAAATCACCAATTCTTTACTCATGTAGACTCCCGCACTTCACTCGCGAGGACGGGGGCCTCAGGAAACGGAGGGTATCCAAGTCCGGTAAGTGCCGGGTGATCCATAGGACCGTTGTCCCGGTTTACCGACGATAAAATCTTTGGGCTTCGGAAAGGCGGAGATGTCTTCTCTCAAACACCGGCCAAAGCACTCACCAGAACCGCCTAGATAAATTCAAGCTAGATAAACTCAAACAACTGCGGCAGTCCGTGGAACTGAACCCCCTCAATCTTCTTGAAAACCGGCCGTGTCTCGACCGCTTCAATTTACAAATCGCCGGAGCCGCACGTTATTCACCAGCCCCAGCATCATAAAAATCGCCAGCACATTCGATCCACCGGAACTCATCAGGGGCAACGGAATCCCGGTCACCGGCATCCGTCCCACCACCATTCCGACGTTCACTAACACGTGAAACAACAGCAACGTTGCGATGCCCATGCAGATATACATCCCGGCCCGGTCAGGAGCCGTTTGAGCGTTCTGGACAATCTGCATGAGCAACAGGAAATACAAACCCAATACCACGATTACACCGACAAAACCATGCTCTTCGGCGAAGGCCGAAAAGATGAAATCCTTGTGCGGCACCGGCAGAAAGCGTCCCTGGGTCTGGGTACCCTTGGTGACGCCTCTTCCCCAGAGTGCGCCGGCGCCGACCGCTATCTTAGACTGGATCACTTGATACCCCGAGCCTTTCGGATCCTGACTCGGATCGAGAAAGCTCACCACCCGGGCTCGTTGGTAATCCTTCAACACGACAAAATACGCAACTGGCATGACCAGCGCCACAACCACCACGATCGCCGCCGCGTACTGCCAGCGCATGCCCGCCAAAAAGATGCCACCGACCAGGATCGGAAGGTAGGTCAACGCCGTACCGAGATCCGGTTGGAGCATTACCAGCGCCGTCGGCAAGGCCACCAAGCCCCCCAGCTTGAGCAGATCGATCAATTCGAACTGGTCGGTTTTCAGCTCGGTCATGTACCGAGCCACTAATAACACCACCACCAGTTTAACGAATTCGGAAACCTGTAAGTGGTAACTAGTGGTGCCGATCCAGCGGCGCGATCCGAACGCGCTCATCCCTAGCACATAGGTCGCGATTAAGGTGGTCACCGACAATCCGTAGAGAATGGGGACTTGTCCGAGCAGCGTATGATAATCGATCAGCGTGGTGATCCACATGGCCACGAAGCCGGCCAGTATCCAGATCACCTGCTTCCACCATGCATCCGAATAATGGGTGTCGTGCGTGGCGCTGAAAATCTGGAGCACGCCTAGCGCGCAGATGGCTCCCGACAGGACCAGCATCAACCAGTCGAATTCCCGAACTGAACGATAGGCCGACATCAGGGATTCGAGGCTCCCACAGGCGCAGGAACAGCAGTGGGAGGCCGCAACAATTGACCGGGAAGGGGCGCCGGAAGACTAGCGATCTGTTCGTGCGGTTGCTGAGCCAGCCTCTGCTTTCTTGTCGAAATAGGCTTTCATCACGTCGCGGACGATGGGCGCGGCGAGTTGCCCGTGCTGTCCGCCCTCGAACAGCGTCGCCACCACGATTTCCGGATTTTCCATGGGCGCGAAACCGACAAACCAGGCATTGTCCTTCATAGTCTGGCCGATCTTGGTGCCTTTGAGGACTTCGTTAGAAGCCAACTGCGCGGTTCCCGTCTTGCCGCAGACATTGATGCCGGCCAGATGGGCGCGCACGCCTGTCCCCCCCGGCTCATTGACTACGCCGTACATGCCAGAGATGACCTTCTTAATATTCTCCTGATTGAGTTCGCCGTGCCGCGCCGGAACAAGGTGCGCGCCCTCTCTGACCAGGTGCGGCTGGTTCCAGATTCCGCCGATGGAAATTCCGCCGATGGCGACCGCCATCTGCAGTGGAGTAACGGTGGTCGCGCCCTGACCGATCGCGACCGAGATGGTTTCGGCGGGATACCACCTCTCTCTAAAATTTCGGATCTTCCAGCTACTGGACGGTACCAAACCATCAGCCTCGTGGGGCAGATCGATGCCAGTCTTGTGACCGTACCCGACCATTTCGGCATACTGGGCAATTCGGTCGATTCCAAGACGGTTGCCTACGTTGTAGAAGAACGTGTCGCAGGACTGCGCCAGGCCGCGATGCAACTCGATGCTGCCATGTTTGCTCCAGCAATGGAAATAGCGTCCGTAGAATGTCGCGCCGCCTCCGCACGATGCATGGAAGTTGTCGTCAATCGCACCTGTTTCCAACCCAGCCAACGCCATAATCGGTTTAAATGTAGACCCGGGCGCCTGCTGGGCCTGTATAGCGCGATTCATCAGCGGATGATCCGGGTTATTGATCAGGTCGTTCCAGTCTTTGGAGTGAATGCGGCCCGCGAACAGGTTTGGATCAAAGGCCGGCCGGCTCACCATGGCCAGCACTTCACCGCTGCGAGGATCGATCGCGACCACTGCGCCTCGGCGATTCTCCATGGTTAGTTCGGCGACCGCCTGCAGATCGAGATCGATCGTGAGTTGCAAGCTCTTTCCCGGAATTGCTTCTTTGTCATCGGCCAGCACGCGCCGCTCATTTCCGAAGCTATCCACTTCGACTCGGCGCTGGCCGTCGACGCCCATGAGAACATCGTTGTACTCGCGCTCGATGCCGTCTTTGCCGATGACATCGCCTTGATGGAAGCGTGCGAACTCGGGGGTGTTCAGTTCAGTCTCGCTTACTTCACCGACGTATCCGATGGCATGCGCAGCCAGCCCGTCGCGCGGGTAAAGCCGGTGCTGCACGCGAATAACCTCGAGCTCCGGGAAGGTGTCGGCGTCTTTGTGCGAATCGACAAAGGCCAGGTTGGCGGGTGTCAGCTCTTCCTTGATAGCGATGGGCTGGTACTGCGGGGCGCCGCGCGATTGAAAGCGCTTTACCCGGGCGACCAGGCCGTCATAGTCGAGGTTCAGGCCCTCGGCGATCGGCTTCAGGTGTTCCATCTTCAGGTTTTCGCGGGACAGGAACAGGCTGAACGAGGAATGGTTATCGACAATCACGCGGCCGTCGCGATCCAGGATCTTGCCGCGCGGCGCCAGCACCGGGATGGCCTTGATGCTGTTCTGCATCGCGCGCTCCTGATAGACCTCAGGATTCCGGACCTGCAAGTCCCAGAAGCCAGTAATCAGAAATAAGAAGACGGCCACCGTCGCGTACTGGAAGAAAGCGATCTTGCCGGAGGCGAACTTCGTGTCATCGCGCAGCAGTCCCTTAGCAGACAGCCGGTGTTCTTCGCGGTCGGCGTGAAGCTTCACTATTAGAAACCTGGGGATTTATCCCGTTACTTTCAGTTTATCTAAAATGCGGAAGAGAGGCAGAGCCACCGCCGCGTTCAGGAGCCCAAAGATGAGAGTCTGCTGGACATCGAAGCTCAGCGCCTCGCCGAGCAAGGCGCGATCCAGGACCCAATAAAAAAACTGATGAAAGAAGTAGAAAAAAAAGCTGAGTATGAAGGTCACGAAGGGGTTGTCGACGTCGAACCGCATGCTGACGGAGGCGGCGAAGTAACCCACCAGTGTCTTGACGATACCAAACATGCCGATGGGCTGGTGTGATAAGGAGTCCTGCACCAGTCCGATGGACATGCCATAGAAAACAGAGGCGATCGGCGCGCGGCTGCTAAGCGCGAAATGAACTGTGATCAGCAGCGGCAGTTCCAAATAGGACAGAAAGGAAACAAAACGCGGGACATATACCTGGAACAGGATCGCGATCAGTGGCACGGTCACGAGCCAAATGAAGCGGAAACGCTGGGTGTCCTTGCGAGGCTCTGTTAACAAATGCTCCGTGTACTCGGTCATGGATTGCGGGTGCCAGGTGGTCTGGGCGCGGCTGGGGGCGGAGCGGCGGTCGCTGGTCCAGTGGCGGGTTTGGCGCCACTTGGGGGCTTTTCGGATTTGGGCGCAGGCGGGGAGACCACATCCGACCCGGGATCGGCGTCGGTGGGGTCGGTGACCAAAATGGGGGCGGTGGGCCGCAGCTTAGGCTTCGGCGCTATGGTCGGGGAGTCGCCGGGTGGTCCGTTATTGGCGCCGCCGTTGGCACCGCTTTTTGAAATGGCTGCCTGGGAGCCGTTCGGCTTTTGAGCCGTGGCACCCGCATCCCCTTTGGCCGGAGCAGTGAGTTTAGGGGGAACCGCCGGGTTGAGGCTGGGAAGTGGCGATGCCCCGCGAATACCCTGCATTTTTGAAAAATCCGGCGGTTTCGAGCCGGGGATGCCTTCCCCAAACACATGTTTCTGCTCGGTGCCGATCTGCTTGTATTGCTCGCGCAGGCGGTCGGCGTCGGTGGACAAGGCCGTCGGCTGGCCGGTCGGTTGGGGAGCCCCCGCGACAGTATCTCCAGGCGGCTGCAGGATTTTGTAGGCCGGTGACGCTATCTCACCATCCGGAATCTGCTGGTGCACGCCTTGCAGCAAAACCAAAACCTCTTCCACACTGCCGCTCTGAAGGCCGCTGGGGTTAAGATAGATCTCCTTGAAGTTCTTTCCGTTGCGGGCAGCGCTCACTTGGCCGACTGGAAAACCCTTGGGGAAGATGCGGTCGTCACCAGATGTGTAGAACCACTCGCCGCCATCCACTTTTTCTTCATTCTGTACGTAGTCCACCAGGGTGTCATTATGACCTTGGCCTTTGAGCGTGCCTCGAACGCGGTTCTTTTGCGAAATCACACCGGCGGCGAACGTGGGGTCGGTGATGAGCATCACCAGCGATGCCGTCGGATAAGCATCCACCACCTTGCCGACGATGCCGTCGGGCGTTACTACGGCCATACCGCTCTCCACTCCGCTCGTGGAACCTCGATCGATGAACACAACCTTCGAGTTGGCGCCAGTCCCATTGCCGATCACGCGCGCCGCGACGGTCTTGGAAGGCGATTGGGCCTGGAACACACTCAGCGCCCGGGCGCGGTCGGCGGTGCCGAGCTCCGCCTTCAGATAGTGGTTTTCCATCTTGAGCTGGCCGTTATCGCTCTTGAGCTTTTCATTCTCGCCGCGCACATTTAGCAGGACGAAATAGTCTACGACGAAGCCCCAGGTGTACCGGCGCACCAGTTCGAGCGCTGTCTCCACCGGCGTCACGGCCGTAACCGCCCAAACGCGCATCAAGGGGACGTTATTATTGGTTTTGACCTGATAGGCAATCAGCAGCAACTGCGCCACAATCACGATCAGCAGGACCGTGAGGTTGCGGTAGCGGCTGAGGAAGAAGTCCATACGTTACTACTTTTGTGTGCGGACGCTCAGAGGTCCGCGGCCTGCGCCCTCGCCCTTACCTTCCAGCTTATTCGATCGCCATCCTTATTCGATCGCAACTCTACGCAGCAACTTGAAGTCCGTTAACATTTTGCCGGTTCCAAGCACTACGCTCGCCAGAGGATCCTCGGCGATGGACACCGGCAGACCAGTCTCTTCACGAATCCTTTTATCTAAATTCTTCAACAACGCGCCCCCTCCCGTCAAAACGATTCCGCGGTCGCTGATGTCGGCGCTGAGTTCAGGGGGCGTCCGTTCCAGCGCAACCCGGATGGCGTTCATGATGGTGGCGACGCATTCCGACAGCGCTTCGCGAATCTCGCTGTCGTCGATGGTCAGGGTTTTCGGCACACCCTCGATCAAATTCCGTCCCTTTATTTCCATCGTCAGAGGCTTATCTAGAGGATAGGCCGAACCAATCTGAATTTTGATCGCCTCACCGGTTCGTTCGCCGATCAGCAGGTTATATTTACGTTTCAAGTACTGCATGATGGCGTCGTCCATGTAATTGCCGGCCACGCGCACTGAGCGCGAGTAGACAATACCTGAAAGCGAGATTACAGCTACGTCGGTGGTCCCGCCGCCGATATCGACCACCATGTTCCCCGACGGCTCGGTAACCGGCAGACCGGCGCCGATCGCGGCCACCATGGCCTGCTCCACCAAGTGCACTTCGCTGGCTTTGGCGCGATAGGCGGAATCGATGACGGCACGCTTTTCCACCTGCGTGATTTCGCTCGGAACACCGATGACGATGCGCGGGTGCACCAGCACCTTACGTCCATGCGCCTTCAGGATGAAGTAATTGAGCATACGCTCGGTGACCTTGAAATCGGCGATGACGCCGTCTTTCATGGGCCGGATGGCCACGATGTTACCGGGCGTGCGCCCCAGCATCTCCTTGGCTTGTTGGCCGACCGCCTCCACCTCGCCATTGGTCTTGTTGATGGCCACGATGGACGGTTCGTTGACGACGATCCCCTTGCCTTTCGCGTAGACGAGCGTGTTGGCAGTGCCGAGATCGATCGCCAAATCGGAAGAGAACAGGCTAAACAGCGATCGGACGTTCATGGATTAGAGACTCTTCGGTAGATCACTCAACTTAAACTGGGCTACCTACACCCATTCTTCGTCATTTCCGAGAGGTTATGTTAGGGGATGCGCCGAACAATTCACAGTAACACATCGCCGGAGCGGGCACAATTTGTTTTGGGCTGCGAAGCACCGTTAGAAGCCGCCGACTGAAGCCGATTCAGGCAGCACAACGCAGATTTCCCGGCTTCAACCTTCACCGTTACGGGCGGTGAGATGATTTGCTCCTTCAATAGGAGACCATAAGCCTGTCAATGAGGAAGCTGAGGATCGAGCGCCCGGCCAGTTGACGATCATCGCGCCACCATCTGCGCTGAGTCCTAGCGCTGTACCCTAATAGCAATGCCTGCTCGTGTGCCAACTCTTTGCGTGGCCTTTTTACTGTGGTTTGCCGTAGGCTATTCGTCAGACACCTGCCCTTTACCGACCGGCCAGGTGACTGACACGATCGGGGATACTGCGTCGGCCACTGACCCGGATTTGGTATCGGGAAGCGCCACGATGGTTGGTGCGAACATACGCTTACGAGCACGATTTGTGCCGGGCACATTCGATCCAACTAAGACCTTGGTTGTCTTTGCGCTCGATACCGACCAGAATCCAGCAACGGGCAGTCCGGGCATTGATAGCAACGGCCTGCTAGACACCAGCACAATGGGAACGGATTATGTTGTTTCGATGGGTTCGACCTACTACGGCAACTTGGCAGAAGTGGAGCAGTACGTCGGGCCACCGCCAAACACCTTCGCGTACGCCGCCTACGTGCCGGTAACGTATTACCCGGACGGAATCGACGCGATCGTGCCGCTCAGCGTCCTGGGTAGCAACGGTCAGCTCAATTTCGTCGTGATGGCTAGTTCACAGGTCAGCGCGCGGGGTTTCACTACGGTTCTTGATGTGATGCCAAACGTGGGGCTGCCGCCAGGGACCACCACATGTCTGAATGGTCAGCCGGCGACTGAAATCCTCTCGGGCGGCATCGTAAATGCTGCTGGTTTCATGGAGACTTCGCTCGCGCCTGGCGAAATGATCACTATCTTCGGAGCGGCTCTTGGGCCGGCTGAAGGCGCCGGAATTGCGCTGACATCGTCAGGATCGGTCGGCAATCAGGTGGCTAACGTACAGGTCCTCTTTGATGGCGTGCCGGCGCCATTGACTTATGTACAAATGGGCATGATCAATGCCGTCGTCCCATATGGTATCGCTGGGAACTCTAGCACGCAGGTACAGGTGACATATAACGGTCAGAGTTCCGGGATAATGCCAATATCGGTTGGGAGCTCAGCACCGGGGTTGTTCACGACGAATGCCTCAGGTCTCGGTTCAGCTGCCGCGCTGAATGCGGATTATTCGGTGAACTCGCCATCTAACCCTGCCGCGAGTGGTTCGGTTGTCGTGCTCTTCGCTACAGGAGAGGGGCAAACTGATCCGCCCGGCGTCGATGGGAAGCCAGGGTCTGCTCCCCTTCCTCAACCAATATCGTCCGTCTCAGTGGCGATTGGGGGTTCGAATGCAGAAGTCCTCTATGCCGGGGGCGCGCCTGGTTTGGTAGCGGGCGTATTGCAACTGAATGTGCGCCTCCCGGTGTCTAATCCATCCGCTTGTGACCTCCCGGTAGTCTTGAAGGTTGGGGATGTAGTCAGTCGACCGGGCGTTACCATCTCGGTGCAATGCGATTCCAGATAAAGTGTCCTATGAAGCTGGTATTAGCGGCCTTGCCCTGGCCGTTGCTGCTCAGTGCCCAAACCGCATCCTCCATTCGCTATGTCGATCCGAAGGAACATCCCGACGCCATCATTCCGGATTTGACAAAACCAGATCCGCTGGTCACCTTCACCAAAGATGACATCGCCTTCGTTTACGGGAGCAAATGGAAGCAGCGCTATTTCAAGCGCATCGGGAACGACTACTATCCATTCCCCGCTCAATGGGACGTCACGCACAAGATGTGGCGCCCTTACTTTGCCCAGAACGGGACGGATTGGTGGACGCAATTCTATCCGGCCGACAACATGCAGCGCCCCACCGGCCCGCTATGCGACGACTGTCATTCTGTCAACTACGACGTTCAGACCAAGGCGGTCACGGAATGGAACGTCGGGTGCGAGAAGTGCCATGGGCCCGGCGGCGATCACGTGCGGCAGCCCAGCCGATCCAATATCGTGAATCCGACGCGTCTCGATTCTCTCGAAGCGAATGACATCTGCATCCAGTGCCACTCGCAAGGCCGCCCTTTGAAGAACCCCATCGCCGGCCGGTATTACGATTGGCCGGTCGGCTATCGTGCCGGTCTAAAGCTCGAAGATTATTGGCAATTGGAGGACCATAAGTTGGGCGAGACGACGTTCACTCACTTCGCCGACGGCACAGCGCACAAGAATCGGATGCAGGGTAACGATTTTGTAAACAGTGTGATGTATACGCGCGGCGTGACCTGCTTCAGTTGCCACGATGTTCATGGCACGGCCAACAACGCCGACCTGTTGAAGCCCGCCAACGTGATGTGCCTGGAGTGTCATGGTCCGAATTCGCCTAACGGCCCGCACGGCGTTACCAGCATCGAAGAGCACACCCATCATAAGGCGGGCAGCAGCGGCAACGAGTGCGGGGCCTGCCACATGCCTCCAATAGAACAAACCATCGCCGATGTCATGGTTCGAAGCCACACGTTTCGCTTCATCCCGCCTTCGGTGACCGAAACTTTGAAGGTTCCGAATCCATGCACTTAGTTGTCACACTCAAGAATCGCTAGATTGGGCGACGAAAGCGCTAAGAAGTTGGAAAGGTAAATCTCCCTGGCGGGTCGCTAATTAGTCGTCAGCCGGGTCTACCGGCGCGGCCAGGATTTTGCGTTTGCGCACTGGGTTCAGCAGCGCGTCCTTTTCGCCCAGACGAATCCGGCACGATTCGCAGTTGACCAGATGCTCTTTGAGTTTGATCACTTCCGGCACCGTCAGCCCTTTGCCGATCACGTAGAGTGAGAGGAGGTCGTCTTCGATATGCGGGCTGGATTGCACTGAATTCTGGGACATGTCTTGAATCAAAACTCCAGCATCGAAGCTGCCATCCAGGGGCCGGCAGTATCGAATTTGTCCGAAGATGACGACGTTGCGCTGCAGGGTAATCTTTACTTCCGCGCCCTTGCTGATACTGGAATCGAGTTTGAGACGAAGTCCGGACTTGGAAACGTCTAGGACGGTTGCAGGGAATCGCCCCGTCGCTCCGTTCAGGACCTCCACTTCGGCGGGGTCATTGGTCGGATAGCGCGCCTCACGCCTCTTTTCAAGGAAGAGCGCGCCCCGGTTTGCGGCGGTGGAAGTGGTGTCACCGGCCGCGCGCCCGGATCGCGGTGGTGGCAAAGCCAGGGTCTGTTTCTCCGGCGATAGACGTGCCTTGTTCAGTTGAGCTGCCAATTTTCTCTCGTCCTTTTTCACATGAGGTCGCCGCTGCAAGTTAATTCGCTGCTGCTAGAGCCTCTGCAGCGCAATGCCCAAGGAATTATATCGTCGGCTTTTTGGAATTGTTTAGCCTATCCGTGCGCTCTGTACCATACCTAAGGTAAATCTCTTAGGATCAGGCTCGGCGGCGTATTCGGCTTCGATCCTTTTCCTGCAACTTGGCAGGTTGCCGGGAAGGATAAAACACGTCTTGAATCACAATTCCGGAGTGGAAACCACCACGCGCCGGCCGGCAATACTGAACTTCTCCGAAGATCACGACGTGCTTCTCTAGCGTGATCTTAACTTGAGCGCCTTTGCCGATGGTCGATTCTGACAGTAGACATAGGCCGGACCGCGAAATATCCACGATAGACGCTGCCACGCGCTGAAATCCAGCTTGCAGGATTTCCACCTCGACGGCATCGTCGGTCTGATAGCGAGTCTCCCGCCTCTGCTCGAGGCTTTCCCGCCTCTTGGCAAGAAACGCTTTCAGCTCGGCATAGCCAACCGACGGTGTGCTCTTTGGCTGCATTGGCAGTGGCCTTAGAGACTCTATCGTCAGCATCCGTCAAAGTCTTTACACCAGTTGGTACGCGAGTACTATCCAACGGAACCGCGTCTACCGATGTAGAACTAGAAACCAGAAACTAGGAACCACTATACTTTCTACATGGTCCGAAGACTTCTCGCGGCGGCGCTGTTGATTGCTCCCTTGGGCCTGCCGGTCGAGGCCAAGATGCCACCCGACGAGTTCAAGACCAGGCGGGCAAACTTGCGTAGTTCACTCGACGGCGTGCTGGTGCTGTTAGGGCGTGTGGAAGGCCGCGACGAAGTATTTCGAGTGGAACAAGAGCCCAATTTCTACTACCTCACCGGTTGGAGCCAGCCGGGAGCGCGGCTGCTGGTAACACCGACTCATGAACTGCTCTTCCTGCCCCATCAACGAGCGCGTCGAGCATTTTCAGGGAAGGCGTTCGTCGGCCGAAGATGCGGACGTCCATTCTTCGACCGGTTTTGACGAGGTCAGGCCTATTGAGAAGTTCGAATCTGAATTGGGGCAAGCTCTGAGCGAGCAGGACAAGCTTTACGCTCCGTTGAACCAGTCCGCCACTGAGAAACTGAGGACGCTTTATCCCTTTCGAGAGATTTCGGACGCCGTTCCGCTCATCACCAAGCTTAGGGTGAAGAAGTCGCCCGCGGAACTTGCGGCCATCCAGCATGCCACCGACGTGAGTGTGGAAGCGCATCGCGCGGCCTGGAAGCGGATGGCGCCCGGGCTTTCCGAATATCAGATCGCCGCCGTGCTCTGGAGTACTTACATCGAAAGCGGATGCGAGGGCGTAGCCTACTCGCCGATCGTCGGCTCGGGGATCAACAGCACCATCCTGCATTACTCCGCCAACCAGCGCCGCATGGATCGCGGGGAGGTGGTGGTAATGGACGCGGCCGCCCAATGCGATGATTATGCCAGCGACATCACCCGCACATTGCCCGTGGGAGGAAAATTCAGCGCGCGGCAGCGCGAGATTTACAAGATCGTACTCGGTGCGCAGAAAGCCGCGATTGCCGCGCTCAAGCCAGGTGTCCGAATGGCAGGACCCGGGGATAGCCTCACAAAAATCGCCCGCGACTACATGGACGCGCATGGCCGGGACCAACATGGCGAGTCGCTCGGCAAGTACTTTATTCACGGGCTGGGGCACCAAGTCGGATTGGAAGTGCACGATCCGGCCATCGACGGCCCGCTCGAAGCCGGCATGGTAGTTACTATCGAACCCGGTATTTACATTCCCGAGGAAAGCATCGGCGTCCGGATCGAGGATGTAGTGCTGGTGACTGAAAATGGCGCCAAGGTGCTGAGCGCAGCGCTGCCGAAGGAAGCTGACGAGATTGAAAAGGCCGTCGCCAAGTAAGCACACTCTCGGCTACATCGCCTTGCTCGGTGTGGCCCTGACGGTTGCGATTATCTCCGGCTGGTTCGCAACTCCGATCGACGATTACGCGTACGATTGGATGTTCCGTCTCTACCCGCCGGCCGTCACGAGTCCGCATTGCATCATTCTGGCAATCGATGATGCGACGTACGGTGCCATGGGCGGTGTTCGGGAATATCGCACGATGTTGGCCAAGGCCCTGGAATTGCTTGCGCCGGTTCAGCCCAAGGTGGTCGCGGTCGACGTCGTCCTCGCCGACACTGAAGATCCGGCCGAAGATGCGCGCCTGGAACGCGCGATGCGGGAAATCAGGAATCTCGTCCTGGTTGCCCATCTCTCTAACGGCAGCTGGGAAAATCCGCTGCCTCGCTTCCTCACCAGTGGCGCGCAAATGGGCCATGACAAAGCCGACGAGGACTCCAAGGATGGCGTCACCCGAACCATCCCGCTCGAACAGCGAGCCGGCCGCGAGCGGAACTGGGCTTTGGCGTTGGAAGCCTTTCGATTGGCGCGTGGAGAGCCGATCATCGAGTCCCCCCAAGATCTGCAAATCGGAAAAGAACTGATTCCTGCTGCAAGGACGAGCGAGGGGAACCGATCGCTGCGTATTCTTTTCACCCGTGAATCGAGTCCCCAGGTCTCCTTGAGGGACCTGGTCGACAAACCCGAGTTGGCGGCCCTATTTCACGACCAGGTAGTGTTCCTGGGCATCACATCTATCACGGCATCCTATGATCGGGTCGCCACGCCATACGGACACGAACGGATCCCGGGCGTCGCAGTGCACTCTCAGCTTTTCGAAACACTGGAGCGGGGCAAGTTCCTAACCGATGCTTCGCCCTCTTCTGTGCTCGGATTCTGCCTGCTTGCCGGTATTCTTGCTGGCCTCATCTTCGCACTTCTAAACGGGTGGCCGGCTTATCTCGCAGGCGGGGCCCTCTTGGTCACCGTGCACATTACACCCTATCTGTTTTTTCGTAACGGCATTGTGTTTCCCTACTTCGCGCCTCTTGCCTCTGCTTGGCTGACCTCCGCCATCGCAGCCAGTTATCAGCATTTCGTCGTGCGCCGCCGGCTTTACGAGTCCGAAATGGATCGTAAGCGCTACCAGCAGGCCATCCACTTCGTCACGCACGAGATGCGCACTCCGCTCACCGCCATCCAGGGATCGAGCGAGCTGATGGGCCGCTACACCCTGACCGAGGAGAAGCGCAAACAGATCGCCGACATGATCAACCAGGAATCGAAGCGCTTGGCGAGGATCATCCAAACGTTTTTGGATGTCGAGCGCCTATCCGATGGTCAGATGGAGCTGAAGCGCGAGCCATTTTCGGCGCGTGAGATTGTCGAGACCTGCATTCAGCGCGCGCGGCCCCTAGCGGAGCGCAAGAACATTCGCATCCAGACCAACCTGCTGGAAGGCGAGCTGCAAGGCGATCGCGAGTTAATGGAGTATGCCGTTTACAATCTACTGACCAATGCGGTGAAGTACTCCAACGCCGATACCGAGATTAAGGTCTGGTGCCTGCCTCAAGGCGATCAGTTGCGTCTCTCGGTGAAAGATCAGGGAATTGGGATGGACGCCAAGGAATTGCGGCAGATTTTCCAGAAATTTTACCGGACCCGGCGCGCCGAAGCTTCCGGAGAAGCGGGAAGCGGGATCGGGCTCTCGATTGTCGAACAGATTGTGCACCATCACGGCGGAAAAATGGAAGTAACCAGCGAGCCCGGTAAAGGCTCCTGTTTTACGGTTGTGTTACAAGCCTTCTCTCGTGCGTCCCAACCACCGCCTGTGTCAGTCTAGTAGGTAGGTATTCCGCTAGTGCAACGATTGTTGGTGGTTGAAGACGACAACTCCGTAAGAGATACGATCACGACCTTCCTCGAGTTGGAGGGCTATCGTGTGGACGCGGTGTCTTCGACCCGGGAAGCCCTTGAGCGCCTGCGTAACGACGCCTATCCGATCGTTATCTCCGATATTTATCTGGATGAACGAACCGGTCTCGATATTTTGGAGACCGCGCGCCAGAACAATCCAAAGTGTGCCGTTATTCTGATGACCGGGCGAGGCACCATGGAAACGGTGATGCAGGCGACCCAGGGCGGCGCATTCGATTACATTGCAAAACCGTTCGAATTGGATCGCATGCTCGATACGGTGAAGCGCGCCGAAGCCACGCTGGGCGAGCAGGTAGAAGAAAAAGAATCCGAGATCGACGATCTCCCGGCCAGCGAAATGATCGGCAGCTCATCGAGAATGATCGAGATTTATAAGACGATTTCGCTGGTGGCGCCCACCAACGCCACGGTTTTGATCGAAGGTGAGACCGGAACCGGCAAAGAGATGATCGCGCGGATGATCCATAACAACAGCCCTCGCGTGCAGCAGCCCTTTGTGCCGGTGGACTGCGGATCCATCGCGCCGTCGCTGATCGAGAGCGAGCTCTTCGGCGCCATGAAGGGCGCTTACACGGGCGCTGACCGCGATCGCATGGGTGTTTTCGAGGCTGCCAATAACGGCACCACGTTCTTGGACGAGATCGGAGACCTGGAACTTGGATTTCAACTCAACCTGCTGCGTTTCCTGCAAGAGAAGGAGATCCGCCCGCTGGGCTCGGCGCGTGGCAAGAAGGTGGATGTGCGTGTGATCGCGGCCACCAACCGCGACTTGCAGAAGATGGTGGACAACGGGAAATTCCGGGAAGACCTCTGGTACCGGCTGAACGTCGTCCGTATTCTCTTACCGCCGTTGGTCGAGCGCCGCGGCGATGTCCCACTGCTGGCCCATTACTTTCTGAATAGGTACAACGAGCGCTACGGCCAGAAGACCAAGCTGACCCAATCCGGGCTCCAAGTGCTGGAAAACTACAGTTGGCCCGGCAACGTGCGGCAGCTTCAGCATATGATGGAGCGGCTGACCATTCTTGCGCCGCAGAACCGCATTGACGAAGTTGCGGTGCGCGAAGCCATCGAACTGACCGAGCCCCGTGACAGCGCCAGCGAAACCCTGGCCGATACCGAGGCCGATCAGATCCGCCGCGTACTCTCCGCGACGGGTGGCAACAAGAGCCGGGCCGCTAAGATTCTGGGAATCGAGCGAAAGACGCTATACCGCAAGCTCGAACGAATGGGCCTATAGATCGGCCTCTACAAGAGGGGGCTGCTTTTCCCGAAGTTCGGGCATATAATAAACCCAAGCTCGTGAGTTAACGGCGTCATAAGAGTTAACGGCATCATAGGGGGTATTCCATGTTTGAGAGCCTCGACGAGCAAATGAAACTTGACGAACATAAGGCGACGTCCAATACCGAACGGCTCATTCGCTGGGCGTTAATTGTGCTGCTCTCGGTGGTCGTCTTTGGCGGATTGTATTTGGGCGTTCACTTGATGCAATAAGGAGCGCCCTCACGAACCGGCTTCGGTCGTCAGCGCACTAGTTAATCGCCCCGGGCGATTGACCTGCAGGGCCCAGGGCTCGCATGACTGCTTTGACGCGACCCAGATAATCGGGCTGTGGGTTGTACGTCGATAGCTTCTGGTCCACGTTCTTGTTCTTATACAGCTTCGATTTGGCGAGCTTCGACGCCACGAAGTGAATTCCGGCCCGCACGGATGGAAAACTTTCCCGGCAGGAGTCCCATCCGAACACATTGTTGTTTCTGTAGTCCTTGCCCCCGCTCGATTCGATCATCGAGATGCTGGGGAGTAGCCGCCAGTCCAGCTCATTCTGGTCCGCGGCGACCAGGAAATCGGCCGCTGAATCGCGGAGCGGGCAATCGCGGTCGGCGAAATACTGCCAAATGAGCTTTAACCTGGGGTCGTCCGGTTCTGTACGCGACATTACTGAGGGTTGCTGAATATTGACAATAACGGGCGTCGCCAATAGCCCGACCACCAAAAGGGTTTTGGTCATAGTAATCTCCTCCTACTCGGTTCTTACTTTCGGGTTCTTCTCTATTGGAAGTTATTGAAAACTAACGACGTACTACGCTTAATTGATTATCTAGTTTAGAATCAGCAATTTATACTTAGGGAGTCTTGAACGAACACCCCCACTCTACCACAGCGATCCTAAGGAAATCCGGGACTAGTTGAGCCGCCCACGATGGGACCGATAACCGCCTCCCATTAGGCCGAGGTCCAAGATGGCCGCGACTAATAGGTATAGTATGTTGATTCCCACGACCGGGATGCCGCTGTTGAACATCCAGGCGTAAACGAGCGTTGTCAACGGCAAGAAGACAAAGCCCAGGATCAGAAGAAGGAGAGCGTTGTGATAAGGCCGATCCAGGTAGGTCGAGAAGAAAAAGAACAGCGCCAAGGCGACGCGGGGGAACAGCAGAATCACCAGCAAAAGTAAACAGGGCATTCGCGAGGGCGTGATGCTGCTGCCCGTTCGTTGGACGCCGCGATGGTTCGTTTGTTTCTTGGCCTGGGCAAATGCGAAAGTAGGCGAGATTACTAATTAAGCTTGCGAACGGTTCGCCGCTCGATCCGCTTTTCGTATTTCTCGCCTTGGACGATGCGAGTGACATAAATCCCCGGCGTGATGACTTGGTCGGGATCGATGTCACCCGGTTCCACCAGTTCCTCCACCTCGGCGATTGTGATCTTGGCGGCGGTAGCCATCATGGGATTGAAATTGCGCGCCGTCTTCCGGTAGACCAGGTTGCCCAAGCGGTCGCCGCGCCAGGCTTTGATCAATGCGTAATCGGCCACGAGAGCCATTTCAAGCAAGTAGCTCCGCCCGTTGAACTCCCGCACGTCTTTGCCGTCCGCCACCACAGTTCCAACGCCGGTAGGAGTGTAGAAGGCCGGAATTCCAGCACCGCCGGCTCGAATGCGCTCCGCCAGCGTCCCTTGCGGCACCAGAGTCAGATCGAGTTGGCCGGCCAACACTCGTGTTTCGAGCAGCTTATTCTCGCCGACGTAGCTGCCGATGTGCGACGCGATCATTCCGGCTTCGAGCATTAGACCCATTCCGAAGCCATCGACGCCCATGTTGTTGCTGATGGTATGCAGACCTTTCACGCCTTTTCGCACCAGCGCAGCGATCAGGTTCTCAGGAATGCCGCATAGCCCGAAGCCTCCGATCATTACGGTGGCGCCATCGGGAATGTCGGCCACGGCGTCATCTGACGTGGCGATGACTTTATTCATGCATGTGAACCGGATTGTCGATGATAAGTGTAGCTTCGGTAGCCTTCTGGACGTCGTCGACGGTGACATCCGGCGCTATTTCTTCGAGCACCAGGCCTCTGGGTGTGACCCGGATGACGGCCATATCGGTGATTATCAGGTCCACCACGCCCAGGCCGGTGATCGGCAAAGTGCATTTCTTGAGAATTTTGGGAGCGCCTTGTTTGGTGGTGTGCTCCATGGCGACGATCACTCGGCGCGCGCCGGCCACCAGATCCATTGCGCCACCCATCCCTTTCACCATTTTTCCGGGGATCATCCAGTTGGCGAGGCTTCCAGTCTCATCCACCTCCATGGCGCCCAGGATGCTGAGATCCATGTGGCCGCCTCGAATCATAGCGAAGGAGTCGGCGCTCGAACCATAAGAAGTGCCGGGCACCTCAGTCACTGTTTCCTTACCGGCGTTGATCAGGTCCGGGTCCTCGGTGCCCTCGATTGGATACGGTCCGGCACCGAGCATACCGTTTTCCGATTGCAAAACAACCTCGATTCCCGGTGGAACGTGATTCGCTACCAGGGTTGGGAGGCCGATGCCCAGATTCACATAGAAGCCGTCCTGCAACTCCTCGGCGGCTCGCCGGATGATGCGCTCGCGACGTGCAGCGTCCTTCTGCTTTTGATCCAGATCCGAAGTCGTCAACATCTACCACGTTACAATCAAAACCATGATTCCGCTGAGATTGATGGCCCCAGCTTCGGTGCTGGCCTGCTGTGCCGCGATTCTTGCGGACGATACCTCGTACCGCACAACCATCGAGCAGTGGCGCGCGCAGCAGGAAACCGAGCTCAAGGCTGACGACGGCTGGCTGACGGTTTCGGGACTGTTCTGGCTCAAGGAAGGCATCAACCGGGCGGGCTCGAACTCGGCCAGCAATATCACGCTGCCGCGCGGTCCGGCTGAGCTTGGCGTCTTCGAACTCCACGACGGCAAGACGGCCTTTCGCGCGGCGCCGGGTGTGACTGTGAAGTTGAATGGGGAAACAGCCGGCGACGTGATGCCCCTGAAGTCCGACACAGAAGGCAAGCCGGATCGTATTCAGCTCGGCACGTTCACCATGTTCGTGATTCATCGCGGCGACCGCTACGGCATTCGATTGAAGGACACCGAGAGCGAGTCCCGCAAGGAGTTCACTGGACTGCACTGGTTTCCGGTGAAGGAGAGCTATCGCGTGGTCGCGAAGTTCGTGCCGTATCAACCGCCGAAGATGATCACGATCCCGAACATTCTGGGTGAGACCGAGCAAGATCCCAGCCCGGGATACGTGCTCTTCACGCTGGATGGCCAGTCGCTACGCCTCGATCCGGTGATGGAAGACCATCAGCTCTTCTTCATCTTTCACGATCTCACCAGCGGGAAAGGCACGTATCCGGCCGGGCGATTCCTGTACACCGATCTTCCGAAGAATGGCGAGGTCGTGATGGACTTCAACAAAGCCCAGAACCCGCCCTGCGCGTTCACCGCTTTTGCGACCTGCCCGCTCCCGCCGAAACAGAATCGGCTGCCCGTTCGGATCGAGGCGGGTGAACTGAACTACGGCCATCACTGACCTGGCCCATACGAGTGGCTAGGATGTGAAGAAGGACCGGGTCAGATGAAAGAAGATCGGCGCCGAGAAGGCCATTGAGTCCAATCGATCTAACATCCCGCCGTGGCCCTTAATCAGATGACCCCAGTCTTTGACGCCTCGGTCGCGCTTGATGGCGGACATCACCAGTCCTCCAAGAAATCCCATCAACGTAATCGTGAGCGCCATGCCTGCTGCCTGCCACGGATTGAATGGCGTTAGTCGCCAAAGACTAGCGCCGAGAACAGTGGAGGCTGTCACCCCACCAATGAACCCTTCAACAGTTTTGGACGACGATATCGCCGGCATAATCTTGTGGCGTCCGAAAAGCTTTCCGAAAAGATACTGGAACACATCGCTCGACTGAGCGACGACCAGCAAGAAAACCACTAAAAGTGCCGCGCGATCTGAGTAGCCGGGGATATCGAGAGTAAGCAGCGCCGGAACGTGCGAGATGCAAAACACGCAGATCATCAAGCCCCATTGCGTTTCCGATGTTCGCGCCAGAAAGTTTCGAGTGTCAGCCAAACATCACTGAAGCGATCGGCAGAATCAAGAAAGCATACACAGGGATTAGAACAGCGAAGAAACCGTACCAGCCCGCCCAGATCAAGCCGTATTGTATCGGCAGTGCGACAAAGAAACTCAAGACCAGCGCGCCGTAATCCGACTCGGCACGTGGCGGTCAGAGTGATGAACTCACGCAGAGCTGCCAGTGACACGAACGCGAAGAGTACGATAAATACATGTTCACCTGCTAATAGCGCGCCACCCGCAACGATCACCATGACCCACCAGGCTTTGATACGCGCGACTAGGTTATCAATGACGGGCTTGGCATGCCCCGTCGCGAACTCGCCGCCGCAGGATAAAGGCAATGAGACTTGCCAGCAAGAGAACTCCTGCCAACGATTCGAAAACGCTTAGAGGCTCTGGTCGAAAGCTCATTGGTTTGAAAGGTCGAGCAAGGCTTGTCGCAGCCGCGCAAGGAAAGTTTCTTTCGACTCGCTCGGGAACCATCCGCAGCGGTTTTCCAAACGCCGCTGAACAGAGGAGTGGTAACGGCAGAGCCGCTCCCTTCGGCATGACGCGATAGGAATTATCCATCCAGACCGGAATCAGCTCGACGTGAGACCGTGCCTTCGCCAAGTGAAAGATCCCGCACTTGAACGGCTGCAATTCCTCGCCGCTTCCCCGCGTGCCCTCGGGAAAAAGAACCAGCGACTCTCCCCGGTCGAGCGCCTCAATCATGGGCTCAATCGGATTCGCAACCTTTTCTGAGCACCGTCGGTCTATGACTACCGCCTGAAAGGCTCGATGAATGAAGATACTGGCGCACGATACCTCGGTTCCAGTAATCGCTCGCTGCAACGGGCCGAGTCTTTTCGCGCAGCCGGGCTGGAAGGGCCGACCACAAGAGCACGAAGTCCATATGACTGGTGTGGTTGGCGAAGTAGATCCTCTGCCTATCGTCCGGCGCGCAGCCTACCCAGCGGGCCTCCATCCCGGTCAGGAACCGAGCTCCGGCGATGGTCAGGTTGGTCACTACTGGTGTCGAACATCAGATCCCAGTGGCTTCCAAAACAACAGCTCGCGAACAGGCTCGCAAGCTGAATCGCTAATGTTATGGCTTGACCTCGCCAAAGTGCCACAGCGCCACGACTGCGATCGCTAACGCTACGTGCTTCCTCCGGGCGGCGGGGGAATCCCCACTCGATCAACAACTCATCCAGGCGACGCCACTCGCTCTCAGATTCTCCAGCCAGATGACGAAATAATGACACGTCAATCCTGACGCGGACAGCGAACCAACACTCGAAGACCCAGCATAATATTGAGCCGGCAAGCAGTAGCCGGACGGCGTCCAAATAGGCAGTCACGCCCGTGATTCCGGCAACCACTGCCGCGGCGTTACCGGCTTTGGCCAACATCTGACCCGATTCGAGGAAGCTCGCCGTCAGACTGGAATCCACCTGTACGTTCATACGTCTCCTCTTGCCCGCCGCCACTCATTGAGCCGTGCACGTTGGGCTGAACCCAGAACGATCCGCGGCCGTCGCGCCCTGATCAACGCTATCGATTCAGTTAGGGATGATGATCTTTCCGTTGCGGTCAGCCACGCGGCGAGCGCAGCGGCGCTTCGCGAATATCCGAGAGCGCAACAGATTAGCGTCGGGCGCTCTGAGCTCAGTTCGTCCATTGCGTCCACGGCTGCTTCGATTTCCTCTACTGTAGGCGCTACCAGGTCAAGCATCGGAACGCCGCGATAGACAGTTCCCGCAGTGTCGACAGGCAACTCCGCGGTCAGGTCCACGATTGATGCGATGGTTTGTTTATTCCGTTCGGTTTTGCGTGGCATCCGGCCGAGCCAGATGCCTTCAGTGATCTCATCTGCCTGCGTTCCCCTCCATGTCCACAACCGAGAGTTCAGCCAAGCTCCAGCCAGGTAGGGTGCCAGGAGGATCATCATCGGTAACGGCATGACGCCGTTTGATTTCTGAAATAGCTCGGGACGCCCACTGAAGTAAATCCACGCGACGATCGATAAGGTGCCAGCAGGCCATAGCAGCCACCAGGCAGCTCCCCCGATTCGCTCGGCTAGCCCGATAAGCAACACCGAACTCGCCAGATAAGCTGTACCGAGCCTCATCCGTTGTGGATCCGGAAGGGCTTCGTGTCGCATAGCCGGTGGATTATCCGGAAACAGGACAATGCAGAAGAGACCCACCCAGATGCCGGTGGGGAGATCGATGAAATGATGCTGGTAGGTGGCTAAAGTTGATACACCCACCAAAATCATCCAGACTCGCATCAGCCACAGCATCCCACCACGAAGATGCTGCGAATACCTGGCCCAGAGAACGGTCGTAAGGCTCAAATGCAACGAAGGCGCCTGGTTGAATGGCTTATCAAAGCTGGCAAGCGCGTTGAACATCCAACCAAAAAGGCCGGTGACTTGTGGGCGTTCGAACGTAAAATGCAGAGGAAACAACAGGAAGGCGGAAATCGAAATGATCTGCGCCGCGACGAGGCGCTTGACGTGAGTCGTTAGTTCGCGCCTCGTCGGGCACACGAATAGCGAAAACGCATACAACAGATCAATCGACCAGTAAGGCAGGATCGTCCACGCAACAAACGGAATCCGATGCTCCCACCCGAATACGAGCGAGGGCACGTCGCGGCGCAAACCCGTCAACCAGTTTGCGAAGCCATAGCTCACGAAGAAAAAAGGTGTGAGCCCTGTCAGCCAGAGCAAGGCCCACCGCCAGGGAGGGCGCTCTGGCGAAGTTCGAATTGTCATCGCAGTTGTCATCAGAAGTCGACTCTCTCAGCCAGAGAGACCGTGAAGATTCCCCAGTCGTCGGTGAATTGATCCATCTTGCGGAATCCGGCCGCTTCCACCAACTGATCTAATTCCCCCTGGGTCCGGCGCCGCATAACCCAGGGCTTGTGATCGCGGTGACTCGATAAGGTTCGCGCGATCATTTCCAGTTGTGGATGCCATGGCTGGCCGGTGTAGATCAAGTACCCGCCCGGGTCGATTGCGCTCGCCAGCCCGTTGAGCGACTCACGCACAAAGTGCATTCTCGGGAAATAGTTCGTATAAACCGGAGACCACGCCAACGGTTGGCCGCGGACGAATAGAAGCCAGTTCGTTCTGATTGAACGCGTCGCCTTGCTCGAAGCGCGCAAATCGCTGCATTCCTTTCTGCCGGATCAATATATCTCCGCTACGGACGTTCACTTCGCTGTAGTCCCGAAGCAGGATTTGGTCCGCCTCCATACCTACGTTCTCGAGCGCTTCAAATACGTATCGTGCCTGCCCGGCAGCAATATCGAGAATTCGCACTACCTGCCCTTTTAACTGAAGAGCCGCGATTGCCTGAATAAGCAGACGTTCGACGTTTTGCTTCCGAACCCTGATTCCACGCCAGCCAATAGAATTGATGAAGAACCAATCGATCAATTTGCCCAGAGGTGTAATACCCGATGCCTCATTCCTATACACATAATCCAAAGTGCTTCCGGAATCGAAGCCTGTTTCGAGAGCCAGTCGGATTCCATCCGAAAGCCGGCCGCCGGTCCGAATCCCGAGCTTCGAGATGCCGAACAGCAGCGATTTGGAAGACAGCGGCGGCAAAGGCCGGCTGAGCGCGTCGAATTCATCTTTCGTGTAACCGGCCTTGTCCGCATCGAGCAGTGGCTTGTTTGCGGGTGGCCGCGTGAGCATTCTGATGATGAACCTTCGGACTTCTTCGATGGCCACGACGCGGTCCTTTTCGCCCAATGTATCGTGATAGAAACCAGCGAAAACGTGTCTTTCCTTCAGTGGCGATCCCAGCCGCTCGAAGAATTCATCCTGGGGCTTGCGATGTACCACGAAGTCCGCTCCGGATAGCAATAGCTGGGTGGGTATCTGAATTGCCTGTGCGTCCGCAATGACACGGTCCGCAGTGCTGTAAAGGGCCAGCAGGATCTTCACAGAAATAGGTCTCCGGATCAAAATGTCTGATTCATACGAAGCGACGCGGGCTGGATCATGCGTCAGGGCGCTCGCCTTAACGTACGAATTCACATGGAAGTTTCCGATCAGCCGATGAAGCAGTTTGAGAATGATTCGCGCGAACGGCACGTACAGTTTGACTTTGAATGCAGGCGCGGCCAGCACCATGCAACGGATTTTGGGGGCGTAATCATGAACCCAGGCCGCGAGCAGAACACTCCCGACGCTCTGTCCCAGAACCGCAATATTCTCCACCGCGATTCCGTAAGTGCTGGACACGTGTTGAACAAATGTGTCGACATCTTTTTCCAGCGTTCCGAGCGTAGGGCTGGTATCTCTTTCTTCAAGAGAGCGGCCGTGACCGCGCGCATCCCACGCGAACATGGCGACATCTGGCAGCTCCAGTTCATCGACTACGTGCTGGAGCCGGCCCGAATGCTCATGCCCGCGATGGAACAGAATCACCGCGCGGTTTGCCCGCCCGGAACAAGCAGGCCAGTAGCGGTAAAACAAGCGTGCTCCGTCTGTGGTGCTGAAGAAGTCCTCTTCGGCAATTCGTGTTGTTACTACGTCAACCATTGATTCCCTCCGCGGCGGTTGCGGTATTTGTCTCCGCAAGCCCTTTTCTAATTCGATTGATCACAGTTGTAAACAGCAGCACTGTCATCAATCTTGGAAACACGTACGACGCCCAGGGCGCAACGCTCCATCCGAGCCCGCACCACAACGCCAATGTCCCAAACACTAGAGCCCGGTCACTCTTGCCCATTGGACCGTCGTAGCGCCGGCTACTTCCGATCATCACAGTCACCGTACCCGCCATCTCGGAAATGACAGCCAGCAGTATCACGGCTACCATCCAGAACGAATCAAAACCCGGTAAATAGACAAAAGGAAGATACAGGAATGCATCGGAGACTACATCGCCCAACTCATTGAGGCAAGCGCCAAGATTAGACCGCTGGCAAAACTCTCGCGCCAGCATTCCATCCATAGCGTTAAGCGTCATGCGAAAGAAGAGTACAACTGGCAGCAGTAGAAGTAGTACCCGGGCTTGTGGTCGCGAGGTCAGGAATAGGCCGAATCCCACCGAGAGGGCGCAACTGGCCAGAGTCACTTGATTGGCGGTGACGCCGGAATCCGCCACGATTCCTAGGAGGGGCCGCAGCCCGGCCTGAAACTTAGGCTTCAAGAGATATGTGCTCGGTGTGCTCATCATGATCCTGCAGTTGGATAATAGTAAGATCCTGACTGAGGAGGAGCTTCGAAAGTTCTGACAAAGATCTGACAGAACTCTCCAGAGCGGTATGGTTAAGGCGGAGAAGCACTTATACGAATTCGGCCAGTACCGTATCGACAGCGTCGAACGGCTCTTGGTGCGTGGCGAAGAGACCATTCCGCTCACGCCGAAGGCTGTTGACACACTCCTGGTGCTCGTTGCCAACTCCGGGCGCGTGGTAGAGAAGGACGAACTCCTGAAAAGCGTCTGGCCGGATACGTTTGTGGAGGAAGGCGCGCTGGCACGCAATGTCTCGGCGCTACGCAAGGCCCTGGGCGACGACCTAGAGGATTTCCAATATATTGAGACCATCCCGAAGAGGGGGTACCGGTTTGTCGCGCCTGTGAAGGACCTATTGGCACCGGCTCTGGCGCCGCCGGATGACAAGACTGAAAAGAATGGACTGAACCGCCTCAAACGGGTAGCATGGCTGGCCCCAGCGGTTTTCCTCATTCTGGCAGCCGTGCTGGCTTATGCCTGGATTACGCGCAACTCTCGTAACAGCCCAGGGATCACGTCGCTGGTAGTACTGCCGTTAAATAGCCCCTCGAATGACCCTGCGCAGGAATACTTTGCCGATAGCTTGACGGAAGAGTTAATTAATTCTCTGGCGAAGATTGAGGCGTTGAAGGTGATCTCCCGGACATCGGCGATGACCTACAAAGGGGTGAAGAACAAGCCACTGCCGGTGATCGCGCGCGAACTGAACGTCGACGCCGTGGTTGAAGGCTCAGTGCTTCAATCCGGCAATCGGGTGCGAATCACTGTGCAGCTCTTCGACGGGAAGACCGAGAGGCAACTCTGGGCTCAAAGTTACGAGCAGAATCTTCGCGATGTGCTGGCCTTGCAGGCCGAGGTGGCCAGTGCGATCGCGCGCGAGATACGCGTAAAGTTGACGCCGCAGGAAAAGCAGCGGCTCACGAAATCCCGCCCGGTCGATCCGGAAGCGTACCTGGCCTATTCGTATGGGCGCTACTGGTGGAACAAACGCGCGCCAGAAGATATTCAGAAGGGCATTGAGTATTTTCAGCGTGCGATCGCCAAAGATCCGAGCTACGCACCGGCTTATGCCGGCCTAGCCGACGCGTATGCTCTCTTGGGTTCGATCGGGTCGGATGTACTACCACCAAATGAGGTAATGCCCAAAGCCAAGAAGGCTGCGCTCGAAGCTGTGAAGCTGGACGACAGTCTCGCCGAGGGCCATACATCGCTGGCATATGTGAAGCTCTCTTATGATTGGGACTTTGCTGCCGCAGAGCTGGAATTCAAACGCGCCATCGATCTCAACCCCGGTTACGCAACAGCGCACCACTGGTATGCCCACTATTTCCTCGCGAAGTCTCAGCCTGAAAAGGCGCTAGCTGAAGTCAGGCGAGCGCTGGCTTTAGACCCGTTGTCGCTCAGCATCAATGTGGGATTAGGTTGGTGTCTTTACCACGCGCATCGATTCGATGAAGCGATCCAACAGTACCGTTCAACGCTCGATCTAAATCCGACGTTTTCGCTGGCCCATTCTACCTTGGGCATGGCCTACGTTCAGAAGCGCTTGTACACGGAGGCGCTGGCTGAATTCAATAAAGCATCCGCTCTACCCGGAAGCCATGCGTTCGCGCTGGCGAATATCGGCCGTACTTATGCCCTAACGGGACGAGCGGCGGAGGCCCGCCAGGTGCTGCGGGAACTCGAGAGATCGGCCAGGCAGGAATATGTTCCGGCCATGTACGTGGCGGCGATCTATGCCGCTCTGGGTGAGAGCGATCAAAGTATCAAATGGATCGAGAAGGCTTACGAGGAACGATCCGATTACATGATCTACCTGATGACGGAACCGTCGCTCGACGGCCTGCGGTCCGATTCCAGATTCCGAGATCTGTTGAAACTCATCACGTCCACACGATGAGTATTTGGTTAGATAATTGCCTTGCACCCAGGCGCCTCGCTGCGCGCGGTCGCGGGTTTCGAAACTGTCAATCAATTCGGCTATCGGGCGAGTACGTTATTCTGAGTTCATTCTCATGAAAAAGGAATCGTTCGATCCAGGCTTAACGACCCAGTTCAGCGGCGAATTGCGCCGGGCCATCAATCCCGATGGCACCTTCAATGTGCATCGCAAGGGCACGCGGCTGCGCGATACGAATCTCTATCTGAAGATGATCGATACTAGCTGGCCGCGATTTTTTCTGGTGGTAATGATGGTCTTCCTCGCGGTGAATGTTGTGTTTGCTTGGCTATACTTGGCAATCGGGATCGGCCAACTCCAGGGAACCGAGTCCGAGATGAGCGCCTTCGTAAACGCATTCTTTTTTAGCGTACATACTCTGACAACGGTTGGCTATGGGAATGTCTTTCCGCGCGGGCCCTCCGCGAATGCCATAGCGGCCCTCGAAGCCGCGACCGGTCTTATGGTATTCGCGATAATGACCGGGCTCTTATATGGCCGATTTTCCCGGCCCTCCGCGCGCATTTTGTTTAGTAATAACGCGCTCATCGCACCCTATCAGGACGGCAACAGCCTGCAGTTCCGTATCACCAATGCCCGGAGCAATACGCTCATGAATCTCGAAGCCCGCGTGCTGCTGATGACCGTGGCGAATAAAGACGGGCAGCTCAAGCGGGATTTTGTCGATCTAGAACTTGAGCGGCGAAAAGTTTTCTTTCTGCCGCTCACATGGACGATAGTTCACCCGATCGATTCCACCAGCCCGCTATCCGGCAAGACCGCCCAGGATTTGAAGGGGATGTCCGCGGAGCTTCTGATCCTCATCCAGGCGTTCGATGATAGCTTCAGCCAAGTGGTTCACTCCATCTACTCGTATCGGCACACCGATATTCTGTGGGGCGCCAAGTTCGTTGCAGCGTTCAGTGTGGATCCACAGGGCGACTTGATTCTGGACCTCGACCGGGTCAATGAGCTAAAGATGTTGAGCTAGCTAGCAGATGGAGACGGTTTACGCGAAAGATCGGCGCGAGTGGCGAGCTTGGCTCCAGAAGAATCACAATAAGTGCGATGAAATCTGGCTGGTGTATTACAAGAAGGATTCAGGCCGGCCGCGCGTCCCTTATGAAGATGCGGTGGAAGAGGCGCTGTGCTTCGGCTGGATCGACGGCAAGATCAAGAAGATCGACGAAGCCCGCTTTGCCCAAAGATTCACTCCGCGAACGGCGCGAAGCCCGTGGAACAAGACGAATATCCAACGCGCTGAGCGATTGATCGCCGCGGGCAAGATGACGCCAACAGGTCTGGCCGCTTTCAATTCGGATCAGCGGCGCGAGACTCCGGTCCTGCCGACCGAGATGCCGAAGGAGCTGGAAGCCAAATTCCGAAAACAGTCCACCGCTTGGAAGAACTACGAGAATTTTCCGCCCTATTATCGGCGGATGACGGCCGGATGGGTGGCCAGCGCCAAGAAAGAAGAGACCAGGCTAGGACGGCTCGAAAAGCTGATCGAGTTTTCCGCGCGCAATGAACGAATCAAGTTCATGTGAGCAATGAGCGCGGTAAGAGCGTGAACACTTCGTCCCATACCTTGACGGCGATGTCTTCCGGCGAGCCACTGCCGTCGATCAACCGAAAGCGGCGCGGCTCGCGCCGGGCGAGTTCGTGATAGGCGGCGCGAACCTTTTGGTGAAAGTCGACGGCCTGTTGCTCGTAGCGCATTTCATGCTGCTGATTGCGCGAGTGCGCGCGCGCCAGTCCGGTTTCGCTATCGATGTCGATGCACAGCGTCAAGTCCGGAACCAGGCCGTGACAGGCGATGCGATCGACTTCGAGCACCGTTTCCCACCCCAGCCCGTGCCCCGCGCCTTGGTAGGCGATGGACGAATCCGTGAAGCGGTCCGAAACGACGATTTTGCCTTCGGCGAGCGCCGGCAGGATGGACTGCTCGACGTTCTGAGCGCGGGCCGCGAACATCAGCAGCAGTTCCGGTATCGGCCGCAATTCGAGATTCGCGGGATCGAGCAGGATCCGGCGGATCTGCTGGCCGATGGGCGTGCCGCCCGGCTCGACGGTCTCAAGCACCGGATAGCCGTCGCGCCGCAGACGCTCCGCCAGAAGCCGGGCTTGGGTGCTTTTGCCGCTTCCGTCGGGTCCTTCAAAGGTGATAAAGAGCCCTAGGTGAGAGCCGTAGCCGTGGTCGCCCGCGCCACTAGTCGTAGACATAGTGCAGGACTTTCTTCAGGTCTTCCCAGGCTTCTTTCTTCGCGTTTTGATTGTACGGCCGCAGCAAATATGAGGGATGGTAGGTGACCATCACCGGGATATCGCGCCACTGTTGCCATTTTCCGCGCAGCCGCGTGACGCCTTCCTTGGTGCCGAGCAGCGCCTTGGCCGCCGTGGAGCCCAGGGCGCAGATGGCTTTGGGCCGGATCGCCAGAAGCTGCCGGAACAGGAACTGGCCGCAAATCTCCATCTCATCGGGCTGCGGCGTGCGATTCTCCGGCGGGCGGCACTTGACCACGTTGCAGATGTAAACGTCGCTGCGCTTGAGCGGGATGCCCTCCTTGCGGGCGGTCCCTTCGATCATCTGCGTGAGAAGTTGTCCGGCCCGGCCGACGAACGGCAAGCCCTGCTGCGTCCTCGTCGGCCCCCGGGCCTTCACCTACAAACACCAGCCTCGCCTGCTCGTTGCCCCGGATCCGAACACTAATCGGTTCCGGCCCTCATGCAGACGACATCGTTTGCAGTCACCAATATCTTCGCAATATTTTCAGTAAATTGTCATGAACCGGTGCGAGCGAAGGTACTAAGGGGGATGGCGGCGCAGGATTAAGGTTAAGGGGCTGAGGGTTAAGGTCTTTGACCTGGGGCGGAAGGTGCGCGATTGCCGGCTGGCCTGGCGAGTCCCGGCGATACAGCGTTTTCAAACCGAGGTCTTGGTAAAACTCTAGATAGCGGCGGACTTCGTCCTTCGTCATTGCGCCGCGTGGAGGGCCAGGCGAAGCTTGGTAACCTGGTCGAAAATGCGATCGGCGATCTCGCGCTTGGGCGCGCGGGCGATGGGGATGGTTTCGCCGGTGCGCAGCACCAGCACCACTTCGTTCTGGTCGGATTCAAAGCCCGTGCCTTCCTGATTCACCAGGTTCGCCACCACCATATCGCAATTCTTGGATTCAAGCTTCTGCCGAGCGCTCTCGGTCAGGTTTTCGGTCTCGGCCGCGAAACCGATCAGCAGGCGATCGCCCTTCTTCTGGCCCACTTCGGCCAGGATGTCGGGCGTGGGGTCGAAATCGAGCGACATTCGCGTCGGCGGTCTTCTTGACCTTGTGCTGCGGCACGCGCGACAGATGATAATCGGCGACGGCGGCGGATTTCACGACGATGGTGCGCTCCGCCAGGTGTTCCATCACTGCGTTGCGCATTTCGATCGCGGTGCGGACGTGAATCACCGAGACGCCGGAGGGTTCAGGGAGTTGCACTGGGCCCGAAACCAGAATCACGCGCGCGCCACGCTGGGCGGCGGCTTCGGCGAGTGCGTAGCCCATCTTGCCGCTGGAGCGGTTGGAGATGAAGCGCACCGGGTCGAGCGGCTCCTGGGTGGGGCCGGCGGTGATGAGCACGGTTTCCCCTTCAAGATCCTTGCGGTGCAAGATCAAGCCCGCGACCATATCGGCGATTCGCTCCGGTTCGGCCAAGCGGCCCGGGCCGGTTGTTCCGCAAGCCAGCAGGCCTTCCTCCGGCTCGATGATCAGGTGGCCGCGGCTCTTTCAGGATCGCGATATTTTCCTGCGTCGCCGGATGCATCCACATGTTGCTGTTCATCGCCGGCGCCAGCACCACCGGGCCGGTGAAGGCCAGGTAGGTGGTGGTCAGGAAGTCATTGGCAAGCCCGTGCGCCAGGCGCGCCAGCAGATCGGCCGTGGCGGGCGCGATCACCAGAACGTCGTTCTCCTGCGCGACCGCGATATGTTCGACCGCGCTCGAAAGCGTTTCTTCCGAGCTCGCGGAAGCGAATAGATCGGTGATTACTTTGCGTCCGGTGAGCGCGGCGAAGGTCAGAGGTGTGATGAATTTCTCGGCGGCGGGAGTGAGGACTACCTGGACGCGCAGCCCGCGCTCCATGAGGGCCCGGGCCAGTTCGGCGGATTTATAGGCGGCTATTCCGCCGCCCACGCCCAGCACAGCGTTCATCGCGGCTCTTCTATTCCTCTGGCGCCAGCTCCCCGGCTGGTGGCTCTTTAATAGTGTCTGTGTATTTCACCAGCCCGCGGCGAACTTCTTCCATGGAAGTCACCGTGGGCTTCTTGGATGTGGTTGGGAGAAACGGACGGGCGCCATTCTGCAACTGCCGCGCGCGCTTGGCGGCCACGATAATGAAGCGGTAAGTGCTTTGCTCGCCGTCGTCGGGAATAGCATACATCGCGTTGTTTTTCATTCTCTCAGCCATGTGTTATTTTGAACCTCAATTCGTTCTTTACTTTTCAAAGCTCTCAAGGATCGGCCGGACTTCTTCTTCCATCCTGGCCTTGCGCAGCCGCTCGGCTTTGACGATGGACGCCAGCCGCGCGGCCGACTCCTCGATTTCCCGGTTGATCAGAACATAATCGTATTGCGTATAGTTCCGAACTTCCTCCGCTGCACCCTTCAAGCGCCGCGAATCACTTCTTCGCTGTCCTGCGATCGGGCGCGAAGCCGTTGCTCGAGAACTTCCCGGGACGGCGGAAGCACAAAGATACTGATCGCCTCCGGAATCGCTACCTTCAATTGTCTCGCACCCTGGACGTCGATGTCGAGTACCAGGTCTTTGCCCTCATGGACGGCCTGTTCGAAGGTGCTGCGGTTGGTGCCGTAGTAATTGCCGAAAACCTCGGCATATTCGAGGAATTCGCCCTTCGCCAGGCGATCTTCGAACTCGGCTGCGGCGAGATAAAAATATAGTCGACGCCGTTGGTTTCGCTGGGGCGCGGAGGACGCGTGGTGTAGGAGATGGAGAACGTCGAGTCCGGGGACCGATTTGAGGAGCCGGTGGACAAGCGTGGATTTCCCGGAGCCCGGAGGGCGCGGAGATGATGAAGACGGTGATCATGTGCGGTTGTCATTCCAGATTCAGCGCCTGCTCGCGGATTTTTTCGATAGCGGCCTTCGCCGCCAGCGCCAGGTCCGTGATCCGCAGACCCAGTTCGCCGATGCCGTTGGTCTTCGACAGAACGGTATTGGTTTCGCGGTTCATTTCCTGCAGCAGAAAGTCGAGCTTCTTGCCCACTTCGCCGCCGGCATCCAGAATCTCATTCAATTGCCGCGAATGGATCTGCAGGCGGGAGATTTCCTCGCCGATATCGCTGCGGTCGGCCAGAAGGGCGGCTTCCTGCGCGATGCGCTGCGGATCGAGCATGGTATTGCCGAAGCAGCTCCTGCAGTTTTTCGGGCAAGCGGCTTTGGAAGGCCGGCATGGGCGCGCGAGCGGATCTGTTCCATTTGCTCCGCGCTCTCGGCCGGATCGCGCGGTTGTGCTCGACGGATAAACGCGGCCAGCTCGCGCGCCTTCGCGCGATCGGAACTGGTTGAGCATTTCAAGCGCCTCTTCGAGCGACGCCAGCAATTCGCTCTCGATCTTCGGATCGGGCTCCGGTTCGGCCGCGACGCCGAACATGCCCGGAAGCCGCAAAGCTGATTCAAGTCCGGCTGCGCATGCGATTCCTTCTTCGGCAGCCGCCGCTTGCCGGAACGCGGCCAGATAGGCCCGCAGCAGCGGAGCGTTCAGCCCGCCCGGTCCCCCGTTGCCGGAACGCAGCAGCGTGCAACGGATGTCGACGTGGCCGCGCAGGATCGACTCGCTTCAGCACGGCGCGCATGGCGCCTTCGAACGCGATCCAGATCCGCTTCCAGATGAAAGTGCAGATCCAGACCGCGATGGTTGACGCTCTTGAGGCTGACCGTGATTTCGCCGTGCTCGGTGGCTTTGTGGACGCCGGGCGAAGCCGGTCATGCTTCGGATGGGCGCACTCATGGAGTTCGATCAAGCGGATCCGGTTCCAGAAACTGAAGCTCGTGCAGCCGCTGGTAGATGCCGCCATGATTGACCAGCTCTTCGTGCGTTCCGACCTCGCGAGATGCGGCCCCGATCCAGAACCACGATCTTGTCGGCGCGCCGGATGGTGGAGAGCCGGTGGGCGATCACGATGACGGTGCGATTGCTCATCAGCGTTTGGAGCGCGCGCTGCACCAGGATCTCCGATTCGGTGTCGAGATGCGAGGTGGCTTCGTCCAGGATCAGGATGGGCGCGTTCTTGAGCAGCGCCCGCGCGATGGCCAGCCGCTGCCGCTGCCCTCCGCTCAGCTTTACGCCGCGCTCTCCGATCATGGTGTCGTAACCTTCGGGCATCCGCTCGATGAACTCGTCGGCCAGGGCGTTGCGCGCGGCCTCGCGGATCTCGTCGTCTTTGGCTTTGGGCTTGCCGTAGCGGATGTTGTTCGCCACCGTGTCGTTGAAGAGAAACGTTTCCTGCGCGACCATGCCGATCTTCTCGCGCAGCGACGCGAGCTGCAGATCGCGCACATCCTTGCCGTCGATCCGCACCGCGCCGGCGGTGACGTCGTAAAAGCGCGGGACCAGATTGGCCAGCGTGGTTTTCCCGCCGCCGCTCGGGCCCACCAGCGCCACCACCTCGCCCGCGCGCACTTCCAACTGAATGCCGTGCAGAGCGAAATCCGTTGGGCGCGTTGGGATAGCGGAAGCTGACATTGTCCAGCACGATGGACTGCTGGAACTTGGCCAGCTTGGCCGCGCCCGGTTTATCGACAATCTGCTGGTCGCGATCCAGATACTCGAAGACCTTCTGCGACGCGCCCAGCGCCTGCTGGAAAATATTGTGAATGCCGGTGAGCCGCTTGACGGGCTCGTACAGCATCAGCAGCGCGATCACGAAGCTGGTGAATTCGCCGGCCGTCAGAGCGCCGTTCTTGATCTGCGATGCGCGCATAGGTCAGCAGCCCGACGATGGTGATCGCGGCGAAGAATTCGATCAGCGGCGAAGAGAGCGCCTGCTGGGCCACATAGCGGAGATTGCTCGATTTGAGCCGGTTCGCCGCCATGCGGAAGCGATTCGATTCGATGTCTTCGGCGCCGAACGACTTCACCACCTGATGGCCGCTGATGGTCTCCTGCAGGATCTGGTTCAGCTCGGCGGCGTCATCCTGCGCGCGGCGGGTGGTCCGGCGGATGCGGCGGCCGATCCGCAGCGTCGGCACCAGCACAAAGGGCAGCACCGTAAGGCTGACCAGCGCGAGCCGCCAGTCTTTTTGCATCACCACGCACAGCAGGAAGATCACGGAGAAGGACTGCCGCAGCCAGTCGGCCAGCATGTGCGAGGTCGCCACCTGGATCTTTTCGAGATCGTTCATGATGGACGACATGACGCGGCCGGTGGAGTTGGATTCGAAGAAACTGCGCGTCCTGCCGGAGCACGCGGTCGAAGACTTTTTGCCGGAGGTCGGTGACGGCCGAAAAGCCGACGTAGTTGATGAAGTAGTTGCCGAAGTAATCGCACAGGCCCTTGATCAGGAACGTGGCCAGAATCGCGACCGCCACCATGGTCCAGACATTGTGGATGCCGGCCGGCAGGAGGTCCTGAAGATAGACGGTGTGATTGAAACCGGGGATGGTGAACAGCGGCACCAGCGAATCGGGCGAATCGGGTTTTAGCACGCGGTCGAAGACGGGACCGATGAGCACGGCCATGAATCCCTGCGCTGCCCCCACCGCCGCCATCAGCACTACCGACAGCAGCAGCGGCGCGCTGTAAGGCCGGACGAAGCGGAGGAGGCGGCGGAATTCGCTCATTGCGGTTGGGGAGCGAGCACGGTCTCGATCGCTTGCATCGCTTCGGCGGTCCCGATGGAATGGATGCCGGCCGGATTCGTGAGCACCGACGATTCGGTACGCCAGGGGCGCCAGATATCAGGGTCGGACGATCCGAATAAGACCACCACGGGAAGTCCGAATGCGGCCGCCATGTGCGCGGGTCCGCTGTCGTTTCCAACAAAGAGCGAAGCGCCGGCGAGCAGCGATTTTATTTCTTCCAGCGGCGCGCCGGAGATCGTTCGATACGGGGCGAATGCGTCGAGGCTCTCTCCCGAACCGGCGATGAAGACTGGCTCGACGCCCAGGCGTTTGTCCAGATGTTCGGCCACTGCGAGGAAATTGGAGGACGGCCAAGCTTTTTCGGGAGCCGAAGCCATGGGATGCAGTACGGCATATGGTAGCGGGCTCGGCCGAGCCTCCGCAAACAACCGCGCCCTGGGAATCTCGGTCTGAGGCACGCCGAGAAAAAACATCGCCGACGCGAGATGCTCAGCGGTGTGAACCTTGCGGTCCACGCCGAGAATCTCCTGGGCGCGTGGAATGTGGACGTTATAAACGGGACGGAAGCGGAAATGAGCGAAGCCCGCGCGCCAACGCGACTGCGCCGCGATCGTGAGCCGGAAGCTGGTGACTCCGCCGTGAAGATTCAGAGTAAGGTCCGGGCGCCAACGCGAGATTTCATGCGCCTTCGGAGGCAGAATCGATTCCAAATCGGGGTTCCCCGCAAAAACGGGAGCGAATGCGTCTTCAACCACCATCACGATCCGCAGATCCGGCCGGGCCTGCTTCAACAGCGAAATCGCCGGCGTAGTGAGCACGCAATCGCCTAACGATCGCAAGCGGATAATGGCGACCCGCGCGCCAGCAGGAAGGCGCTCAAGTACGTTTGTCATGCTAGATCATGTCAGAAAGGTCCGCTTACTCCTCGACCTTCGCTTCGTCGATCAGCATCACGGGTATTTCATCGCGAATGGGATAAACCCGTTTACATTGGACGCATTTCAGCCCGCTCTGATCGGGCTTCAGCTCCACCGGCGCTTTGCACAGAGGACAGACCAGAATGTCCAGCAGATCCTTGCTAATCGGCATGTTCGATTCAGTTTAGCTTCGATTCAGTTTAACAGGGGGTAGGCGACGGATGGTAGTTGGTATGATGGCGTTCTATGCTGGATACGACGTTCCGCACGATTGCCCTGCTTGCGATCGCCGATCTAGGCTTCAGCCAACCGCCGCGAGCACCGGCCCCGCCTATGCCCCCGGTACTCCGCAATTACCAGCCCGTGACGCCGGAGCGTCTCTTGAAGCCTGAAGACAGCAACTGGCTGATGATCCGCCGCACGTACGACGGCTGGGGCTACAGCCCGCTTAGCGAGATAACGCCCGGTAACGTCAAGCGTCTGAAGCCAGTCTGGATATTCTCAACCGGCGAAACGAAAGTCCACGAGGCTGCGCCCATCGTCAATAACGGAGTGATGTTCGTCTCGACCCCCAATAACCAGGTGATCGCAATCGATGCCAAGTCCGGCAATCTGCTGTGGCGTTACACCAGGCGTCGTCCCACGGGAACCTCAGTGCTTCACGATACCAACCGCGGCGTCGCTCTTCTCGGAGACAAAGTATTTTACGCTGCCGGTGAAGCCGTCCTGATCGCTTTGGATGCCAGAACCGGCCGGGAAGTCTGGGCCACAACAGTGGCAGACAACAAGTCGGGCTATTACATCACATTGGCGCCGCTTGTGGCCGGCGGCAAGGTTATGGTCGGCGCGTCGGGTGGTGAGTTAGGAATCCGCGGCTTCGTGGCGGCGTTCGATCCCGATTCCGGTAAAGAGCAGTGGCGGACCTACACCATTCCCGCTCCAGGAGAACCTGGCAGTGGGACTTGGCCGAAGGGCGATCAATGGAAGACCGGCGGCGCCCCGGTGTGGGTCACGGGGAATTACGATCCGGAGACGAACCTGGCGTATTGGGGAACCGGTAACGGTGGGCCCTGGATGGGCGACAAGCGTCCGGGTGACAATCTCTACACCGCGTCGACGCTGGCAATCGACGTGGCCACTGGCGCGATCAAAGGTCATTTTCAATACCACCCCAATGACTCCTGGGATTGGGACGAAGTTTCGCCGCCGATACTGGTCGACTACAAGCGCGGCGCGCGTACCATCACTGGCCTGATTGACGTCGCCCGCGACGGCTATCTGCGGTTCCTGGAGCGCACGACCAACGGGCGAATCCATTTCATCGAAGGCACACCTTACGTGAAGCAGAACGTGTTCACGCGACTGGATCCGGAAACCGGGCGGCCAGAGATCGATTTAGATCACAAGCCAGGCACCGGCAAAGAAGTGACGTACTGCCCGTCCCTGTGGGGCGGCAAGAATTGGCCGCCGATCGCTTTTAGTCCGGCGACGCGGATGATTTATATCCCGGCCAATAATAATCTCTGTCAAACTTCCATGGGGCAGGAGGTGGAATACGAAGCCGGCCGATCCTTTACGGGTGTGAAACTCAGTTTCTCGGTCGCTCCGGGCGCCGACCACATCGGCGAGGTGCAGGCCTGGAACGTCGACACTGGCAAGCAGGTTTGGACGCACGATTATCCCAAGTCTCCGAATTGGGGAGCGATGCTGGCCACCGCGGGCGGATTAGTATTCACTGGCGGAACTAACGACCGCCGGATGCATGCGTTCGATGCATCCACCGGCAAGCTGCTCTGGGAGTTCCCGACCAACACGGGAATTCTGGCGCCCCCGACGTCCTTCTCGATCGATGGCATGCAGTACATCGCCGTGCTCGCGGGATGGGGCGGTGACTCGCGAGGAATGCAGGCCGACCTCAATCGCGTTTTCCCAGGAGAATATCCCGAGGTGCCGGAAGGCGGCGCGGTGTGGGTTTTCGCGCTGGAATCGGATACCCCTTAATGAAATGTCCCTGCCTTCTGTGTTGCATGCTGTTCCTCACCTTGTTGGGGGACGCTCACGTGGAAGCACAGCCCAACAAACTACCGCGCCTTCCCGGCGCTGCTTTGCTAGTCGGCTATAACTCGCTGTTCGCCGGTTCGCCCAGCGAGTTTCTGGCCGTCACTACGCCAGGGGCAACATTCATGGTATTGCCGGAAGCCGGCCGACCCGAGACTAGGAACAGCAGACCAACGTATCCCAGTATTTCGTCAGACGGAACACTCGTTAGTTGCCTGCGAGTGAAGCCGGGTGATCTTCCGCGTGAGGTAGTTGCCACCTATTCCACACTCGACAAAAAGTGGACGGAGTACACCGAGGCATTTGATGTCTTGGGCGTAGCGTTGTCGCCAGACAAATCGCAGCTGGCCTTCGTTAGCGTCGCAAAGGAAGGGGATCGGGCTTGCCTTTACCTTCTCAACACGCGAACCGGGGTCACTCGAACCCTGTCCTACGAGCATGTTGACGGCCGCCTGGCTTGGTCTCCTGACGGAAAGCACATTGCGTACCAGGTTCAAATCTCACCCATAGGAGGCCGGACGCATGAAGCTGCAATCGACGTAGTCGAGCCGGCGACGGGAACGAAATGGAGATTGGGCCAGGGTCAAAACCCGGCCTGGTCGCCGTCCGGCGAATGGATTGCATACCTCGATTCGTCAGGAACCTGGCCCGTAACCACGAAGTGCCTGGCGGCGCATCCGGATGGGACTGGCGAACAAGTGCTGTATGCGTTTCCTCGGGGCCATGCGATCTTCGGACAGCGATACTTCACATACGCGCCCGTTTGGTCGCCGGACTCGAAAAAGCTGCTCCTTAACGAACGGCTGGAAGGGGACGAGCCTGTCGTAAACGAGCGAATGAATATCCATTTACTGGACTTCGCTACACGTAAGCTGACTACAAAGTTTAGACACGCACCACCCGTCCTAGGATGGGCGGTATGGAAGTAGGGTTGGCCGGAGCAAGGCGACCATCCTCTCGACCTGGCCTAAAACGTAAACCGCATCTGCAACTCCAGCCGCCGGTTATTGCCACTCTCGGCGAACGCTCCGAAGCCGCCGGCCAGCGTGTTGGACTGGCCGAACAGCGGGGAAGTCAGCGTCCCATTGATCGGCCCGGGATTGACGTGATTCAGCAGATTGCGCGCCTGGACGGAAAGCGTCAGGTTATAGCGCCGATTCGTCGCGCCACCTCCGCCGCCGAAACCGCCCGGACCACCGCCGAGGCCGCCCACCCCACGCATGCCGCCTGGTCCACCGCGCGGTCCGCCTCCTCCGCCTCCACGCCCACCACCACCGCCGCCGCCGCGATTGGTGGGACCTTCGCGAGCGGGTCCGAAACCGAACGTCCTGGCCAATCGTAGATTCACCATGATCTGACCCGGGACTGCGGCCAAAATCGCGCGGCAGAATCATGCTCGCCTGGCTTGGGATTCGGATCCAACAGCCCGTATGGAGTGCTGATCACGCCTGGAATATTAGCGCTCGTCGCGATCCCGGGCCGCGCATAGAACAGGGTTGTTCCGTAAGGATCAGTTCCTGAAATAATATCGAACGGCGCCCCCGAGTTCATGGTGATGAAGGGAGCCAAACGAATGTCCCACTTGGTTGTGATCGAGCCGGCTATTAGCCCGCGATTGCGAATATCCAGAGCGGAAGGCGCATATTCCCCGGCCATGCTATACGGGCTGGCCGGAACCGTGTTGACGCCGTCCGTGTTGCTGTAGGAGCGGCCGAGCATATAGAAGCCGTTCAATGAGATCTTGCTGTTGATCTGAGAACGGACGTTGGCGATCATCATGTTCTGATTAAACAGTCCGGCCGATTCCATCAGCAGAATGGGTCCGACATTACCGTACGGATAGACGCCCGTACCCGGACGCGTATAAGTGCCCTGCAGAGGCGCGTTGATATCCTGCGATCGCAATTCATGTAAACCATGCGAGTTCAAATACGATACTGACACGGTGGTGTTCCGAGGCAACTGCCGCTCGGCCGTGATTGCGGACTGCATGATATAGGGAGCGCGCAAATTGGACGCGATTTCATAGGTCTTCTGGCTGGTCAGGAATTGGCCAAGCTGCGAGATCGGAGGGAGGTTTGAAGAGCTGGTCGAATAAAAGTCAGGATTGGTGACAACGTAACTTTGCTGCGTAATACCGTTATAGCGGTCCGCGGTCTCGACGTTTTGTTCACCGAAGCGATCGTAGAAGATGCCAAATCCACCGCGCAAGACCATTTTGGGCCGCGGGTTGTTCTTGCTTTGGCCGGGCGCCCAGGCGAAGCCGATGCGCGGCGCCCAGTCGCGGTAATCATGGATATTAGTCTGGGTTTCATAGCGCAGCCCCAGACTGAGCGTGAAGTTTGGCTTCACGCGCCAATCGTCGCCAACGTAGGTCCCGATGTCGACCTGATTTACATTCGTAAGCGGGTTCCCGGCGCTAATGCTGAACTGCGACGCTCCCGCTCCCAGCAACTGCATGGCAGACGCAGCCAGGCCCATCTGTTGAAATACCAGCGTGCGCTGATAGCGATCGAGTGAGGTGATGGTTTCGCAGCCCGCCGGATTCGGGTTGGCCGGATCGCATACGATCCCCGAAACAATCGGCTGGAAGTTCGCATCCAGAATCGGCGCGTAACCGCCGAAAAACGAGAACGTGCCGTTGAAGTTGGAAGGCGAGATGTTGTCTATGGTGACGGCCCGCACCCGAATTCCGAATTTCCAGCTATGCACGCCGCTGGCGACGGTGGTGTAGTTCTGCAGCTCGTAATGGTTTTCGGTATCAATGGAATGTCCCACTTGTGATCCGCCGCCATTGAAGGAACCTTGCACATTTATGGTCGGGAGATTGAAATTGGCGAGCTGATTGCTATTGGTGTGATAAAGCTGGAAGCGGGTTTCGTTGATCACCTTGCTGCTGAGAACGGCCGTTTCGACAATTTGCAAAGTATGGTCGGTGTTGAGCTGGTGGACCGCGCGTTGCGTCAGGCTCAAGTTGCCGACCCCCTGGTCCTGTATATCGTTGTGCGTGAACCCGTAACGGACCGTCAGAGTATTGTTCTTGCTGAGTTGATAATCCACGCGCGGGCTGACGCGCAGCCGATTTTGCGGCGCTACGAAGACCGTATTGAAAGGGTTTTCCGCCAGCGTATTGGGGTTGAGCGTGAAGGCATTAATGATGTTGCCGTTTTGAATGTCGCGATCAAAAATGTCCAGAAAGAACGAAGCTTTCTTGCTGATCGGGCCGCTCAGCGTCCCTCCGAACTCTTTCTGTAGAAATGGCGCCTTGGCCTGAGCGTAGGGATTACGCGAATTGAAGACATCATCGCCGAAATTGAAATTCACGTTACCGTGAAATTTGTCGCTCCCGGGCTTGGTTAGAATCTCAATGCGTCCGTAGCCGAGTTTGTCGAATTCCGGCGAGAAAGGATTTTGGTTGATCCGGATCTCGCGGATGGAGTCTTTGGCGGGCAGCGTTCCTCCGGTGAATCCGTCGATATAGATCTGACCGCCGCTCGGTCCGGCTGCCGGACCCGCCAGAGCCTGCAAATCAGCTTGCAGATCGTCGGGATCGTCCGATAGCGCATCCAGATCCGCACCGCGCAAGATCAAAGCGCCGGCATTTTGGGATGGATCCACGCTTATGGTTGGGCCGGGATTCTCCTGAACCGTCACTTCCTGCTTTTCGGCCGCCACGCGCAGTTGCAGATTCAGGCTGACCGGCTGCACGCCTCCGCTGACATCCACCGCGGCGGGTTGGGCTTGCACCAATCCCGGAGAGGACGCCTGCACCAGGTATTTTCCCGGCGGCAGGCCCGTTACCGAATAATTCCCATCGCCCGCGGCTGTGACCGATTTGACAGGTCCAGCGGCATTAGATACCGTGACCTTGGCCCCTGGAACTAACGCGCCCGATTCATCGGTGACCACGCCCCGCACCACTCCGCTGCCCGGTTGTCCAAAAATCGCTGCCGAAAAAACTAGCAGCAGCCCAACCCCCGATAAGTGTCTTAACATTTTGTTCTGAGAAGCATGACGGCTCATTGCTCCGGCATGTTCATTTCAATATTCCAAGATCCGAGATTGACTTGACCGGCGGTGCGCGGAGCAGCCGCCAGGAATGGCTCCACTCCCGCCACCAGGGACATGGCCGTGATCGCGGCTCCATCCGACGCCTTCGAGCTGGAGATGATCAATGCATCGCCCTTCTTCAATTCGGCCAGCGATAGTTGTGGCGAACGATCCAGGACTTGCTGCAAATCTCCACCACCGCCGCCGAAGTTTCCGCGACCACCAGGGCCGCCCGGACCGCCCGGTTCACCGCGGCCGCCCGCCGCGGGATTTCCTCCACCCGGCGACCACCAGGAGCAGCAGCCAGACCCGCCGGGCCCACCAGGGTCGCCACGCATTCGCCGCGCCAGCATGGCCGCGGTTCGTTCATCCAGGCGCCGCAGCATCGAGCTCTGATTTGTCTTTACAGTCACCGGCTTCTTGGTCTGCAGATCGGTCACTTTAACTTCGCCGCTAGCCGGGTCCACCGACACCACCATCGCCGCGATGGTCTGGAACCCTCCCGAAACCAGTTCCTCGGCTTTGAAACGCGTGCCGTCCTCGTTCTTATCGCCCAGCGCGCGGATGGTGTCGCCCGGCTGCACATCCGCAATCGAGCTTGCCTTGGTATCGGCGAATTTGATTGAATCGGGAGCATAGCGTCGAAAGGCCGTTCCCGACGCATCGATAACCACGCTCTTGGCATCCCGGCCATGCGTGTTGATGGTGATTTCCTTGGTGCTAGTATTCACTAACATCACTGTGCCCGCGATGCCGCGCCGCTGCCACTCCGCACGATCGTGTTCTTGCTTCTTGGCGACATCCGCCTTGGTCATGACGATTACAGTCTTGGCGGGCGCCGGCTTCGCATCCTGGGCGGCAGATCCGCGCGCGAGCAGCCTGTCGCCGGCCGTGATGTCCGCGAGACTGATTTTTTCGGCCTTCTTCAGATCTTTCTCGCCCAGAGGCAACCGCAAGTAGGATGTGTTGGCGTCAAAGACAACGATGTAATTCATGCCGTCGTCGCCTTTTACATTGAACTGCTTAGCGGCCGCGTCAACTCCGGTCACTTCCCCCACTACGGATTTGCTCGGGGAAGTCTGCGACCAAGCCACCGTCAAAGCCAGAAAAATGGCACACAGCTTCATCATTGAGTTGGCGACAAAGGATTTAAGTCGGTTACGCCACAACTGTCAAGAAAAGTAAACGGGTTGCGGCCGCCTGGAGGTTCCTAGTCTGGGGAAATTACCAGTTGGTTGGTAACACCCGTGACGCCCTTCACTTTCTTCGCCACTTTTTCGGCCTTTTGTTTCTGCTTATCGTTCCTAACTTTGCCCTTCAACGTTGCGACTCCTTGACGGACATCAACGTCAATCGGCATGCCACCGATTTCCGGATCATCGGCCAGCCTGACCATCACCTGGTCGCGGATCGTATCGTCGGTGACCTTCTGCTTTTGAGCCTGCAGCGGCGCAAGGATCAGCGCGAATCCCAGCGCCAGGCACGAAAAACGGCGAGTCATGAATCTGAATTTGGCTCCGGTTCCAATTCTCGCCCCCGCATGGTACGCCAGTCAATAGTTTTCAGAAACTCGGGATTCTCGCGCCAGTCCTTCTGAACTTTGACGAACAGTTCCAAGAAGATCTTGCGCTGAAACATCTTCTCCATCTCCTGCCGTGCCAAAGTGCCGATCTTCTTGAGCGATGCGCCTTTGGCCCCGATCAGAATCGCCTTCTGGCCGGGTCGTTCGACATAGATGGTCGCCGCGATTCTGAGGAGCTTAGGGGTTTCCTGCCATTGCTCAACCACAACCGCGACGGCGTGGGGAACCTCCTGGCGTGTCTCGCGCAAAACGCGTTCGCGGATCAGCTCAGCCGCCAGGAAGCGTTCGGGCTGATCGGTCAGGTAATCGGGCGGGAAGTAGGCCGGGCCTTCCCTCAGCCGCGCGAGAATCGCTTCGCGGACGCGATCGAGCCCTTCGCCCGTTAGCGCCGAAATCGGAATGTACTCGTCGAATTCACGAACCGCTTTGTACTGCTCGATGAGCGGAAGCAACTGGCGCTTGTCCTGCAGCCGGTCGATCTTGTTCAACAGCAGAAAGGTCGGAGGCGAGACCTTCTTCAGCGCGTCAAGCGCCTCAGCATCCTCCTGAGTGAACGGAGCCGTCACGTCGGCCAGGTACAGCAGCACATCCCGATCTTCCACCGCCGCCCGAACGGTCTCCATCATCCGCTGGTTGAGCAAAGTCGTCGATTTGTGAATGCCGGGAGTGTCGACAAAAACGATCTGCGCGTTGTCCAGATTCAGTACGCCTTCGATGGAGGTGCGCGTGGTCTGCGGTTTCTCGGAGACGATGGCCAGCTTTCCGCCGATCAAGGCGTTCAACAGTGTGGATTTGCCGGCGTTAGGACGTCCCAGGATAGAGACGAAGCCAGAGCGGAAGCCGGACGCTTGAGGCGCTCATGGACGGCTCTGGGACACGGTTTCGCGTGCTGACCTTCGAGACCCGAACCTGTTCCACTTTCAGCTCATCGCCGGCCAGTACCTCGATTCGAATGCCATCCCGTTCCACTGTCTCACCGACGTGCGGCACGCGTCCCAGCCATTCCGTGACCAGGCCGCCGATGGTGGTGGACTCGGTCTCTTCCGCCGGCCGGAAGCCGAGCAGCTCGTGCAAACGGTCCAGATCCAGGCTGCCCGAGACCACGAAGCTGCCTTCGCGCCTCCTTCTGGACGTCTCGCTCCGGTTCATGCTCGTCGTGGATTTCGCCCAAAATCTCTTCCACCATATCCTCCATGGTGGCGAGGCCGGCTGTGTTGCCGTATTCATCGATAACGATAGCCATGTGGGCGCCGTCGGCCTGCATTTCGCGGAGCAGGTCGCTCACCGGCTTGGTCTCGGGAACGAAGCGAATGGGCCGTACCAGCTCCTTGACCAGGCGGTGCAGGCGGTCTTCCTCATCCAGCTCAAACATGTCGCGCACGTGCACGAATCCGATGATGTGGTCGATGGTCTGCTCGTAAACGGGAATGCGGGAATACTGCTCGTGAATCACTAGCTCGCGCAAGTCCTCCAGAGTCCGGCTAGCTTCGATAGCTACGATCTTTGGCCGCGGGGTCATCACTTCGCGCACGGTCTTGTCGCCAAATGCCACCACCGATTCGATGAGCTTGCGATCGTCCTTCTCGATGATGCCTTCTTCCTCTCCGGCCGAGATGAGCGCCTCGATATCGCCGTTCGAGCCGGGTGCTTCCTGGCTGGCGGGATGCGGCTCGGCTAGTTCCACCAACGACTGGAAAAAGCCGAAGATCGCGGCCAGCGGACGAACCAGCAACACGGCCAAGCGGAGTGCCGGGGCCAAAGGCAGCAGCCAGCGGCCGCTGGTCTTGCGATAGAGCAACTGCGCGAACACGTAGGTCGACACCAGCATGGTGAGCCAGGCAAATAACGCGGCCTCCAGAAGGTTTTCCCAGACTGGGCCGGGTTCGCCGAATCGCATTCCCACGAAGGAAACACCCAACAACAGCATGAGAGTGTGCTTGATGAGCGAGAACGCCAGCACGCCCTCGTCGGCATGAACGCCGATGCGGTCTTCCAGGGTGTCTTTGAAAAACTGCAGCGCCGGAAGATCGCGGGAGCGCAGCCGTAGCGATTCCGTGTACAGAATTTGCACCACTGTAATGAGGCACAGCAGCACAGCACAGATGGCAGCGGCCGATAATGCAAAAGCGGTCATGCGGGCCTTCGTTCAATCAGACCAGCGGGCAATCCCAGGCTGGAGCGCCATTTTTGTTCCGCGCGCCCCATCTGGCCGCGATCGGTTTCATGATCCATGCCCAGCAGATGAAGAACCCCGTGCAGCATCAGCACCGCGAGCTCTTCGCCCACCGCATGGTGGTGCTCGGCCGCTTGTTTTTTGGCCGCGTCGAATGAAATAGCGATCTCGCCCAGAACGTTATCCCTATCGAGCACCGGAAAAGAGAGCACGTCGGTAGCGTAATCTTTTTTCCGAAACTGGCGATTCAAGCGCCGCAATTCCTCATCGTTGGTGATTAAACAGCAGAAACTACGCCCGCCCGCGACTTCCGACTCCAGCCTCTTGGCGAAGGCCCTCGCGTCCCGGCGTGCCAAGCCAGGAGTGGCCACTTGAAAAAGCAGGGTAGTCTGCCGGGTAGGCATGGCGAACTCAGTTCAGCGGAATCTCGGGACCCTGCGGCTGCGCGCCAGGGGGAAGCGATTCCGGCAGGGGAGCCGAGGTCTCGCTCGCCGTCTCGCCCAGTTTCAAAGCGAGCTGGCGCCCCAGGCCGGTCATCTCCTGATACCGCTCGTAAGCTTTGACGATGCGCTGCACCAGGCTGTGACGAACCACATCGCGATCGTCGAAATACACAAAGCTGATGCCTTCGATGCCACGCAAGACATCCACGGCGTTGGTCAGGCCGCTGCGCTTACCCGATGGCAAATCGATCTGCGTCAGATCGCCGGTGACCACCATCTTGGAGTTGAAGCCCTGGCGCGTGAGCACCATCTTCATCTGCTCGGCGGTGCTGTTCTGCGCTTCGTCCAGAATGATGAAGCTGTCGTTCAGCGTGCGGCCGCGCATGAAGGCGATGGGCGCAACTTCAATCACCGATCGCTCCAGCAACTTCTCCACTTTGTCGGCCTCCAGCATGTCGTAGAGCGCGTCATAAAGAGGACGGAGATAAGGATCTACTTTTTCCTGCAGATTGCCGGGCAGGAATCCGAGCCGCTCGCCTGCCTCCACCGCCGGGCGGGTCAACACGATACGGCTCACGCGCTTGTTCAGCAGCGCCGACACCGCCATGGCGACGGCCAGATAAGTTTTTCCGGTGCCCGCCGGACCGACTCCGAAGACCAGGTCGTGCCGCTCGATGGCTTCTACGTAGCGCCGCTGATTTACGGTTTTGGGCGCCAGCGTTTTCTTCCCGAAGTTCCTCTGCCGGCCGCTGTGCACCAGGCTGCGGAGCGTCACCTCGGCGTCTTCGGTAACGACGCGGAAATAGCTGTTCAGGTCGCCGTTGGTGAAGCTCTGGCCTTCCTTGACCAGTGCGACGTAGTCCTCCAGGATGCTGGCGGCGCGAATCACATTCGGCTCGTCGCCCTCGATTTCGAGCGAATCGTTCATCAAACTGGCGCGTACATTCAGTCCCTTTTCAAGAACGCGGATATTTTCGTCGCGGGTTCCGAAAAGGGACTCGATGCCGCGCGTGATCTGAACGCTTAATTTCATTCAATAGACGTGTGAGTTATTTCCATGAGGGAACAACAGCCAGGGCTGAGGTTCCAGGCAAGCAGTGACCAGCGGGACCAGGGACCTTCATCCGCGAGCGCGGAGGAAAAGCAAACATCTACATTTCATTATATCAAAGCCGGTGGGCCTGGATTTGGCCAAACCACCGGTTAAGTCGCCAGAGGCAAACCTTCGGCCGCCGCAGCGGCGTTTCGCAGCCGGTCATCGTATGGCAGTCACTACCGCCGCTCCTCATCGATCATTTCGGCGATGGAAGGGCCGGGTTTCAACCGTGCGGATTTCCACTGACTCCGTAGTTTGCCGGCCCCCAGCGTGATGCCGCCGATGGCAATCAAAACGGCGAAATTGAGCCAATTCATCGGATTGGCCAGGCTTCACCAGTGGCATGATACAACCAATAGGTTTCCCATGGTCCGTAATTTGAACTGTCTGCCCCTCCCGGACCAACTGCAGGTAGCGGCCCAGGCGCTTCTTGAGTTCCTTGCTTGCCACAGTCAACACAGTAGCTACATCATAACGGAAGCAGCCAGGTTCTCCCCTTCCACCCGAAGTGGTACTAAGCCTGCTGATAAGAAGCGAATATGGATTCGGCTCTAGCGGTCCACCGGCTGCATTTCGCCTTCACCATCACCTTCCACTACCTGTTCCCGCAACTCACCATGGGGCTGGCGCTGCTGATCGTAATCTTGAAGACGCTCGCGCTCAGGACCGGTAATGATTATTACAACCAAGCAGCGCGCTTTTGGGTGAAGATCTTCGCTATAAACTTCGCGATGGGCGTGGTGACCGGCATTCCGATGGAGTTCCAGTTCGGCACCAATTGGGCGCGCTTCTCCAGAAACGCCGGCGGTGTGATTGGTCAGACCCTGGCGATGGAGGGTGTCTTCTCCTTCTTTCTCGAATCGACCTTCCTCGGCCTCTTTGTCTTCGGAGAGAAACGGCTAACCCCCAAAATGCACTGGGTGTCGGGGTTTCTGGTTTTCCTGGGTTCATGGCTCTCGGGATTCTTCATCATCGCCACCGACGCCTGGATGCAGAACCCGGTGGGATACAAACTCGGGCCGAACGGCCAGTTTATTCTGGACAGTTTCCGGGACCTGATCTTGAATCCGTGGACGCTGTGGCAGTACCTGCACAACATGGTCGCCGCCGTAGTGACGGCCAGCTTTGTCATGGCATCCATCGGCGCGTTTTACCTGCTCACCAACCGCTTTGTTGATCATGGGCGCATTTTCGTACGAACCGGTGTGATCGCCGGAACCTTGGCGATGATTCTGATGCTCTACCCGACCGGAGACAGTCAGGGACGAATGATCGCCGATCATCAACCGGTCACCCTGGCAGCGATGGAGGGGCTGTTTGAAACTAGCGCGGGCGCGCCGATTGTGCTGGTGGGGCAACCCGACACTGACAACCTTAAGTTGGATAATCCCATTTTCGTACCGAAGGTTTTGAGCTTTCTGACCTACCGCCGCTGGGAAGCGGAGGTGAAGGGGCTGAACGATTTTCCGCGCGACCAATGGCCCGATAACATCCCGTTGCTGTACTACAGCTACCACATCATGGTCGGACTCGGGACGCTTCTGATTTTGCTGATGGTGCTGTGCGCCTGGTCGCTCTGGCGCGGCCGGCTCTTCCAGAATCGCGCGCTGCTCTGGGCCTTGCTGCTGGCTCTGCCATTCCCCTACATCGCGACCACGGCCGGCTGGATGACCGCCGAACTGGGCCGCCAGCCGTGGCTGATCTACGGTCTCATGCGGACCGCCCAAGGTTTTTCCTCGCGCGTTTCGGCCGGAAACACGCTCTTTACGCTGTTGGGCTTTATGGGCCTGTACCTGGCTCTCGGAATCCTGTTCTTGTTTCTGGTGCATCGCGAAATCGATCATGGACCCGCGCGGGAGGCAGTTGCGGAATCGGGAGGTGTCCAATGATCGAAATTGTCTGGTTCTGTTTCGTCGCGATCATGATCGCCGGCTACGTCGTGCTGGACGGCTTCGATCTCGGCGCCGGCATCATTCACCTATTTGTCGCGCGCACCGAGCAGGAACGCCAGCAAGTGCTGCACTCCATCGGTCCGGTGTGGGATGGCAACGAGGTCTGGTTAATCGCCGGAGGCGGAACATTGTACTTTGCATTCCCGGCGCTGTATTCAGCCGCGTTCAGCGGATTCTACCTGGCGTTGATGATGGTGCTGTGGCTGCTGATTCTGCGCGGCATTTCCATCGAGCTGCGCAGCCACATCGAGAGCCCGATCTGGAAGCCGTTCTGGGATCTGGTCTTTGGCGGATCGAGCGCGCTGCTGGCTCTCCTCTATGGGGCTGCGCTCGGCAACGTCGTGCGCGGCGTCCCGCTCGACTCCGATGGTTTCTTCTTCATTCCGCTGTGGACCAACTTCCAGCCGGGCCGTGACCCGGGCATCGTGGATTGGTATACGCTGCTCATCGGCGCGGCTGCATTCACCGCGCTGGCCCTGCACGGCTGCTACTGGGTGGTGTTGAAAACGATGGGCGATCTGCAACAACGGTCGCGCGAGTTTGGACGGCGGCTCTGGTGGGCGGTCGTGGCCTTCACCATGATCGTCACCGTCACCAGTTTTCAACTCCAGCCGAATATCATCAACGAATTTTCAGCGCATATGTGGGGCTACGTATTTCCGCTGCTCGCGCTAGCAGGTCTGGCCGGGACGCGGGTTGCGAGCGCGCGAGAGCTTGATCTGTACGCCTTTCTCAGCTCGTGCCTGTATCTGGTCGGTATGCTGACCAGCGTGGCCTTTGGTGTGTTCCCCTATGTGCTGCCGTCCAATAGCTTACCTGTGGCGGGGCTGACCGTCGCCAACGCGGCCGCGCCCGAATACGGGTTGTACATCGGTCTGGCTTGGTGGATTCCAGGCATGGCGCTAGCGACGCTGTACTCGGTTTTTGTGTACCGCCGCTTCGCCGGCAAAGTTGCAGGATAATAGCAACAGGATCGTAGCACTAAATGCGGCCGGTTTTACTAGCCCTGCTGATCTCTTCCACTGCGATGGCTCAGTATGTCATCGATCGGCCAAGAGCAGAGAGGCTTTTGGCCGCGCATTCGGGCGATCGGCCGATGCACTGCGAAGTTACCCCGGTTCCCGCGCGCTTGAGTTTCAGCTTTCGCTTTCAGACCGGCTATGTGGTGCGCATGCCCATGAAACAGTACACCGGCCCGGGACGCCATTGGAACATTCTGATGCGAGTCACGCCGGCGGGCAGCCCCGAACCGTTTTACCTGGGCAGCTACACCCGGTTTCGCAATATTCCGAAGACCAACGCGCAAGGCGAGTTTGGCGGCGTCTATCAGGTCGGCGAGGGACGCTACAACGTGGACTGGATGTTGGCCGACGACCAGAATCGCGTTTGCCGGAAAAGCTGGAAAGTGGAAGCCAAACTGGCGGCCAATGAGCGCGGTTTGAAGCTGGGGATGGCACCCAACACGGCTGGTCCCATCACCTTCCGGCGGTGGTTGCAGCAGATCGATGACGACGTTCATCCCATCGGCCGTCTCACGGTGCTGTTGCATGCCGCGCCCTTGTATCCCCGCTCACTCCGGTTCCGGGCGCAAGATCGTTTGATGCTGGTCAGTTCGCTGGCCTCGCTGCTGGAAGCTTTGCCGGCGCGGTCGGTGAAGGTAGTCGTCTTCAACCTCGATCAGCAGAAGGAACTGTTTCGCCAGGATGACTTGACGCCGGACTCGTTCGACCAGGTGGCGCAGTCCACCAGCAATTTGCAGCTTCAGGTGGTGGACTATCGCGTGCTCCAGAACCGGCGCGGCCACATCAGCCTTCTGGCGGATCTGATCAAGCAGGAGCTCGAAGCCGCGGAGCCTTCCGATAAAGTCATCTTTCTGGGTCCACCTTCGCGCTTTTACGACAAGTTTTCGGATGTTTCGCTCGACCAGCATTCCACTTCCGCCCCGCAGTTTTTCTACTTCCAATACAAACCTTATTGGGGACGTGAAGCGGACTTTCCCGACTCGGTTGCGATGGCGATCAGGAAGGTGAAGGGCAAGACCATGCTGATCCACAGTCCGGATGAATTCGCGCACGCGATCAAAGAAGTAGGTTCCGAGCCGCGCGCGTTAGCAAGCACTCCCTAAATCGTCTTCAACTTCTGGAGTAGCCTCCAAATATCGACCGCCGCCCCGAAGCGGTAAAAGTCGCGATTCACACCTCGAGTGGTCAGAATCCTGGCGCCGGCGAGCACCGTCGGATCAAAAGCGACGGCTTGAAGAAACGGCGACAAGGTTGGGTCGATGCCGGAAGGCGGATGATTCAGTTTCGCGATCACGGTAACAAAGAAGTGCAAAAAGTTAATTTTCTGGGAGGGGAAGGAAAAAAATCCATCCACGCGAATGGTGGGGACGAAGCCGGGCAGTGAGCCGGCGGCCTCGTGTCCGAACAGCATGTCGATGGTGGTGGGGGCGATGTTGAGGATATGATCGTTACTGTCGAAGTAGAAAGTTTTCCAACGGAAGCCCGCGTAATATTGACCAGGGTATGAGGAAAAGCTGGTGGAGCTGACAATCGCATAATATTGCGGCGCAGACGACCGAATGTCTTTGTAGAGCGTGACCGGTGTTCCGTTGTCGAAAGCAGACGTGAGCCCAGCGGCCACGACGGCATGAAACGCGAATCGTTCGCGCGTGCCGTCGATGCTGAAATGGGCATCGGCAGTCTCGGCCAGGCGGTATTCCAGACCGCCTAACAACTCCACGGCCTGGGCGACATTGCTGAGCGTTGCGTTTTGGATCGCGCTGTCGATGGCCGGGATCGGGTTGGCGAGCGTGGTATCAAACTGCCGGGGCGCGCTGGTCATCCGGAAATTCGACCAGAAACGGAGCCGTCGTCCGAAGAAACCGTCTTCAGCGGCGACCTGGGAATCGTGGCGGTAAGGAAAAGGAAAATTGATTCCTAGATCGACGAACAAACGAAAAATGCGGCCCGAGCCGCTGGCCTGCCCTTGCTCGACTCCGGCCATGGAATGCCAAGTCATGCCCAGCGGACAGCCGATCGTGACGTTGGCTTCCGAGTAGTCGCTCGCGTCGGCCGGATTTTGGCCGCGAAACGTCCACACTTCCTGCTGGCACGCGGATGGCTCGACTGGCGTTTGCAGTTGGCTGCTGGGTCCCGCTAAAGAACGCGCGTGAGACGCCGGCGCGGAAATACTCCAATCGACGCTCGAAGACGGCTGGGTTGTCAGGCTGACCAACTGATGGGGCGCTACAAGATCTGGAACCGCTGAAATGAAGAACGATGACCAGCCGAAGGTCTTGCTAACGCTGCTGTGGCCGCCGGGCAAGGTGATGGAGCCTTCGATCTCGCAGTGATGGACGCCGTTTCCGGCCGGCGGAGTCACCGTCACGGGGTTCCCGGAAGGGGGAACCGTACAAGTGCCCGCTATCACGTTCCAGCCCGGATTCGCGCCAGCGGTTCCGCTGGCGATCAGAGTGGCGCTTTGTCCAGGCCCGAGGCGCTGCCGGTCAGCGTCAACTGTGAATGAACTCGCGGCAAGGGTGCAAGTGACCGAGAGCGTGAGGGGGAAGAGCAGGAGTGTGCTCTGAATGGCCGCAGGCATAGCTTTATCGTAGGCCTGGGGATTTAGATCCTGATCATCGCGCGCGGATCAGCGAGCCTTAACCGAATTGCTTTGCGGGAGTTAGCCTGCGCAAAACTTTTTTTAACTGTTGTGACCGGACTCTATAGGCGGAACCAACTCCGCTTCGTATGAGACATTCTCGAACGAGCAGTTAATTGAGCATCGATAGGGAAACATAGCTATTTGGTTGCGTCCTTTGTCGGTAGAGGAGGCGGTGCCGGATTCAGGCCGAGATCAGTCAAGACCTTCGGGTCTTTCTCGCTGATGGCTAAAAGGTTATGGCAGGTAGCGCAATCAATTGAAATTGTGCGCCCATCGGCGCTGGCATGATTGCCATCGTGGCACCGGAAACAACCTGGATAATCAGTGTGTCCCAGATTGTTGGGATAAGTGCCCCAGGTAATTTTCATTTCCGGAAATATATTCTGCTTATAAAGCGATTGCACCGCGGTTATCGCGGCCTTATCAATGTCGAGTCCGCGGCATAGGTCCGCGGATAATTAGTTCGATAGAAGCTATCAGTGGAGCCGGCGATTTCGCGGGCCCCCGTGTCGCGGTCCGGATAATTGCGGCGAAGCACCTCGACCGCCTGTTTCTTGATGAACGGCAGTTTCGGGCTGATATTGCCCTGGCTCATCGCGAGATCCAAAGGTCGTTCAGGCACTTGAAAAGTGTGCGCGGGCCGATTGTGGCAGTCCACCTCCAGAAAGCAGGGAGTGTGAGCAGCCATAGGATGCCCGCCGTCGTCACCAGGACCACTCCGATCAGACTGATGATATTACTGGCTAAATAGGCTAACGGTGATCGATGGAGCATCACGATACGCGACTGCAATCTCGTCACCAGACGTAACCTTTGTGGAATGTGTCGACTGGCTTTGGTCAGAGGGGATTTGCCCAGCAAGTCCCATCCTGCTGTGTGATTAGCCCCCCAATTGAGGAAGGCGCGGGGCTCGGCGGACTGGCTGGGCCTTGAGCATCTCAAAATCCTCTGAACGTATATTTATAGGAGCTGGCAAACCTGCGTCTTTGGCAGCGTGTTGTTGGGTCGAGCACAGGCAGAGTGGGCCGCGGACCGGTGTGATGTTTTTCGTTGGGCGGACCGGAGACCCGGCTGGCTTTGGGACCTGAATTGGGCAGACGCAGTTCGGCTGCAATGATGGCAAGTTGGGCTGTGTTTGGAGAGTCTCCCTCGAACACCACGTGCCGAATACCGGCGTTCCAGAGACGCGAAAGCGAATCACTGCCCTTGCTTGTGATTACTACCAAGCGCTCGGGCTGCTCGCCACAAGGAGTGGGGTTGTCAAGCTGGTTTCCATCGATCACCACCACTCCATCGATCTGCATGTCAGGCTGGTCCACCAGGTAGACCCGATGTGTACCGTCGCGCAGCAAGGAATCGCGCAGAGATTGTGCGTATTCCGAATCCCGAATTGCAAGTTGAACGGTCTTCATCTCAATCCCCAGCGAATACGTTTGAGGATGATGCAATCCAGGAACCAGTTCCATTTTGCGCCTACAAGCTACGCCGTATCATTAGCTTAGGGATGGTGGACCAGCGCATTATTGCGCAACTGGTTGGTTGTCATGGGGTACCACACCCAAAAATTGAGCGGCGCTCGTGGGGTCCATCCATCCGGCGGTATGTAACGTGCTTAAGTTAATCACGGGTACCGCTATTGGATCATGCCGGCGCGGCGCCAGATCATGGCGGAATTGCGCAACGCCATCGAGCGCGCCATGATCCTGGAAGATACGGCCTACATTGGTCCGGCGAGCCTGCCAGTCGCGGTGACGAGGGCGGACTCGTCTATGGCAGCGTCGGGTGGGATGCAAGCATGCGGTAACCCACGGCCTCGCCCGGTTGAAACCGATCCACTCGTCAGAATAAAGTAAAGACCGGTATGCAAGGACTGATGATGGATTACCCGCTGACGCTCACGCACATCCTGGAGCGCTCGGCCAAACTTTTTCCGAAGAAAGAAATCGCGAGCAAGATGCCCGACGGCATGCATCGCCACTCGTACGCGGACTTTCACCGCCGCGTGCATGCGGTAGCGAGGGGCCTGGAGCGGCTGGGGGTCCAGCCGGGCGATCGCGTCGGCACGTTGTGCTGGAACAGCTTCCGGCATCTGGAATTATACTTCGCGGTGCCCTGCTTCGGCGCGGTGTTGCATACGCTGAACCTCCGGCTGCCGTCCGACCAATTGGCGTACATCATCAACCATGCCGACGATCGTGTGATCTTCGTGGACGCGTCGCTGGTTTCGATTCTGGAGCCGATCAGGGACCAGATCTCATGCGCGAAACAGTTCGTCATACTGCCCGATACCGAAAATGACCAGACCAGCCTTGCACCCGCCACCGGCTACGAGCAGTTGATTGAATCCTCGTCTGGCGCTCCGTACTCGTGGCCGCAACTTGACGAAAAGAGTGCGGCCGCCACGTGCTACACCTCAGGAACCACCGGAAATCCCAAGGGCGTCTTGTACACGCACCGCGCCCTGGTTTTGCATAGCTTCGCGCTCGCGATGGCGGACGTTTTCGGCATCTCGGAACGCGACACGGTGCTCCAGATCGTGCCCATGTTTCACGCCAACGGGTGGGGGATTCCATACGCCGCTGTGATGACCGGCGCTCGCATCGTTCTCACCGGCCGCCAGCTTCAGTCCGCGGACATAGCGAACCTGATCCAGAATGAACGAGCCACGTTCGCAGCCGGCGTCCCGACTATTTGGATGAGTCTGTACGGGTATCTGGAGACTCAGCCGCGCGATCTGTCCTCACTGCGGACGGTGGTTGTGGCGGGCTCCGCGATGCCGCGCCAGTTCATCGAGCTATACGAAAAGAAGTACGGCGTTCGCTTCCGGCTGGCGTGGGGGATGACGGAGACTACGCCTATCGCGACCTTCATGGCGGTTAAGGACAACCTGGAAGATCTGCCCGAGAAGCAGCGCTTCGATCTTCTCGCCCGGCACGGCTTGCCGGTGGCGGGCGTGGATATCCGGGTCGTCGACGCGGAGGGGAAAGAGATCGCCTGGGACGGTACGACGATGGGCGAACTGCAAACGCGCGGGCCGTGGATCACCAGCGGATATTACAACGATCCGCGCAACGACCAGGCTTTTCAGGACGGCTGGTTCCGGACCGGCGATGTCGCCACCATCGATCCCGAAGGCTATTTGCAAATCATGGATCGCACCAAGGACCTGGTAAAGAGCGGCGGCGAGTGGATCTCCAGCGTCGACCTGGAGAATGCGCTGATGGCGCATCCGAAAGTGATGGAAGCGGCCGTGATCGCGGTCTTTCATCCCAAATGGCAGGAGCGGCCGCTGGCCTGCATCGCGCTGCATGAAAACTGCCGCGGCACGGTCACCAAAGAGGAGATGCTCGATTTCCTTTCGGGCCGCGTCGCCAAGTGGTGGCTGCCGGATGATATCGTGTTTGTCGACGCAGTGCCCAAGACCAGCGTGGGCAAGTTCAACAAGCGAGCATTGCGGGAGCAGTTTAAGGATTACGTCTTGCCCGGAGTCTAGTGCGCAGGCCCCCGATCCAGACCAGAATGAGCCCGATCGCCACGAGCCATGCATTGCCGGGCTCGGGCAAAGGCGCCGATAACGGTGTGAACGCGAGCGTGTTTCGGACTAACGTGGGATCGAGCAGAAACGCGTGCGATTGGCCGTTCAACAAGCCTTCGCCGACAATTTGGCCGGCATCGTTGATTCCGTAGGCTTCGAGCAAGTGCCATCCGGAGCCGCTCGGGATCAGCGAGTTCAGATCGATCAGCATGCCATTCAGGTAGAGGAACGCGTCCGGACTGTCGCCGCTGGTGGGCCAGCTATAGCCCACGATCTCGCCGCTATCATTGATCCCGTAGGCGAAGCTGCTTCCACCCAGTGTTCCGAGGTCGGTCATGACTGCTCCCACGGCAGAGAAGGCATGTTCGTATCCACTGCTCAGGCTCGCGTATCCGATGACCTCGCCGCTGTTGTTGATGCCGGTGGCGTAGCTGTTGAGGCCGCCGAAAGTGCCGAGCTGCTGCATGCCGGATTGCGCAGTCCAAACGAAGGCGCCAAAATTTCCTGAGGTCAGACTGCTGTAGCCGACAACCGTGCCTGAGTTGTTGATGCCGTACGCGGAACTCCAGTCGCCGCCCGTGAGAACGCCCAGATCCTGATAGACGCCATTGGCCAGGACGAACGCATGTCCATTGCCGCCACCACCACACCAGGATCGTTGATGCCGGTGGCGTAGACGCCGGCGCCGAGATCTGTGGTGGCATTCCCGTTCCATAAGACGCCGTGGGGCTGTCCGTCCACGTAGGCAGTGCCCGCGATCATGCCGGCGATGTTGATGCCCATGGCGAAGCTATCGGAAGCCGAAAGTGAAGCCAGTGCCTGAAGAGAGCCGCCGTTGGCTGATTGGAACGCTTGTGGATAGCCGTAGATTGTCTCGGCCCATCCGACCACGGTTCCGGAATCGTTGATTTTGAATCCGATGGCCGAGGAGCTACCCAGAGTCCCCAGATCGTTTACCGAATAGCTTGGGCTGGCCCGAAGCGTGATGGCAAACGCGAGTAGAAGTCCGATCGCTTTCATATAAACCGCCTGACTGAAATACTTGGTGCAGCTTAAGTATCAGGCCGTAGCTTGATTTAGACAATGCCCGATGGGTCTATCCAGCGGCGCCATTGTTGCCGGTACAAATCGACTACTCTTCGGGTGGTAGATAGGGAGAGCGTAGGGAGTGGTAGCCTGTTACGCATGCCAATCGATGCATCGATATTGAGTGAAATCGAGCACTTAAGTGAGCTGGGCCCCGGCGAGCGAGTTGCGCTGGCCGAGAAGATCGATCTGATGCGGTATGCGGCGGGGCAAACGATTTTCAACCTCGGTGATCCAGGGCACGCGCTGTACATTGTTCGTTCAGGCGAAGTGGAGATCTACGTGAAGAACGATCAAGGCGAGAAAATTGTGCTGGAGACCACTCGGCCGGGCGAAATCTTCGGCGAGGTGTCGCTGCTCGATGACGGGCCGCGGACCGCGTGGGTGACGGCGATCAGCGACGTCGAAGTTTTGCGTCTGGACCGCGCGCACTTTGAAGACTACGTTCGACAGCACACACCAGCGGCACTGAACCTGCTGAGCGTGGCGGCGCGGCGTTTACGCAAGAGCGACGAGTTCATCCGGCACACCATCACGCGCAACGTCAACGATGTGGCCGAGGAGCAGCAGACCTCGCTCACGCGAATCGCCGACGCGGTTCCGGCGATGGTGGGAAACTTGCCGTCGACGGTGCTGCACGCGCTGTTTTTCGCGGGCTGGATCGCGATCAATTTGGGGATTGCGGGAGTGCTGCGCCGGTTTGATCCTTATCCATTCGGTTTGTTGTCGGTGATCATTTCGCTGGAGGCGATTTTCCTGACGCTGTTCGTGCTGACCAGCCAGAATCGGCAGGGGGCGCGCGACCGCATACGGTCGGACATCGAGTTCGAGACCAGCATCAACACGGAGGTGAAGATCGCGCGGCTGCATGAGAAGGTGGATAAACTGACCGAGGAGCATTATGAGGTGTTGGAGAATACGCGGAAGTTGCTGGCGGGGAGTGAGGAGAGAGATCGGCGTTGATGTCTTCGCGTCTGCGTTACTTGTACGTGTCCTCGCGGCGCAAGCTGCAGTATTTGAGAAAAACAGTCTCGTGGTCGATGTCATAGATGGACCGACAGCGGAGATACCTGATGCGGAACTGGCCATCGCCAGGATTGACCGAAGTGAGGCGATTGATTGGGTGCCCGCGGGTGCGATTGTATGGGCATGGGCAAGGGCAGCAACTACACGCGCGAAGTGGGCAGTTAAATCGAGGTGGCCTTTGAGGAGCTTTCGGAACTAGCGTTCGAACGTCGCGGTTGTCTGGACATAAAAAATAGGCGTCATTTCTGGCGACGCTTAGATGGTCGTGAATTTCCTCCCTTTAGCTCTGCCAGCAGGTCTTCGGCAGGCCTGGTTCGACCGGCCTTAATGTCCCGGTTGCTCTGGGCGACGGCCCGCTGAACCTGCGGACTCTTGAGTTTCAGATGGTCTTTCAATTTATCGGCGTCCATGATGGCGGCAAGTGCTGCTCAAGCTGGCTACTCCTAGGCGCGAGCAGCACGTAACGTCACGCCGAGCTTCTCTTCCAGATATTTCCGGCTGATCATGGCGGATTGCTTGGGCGTTCTCGACTCTTCCGGCACACGATCCAGTTCCACGACTGCCCAGCCCCGGAATTTCACTGTGTCCAGCGCGGCGAAGACAGCGGGCAAATCCACCCTTCCCCGCCCGAGCTCGACAAATTTGAATGGATATCTGGCGCCCTGCGTGGCGCGCGGAATGTCGACCACATCCTTCAAATGGAGAAAGAGGAGCCGGTCGTGATATTTCCTGATCGCCTCGGCGGGGTCCCCACCACCGGCCAGGGAATGCGCCGTGTCGAAAAGCAGTTTCACATATTTCGGATCGGAGTTTTCGAGCACAATGTCGAGATTGGCGGGGCGCTCGCTGATCGTATTCAGATGATTGTGGTACGCCAAGGTAATTCCAAGGTCGGCCGTACGCCTCCCCACTTCCGTCAGCAGCTTGCCCAGTTGCCTGCATTCCTCAGCCGTAACGGTGCGCGGATAATCCTTCAACTGGTCGAGTATCTGGAGGTAATGACCACCCGCATCTCGAACAAACTTCGCATTGGCCGTGTGTTTGGCAAGTGCGTCGGCCTTCGCTGCTGGATCGATCGAAATCTCGCCGCTGGAAAGCGCGACGAAGGTGAGTTTGTGTTGCTCCATAAGACTCCGCAACTCAGCCGGCTGGAATTCAGTGATTGCGTCAAGGCGGAGCTGGATGCCCTCGAACCCCGTCGCAGAAATGTCTTCGATCGCCTGCCGCCCTTCTTTGCCCCAGGTTATCGCTGCATATCCGAATCGGATCCCCGGCGCGCCACTGGTAGAGGCAAATGCCGAACTTCGGGGCACTGCCGCTGTGACGGCGACCGCTCCGAATCCCGCCAGAAATCTTCGCCGTGAACTCTGCGATTGCATCATAGGCTCCTTCGTCTCCCCTGCAAGATAACATTTATCTTTGCATCGTGGGCGCTCGCCGATCGAAGGCGCTTGGGGGTATACTGGCTGTCGGCGGAGATCTTTCGATGAGCGTCCGATCCCTAATGTTATCCGGTGCCATGGCATTGGCAATCGCGTCCGCGCAGCCGACGAAGGGCTGGTCTCCTGCCTTAACGTCCGACGGCCAACCGGACCTGCAGGGAAACTGGATGAACAAGAACGCGACTCCCTTGGAACGGCCCAAGCAACTGGAAGGCCGTGAGTTCCTGTCCGACGCTGAAGTGGCTGAACTGAAAGCGCGGGCCGTTCGGATCTTCGGGGATGGGAATAGCGACGCCGCCAACGGCGATGCCGTTTTTCTGGCCGCACTGGCGAATGTCGAACGGTTCAGGAATGAAAACGCCACCGGCCTGACCCTGTTCCTCGACCGGGAGTTCGACAATCGTACATCCCTCATTGTCGATCCTCCGGACGGGAAACTTCCTGCCTACACGCCGGCCGGACAGCAGAGACGAGCCGCGGGAGCAAAAGCAACCAACATGCGAAACCCTCCCAGCCGGCCGGAAGACATGACTCCGTTTCAGCGCTGCATCACGTTCGGCGTGCCGATGCCTCGTCCCGGTCCCTTCACGAGTTACTACCAGATTGTGCAGAGTCCCGGTTACGTCGTCGTCGTTATGGAAGCGATTCACGATGCGCGCATTATTCCTCTGGATGGCCGACCGCATCTGCCAGACAACATGCGCACCTGGAACGGCGACTCGGTGGGCCATTGGGAAGGCCAGACTTTGGTCATCGATACCACTAACTTTTCCCCGAAAGACGACTTTATGGGGTCAGCGGAGAACCTGCATTTGGTGGAACGCCTCACCCGTGTCGCGCCGGATGAGATTCGCTACGAGATGACTGTGGATGATCCATCTACTTGGACCAAGCCGTGGACGGCGGTGCTGCGCCTGAAACATACGGACGAGAAGCTTTACGAGTTGGCCTGCCATGAAGGCAATTTCGAGGTCATGGTAGACATGCTGAGGCGTTTAAACTAAAAGCGTCACATCGGCAGGTCGGGGACCTGCCCCACCGCCAGATCCCGCTCGCGCTGCCAGCGCAGCCGTCCCTGATATTCCTGCCACAGCGTGCTGAAGCCAGCCCACCAGTAGCCGACGACAAACAAAAGCAGGAACGGGATGGCGGGGAAGTTCCAGGTTTCGATAGCGAAAGCCACCATGTACAGGAAATAGCCGCCTACCGCCAGCTCCGCGTAAGGCACCCAACCGCTCCGGCGCCGATACTCGCCGTGCTCGAGTTTCACCTTGCGGTCGCCAACGGCGTACTTAGCGGTGCGCGCGAAGGCAGACTTGATACCGAACAGTGCCTCCAGGACAGCCTTGGTATTAATGACCGTCAGCGCGACTCCGGCGGCCATCAGAGCCGGCAACAATGCCAGCGACCGTTTCCAGTTCTTGGGATACAGCTCGTGCTGGGCCGCCATATAAAATGCCGAGATCGACCAGAATGACGCGATGATCAGCGGCAGGTCGATGGTCAGCATCTGAAACCACCCCATGTAAAAACGCACGATCATGACGGGAAGCATCAGCGCCGAGACGATCAGCATCAGCGGATAGGAGATATTGGGCGTCAAATGAAAGAAGGCTTCCACCTTGACGCGGAGAGGAAGATCCGACCGTAGAATGGCCGGCAGCAGCTTGATGGCAACTTGCGTCAGGCCCTTGGCCCAGCGCGACTGCTGCACCTGGAATCCGTAAGTCTCCACCGGAAGCTCGGACGGGCATTCGACGTCCGGCAGGTAGACGAAGCGCCAACCTTTGAGCTGCGCGCGATAGCTGAGATCGGAATCTTCGGTGAGCGTGTCGTGCTGCCAGCCGCCGGCGTCTTCGATCATGCGCGCCCGCAGGATCCCGGCAGTTCCGTTGAAATTGAAGAACAGCCCGCTGCCGGATCGTGCGCCATGCTCGATGACAAAGTGCCCGTCCAGCAGCATCGCCTCTACCTCGGTAAGAAGGTTGAAGTGGCGATTCAGGTAACTCCAACGCGTCTGCACCACGCCCACTTTCGGGTCGGCGAAATAGTGCACGGTGCGCATCAGGAAATCGCGCGGCGGAACAAAGTCGGCGTCGAAGATGGCGATGAACTCGCCGGTGGCCGTCCGCATGCCCTCCTGCAGGGCGCCGGCCTTGTAGCCGTGACGGTTGCTGCGATGTATATATTCGATGGGGATTCCGGCAGCCCGGTAGCCCCGCACCAGTGCCTCGGTGAAGGGGTGGGTATCGTCGGTGGAATCATCCAGCACCTGGATTTCGAGCAGGTGCTTCGGGTAATCCATTTTGACAACTTCCTCGAGCAGGCGTTCCACCACATAACGTTCGTTGTAAAGCGGAAGTTGAATAGTCACGCGCGGAAGGGTTTGCAGCTTTGCGGGCGGCTGGGCCGGCATATTCTTGCGATGCTTGAGGTAGCGCCGGATCATTTCGTAGCGGTGACAGCCGTAGCAGGAAAGGATGATGAGCAGCAGGAAGTACGGCGCCAGCAGCGCCCAATCGAAAAAATCGAGGCGATGCACTCCCGCGAAAGTATCATCGAAGAACGTCTGTACGAACTTATTCGTTGTTGAAGCTAACAGAATTGCGGGTACAGACGCCATGAGAGTTGTTCAGCGAACGTTGGACGCTATGCGCGGTCTGGTGTTTCGCCGCCTTCAACTAGAAGCTCCTATCTTATCGCGTCGCGCAGCTCGAATATTAGTGTAGTCCACGTTACATCGCTGGAACCTCATTACTAAGTACAATGAGAGCGGTGAAGCTAGCGCCGTTTCTGTTGTTTCCCTGCCTCCTTTTCGCGCAGAATCGGCCGCAATTCGTCTGGCAAGGTCAAGTGGACGGAATCGTATTACTTCACTTGCGCGACAAGCGGCTGGATGTTCAGGTTCACGAAGGTTCGCCTGTCGAGCGGCAACAATTTCAGTTTCATGATCGGCTGCCTGATAGCCGCCAAGATGCGCGGCTGGAGATCCTGGAGGGCCGTGGATATGCTCACATCGTCGACCAGCCTCGGCTCGAAAACCACTATAGTTTGGCCGTCGCCATCGAAGATCGCCAGCCGGGAAGTTCGTTTTATTCGATCGCGCTCTATTGGGATGCGTCGACCGCGGTCTTGGAACACCCGGGCCGAAGCGATAAGATCGCCTGGAGCGGGCGGGTGGACCAAGAAGCAGTCATCAGTTGCCGGGCGAAGAGTTGCGTCGCGGAGAGTGCGAATGGAGCGCCGGTGGCCGACGAACATTTCAAGTTTTCCCGGCCTCTACCGAATCACGCCGTGGAAGTGAGGCTGGAGCAGCCTGAAGGGCGCGGCGAAATCCGGCTAGGTGAGCAACCGAGCGAGCGCAATCAGTACACGGCGCGGGTGTCGATTCGCGATCCGCAGAGCGGGTCGGGCGAATATTCATTCGCGCTGGTTTGGCCGCGCGACGGCGGTAAGGAGGCCGAGCTTCGCCCGCTGGTTCGAAGGCTGATGTGGAGCGGCACGGTAGAAGGGCGCGTACGGGTCACAGTTCAAGGCGGGGCGGTGCTTTCGGAGGCCGTCTCGGGCCATTCTGTAACCGGCGAACGAGCGGATGTCCTGGAGCCCTTGCCCGAGCGCTCAGACCTCAATCCGGTGGCCAAGAAACTGCGCGGCAGGGGCGAGGTACAGATCGTGGAAAATCCTTCCGATAAGAACAATTACCGGCTGGTCTTCGAGGTCCGCAATCCTGAGGGCGGCGCCGACAACTATGAGATCGAGGTGGACTGGTAATTGGAATCCCATGTCAAATTTCTGGGATTAGTGCACATTCTGGTGGGAGGCTTCGGCGGGCTGGCGAGCATCATATTTTTTGGGCTTTTCGCCGGCCCGACGACCGCTGCGGCCTATGGGCCATTAATCGGGTATACAGTGACCGGCTGGATGGCGCTGCTGCTGATTCTCATGCTGCCGACCATCGCTCTGGGCGTGGGACTGCTCAATTATCGTCCCTGGGCACGGTCCATCGGAACGGTGATCGCGATTATCGAGCTATTGAACTTCCCGCTGGGCACGGTGCTGGGCGTGTATGCTCTGTGGGTGTTATTGTCGCCGGAGACGGATCCGCTGTTCAGTCCGAGATTTCAGTAGCTGTTAGGGTGTCTTTTTCTTTAGGTTGACGTCGGCGGAAGTGCAGGTTGCGCTCTTCCAGCGATATTCTGTCAGGGACTGCGCGTTCGTAGTTTTTCCGCTGGCCGTTGCTGTGACAGACGCCTTGCCAGTCATGTGCTCCATTCCGTCATAGGTCAAATTGACCTGGCCCTTCATTTCAAGGTTTCTAATCGAGCAAACCATTTGGTAGCTGGCGCCCTTGGATGTGACGGTAAGTTGTAGGCGGGATTCTGTGTCAAGGCCTTGATCCACGTTTCGTTATTCAAGCAGAAGTGGGCTATGGTAGGTTCGTCATTCCTTCGGATTTCGTCGTGCTCTCCCAGTCGCCCGGCCGCAATGGAAATCCTTGCTGTGCCCCACAAACGCCGGCTACGACCAGGACGAGAAGCCCTGCGCCGATCCAGCGCATCCCTGCCAAAGTGAAATTCATTTTCACCCTTTCTGTTGTTAAGATAAGCGCTGCTACTGCGATCCCCGCGACAGCAGCATGACTTTCGCGGTGTGGAACATTATGAAGGCATCCAGCGCGGGAGTCAGGTTCTTGATGTAGTAAAGATCGTACTCCAGCTTGATGATGGTGTCCTCGATGGTATCACCGTATTTGTGATTGATCTGCGCCCAGCCGGTGATTCCAGGCTTGATGCAATGCCGCTGGCGGTAATAGGGAATCCTGCGCTCCAGCTCGGCGACGAATTCGGGACGTTCCGGCCGCGGTCCGACCACTGACATGTCGCCCTTCAGAACATTGAACAACTGCGGCAGCTCATCCAGCCGCAGCCTGCGGAGCCATCTTCCCACGGGCGTGATCCGCGGATCGTCCTTCTTGGCCCACACCGCGCCGCTCTCGGCCTCGGCATCGGCATACATGGACCGGAATTTATAAAGTACGAAGGGAACGTCGCTCTTGCCTACCCGCTTCTGCCGATAAAGCGCCGGTCCGGGAGAGGATAGTTTCACCACAATAGCGACCAGCGCCATGGCCGGCAACGCAATGACGGCCGCCACGAACGCGATGGTCATCGAATAAACCGACTGCAACAGGACCCGGTTCGGATTCGGGCCCAACTCGGCGGAAAAGATCAACTGAGAAGGACGGAGTTCACGAGTGGAAATGCGTCCGAAGGTGGCTTCGTAGGTGGTCAAAGCATCTTCGATGTGGATGCCGGAAAGACGCAATTCCAGAAGCTGGTTCACGGGCAGACGTTCCCGGCGCTCCGCCATCCCAACCACAATGCGATCCGGCCGGAACTGGCCGACAATGGTGGCGAGGTCCGCGATCCGGCCCAGAAGTTTGGCGCCGGCGATCTCGGCGCCGCTGTCCAGGTTGTCGACAAATCCGACGGCGGTCAGGCCGGTCTCGGGATGCTCCGTCAGATACTGCACGATCTCCTGGGACACCGACGACGTTCCCAGAAAAAGCACACGTTCCGAGCCCATGGCCTTCATGACCACGGTGCTGAAGAGAATTCGCCAGGCGGGCAGCAGAACCAGCGTGAGTGCGCTACCAGTGATCATGACCCAGGTGGGCAGGATGAGGTCCTGAAGCCTCAGGTAAACCAACAAGGCCTGCGTCAGGAAGGTGACGCCCACCACGACGATCACCTGCTGGAACAGCAGGATTCTGGACCGGATTCGGAACTGGGTATACAGGTCGTGGAAGTAAATGCCGAACATGAGGCAACCCACCACGATGGCGATGCGGAGCCAACCATTATCGTCTATAAGGAACACTTCGGGAGCGACATCCATCATGAGGAATGTCGCCACGACGTAGCAGGTGTAGGTAAGGATGATTTCCGAAACCAGTAGAGCAACCACACTGGTGGGAATGAAGACTCTGAACAGCCGGATCATCTGGACCGCTTGTTAAAGGACGCCAGACCGCACGGCACGTTTCTTGTGCGCGAAAAACCAGGCTCGAGTGCCGTTGTCTGCGCCAATCCTATCGTTAATGCTATCGGCTCCCTCCAGGTAAAGCATTAGAAACACAGCGTAGGGATAAAGCATGGGCTAATCCCCGGCTGGAGACAGAGCGGAGCTTGCCACGGACGCTTTCAGAGAGCCCCGCACCAGATCCACCGTCGGCAGGCCTCTCGCCGAAATACGCTCCATTATTGTTGCATCTTGTTTTTGAGCCAGCACCAGTTGGTCGGCCCAGATCAGAATCTGATCCACGTTGCTCACCAGCAAGCGGCCGATATGCGGGATGCTTTCGAGGATGAAGTTTCGATTTGCGCCGTAAATTTCATCCAAACGGATATGCGGATCGAAAACCTTTACGTCCCGTCCCTTTCCGATGAGTTGCTCGAGCAGCGTCACCACCGGGCTCTCGCGGAGATCGTCGGTGTTCTCTTTAAAAGCCAGTCCGATAACGCCTATCCGCTTGGCCGGTAGATCCAAAACCGCTTCGATGGCCCGCTGCAGATGCTGTTCATTGCTCGGGAGAGCGGACTGGAGGAGCGGAAGCTTCAAATCCAACTGGCCGGCCCGATAAGTTAATGCGCGCAGGTCTTTGGGCAGACAGGAGCCGCCGAATGCAAATCCAGGCTTCAGATAGGCGGGTGAAACGTTCAGTTTCACGTCCTCGCACAGCGTTTTCATGACTTCGTGAGCGTCGATACCAAGGCTCTCGCTTAACGCGCCCACTTCATTGGCGAACGAGATCTTTAGTGCGTGAAATGCATTACAGGCGTATTTGATCATCTCGGCGGTACGCAGCGAGACCAGGCAAGGCTTCACGCCCAGAGGCGCATAAAGATCAGCCACCCGCCGCACGGCCGGGGAGTCCGATCCGCCGACCACCACCAGGGAGGGCTCCATAAAATCCTTGACTGCGGAACCTTCCCGCAGAAATTCAGGATTAGAGACCACTGCGACAGCGCCGTGGCCCGCGAAAGCCGGCAACACTACTTCTTCACAGGTTCCGGGAAAGACCGTGCTGCGGATGGCGATAGTCAGCGGCTTGGAGCGCCTTGAAACCCGGGCGGCAATCTCTTCGATAGCGCGCCGCAACTGCCCCAAGCCCAGATTCCCGTTTTTTTCCGAGGGCGTACCGACGCAGAGCAGCGCGATATCGGCATCCGCAATCCCATCCGCCGAGCTGGAGGCCGATAGTCGTCCCGCGGCGGTGTTTTGCCGGACCAGTTCATCCAGGCCAGGCTCGTAAAAAGGAGCACGGCCCTGGACAACGTTGTCTACCTTGTGTTGATCGCGATCGATGCCCAGCACGCGATGTCCCAGGCTCGCCAAACAGGCCGCCGTCACGCATCCGACGTAACCCAGACCGAGCACGGCAACTTGCGTTGGATTCTCCGAGTTCAATGCCCCAAAACTCCAGATTTAAGTATGGCACGGCAAGCCGGGAGGCTTGATCAAAAACTTTCAGTGAGCGGAACGCAACTACTTGGCGGCAGGCTTGGCGGCTGCCTCTTTTGCGAGTAGCCTGCGAGCCTGAAGGTCGCCACCCTGGGCTTCTTTGGCAGTCTGAGCGGGAGTCTCTCTGGCTTCCTTCAAAGTGGCCGCCATGACTTGGGCCGCGTTGCTTAAGTTAACGGCATCTGAGCCGGCGGCGGGCTTTGGCGCCGGCTGAGCCGGTTTTTGAGTCGATTGCTTGGTGGATGGAGCCACAGGTTGGGCTTGCGTCAAGTTCGATACGGGGTTGATCATCTTTAAGCTCCTTAACTTATGCATATCGGTCTACGAGAGGAGGAATTTAACCTTTATTCGTAGGCTTAGATTACCTGGCCGACAAGATGGGAGCCACCACGTCCACTAACGCCCCGCCTAGCGCCAAATGCTGGTCTCGATCGAGATGAATGCCATCCACTAGGCTGGCAGGTGTCACACTCCCCGCGTCGAAAAACTGACACCCGAGATCGCAGCAGACTGTGCGATAAGCGTCACTCAGACCTTGACACCTCTGCTCCGCGCCAGAGAACTTCACGGCTAGGATGCCCTGTGGGGACCGAATCGGCGGCGGGCATACAACCAGAATCGGAGGCGCCGGCATTTCAGGCTCTATCGGCGCTTTCCGGATTTCGTTCACTAAGGTGGCTATTCCTTGCGCCGCTGACCACGCGTTATTGTAGGGATGCGAAAACTGAAAATCGTTTGTTCCCAGCATCAGGATTACCAGCGATAGAGGTGAATGCATCTCGATGCGTTGTGCCAAACCCTCCAGGCCATTGCAGCCTGGCTTGAACGGATCTTCCCAAACTGTGCGCCGGCCGTTCAGACAATCTTCGATTACTCGTAAGTGGTGGCCAAGACCGGTCAATTTATTCTCCAGGACACCAGGCCAACGTTCGTCGAAGGGCAGCCTTTTACGCGTGTTAGGAATAATTCCCCAGGTAAGCGAATCAGCGTAGACAAAGACGTGACGCACAAGGAACAGTTTACCCCTGAGCATTCGTACCCCAGGGCTGACAGGGTAAACTCATTACAGATCGTATGCAGACTGCTTCACAAACCACCGCGGCCATTCTCGAGGACAAAATTAAGACCCGCGCCGCCCGCGTCGGAATCATCGGGCTGGGCTATGTCGGATTGCCGCTCGCCATGGAATTCGCTAAGGCCGGATTCTCGGTCACGGGAATCGACGTGCTGGAAGATAAGGTCGCGAAGCTGAATCGCAGCGAATCCTATGTGCAGGATGTCCCGGCCGAGACTCTTCGGTCCATGGTGGCAACCAAGAAGTTTCGCGCGACTACCGACTTCTCGGTGGTGGCCGATCTCGATACGATCAACATCGCCGTCCCGACTCCGCTGCGCAAGACCAAAGACCCCGACATGAGCTTTATCGTCTCGGCGACTCAGGAGACAGCCAAATATTTCGGCCCCGGAAAGCTGGTGATTCTCGAGTCCACTACCTATCCCGGAACCACCGATGAGCTGGTTCTGCCGATGCTGGAACGCCCGGATTTGAAGGTGGGCGAACATTTCTTCCTGTGCTTTTCTCCGGAGCGCGTCGATCCGGGGAACCCCAAGTACCAGACATCCAATATCCCCAAAGTGGTCGGCGGGATCACGCCGGCTTGTACCAAACTAGGCGCCCTGTTTTATTCCCAGGCGCTTCAGACCGTAGTTCCGGTCAGCTCCACCAGCGTGGCCGAGATGGTAAAGCTGCTCGAGAACACATTCCGCATGATCAATATTGGTTTGGTAAACGAAATGGCTCTCATGTGCGACCGGATGGGCATCAACGTCTGGGAAGTGATCGATGCCGCAGCCACCAAGCCTTTCGGCTTCATGCCCTTCTATCCCGGACCAGGCCTGGGTGGCCACTGCATTCCCATCGATCCATTCTATCTGTCGTGGAAAACTAAGCAGGCCGGGATCGAAGCGCGCTTCATCGAGTTGGCCGGCTATATCAACGGGCAGATGCCACACTTCGTCGTCGACAAAATCCAGAATGCTCTGAACGATCACACCAAGCCGGTGAAAGGCTCGCACGTTCATATTTTAGGTGTGGCTTACAAACGCGACATTGATGATGTCCGGGAGTCGCCGGCGCTGGACATTATTCTTCTGCTCGAACGGCGCGGCGCACGAGTCACTTACAGCGATCCGTTCGTTCCGAAAATTCGCCTGGACGGCCACGACCTGACCGCGAAAGATCCCAATGCCATGGCTTCCGAGGCCGATTGCGTGGTGATTGTAACTGACCATGCAAAGTTCGACTACCCGTCTATCGTTAAGAATGCGCGCTTGATTGTAGACACGCGCAATGCGCTGAAGAAATATCCATCGCCAAAAGTCGTGAGGTTATAGGCTTATTTTTCCCGCAGGGCCTTCAGCGCGAGATAGCCGACCATGCCCGGGGGATTCGAAGCCAACGCCTCGCCCAGCGATTTCTGCGCTTCCCCTTCGCGTCCCACCGCGCGCAGCAACATCCCCTGCGAATAGAGCAAGGTTGGACGATCCGCGCTGCTGGGGAGCGCGGCCCGCACTTGATCGAGCGCCGTGTCGATCCGCGCCCTCAGCTCCACCGTGGATTCGATTCTGGCGGCCGCGAGAATAGGAACTACAAAATCCGGATCGGATACCTCTTTAGAAGATTTGGCGAGCTTCGCTAAAATTTTTTTCGCGTCCTTCTCACGCCCGCACTGGGCTTCCAATCCGGCCAGATCGTACTGGACGCGTAATCCTTTTAGAATCGGCCCGAAACCGTGGAAAGTGAACGGCAGGTTCGGGTCTTCATCGCCAAGATGGTCTTCGGCGGTTATAGCGTCAGTGCATTTTTTGCCGCGCGCCGAGAGCCGCAATTCGCTGCACGTGAATCTCGATGTACGCTTCACGAACGAATTGATCCTGCTTCTCGCCGGTAAAGTTCGCCGCTTGGAACACCGCGGCTGCGTCGTCAAGATGTCCATCGGCCAACAATCCGAGCGCGTACTTCGCGGCTGCTTGCGGAGAGGATAGGTCGGCCTTGATGTTGGTCGCCGGTCCTACGGCCGGCGCCGAAACAGGATTTGAGCCGGCGGCCAGGTTTGTCCCAGAAGCGAGGGTATAAACGCCTTGGAGACCTTTTTTGAGTTCAGGATCGCTGGACGCGATCTTCAATCCTTCCTGATAGACCAGCATCGCCGATTTGGCGTCCTTTTTCAGATCCAACAGAGCGCGGCCCAGATCCCGGTAAAGCTCCGGCCTGCGAAATCCAACGCCGCGGGCCTGCTGCCACGCCCCGATGGCTTGGTCCACATCCTCGGACGCCAGATAAAGCTCGCCGAGCAAAAAAAGCGCGGTCGCATCGGAAGGATTCTGCTGAAGCGCATATCGCAAGACCGGAAATGTCGAAGGCCGGCTGGGGAAGACGTACCCGGTGAGATCAGCCGAGGCCTCGTCCAGGTCTTTGGAAGGAGCGAGGCCTAGCTTCATCATGCAGTAAGCGCGGTAGTAGCCCACCAACGGATAATTCTGTGGCAACACGGCTCCCGGTTCCGATGCGAGAATATCCAACGGCGGCGGGTATTTGCGGCTCAGCAAAGCCAGCGCGTCATCGTAGAAACCCAGGCGCAGATACCCGACCGCCAGGTTCAGCACTCGTTCGGGATCGGCGCCCAGATGCGGCCATAGAGCCGGATCGTCTTGCCCGAGCCTGGCCTGCTCGTAACGCAGCGCCGAGTTCGTTGGGTCCATCAACCGCAAGGCCGCCAGCCGCTGCCGTGCCTTCTCTGGTTGGCTGAGCCGCCGCAGCAACGCCACTTCCATCTCACCCGCTCGCAGCATATCCGGATGAGCCGCGAGAAGGCTCTCAATCAGCTTCAATGCACCGGCATGATCTCGAGCGCGAGCCAACAGACCTGCCAGAGCCTCGGTAGCGGCCGCATGCAACGGATGTTGTGCGCTGACAGATTCGAACTCCGGGCGAGCCTTGGCATCGTCTCCGAGCTCCGCATACGCGAGGCCAAGATAATAGTGGATCTCGCCGTCATCCGCCGCGCTTGTTTTCACGCGGGTCAGCTCCTTCGCGGCATCTTCCCACCGGTTCTCGGCCAAATCGAGCCGTCCCATCGCCCGATTCACATCCGCGTCGTCCGGAAAACGCTGGACTCCCTGCCGGTAGGCGAAGCGGGCAAATACGGGATGGCCCTGCAGTTCATTAAACTGTCCCAGCTTCAGGAAATCGGCTGCGGTATTCAGATTTTCCTGCTTCGGATTGAAGCTTGGCTGCGCGCCCAGCTTCACGTCTTTCGCCGATAGAGCGTCATATTGATTCTCGGTGTGGGTCAGCAGAACCTGGCCTGCCCGGTCCACCAACCGGAAGGTGTATTGTGGCGCCGGAGCCAAGCCCTTCAGGTTCTTAGTGAACGTGACAGCCGGGTCTAGGTTTGCGCTCTCTTCGAAGACGACGTTCGCGCCATCCATTATTCGCAACTTGGCGCCCGGGATTTTGTGATTCGCATTGAACTCTATAACCAGCTGGATGCGCCCGTTCGTATCGGGGCTTCGCGCCAGGTTCAACACGCCCTCCAGGTTGGCGCGGGACACTCCGCCCAACTCTCGTATCGGCATCCAGTATTCGCTGAGCTTCCGCGTTTCAGCCGCTTCGAGGAATTCGTAGGTCTCTTGATTTTCCAAAACGCCGGCCTGCATTTCGATGTAACTGGTGTCGTTGTCGGACAACTCGGTCGCCGCCCACTTGTCGCCTTCCCGTCCCCACGACCATACTTTCTTGCCTGGCACTTGCTTGGCATCGGCGTAATGCGCGGTCCCAGTGCGCAGCGACGGATGGTAGATGGCCATGAAAGGCTCGTGAGATTGGTACGCAAACAAAGCGACGCCGCCATCTTTGTGATTGCCCACCACGCTCATGTCCACGCCGGCCGAGTTCACCGGCCAGGTGTCGATCTCGGTGCGGCCATGCGTGGCTACCAAATGAGCTGGGTAAATGAATCGCGTCTTGTCGTCGACCCGCGCGATTCCGGCATTGTTCCACCAATAGTATCGATGCCGGATTTCGCTGCGATTCTCAAAGTACACATTCTGCTCGAGAACCGAGGAGCCCGGACGCAGTACGAACTCCACTCGCCACTGCATTTCATCCACGCGATCGATGTCTCCGACCCAAATCGACGCACTTCCATCGGGATTTTGGACTGTGGCGAAGTCGACGGGCGAGACGGTGCTCCAGGTGTGCCCCACCGGGAAATTCGTCTCGATGCCCATGGCAACCCAGGACCCTCGGAGTCCAACAGCGGCTTTCTTCACCGACGGGTTGGCGTGGAACATCTCCTGGCCATTTAACTTGTCTTTGCACGAGTAAAGGTGACCACCCAAATCCGGCAGCACGATGCAGCTCAGATACTCATTTTCGAGCCGCAGCGCCCGCCATTCATGATCGAAGCGCTTCTTCGTGAATCCGTTCCGCATGGTGTACGGATACACTTGCGGATCACCGGGTGAGAATACCGGGAACGGCGGAATTGTGTCGGGAAAAGCTTCCTCATACGTTGGCAGGGAAAGGATGTCCTGCCGGACGCTCACCTGACCGAGCGCCGGCAACGCGAGACAAAGCAAGAGCGAATACAGCGCCGAGCGGCACTCATTTGCTTCCATTCGCGTGCATCCCGCTGTCGGGAAAATGAACCCTTTTATGGTAGCATCGGTGAAATGAGGGAGCCGGTTTGCTCGATTTCCTGAAGCCGCCCGTCGCAGCTCTCGGAGACTTCTATATCCTGGCTGGACGGGCTATTCGAAACGTATTCCGCTCTCCCCACTACTCCGACGACATCGCTCTCCAGATGGATAACATCGGCGTCGGGAGCCTGCCTATCGTCATCCTGACTGGGTTTTTCAGCGGTCTGGTAATCACGATGCAAATGTCGCGGGCGCTTGCGCAATACGGCGCTACCGACCAAGTGGGACAGATCGTCTCCATCACCCTGGTGCGGGAGCTTGGCCCGGTGCTGACGGCGCTGCTGGTGGCCGGCCGCAACGCCTCCGGCATCGCCAGCGAGCTCGGCTCCATGCGGGTCACCGAGCAGATCGACGCCATGCGCGCTCTGGGGACCGACCCGATTCAGAAGCTGGTGACTCCTCGCATGATCGCCACCTGTGTCATGCTGCCCCTGCTCACCATCATCGCGGACTTCGTGGGGATCTTCGGCGGCTACGTGATCGCCAGACTCTCGATCGGGCTGACGACCTCCCAATATTGGACCAGCGCCTACCAGGTTCTGGAGTATAACGACATCGTCCAGGGCCTCCTCAAACCTTTCGTCTTCGCCTTCGTCATTTCGGTGGTCGGCTGCTTTTATGGGCTCAACACCACGGGTGGCACGCAAGGCGTCGGCCTATCCACCACTAAGGCAGTGGTTGTCGCTTCGGTGTGGGTGTTCGTCATTACCGCGGTCTTAACTCGAATCTTTGTGAATCTGCAGTGATGGGCACGGCTCCCCACACGTCCGCCGCCGACGACCTGTTGCGCGTTGAAAACGTCAGCGTTCGTTTCGATGAGGTGGTGGCCTTGGAGGGAATCTCCTTCCAGATGGGCGCCGGGGAGACGCGCGTCGTGCTGGGCGCAGCGGGCAGCGGCAAGACCACGCTGCTAAAGGCCTGCCTGGGCCTCATCAAGCACGATTCTGGGCACATTTATTTATTCGGCCGCGATATCACGGGATTGGCGGAACGCGAACTCTTCGAAATCCGCAGCCGGGTGGGCGTGCTGTTTCAGGAGGGCGGCCTCTTCGATTCGATCACCGTCGCCGAGAATGTAGCCTATCCGTTGGTCAACCGGCGAGTGCACGACATTCCGTTGAGCGAGATCGATGCTAAGGTGGAGGACGCGCTTCGATTCGTTGAACTGCAGCACACCCTCGACAAGTTTCCCAGCGAACTCTCGGGCGGAATGCGCCGGCGCGTCGGCATCGCGCGCGCGGTGGTCAGCGAGCCGCCGCTGGTTTTCTACGATTCTCCCACCGCCGGCCTGGATCCCATCACCGCCAATACGATCATGGCTTTGATCGCCAAGGAGCGAGATTCCAAGAACAGCGCCAGCCTGATTGTCACGCAGCGTTATCAGGACGGGCAGCTCATGGCCAATTTTCGCTACAATCGCAGCAATGGACAATTGGAGCCGGTTTCCGGAAACGGGGCTGGGAACCACGATGGCTCAAATCCGACTCGCACCACCTTTATGGTCATGAAGGAGGGACGTCTCATTTTTGAGGGCGTCCAAGCCGACTTAGAGGCCTCGCGCGACTCCTATATCTCCAAGTTCGTGCCCAAACATTCGGTATCCCATGGCGATTCAGACTAAGGCGAAGTGGGCGCGGCTCAAGGCGGGCATCCTGGCCATCGCGTCGATGACCATTCTGGCGATCCTGATCTTTCTGATCACCGGCCAGACCAACATCTTTGAATCCAAGGCTGTTGTTTACACCTATCTGTCGGACGCCGCAGCCTTGACTCTCGGCGCTCCCGTCAACCTGGATGGCATCCCGGTCGGCAAGGTCAAGTCGATCAACCTCTCCGGTTCCAAGGATCCTCGGCGCCTGGTGCGCATCGAAATGGAAATCCCGGAGCATTCCCTGAAATCCATTCCTGTCGATTCGGTATCCTCCATCAGCGCCGCCAACATCCTGGGCACCAAATACATCAACATCAGGTCCGGTATGAGCGACATGACGATTCGTTCCGGCCAGGAAATCCCCAGCCTCAATACCGCGGAATTCGAGAACGTGGTGCAGCAAGGCTATGCCGTGTTGACGGCTCTGCAAGGCACAGTCGAGAAGGTGAATGTCATTGTTGAGCGCATTGACCGCATCACTGGAATTGTTGAGTCCGGCAAAGGCAGCATCGGCAAATTGCTGGTAGATGAGACGCTCTACAACCATTTCCTGCAGATCGTCGATGAGGTCAAGCAGCTTGCGGACGCGCTGAACAGCGACCAGGGCACGCTTGGAAAACTGCTCTACAGTCCGGAAGCGTATAACGATTTCCGCAAAGCGATGGCCCGCGTCGACAGCATGCTCCAAGGGCTGCAGGAAGGGAAGGGCGCGGCCGGTAAGTTCCTGAATGATCCGGCAGTCTACGATGAGCTTCACAAAACCATCGCCGACGCTGACAAGATCATCCAGGACCTGAATGCCGGACAAGGCACCGCCGGAAAGCTGCTGAAGAGCGACGAGCTCCACAAACAATTGGTAGACACCATCGCCAAGCTCGACCTGATCATCGACAAGGTCAACTCCGGACAAGGCACCATCGGGCAGCTGCTGGTCAACCCGCAGCTGTACGACAATCTGAGCGGAGCCACGCGTGAGATGCATGGGCTCATGCAAGATTTCCGGGCCAACCCGAAGAAGTTTCTGCGCATCAAGCTCGGCCTGTTTTGAAATACCTCATCACGAATGCCGATGACTTCGGCTTTACGCGCGATGTCAACGAGGGTATTGTGCACGCGCATCGACAAGGGATTCTTACCGCGACCACGTTGATGGCCACCGGGGCGGCGTTCGATCACGCGGTCGGTCTGGCGCGCGAGAATCCACAGCTGGACGTCGGGGTCCATCTGGTGCTGGTGGGCAGCGAAGGCTATCCCGCAACGGTGGCACGTCTAGTGGCGTCGCTGTGGCGAATCCGGATCTACGATGAACTCGCCCGCCAGATCGGTAAGGTGGTGGACGCGGGCATCCGGCCCACTCACCTGGATACGCACAAGCACACTCATCTGTTGCCTCCAGTTCTGGCGGCCGTCGCTCGCCTGGCCGAGGAATTCAAGATCCCCTGGGTCCGCCGGCCGCTGGCGAGTCCTTTGCAGGGAGTTCTGACACGTCACGGCTGCCGCACCACCGACCATTTCGCGGGCTTCGTGATCACCGGACGCTATGATGCCGCTCGACTCGCGAAGCTGATTCGCCGGCTCCCGGAAGGGGTCACCGAGTTCATGTGCCATCCCGGATTCTGCACTGCTGAGCTCGAGCGCGCTCACACCCGTTTGAAAGCCAGCCGGCGCCGGGAACTCGACGCTCTTACCAGCCCGGAAGTCCGCGCCGCTCTCCAAGAGTCGAACGTGGTTCTAACCCGCTACGCCGCCCTGTAGCACTTCCTCTTTCGCCAGCTCGTTCAAAATCCGCTGCGCCACTTCTTTGCCCCGCTCGCCCACTTCCCCCACCGGTCCCACGCACGCCGGACACCCGGCCTCGCAACTGCACGACCGCAGTACGTCCATCGCGCCCGCCAGTAATTTCGACGTGAGCTTGAACAGTGGCTGGCTCTGCCCGATTCCACCCGGATAATTGTCGAACAGAAACAGATCGGGCTCAAAGCTCCGCGCACCCTTCGAAATGTCTTCGGCGATCGCAATCCCCAGATCGTGCGGATCGCACATCAACAGCAAAGCTGCGACGATCTGCAAGACATTCGCCAGGCCTGTGAGCCCGTTTTGTTTCTCGGTGGGCGTCAAATCCGGAAAGCGCGCGAGAAAGCTCTCCGGAAAGCGCAGCCAGAACGCGGTGGTCTGCATCTCTCGCTCCGGCATTGACAAATTCCCCGCACCGACATTTTCCAGCGTATAAAACCGCACCTTCTTGAAGCCCACCACCTGCGTGTTCACACGCACATCGCCATGCGCCGCCCACGCGCCATTCACTTCGCGCGATTCGAATTCCTCCAGCTCCTTTACCTGCGTATAATCGATCGCATCGGTGAAATAATCGCTGTCCACGCGGCGTACGTACGCCTTCCGCCCGTCGTAATCGAACCGCTCCACCTGGTACTGCCGGGCTTCATGCAAGTAGATCGCCTTTTCATGCAGTGTCTCGAGCGCCAGAGGAAACGACACCTCCGCGATCACCTGATGCTCGCCCGTGATGTCCACCACGACGAAGTTGTCGCTCGACACCGCGCGCAGACTCACGGCATCGGCCGGATAGGTGTCCGAGGTCCAATGCCAGCAGCCCGCCGAGTGGTGGAGCAACCCGGCCTCGTCGGCCAGGAAGCGGCATAATTCCGCCGGATCATGCGGCCCGAACTTCTCCCCATCGCGAATCGGCAGCTCAAACGCCGCGCATTTCAAATGATTGATCAGGATTTCCAAATTGTCAGCGTTGATCTGCGCGTGCTCGGGCGAGCGCTCGAAGAAATACTCGGGATGCTCGATGATGTACTGATCCAGCGGCGCGCTGGAAGCGACCATCACCGCGAGAGACGCCGTCTGCCTCCGCCCGGCACGGCCCGCGCGCTGCCACGACGACGCGATCGATCCCGGATATCCGGCCATGATTACCGCGTCCAGCGATCCGATGTCAATGCCCAGCTCCAATGCATTGGTCGCCACCACGGCGCGAATCTCTCCATCCCGCAGCTTGCGCTCGATCTCACGCCGCTCGCGCGGCAGGTAGCCTCCACGATAGCCGCGCACCGTGTCGCCCGGCACTGGACCGCGCTCGCAGGCGTCGCGCAGGTACTTCAGCAGGATCTCGGTAGCGAGCCGGCTGTTCGCAAACACCAGTGTCTGCTGGTGGCGCTCGATAAATTCCGTAGCGATCCGGCGCGTCTCGTGCAGATAGCTGCGCCGGATTCCGAGCGCCCGGTTCACCACCGGCGGATTGTAGAAGACGAAATACTTCTCGCCGCTCGGCGCGCCGTTGCGGTCCACAAGGTCAAACGGCGATTCCACCAGCGCCTCGGCCAGCTCCTTGGGATTCGCGATGGTCGCCGAACAGCAGATGAACTGCGGCGTCGAGCCATAGAACTCGCAGATCCTCCGCAGCCGGCGAAGCAGGTTTGCCAGGTGGCTGCCATACACGCCGCGGTAATAATGCAATTCATCGATCACTACATAGCGAAGGTTCTCGAAACATTTCGCCCACTTGGTGTGATGCGGCAGGATGCCACTGTGCAGCATATCGGGATTCGTCAGCACTACGTTGGCGCGCTCGCGAATGGCGCGCCGCGCATCCTGGGGAGTATCGCCGTCGTAGGTGAACGCCCGGATTTCGGAGCCCATTGAGTCCACCGCCGCCTGGAATTCGTGGAGCTGATCCTCAGCCAGCGCCTTAGTCGGGAAAAGATACATCGCGCGCGCGCCCGGATCCTCAATCATCTTCTGCAATACCGGCAGGTTGTAGCACAACGTCTTGCCGCTTGCCGTGGGCGTAACTACCACTACGTTCTTACCTTCGGCGCACAGCCGGAAGGCCTCGGCTTGATGCGTGTAGAGCCGCGGGATACCGCGTGAACAAAGCGTCTGACGCAACGCGGGCGCCACTTCCGGTGGTATATCGGCATACTCGCCCTCGCGGGCCGCCTGATGCCGGATGGCCCGAATCGGCGAATCCGGATCGGCCATCCATTTCTCGAAGTGCGCTACCGAAGTCTCAATGCCGCCTCGCGCCGCGATCCCGCTACTGCCTGAAAGCCCTAGTGTCAAATTCATGGTTTCGCCTTTTCTTTGCCAGCTTACACGAAAAGGCTGCGCGAATCCAGTAGGCTTTTGCAGGTTGGGGCGAAAATCTTTTTAGCGACCGGGAAGTCTAAGGCCGTCGAGCACCGACGCAGCGTAAGTTTTGCCGCGCTCCAGCGCATCGACGTAGGCTTGACGCCGTTCCTCGCGGGTGTAAGCAGAGCCGACGCGATAAAAGCGCTCGAGCGACAGACCCACTACGCGGGTTCCCGCATAAGCGATCGCGGCTTTGGGAATCAATCCGCCGCCCATGGGAATTTTCCCCACCAATTCCCGCGCCAGCGCGCGCCAGCCGAACGCACCCAAAACGATTGACGCAATCTCGCTGCTCTGCTCCCGATAACCCACGTTGCGATCGCTCGCCGCCGCCAGTAGAAAAGCCATTCTGATCTGATTGGCCGTAAGAAAGGCCGTGTCGGACGCAAATTCCCCGATGGCCCAGGGAAGCGATACGAAGGGCACAATATCCGGGACCGCGGTGGCCAGCGCGAATATCGCATTCTCTTTCGCGACCTTCTTCACCATTCGCCGCGACACCTCTTCCCGGAAAGGGTGAACGTGCAGTGCCAGCGGAACGGCCAGATCCGGCCGGCGGGACAGCACATCATGCACGGTTTGCTGGGGAGCATCGGCGCGAAAAGCAAACACGCGGTCCGTGCGGCCCAATTCGCCGACTGGCGAATCCTCAAAGTAAATCTCGAGGTCGTAATTCTGGGAAGGATAGGCGTGTTCGGAAGCCCGATAGATCACCCGCTGGACTTCCTCGCGTCTGGCCGCGGAGAGTTGCCGGGGCGCGAGAAAATCCTCCATCTGGCGGTAGGCGCTTTCGCTGTGAGCGTAGAGGAAGAGGCGAAGAGGGCGTTCGGTGTGGCGCCGAATCTCTTCCGGATTTAAATTGCCGATGGCTTCTCGAATGTTTTGGAGCACTTTGACAGACATGCAGGGGCGGAGCGGAAAACCACTTTCAACTCCTTCCTCCATTCTAAACCGACCCCGATCCTCTCCACTTCGATGTGCGGCGCGAAATACCGCAGGATGCCCTCGTTGGAAGGATGAAAATCGAGCGCGGGAGAAACCAGCAGCAAGCGAGGCGGCTCAGTGAGCAACTCGGTTCCGGGGAAATAGCCGTTCGCGGTGAACTCACGCCGATCGAGATGCCACTTCACCCTCATCCAGTAATCCAGGGCCTGTAAAGGCAAATGGATGTCTTCGGTCGCCTTCAGTTCGATCACCGCCAGCCTTCCGTCTCGCTCCAGCGCGAGCAGATCCAGGACTCCGCGATCGGCGGCTGCAAAGGCCGGCACCTGATCGTAGATCGGAGCCGCGAGCAATCGAGCATCGATCTCTTCGATTGCGCTTCGTACTCGCGATTCTAGCCAGGCTTCTCGCTTCCTTAGATACAGCGGATTCAACCGGTCGGCCGCATCGGCGTTACGAAAGCGGCTTAATTCGGTGGCGAGCTGCCGGATCTCGCCGCCACTTGAGGAACGCGCTTTCCGCTTTTTCTCCAGACCGAAAAGCAACTCGCCATCCACGGTTCTTGCAAATTCCAGGCCGCGCACACGCAAGCTCAGATCTCCATCGGCGCGATCTACGATTTCCACACCGGGCAGTTCGCGGATGGGCTGCACAAGACCGTCCAACTGCGAGGGAAGCCGCCGCCGGCAAGGCTCCAGGCGCGTATCGAGATTGCCGTAGTCTCGCAAGTCTACGCGTTGCTCGATTGCATCTTGGGTGTAGACAAACGCGTCATACGTCGCCGCGCGCGGATCGAGGAACAACAGCCGCAGGCAGGTGGTCTTCTCTCGACCGGCCGGCAGGTAGAGGATCAGCCCGTGGATCGCAAGCCCGGGCTCGCGTTGACGAAGATAGTCGAGCCAAATCAGCCCAAAGGTCAGCGCGCCGTCTGAGTGGAAAGGATCCGGCGAGGCTCCGACCGCCGCCCAGGCCGACGCGCCTTGCCGCAGCAGCGCTCGCGGATAAGCAGGCGAAAGGCTATGTTCGAGATCGGCCTCGGTGGTCAACTCGGCGATCTTGTGTGCCGGGAACTGGCGGCGCAGGAACCGGCGAAACAGCTCGCGGAATTCGAGGCGCGTGCTTCTGAGTTCCAGATTTTGGCCGGCGGTGCGCCGCAAATCGACGAGCGAGAGTGTTCCGGAGCGCTTGGCGAATCGCTCAATGCGCAGCACCAGTTTTCCGTGCGACTCGTCTTCGATACCGGTGACCCGGCGCACCAGATTCCGCCGATCATCCCAGGCCTGCAGGCTGAGAACGCCATTGCGCGATTCCAGCACGAAATTATCAGCGGTGATGACGAGCGACTCTTCGCCGGGTTCGCACAACACCGGCTCAGTGCAGGCTTTGAGAAAGCGCTCGATGGTCTGTTGGATTTCGATCACGGGATTCAGGACTCGAAGGAAGGCGGCTTCGAAGAGGTGGCAGGCTAGCGGCTGCGTTACCCTAATTGTCGTCCTTTGCCGAACGAAAAACCAGCTTTGCTTAAAGAAAAACCAGCTTTGCTTAAAGAAAAATTAGATCAGGTGGAAGCTAGAATCGCCGGTGCCGCGGCGCGCGCGGGCCGCAAGCGCTCCGACATCACCCTGCTCGCGGTGACCAAGAAGTTCCCGGCGGCAGTCATCCAGGAAGCCTACGACCTGGGTCTTCGCGAATTCGGCGAGAACTACGTGCAGGAGTTCGAGCGAAAGCGCACGGAACTGCCGGGTTGCGCGGACGCGCGATTCCACCTCATCGGGCACTTGCAGTCCAATAAATCGAAGAAGGCCGCGGAGATTTTCCAGGTGATCCAGACCGTGGACACTGCCAAGCTGGCCCGGCGTCTCGCCGAAGAAGGGCGGCCTCTGGATGTCATGATCGAAGTGAAGCTTTCGAGTGAAGAAGCCAAGGCGGGCGCGGCTCCCGAAGATGTACCTGCGCTGGTGGAGGCCATCAGCAAGTGCGCTCATCTTCGTCTGCTCGGCCTGATGACCATGCCTCCGTGGTCGGACGATGCCGAGCCCTCGCGTCCTTATTTCGCGCGGCTGCGCGAGCTAGCGGAGCGAAATAATCTGTCGCATCTGTCAATGGGGATGTCGCACGATCTGGAAGTGGCAATCGAGGAGGGCGCGACCATGGTGCGCGTCGGCACGGCCCTGTTCGGTCCGCGGAAAAAAGATTGAAGGTCGGCTTCTTTTCTCCGCTGCCCCCCGCCCGGACGGGTGTGGCCGATTATTCGGCGGCGCTGCTGCGCGCGCTCCAGCCGTTGGGACAGGTGGCGGTCAACAAACGTGATGCCGACATCGCGCTCTATCATCTCGGCAACAATCAACTTCATAGCGACATTTATCAACGCGCGCTCGAAGCGCCAGGCGTCATCGTGCTGCATGACGCAGTCCTGCAACATTTCTTTCTAGGAAGCCTCAGCGAGCCCGATTACGTTGCGGAGTTCGTCTACAACTACGGCGGCTGGAGTGCGGACATGGCGCGCGATCTGTGGCTCCACCGCGCGCGGTCGGCCGCCGACCCGCAATATTTCCGCTATCCGCTGCTGCGGCGGATTGCGGAGCGTTCGCTGGCGGTGATCGTGCATAATCCACGTGCTGGCGAATTGGTGCGCGAACACGCTCCGGGCACGGTGATCTACGAGATTCCCCATTTGTGGGAGCCGCCGCCGCTTCCCGCGGCTTCCGATGTGATCCGCCTGCGCGCGGAGCTTGGGTTACGCGCCGCACATCTTTGTTTTCGGCGTATTCGGACATCTACGCGAGTCCAAGCGACTGCCGGCCGTGCTGCGGGCCTTCGAGAGCACGCGTGGCGCCGCCGACGTCGCACTGCTGATCGCCGGCGATTTCGTCTCTCCGGATCTGGCGCGCTCGCTGGAACCGTTGCTCGGCTCGGCCGGAATCCTGCGCGTCGGATATACGAAGGAGTGCGATTTTTGGCGCTACGCCGCCGCGGTGGATGCCTGCATCAACCTGCGCTATCCGGCCGCTGGAGAAACCTCGGGCATCGCCATCCGGCTGATGGGCATCGGCAAGCCAGTCATCATGACCGCGGCGTCGGAAACCTCCCGCTTTCCGGATTCGGCCTGCCTGCGCGTCGACCCAGGCGTTGCCGAAGAGGAGATGCTAGCCGGGTACATGGTCTGGCTGGCCCAATTTCCCGAAGACGCTCGATCGATCGGCCAGCGTGCCGCCGAGCACATACGCGAGTTTCACGCAGTCGAGCGCGTCGCCCGCCTGTATTGGCAGGCTCTTCAAGACTGTTATCATAGAAAGCAACGGGATTAGCAGTACCACTGTGGTGAAAATCAGCTCATCGCTGCTTCTGTGCGCGGCGTTGCTCAATGCGACGACGTCCATCGCATATAAGAAGTTATTGCACACGCGCGTTCCCATGCGCGACGGCATCCATCTCGATGCCAATATTTTCCATCCCGCCGGTGTCGGCCGCTATCCCACGCTCCTGGTGCGAACGCCGTACGGAAAGGGAGCCGACCTGCCGCTCGGCTATTCTTCTTTCCTGGACCACGGCTACGCGGTGATGTTGCAGGATGTGCGCGGCCGCTATGCTTCCGAAGGCAAGTTCGACGTTCTCCGGCAGGAAGGCCCAGACGGCTACGACACGCTGAACTGGATCGCCGAGCAGCCCTGGTCGAACGGAAGAGTTGGAATGCTCGGCGGCTCGTACTTGGGCATCGCGCAGTGGCGCGTCGCTCTGCTGAACAATCCGCATCTCAAAGCAATCTTCCCGGTGGTTTCGGGCTCCGACGATTACTTCGACCGCTTCTATTCGCCCGGCGGCGCTACCAAGCTGGGACACCGGCTGCTGTGGTTCTCTCTCAACCTGACGCCGCCCGGAGTTCCGCGGCCGAAGTTCAACGACTACATCTTGCATCTTCCGCTGCGCACCGCCGATCAAGCCGCCACGCGCCAGACGATAAGCCTGTATCAAACGGTCCTGAATCATCCTACCTACGATTCGTTCTGGAAAGACGTCAGTGTTCTGGATAAGATCGACCGCGTTCACGTGCCGGTCTTCTCGGTGGGCGGCTGGTACGACAACTTTGTCGAGAGCGATCTGAATGCGTTCGCGGCGCTGCATCGGTCCGCGGGCAAGGCGGATGACAAGCATCGGATCATGATCGGTCCGTGGGCCCACAATATGTCGATTCCGTTTTCGGGCATCGACCTGGGCGGCGATTCTTCGGCTCCCATCCGCGCCTATCAGATCGAATGGTTCGATCATTGGCTCAAAGGCATGCCGGAAAGTGCGGCACACTATTCGCCCGAGATGTGGCATAACGTCCGGTCCGAAGTGGATGAAGCCCCGGTCCATATCTTCGTCATGGGCGTGAATCGTTGGCGCGACGAACAGGAATGGCCGCTGGCACGCGCGCGCTACACGCCGCTCTATCTGGCGAGCAAAGGCCACGCCAACTCCCTGACGGGCGACGGCACGCTTCAATGGACCCTGGAGAAGAAGAGGTACAAGCCCGACCAGTTTGCTTACGATCCTCGTTACCCGGTGCCGACCCGAGGCGGCGCGGTCTGTTGCGATCCGAAAATCTTTCCCTGGGGGCCAATCGATCAGCGGCCCGTCGAGCAGCGCAACGATGTGCTGGTCTACACCAGCGCAGCTTTGAAGCAGGATCTGGAGGTAACCGGACCGGTCCAGATGGTTCTGTACGCTTCCACTACGGCGCCGGATACCGATTTCACCGCCAAGCTGGTGGACGTGTTTCCGAACGGGGAGGCGCGCAATCTTACGGATGGGATCCTACGCGTGCGCTATCGAAATGGTCTGGAAAAGGCCGAGCTGGCACAGCCGGGCGAGATCTATCCACTTACGATCGACGCTGGGGTGACGAGCAACGTGTTCTTGAAGGGGCACCGCCTCCGCGTCGAGATTTCAAGCAGCAATTTCCCGCGCTTCGATCGGAATCCCAACACCGGCCGCGGGCTTGCGGACGAGACGGTTCTGAAGACCGCGCGGCAGACCGTCTATCATGCGCCTCCGTTCCCGTCGCATCTGCTGTTGCCGGTTATCCTGGAGAGCACGGGCAAGGATTTGACTTCGCCGGCCGTTGCGCGGTATGGTGCGAAAGGAATCCAGTCAAGCCCGGCCAAGAGCCTCACATTTCAGGCGCGGTAGCCAAGTGGTAAGGCAGAGGTCTGCAAAACCTTTATTCGTGAGTTCGATTCTCACCCGCGCCTCCAATAAAATACGCCACATCCGATAAACCTACTGGGATAACTGGCTGTCTCAACTTGGGCCCGCTCCAACAAGGGCGCCAACACGTCAACCATTTACAGCATTGCGCTAAAATAGTTCGCACTGCTTGCGACGACCTAGCCAAAACCGGCTCCTAGGCGCGCTGGATACGATTCATGACGCCTGCCCGCTGGGTACAAATCAACGATCTCTTTAATGTAGTCGTGGATCGAGCGCCCGGCGAGCGGCAGCAAATCTTGAACGACGTCAGAGCGCGTGACCCGGAGCTGGTAGATACGGTGGAGGCTCTCCTCCAGCAATCCACGGCCAGTTGGGCAGTGGTTCCTCGCGAAGAAAAAAGTCGCGAATTAGTTGCGGAACTCCCCGATGGGCTGTTGCAAGATCGGTATCGGCTGGAGCGCAAATTGGGCCAAGGCGGCTTCGGGGTCGTTTATCTGGCGCACGACGAGAGGCTACACCAGAAACCTGTCGTTGTGAAATTCTTGACTGGTTCAGCGCCTCGTGACGAATGGTTCCGGAAGAAATTCCAGGACGAGATTAAGGCCCTAGCCCGAATTGACCATCCGGGTGTGGTGGGCATTCTCGATGCCGGTCAGACGCCATCCGCCGTCCCCTTCATTGTCATGCAATATGTCGAGGGGAAAACGCTGCGTGCCTTGATCGACGTAGCATGTATCGAACGCGAGCGCGCGGGACGGATCATCCGCCAGATAGGTCAAGCCCTGGCGGCGGCTCATGCGCGCGGCGTTCTGCATCGTGATTTGAAACCCGCGAACATCATGGTTCAGTCCTCCTCGGGAGGCGAAATCGTTCGGCTTATCGATTTCGGCATCGCCAGCATTCGAGACGCTGGCCTGGAAAGCTCCACGCACCCCACTCGAGTCGCCGGAAGTTTCGCCTACATGGCCCCGGAACAGTTTGGCGGCCATCCGTCCCCGGCTAGCGACATTTTCGCCATGGGCGTTATCGTGTGCGAAATGCTCACGGGCCGGGCTTCGGTGGGGAACATGGCGGGCTCACGACTCAACGACATTAGGGAGCTGCGGCCGGATGTTCCCGTGGAAGCCGTGTCGATCATCCGCAAAGCTCTCTCCGTGGAAGCGACCGAGCGTTTTCAGGATGCCGGCATTTTCGGCGATCAACTCGCTTCGGCGCTGAGCGGAGCGTCGACGGCTTCGGACCGCGATCCGAAAGCAGTTCAAATCGGATCTGTTCTGGGCGCCCGGTACGTGCTCCAACGCGAGATTGGGCGGGGCGGTTTCGGCATCGTCTATCTGGCAGCCGATCTGCAACTTCACAGCAAGCCGGTGGTGGCAAAAATCCTGTTAACGACATCCGCGGAGGACACCTGGCGACACAAGAAGTTTCAGGGAGAAATCGAAGCTCTTTCCCGGATCAACCATCCGGGGATCGTCCAAGTGACGGACGCCGGCGAAGCGCCCGATGGGCGGTCCTATATGGTCACGGAGTACATCGAAGGGGTGCCTCTGCGGTTTCTCATTCGCCAGGGCGGCGTCGACTTCGGGCAAGTCGCGACGATTGTACGGCAAGTGGGCTCTGCGCTCGAAGCCGCGCATGGATGCGGCGTTTGGCACCGGGACTTGAAACCGGAAAACATTCTGGTGCAGAACCTTGAAGAGCATAGCGGACTGCGAGTGAAAGTGATCGACTTCGGCATTGCCACCGTCGCGCGCGCCGAAAATCTCCTCGAAACCAGTGACACTCGCGTGGCGGGCAGTTTCCGTTACATGGCGCCCGAACAGCTCATGGGAAGACCGGAAGCAGCCAGCGATATTTACGGTCTGGGCGTGATCGCTTACGAGTTGCTCACGGGAAAGAAGCCGTTTGATGGGCACACGGCTGCTCAACTCTATGCCCTGCAGTCGGCGGATGACTACTCCAAGCCGCGCGTACTGCGCCCCCAGCTCTCGGTGCGAGCCGAACGAGCGGTGATGAAGGCGCTCGCCTTCCACGCCGAGGATCGCTATCGCTCGAGCCGGGAATTCGGAAACGAGTTGGCCGCGGCCTTGGAAGGCGGAGCGCCCTTGCCCGTCACGGATACCGCGGAGACGCTGTCGGACGCCACGGCGAGGCAATCCCTGGCTTACGACGTATTCATCAGTCACGCCTCGCGCGATCTGGAGTTTGCGCAAAGTCTCCTGGCTGAACTGGAACGGAGAGGTGCACGTTGCTTTATAGCTCCCGACGATCTACCGCCCGGCAAATCGGTTCCGCTCGCAATAGCCGACGCGATTCAGAGCGCGCGTTGCTTTGTTCTCGTCCTCACGGAAAACACGAATATCTCGGTTCAAGTTGGCCGCGAGGTGGAAATCGCCGATGCGGGCTCCAAGCCCATCGTAGGCGTGAGAGTGGACGGAGTTGACCCAGTCGAAGTGCTCGCCTTTTTCCTGTCGCACGCAAAATGGGTGGATTCCCCGATTGAGCCAACGCATGCCGATTACAGCGAGATCGAGGCAACCGTTCGTACGTACGTTCCCGCGTTTTCCGGCGCTGGCTTGACGCCACGCCCACGGCCGCCCACAACTAAGGAACCGGACGAGCCGCTGCTTACTGAAGCCGGCGCAACCTTCTTGCTCGGACCGGCCGGGGGACGACAGGTGCGGCTCATGGCATTCTTCTCGACGTGGGCTTTGGTCACGGTTCTGCTCAGCGTGCTCGGCAACGCCGGCGTCATTAGCGTGACACTTGAAGGCCCTTATTCACCTTCTCCGATAATGGTGCGTTTTGGATATTTGTACGAGTTTAACAGTGCGCTCGCGTATCTTTTTGTTGTTCCCTGTTTTCTGTATTTCGCTCTCGGATTCGTGCAGGAAGCGCAGGCGGCTCTCGTAAACCTGGAAGTCCGCGATCAATTGATCGTGAATCAACCCGAGATTTCCCCGGGCGCCATCGCGCTCTTCTTCCAAAAAGTCAAACTTCGATTTCGGCGTGCATTCCAGAAACGCGAACAAGACACCGCCTCGCAACCAGCGAGTGTTCCTCATCGCCCTGCTCCGACCGCCCTTGAATTAATCGCTCAAGCCTATCGACGGTGGATGAGCCCGCTTACGCTCGCGGCAGGTTTCTTAGTGACGTTCCTCGTGATTGTGGGAACCGAGTACCTGCCTCCCAAGAGCGACTACAAGAGCGTGATGTTTGGATATGTCCAGGCGCCATGGATTGCTGATTATCCCCTACAGTGCCCGAACTGCACGCTGCTTGAGCTTCAGAGCAAGCTAGGCCGGAGAGTTGAGCCGCTGCAGGGCCTTTCTATGGATCAGCTGGGCGCATATCGGATTGTTGCGCCGTATTACCATCGCTCCGGCCGGCCGTTGGAACGGTTGGCCTTCATTCTTTTCATGATTAGCGTGCTCGGTCTGGAAGTGTCTTTCACTACGTTTGGAGTCTGGACCGGCTTGAAAGTACTTTTCATCTTGCGGTTAATCTACCGCTCGGTGCTTCCATCAAATTCTCACTACGTTCAACTGCACCTCGCGTACACCGACCGAAGCAGAGTCTTCGGGCTCGGACCAATCCACCGCGTCCTGATGCAGTTGGTTGGAATACTTGGCGTGAGTGTGCTGCTCGAGGTCCTTTCGTGGTGGTCCAACATTTTGAAGGGCTCCAAGCGCGCTCTGGATGAGGACTTGTCGACTTTGGGAGGCTGGGGACAGTTTCTGGTTGCAAATTACATGTTCGCTTTCGCTTTGCTGCTCCTCATTTACCTTCTATTCATGAGTGGAAAGGCGCAAGAGGCAGCGCGAGAAGAGAGCAGCCGGATCGCTGCCATACGCCGTGCCGGGGCGGGCCGGAAGGCCAATCTCGAGAACCTTCTTACGCTGATTAGCGAGCAAAGCATTTGGCATAGCACACTCTACACTCTGTTCTATCTGGCTGCGCCCGTGGTGTGCATCCTATCGTTGTTCGTTCTCAATCGAGTCAGCATCGCGTACGCGGTCGGAAGTATTTGGCAATCCTATCTGCGGCACATTCTGGGCAACGAATAGCGCATGTCGAAACGAACCTACCGGACAGCTTTCGCGATCGGCTTCCAGCTCTTCTTCTGTGTCCTGGGCGGCGCCGGCGGTCAAAGCGACGGTGCGGCCTCCTACTTTCATACCGATCAGGATAATAACGGCATTCCGGACGATCTTGAATATCGACTGGCCAACGAGTTTGCTCCGATTCTGTTCTACGATGCCGACGAAGCCAATCTGCCCACTTCCGTGGAGAGATTTCTGGGTAAGACCGAATTGTGGTACTTCAGCGAATACTGCTACCCTCAGCAGGTTCTAATATCGAAGACGGCCGGCGCGCAGCTTCCTTACGTAGTCCGGCCGAGCTGTCGCGCGTCAGGCGCCCTGATCGATTCGCAAGGAACTCGGAGCACCGGTAAGAAGTCGACGTTTTACTTGAGCAATGTTTCGGAGAATGAAAGGCGTGGCGGCGAAAACAGCGATTCGTGGACCACCTATGTGCACGCCTATCGCAATGATGTAGGTGGAGTGACGCTCCAATTCTGGCGCTTCTACCCTTACAACAGCAGTTATCTCATGGGCTTTCACATTGATTTCGGCACGCACGGAGGAGATTGGGAAGCGATCCACGTAGTTCTCAAGCCCTCGCCGGCTGGCTTCACTCCTGTCCTTATCCGGTTGTTAGGGCATCGCGATATCGTCACCAGACCGTGGAGCGACGTCACTAGCGAAGGAGGACATCCGCTCATATTGTGCGAAAAAGGTAGCCATACGAGCATGCTGATGAGTGGAAGCGACCTGAGCAAAAGGTCGCACTGGATTGAGCACAAGAGCTGGACCGGCGGTTCCGTTCGTTGGCCCGGTGGCAGAGTATCAAACTCCGGACCGCTGGTGATGCTCGGCCAAAAAACCTCGCCGAGGCCGGGCATGGAATGGCTTCGGTATTCGGGGCTCTGGGGAACACGGGAAAACTCAGGACTGTATCGGTTTTATCGCTCAGGATATTGGGGGCCTGCATTCAACGAGACTGGGCTTCGGAAGGACGGCTTTGTCTCGGCTTGGTGCGAGGGCATTGCACCAATGATTCCCGCTTCAGCTATCCCGGAGGGCCCCATCATCGAAAAGGAATGTTATGCCGACCACGTGGTCCCTTAGGTCCAGACGGCCGTGTGAGCCTCAACAACGAAACTGAACTGGAACATCGAGGGCACCGTCTACTGAAGGACATCCGCGACGGCCGAAAATCCTGAGCCTTTCGATGATGGCGCCAGTTATTTGCTCATTACTGCACACTGATGGTCCCCGAATTACTCGCCTGCCCATCAATAGTGATGGTAAGTGGAAAAGTTCCTGTTGCAGTTCCAGCCGGAATAACTATATTGGCTTGCGCGAGCCCCACAAATCCCGGACTAAGGCCCGCAAACTGAACTTGCGCGGGCGCCGAGCCGATCGTGGCGGCGACGGTCGCGGTGGATTGTAAGAGCGGAGAGGAGGGGCTGGCAAATCCATCGGTTATCGTCCCGCTTACCGGTCCCGAACCGGTGAAATACGCAATAACGACGCTGCCTGCTGGCGCCGGGTTGGAAGGTTGATTGAGAGTGTAATCCTGATTTTGAACGACTGCGGCGCCTGAGGACTCTATGAAGAGTCCTGGAGCTGCCGAAAGCACGGGCACCGTGACGGCTCTGCTCAAAACGCCGTTCCTGCTCAGAACAACATTCGCCGTTCCCGTTGCCGTTTCCCACGGCACTTGGAAGTTCACTTGAGTTGGACTTACATAAAGCACCGGCGCGAGCTGCCCGCTCACGCTGACCTCGACTCCGCTTAGACTGCTGGGAAGGGGAAGCCCGGCGCTGGCCTTCACGGCTAGAAAGTTACTCCCGAAGATGGTGGCTAGAGCCCCTGGCGAAATGCCCGGCGCGAAACTGCCTGCGTTGACCACTCCGTTAGACGAGATGACGGGACTGGGCGGCTCGAGCATCCGAATAACATTGTTGCCCGTGTCCGCAACATACAATGTCCCCGATGAGTCCACCGCTATTCCGCGTGGAGAGGAGAACGTTGCCACGGATGCCGGTCCACCATCTCCTGCATAACCCTGCTGGCCGGTGCCCGCGATGGTGGTGATGGTTCCATTTGACCCCACCTTGCGAATCCTCTGGTTGAGCGTGTCCGCGATGTACACATCCCCGGCTCCATCCACTGCGACGCCGGTTGGATAGGACAATTGCGCTTTGGATGCAGGGCCGCCATCTCCGCTGAACCCTGCCGTGCCGTTGCCCGCAAAGATCGTGGCTACGCCCGCGGACGTTACCTTTACGATGCGGCTATTGTTGATATCTGCAATATAGAGATTGTTTGCTGAGTCCACGGCGACGTCGACGGGGTCGTTCAGGTGCACAGAGATGAACACTGTCGAAATTGTTCCGCCCGACACCTCTCGAATGACGTTGTTGTTGCTGTCGGCGATGTATAAATTACCCGCGGAATCAACCACCACACCGAGAGGATAGTTCAGTTGCGCGGCTGTGGCAGCTCCGCCGTTACCCGCATAGCCGGCGCCGCATGGAGTGGTTTCTGTGGCCGTGCAGACATTGCCCGCAATGGTGCTGATGTTTCCACCGGGCGCGACCATCCGGATCACGTCATTGCTGGCGTCTGCGATATAAACGTTTCCCGAGCGGTCTACCGCCGTCCGCGTCGGACTAAACATCTCCGCACTAGCCGCAGCGCCGCCGTCGCCAGAGTAACCGACCGTTCCATTCCCTGCCAGGGTAGAGATGTTTCCACCGGAGACCAGTCGAACCCGCTCGTTGTCTACATCTGCGATGTAAAGATTCTGGGAGGTGTCCAGTGCTACGCCAATCGGTCCGTTCAATGTGGCGGACGTCGCTGCCCCGCCATCACCCGAAAAACTTGCAGTGCCATTCCCAGCTACCGTGCTGATCGTATACTGCTGCGCCCATGCACCGGTCGAGATCGCAGCGCTGAGCGAAAGTACCATGACTATTCCCCGCGTGTTCCTTGAGAAGCACGTTTTCATAAACTTGTTTGGACGTTGCCATTTCAACTCACGTTCCACTCCGGGCTTGACCTTCGCTGCGACTTCACACAACTTTACAAAGGGCCAGCGTGCAAAACAGCGAGATCGTCTCGCCGCGTCCGACCGGACCGGTGCGATAAACTGGAACCCAGTTATGTATTTACATCGAAATCGCCTGGTCCTTTCCTTCGTTGTCGCCGTGGCGCTGGTCGCGCCTGCTTTCGCAAATCGCGGTGTGACTGCGGAAGACTATTTCGCTTTCCATTTCCCGAGCGATGCGCATATCTCGCCGGATGGAAAACAGGTGGCCTACGTCGTTACGCTGATCGATCAGCAGCGGAATCGGCGTGTGTCGTCCATCTGGCTGGTGGACGTAGATGGGCGACCCGCTCCGCGCCGGCTCACGGCGGAAGGCGTCAATTCGAACGCGCCGCGCTGGAGTCCTGATGGATCCGAACTGGCCTTTCTGTCGACGCGCAACGCGCCGGCCGGCGAATCCGCTAGTGGCACGGGAGTAGCAGCTGAAGCTGCGCGTCCGCAGATTTGTATCTTGCACATGGACGGCGGCGAGGCGCAGGTGGTGAGCCGCCTCAAGAACGGCGTGAATGCGTTTCAATGGTCGCCGGATGGTAAGCGCTTTGTGGCGGTCAGCCGCCTCGGTCCTAGCGATGAGGTAGCGCCCAGTGCGCGCAAGAGCGATGTCCGGCACTACAAGCACATCTCTTACAAGTTCAACGACACCGGTTGGTTCGACGACAAGCGCAGTCATCTCTGGGTGGTCGACGTCGCGGGAGGCAAGGACAAGCAGATCACCTCCGGCGACGATTGGAACGACACCGACCCACAGTGGTCGCCCGACGGCTCGCGCATCGCTTTTGTGTCCGACCGATCCGGCCGCGAGTACGACGACAGCCACAACAAGGATGTCTGGGTGATCTCGGCCGACGGTGGCGCGCTCACCAAGATTTCCGACCACGCCTTCGACGACGATCTGCCGCGCTGGTCACCAGATGGCAAGCAGATTCTGTTCGCCGGCCGGACAGCGCGCCGGCAGTTTCCGAAGCTGTACGTGGCGGCATCCACCGGCGGCTCGGCGTCGAAACTGATCGTGGATGACCTGGATCTCATCCCTGGCAATCTGCATTGGGCGGGCGCGAACGACGTGCGTTTTGAAACCGGAGTGAAAGGGGCCGAGCATGTTTTTCGCATCGACCTTACGACTCGCAAGACTGTTCCCGTCACATCGGGCGAGCGAAGCGTGCGCGGATTCGACATTAATGAGAAGGCCGGCGTCATGACTTACCTCGCCAACGATTTCGAGCACATGGACGATGTTTATGCTTCCGCGCTCGACGGCAGCGGCGAGCGGCAGTTGACACACGTCAACGCCAAGCTATGGTCCGAGCTCGACGTCGCGAAAGTCGAACGGATTCCCTACAAGAGCACCGACGGCTGGGCGATAGACGGTTTTCTCGTGAAGCCGGTCGGCTGGGAGCCGGGCAAGAAATATCCGTTGGTACTGAGCATCCACGGCGGTCCGGCGGGGCAATACGGGGTCGACTGGTATCACGAATTTCAAGTTTACGCCGGCAAGGGCTGGGCGGTGTTCTTCTGCAATCCGCGCGGCTCAACAGGCTACGGTCAGAAGTTCGAGCGTGGCATCGTGAACAACTGGGGCGGCATGGATTACCAGGACGTCATGGCAGGCGTCGACATCGCGCTGAAGCAGAATCCCTGGATCGATCGCGATCGCTTGGGCGTCACCGGCGGCAGCTACGGCGGATTCATGACCAACTGGATTCTTGGGCACACGAATCGTTTCAAGGCTGCGGTTACGCTGCGCAGCGTTTCCAATTTCATCAGCGATGACGGCACACGCGATGGCGCCTATGGCCACGAAGACGATTTCGATGGTTTCCTGTTCGACGATTTCGACCAATATTGGAACTCTTCGCCGCTCAAGTACGCCAAGAACGTCAAGACACCGACGTTGGTTCTGCATTCCGATAACGACTACCGCGTTCCGATTGAACAGGGTGAGCAGTGGTTCCGGGCGCTCCGGCATTACGGTGTAAATGCGGAGTTCGTGATCTTCCCTCGCGAAAATCATAACCTCACCCGGACCGGTGAGCCGAAGCACTTGGTAGAAAGCCTGAATTGGCAAGTATATTGGTTCGATCGGTTCTTGAACGGAAATGAGAACGCGAAACCTCCCGATGCACTGTAAGAACCTCATGCACATCAAGACAATTCCGATCCTCGCCGCTGCCTTCGCTAGTGCTGCGCTCGCCCAGCAAGCCCAAGATCCCGACTACGCCAAGCTCGTCAAAGAATGGACCACCCGGCCCGAATTCATGACCCCGCTGGTGGATCACCTGCCCAAGACCGCCGGTGTCCCGAGCCCTAAAGACGTTTTGGGTTACTACGCCGGAGCGCCGAAGAAGCTCACGCACGTCGCCGATCTGGATCGTTATTATCGGGCTCTCGCCGCCGCTTCGAAGCGCGTCAAGATCTTCCCTGCCGGTCAGACTGACGAAGGCCGCGAGCAGTTGGTGGTCGCGATCGCCGACGAAGATACGATCCGCAATCTCGATACATATAAAGGATATCTGGCGAAGCTCGCCGACCCGCGCGGCCTGTCGGATGATCAAGCCAAGCAAGTCATCGCGCAGGCCAAGCCCATCTACATGTTGACCGGCGGCCTCCATAGTGCCGAAACCGGACCGCCGGAAATGCTGATGGAGTTGGCTTACCGGCTGGCCGTCGAGGAGTCGCCGCTCTTCGATCAGATCCGCCGCAACGTGATCGTGATGCTGACACCCGCCGCCGAACCCGACGGCCGTGATCGCTACGTCGATTGGTATTACCGGCACAAGATCACCGAAGAGACCGAAGAGGACCGCGTCGCCGGGCCGCCCTACTGGGGGAAGTACATTTTCCATGATAACAATCGCGACATCAATTATTCGCAACTGACTATGCGGAACTGGCTCAAGTTTTATCTGGAGTGGCATCCGCCCATCATGCACGACCTGCATGAATCCGAGCCGTTCATGTACACCTTTAGCGGCCAAGCGCCGCAGAACCCGACGCTCGATCCGATTCTCTACGCCGAGCTGCCCTGGTTCGCAAATTTCGAGATGACCAAGATGATCGGCTACGGAATGCCTGGAGTTTGGACGCACGCTTTTGTCGACATGTGGTCGCCGGGATATCTGGACTTCATGTCGTCGAATCACAACGGCATGATCCGCATGTACGAGACGTTCGGCAATGGCGGCGCCAACACGATGAAGCGCAGCATCGACCTGCCGGAAGGTGGCGGCGGGCCTCCGGGAGGCGGCGGAAGCATGACCGCGCGCGAGTGGTACCGGCCGCTGCCCCCATATAAGGAAGTTATGTGGTCGATGCGCAATAACACCAACTACATGGAGACCGGTGTGCTCTCGGCGCTCGAACTGACATCCGGATTCGCGAAAACCGTCCTCCAAAACTTCTACGACAAGAGCCGCAACTCGATCGAATCCGGAAAGAACGACGCGCCCTTCGGCTACGTGCTTCCCGCCGGCCAGCGCGACATGACGCGCGTGGCGTTCATCGTGAATGTTCTCCGGCTGCAGGGCATCGAGGTCGGGCGAGCGACCGCGGAAGTGAAACTCAAAGAAGGAACCTTCCCGGCTGGATCGCTCATCATCAAACGCAACCAGCCCTACGGACGCCTGGCCAAGATCCTGCTCGAGAAGCAGGAGTTTCCGGATGCAAATCTGCGCACGTACGACGACACGGGTTGGACCATGGGCCTGATGAGCCAGGCGCAGGTGGAGGAAATCTCTGACAAAGCTGTGCTCGACGTGCCGGTTCAAGCTGTCGACACACTTTCGATCCCTGGCACGGTGAAGGGCGACGGCCCATTGATCGCCGTGCTCGACAACGGAGCAAATTCGCTGGTCACGCTCCGTTACCGGTTGAAGAACGTGAAATTCGAGGCGATCGAGCAGCCATTCAAAACCGGTGACACGGAGCTTCCCGCCGGTTCTTTCTTGGTGGCGGCAAGCCCGCAGTTGAGATCCGAAATCGAAAAGCTTGGACTGCAGTCTGTCGCGCTTTCGGCCGCGCCCAATGTTCCAAAACACGTGGTCGATCTGCCGCGACTAGCCGTTTACAGCTCCTGGGGCAACACTCAGGACGTCGGCTGGGTGCGCTATGCCTTCGATCATTTCGAGGTCGGCTACGACCTTATATATAAAGAGCGCGTGCGCAAGGGCAATCTGCGCGATGCTTACGATGTCATCGTAATTCCGAATCAGGGGCGCAACAGCGCGAAGTCAATCGTCTTCGATGTCGAATCGAAAGGCAAGCCGCTCGCTTATACCAAGAGCGCTGAGTTTCCGAGTCTCGGAATCTACGGCGAGTCGGAGGACATCACCGGTGGCATGGGGCTGCCGGGCGTAGTCGAGTTCGACAAGTTCGTCAAAGACGGTGGCGTGTTGATCACTCTCGGCGGCGCAAGTTATTTCCCCGCCGAATACGGAATTACGCAGGCTGTCGACGCCACGCGGCCGACGCCGCAGTTCTACGCGCCCGGCCCGATTGTCGAGGCGGAGATACTGAAGCCCATGCATCCCATCTTCTACGGGTACACGCAGAAGATCGTGCCGGTGCGCTATGCCAACGGTCCGCTGCTGCGCCTTCCGCCGGAAGACCGAAAGAAATGGGTGCTGGCGCAATTTCCGGGGACAGACAAATCCGTGCTCAGCGGACTAATGAAGGGCGTCGCTGAAACACGCGGGCGACCGGCGATCGTCGACGTGCCCGTCGGGCAAGGACGAGTGCTGCTATTCGCGACTAATCCCTGTTATCGCTGGCAGAATCTCGGCGAGTTCAACATGCTGGCCAATGCAATTCTTCATTTCAACGATTTTCCAAACCCAACGGCGGCCCTCGGCCACCGCGGAATAACGCGTGCCAACTCATGCGGAGGCGATGGCCAGGAGTCTGGCCGGGCGCGGAATTCAATATGTCTTCGGATTGCCGGGCGGAGAAATTGTCGCCTTCATCGATGCCTGCCGTCGCGCGGGCATTCGATTCTGTTGACCGGCCACGAAGCCAGCGCCGCGTGGATGGCGCAGGTGGTCGGACAGATCACCGGTATTCCGGGTGTCTGCGCTTCGACGCTCGGGCCCGGCGCGACCAACCTGGTCACCGGCGTAGCAAATGCCTGGCTCGACCGTGCGCCAATGCTAGCGGTTACGGCGCAGATTCCTGGCGCCGCGATGGATACGATGACCCATCAGCGAGTGCCGCTCGATCGTTTATTCGCTCCGATCACGAAAGGGTCATTCGCGGTTGGCTCCGGCGATACGGTCGCACTGATCGAACAGAGCATGGATCTGGCGACTGTGCCTCGACCCGGTCCCGTTCACATTGCGCTCCCGAGTGATCTCGCTGTGCGGGAGTACCAGGAGCAGCCGCGGCAAGAAGCCATCGATCTGCCCAGCGCCGTGCCTGACCTGCATCCGATCATGAGCCGCATCGAAGCCGCCGCGCGACCACTCGTCCTCATCGGCCTGGGAGCCACGCCCGCCGCCGCTCCGGGGATCCGCGCGTTTATTGACAAATTGCGAGCGCCGTTTTTAGTAACACCCAAAGCCAAGGGAATCGCCAGCGAAGACCATCCTCTCTTCGCCGGCGTGGCGTCGGGAATGGCGATCGATCGCGATATCGTCGAAATCATCCACAGCGCCGATCTTATCATTGGCATCGGCTTTGACCCGGTGGAATGCGATAAGACCTGGTTCGCGGATATCGACGTGGTCGCGCTCGATTCGGCGTCCATGGCCGAGGGCCGGTATCGGCCGCTCGAAGCGATCGGCGATATCGGCGCGCTGGTTGCTTCGTTGAATCCAGCGCCGAAGCCCTGGCGCGCGAGTCTTCCCCAACGCGAGTCGCGCTCCGGCCTCTCGCCATTGCGCCTGATCGAGGAACTGCGGTCGATTTCCCCGCGCGAGGGAATCGCGACCTGCGACGTCGGTTCGCACAAGCTGGTCATGGGCCAGTTCTGGCGCTCCTACGAGCCCGGAACATTCTTCATGTCCAACGGACTTTCCGGCATGGGCTTCGGGGTTCCGGCTGCGATTGCCGCAGTTGTGCCATCCGCAAAAGCCCGTGATAGCCGTGGTCGGCGACGGTGGAATGCTCATGATGCTGCACGATCTAGTGTTGATCCGCGAACTCGGGCTCCCGATTCTGATCGTGGTT
>CAWACO010000008.1:0-593044 GCA_963780485.1 Bryobacterales bacterium
GGATTCGAACCCACGGAACCCGCAAAGGTTCAACGGTTTTCGAGACCGCCCGATTCAACCACTCTCGCACCTCACCGAATCTTCATTCTAGCTGATTTCCCAATCACTTCCGGGCAGTGTCACCAACCAGTTTTCTTCTTCAAAACTGGCAGTGTCACCAATTTGGCACCATTCCCTGCAATCAACCCAACCGCCCGCTTTTTTGCATCGCGGTTCGTGTGGGCGTAGCGCATCGTCACAGACACCGACGAATGGCCAAGCAGTTCCTTCACCGTCACCAGGTCAGCACTATTCCTGGTGAGCCGCGAGGCGAAGGTATGCCGGAAGGTGTGCCACGTCACGTCGTTGAGACCGGCCTTGCGGCAGGCCTTCTTCAGGCCGAGCCAGAGGTCTTTCCACCGTCCGCCGGTCTCGGGGTTGTAGAAAACGTATTCACATTTGCGCAGGCCATACCAGCCGTACACCACTGCCAGAGCCGTGTCGTTCAGCGGGACTTCCAGCATGCGCCGATTCTTCCGCACCAACATTTTGATGACGGCGTTTTCTAGGTCCACCTCCTCCCATTTCAGGTTTAGAATTTCACCGAGCCGAAGCCCCGTATTGATCGCGAACGTTACGAGGTCTTGCAGATACGGAGAACAGCAATGGAGAAGCTTCTCCTCCTCCGCTTCGGAGAGCAAGCGGATTTGCAGATTGTCCTCCTGCAGGAACTTCACCCCTCGGACGGGATTTCTGCCGAAGAACAACTGCCAGTGCTCGGCCACGTTGAACATATGCTTCAGCATGGCCACTTCACGATTGACCGTCGCCGGGCTGGCCGACTGTTTCAGCCTATCCAGCTTGTATCGCTCGATCTGTAGCGCGCCGATGTCGCCAAGCTGCGTTGCACCCATTGCTGTTTTAAGATGCGTCATGATCTGTTCATCCCTGAGCCACGAACGCTTGTTGGCCTTCGCATAGTCCAAGTAGTGCTGACCGAATTGCGTCAGCGTGATCTTCGCCGATTGAGCATATTCACCCCGCTCGACTTCGGATAAACGCAGCGCGAAAAACTTCTCTGCCTTCCTGCGATCTGAGGTGGCGGTGCTTTCCTGCACTCGCTTCCCTCGCACGTAAAACGTCAAATACCAGACCCGGCCTCGCTGGTAGAGTTTCATCAGATGATTCTTCTACCGCTTGCCGATGTGTCGATTATAGGGCATTGACGGAGCGTTTCCAAGACTTCCTGATAGTCGAATCGTACGCAACGTCCAGCCTTAACGAACGGGATACGGCGGAGGTACACCCAGTTGTACAGTGTCCTGTAGATCGCCAAAAATACATCCTATTGTAAATTCAAAAAGATCCACGACTTTAGAGCATGCCTTTGGATATAGTGTTAACGGGAGCTCACGGTCGCTGTTACGGTCAAGTAAACATTGTGTTTTCTTGGTCGTAACAGTTCGTTGCAATTCGCCTTTGCGAACTTATATCAGAGTCCGTTATCTCTTGAATCTTCGAATATTGGACGCGAGACGGATTATTGGCGAACGACAGCATCGCGAACTGATGGATTGAATCCGAGCGCCGCCACGGAGTCTGGCGGAAGGATTGGAGGAAACTCTAACTGTGCATCGGCTCCATGTTCCGCCCCAACTGCGCAAGACCTTGGCCAGCACCAACGTCACCGAGTCCGCTTTCTTCATCGTCGAACAGGTTTGTGCCAACGTGAAACGCTGGCATGCCGGCGATCAGAGAGAGCGCTGGGTGGGGTCCGGTCTATTAGTGGCTGAGAAACAATTTCGTCGGGTCCAAGGACATAAACAGATTCCAGTCCTTCTCAGAGAACTGGAGGCCTTGGCTCCTTCTGAGTCCGAGGTTGCCAAACGCAGGAAGGCGTCGTAAAGTGGGTTACGCGAGAGCCGCTACTTTCCACGGAAAGTCGGGCGATCCCCTCACTCTCACGCGCCCGACCACTTCAGATCAACGCTAATGCATTATCGGCGGCTATTGCTAGATAAAGGATCCGCAGAGCCACTGCCAGAATACGCTATAGTGGTGGTTGCACTCCGCATGAGAAGGCGGTGGCCGCCAACACAAGCTGGATTTCAATGCTGCGGCTGCGAACGAGATGCTTTAGCGGCTCGATGACGTTGTCGTCGACCCCGCTCCTCGCCCGTTGCCTTGTTTTGAAGGTTGCCAACCGTCGAACGATGGCCCACCTTGAATAAATCGATAGTCTGCGTTGTTAGGCTGCGCTTTGGCAAAGTCATAACTGGTGCACCCAAAGAATTTGCCGGCCTTTACGGTTGCATCGTGGATCTTTTTGAACATGTCGGCATATTCAGGCGAATCGTGAGAGTAGCCAGAGAAGTTACCGAGATCCGTGTTCGCCGCGATCACTACGTCCACGCCCGGCACGCGCGCGATCTCGTAAGCGTTCGCGACCCCCACCGGGGTCTCGATCATCACCGCCACGAGCATGTTATCGTTGATGGTCTGACGGTAGGGACCGAAAGCGCCCCAAACCGTCTGTGCTTGGTTACGGCCCATGCTGCGGCGGCCTTCGGGAGGGTACTTCGCGTAGCGGACGACGGCCTGAGCTTTTTCCACTGTATCCACCGTCGGCTCAATCATGCCAATCGCACCAATGTCGGTCGCGTGCTGAATCGTGCTTTCGTATTCATCCGGCAATCGAATCATTGGTACTCCAACGCCCGGGCAGGTCGCGATCATCTTTTCGAGATCAGCCCAGATCATCGTGCTGTGCTGCATCTCCAGCCAAACGAAATCGTAGTGCTTGACCGCATCGCAATACAGTTGCGGATTCAGCGTATTTATGGTGTATGCGTAGATACTTGTTTCCCATCGAACAGCTTTTGTTTAGCAGCGTTGTAGAGTTTCGCACTCGGGCGCGGAACGCCGGCACCCTGTTGAGACATTCCGGTCTGGCTGAACAGTAGAGCGCTTGCTGCGACCAGGACCAAGGAGCCAACTACAATTCGTGGAGCTAATGAGGACATAATTAGCCTGCCTTTCTTGTAACGGAAATTCTATCACGAGCGCACATCTCGCGACGCGCGTGCAAAGATTATTGCGAGAACCTTTGCGTACTAGCCGGTGATCTGCGGGATCAGCTCTCCGGCAACGTCGGTCAATCGCATGTTGCGGCCGTTGTAGAAATAAGTCAGCCGCTTATGGTCGACTCCCAGCAGATAAAGGATCGTGGCGTGAAAATCGTGAGCAGTCACGATCTGCTCGGCCGCTTTCCATCCGAACTCGTCGGTGGCTCCAATTGATTGACCGCCTTTGATTCCTGCGCCGGCCATCCAGACGGTCAACGCCCCGGGATTGTGGTCGCGTCCAACGCCTTTCTGGGAAAGAGGCATCCGGCCAAATTCGGAGTGCCAAACCACGAGCGTTTCATCGAGTAGGCCGCGGCGCTTCAAATCAGTGATGAGACCCGCGATGGGCTTGTCAACCTCGAGTGCGTGGCGACCGTGATTCTCGACAATGTTATTGTGGGCATCCCAAGTGTCGATGTTCTGATTGACTACCGATCCATTCCAGAGCTGCACGGCGCGCACTCCGCGCTCTACGAGCCGACGGGCCATTAAGCATTGTCGGCCGAACGGTTCGCTCGCTTTGTTGTCGAGCCCATATAGGCGTTTGGTCTCGTCGCTCTCGGACTCAATATCTACGGCCTCTGGAGCACAGCCCTGCATCCGGAAAGCGAGTTCATAAGAATTGATGCGGGCCGTCAGTTCGCTGATGCCGGGATGCTTCTCTACGTAGTTCTGGTTGATACGAGCAAGTTGGTCCAACTCGGCGCGCTGCTGGTCGATGCTCAAGGAACCAGCCGGAGGATGCAGGTCCAGGATTGGATCTCCGATCGCTCGGAACATCGTACCCTGATAAGCCGCCGGCAGAAATCCGGCGGTCCACTGCGAGGAGCCCGTGAATGGGCCGCCCCGTGGATCCTGAATCACGACGAATGCTGGAAGGCTCTGGTTCTCGCTGCCGAGCCCATACGTCACCCACGAACCCATGCTGGGATAACCCGCGATGATCGAGCCCGTGTTCCACTCGTAATGCGATAGCGTGTGGTCCACCGAGCGGCCCTGGGCGGAATGAATGAATGCGATCTCGTCGACGATTCCACCGATACTTGGGAACAAGTCAGAAACCCACTTCCCGGATTGACCACACTGCTTGAACGCGTATGGGCTCTTCATGAGCGGACCAGGATAGCCCTGGCGTACGGTTACCTCTCCGTGTCCCTCGAGAGGTTTGCCATGATACTTCTCCAGCATTGGCTTGTAGTCGAAGGTATCGACCTGGCTGACCCCGCCGCACATAAACAGGGAAATGATCGATTTCGCGCGAGGCTTAAAATGCGGCGGCTTCGGGAGAAACGGTGAATCCGTTACGCCCGCCGAACCCAGGCAAGCCTGCGGACCGGTCGAAGCAGGCGCACCTAGCAAACGATCCTGGGAGAGCAGCGATGCAAGCGCGATTCCGCTGATACCTCCGCCCGCCTGAAACAGTAGGTCACGCCGCGAGATGAAGCGTTGGCGGCTTCTTCCGTTACATTCCTGTTCGTTCATAGCTGCTCCTCTTAATTGATGTAAAGGAACTCGTTGGAATTGAGAACCACGTGCGCAAACTCGCCTAGCGGACTGAGTGTCACCTCGTCTGTCCCCGTGCTGCCTGCACCACGCGAGCTTGACTCTGCGGCTAAACTCCGGTTCTTCAGAAATCCCAAGGCTTGCTCTACCTCTTTATCGCTGGCTTCCCGGCTGTAGGCGATCCGGTACAGCAGTTTTATTTGCGCCGACGTATCATTGCCTGCTTCGCGCTGAACTCGCTCGGCCAGATGTTCGGCCTGAAGCAAAAAAGTCTCGTTGTTAAACAAAGTCAGCGCCTGAGTGGGAACTGTAGTGACCTCACGCCGCTCGCAGCTCAGGCTGGCGTTCGGCTGGTCGAAAACCTCGAACATTGGATATTTGAGGTTGCGCTTGACGGTGGCGTAAATACTTCTTCTCCAAGTCGACGGATCTTCGTTGGTCAATTTCCACGTGCCCCGAATCGGCACGGCGCTCGCGACGGATTTTGGCACAGGCGGGTAGAACGCTGGACCACCAGCCTGCAAATTGAGATCTCCGCTGGCCGACAGGACGGAATCTCGAATGATTTCCGCTTCCATCCGCTTCACGGGAAACCGCCATAGGAACCGATCGGTCGGATCCTTGGTAGCGCTGCCGGCCTGATAATAAGCCGAGGCCATCTTGTAAGTCTCCGAATTCATGATTAGCCTCTGAATCTGTTTAACGCTCCACCCCTGGCGCACAAACTCGATCGCCAGCCAATCGAGCAAAGCGGGATTAGATGGCTCGGTCCCCATCTTTCCAAAATTGTTTGGCGTAGAGACGATTCCTTGACCGAAGTGTTGATACCAGATCCGGTTAACCATGACACGGGCGGTTAAAGGATTGTCCTCGGACGCGATAAACTCCGCTAAAGCGCGACGGCGGCCGCTGGTTGGATAGCCATTTTTTGGCGGATCGGCCACCGGCGAATTGGCTTTCGACAGAACAGTCAGGAAGCCTGGCCCGATTACCGGCGCCTTCATCTCGTCAGCGAAGGAGCCCAACCCGGTACTGGCAAAATACATCGGCGGCGGATCATAATGATCGCCTGGCGACGGCAGATACTTGCCTTTAAATCCGAAGCTTTCGTAAATGACTCCTCCGCCGGTTCCGGGTTGGAAAGGCGCGTGAGGTGTGAAGCGGAAATCTCCATCTCGTATTCCCAGCGCAATTGGCGGTTTTGGCGGAATTTGTTTCTTCAGCGCGTCGACCTGATCTTCAAGATTCTTCCGCGCTTGCTCGTCCTGTTCGTTCAGTTTGGTTTTGGCTGGAGCGCCGCCGAAGGCATCGTCGTCAACTGCGCGTACCGTCGAAACCTGCGCGACCAGCAACTTCTGCCCGGGCGTTCGCTGATCCTCGGGCGTACGAAAAGCTTCCTGAATATCCGCCGGGAACTTGGCCAGCGTGGCTTGAAATAGCTTCTTTTTGTAAGGAGCCTCGATCGCCGCAATCTGCTGGTTCAGCGTTTTGATCTTGCCATTAATCTCATCGGCGGCTGTCTTATATTTGTTCCACTCGTCGGCTGGAACCAGCGGGTGCTCGTATTCTACGAAGCCGTTAAAGATCGCCAGCGATTTGTAGTAGTCCTTGCGTGTAATCGGATCGAATTTGTGATCATGGCAGCGCGCGCAGTTTATAGTCAAAGCCTGAAATGTCTGATAGGTAGTGCGCAGCATGTCATCCAGATAGTCGAATCGATAATTGGGGTTTTCGAGGTCACGATCGAGCACTCGCGGCCCCAGGCGAACGAAACCTGTCGCCGTTAAGCTGTCGAAGGTAGGGCGATCCAGCTCGTCGCCAGCGAGTTGCTCAAGAATAAACTGGTTGTACGGCTTATCTTCGTTGAACGCCTTGATCACGTAATCGCGATAACGCCACGCATCCGCATAATCGTAGTCGTACTCATATCCTGTGCTGTCGGAATAGCGGGCCACATCTAACCACATGCGCGCCCACCGCTCGCCGTAGTGCTGCGAATCGAGGAGCTTATCAATCAGGTTTTCATAAGCGCGCGGTGAGGGGTCCTGCACGAATGCGTCGACTTCAGCGGGCGAAGGCGGTAACCCAACCAGATCGAGATAGGCGCGGCGAATCAGGGTATTTCGATCCGCGGCAGGTGCCGGCACCAGCCCTTTTTCATCTAGCTTTGCCTTGACGAACGCATCGATTGGATTTTGGCCCCAACGCGCCTCCATCATGTGCGGGCTGGCGGCGCGAACTGGCTTCTTGAAAGACCACCACTGGCGGTCGGCGTCGGTGATTTTTCTCTCTTGATAGCTTCCAAAGACCAGTAGCGACTTGTCGTCCGCGGGGTTAGAAACTGCAGCGGCGGGAGCAGCTTTCGACTCCTCGGCCAAGGGAGCACCCGCATCGATCCAGTCCTTCACGGCGGCAATTTCTTCAGCAGTCAGCTTGGGAAGCGGCGCCATGGGCATCGCGGGCTGGACCTCACCTGTGATGCGCTGATAGAGGAGGCTGGATGCTGCCTTGCCGGGGACAATGGCTGGACCGTGATCGCCGCCTTTGAGCATCGCAGCGCGGTTTGCGAGACTGAGATTGGACATCTGCAGCTTCTCGCCGTGACATTGCTGGCATTTTGCTATAACCGCTACTGCATTCGGGGCTTGCGATTTTTGCCCGAGCGCCGCTGATCCTAAAATCAGCACAGAGATTCCCGTCAGGGCGACAACCGATAAGCGGACCACCGAGCTTCGAATGTTGCTACGATTTGGCGAGCCTTCCCGCATCAGATATGCTCCTCTCTTGATGGCGGATTTCTGAACAGCCGCAATACTCCTATCCGTCTCATGTTTTAAGCAAGATACACGTCACCCGAGTCTCATTCGCTGGAATAAAGTCTACACCCGTGAATAGTGAACGACAAGCCCGCTCTGCGGTGAGTCGCGGCGTCCTGGTGCAAACAGGCCGCAATCGAGGATGATGGCAGAATGCAACCGTTCGTTCCGGTCGAAGCACTGTTTAAGGGTCGGCATTTCGACGGACAGATCATCATCCTGTGTGTCACCTGGTACACGAGTTTCAAATTGAGCTTGAGAGACTTGGTAATCATGATGGCGGATCAAGGCATCCGACTGACACACACAACGATTCTGCGTTGGGTCCAGCATTATCTGCCGGAATTCGAGAAGCGCTAGAGCCGATACGCTCGGCCGGTTGGCGGATCTTGGAGGACGGACGAGACATATATAAAGGTTGGCGGACGCTGGGTCTACCTGTATCGCGCCGTGGACAAGGCCGGCCGGACCGTCGATTTCTTCTTGAGCCGCACCCGCGATGTGAATGCGGCCAACGCCTTTCTCCGGGGTGCGATGAAGAACACGCGACAGCCGACGAAGATCACGTTGGACGCCTATGCGGCATCGCATCGCGCAGTGCGGGAAATGAAGGAGACGGGCGAACTTTCCCAAAGAGTGAGAGTCCGATCCAACCAATACTTGAACAACCTCATTGAACAGGACCATCGGCGAGTCAAACAGCGGGTCCGGCCGATGCTGGTGTTCAAACGATTCGAAAACGCGGCGGTCACCATTAGCGGAATCGAGTTGGCGGAGAAGATCAAGAAGGGCCAGTTCCAGATCGGCAAGCTCGGTGGTTGCAGAGCGAGCATGTCGGAGCTGTGGAGTGCGGCGCTCGCAGCTTGAGCCCCCAATTCGCGATCACTAAACATGGCAGAAGCTTGACCGATCTCGACGTCGGCTTGAGTTTGCACCAGAGCCCTGCCGCAGAGCGAGCACTTCAAGCGAGATGCCCAACCGAGTTCGGAAGAGAATTCGGATGGCGGCCAGGAACGCGAGCATTAAATTGAGCACGAACCAACCGTTGTAACATCCCCGTACACCCTCACATCACGGCAGTGGCTTCGGATGACAAGCTCCTGATTCAAATAGGTCACGAGCTTTTGACTACGCACAGGAGCCGGAACTGGCATGCTCGTGCTCGGAGGTCGGCAAGGTCTGACTGCCTACGGACAGTCGGACGAGGAGCATCGCCTCAGCGCCGAAATATCAGTCCACAATGGTATCTACTTCGATATCGCTTTGGCCTCATCGGCCCGCGCACCGGCCAGTATACCCGCTAAGCCGTAATTGCCCTCATGGCAAGCATACTCATAAACCGGCTGCGCCGACCGCTGCAGCGGAATCATCAGGCTCCACGGTTTTGTCCAAGTGTCCGGATCGTTCACGGTAATTTCGTAACGAAGCGTCTCGGCATCCTGACGCGTGATCCGCTCCGTGATGTGCAGCTTCTCGCTCGATATACTCTGAAAAGCGAGCGGCCGGTAGTTCGTCGTGTCGACTACCAAGGTGTTGCCTTCCCAGTGCCCGAGCGAATGCCCCAACCACTGTTGAACGGCCGCAGACGGATGCGGCCGGTTGTCAAGGTTGATGACTCGCACATCGTGGAACATTTCTGTCAGGATCATGACCGCCGCCGGCGTCTGCACGATCTGGTAATAGCTCTGGTATCCCGCCCGAACCTGAGGCGAGCCACGAGTGATACACCGTTCCGAGAAAGACCGATCCTCCGGACCTTGCGCGGGACGCTGCCTGGCTATGCGCTGCTCTTCCTCGATCTTCTTCGCCCGAGCGGTCAACGGGGGCATGAGTCCATCCGCCGGGTCCGTAATCAGCGAAGTCCGGTTATCCCAGACTCTGTGATCGTTCCACTCCGAGCTGTAATCGCCCGTCTCGCCGTCTGTGCTGGTGAAGCCGACCTTCAGGCCCTTCACGTTCGCCCAAACTGTCCGAAACATTTGATCGCCAAACGCGGCATCATTCTTCCCGCTGACGAACATCTCCTCAGCCTTTTGCCGCATCACCTTGACTTCCTCATCGGTCAGCACCGGATGGTTGGCGAGTTCCTTCGGGCGTTCGAGCGGCGTGGCATTGTTGTTGGCCCAGAACCCCTGTAAATCCGGGTGCCCGTCCGAAGCTAATGGCGCTTTATATTGCTGCGCTTGGGCAAGCGCTGCAAATGCCGTCACACAAACGAACAGACCAAAAGGTTGCAATTTCATTTCCCGCTCCTTTTGCGTAACATTATGTCCGCGTATGAATGTTACTGCCCGCGTACTCGGAGGTCAAGGGGTGTCTGCCTTCGATACCAGGCCGGCCCGGACGTCTTAGACTCAATTCCCGAAAGGTTTCGCGTCAACCCTTGCTTCCATCGTGATTCGGTGAGTTCGTCCGTGGTCTGTTGTGAAACGCGCCTAGCGGTGTGCCTGGCCAACCGGCAGATGCTGATCGAAGGCCGCAAGCATCGTAGCTTCGCTCGCATGCTGGCCCATAACGGCTACCAAATCCACCAGGTCACGTTCCCCAAAAACCTTGACGACGCGTGCGTAGGTTGTGGCGGCGACAACGTGTTTGGAGAATAGCTCACGGCCGAATTCGATCAGACTTGCATCCTTCTCGGCTAGGCCCGCGGTTGGTTTGCGATCCCAGACGGCAGCGACAACAGCCGCTTCGAGACCGTCTTTTCCGGCCTCTAATTCGTTCATGGTCCAATCATACTGCGAGTCGTGCTCGCGCGCGCTAACGAGAATCGCGAGGTCAATATCACGACGCGCAACGCTGGCTTGGAGGGACCTCAATCCACCCCCATGCCGTCTGATCTGCCCTGGTCCCGTGCCTTCCGGTGTCATCGGGCGAGTGTAAAGCACAGCCGGGTTGTAGGGGGCCGGCGGGAGCAGCGGCAACCGATTTCTTGAGTCCGGGTGGATGTCGCTGGGCGGCGTGAAAGGCAGCGGGAGAAATTGCTTAAATCCCGGAGGCATTTGCTGATTAAACGCGGTCAGTGTCGCGCAAACACCGGCGTAGTCGGCCATTAATGAGAATACATCGACCAGATTCGTCTTGCCGAGAATGCCCAATGCACGCGCATAGCTGTCAGTGCGGAGCTTGTGGGTACGGAAGAGTTCACGGCCAACCTCGATAATAACGGCTTCCTTATCTCCCAACTTCGAAGTCGGCTGGTTACGTCGGATGACCTCGATAACGGTTGGATCTAGGGATACGGAAAGAGCTTGCAGTTCATGAAGCGACCACTCGTACGGTTGATCGTGCTCGCGTCCGGTGATCAATATAGCAACCTGCGACAAATCTAGCCCGACAGGGGATTGCATCTGAAGGTTGATTACTGGACTGGCGTGTAGTCGCATTGATGGCCCTTTGGGTTGAGCACCTGCGAAGTTGGCCATCGCGTTATCGTAAGTCCGCTTTGCGCGCTCAGGTGCATTTTCTGGTTTCAGCAAAGGCAGCCTGTTGCGAGAGTCTAGAGATACATCGCTCGGCAACGAGTCGTTCTGCGCAAAGGCTCGGCTCGCCGCGAAGACCGTTATTACCGCGGCTGCCAAAATGATGAATCGCTTCATGAGGTCGCCTCCTCGCCGGGATCTAGGATACCGCGTTAATCGAAGAGATCGAGTAACGCAAAGCTCTTCGTTCAGCGAAGCAGCTGGGCTATGGTGACGGGGAAGGCCTGGGAGTCGGGCTGGTCAGGGGCGTGACAGCGGCTATCGTCTGCCTGACATCGGCTGGGAATGGATGATGGCGCACCCGGAAGTAATCTTGCCAGTTGTTCGAATTCACCAGGAACCCATCAATTAGTCTGAGAATGGGGCTCTATCTGGTGATGACAGGTAAGACGGAAAAGCTTGCGTCTCGATAGCTTGCTTCCTGCGAGCCTCAGGAGTTTTGGAACGCGTGTGGACGTCATTAACTCTAACAAACGGAAAGCAAGGCTCCGCCTCATTCTTAAGGCTTATTCTCCGGACTAAGCCCGGCCGAACTCGGAGACGGCTGATTGCCACCGTACTCCGGGATGTTCCTTTGGAAGACGCGAAGAACATGGTCATACCCAACGACATGTTCTTGCCCATCGGGACCTTTCTGCAGAGTTTCTGGGTTTCTGCCTAATACGGCGATAGCTTGGGAGCGATCCGCGATCAACACCATGGTCGCTTCGTACAATTTATCGCCGATCTTTATACGCACGCGGGGATCGCGGGCCACGTTGGATGTCCAAGACTTGTCGTTTGGAAACTGCAAGTCCATTCGATCCTGGTGCGAACGTATGTAGAGCCGGCCGTTGCGGACGAAAGGTACCGTCCGGACCGAGTGCGGAATGAAATAGAGCGTTCGCGTCTCCACAAGGACGGTGTTGAGACTGCGTCCGGGGTGTTCCACTTTGTCGACGAACGACCAATCGGTGACGGGCGTGTTGACGACTTCGCCATTTAGCCACAAGCCGGGTCGGGCGATCATGTGGTGGGCACGGAGGTCGTTCAAATCGAGGTATTGCGGTTCGAGACCAGTCGCGCGGAGCGTCAAAAGCGTCACGGCCAGGATAACTACAATGAGCGCTATGCCTACTGTTAATATTTTCATGTTTCTGCTTACTGCTTAGCCAAGATCGGCAGGAGTTATGCTATACCACCGACCAGCAGGCTGCGAAAAATCCCTTTTAACGTGTTCCGGCAACCGCCTGGGAAATCGCTGCTGCCAGTCTGCGCCAAAGGGTGGGGCGATTCCAAAAAGCCAAGGGCTCACCGGCAGAGCGCGGCATATGACTGATTCAGCTTAGTATACTCGATCAGGAAACGCCTAGGTCCCGAGTGACGGCGTATATGGAAGTTGGACCGGCCGCCTCGACCTCACGCCCAACTTCCAGATACCCCCTTCCCCGATCCGTTCGTCCGCCGTTGTACTCTAAATCGATCGCGGCCCTTCAGCCCGCCGCGCAAGTTCGCCGTACCGGAGCCCAAAGGAGGCAACGTGAAGATTTCCAGCATCGCCATATTCGCGCTCTTGTTCGTCGTCAGCGTCGCGACAATGTTTGCCGCCGATCCGCCGCCGTGGGCCTACGGCTTCGAAGGTCCGCCGCAAGCGGGAGCCAAGCCCACCCCCATCGGTCCGGCCAACACGGATCAGACTCCACGCAGCATTCCCGGCACCACCGCGCAATATGCTCGCGCGCAGATCGCCAACCGCTTCGGCCCGGCCGACTGGTTCCCCGGCGAACATCCCCAGATGCCCGACGTCGTCGCTCACGGCAAGAAACCGAACGTATGGGCATGTGGCCTATGCCACTATCCCAATGGTAAGGGCCGCGCGGAAAATGCAGGCGTCAACGGCCTGTCCGTCGAATATTTCATCCACACGATGAACGATTTCAAGGACGGCAACCGCAAGAGCGCCGATCCCCGCAAGGCCAACACCAACCTCATGATTCAGTTCGCGAAAAACATGACCGACGACGAAATCAAAGCCGCCGCCGAATACTTCGGCTCGATGGCGTGGACGCCGTGGATCAAGGTCGTCGAAGCGAAAATGGCGCCCAAGACCAAGCCCTCGAACGGGCTGTTCCTGATTGAAGGCAATGAGATGGAGCCGCTTGGAAACCGCATCGTGGAAACGCCAGTCAATGCCGAAGCCACTGAAGTTCTGCGCGATCCGCACTCTGGCTTCACCGCCTACGTGCCCGTCGGCGCCGTGAAGAAGGGCGAGGCATTGGTCACTAAGGGTGGCAGCAAAACCATCGCATGTGGCATTTGTCACGGTGCCGATCTGAAAGGCCTCGGCCCCGTGCCTGGTCTCGCCGGCCGCTCGCCCAGCTACTTGATGCGCCAGATGTTCGACATGCAGCAAGGCTTCCGCAAAGGAACCTGGACTGATCTGATGAAACCCGTGGTCGCCAACTTAACGATCGAAGACATGATGAATATCGTGGCGTACACGGCGTCCCAGATGCCGTAAGCGTTAAAATCCCGTATTACGGCGCATCCAGACGCTACTTTCTGGCAAGACCACCCAGCCGGTCGGCTTTCGTCCTTATTTCCTCAATCCGCCGGTCCAATGCGTCATCACCGTCAGAGGCGGCGCCGTCGATCCCGAGCCTCCCATCGTGTTGATCAGGAAACGCTTGAAGTCGGAGGTGACAAGTCCCATTTCATCCCACAAGGCGATATACTGCCTTCCAGCGCCAAACGGGGTGCCGGAGGTTCAACGGCGATGAAACGTAGCTTCCTGCTGCTGATCGGGCCCGCTCTAGCTTTCGCCGCTTACGATCCCTACGCCGCAGCGCTGTTTCAGAAAAACTGCGCCACCTGCCACCAGGCGGGAGGCGAGGCCGCCGCGCGCATCCCCCAGTATCGGTGCTTAAGACCCGAACGCCGAATTCGATTCTGCGGACGCTCGAGAGTGGAGTCATGAAGCAGCAGGCGGCCATGCTCTCCACAAATGAGCGGCAGGCGGTGGCAAACTGGCTCGGCACTCCAGTAACCTTGGAACGGCGGCGCGAGGAGATCTCAAATTCGTGTCCGGCGGGCGCAGCATGGAAGAACAATCCGGGCTGGTCCGGCTGGAGCCCGGGTTTGGTCAACACCCGATTCCAGTCCGCGCAAGATGCCGGCCTCACCGCCGCCGACGTGCCGCGGCTCCAGCCTAAGTGGGCGTTCGCATTCCCGGACACGACTCTGTTGCGATCGCAACCGGCAGTCTATCGCGGGCGCGTGTTCGTTGGCGGCCAGGACGGCAGCGTTTACTCGCTCGATGCAGCCACGGGCTGTGTGCACTGGAGCACCGTCGTCCAGGCCCAGGTGCGGTCGGGCATTACCGTCGCGGAAGTCGCGGGAGAACCCACGGTGTTCTTCGGGGATTCCTCGGGCTACTACTACGCCTTGGATGGCGAGACCGAGTTAAGTCCTGAGTGACGGCATATCCGGACAGAACCTTGCGCATTTTGGATCGGGAGAGCTTCCAGTTGGCCGAGATCCATTCTCAATCGCCGGGCCGCTCAGCCTTAGTTTACGTTAGGGTAAAGGAGTTCCCCGATCCGGCTCGTCAATGGAAGGGATTCAATGAACCGACGCGAATTCTCCACTCTCCTCGGTGGCGCGGCGGCCGCCTGGCCGCTGAGCACGTACGCACAGCAGCAGGCTCCACCATCTAGTCCGGTACGCCAGGATTGGCTCGGCTCAAGGAGCCAATTCTCGAACCGAAGTTACCGATCGTTGATCCGCACCACCATTTATGGGACCGCCCTGGATGGCGGTATTTGCTGGATGATCTGCTGCGCGATACCAACAGCGGCCACAACGTCGTCGCGACCGTGTTCGTGCAGGCATCTTCGATGTACCGCGCCCAAGGCCCCGTCGAAATGCGGCCCGTCGGCGAAACAGAGTTTGTTAACGGCATCGCAGCCATGAGCGCCAGCGGAATCTATGGCAAGACTAAGGTGTGCGCCGGCATTGTCGGGCACGCCGATTTGACGTTAAGTGGTCGTGTCGAGCCGGTCTTGACTGCGCTCGTTCGCGCCGGTGGCGACCGCTTCCGAGGGATCCGCCACATCACGGCCTGGGACGCGTCAGTCTCCCCCAATCCGGCTTAACCAGCGCCGCCACGACTGTTGGCCGATAAGACATTTCGCGAAGGGTTTTCAGTACCCAGCCGCCTTGGCCTTTCCTTCGACGCTTGGCTCTATCATCCACAGATCGACGATGTTGCAAATCTTGCAGGCGCGTTCCCCAACACGAAAATTGTCCTCAACCATGTCGGCGGGCCAGTCGGAACCGGCGCTTGCGCCGGCAAGCGCAATGAAGTCTTTTCAAGCTGGGCGGCATCCATCAAGGCGCTCGCGTCCCACCAGAACGTTTATATCAAGGTCGGCGGACTGGGTCAGGGCATCAACGGCCTCGGCCTCAACGAGCGGCCCGAACCGCCATCCTCCGACATTGTGGCCGCCACTTTTCGCCCGTACGTCGAGACTTGCATCGAAGCTTTCGGGGCCTCCCGCTCGATGTTCGAGAGCAACTTCCCAGTCGACAAAGTCTCATACAGCTATCCCGTGTCTGGAACGCCTGCAAGCTACTTGCAAAGGGCGCCAGCAACACAGAAAAAACGGATCTGTTCGCCGGAACCGCGGCGCGGTTTTATCGCCTCGATACAATTCAGTAATAGCAGCGAATTCAACCAAGCCGGCGCTCACAAACAGGTCGCGGTTGCGTCCGGAGAATCGGGTGTTCAAGGGTCCGTTCGCCTGTTTGCGCGGTCTGCGGCGGGTTGCGCCTCCGGCCTATGGCGCAGAGTCGAGGGTCCTCCAAAAAAGTGGAAGGGTGGCCAACCGTTCGGGAGCTATGCCGCCATCCGCTTCAAATGCGTTGAGTTGCTCAGAGAAGTGACGAAAAGCGGAATTTCAGAGGAAAGGCTTCTACGAATCGCCGAATCAATCATCCGGCTGGCCTTCTGTGTTATCTCAGTACTATTTGTGGGGCCAGCCTCAATCTCGCGCACGACAGAAACGGTGCATTCTATCTACGGCGCAACGTCAACTGGTTCTATCCGGAGGAGCGCGCCAGCCTCTTCGTCGGTCAGCAGATACAACAGCCCGTCTGGACCTTGCTTGACCTCACGGATTCGCTGTTGGAGCTCGGTCAGCAGTGGCTGGCGGCGGATTGGCAGTCCATTCGTCGGACTGAGGACGATGCGCTGTAGCTGAGTGCCGACCAGTCCACCTACGAAGATGTTGCCCTTCCAGGCGGGAAACCGGTTCCCGGTATAGAACGTGATGGCGGCGGTCGAGATCGAGGGAGACCAGAACAGCCACGGCTGTTCCATGCCGCGAGCGAAGGGCTGATCCGAAGCAGGACCGGTCCCGCCGGAAAGATCGCCGGTGTATGCGCGGCCGTAGGAAATCACCGGCCAACCGTAGTTCCTTCCGGCCTTGATGATGTTGATTTCGTCGCCGCCTTGAGGTCCATTCTCTGTCTCCCAGAGCTCGCCGGTTTCCGGATGGAAGTAAAGACCCATGGCATTGCGAATGCCAAGGGCATAGAGCTCGGGTTTGTGCCCAGGGCGGTCCGAGAACGGATTGTCCATGGGCGCGCTCCCGTCGTCGTTCAGCCGGAGCACTTTGCCATAGTAGCTGTTCGGATCTTGAGCATCGGTAACAGTGGCGCTCACTGTGTCGTTCGCGGCGCGAGGAATGGGGATACCGATCGCCATGTAGATCTTGCCGTCACGCCCGAACACGATTTTCGCGGCAGATGGCCCGGAGACGACGGAGTCGGTCGAGAAAATGTCGCGGACATCGCTGAGCGTATGACCTCCGTCGTAGCGGGCGCGCGCCAGAGTCGCTCTGGCGTTCGTCGTTCCGGCGACGGGCTTGTAATACGTGAAGTAAATCCAGTGGTTTTCGGCGAAGCGGGGATGCAAGGCGAGATCGTTCATACCCCTTTGCCGAGTGTTAAGCACGTCAGGTATTCCGGCGATGGGCTGAGGATCCAGCTTACCGTCACGCACGATCCGCAACCGGCCCGCTCGTTCGGTGACCAAGATGCTGCCGTCCGGAAGGAAGGCAAGAGCATACGGGTAGCTGAGGCCCCGCAGGGGGACGACCCGGAATTTCGGCCCAGGTATCTTGGTGCCGCCGGATCCACGAGTACTGCTGTCAAAAATCAGCGGCCGATCCAGGGGTGGGGGCTCGACGGCGACTTCTTGCTGTGGAGCCGGTGCGGCGTTCGTTTGAAGGATCCCCACCGCCAAAGTCACGAGAGGAAGGAAGCGTACCGAAAGTCTATAAGCCATAAACGTCCTTCGTAAACAGCAGGTTCCCGTCGCAAAGCCAGACCGGGCCTTAAAAGTAGAGAGGCCACGGCGAACCACGTGCCGCATCCCAACGCCGAACAGGGACTTGCGTGCGCCGAAGAACTTCACTCAGGCCTCCTTGCGAATCCAACCGTAGCGAGTATGGCTCGGTACGGCTCCCATCGCGACATATTGGTGCTTGAACTTCGCTATATTCTCAGCGGTGTGTCACGGAAGCTCCTTTTCACTTCCTGGTTTTGGGAGATGGCTGGACTAGCTTCCAGCGCAAGTATACTCTACGTAACGACCGGGCTGGGAGTTGGGCCGGGATGACAGCGCATCCGGAAGTCCACTTGGCCGTTATAACGCCCATTGCTGGTCTGTGACTCCCTGCCCGACGACATACCTTCACGCCGGACTAACCTGTGGCGCAAGCTGGTAGCCCAGGTTTTTGGCTGCGGCAGTCAGGCTTTTGATACGAGCCTGCTGATACCGCTTTTCATAGGCTGCGGATCCTTCGTCCACGTAAGGCTGCCCCCAGCGTATTAGTCGGTAGATCAGCGTGGCCAGCTTTCTTGCAGTGGCAAATACCGCCACGTCCCCTCCTTTGCGGCACGCGATTTGACGGTAGTAAGCCCCCAGTGCGGTCTTGCGGTGGCGCGGCGACAGCGCCGCCATTCGCAACCCGGCAGCTACATGGCTGCTCGCTCTGCCGCGCTTATTTTGTTTCTTCACCGGCCTTGCCCCCGCTCATCGGCTTGTGCGGAGCTAAAGTCGTGTGCGAGACAAACTGGTCCTCAGTGGGAAACCGGCTCAAGTCGGCGCCATATTCGCTGAGCACCAATTGAACTGTTTCCACACCAAGCGCATCGATCCCGGTCAGATCCACCCCGCTCATCCGGTACAGAGCTTGGCGCATGGGTTCTTCCCCTCGCTTCCGAATCGTCTTCGCCTTTTGCGGGTTGTTCATCGGTCGGCGCCTCCTGCCCTCGGCACTCTTCCCGCTCCATTTCCGCCAGCGTCCGCATAATCTCTCGCTCATACTCCCGATCCGCTCTTGATGGCGTCGTACATCTTTAAGCCTTGCTGCAAGGTGAACAAGTGGTCCGATCGATTGATCCGCGTCGCGCCAAGACCCCGCGACTCACCGGAATTGTCGGCGCATCGGTCTACCCAAAGCGGCCTCCCTTGCCGACCGATACTCAACCCAGCGTTTCTTCCGGTCAGCAAGGATGCGAAGTTCTGCTGCTTCCCTCAGCGCCTTGGGGCCAGGGATTTGAATCTGGCATGCCACATCTCTGCGGTGGAACGATGCATGACGCGTTCCTTTTTCTGGTAGCGGGACCGACAGAAGCGGCGTGCCACGCTCTTTCAGGTAGCGGACAAGGGCAATTGTGTCGAGGCGACGTTGCTTGGCGAGCGCCGATATTGCGACGTAGCTTTCGGCAAAACGTCGCACATTTGCGGCCGCCACCAACTTCGAGAGGCCGAACTGATATTCAACGGCATCGTGGATAATGCCACCTGCAACGAGCCCGCGTATTTCACGGACCTCTACGCCCAGAAGAGCCGCCGCTTCACAGTAATTGATAAGATCGTCTGCGGTCGCCTCCACACCTGACGCCGGGCGGTACCGCCGCAGATCGTGAGCCGCGAACAGGTATCCAGTGATCCCCCGAAACCGCTTGGTGCATCCAACGGGAATAAGTCTGCCATCGAGAACGGCGCGGATGACTGCGGCAAGACCTGGACCATGGCCAAGGTAATTCTTCATTGCGTGACGCAGTGCTATGAATTTTCCCGGTTTCGAGTAGGCCAGCATCGGCACGCGATGGTTCTCGAAGGCACCCTTTATGTTCATGATGTCCTCGCGGAGGAAGAAGAAGCAGTGCGCAGTGAAACTTCGCTCGGGGCCCTTCACGTAGCGGATGACTCCACTCGCTGCGACTGCAACAATCGTGCGATGCGTCAAGCCCAACGCGTCCATTGCCTCCGGTCGCGGCATGTACGGAGCGAGTTCTGCATCACGAACTGCCACCCATTGGTTCAGCGACTCTCGCTTAATCCAGCATTCGGTGCGGTTCCCTCCTCGCCGAACGTCCAGGAATACGGCATCGAGTTGACCATTGCGGGCCAGGTCCAAGATCCGCGCGCCGGTAATGCGTGCTATCCTCTCCGCCTCGTTGGCTGTTACCCAGTGAGAGTTCCGTCGTACGGCAGCGGAGAAATATCGGTGTTGGCCACGGATCAAGCCCTTCCATTCTTCGATTACAAATCTTTCGAAAGCATCTTGGAGGAATCCGAATTCGGCCCGGGGCAGGACACGAAACAAGTGACGGTAAAAATTCCCGAAGATCTCGCTAAAGTTGAGCGCCGCCGGATGAGTGGTCTCTCGCGGAAGCGCGCTTTTCAGCACTTCGCGCAGGTGATGTGGCCAAGCCGTGAGCATGGTCACTGCAGCGCGGTCAATCTCGGTTGCAGCAAGAAGATCTGTCGTCGAAAACGGCCGCTGTTTCCTGCGAAGCCTCCCGTCCTCTTGAATGGAACCGACAAAGAGAATCAGTCTCAATAACGAGCCAAGTCTCAGCTTGAGCATCTCAGACGGAAAGCCACATGTCACGGCGGCGTCACCTGATGAAACATGGGCGGCCCTGTATATCGCCGCATTAATTAGCCACCAAGTCTTGCGCCGCTCGTTCGGTACTCGAATTCCGAAGATCGAAACCGCAGCGGCATTCGTATACAGTTGGGCGCCGCCAACCCAGCGGCCGCTGGCAGGCTGGACAGCGGTTCACCAGGAGGCAACGATGGATAGGGCAGGCGGTGACGAGGCCCAGGTCCCACACTGCCCACCACGTCGGTTGCTCCTCTAGGCAGGCGGAACAGATCCGAGGCCGCCTGTAATTGAGGTCATCGGCACTAATTCGTTCACCACGGAACATGCGCTGCTGGAACCGATTTGGTCCACGGACGTGCCGGTAGCACATCCCCTTCCACTCCTCAGGTTCAAGTCGCAATACGTAGGCAATCCGCGCAGATCCCTGGTCGCTCTCCAGCCCGGAAATCGACAATCCCGCTATGTGGGCCAGAGACAGCGGACCACCACAAGCGTAGGCATGGGCCACGCGGCACAGATAGCCTCGGGGACTTTCGACGGCGACAGGATCGACGCGAAACGGTAGCTGGGCGCCACTCTGGAGTCGTACCTTCATGCATGCAGATCGAGCCGCCGAGGTCCGCGAAGTCGGACGGCTGTGGCCTCACCGACGTTTGCACTCGGCAGCCTCAGTGGCGGCGGCTTAGCACAATCAAAGCTCTCAGCGAATGGATTTGGATCGTCCAGACGTTCCGACCACACGTGCTCGGCAAACGACTGTGACAACGTGCGCAATGTGATCTCCCGTTTCGGATGAAACCGGGCGATCCGAGTGGCACCGCGGATGATCTTCATGGTGTAACCAATGAGGCCGTAGGAAGCGTAGTGCATGCGGAACGACATCGCAACATCTGACAGCGAAGGCATCTCGTACTCGAGTAATTGTTGTTCTACGGCGCGAAGAAAGGCTCGGTAGCTCGTTCGATCATCCTTCAGTTCCCATCGAAAGGCTCCGACCCGCAAAGTGGCGCCAAATCGGCGCCGCAGCTGTTCGTTCTGGCCAAGCACCTCCAAGCAGCGTTGCAATCCCAGCACGACGATGGCGAGCCTGGTTTCTTCGACCTGCTCCTTCAGCCAAGCGGCGACGTCATTCGGGATATTGGCCTGCCGCACGTCTACGAAGTGTTGAAATTCATCGAGTGCCAGCACACGAACACGGCAGTGCTTGCGCAGTTCCCGCAGGCGTATGCTTTTGCTGACCGTGTTGCCGCGCGACCAGAGCGGATCGCCGAGTTGATAAAGGAGCGTTTCAGCGAAGCTCTTTACTGTTGTCCGGGCCGGGACTTTCGCCACCAGAACCGGGACCTCGAGACCCCACTTGTGATCGATTCGCGGATGGAGACTCTCGAAATAGGAAATGATGGTGGTTTTTCCGCTGCCGCTCTCACCGACGATGGGACAGCAATCCGGTTCAACCGTAGCACGCTATCGAAACACGCCTGTATGCGCGCGACAGCTGTCTTGAATAGCGGATATTTCACGAGCACGCGTTCAGATTGATCCATTGTCTCAGTGCTCCGTACCATCGGCCGGGTGAGGTCTGTCCTCTTCAATGCTCGTTGAACGCAGCGGCAGATCGCCACCAGTTTATATATAAGGTCCCTTCCAGCACGAGACGAAGGATGCTCTGGACCGCTGCAACATGCGGCGCGCCCTCGAAGGCACCCAAAGGCGCTTCGGATGTCGATGAAAACACACGACGGATTCGTTCGCGTTGTGCTGGCTCGACTTGGACTCGCCGGTAACGCAGAACCAAGCTGGAGTTGTTGAGCCTCGGCTCAGCACAGATTTCGGAGGCCTTCCACAACCGGAACTGATAACCATGTTCGTTGAGGAGCCGACTGATCAGAGCAAAGCGGTCTTCATTCTCGGACAACTCGGCCTGCCGGTCTTCCTTGATTTCGACTACCTCACGATGCGAACCCCAGATGACCAATACGTCCGGCGTGTATCGATGCCTCTTACCGTCGCGGTGAAACTCCATAAGAAATGGTTGTTCCTGCCACTGATCGGCTCGCGCCGTCGCAGCCAGGACCCGGAACGCCCTGATTTCGTTCTGTGATTCGGCGTGCCGGGATCGCCCTTGCAAAACATCGGCGACTTTTCCCTGGACGCCGGATTTCGACCGTGTAACCGGCTCGCGCACGCGGCGTAGATCTTCGATAGAACCGGGCTGAGCCGACTGATCATGGACCGTAGCGAATACGAGTCTGCTGTTTTGAGATCCGCCCATGACCGGCATGTGCTCTCCTCGCGGCGCGAACCCTTGCGCTCACGTTACGGCCACCGAGGGCTGGGAGCCGATTCGGTAGCTGTGATCAGTACGCTCGCATCAACATCTACGCGGCATGGTACTCTCCAGTTTCGCGAGCTTATGCGTCGTTGAATTGGCGAAGTAGCCGTTGAACTTCTTTAGGCTCAACGCGAATAGGATTACGCCGCTAACTGCGGCGAGTCGTGCCATTAATTGTGGCGAGAAATGTCATTAATTGTGGCAACCTACATCTGACCTTCCGAACGCCATAACGGCGAAGGAGGGAATTCGAATGACAATTTCTGCAAGCTAGTCTATGAACGCAACCACAGAGGCCATGCCAAAGTGCCAAATATTGAACTAAGCCTCCGGCAGGTCGAGCGTCGTTTGTGATGTGGTCACAAGGAAAGGAGTTTTCTTGTGACCCACTTCGACAACGGATGCTGGAGGATCTCCAGATTCGTTATTACTCGCCCACCACCATCCGGATTTACCTGCATGTCATCGCCGAGTTCGCTCGGCACTTCTCCAAACCACCTGATCAGCTCGATGCAGAAGGAGGGTGCGGAGGTTGTCGTAGCTGCCTTTCCCCAAAAAGCACCGAGCAGCGGAACAACCACCACTCGGTGCCGAGCAGTGGTAGCCGCAGCCCGCGCTTTGGAAGAAAGGTCTTGACCATGTCAGCGATCGTACAAATTCGAGATCTGGTCAAAGATTATAAGCTCGGTAAGACTACCGCACACGTGCTCAAAGGCGTGTCGCTGGACATCGAGCGGGGCGACTTTGTCGCGATCATGGGCCCATCGGGTTCAGGCAAGTCGACGCTTATGAATATTCTCGGCTGCCTGGACAAGCCTACGTCCGGCTGTGCTCTGCAAAAACTCCATCGACGCTCATGCTACCGTCTCCAGCGAATACTCATGATGCAGTTCTTGCGGAGCATAGGTCAGCGCGGGGCCGCCACCCTATGACGTGCGCTGGGACGCAACGCTTTTGATTCAAACTCGTTTTCCGAAATTCACCAATGTTCACGACGGTACCGGATTCGATCCGATGATTCTGCTTCTGAACGATTTAGTGAAAGACCGCGAATGTCCGTGAAACCCGTATTGCACAATTCGGGACAAGTCGGTCCCGACCATCCCCTTGTCCGTGTACGATACGTGTACGATAAACCCAGCAATCGTGACTTTTTGGAACTTCTGGATCATCGAAGAATCAGTAAGTTGCAGTGCCTGCAACACCGGGTGCGAGTCCGAATCCCACCCTCACCGCCAGAATAGAATTAATAGCTTAGCAGCGATCACTTCCGAAACACTTCCACCACATGAGAGGACTTCCCGAAACAAGTTGAGCAACGGCTGAACCTGATCGCGCTTACTCTTTCACCATCGTCGGTTTGCATGGCAACCTGGCCCGTAGACCATTAATCGCCCTCGATGTTCGGACGCCATCCAGACCCTGGCGAGCGAGAATCCCGGCTGGGGCTCAACGGTCGCGAACCTTACTGATAGCGTTTCGCCAGGCAGGCACTTCGATTGCGGTTGTGAATCAGTGCTGGAAGCCATTCGGTCTCCATCCGTTGATCAATAGTCGCGACGACTAATGCTGCGCGTTAGTAGATTCAGTGCTCGGAAGGCGTCCTACAGGCAGTGGGCCGAAAAACATTTGCTCGTAAAGTCGCTCCATATTTCGCGCGAAGCGCTGCGTGTCGCAGACCGAAGATGAACGGAGCAGCGATCGCATGTTGCGCCGAAGGTTCAACAAACGGTCCGGGGACCTTGCCAGTCTGATCGCCAGCGATATGTAGTCTTCGAGCCCCTGGCCAATCAACTCACCGAGGTCAGCGGACTGAAGGATGGAGGCGCTCGTTCGCGCTACCCACCGATCTCCGGAGAAAGCGACCACCGGGACACCCTGCCAGATTGCCTCGGTAGTGGTTGTGCCGCCATTGTAAGGGAAAGTGTCCAGTGCGATATCGATCTCGCGGTATGTTTCAAGGAACTGATAGTGGTCCGAGGGGCCGTATAAGCGAACCCTTTTAGGCGAGATATCGTACCGTTCGAAGAGGTCAAGCACGAACTGGCGAGCGCCAGGCGACCCAAGCGCTCCGTTCCTCAAGATCAGAGAGCTATCAGGAACTTGCTTGAGAATCCTACTCCATGCTTCGATCACGTCGTTGGTGATTTTGTATTGCGATGCCAGGCTACCGAAGGTAATCGCTCCGTTGGTCTGGCACGGTGGGTCTGCCACGGTTGGGACGGGATAGGTCACTTCAAATGTCAGATAACAGCCCGGCACGCGGACAATCTTTTCACAATAGAACTTCTCTTCTTCAGGAGGAATCACTACATCGTCGCCGATCAGGTAGTCATAGTTCGGGATGCCGGTAGTAGCATACATGTTGAACCACCCCACGATTACTTGGGCTGGCCGCATTGTAAATAGGGGTAGCCGCCGCATGCTGCTGTAGCCATTCAGGTCGACCAGCAGGTCGATCTCCGCACGCTCGATTCGCTGGCTAAGCGCCTCATTGGAAAGTGTAGTAGTGTCGTGGAACTGGTCTTTCGGGTGATCGCGATAACCATGCTGGATACGGGCCGCGGATGCATCCGAGAAAAGGTGAACCTCGAAGCGTTGCCGATCGTGCTGATTGATCAAGGCCCAGACAGGCTTCATCCAGTTGTGATCCTGAAAGAACGAAGAGACGTAGCCGATACGCAACGGCCGATCACCTCTTTTCACTTGGGATGCCGAGCGGTCGGTAATCCGTGGTGACGCCAGTTGCCGCTCCGCCCAGATGCGACGCACGTCGAGCACGGCTTGATTGTCACTTGCCGGGCTTCCCGGAATGATCAAGGCGATGGCCGCTAGTGGCAACGCGGGATCGCCTCCGGCCGCAGCCCGGCGAAACAGATCCAGCGCTTCGTCCACCTGCCCCAGTTTGAAAAGGGCCAGTCCGAGATTGTGTTGAGCCTCTGGCCAATCGGGATGAATTTCTAGGGCTCGCCGGAAGCAGGCAATGGCGGCGGCGTATTCTTTCCGGGCGTTTTCCGCGCAGCCGGCCGAGTACCATGCGCGAGATAGTTTCGGGTTGAGTTGGAGCGATCGCTGATACGCCGTTTTGGCATCCGAAAGCCGTCCCAGTGTCTGCATCGCGTCGCCCAAATCGCAATGCAAGTCTGCATCATCGGACATCAGGACGATAGCCCTTTTCAAAAAGGGAACAGCATCTTCGGCCCGCCCCAATGTCTTCAGGGCTTGACCTAGCCCAGCCAGGGCGCGAGCATCGCCGGGGTCGCTGTCTACGGCTTGGCGAAAGCATTCCGCGGCCGCTCCCATCTCTCCCTTCGTCCGGTAAGCGTTGCCCAGGTTGTAGTGCGCCTCGGCGAAGCCGGGAGCTTGCACTAGGGCTTGTTGATACGCGGCGATTGCGTCGTCTAGCCGGTCCTGCTCCTGGCACAAGACGCCTAGCCTGTTGTAACGCTCGGCATCTGGCGCGATAGCCAGAGCCCGGCGAATCAATTCGACTGCTTGAGCTGGTTGGCCGGTTTGATGAGCGATTACGCCAAGCAAGTATAAGACATTGGCGTCGTCGGGCGTCGGCTTGCAGAATCTCCTGGTAATGCGCGCTCGCTTCCGTCAATCGTCCGGCCCGATGGTGATCCAACCCCTGCGGAGCAGATTGCCTTCATGCTCGGTCACGGCTTGAGTATATCGGTTCGGCGCGAAGGGGAAACTGAGGGTCGACTGCGCGCCCCTGGACAGTTACTTAGTGTTTACGGATCTCGTTTATGCCGAAGTCGTAACCTTTTCCCAGGAGTCCTTTCTTCTCATCGCCACTACCCAGCAAAAAGAATAGGTACTCACCCGAGCCGATCGAGGGGACGGCTATGCGGTAAAGGCCTTGCATAACTTCTCTTGGTTCGAACTGATGGACAGACTTCGTCGGAAAGACAGGCTTGCCGATTTTGGTGCCAAAATCGACGTTCCGGCGGCCATCGGAAAGTTCCAGCCTCAGGAGAACAAAGTCTTCAATCGCTGCCTTCTCTCCCGGGCGAGCATAGAAGGTTGCTGCCCCGGTTTGAACCCGCGCCTTCGCCGTGGCTCCAATTACCGCTCCGACAACATGCTCCTTCACCAGCCCGCCAGAGAACTTGGAGGCCTTGCCGGGTTCCTTTAAGAGAACAACCGGCTTAAGATCGAGCGGGATAAAATCTTCTTTGCCGGGCCAGTAGTAGATTCCAACCTCCTCGGGTACTTTCAGAGCGAGCGGGTCAGAGGGCGGCTTGGCAGGAGGGCCTGAATGTACCACCGTGGGAGGCGGAGGCGGCGAATAGGGCTGGCTGGGGTCCATCAGGTATTTAATCACCGTGTCACTTACACCATCAATCTTCAGCGCCTGAATTTCGTCAGTGTTCAGATCAAAGGCTTTGGCATTACGTTTCACTCGAGCAACGATCACATCCTCAGCAACGTTGGCCTTCGAAAGACTAAGGACCTCCTCGATGGTCAATGATCCAGGTGCGGCTTTGGGCGCATCCTGAGCGCCAACCAGGCATAGCGCGGCCAGAACCAGGCTAGCTGCACACCAGCGGATCATGGGTTCTCCAGAGAAAGATTATCTCACGGCGCAGGAGGTGCAAGCGTGATAGCCTTGGTCCTGGTCTTTGTGCGGGCCCTTGCAGTTGCGCCTAAAGGGCGAAAAAGCTAGGCTGAAGAATACAGTTTTCTGTGGAGCGCGATGAATGCAACCGGCGGACATGTCCGCGAAAACCTTAAAGTCTGACACACTCGCGCTGCTTTATCAGAATATTCTAACGGGCATCGTGCGGATTCAGGCTGGCCGTCAGCCGCTCACGGACGTCGAGACGTTTCGAAAGCGCATGAAGGCCGCGCTTCAAGAAGTCGAACGCGAAGCTAACGTCGCTGGTTATGCCTCAGGTGAAGTTCGGGACGCGGAGTTTGCGGTAGTGGCGTTTCTGGATGAAACCATCCTTTCTTCGAGGGAACCCAAAGCTGAGGAATGGCGAAAAAGACCGTTGAACATTGAGCTTTTTGGGCAGGCCATTGCCGGCGACGTCTTTTTCGACAAGCTCGGCGACATTGAGCGGCGCGGCGACTCACCGCAACTAGCAGATCTCCTGGAAGTCTATCTGCTCTGCTTGCTGCTGGGCTTCGAAGGACGTTTCGCGCCTCCCTTGCGAGGAGAAGCTTACCGCATCATAGACCGGCTCCGGCGGCGAATTGAATCGGTGCGTGGAATCGATTACAAACTCTCTCCCCCTATGGACTTTGTTCAGGCGCCGGTAGAACCAGCGCCGCAATTGGCGCCGAAGTGGCGTTGGTGGATTCTCGCGGCGCCCTTGCTTCCAATCTTACTGTTCCTGCTGTACAACTGGAGTCTCTCATCGCGGATCGAACAGCTACAATCGGCCTTGGCGGCATTCAGATGACTGAGGTCCGGGCAACATGACGATTCGCAGACTTCTCTTCATCTTGTTCCTTTATGTCCTGTTGGTCTGGATTATCGCTGCGTATTTGTTTTTCGGTGACCCGGGGAAGTTGGTTAAACAAGGTCTTCTGTGGACCGCCATCGGCATCGCATCCTTGTTGCTATGGCTCATTCTCGAACGACTGATTGGCTGGTGGCGCTTGCGGCGAAGCCAGAAAGCAGCGAAACCAGTCTCCCCATCCGCCCCGCCCCTACAAACGCACGAAGATGACGCCGCCCTGCTCAGCTTACTGCGAGAGGCCGATCAGAGACTCGCTGAGGCCCCTTCTGCTCCTGGTTCAACGTCGACGCGCGCCCTGGACCTGCCTCTTTATTTAGTCGTCGGACCGGAACGCGTCGGCAAGACAGCCATACTCCAAAACAGCGGTATCGAACCTACTCTATTGGCCGGGCAAGTCCTGGGACCGGGTGCGCCCCTAATGGCCACGCGTGTGGCGAATCTCTGGCTTGCCCAGCAATCGTTGTTCTTGGAAGTGAGCGGCCGCGTTTTTAACAGCGATTCCGCTCGTCTCGCCGAATTCCTCAGCCGGCTTCAACCCGCGGCCAAAACGGCGGGATGGCGGCGCTGGTTTCAGCCATCCGCACCTCCGGTTTCCGTGCGCGGTGTAGTGTTAGTCTTCGACTCGCAAAAATTCGCCGGAACCCCGGAGCCTTCCGAACTCGGCCGATCAGCTCAGCAGATTCGGGAACGATTGTATGCCATGGCGAGCGTTTTAGGGGCCGACCTTCCGGTGTACATGTTGTTTACGCGCATCGATGGACTGCGATACTTTCCCGAATTTTTCTCGCGACTGCCGGAAGGCGAAATCGCGCAGGTTTTTGGTGTTCTGACGGATGAAAAGCGACAAGCGCAGCGCCAGGATCGGACTTGGGCCGAGGCCGAGACTAAACTCCTGAATCAATATTTTCAATCTTTGTTTCTGCGGCTGAGTGATCGCCGCCTACAAGCTTTGGCCCAGGAATCCAAGCCCGCCCAGAAACCGCCGATCTATGAATTCCCAAGAGAATTCAAAAGGATCCGGACCCACCTGGTGCAGTTTCTCGTGGACATCTTCAAACCCGACCCATTGAAGTCCGGACCGCTCCTGCGAGGCTTCTTCTTTGCGGGCATCCGCAGAACTGAACGGATGGCCCCCGCCCCCCTGACTGATGTGAAAAGCACGTTTCGTCCGGCCAGCCCAGCCTCTGAAGCGACTCAGATTTTTTCCGCGGACATGCTTACGGCGTTTGGCAAACCATCCCCGGAGGTCAGCTCCGGACACCTGGTGGAACAATGGGTTTTCCTGACGGACTTTTTCCGCCAGGTGTTGAGGTTTGATCGGCCCGTGGTCAGGCGCGTGGCGGCGCCATCGAAGCTGGATCAATATTTTCGAATCGCCGCGGCTGCGGCCCTGGGTTTGACACTTTTTCTGCTCCTGGTGTGGACGATCTCATGGAGCGGAAACTCGCGGCTGACCACCGCCATTGAAAGTGCGAGCGAACGAGTGCGGCGGGGGTCGGCCGAGCCGACGCTGACAAATCTGCGGGCTCTTGACCAATTGCGCGTGCTGCTGGAGGACCTCGACCAGAACAATCCTCTGCGTCTGCATTGGGGATTGTATACCGGCTATGCTCTGCGAGACGTGGCCCGAAGGACCTATTTCGAACGATTGAAACGGCTAAGCCTGGAGGAAATTAATATAAGGCTGGTCTCGAAGCTGGAGCAGGCCGGCTCAGGCAACCCGCCCGAAAGCAATGCATCGATCTACGATCGACTGAAGACACACCGAACCATCACGAGTCTGGGATGCCCCGTCGACCGGCCCTTGATTTCAAAGACGCTCAACACCAGCCTCGCCGAAGCTTTTCCCGACCTTGCAGACGAGCAGACGGCTCTGTTACATCGCCAACTGGATTACTACGTGTCTCAGTTGGACAAACGCGGCAAATTGCCTGTAACGTTAACGGAAGATTCAGTGGCCGAAGAGAAGGCCCGAACCTATCTGCGCCAATCGAGTGGATTGGACCAACGCTTACGTGGTCTCTTAGCTCAATTAAACCGGCAGATCAAACCATTGGCGGTGGCCGACTATGCCGAAAACTATCGGGCCGTCCTCACCGGGCCGGCCGAGTTCCCCGGTGCATTCACCAAGACTGGGCTAGCCACTTTCCAGGATCTCGTAGCCAAGGGCGACTTTGGCAGTGGCGGAGAAGCATGCGTCATGGGTGAAACCGTGGGCCTGACGCAGCGAGCCCTGGATTTGGACGCTAAAGACCAACTGGCTTCCCTGTACTACAGGCAGTACGCTGCCGCCTGGAGCGAGTTTCTCGGGTCCTTTAGCGTCAATCATTATTCGAACCTCGATGACGCGGCTCGGCGCCTGAACATTCTGTCTGGGCCGACATCGCCCCTCTTGGGAATTGTGAGACTGGTAGCAATCAATACCGGCTTCCAGCCGCCAAAGGCTGATGAACCGAGCGTTCTCGACAAGGGCCTCCAGAAATTCGGTTTGGCTGCAACTAAGGCCAAGGCGGAGAAGGCTGCAAATCGCGCGGAGCAATTCCTGGCGGGGGGTGCTCCTCGCATGACGACAGGCGATCTCGCCCGCCTATTCCAACCAGTCTCATTGACCACCCCACCGGACTTGGACCGGCTGGTCAACGACAACAATGCCGAGTATGTGAAGGGCTTGCGGGCGTTGCAGCAGAGCCTGGATGCCCTGGTGCGGGCATCAGCCGCTGAAGAGGTGACCGCCATTCCGCAAGCGCGAACCGCTCTAGTGCAGGCGCACGCCGCGCGTGCAGCCTTAGCGGATAAGTTCTTGGATGTTGGCAATCAAGGAATAAACAGACAGTTGGCGGACCTGCTGGACCAGCCGATCCGCTTGGCTGAGTCGGTGGTTCCTTCCAATCCCGTGAACGTGGTCGTAGCAAAGAAGAATGGTGAGCTGGCTCAGTTCTGTAAGGAGATGGCAACGATTCTGTCGAAGTATCCTTTTAACCCGGCGAATACCCAATCTGAGGCAAACTTGAACGATGTTTCGAAGGCATTTTCTCCCACCGATGGATTGGTCTGGAAGTACGTGCAGAAGTCCGCAGCCGACCTGGCCGTTCGAAAAGGACCAGAATGGTTGCCTAATCCCGCTTTGCAAGGAATGAAGGTCGCCCCGGAGCTGCTTGTATTTCTGGCACGGGCGCAACAGCTTACGGACGTGTTCTTTGCCGAAGGCGGGATGATGCAGGCGAAGCTAAAATATGTCCTAAGACCGGTACCGGGCCAGACCATTGGGATTCGGTTGACGTTGGATGGTTCAGAGCTTAGTTCTCAGAATCCCCTCCAGAAGACATTTTACTGGCCCGCGCCCGCCGGCGCCACGCAGGGAGCGGTTGGAACCGTAGAGGCGGGAGGGTTCAGCACGGGATTTGGTCGTTTTGACGGCCTGTGGGGGGTGTTTAAGTTATTCCAGAATGCGGATCCGCGCCCTTTCGGTACCCATCTGGTGACATGGAGCGAAATCCGAGGCCGCGGCGGCGCGGAGGCTCAGAAGCTGAATCCGCCGGCAAAAGTGGAATTCGTGGAGTTCCCGGGTGGGTCCGATTTGTTCAATCCCAAGTTCTTTGAAGACTTACAATGTCCAAGAAGAGCTGTAATTGTTAACTAGACTTCACTGTGGTTCAAGGACTACCGGTACTAGAAAACGGGATCTTGAGCGGGCGTTCTGTGATATATTACGCTAATCTGCCTATCGAGGCCCTGCGGCGCAGGCGCAGGAAGGAAGGAAACATATGGCGAAGGAAAGCCTTCAGAAAAAGATCACTCGGGTTCGCCCGCCACGTGTCCACATAACTTACGATGTGGAAACCGGGGGTGCGATTGAAAAGCGAGAGATACCCTTCGTGGTTGGCGTGCTCGCAGATCTCTCCGGACAACCGGAGCAGCCTCTGCCGCCTCTTAAAGATCGCAAATTCGTTGAAATTGATAAGGATAACTTTGATCGGGTCTTAGGACAAGTCAACCCTCGGTTGGCGTTCAAAGTAGATAACCGCCTCAGTGAGGACGACAGCCGCCTAGGCGTTGAGCTCCGCTTTCAATCGATGGCGGATTTCGAGCCGGCGGCCATAGCCAAGCAGGTCCCGGCCTTGCGAAAACTGCTCGAGCTGCGCAGCGCTCTTCACAATTTGCGCACTAGCTTGATCGGCAACGACAAGTTGGAGGCAATTCTTCAGGAAGTGCTGAACAACCAAGAAACGCTTCAACGGATCGAGGCCGAAGCGGGCGGCCAAACCAGTCCGAAGACGGATAAGGAGACATAAGGTCATGGCCGAAGCTAAGTCAGCCGCACAACCTACTTCCGTTGTGCAATCCGCAGCCCCTGGGAGCCTGCTGGACACCATTGTTGAAAGCGGGCGGTTGGGCCAAACCAAGGAGGAGCAATCGAAGGGCAAGGAGTGGGTTAAGGAACTGGTCGACCAAGTGTTGGTAGGCCAGATCCAGGTCGACAAAGACACCGACGCCATGCTCGGCGAACGCATCAGGCAGTTGGATGAACTGATTTCCACGCAGCTCAATGAAGTGATGCATGCGCCCGAGTTACAGAAGATGGAAGGCTCGTGGCGCGGTCTCCAGTACCTGGTGGCGAACACTGAAACCGGGACCATGCTGAAGATCAAAGTCATGAATGTCAGCAAGAAAGACATTCTGAAAGACTTCACCAAGCAGAACGACTGGGAACAGGCGACGATTTTCAAGAAGATCTACGAGGAAGAATACGGCACGCTGGGCGGCCAGCCCTACGCCTGTCTCATCGGGGACTACGAGATCACCCGGCACCCCGAGGATATTCAGCTCCTTACCAACATGTCGAACGTCGCCGCAGCGGCGCATGCGCCTTTCCTGACGGCCGCCAGTCCAGCGCTCTTCAATTGGGACAGCTTCACGGAGCTGTCCGGCCCCCGCGACGTAGCCAAGATCTTTGACAACGATGCTTATTTGAAGTGGAAGGACTTCCGCAAGAGCGACGATTCGAAATATGTCGGGATGTGCATGCCACATGTCTTGATGCGCTTGCCCTACGGCAAGGATACAGCTCCGGTAGAAGAGTTCGATTACGAAGAGAAAGTGGATGGCCGCGATCACAAGAAGTATCTGTGGGGTAATGCAGCCTACGCGCTTGGCGCCCGGATCACAGACGCATTCGCCAAGCACGAGTGGTGCGCCGCCATCCGCGGGGTGGAAGGAGGCGGATTAGTCGAAGGATTGCCGTCCCACTCTTTCCAGACCGACGATGGCGACCAAACTGTGAAGTGCCCGACCGAAATCGCCATCACGGATCGCCGCGAAGCGGAGTTCTCCAAACTCGGATTTATCCCGCTCTGTTACTACAAGGGCACGACCAATGCGGTGTTTATGGCGGCCCAGTCCACCAATCAGGCTACTCAGTATCTGAACGCGGACGCCAACGCCAATGCGCGCTTGTCGTCTCAATTGCAGTATATTTTTGCCGTCTCGCGTTTCGCCCACTTCCTGAAAGCCATGATGCGCGACAAGATCGGCAGCTTCATGAGCCGGGAACAGTGCCAGAAATTTCTGAACGAATGGATCAAGAATTACGTCTTGCTGGATGATTTCGCCGCCCAGGATGTCAAGGCCAAGTTCCCATTGCGGGAAGCTCAGATCGACGTCTCCGAGGATCCGGCCAAACCGGGCGTTTACACTGCTGTGGCGTTTTTGCGCCCCCACTTCCAGTTGGATGAGTTAACGGTTTCTCTTCGTCTGGTGGCTCGCCTGCCGCAACCGAAAGGTTAAAGCGCGGCGGAATAAACGGAAGCGAACAGGGAGTGCGGCCTGCGTCGCTTTTCCGGCCAAAAAAAATTGGCCGTGCCCGGCGTAAAGCGGCACGGTCTGGCCGCACATAATCATAGTCTGTTCTGAAGGAGGGCTTGGAATATGTATGACGCGTATTTGAATCTCGATGGTGTAAAGGGCGAAGCCCTGGATGATAAACACAAAGACTGGATCGAGCTGGCGGGATTTGCGCATCAAATCACGCAGCCGGTTTCCCAAACCGTGAGTTCAGCGGGCGGTGCGGCGACCGGCCGCACGCAGCACAGCGATTTTCTGGTGCACAAATATGTTGATGCTGCCTCGCCGAAACTTTACGAAGCGGCTTCTAATGGAAAACACTATAGTAAAGCCAAGATCGAGGTTTGCCGGGCTGGTGGCAGTCAGGTCAAATTCCTGGAGATCAACTTGGAAGAGGTGATGATTTCACATATTCAACTCGACTCACCTCCCACCAACGGAAATACTCCGCCGAACGGCTCTACGACTACGGCCAGTTCTCCGACGAATGACTTGCCAACAGAATCGGTATCGTTGAACTACGGCAAGATCGAATGGGTGTACACGCAACAAAAGCGAAAAGATGGGTCAGGCGGCGGGAACGTCTCAGCCAAGTACGATCTGACCACCGGCAAGTCGTAAAGCGGCCAGCTGGTTGAATGGCGGACCGAGTTTATTTCAGCGACGAGCTGCTGCAGCCGATCTCACCTGAGACGCCGGCTGGCCGGGATTTGCGCTATGAGCCGCTGTTCAGTCAAATTCTGGAAGCTCGCCGCGCCGACGACCGGTTCGACGTTGGAGCTTGGGAGAAAGAGGAAGGCCGCAAAGCCGCTGAATGGGACAAAGTGGCCGACCTCTCTCTGGCAGCTCTCAGAGAGAGCAGCAAAGACTTGCGATTGGCTTGTTTCCTCACAGAAGCAGCCATTCATCTGGACGGTTTCATCGGCTTGCGGGACTGTCTGCGGCTGATGAAAGAGCTGTTGTACCGCTACTGGGATCAAGGCCTGCTCCCCGCAGTCGAGAGCGGAGACCTCGATTACCGCGCCAGCTCGTTGACTTGGCTGGAAGACCGGATGCCGGAGGTACTGCGCACGGTGCCCATCACATCTCGGGATGGCAAGGACGAGAACTTCAGTTTCGCCCGGTATCTGCAGGCGCGCCGCATCGGGACCGAGGACTCCATCCAGCGCCTTTCCCCCGAGGTCCGCGAAACCATCATCGGGCTGCGGCAGCAGGGCTGGATCACCATGGACGTTTTCGACGCCGCCATGAGAGCGACCAGACGAAAGGGCTTCGAAGCCGTCTACCAGCCCTTTGAAGAGGCTTACGAGCAGTTCCTGGCGCTGGACAAGGTGGTGGATGAGAAGTTCGGCCACGCGGCGCCGGGTTTGACAACAGCCAAAGAGTCATTTGAAGAAATCCGCCGGCTCCTGGGACCAATTCTCAAGAAGAAGCGGGAAGAGGAGCCGGACAAGCCGCCTGGTGAAGAGGGCGCCGATGGTGTTACCCAGCCCGCTTCGACTATGGCGGGGTTCTGGACCGCTGGGATGCCTTCTGACCAATCCGGCTCGTGGCAACAAGCCGAGGCGCTCATACGGTCCGGGAGTGTGGACCAAGGGCTCCAGCAGATGGCCGTTCTGGCAGCCCAGGAAACATCCGGCAGGGCGCGCTTTCTTCGTAAGCTGATGCTGGTGGACATATGCAGCGGCGCCGGACGGGAGCGGCTGGCGCGAACCGTTCTGGAAGAACTCAATCAGCAAATCGCGGACTACAAGCTCGATTTGTGGGAAAGCACCGCCTTGGTCGGAGCTGTCTGGTCTCGCCTGTACCGCCTATACAAGAGGAGCGAGATGACATCTGAACAAGAATTGGCCGTGGCTCTTTACAATCGACTCTGCCGATTAGACCCTTGGCAGGCCTATATCAATTGCGAGGATTGAGACCGTCCCAATGGCCATCATCGCATCCCTGTTCGACCGGCTCTCCGACTACGAGCCGCGCAATTCGCGCGAGGCGCCCCCGCCCGAGTGGGAGCAATTGCGGGAGCACAAGCTTAGCGTGGCGCGCGACCTGACGAATCTCCTGAATACCCGGCGCAACGAGGCTGACATTCCGGAAGAGTTTGAGCAGACTCGGGCGTCGCTGGCGGCCTACGGAGTGCAGGACTTCACCACCGCTCCTATGGACCGCGAGGAAATCCGGAGGTCGATCGAGCGAACCGTTCGCTTGTTCGAACCGCGCTTGAGCCGTGTCCAGGTCACGCTCGTCGAGGGCACTCACTTTCAGTTTTCATTTCGAATCTCGGGCATGCTCCGGATGGACGTTGGGGTGGAACCGGTGGTCTATGATGCCGACTTGCCGAAAGAATCCCGGAGGTTCCAGGTGCTGGCAGGCCGATGAGGTGCTGGCAAGTCGATGAGGCGCCGGCTAGTCGATGAGCGATGAATTATATCGGTACTACGAGCAGGAGCTCACGTTCTTCCGGCAGTTGGCCGGCGAGTTCGCCGAAAAATATCCCAAGGTCGCTGCGCGGCTGCAACTTGACCCAGCCAAAGAGAGCGCCGACCCGCACGTCGAACGCCTGATTGAAGCCTTCGCCCTGCTGGCCGCGCGCGTTCGCCGGAAGGTGGACGACGAGTTCCCGGAAGTCGTCGAATCACTTCTAAGCATGCTCTATCCGCACTATCTACGGCCCGTGCCGCCCATCGCGATAGCCCAGTTTCAATTCGAGACGCAACAGACGCGGCCCACCGAGCCGACCGTCGTGCCGGCCGGAGCAACCCTCAACTCGCGTCCCTCCGGCGGTGTGGAGTGCACCTTTCGTACCGTCTATCCGGTGACGGTTTGGCCGTTGAAGATGACTGGCGCATCGCTTATTTCGGTGGCCGCATCGCAGGCCACGGGCGCTCCTGGGGATGCGTCCTCTGTATTGCGGATTCAACTGGAAACAATCGGAAACCTCCCGCTGGCCGGCCTGAAAATCCCGTACCTGCGGTTCTTCCTGAATGGCGATAGCACTCAGCATCACCTGTTGTACGAGTTATTGTTCGTGCATGCCATTAAAGTACAGTTGCGAGCCCGGCCCGTCATGGCTAAGGCGGAGCCCGTGGTGTTGGAAGCGGATTGCATTCGACCGGTAGGGTTTGAGGCGGACCAGGGGCTGTTGCCCTATTCCGATCGCAGCTTTCTGGGCTATCGTCTGTTGCAGGAATATTTTCATTTCCCGCAGAAATTCTTCTTTTTCGATTTGGCGGGCTTGGATTCCAAGCCCCTTCGCGAGCTAGGAACATCCTTCGAGGTGTTGATCTTCTTTCGCGATTCAGAATTGCGCGAGGAGCTCCCTTCCATCATGCAGACCGTCAATGCGGATACGTTTCAGCTCGGCTGCACGCCTATCGTGAATCTGCTGGAGCGTCCGGCGGAGACAATCCGTGTATCACATGCGGCCACCGAATACCATGTGCTTCCAGACCGGCATCGCGTGCAGTCCTTGGAAGTGTACTCGGTCGACCGTGTCATGTCGACGGCGCCCTACTCCGAAGAATCCCAAATATACGAACCGTTCTATTCCTTCCGCCATGCCTACCAGGACAATCAGCCGCACTGCTTTTGGTACGCGCATAGGCGACCTTCCTTGCGAAGGGGCGACGAAGGCACGGAGGTCTATCTCTCGGTGGTCGATTTGGATTTTAAGCCCGCCAACCCGCCGACCGAGCTTTTGACCGTGCACGTCACATGTTCGAATAGAGACTTTGTCTCACGGCTGGCGTGGAGAAAGGAGTGGGGCGAGCTTAATGGCGAAGGCCTGCCGCTGGTTCAGGTTCGCTGCCTGGTGCCTCCCAGTAAGACGGCCAGGCCTCCTCTGAGAGGTAGCCTGCAGTGGCGCCTGATCTCGCATCTTTCACTGAATCATCTTTCGATTGTTCAAGCCGGAGGGAAGGAGGCGCTGCAGGAGATTCTGCGCCTTTACGCATTTAGCGAGGACGAAGATATCCGCAAGCGTATTCTGGGAATCAGCAGCGTGAAAAGTGAGAGCACGGTGAGCCGCGTCCTGTTCGATTCGGGTGTGGCTTTCTGCCGGGGGCTGGACCTCGAGCTGGAGTTCGATGAGGAGCAATACGCCGGATCAGGCGTGTTCCTGCTGGCCGCGGTCTTGGAGCGCTTCTTTGGACTTTACAGTGCAGTGAACTCTTATAGCCGGCTTACGGCGCGCAGCCGCAAGCGAAGAGGCGTCTTAAAGCGCTGGCCGCCCCGAATCGGCGAACAGCAGGTGCTATGAGAGAACCACTGCTTCCGCTCGATGAGAGGCTGTTCGAGTGCTCCTATGAGTACGATTTCTTCCAGGCAGTACGTCTGCTGCATTTGATTCTGGCTGACCGGCCGGGGGTGGGGCGCATCGCTAAGCCTAACGAAGAGCCGGTGCGGTTCGAAGTGCGGCAGAGTCTCGAGTTCCCAGCCAGTTCAATTCATTTCATATCCGCCGAGAAAGACCCCGCGGTGATGACCGTGGCATTTCTCGGCCTGACGGGTGTTCAAGGCGTACTGCCGCATCACTACACCGAACACATTCTGGCACGGGCTCAGGCCAAGGACTTCACCATGGCGGCGTTCTTCGACCTGTTCAATCATCGAGTCGTGTCCTTGTTTTACCGCGCCTGGGAAAAGCATCATTTCCCGGTGCGGTTTCAACTAGCGGCCGCTAAACAGGAAACCGATGAGTTTACGCGGTACCTGTTCGACTGGGTCGGACTGGGGACGGCGGGCTTACGCGGGCGAATGTCGCTTGGCGATTCGGCCCTGCTGCGATATGCCGGCCTGCTGGGCCAGAAGCCGGCGTCGGCCGCCTCGCTCCGGGCGATTGTGCGGGATTATTTCGGAGTTGAGGTCGAGATCGAGCAATTCATGGGGGCATGGTACTCGCTCGACGAGGCTGACCAGTGTGATCTGGCGAGCGAGCAACTGAACAACAAATTGGGGGAAGGGGCGATTGCCGGCGACGCCGTTTGGGACCCGCAGGCGCGCTTCCGCGTGCAACTCGGGCCACTGCCGCTAGTGAAGTACCTGGCGTTTCTGCCGGGAGGGAAGGCCGTTCAGGAGCTGCACGACCTGGTTCGATTTCATGTGGGGCCTATTCTACAATTCGACCTGCAGTTGATCCTGAAGGCGGATGAAGTTCCATGGTGCCGTTTGGGAGACGAGACGCCCGCGGGGCCGCGACTGGGTTGGTGCGGGTGGCTGAAGACGGAGCTCTTTACGGATCACGCCGGTGACGCGGTATTCGCGATGAATTAGGAAGTTTCTAGCTCACTCCCAGACCACCACCACTTCCATCTTCGGATCGACAACTTCACCCGGCGAGTAAACTGCGATCTTCCGCGACATCACGATGCGCTCCCATAGTGGACCGCTTTGGTTGATCTGAAAGTACTGATTGTCCAGCTTCATCGGGATCGCCGCGGGAACCACCTGCGTGTGTCGAAGCGGAACTCCGGCTACCGCGTAGCGCACCACGCGATCGAGATCGTCCGGTGCGGCCATCTTGAGATACTGAGGCACTTTCTGGATGATGTCGCCGACGCCCATGTTGGCGCTCACCGCCAGGTAGAACTGGCTGTTTTTGAAGAGATTGTCATCGTCGATCGAACCGGACCAGACGAAGCGATCGCCCAGCAACAGCGGAATCGCGCGGTACTTCGAGGGAATCACGATCTCCATCAGATCGCGCACGCGCGCATCCAACTCCGTAAAGCACGGGCCCAGGTTGTCGTGGTCGTAATCAGCGAGGTCGCCCGGGCCGCCTTCCAATGCAAACGTGGACAAAGCGCCCGCCAGGCGGAGCATCGCGACGTAGGCGGTCTCCGGGTGGCCATGCCGCGTTTTGAAGACATGCCTGAGCTCAGGGAGGTAGCTGTTGACGGTGTGCAACAGCCAAAACTTGTCGGTCTCTGAAGCCGAAAACCCGGCGGCGGCTTTCCCGCGCTCCCGGCGAGGGCCCGAAAGCGACGCGCTCTTCGTCAGCAGGATTTCCACCTGCCGGCGCAGAAGACCCATCAGATAGTCACTCGACGCCATATCGAGACACGGGGCGACGAAGGACGGTCGTAAAATGGGAATCCCAGTGGCGCTGCGCTCCAGTTGAGCGATGCGCACGGGCGAATAGCCGTCGCGGAATTCAGTGCCGAACAGGAGGCGGAAACTCTTCTTTCCCAGTTGAACATGCCTCTCGTCGCCACCACGATTTTCATCCGGAATCAACTCCGCCGTGGAAGTATACCGAGTGTCGGCGGGGCCTGAATCCTCGCGCTGGCTGGCTAGAGTCACGTTAGGCGCGTTGAGCCGGCGCTCCGGAAGACAGAGGTAAACATCCAGAGTCTCGTCGCTGGTTTGCCAATGCGGGGCGAACTGGCGGCTGGGCGGAAGTTCATCCGAAGTGGGCATGTCGAAGGCCTCGCCATCCGGCATCAACCCGCGGGCGGTAGTGAGTTTGAACAATCCGTTCGAAACCGCGTCCCGGTCGATCTCGAGCGCCGTCACACCATAATTAGCGAATGTAGACGCGCCGAAACGTGAGTGGATGAGATCTTCGAAGTAGTGATCCTGCGCCTGAAAATGTTGGGGGGACAGGAACATTCCCTTGGTCCACACCACCCTCGGATGACGCTTCATCCGGCCTAGATCTCCACGTTGTGCCGGCTCAGGATCTCAATCGTTTGGTCGCGCAGCGGATCGGCCAGGTTGCGGACGCTCTCCACGTCCAGAATCTCGGAAAAGGAAGTTCCGCCGGCAAGTCCACTGGCCATTGCGACCAGTTGATCGGAGGGACGGAAGGTCCGGAAAGGCGCCGAGAGAGTGACGAACGGTAGATCGCCAAGCTGAGAGGATCGCCGAACTTCTACCTTGTAGCGAAGCGCTTCCAACAGGTCGGTAAGCGAAGGGACTTTGGCGAAAAGCTCGTGCATCAGGCAGGCGCGCAGGACAAAGGCGCGAACGGCTTCAACGTCTCGCTGCCCGCTGCCGGTGACGACGCCGCGCAAGGTGTTCAACGAATAAGAAGTCGAATAGGAAATCACCCAGGTAAGCGGCGTGGTAACCCGGATGGAATGCCAGCCGCGCTCGGCTTCGGCAGCGTGCGTGTACTCCCATTCGTAGAACTGGAACTGCGTGACGACGGATTCGATTGGAGGACGAAGCTCCGGCCGCAGGTCGAAGGGCTTGACTGCGACCCGGGCGTAGAGCTCCTGCAGGTCGGCCAGGTTGCGCTCGGCATTGGGCACCGCGTCCTTGCTGGTGCTGTCGATGTGGTCGCCCAGAAGGCGGCGAGGCCGGAAGAGCGGGGCCAGGGCGTCGATCTCGGTTTTGAGGCGCAGGAGGCACGCCTGCGAGATTTCCTTGGTGAGGCCGTGAAGGCTAAGCAGTTGCGCGGGTTCGAGATCGAGGGACATGGGTAAGGGTTACTATATCAAAAGCGGTCGCGAGAAAAGACCAACCTGGCACTCGGCGGCGCGTTGTGGGCCTAAGACCGTCTTGAAGAAAAGAACCCGGATCATGAACAACGCCTTTGAAAAAAAAAAAGAGATAAATGCTGATGGCAGCGAATATGAGACCGACACGTAGCCGGGCTTTGCGTGCCGGGCTATTTTGCGCACCATGCTTTAGGATGCCAGCCAAGGCCAGCAAGAGGAAAAAGGCTGCAAGCACTGAAAAAATTAGCGGAACAAACGAGAATCTGGTCACCTGTAAATCCCTAGTAGCTGTTGTTGCCGGAAACCTGGTGCCTTGACATTAAAGAGCGGCTCTCCGGGCCGTAATATCGCTAGTTCCAATGCAGCTGCTGCCCGTTGTCTCTGACGGCCCACTCGGAGAATCTCCTGGAGCCAGTCTCCGGTAACTGGCTTTCCCAAAAGACGCCGAATTCCCGGAGTAAATTCGCTGTGATGCTGATTCCACCAATTTTCAACCGCGACTCCATCGGGCCATGGCAGGTTTTCGTCCGGATCCGTTTTGACGTTCTCATCAACGGGATCAGCTGTTGGGCCTGACTCAAAGCCTTCTGGTTTCTCGCCTACAAGGTGCTCATGAGCAAGATCCACGCCTGTGATCATCGTGAAAGCTTCCCCGGCAATACGAGCCAACGCAGGACGACACATTTGCGCTATCAACCATGCAACAAAGTGCGAGTCTCCGAGCGCGGCTACCGCAGCCAGTGCTAACCGGATTCGATCCGATTTTCGGGTAAGTTGTTCCACGAATGCCTTGGCAGCACTCGATCAATTCAGCTCGTCGGGCAACCATGTTGACGGCTGAGGCTGCCTTCTCAGCATCAGAATCGTTGAAGGAGCTTAGGACCTCTAACCCGTTTCGATCTGCTGACAGGAGCGCCGCTGACCAGCTAGCCCAAAAGCGACAGTTGTCGTCCACATCCTTTAGGTGATCGTGCAGTATGTTCCAGTGTTCCAGGGCTCCGAGCTCGCCTATGGAGCGACAGGCTCGCGCACGCACGACCGCATCCTCGCGAGCGGCGGCATTTGCAAGGGTTCCCGGCCTCAAGCGGTGAACCGCTGCGGCGCCCAAGCCGATGGTTTCGATGAGAGGAGTGGAACTCTTGATCAAGGTATCAATCTGAAGCTTCGCTTCATCGATGGGTAGCCATCCGAGAGCGGAGACTACACCACGCGACAGCGCAAGCGATGATGTACCGACCGACAGCACTGCCTCGATTCGATCAGGCCGGTCGCTTCGAACGCCAGAACGGACGCCGCGAAAACGGCGCCTAGATCCGGACGGCTCAGAGCCTCCCGGCAGAGTTCCCAGCCGGGTTCGCCCGCAATGCGAAGACCGTCGATGTGGGCTTCTATGCGATTATCGAGCTTGGCAACATCGGCGAGATGATAATGGGGGGCATCGACCGCTTTGTTACGAAGAAGCCATAGGAAGGCAGCTTCCTCGGCGTGCTGGGAGACGATAGCGCTAATGATGGTCATGTTGGTTCGCGACGTAATGTTCAGAACGGATCGCTGTCGAATCGTGCCGCCACTCTTGGGAGGTTTCCTGTGTGAACCGGTTTTCTCCATATTTGTCAAAACTGAAGTGTTCGCTGATCCTGATTGGCTTCAACAGTCGGGCAAGCTCCGCATACAAGGTTGGCCACAGTCGTTGATTGACATCGCCAGGCTGGGGCCGCGGTCCGGCTTGTATGGAGACTCCCATCATACTCGTAGAACACAAACAGCTCGCTTAGCGATTCACGCAACCTTGTGACGCCGCCCATCGCGTCGACCCAACGAGGGCCAAGTATTGTGAGCCAGTTTACGCCTTTGATGCCCTTGCTGACGTAACGGATGTGGAGGAGGGGACGATCAACCTCCAATCCGGGGAAGCGGCGGGCCAAAGAATAAATGAGTGGCTGCACCTTGTCGGCAATGCCAATATCGGAAGACTCAGCAAACCCGAGGCCTCCATACCCGTGGTACGGCTTGAGAATTTGGCATAACCGGAGGACAAAATTCGGAAAGCTTCCGTGCGGAGTCTCCAGCCAGTTCATCGGAAGGACGACTTGTATGTAACTAAGCCAACCCTTCTTGGCGAACACCAAGAATTGGAATTCGCTGGCTTCATGAGGATTTCTTCCCCCCAGGAAAGAAGCCTCCAGGAGTAGTCGGGCGTACCGGTGCGTAACCAATTCTTGAAGGCCTCGAGGCGCGATGTATCGATCCGGTACCACCTCTCGGCATCGGGGTCTGTCATCCAATGGAGTTCGTTGCCCGTCGCCGCAAGGTAAAGGTCGAGGCACTCACCAATACGCCAGCGGACCTCCAGGTCCAACCCGTTCTCGAAATATAGGGTCGCGATCAGAGCAGTGCGTAAGATTACCTGCCCGCTCTCGTCTCTGATCGAAGGAAGCTCTGGCGAGGCTGGATTGCTGTGCGATGCCATAGTGTTAGGCTACCGCGGACGGTGGTGGCGCGAGGTTTGGCACGCCCGCTGGGCCGGTCTGCGATTTTGAATCGTTTTGCCCCGTCATCCCGTAAGGCGGCACCGCGTCGTCATTGGCCGGAGACTCGTCTAGAAGTTCCGGTGTGTCCATGAGATCGACTCCCCCCTCAATGGCGCCACCGGCCCCTATCCCCAGCCACGCCGCCGCCGCTTCCAGGGCTGCTCCGACGAGCAGTGCCAGGGCCGTAAAAGATTCCGCGCCAAGTTCACTCGCCATCTCCGGAGTGTGTACATCGTCGGTCTCGCAGTTGTCGACATTCGGTTTGGTAGGGTCGAAGGGGTCAGGCGCGGGCGGGCAGCCACATTTCTCAGGCGTAAGAACCACTATCTTCTTAGGGTCGCCGGCAATCTCGAGGTCGCGGTCTTGCTGTTGTTTCTTATATGTATCGCAATAGCCAGGATACTTAAATTTCATTTCGACGAGGTATTCTATATTATTTTGAGCTGGTGGCTGGCTGGGATCGTTTACAATGATTGAGTCGGGGGCCCGGTATCCCTTACCAGTACCAGGGTCCCTAGGCGTGGGAGGAAGATCGGGGCCCGCCGGAGCGTTATAGCCGGTCTCAGGCAAGATCTTCGGATATGACTTCTGTCCGGGCTGTGTCTTATAGTCCTGATTAATCTGCAGCCACTCGTCAACGCAGCCCTGCATCATCCGTCTTCCACCCATTATGTTCGGTCGGACAAGACAGTCGCACATGATCTCGCAGAGCCACTTAAGTTCATCAGTCAACGGGTCGGGCAGTGGAGCTTCCAGCTGCCCGTTCATGTTGACGGTGTTGTAGTGATTGTGAAACTGCTTATCGCTCAAGCGACAGACGTTCGCGCCGTCCATGAAGACATCCATCGAATACGTCATCCAGTCGGTCTCCATCATGTTGACGCCGGACGTTACCCCGCCAGCAACGCCTGGTTCATCCCCGGAACTCTGGCTAAGCTGTGAACCTTGGATCGCGATCATATTGCCGCCATCGGCAAAGACGGTCGTAGTTCCCTTAACCAGGTCGCTATTCACGGCGATGTTGGGGTAGGGAGTGGGTACTGGCGGGGCAGGCGGGGCTGGTGTCAGGCAGACGTCCGGTAGGGTCGCCGTGGACATCCCGCCGCTCCCCTGATGACTTAGCGTCAAACCGTTCACTTTAACCGTGCTGCTCATCGAACCGATGACTCCCCGTTCAAATCCACGTGGACGAGCGTAGAGGTTCGTTCCGCAACCATGGCGCTGGTCCAGATCAGCGTATGCGGACCCTGTGCATATCGCTTTTTGCCTGCGTGGATGGCCAAAATTGCGAACAGTGGGCCTGACGCCGCGCCGACGTCACCCCAGCACTCAGCCGGCGTTAAGAAGGCACCAGGATTGTGGAAGCGGTGTCCCACCCGCATGGCGGCGAAGCCGTATTCCTCGGCGCGATGAGGTTGACCATTAAAATCATAAATCAACTGATCGACCTTTGTGTGCGCGTCAGGGAGTCCGGACAAGGTTCGGCGGAAGGATTCCGTAAGCCCCTCGCCGAGACAAACAGCCCTGTCGCGGCGCAACTTTTGCTCCAGGGTAGTCGCAGTCGCGAGCACCGTTCCAAGTCTGGTCAATTGACATTTCTGGGCCGCCCTCTCGGAAACGAGCAGGCAAAACCCGGCCGCTTCGCCAGGAATGAAGCCCCGCGGATTGCCGGCGGCGTGAAGTTGCCCAGTCCAGTCAATCCATTCGATGGTAACGTGCTCGATGTACGATTCCACGCCGCCAACCAGACACGCCTCTGCCTTTCCCTCTCGGATCAGACGGCAACCTTCTTCGATGGCGGCCAAACCCGCCACGTGACCCAGTGAGATAGCGCGGGTCGATTTCACGGGAACCTCCTGTGGCACGCTGCGAGCAAGTTCCGCGCAGACCTTTCTCGCGAGGGCTCGCGGCAAACCCGGACGAGCCGCGGGCAATCCCACGATGATCGCCAGATCGACTCCACCCGCCGCCAGTGCCGGAACGACCGGTAAAAGGGCTTCGCGCGCAGCCTCATGTGCCAGCATAAGAATCCGCTGCTGGAGACCAAATTCGGCTGGAATCCATGGCGCCCGGGCGACCTTTAGCCGCTCGCCCATGCGGTCTACCATATAGGGATGCAGCGCGATCGAGGGAACTCGTGCTCGCACCGCCGCTGCAGTGGCTGGAGCGGAGCGCCCCACCGCCGTCTGGGCTCCCACACTCACGATGTCTACTCCTGTGCCTGCGGCCACCCGCGATGCCTGGCTCATCCGGCCCTTCGTCTGACGGGTCCTGGCGTCTTCAGTAGACCCGTATCATCCGGCTGACGATTTCCCAGACGCCGCTTCAAAAAGACCTGCGTGCTCTTCAAATCGTAGAGCGTGTAGTGGCAGGGTAACGAAGTATGCCAAACCATGATCACCCGCCGGACGTCAGGCTCGATGACCACGGTGTGCAGGTTGGGCCGGTGGAACTCACGGCTGCGGCCCAAGAAGCTGGTCGCACACCCGATCGCCACGCGGGGCAACTGGAAGCGCCATCGCCCTACGGGAGTCAGGTTTATGAGTTCGACTTCTTCTCCGCCGGTCAGATATTTCTGCGTCTGCTGATCTTCTGGTGCGCACTGGAAGAAGCGGTCGTTGAAATCTACTGGTACCAGGGGCTTGCGCTGTTCGAACCACGCGTCATCGTAGGTGCCCGCCAGCTCGAGCCGCGGCGACCAGTTACGCGCGATGGGTCCGTACCCGGCCGGACGCGGGACGTTGCCCGATGAAGAACCGGAATTGGCCGGGTATTCGATGTTTGGAGCCGCGATTCCGGCCAGATTACTACGCTTTGCAAAGAACCCCTTACCGATCGGATTCCGGTTGTCGTTAACACCTTGGAGCGCGTCCGACCCGCCGAATGCCCGTTCATAGATTAAGGGCATTTTCAGGAACGGCGCTGGCTCACTGAGCTCGGTTGAGAGCCAGTCGTCGTTCCAGGTCGGTCGCCGATTATTCGAAGTCTCTTCGTGAGTGGACCCACCGAAAGTCCTATCGTCACCTCGGTCGCCGGTGCGCTTTGCGGCGCATAAGCGTGTCCATGCAATAGCACGTCCGTTGTCGGTTTAGTTAGGACCATGTCCGCGTCGTACCGGAGGCTCGACTGCCCGGGCTTACCTAGGTAAACCGGAGCAAGTACTACAGGTTCTTGATGCTCGGCAATTGTGGCAGCATCATCCGACGCGATCTCAAACGTCCCCTTAATTACGACCAGCCAGAATTCGGCGCCGTCCCGGTCACGTGCGAATCCTCGCGCGACTTGAAAGGGCGTTTGGTTAGTTATCGCCCACATGAATTCAATCTCGCTGGCTCTTCCGACTGGCGTTCAGTTAATCTGAACGGACCGCCCTTGATCAATTGACACCGGAAGAACGGCTAAGAATGTAAGCGCCCCTGATGATAACTTTTCCTGCGCGCGTCAAGGTGATGCTCGCCTCTCCACAGCGCAGAACGATTTCCTGCTCGGCGGCAAGCGTCAGTCGCTGGCCATCCAGTTTGACATCAACACTCTTTTCTTTTTCCTGAACAGCAATCGGCGCGGGACTTTGGATCAAACCGACGACGATTGGGCGCTGGGGTTCGCCGTCCTCAAAAAGGAGAACAGCTTCTCTCCCTGCGTCATTTCGACTGATTGAGAAAGTGCTTATCGCCGGCAAAGACGTGCCTGCTGGATTGCCATAGAAATCGACGAGTGGCTCTCCCGTCTCAGATACGGCGACAATAATACCTCGTACCGCATGCCCGGAATGACGCGTTTCTTTTTCGCGTTCCGAGGCAACTAAGTTGAGCACTGAATCTTTGGTTTTCACTAGTTTTCCTTAATAGTGGTCGCTTTCAGAACCATGTTGCCCGCAGCTTGAACGGAAATGTTACCCGATCCCTTAATCGTAATGTCCTTGCCTTTGATCGTTATCGTGCCGTCTGACTTCATCAGCAGACTGGCGCTGCCGGTGTGCAACAGGATTTGATCGCCGGCAGACACCGTTAGAGTCTTGCCAACCGTGACCGAATCGTCCGTGCCGATGTTCGAGGTTTGCGCCCCGGTGACGTTGAGGGACTGGTTCGATCCGACAGTGACGGAGCGGTTTGCTCCTACGTTGGTGGACTGATTCCCGCTTATGGAGATCGTTTGATCTGCTCCGATCGTAACGTTCTCAACGCCGCCGACGGTTTTTACACGGGCGCCTCCCACACTGAGGGCCTGCACGCCACCAATCAGAATCTCCTGCCCTCCACCGACATTGACCATTTCATTTATGCCAACGTTGCGGGTGCGAGTAAGCGCGATAGTGATCAATTCATTCGCGCCGACCTGCTCGATTCGGTTTGCGCCGATCGTGATGGTCTCGTTGGCCCCGACGTTTTCTGTGCGGTTTGCGCCGATCGTGATGGTCTCGTTGGCCCCGACGTTCTCGGTGCGGTTTACACCGATCGTGATGGTCTCGTTGTTTCCCACGGTTTCAGTGCGGTTATTGCCTACGTTGACCCGTTCGTCATGCTCGATCTTCTTCTGCTGGTCATACTGAGCGTGGATAGTGATTAGCTCCGTCCCCTTGGTGTCGTTCATCGAGATTTCGTTGTAGCCGCCACCGCCTTTAGTGCTGTTGGATTTCAGGCCGCTCACTACCGCGCCCGCGGGGAGAGGATATGGTGGCATGCTCTCGGCATGATAGACGCGGCCGACGATGATGGGCTGGTCCGGATCCCCTTCCAGGAAATCGACAATAACTTCTTGACCGATACGGGGGATGCTGATCCCCCCCCAACCTTTGCCTGCCCAAGGATGCGAAACGCGAATCCAGCAGGAAGAATTCTCGTTCTTTTTGCCTAGCCGGTCCCAGTGGAATTGCACTTTTACGCGCCCGTATTTTTCGGTGTAGATCTCCTCCCCGGCCGGGCCCGTTACAACGGCCGTCTGACATCCTTGCACGCTCGGTTTGGGAGTCACACGCGTGGGACGGAATGGTACGTCCGCAGGGATGCATTCGAAGGTATTCGTATAGAAGAAGCCTTCGTCGTTGCCACCGGAACCGTACGCTTCGCCCATCGAGCACTGATGATAGACGGCGGTCAGCATCCACTTCTGGTTCATGTCCTTGCGATAATGATCTGTTACTTCCACGGTCGAGCCGGTAGTGAAGTAGCGGCAGTTGGATTTCCCTGAAACGCGTTTCTTAAAAGCCAGGGTTTCCTGAAGCCGGGTCTTGGCGAGCTGAGTGCCGTCGCCCTTCTTGCCATAGATGCCGGGATAATCGTAGATTTCGTATTTGCCCTCGTCCTTCACGCTGGCCATAAGGTCGGTGCTGGGGGTCTCGAAATTATAGTCCGTGTGCGCCCAGGCGCTAGGACGGTATTCTTCTTCGACGCGCCAGTCGCTGATGAGATCATCCAGGCGCCCGCCGCCCTCGGCGAAATCGCAACGCGCCTTGGGCTGGCCGGAACAGGGTTTCTGGGCGGCCGGATCATTGGCTAGAACGAGCATATGTTTTCCGGCAGCAACCTGGGATTGTTGCTCCGAATCCGAACTGTCCGTATGCTGTTCGAAAAAGTAATAGATACCTTCTTCCTCCATCAGCCTGGAAACAAAGTTGAAGTCGGTCTCCCGATATTGGACACAGTAGTCGCGTTTCCGGAACGGGCCGTACAGCCGAAGTTCAAAGTCGCTGAAGCCGAGTTCTTTGAATATCGTCTGGATGATGTCGGGAACCGTTTGCTTCTGAAAGATGCGGCAATCGGACTTGCGTGTGAGGAACCAAAGCCAGGGAACCATTTCAGCGCGATAGTAGGTGAATCGCCCATCCGAGCTGCCCTGAGAAAACCGGCTGATGAAGCCATTGAAATCCCGATAGGAGTCTTGTGTTTGGAGATGGATTGTGACGTTTTGGCCCACAATGCTATCAAAGGAAATCGAATCGTCTGTCTCCGAGAACAATTCAAGCTGGAAGCGGAACAGTTGAGAGATGGCTTCCTGGCCGGACACGCTGCGTAGCAAGAGAACATCCGGCCCCAGCGGCGTCTCAATCTGGAGCGCCCGGTCCGTTTGTGTGAATCCGATCGTCGCCATATTCACCTGCCCAGCCGTCGCCGGACCTTCCCGGAGGGTACAACATCCAGCACGTAGAGGTGACTGATTCATAAATCATACATGAGTTGGCCCCCGATTAGGAGGTCACAGCGGTACCGATAGTACCTAAGTGGGTTCGCGGACGTTTGCATCCTCCGGCGTGATCGACTATTGTGGTATTCCGGTTGGCCGTCCGGCCCGCCAAATATGAGGTGATCGATATGAACGTAAACCTGAAATCCTTAGTCGGAAAGTTGAATCATTCGACTCGCGGGGCACTGGAAGGAGCCGCCGGACTGTGTGTGTCCAGAACGCATTACGACGTCGAGGTGGAACATTACCTGATGAAGCTCCTGGATGTAAACGGTGGAGATTTCGACCGCATCCTGCAGCGTTTCAATATCGACCGGTCGCGTCTGGCGGCAGATCTAACCCGGAGCCTGGATGCTCTCAAGTCGGGCAACGCACGCACCCCGGCTTTTAGCCCCTCGCTGGCGAAGATGCTGACGGAAGCCTGGAAGATCGGCTCCATCGATTACGGCCTCGCCGAAATTCGAAGCGCCGTCACTATCTTGGCGCTTGTCGGCGACCCCGAATTAAAGCGTATGGCGAATGACATCAGTCACGAGTTGCGGAAGATTGATGCCGCGCCCTTACAGGCCGAACTGCTCTCAATCGTAGAAGGATCGAAAGAAGATGCAGAGACCCCAGCTGCTTCCAGAGCAGCGGCCGCTTCTGGTGGGCCGGCCCGGACCGCTGGCAAGACACCCAACCTGGATCAATACACGATTGACCTGACCGAGAACGCCCGCAAAGGCAAGATTGATCCCGTTCTTGGGCGGGATCGCGAGATTCGGCAGGTGGTCGACATTCTTATGCGGCGCCGGCAGAATAACCCAATCCTCACCGGCGAGGCGGGCGTGGGAAAGACGGCAGTGGTGGAAGGATTCGCGCTGCGAATCGCAAATGGCGATGTCCCTCCGCCGCTCAAGAATGTGGTGCTGCGAACCCTCGATTTGGCGCTGCTTCAGGCTGGCGCCGGTGTCAAAGGAGAATTTGAGAATCGGGTCAAGGGACTGATCGAAGAGGTGAAGGCATCGCCTTTGCCGGTCATTCTGTTCATAGATGAAGCACACACCATGATCGGGGCCGGTGGAACCGAAGGACAGGGCGATGCGGCCAATCTGCTCAAGCCGGCTTTGGCGCGGGGCGAGTTGCGCACCATCGCCGCCACCACCTGGGCTGAGTACAAGAAGTACTTCGAGAAGGACGCGGCGCTGGCGCGGAGATTCCAAGTGGTCAAGGTGGAAGAACCCCATGAACAACAGTGCATGGTGATGATGCGCGGCTTAGTGCCATCGCTGGAAAAACATCATGGCGTCCGAGTTTTGGAGGAAGCGATTCAAGCGGCGGTGCGGCTCTCGCATCGATATATGGTGGGGCGTCAGCTTCCCGATAAGGCGGTGAGCGTTCTGGACACGGCTTGCGCCCGGTTAGCATTGGGGCAGAGCTCCACGCCGCCCGCGATAGAAGACGCAGTTCGGCAAATGGACGATCTAATGGTGCAGGAGCGTATCCTCGGGCGCGAGGCCGCCATCGGCGCCGATCACAGCGAGCGGCTCGGCGAAATCGCGAACCAAAAGACCGAGGTACAGGGTCGGCTGGAGATGTTGCGGGAGCACTTTGACAAGGAGCGCGATCTGGTAGGGCGGATACGGGATCTCAGAACACGCCTGGAAGGTGAGATGGCGATGGTGACGACCGCCGGTGAATCCAAGTCAAGCGTCGCAACCGATGACAGCCGCGCCGCTACTCGAGGGGACATCGACGCCCTGACTGCCAGCTTATACGAACTCCAAGGGGAACAACCTCTGCTGCGAGTCTCCGTAGACGCCCAAACGGTGGGCGACGTGATTTCGGCGTGGACCGGAATCCCGGTGGGGAAAATGATCAAAGACGAACTGACCACGGTTCTGGAGTTAGAGGGACATCTTGGGCGACGCGTCTTGGGCCAAGATCACGCTCTTACCGCCATCAGCGAAAGAATCCGAACTTCGCGGGCCAGCCTGGACGATCCCAGCCGTCCGGTGGGCGTGTTCCTGCTGGTCGGACCCAGTGGTGTAGGAAAAACGGAGACCGCTTTAGCTCTGTCGGATTTACTTTACGGCGGCGAGCGGAACCTCATTACCATCAACATGTCGGAGTTTCAGGAAGCGCATACAGTTTCGACGCTCAAGGGCTCGCCGCCCGGATACGTAGGCTACGGCGAAGGTGGTGTCCTCACTGAAGCGGTGCGAAGGCGTCCCTACGCTGTAGTCCTGCTGGATGAAGTGGAGAAAGCGCACGGCGATGTACTCGAAATGTTCTACCAGGTCTTCGACAAGGGAACGATGGAGGACGGTCAGGGCCGTGAGATCGATTTCAAAAACACCATCATCATCCTAACGACCAACGCCGCTACCGATACGATGATGAAACTAACCAATGATTCCGAAGAGGTACCAATGCCGGATGTGTTGGTGAAAGCTATCAAACCGGAATTGAATCGGATTTTCAAACCAGCTCTGCTGGGACGGTTGGTGATCGTGCCTTACTACCCGGTATGGGACGAGACGCTCCAGCAAATCATTTCGCTCAAACTCGCGAAGATTCAAAAGCGATTGGCGGAGAATCACAAGGTCGAGCTGTCGTGGGACCAGGCCTTGGTGGAGGAAGTGGCGACCCGCTGCACGGAAGTGGAAAGCGGCGCGCGAAATGTGGACAACATCCTGACCAACACCCTGCTTCCGGACGTGTCGCGCCGCCTGCTCGGTGACATCGCCCAAGGAGCCAAGCCGTCGGCGATTCGCGTCGGGATCGGCGAAAACGGAGAGTTTATCTATTCCTAAATAGTGCTCTTAAATAGTGCCGATCCGTTATCGGACGCCCGGTTTTATGCCGAAAAAGTACTAATTTGCTGGGTACTACTAGCAGTTCCTACCGCGGGGGAAAGCTGATATGCTGATGTCCTAAAGCTAGAAATGGCTACTCAAGCCCCGGTAGCGGACAGGTACGACATCAAGGAACTCCTGGGAGAGGGAGGGATGGGTGTCGTTTACCGCGCCATGGACTTGAAAACAAAGAGCTTTGTGGCGCTGAAGACGATGCGCGATGTGTCGGATCCGACCGCCGTCGAGCTGTTCAGCAAAGAGTGGAGCGTCCTAGCCAGCATTAGTCATCCCAATATCGTCGACATTCGCGACGTCGGCGAAATTGACGATCGAGGCCAAAAGAAGCCCTTTTTTGTAATGCCATTGCTGCCGGGCGTCACACTTTCCAAACTCATTGAAACCTCCAGCCCCCGGCTCACGGTCGAGCGGGTGGTAGGCATTATAGATCAGGTTTGCCGCGGCCTTCAGGCCGCGCACGAGCACGGCTTGGTTCATCGCGATATCAAGCCTAGTAACATTTTTGTCATGGAGGACGATACTGCCAAGATTATCGATTTTGGCGTTGTCTACCTTACTGGCTCTAATTCCATTACGGGGCACAAAGGCACCCTGCAGTACATGGCTCCCGAACAGATTGACATGAAGCCTGCTACCCCGGTTACCGATCTTTTTTCTCTCGGGGTGGTTTGCTATGAAACACTCACCGGCCGCAAGCCGTTTGCCCGCAAGACTCCGGCCGACACAGCGGAAGCCATCCGGCGCTATATCCCGCCACCCATTCTAGAGATCAATCCTTCCGTCTCCCAATTAGTCAGCATGGTCATTCACAAGGCCATGGCTAAGCAGCCGCTGCATCGATTCTCCAGCGCCCGCGACTTTGGCGACACGCTCCAGAAGGCGTATCGTAATCTGCCCATCGAAAGATTCGACCGCGCCAAGATTCAACCCCGCATCGAGCGGGCCAAGAAGGCGCTGGGCGAAGGCGATCCGGATTTCGCTTCCGAGATTCTCACCGAACTGGAAAGCGAGGGTCACGTCGACCCTGAAATCGGGCTGATGCGCGCCAAAATCGATCAGTCCAGCCGGCAGCGGAAGATCCGGCAGCTGCTGGAAGCCGCTCGCACACGTCTGGAGCAAGACGAAATTCCTCTGGCTCTTGAAAAACTCCAGGAAATTCTCGAAATCGATCCGGATAATGCTGACGCCCAGGCGCTGCGTGGGTCGGTGGAGAAGCAAAGAAATGAGCGTCAAATCGAGGGTTGGTTGAATTTGGCCCGGCGCCATTTGGACCGGCATGACTTCGCCGAGGCGCGCCAAGCGCTAACGGAGGTTCTGAAGATCCGCCCCTCTGAGGCGACCGCCCTGGAACTGCTCAATGAGAGCGACCGCCGGGAACAAGATGCGCTACGGATCCGTACCGAGAGGGAACAGCTCTACGGCACGGCAATGAAGGCGTACCAGAATGGCGAGATCAGCACCGCCCTCAGCAAACTGGAGCGCCTTTTGGACCTCGGCCGGCAGACTCCGGACGCCGCGGTCCCTGATCGGGACGCCATTTATCAAGGCTTCTACAATCAAGTCCGATCTGACCGCGACAGCATTCACAACGCGTATGAGGAAGCGCGGCGGCATCTGATGGAGCAGAACTTCGCACGGGCTCTGTACATCTGCGACGAATTCATTAGCAGATATCCCAGTGATGCAATCTTTCAGGCCCTCAAACTTGAGGCGGTCGAACAACAGCGTCAGGAATTGTCGGGCTACATTGCCGAAATCGGGCGTCGCGTAGACGCCGAGCCGGATCTCGACCGCAAGGTCAACATCCTCAAGGAAGCCTGCGAACGATATCCCAACGAACAGCAATTTCAGCAATCGTTAAAGCTGACCCGGGAACGACGTGATCTGGTGAACTCGATCGTCGCCAAGGCGAGGCACTACGAGGAAAAGAGCCTGTTCACGGAAGCAATCGGCCAGTGGGATATTTTGCGGAACATCTATCCTAAATATCCCGGAATCGAGGTTGAAGTCACCCATCTCATCAAGAGGCGGGATGATCAAGTCAAGGATGAGGCCAAGACTCGACTGATCGAGCAGATCGACCGTTCGCTGGATGCGAGTGACTTCACGCGTGCGCGCGATCTCGCGGCGCGGGCTCTGGCGGAAGACCCTCAAGATCACGAGCTAGCCGGTTTAGAGCGTCTGGCCCGACAGGGACTGGAGCGAAGCTCGGAGGCTCGAACACTATATGCCGCGGCGCAGGAGCTTTCCACCGCACGTCGCTTCGAGGAGGCCGCTGAGAACCTTCGACGCGCTTTAGAGTTAGATCCCAAAAACCGAGGAATCCGTGAAGCGTTAGTAAATGCGCTGGCGGAACAGGCCCGGCCTCTGGTGGAAAAAGGGGATTGGCGAACCGCTGAGCCGTTGCTGCAGCAAGCATCAGACCTGGACGCGACACACGCCGTAACTCGCGGATTGCGAACGTTGATTGCGGACAACAAGCGCAAAGATTTCGTTTCTCAATGCCTGGCAGAGGCCCGTGATCTTCAGGCCAGCGGCGATCCACAAGCGGCGCTGGCGAAGTTGGAATCCGGGCTGGCTCAATATCCCAACGAAGGACGGCTCGCGCAATTGCAAGCGACGCTGCAAGGTTCGCTTCGAGACGTCCGGCGCCAGAAGGACCGGGCTGGAGATATCGAATCCCTGCGGGGCATGGTGCCTAAAGCAGGACAAGGCACGCCCGTTGAACGGAACGCGTATCTGGAGCAATCCAGAGCAATTTCGGAAAAGCATCCGGACGATCCCGAGATCGGCTCACTGGCGGCCGAGGTTCGTCAATCGGCGAACGCATCGTCGGCCAATGCGGGAGCCGACGCTTCCATCTTTTCACCGCCGACCGAGACAGCGGCCAGCACGGTTGTCCACGTGCAGCCTGTTGAGAACCAACAAGGCAGCGGCGCCGCCGCGGTGCAGGCCCGCGAACCCGAAGCGAAGCCTACTTCGCCGGTACCCACATCCTCAGCACTGCCCAGTACTCCAAAGCCCCAGTCACGCCCGGGGTTCTCACGTTTTCAACTCGCTATTTGTGCGGTCCTCTTGGTTGTGATCGCCGCCGCGATTCTGGTTTCTTCTCTCCGCCGCAAGCCGCCAGTCAAGCCTCAACCTGTCTCTCCGGTGAGTACGCAGGTACCAGTCCAGATTCATAGCACCCCTCCGGATGCGAGTGTAACCGTGAATGGTATGACTCGTTCCGGGACGATCGAGCTCGCTTCCGATCGGACGTACGACGTCGTGGTTGCGCGGCCAGGATTCAAGACACTGCATCAACAAGCCATGCGCACCGGCCCTCAGTGGAGTTTCACGCTTGAACCTGAACCTCTCCGGCTGAGTATCTCCACGGCTGAAAAGGAGGGTTCGATTTTCATTGACAACAATGAAAAGGGCGCATTGCAGGGTGGACTCTTGCAGAACATGGAGCTGCCGGCCGATGGAAACGATCACGTCCTCGCGCTACGCAACGGGAATAGAGAGATTCTCGCGTTCTCTTTCACTGCTAAGGCCGCCGAAGCGGTGCGCGTCACTGGTGTGAAACCTAAGGATGCGATTGTGGTCAGCAGTCTGGGAGCCGAAGCGACGGTGTACAGCGGCGGTTCGCCAGGTCTTCGCGCGAATCTGACAGGGCAGGAGCAACAGCCTATCCCGCCGGATGGCCTTAAGCTAACCGCCGTCAGCGCGGCCAATAACGAACTGTCATTTAGTAATAACGACCTCGCCAAGATTGCGGTTGACACCGGGAACGCGCCAGCGCTCTATGTGGCGCTCAATGCCAATACAAACATCGGTTACCTGACTGTCCAAATGAATGTCCCGAGAGCACAGCTATACCTGGATGGCGTAGAAATCAAGCCTTCGAAGACCGGGACTTGGCGGCCCATCGCTCGCAAACCCGGGAAATATACAATCCTCGCCAAGGCGGAGGGCTACGAAGACAGCCAGCAACAAGTTGAATTGGTGAAGGACAAGCCTCTGAAACTCGCGCTGGAACTCAAGCCCAAAGTTGTAATCACGACTGCAACTTTGATCGTCGAAGGTGGCACGGCAGAGGCCATGTTATTAGTCGATGGCATTGCGGTCAAGACACTGGACGGTAACGGCTCCGCCAGAGTGGAAGTTCCAGCGGGTCCGCATCAGATTGCATTTCGAAAGGATTTGTTCGAGCCGTCCCCCGAGAAGCAGCTTACGTTTTCTCGCGGTCAAGAAATAAAACTTGGGGCCGGCGACGCGAAGCTAAGAGAATTTGGCACACTTAGTTTCAAGACCGCTCCGAGTGATGCGCAGATCACTTTCCGGCGTGGCGATCAGACACAGCATCTTCGGGCGCATGAATCGGCGCGGGTTCCTGAAGGAAGGTATTCGATAACAGCGGAGGCGCCTGGCTATAACCCACAAACAAGAGACGTAGCTGTCGCGTCCGGGCAAGCACTCCCGGTTGAGTTCAATTTGATTGCCATCGCTGAGGGCAAGAAGGGTGCTACCTCAGTGGCGCCAGTGAACGAATCGCCTTTTGAAAAGCCTGGTCAAGTAGAGAAGGTAGGGGATTGGTACAAGAGTACCGGCGTCGCTGCATATACTTTCTTAAAGTCCGGTGCACCCCGTAATTTCGAGCTCGTGTTCTCAGCCCCTGGGAAGAACTTCTTCGGAAAGCAGAGGAAAGTCGAATGGGTCCTCGGCTACGTGAGCGAGCAACAGAAACTTGCCTACGAGTTCGATGGGAAGAAGCTGACTCGTAAGGCCATCTTCGGAGACAAGCCGGAGACCTCCTCGGTGACGTGCAAGCCGGAGGGCACAGCCTTCCAATTCATCATTTCGGTTGCGGCCAACCGAGTTGAAGTTCATTCACCATCGTGCGAGCACGCGGACACATACGAATCGCCACAAGGGGATCTCACGAAGGGAAAGATCGGGATTAAATCGAATCCAGAGTTCGTTATCAGGCCGCTACAATGAGCGAACCTCATTCCGCAATAATGGCTGTGGAGACCCTAGTAACCGATAGTTGATCGGACGTGGAGCCGCAATCTATGCCCGCGGTAAGCCCGGAGGATGCCACACTGTCGCGATGCCGATACTCGTGGGCAATGGTGGGCAATGCAACGCGGGATTTCTGGCATCAGCGGGACTTGCGGCACAGAGGAATGAGCAACTCGCAGGTTCTACGATGATCTTCAGGGTTCGAATCCCGGTCGCACCGAAACTTAAGCCGCGCATTAACTCGTTCACGTTTTCCGTTTGGACACGAGGAGCTTGGCGGTTAAAATGTAGACGCTTTCACTGTTTTGGTTAAGCGCTGTGCTTCGGACTGTCACGATTCCCTGGTGTGGTTTGGAGCGGGAAGGGATAATTTCCACAACTTCGCTTTCAACGTGCAAAATGTCGCCAGGACGTGTGGGTCTAGGCCACGCGATTTCTCCGCCCAAGCCAACGATGCCGTTCGCGAATGGCAGACCACCCGTAACTAGGAGCCTCATAGCTACCGCCGCCGTGTGCCAACCGCTCGCCGCCAATCCTTTAAAGATGCTTGCCTGGGCAGCGCTTTCGTCTAAATGAAACGGCTGTGGGTCAAACTCCGCGGCGAACTCTTTTATCCGCGCTTCTTCCATGAGATAAGCCCCTGAAGTAAATCTCTGCCCGACGTGCAGGTCGTCCAGATACAGCTGCTCCGTGCTCTGGGGCGTCTGTTGCATTTCACTCATCGCGTTGTGGCCACCTCGTTTTCGAGAAATCGGTTCAGATGGGATTGAACGCATCGCAGAGCCTCGTCATTACGCTGGAGGCGGCTCATCATTAGAGCGCCTTCAAGCGACGCTACGATTAACGTCGAAACCGCCCTCGGATCAACGCCATGGCGCGTTTCGCCGCGTTCCTTGGCTTGTTCCACGATCGTCTGCAGGCGATTCAGCCAGGATCGAAGAGCCTTCACGACGCGCGCCCGAAGAACAGTATTGCCGTCATCGGCGTCGGTTGCCGTGTTCAGAATAGGACATCCCCCTGCGACCGGCGACCTATGCTCGACGAAGTTCGCGATCAGTTGCTTGAGCTTTTCGATGCCATTCGCTTTCTCATCTACATGCAGGAGCCGGGCGTTCCAAGCGGCTTCCCATGTATAGTCGAACGCCTCCGCGGCGAGTTCCTCCTTGCTTGAAAAGTGGCGGTAGATACCACCTTTCTTCAGGCCGGTCGCCTCCATGAGAGCGTTGAGCGAGCTGCCTTCGTATCCGCATTTATTGAAGATCGGCGCGGCCGCCTCGACAATCTTTCGCCGTGTTTGTTCGCCTTTGGTCATAAGCCTGCCCGTTTCCAATCAGATGAGACCGCTCGGTCCCTTCTAATTGTATCGCTTCCGCCGTATTGATGCTCCCAGAGACCAAACGGTCTCAGAAGGGGCGGAAAATAGTTTATAGAAACGATGCGACCGAATGGTCTCATCGGCATCCAACTGCCCAGAAGGATCGCTGGATGACGAACGAAACAAGCCGGAACACGCGAACACGATCGCGGGTGCTTGGTGCGGTGTTTATCCTGACGTCAACCGCAGTCGCCTCGGGACAAGGCCTGAATCCGCTCGGTTACTACGTCGCCACTCCCCGCCCGATCAGCCCTGCCGAGGGCACCACCACCCCGAGCGCTGAAGCGACACAACGGCAAAATCCATACCTGTGGAATGTGCCGTCAAAGAATACCGGAACGAAAATCGAGCTCTCGCTGAGGGGCGGGATTGAGCGGGGTCTTCGCTACAACCTGGGGCTGATCGAAGCCAACCAGGCGAGCGCGGACGTACGTACCGAACGGCTGCGCGCGCTCTCTCGGCGGTGTCTTCTTCAAGTCCGCTAATCGTGATCAGATGCGTGAATGGTATTCGAAGCATCTTGGACTCGCTGACAAAGGCCAAGGCGTGATGCTTCCGTGGCGCGAACACGATGACCCGCAAAAGGAACCCGTTACGGTTTGGACTATTTTTCCCGCCTCCACCGACTATTTGGATCCCAGCCACGCACCGTTCATGGTCAATTACATCGTGGACGATCTGGATGCTTTGCTCGACCGCTTGAAACAAGAGGGAGTAAAGATTGACGACAAACGAATGGATGAATCCTACGGTCGCTTTGCCTGGATCTATGACCTGGATGGGAATAAGATTGAGCTCTGGCAGCCGTCCGCAAAGCCCTAAGGGCCTTCCACTGCACTTACTCAATCGGTTTTCCGTGGCTACGGTCCCGTAGTCGTAGAATGGCCGGAAATGCTTTGCGCCTGGTCATCTCAATATCCGCATCGGCCGATCCCGCCCGATCAGTCGCGCAGCGTTTACGATTCCGCCGCTCCCGGCGTGGTCAACGTGCTTCCTCTCGGAGCCTCTCGTTGAAACCCTGGACGTTCTCCCCGATTAAGGGCCGCAGCTTGTCGAGACGATACGGCGAGCCCGCCTCCAGGGCCGGTTTATGGTAGAGGTGTCGCCGCCACTCCCGTCCGCGCCATGGAACTGATCACGACTCTAAACCGCTGCCATCGCTTCCGGGGTTTTGTGTACCAGCACGCCCACTTCAGCGCCGACAAGAAGACCATCGAAGTGGCCGTGCGACCGCGCAAGGGTTCGGCCGCAGTCTGCTCGCGCTGCCATTTGCCGGCGCCCGGTTACGGCCAACTCGCCGAACGGCGCTTTGAGTTCATCCCCCTGTGGGGGTTTCTCGTCTTCCTTCTGTACACTCATGCGGCGCGTCGACTGTCGCCGCTGCGGCGTTGGGGCTGTCGAAGAAGTTCCCTGGGGCGACGGCAAAGGCACACTGACCAAAGCCTACATGCTCTTCCTAGCCCGTTGGGCGCGGCGATTGTCATGGAAAGAGACGGCGGAGGCATTTCGCACATCCTGGGACAAGGTTTTCGACGCGGTCGAACATGTCGTCACCTCGGGTCTGGAACACCGGACGCTCGGCCAGATCGACGCCATCGGCGTCGATGAAATCCGGTACTCCAAAGGGCACAATTATCTGACACTGGTCTATCAGATCGATCTCGGCGTCACCCGTTTGCTTTGGGTCGGCAAAGAGAGAAACGATCGAGTCCTTTCGGGGATTCTTCACCACCGTAGGCGAAGAAATCACATCAAGGATCGTCTTCATCTGCGCAGACATGTGGGAACCCTACTTGAAAGTTATCCGTGAGAACTGTTCCGAGGCCCTGCATATTCTCGACCGTTTCCATATCGTCGCGAAAATGAACAAGGCCCTCGACGAAGTCCGCGCCGGAGAATCGCGCCGGATGGCGAGCGAAGGCCGGACACCGCTACTGAAGAAGTCGCGCTGGCTCCTGCTCAAACGCGAAGAGAATCTGAAGGAGGAGCAGCGCTTCCGGCTGCGCGACCTGCTTCGGTATAACCTGAAGACCGTCCGGGCTTACCTTCTCAAGGAAGCCTTCCAGCAACTCTGGGATTACAGCTCGCCCACCTGGGCCGGCAAATTTCTCGACGAGTGGCGCCGCCAAACCATGCGTTCCCGCATCGAGCTCATGAAGAAGATCGCCCGCTCGCTTCGCCAGCATCGGGAGCTAATTCTTAACTACTTCCGGGCTCAAAAGCTGATTTCCAGTGGGGTCGTAGAGGGCCTGAACAACAAGGCTAAAGTCACCATGAGAAAATCCTACGGCTTTCGCACCTATCGGGTACTCGAACTGGCCCTCTATCACTCACTTGGCAAGCTACCTGAGCCGGTATCAACCCACGATTTCTTCTGACGAGTCGGAAAAAAAGCCTGAACAAAATGGCGTCGAAAGGTATATATAAGTAGAAGCCCAGAAACCGGGAAACGTCATTGACCGACTTCTCAGCAGAATCAGACCAGCTCGCAGTTCGATCCACGATCGAACTACCCTGTTCCTCCGAGTCCACAGTCGAGGAGAAGGTGATTGGGCTCTTTGACGAGTTACGAATGCCATTGCTTCGATATCTGGCAGGTTTCCCGCTGACTCTTCAGGATTCCGAAGACGTTATCCAGGAAGTGTTTCTGGCGTTGTTCCAGCATTTGCGGAAAGGTAAGTCTCATCAGAATGTACGCGGCTGGTTGTTTCGGACGGCCCACAATCTGGCGCGCAAGAAGCACCTATGTTCACGGAAGGATGTCGAGAATGCTGGAGCCTTAATCGCCGTGGAGGAGCGGGTAGCCGATCCAGCTCCTAATCCCGAAGATCAGCTCTCTTTCAACCAGACGCAGAAGCGTCTTATGTCGGTTGTTCGTGCCATGCCCGAACAGAACCGGTGGTGCCTCTACCTGCGCGCCGAGGGGCTGCGCTATCGGGAAATCGCCGAGGTCTTGGATATCTCCCTCGGCTCGGTTTCTCTTTACCTCGAACGATCTTTGGCGCACATCGCGCGTGCCGCCGAACGGTGAAACTATGCTGTCAGAAGAATCTCATCTCTCGCGTCAAGAGCTCCTCCTCGCTGTCGACGGCGAACTCTCACCCCGCGAGGCAGGGCGGGTTGAGTCGCACTTGGCGGCCTGTTGGGCGTGCCGGGCGCGCCAACAGGAAATCGAGACCGCAATTGGTGAGTTTGTCCGCTTCCAGCAGCAGAACTTCGATTTGCGGATTCCTCCCTCAGACGGCCCCCGCGCCTTGCTGAAGGCACACCTTGCAAAGCAAGCTGAGGCTCAGGGCGCTTCCCGGCTGCGATGGCCTCGCTCGGTTTCGTGGCGATTCGGCTGGGCCCTAATGACTGCGGTCTTGGCGGTGGCAACAGTCACATCGCTTGTCTTTCGCGGTTACTTAGAACGACACTCCACCTCTATGGCTGTGACCGTCCCCAATCATAACCTCACCCCAGGTGCGACCGTTCTTCTGAGCCAAGCGGAGATTTGCAGAGAGACGAGGACAAACAACAAGGCCGTCCCGGTCGGGCTTCAGCGCAGGGTGTTCGACGAATATGGAATTCAGGCTGCCGAACCTAAAGCGTACGAGGTGGACTATCTCATCACGCCCGCGTTAGGCGGCGCGGACGACATTCATAATTTGTGGCCCCAGTCCAGCTCGGCAACAGTTTGGAATGCCCAAGTGAAGGACGCCCTAGAAGATCATCTGCGCAATTTGGTCTGCCAGGGAGATCTTGATTTGGCTACTGCTCAACATGAAATAGCGACGAACTGGATCGAAGCCTACAAGAAGTACTTTCACACGGATCGGCCTGTGGCCGGCCTTCGCTACTAAACTGCGTTTACAAAAACCTTGAACAAAAGGGCCTCAACCGAAACGTCTATATATGCAGACTCTGCAACTATGTCGTGCGCGGAATGTCCCGCGCCATCTCGTCGTAGTCCTTCTGTTTGTCACTACGATGCTGTGGGGCCAGGCGCCGCAAGGCGAAATCCGCCTGCAGGTCAAGGATCCTTCGGGAGCCCCAATGCAAGCGTCGGGGAAATTGGAAAGCATCGCGGGACGAGTAGCGCGTGATTTTCAAACGGACGCCCAGGGCATGATTGTTCTCGGAAATTTGCCCCTCGGTCGCTACCGGCTGCGGATTTCCAAGTCTGGATTCACGACGCAATCGGTCGCAATCGATGTCCAGTCCACGACTCCCGTGATTCGTAATATTTCGATGGAAATTGGCGCTCAGGTCGCCAAAGTGGATGTAGTTTCCGAGACGCCGCTTGCCGGAACGGATCTTCAGATTAACCAAATCGCGGCCCCGGTTCAGACCGCGACGGCGGCCGACATCGCAAACAGCGGCGCGCTCGATCTGAGCGATTTCATGAACCGGAAATTGAACGGCGTGTACGTCAACGAAATGGACGCCAATCCTTTCCAGCCCGACGTGAACTATCGCGGCTATACCGCTTCGCCGTTGCTTGGCACGCCGGAGGGTCTTTCGGTCTACGTCGACGGCGTGCGCCAAAATCAGCCTTTCGGCGACGTGGTGAGCTGGGATCTGATTCCCAAAGACGCGATTTCCGAGGTCGCGCTGATACCCGGATCGGACCCGCTATTTGGGCTGAATACCCTAGGAGGAGCGCTGTCGGTCACTACCAAGAGTGGCCTGACCAATCCTGGCTTGGCCGGACATGTTTTGTACGGAAGCAGCGGCCGCAAGGAGGTGCAAGGGGAATGGGGCGGCGGGAAAGCCACCGGCTTCAACTGGTTTTTGTCGGGAATGGGATTTCATGAATCAGGCTGGCGTTTCGATTCGCCGTCCGATGTCCGCCAGGGATTCGCACGACTGGGCTGGCGCACGGATAAAACCGATCTCGCGCTCACCATGTCCTACGCCTACAACACTCTGATCGGCAACGCACTGCAAGATTATCGGCTCCTCGCTTATAACTATTCAAGCGTCTATTCCATTCCCGACAGCATCTCGAACCGCTCTCCTGCTTTCAATTTCATCGCCCGGCATTCGTTCAGCGATAGTCTGACCTTCGCCGGAAACGCCTGGTATCGCAACATTCGCACCGAATCGATCAATCCCAACTCTAACGGCAACGTAGTGGGGAATGACATCTATCAGCCTACGCCGGATGAGCAAGCGGTTCTGGCCGCAGCTGGATATACGGGCTTTCCGACCAGCGGCGCCGACATCGCCAACACACCCTTTCCCAAATGGGCCTGCATCGCCGAAGCGCTGTCGCTGGGCAGCCCGGACAGCACCTGCGATGGCGCGAACGTCTACTCGAAGCAAGTGCAGAATGAGTACGGGTTTTCAGGGCAATTCACCTGGATCACGAATCCAGGCATTGGGCGCAACCAATTCGCGGCCGGAGCGTCAATTGACCGCAACAACATTACCTACACTCAGAACACTGATTATGCCTATATCCTTCCGAACTACGCCTTGGTCGGCGTTCCAGCCTGGCAGGACGGATCGACGGTTGACGCGAACCGCAATCCGATAGATAACCGAGTCGGGCTGCACGGCCAGGCGCCCAACTGGAGCCTTTACTTCGCCGACACGCTCACTCTTTGGAAGAAAGTGAACGTGACCGTTTCCGGACGGTACAACCGGGATACGATTAACAATCTCGATCTGCTGAATCCCATTGCGGGCATCGGCTCGCTGACGGGCGACTATACATTTCAGCGATTCAATCCCGCGGTCGGAGTTACCTGGAGCCCGGTCTCGAGCGTAAATGCCTACGCGCGATTCTCCCAAGGCAGCCGCGCCCCGACGTCTATTGAACTCGGCTGCGCCGATCCGAGCGCCCCTTGTAGCCTGCCCAACGCGTTTTCCTCCGACCCGCCGCTTCAGCAGGTAGTCACCGATACATGGGAAGCCGGACTGCGTGGCAAGCCGGAGATCCCCTTCATCCGCAATCTGAATTGGAGTGTCGGTGCCTTTCGGTCAGAGAATCGCAACGATATCCTTTTCGTCTCATCCGTAGTACTAGGGACAGGGTATTTTCAGAACTTTGCCAAAACATTGCGGGAGGGGTTCGATGCGGATCTCGACGGTCGCATTGGGCCCGTCATCTGGGGCTTCGACTGGACGTTTCTGTCGGCCACTTACCAGAGCACCGAGGCTCTCAACGGCTCGGCGAACAACACCAGCGACAGCGCGTTGGCTGGATATCCGGGACTGAGCGGCAGCATCTATGTTCATCCCGGCAATCGGATTCCGCTAATTCCCAAGCAAACTGGGAAGGCCTATTTGGACTACCAGCCTACTAAGAAACTAGTGTTTGATCTCAACGAGGTGGTTGTGTCGAGTTCGTATGCGCGCGGCAACGAGAACAATGCCTACAAAGCCGATGGCGTCTATTACCTCGGACCCGGCATTTCACCGGGCTACGCGATCACCAACTTCCGTGCCCATTACGATCTCACCCGGCACCTGCAACTGGCCGTCCAGATCGATAACTTGTTCAACCACGAATACTACACGGCGGCGCAACTTGCGCACACGTTGCTGACCGCCCAGGGCGCCTTTCAGTCTATTCCGTTCCCGTTCGCCTACACCGATGGCCCCTACGCGGGCAGTTCCCCGGTGCAAAGCGCGACATTCTTCTCGCCGGGCGCGCCGCGGCGAGCCTGGGTCGAACTAAAGCTAAGGTTCTGACAATTTCTGAATAGCGACGTCCCGCACTCATCTTGGCATTCGTTGCTTTTCGCCGATCTTGTACTTCTTCAGAGGGAGCGCTCCACCCAGGCGTGCTACCGCATTGGCGAGTTCGGAGAAACCCGTTCCGCGCAGTACCAATATGAGCGTTCAAGCGTAATCGTTGCGGGTTTGTGGCTCTCCATTACGGCCTTCCTTAGCAAAGCTTGCCGATCGGCGCCCGGCGATAATTCGCCCGCGACGTGTTTCGGGAGAGCTGACAAATTTGGTTTGGCGATCCAACTTGACCGACTATGACATGTTTTCTCACGAATTGCGGCACGAGCGCGCTGTTTCCCCTTTGCTGTCAACACGCGGAAATTCACCGATTCTGGCATCCTATACTTCGCATCCTGAAGCCGGGGTGCCAGAGTTAGTACCATACAAGCGAGGTCAGATCCATTCCTCCCGCTGAGGAAAAAGGTTTTGTGTCTCCACCAGCCGCCAGCCTGATTGGAAAGACAATCCTGCATTACCAGATCGTCGAGAAACTGGGCGAGGGTGGGATGGCTACGGTGTACCAGGCGGTCGACCTGAAAATCGATCGCCGTGTGGCGTTGAAGTTTACCTCGGCGTCATTGCTGACCTCGCCAGATGTGCGCGAGCGCTTCAGGAACGAGGCGCGCGCGACCTCCCGGTTGAACCACCCCAATATCGCGACACTCTACGACGTCGAGGAGTTCGAGGGCGAACCTTTCCTGGTGCTCGAGTATCTGCCCGGCGGCACGCTCGAGGATTTCATGCAAAAGTACAAGACCGGCGACCAGAAGGTGGAGGTGGAACAGGTAGTCGCCATTGCACTGGGGATCGCCGAGGGGCTGGCGCACGCGCATCGAAACGGGATCGTGCATCGTGACATCAAGCCCGCGAATATCCTATTCAGCGCCGACGGCTTGCCCAAGATCACGGATTTCGGAATATCGAAGTTTCGCGAAGCAGCCGACCTGACCAAAACCGGCCGCGTGATGGGAACCGCGGGATACATGGCCCCCGAACAAGCGCAAGGGACGGATGTCGATTCGCGCGCCGACATCTTCTCGTTCGGCGCCGTATTGTTCGAAATGCTGACCGGCGAAAAGCCGTTCCAAGCCGACTCGGTTCCCACCCTGCTCTACAAAATCGTGCATGAACAGCCGCCCCAGGCCCGCGCTCTGCGTCCCGAGGTGCCGGAGGCGCTGAATGCCCTGGTCCAAAAATGCCTGGCGAAGAAGCGCGAGGATCGGCCGCAACGGACTGTGGAACTGACCGACGCATTGAATGGCGTCCGCCGTCGAATCGAATCGAGCGACGGGGCTGACGGCTCCACCAGAACCATGGCCGTGGGCTGGGTAGCGGCTCGCGGCCTGTTCACGCGGCGGACCTTCTGGCTGTGGTTATTACTGCCTGTGGCCGTCCTGCTGGCTCTGCTCCTCAAACCAGCGATTCTGGAACGTCCGATGGAGTGGTGGCGAGCCAGAAGTTTTCCCGGAGAAAAGAAGCTGGCCGTGCTGGCCTTCACCAACGTCGGGAATAATCCGGCGACGCAGGCCTTCTGCGACGGCCTGATGGAGACGCTGACCAGCATGCTAACGCAATTGGAGGATTTTCACGGATCCCTATGGGTTGTGCCGGTCAGCGAGGTTCGCACCGTAAAGAGTCTGGGAGAGGCACGCCGTGAGTTCGGCGCAAACCTCGCAATCACCGGAAGCGTGCAGCGCTCCAGCAACCAGGTGCGGGTCACCGTCAATCTGGTGGACGCATCCCATGGACGGAATCTGGCGTCGCGCGTCATCGATGCCCGGGTGGACGATCTCACAACCCTCGAGAACGGAGTGCTGGGCCAGGTGGCCGATATGCTGGAAGTGGAACTGCAGCCCAAAGCGCGGAATCTGCTGCGTTCCTCCAACACCAAGGTGGCCGATGCATACGACTATTACCTGCAGGGGCGCGGTTATTTGTACCGCTTCGACAGGCCCGGAAATTCGGACAATGCCATCGCCGCGTTTGAAAAGGCGCTGGACAAGGACTCGCACTATGCTCTTGCCTACGCTGGGCTGGGCGAGGCGTATTTGGCCAAGTACAGCCTGAACAACGGCGATCAGTGGCTGGAGCGGGCCATGACCAGCGCCCAGCAAGCCATCGCGCTGAATAACCATCTGGCCGGGCCTCGCGTGACTGTGGGAATCATCTTTCGCATCACGGGCCGTTACGAACAGGCCATCCAGGAGTTCAATAACGCGCTTAATCTGGATCCTTTGAATGCCGACGCATACCGGGAACTCGCTACTGCTTACGACGATTCCAACCAGCTAGCCGAAGCCGAGAAGGCCTACCGGCGCGCGATCGATTTACGGCCCAGCTCGTGGCTGAGTTACAAGGATCTGGGCGTCTTTTACGTCAACCATAGCCGCTACCGCGATGCCGAGCAACCTTATCGCAAGGTGATCGATCTGACGCCCGACAATGATAGGGGCTATCGTAATCTGGGAACGCTTTATTACCTGGAAGGGCGCAACACAGAAGCCGAACAAATGCTGAAGAAGGCAATCAGCCTTAAGCCCACCGTCGTGGCCTACACTAATCTATCGGCGCTCTACTATTTCGAGGGCCGCTACGCGGATACGGTGAGTACCAACAAATTAGCGCTGGATCTTCCCGACGGCCGGATAAATTCCGTAGTATGGGGGAATCTCGCGGATGCTTATCGCTGGACGCCCGGAATGGAAAGCCAGGCTCCTGAGGCCTACCAGCAAGCGATTAGACTAGCGGAGGAGCGGCTGGCACTCAATCCGAAGAGCGTCAATGCGACCATCGGTCTGGCGGTGTACTGGGCCAAGCTGGGCGATCGGAGTAAGGCGCTCACATATCTGGCGGATGCCAGGAAGCTCGCGCCTTCGCAAATGCACGTGTTGTTTCAATCGGTGCTGGTTTACGAATTGACCGGCCAACGGAACCTGGCTCTTCAAGCGCTGCAGGACGCTCTCCGAGCAGGCTATTCCAAGCAGGAAGTGCTAAGAGAGCCGGAACTTGCTAAGCTTCGTCAAGATCCACACTTTCAGCGGCTGATCGATGCGCAGCCGTAACAATTGCCAATTTCAAAACGCTGAGAATCCAACAGGAGGAAGCGATGGCGCGCAACAAAGTCGAGAAACCCGTACTAAAACAAGAGCCCGTCAAGAAACCGAAGACTTTTGACTATGCAGTGAACGTGACTCCTTACAAGGATTCGCGCGGAAATAACAAGCTTGATTTCACCACCTCGAGCGGCAAGCCGGCCAAGCAACTGCAGGTGCAATCCAGCGACTTAAGCGGAAAACGCCGGGTGGTCGGCTGGCAAGTGGACACCAGTCAGATTCCAGGAGAAACCGCCGCCCTGTTCCAGCTCACTTTTCCAATGGGAACCCCCTTCAGTTACATCATCGGGCCGCTCGAAATCGACGACAGTTCCGGCACCGGTGTGGATCTGCTCTGGAAAAGAATCAAGAGAGAAGGCCACGTACTCCACTATGTAAACTTTTACTACTCTGTTTCCGTCACCACGCAAGACGGGAATGGTGGTACGCAGATTTATGTAGCCGAACTTGCGGACCCGATGGTGATTGTAGATGGCAACGGCGGATGATCTCAGGGCGTCCCGCTCGCTTGACTTTTCCGCCCCGCGCCCACTAGACTCAACCCAGCGCCATAGGAGAGCTTAATTACCATGAGCTGCACGCCCAAAAAACGGTATCTCGGACTCCTGCTAGCCCTGCCACTGGCAGCCAGCACCGTTCGCATCATCCAGACCAACAGCGCCGGCGATAACGTCTCTATCATCGATCCCACGACCAACAAAGTAGTCGGAGTGATCAAAGGTATCGAAGTCAACCATGGGGCCGCTGCCGCTCCCGATGGAAGCCGTTACTACATCAGCAATGAGGCGGAGAGCACGCTCGACGTAGTCGACACTAAATCGCTCAAGGTCACCCGCAGCATTCCGCTCTCCGGCCACCCCAATAACATCTCCATCAGTAAGGATGGGCGCCGCGTCTACGTGGCGATCGCGCAGGCCCCCGGCGCCGTGGATGTTATCGACACCACCTCCCAGGAACGAGTCAAGAGCATACCCGTGAAAGGAGCTGTGCACAATACCTACGTCACGCCCGACGGCAAATACGTTGTCGCCGGTTCCATTCCAAGCAAGACGGTCACCGTGATTGACGTTAAGACCGAGACCCCGGTATGGTCGCTCACGATGGACAAGGGTATCCGTCCAATGGCGTTCGCTACCAATGCCGACGGATCCACCAAATGGATCTTCGTCCAGCTTTCCGGCTTCAACGGATTCGCCGTGGTGGATTTCGCGACGCAAAAGGAGATCAATCGGATCACGCTCCCTGAGATTTCTCCAGGGAAAGAGCCAGTCATGGAAGGCGGCAATGAATCTCACGGCATGGCGATCACCTCCGATGGAAAGACCCTGGTGGTCAACAGCAGAGTGAACAGCGCTATCTACACCTACTCGCTGCCGGCCTTGAAACTTCTCGGCAGCGCTGATGTGGGCATGGCCCCGGACTGGGTGACGCTGACGCCGGACGGTAAGAGAGCCTACGTCGCCAACGCAGGATCGAACTCGGTCTCCGTGATCGACATCACATCCATGAAAGAGGTCACCCGCATTCCCGTCGGTCAAGTGCCTAAGCGGAACATCACGGCCGTACTCCCGTAGCGTCGCTAACGTCGGATCTCAAACGATGTCGAAAATGCTGGACGAGATCCGCGACCAGCCAGCCGTTCTCGAACGCACCCTCCAGGCCGAACGCAAATCGATCGAGCAGTTGCGCGCGCTCCTCTCGCGGCAAATGCCCCGGCTGATCATGCTGGTGGCGCGCGGCACCTCCGACAACGCCGCGCAATTCGGCCGCTACCTGCTCGAAATCACCACCGGCATCCCGGTTACGCTGGCCGCGCCCTCCATCTTCACGCTCTATAACGCGCCCTTCCAGTTCGATGGCGTGCTGGTGATCGCCATCTCGCAGTCCGGCGAATCCACCGATACCAACCTGGTGTTGGAACGCGCGCGCCAACAGGGCGCCCGTACCATCGGGATCACGAATGAGCCATCCAGCACACTCGCGCGTCTCGCCGAACATCCCTTTCTGGTGCACGGCGGGCGGGAGCAAAGCGTCGCGGCCACCAAGACCTACACCGGCCAGCTACTGGTCCTCTATATGCTGGCTCATGCCCTGGGCGCCAACATCGCCCTCGACGATCTCGCGCGCCTGCCTGACTGGACCAGCCGCGCACTCGCACTCGAACCGGAAGTTGCGCGCCGCGCCGAGCGCTACCGCTTCATGGATCATGCCGTGGTCGTCGGCCGTGGATTGAATTACGCCAATGCCTTCGAGTTTGCGCTCAAGTTGATGGAAACTTGCTACGTTGTGGCCGAGCGATTCTCGAGCGCCGATTTCCTGCACGGACCCATCGCCATGGTCGAGGCCTCGTTTCCAGCCTTTTTATTCGCGCCGTCTGGAGTTACCTGGCCAGGCCTGCACGAGATGATCGAAAAACTCGCCCACCTCAAAGCCGAGACCCTGGTCATAACGGACCAGAGCAATACTGAAGCGCTGGCGCTCGGCGATCACGCCATTGCGCTGCCGATTTCACTCGACGAACTTCTAACGCCGATTCCCTACATCGTTCCCGCGCAATTGTTCTCAGCCCGCCTGGCCGAGGAAAAGGGATTCAATCCCGACCAGCCCAGGACGCTGAGCAAAGTGACTAGGACGCTGTAGCGCGGCTTCCGATCATTCCGCTGAGCGGGCTGCTGGCGCTGGCGTACAGCTTCTTCGGCATGCGGCCGGCTAGATGAGCCAGGCGACCGGCTTCCACGGCCAGCTTCATGGCCTCGGCCATCTTCTCGGAATCTTCGGCCTCGGCAATGGCGGTGTTCATTAACACGCCTTCGAATCCCAGCTCCATCGCAATCGCCGCGTCCGACGCCGTGCCTACGCCCGCATCGACAATCAGCGGAACTTCCGTGATGGTCTCGCGCATGATCCTGAGATTGGTAGTGTTCTGGATTCCCAGCCCCGACCCGATCGGCGCCCCGAGCGGCATCACCGCCGCCGCTCCCGCGTCAATCAACTTGCGCGCATTCACCAGATCGTCGTTGGTGTAGGGCAACACCACGAAGCCTTCCTTCACCAGCACGCGCGTGGCTTCCAGCAGCCCCTCGTTATCGGGGAACAGCGTCTTCTGGTCGCCGATGACTTCCAGCTTGACCCAGTGCGAAAGGCCCACCTCGCGCCCCAGGCGCGCCGCGCGGATCGCTTCATCGGCGTTGTAACAGCCGGCTGTGTTCGGAAGGATGAACATCCGCGACCGGTCGATGTAATCGAGTAGCGACTCCTTGGATTTGTCCGTCAGGTTCACCCGCCGGACCGCGACGGTCACCACTTCGGCGCCCGAAGCGGCATGGCACCGCGCCATTTCCTGAAAGCTCCGATACTTGCCCGTTCCGACGAACAGTCGCGAATTGAATTGGCGGTCCGCAATGCGCAGAAGATCAGACATGTCCTCATTTTACCGCTCCGTCCCCAGTGGGCGGGTCCCCTGACCCGCCTCATTCTCGTGGAGCAGATCACAAGGTAGGTCTTAATGATCGGATCGCTCGCGGCCAGTTCGAACATCAGGCCCTAAGTAGCCGTTCTTCGCAATTAATCTCTGCGAATTACCCTCCCGCGTGAAAATATTTCTCCAACGCACGCTATCACTTGTCCTCAACCATGCCGCTTCCGCCACCACCCCGCGTGTTATCAACAAAACAAAGCATGCATCCCCAAACCGAATTCCTCCTCAACCACTCCGCCACCGCTTCCCCCTTCGCCTCCACCGCCGGCCAAGCCTTCGTCAGCCTCCCTCTCGGCTCCTTCAGCCATCAGATCTGCTCCATCCTCTCGCCCCGTTTCCGCGACTGGCTCATCGACGCCTTCTATCGCGACCACGGTGAGCCGCCCAACGACTATGCGCTTCGCCAAACCATTCGCACCCTCGAAGCTCGCGCCCTTTCGAGCGGATCGCGCCTTCCCGTCCATCGTCGTATCGCCGCCCGCGGCAATCACCGCCAGCCCGACGCCATCCTTCTCGATCTCGACAACGCCGATGGTGAAATCGTCGAAATCACACCCGGCCGCTGGCAAATCACCACCGACCCGACCGCCGCCTTCCTCCACAGCCGCGGAAACGCCGAGCTCCCCATTCCCGCTGCTGCCTGCCCTCTGCCGTCTGTCACCCGCCTTCTGCCGACTGCTGCCCGTCTTCTGCCATCTGGCATCAACTTCGCAACCGACGCCGATTGCACTCGGCTCACCGTCTGGCTTCTCTCCGCCCTCCGCCCCACCGGCCCGCATCCCATCCTCGTTCTCGACGGTCCACCCGCCAGCGGCAAGTCCACTGCAGCCCGCATGCTCCGCTCCTTGATCGATCCCTCCACCGCTCCGCTTCTCGCAATTCCGGGCTCCGTACGAGAACTGCTCGCCGTCGCTCAACACAATTGGATTCTCGCCTTCGATCACACCGGCCCCATTCGCCCGCGCCTCTCCGACGCCCTGTGCCGCCTCGCCACCGGCGCCGCTCTCCTGCTGCACGAAAAAGGTGACGCCCGCGAGCCGCTCCCTGTCGAACTTCACCGCCCCATCCTCATCACCACCACCGGCGGCTGGAATCCTGATGAAGCTTTAGCCGCTCGCACCATTACCGTCCGCCTCGCGCCGCTTACCGCTGCTGCACGCCGCACCGAATCCGATCTCTGGACCGAGTTCGAATCCGTCCGCCCCGAAATACTCGCCGCCCTCTGCAACGCCGCCAGCGCCGCTCTCGCTAACTTCGCCTCCACGCGCCTCCACTCCACGCCGCGACACGCCGACGCCGCCCATTGGGCCGTTGCCGCTCTCCCGGATCGCGCGGAATCCATCGTCGACGCTCTCAACGAAATCCCAAGCACGCCCATCCTCGATTCCGTCACCGCGCTCCTGAAAGACCGAACCACCTGGACCGGAACAGCCACCGACCTCCTCCTCGAAATCAGCGTCACCAGCGTCACCGCCAGTGTCCTATCGCACCACCTCCGGCGCCATCAGAATCTTCTCGAATCGAAAAACATCCACCTCACCTTCGCCCGCAAACACGGCGGTTCGCGCCAGATCACGCTCGCCACCACCCACCCCCCTCCGCCCACCACCTACAATGAAATTGATGGCCAAGCCAACCGGCACAACCACAGCCCCGGACCGCAAAACCCTCAGCGGCATCCCGATCGAACCGTTCTACGGACCCGAACGACATCCCAGGTCTCGAAATCCCGCCGCCCGGCGAGTTCCCCTACACACGCGGCATCCACCGGGACATGTACCGCGGCCGGCTCTGGACCATGCGCCAGTTCTCGGGCTTCGCCACCCCCGAAGAGACCAACCGCCGCTATCTTTATCTACTGCGCCAGGGCCAGACCGGACTCTCGGTCGCCTTCGACCTGCCCACGCTCATGGGTTACGATGCCGATCACGCGGCCTCCGAAGGCGAAGTCGGCAAGTGCGGCGTCTCCATCAGCTCGCTCGAGGACATGGAGATCCTCTTCCGCGACATCCCGCTCGGCGATGTGACCGTCTCGATGACCATCAACTCGCCCGCGCCCGTCATCTGGGCCATGTATCTCGCCGTCGGCGAGAAGCAGGGCGTCGATTGGTCGCGCATGTCGGGCACGCTGCAGAACGACATTCTCAAGGAGTACATCGCGCAGAAGGAATACATCTACCCGCCGCGCCCGTCCATGCGCCTGGTGACCGACGTCATCGAATACTCCACCCAGCGCGTGCCGCGCTTCAATCCGATCTCCATCAGCGGCTATCACATTCGCGAGGCCGGATCCACCGCCGTTCAGGAGCTCGCGTTCACCTTGCGCGACGGCATCGAATATGTCGACTGGGCGCATCGAGCGCGGCCTTCCCGTCGACAGCTTCGCCCCGCGCCTCAGCTTCTTCTTCAACTCGCACAACGATTTCTTCGAGGAGATCGCGAAGTTCCGCGCCGCGCGCAAAATCTGGGCCGAAACCATGCGCGACCGGTATCGGCGCTAAGGACGAAAGGAGCTGGAAGCTCCGCACCCACGCGCAAACCGCCGGCTGCTCGCTCACCTGGCAGCAGCCTTACAACAACATCGTGCGAACCACGCTGCAGGCGCTCGCAGCCGTGCTCGGCGGCACGCAATCGCTGCACACCAATTCGCTCGACGAAGCCTACGCGCTCCCGAGCGAGCATGCCGTCACCATCGCCCTTCGCACCCAGCAGGTGATCGCGTACGAAAGCGGCGTACCGGATGTCCCCGATCCGCTCGGCGGCAGCTATTTCGTCGAAAGCCTCACGGCCGAAATGGAAAAGCGCGCCAACGATTACATCCGCCGCATCGATGAAATGGGCGGCATGATCCCCGCCATCGAGCGCGGGTTCCCGCAGACCGAGATCGCCAACGCCAGCTACGAATATCAGCACACCATCGAAACCGGCGAGCAGAAAATCGTCGGCGTCAACGCCTTCGTCGAACAAAACGAGGACCCGATCGAGCTTCTGCAGATCGACGAATCGGCTCAAGGTCATCAACTCGCCAAACTAGCCCAGCTCAAGTCGGAGCGCGACAACCAAACCGTCCAGAAGGCGCTCGATGCCCTCCGGCGCGCCGCCGAGGGCAAGGAAAACACCATGCCCTATCATCCTGGACGCCGTTCGCGCCTACGCCACCGTCGGCGAGATCTGCGACGCCTTCCGCTCCGTCTTCGGCTCCTACACCGAAACCAGCGTCCTCTAAGATTGGCAGGCCGCCGGCCTGCCAATGCTAAACTCAGGTTATTCAGGGTATATGGATCGCGAGCAGGAGTTGAAGCGCGTCCAGGCAATTCTTGCCAGTAACGGTCTGGACGACAGCCGCATCGCTCAACTGCTCCTGGAAGCCGAAGACAGCGGCGACTACACCGAAATGACTCCCCAGGATTGGGAGGCATTGAGCGAGAGGGCTTGGCGCACTTGAGAGCTCGCAAGTCAGCCTGAGTTTCGACGCGTGGTTGAAGCCAAGAAAAATGCCGTCCGCGCGTACGCTGCCGTCGGCGAGATCTGCGACGCCTTCCGCTCCGTCTTCGGCTCCTACACCGAAACCAGCGTGCTGTAGCTGCCTTCTGCTTTGCTTTCTGCCTCCTGTCTCCTGTCTCCTGTCTTCTGCCTCCTGCCTCCTGCCTCCTGCTGTTAGAATGAATTCATATGGATCGCATCCGGGTGCTGGTCGCCAAACCCGGTTTGGACGGCCACGACCGGGGAGCGAAAGTGATCGCGCGTGCTCTCCGCGACGCGGGCATGGAGGTCATTTACACCGGCCTTCGCCAGACTCCGGAAATGATCGTGAACGCCGCGCTGCAGGAAGACGTCCAGGTCATCGGACTGTCCATCCTCTCCGGCGCCCACAACGCGATCGTGCCGCGCGTGATGGAGTTGTTGCGCGAAAAGGGCATGGACGACGTCCTGGTCATGGTCGGAGGTATAATTCCGGACGAGGACGCCGCCGAGCTGAAGAAGCTGGGCGTCGCGGCTGTGTTCCAGCCCGGAGCCTCGCTCGAAGAGATTGTAGACTTCATCCGGTCTTCGGTAAAGCAGACCGCGTGAAGCTGTAGCCCAGGCATCTGCCTGTGGCGAACAGGCTGTGGCCTGTGAAATTAATTAACAAGAAAGATCCAATGCAAGAAAAACTGAACATCGCCGTATTCGTCGATTACGACAATATTGAGATCGGCGTGAAATCTACTTTACGGCGGGAGTTCGACGTATCGCTCCCGCTCGATGCGCTCAAGGAGCGCGGCGACCTGGTCGCCAAATTCGCATATGCCAACTGGGGACGCCAGGAAGGCGCCGCCCGGTCGATGGCCGAGAACGCCGTCCAGATGGTGCAGCGCCTGCCTTCGCCGCGCGGCGACAAGAACGGCGGCGATATCAACCTCGCTCTCGACGCGCTCGAAATGGCCTTCACCCATCCGCACGTGAACGCCTTCGCCATCGTCAGCGGCGACAGCGATTTCATCCCGCTCGTCAACAAGCTCAAGGAATACGGCAAGACCGTGTTCGTGGTGGGCGGCAAGGCCTTCACCAGCACTATCCTCCAGCAAAACTGTCACGAGTTCGTGAGCTACGAATCGCTGCTGTCTACCGATTCCGACCGGCATGAGCCCCGCGAACGCCAGTCTCGTCCACCGCAACAGATAGGACAAGGAGGCCAGCCCCCTCGCGATCGCCAGCAAGGCGGTCATCGCGTACGTCCGGCGCCGCTCGATCTTGGCCAGGCCATGCCGCTGGTGGAACGCGCCCTCCAGGTGCTCGAGCGACGCGCCGTGCAGCCGCAGCTCGGCTTGCTGAAATCCACCATGCTGCAGCTCGATTCGGCCTTCACTGAAAAAGCGTACGGCGCCAGCAGCTTCTCCGATTTCGTCGAAAAGCTCAAGAAGGCCGACTACGTCAACGTCAGCGGCCAAGGCGGGCGCTATATCATCGAGCGCAAGACTTCCACCCAGCCCGAACGGCCCACGCCCAAACCGGAAGAGGCTCTTGCCGCCGTTGCGCGACGTGCTGGAAACGCATCGCCTGGAGATGGAGAACGGCGCCACCGCCGACGATCTGGCTGCCTGGGTGCAAGCCGAAGTTCCGAACTCTCGACCTGGCGACCTACGGATTCCAGGAATTCTCGGAGTTCCTGAACTACGCCCAGGACAAGCTGGTGGTGCGCGTCGAGCCGGACGAAGAGAAAGGCCTGATGGTTTATCTCGGCGCCGAGTTCTATCCGCCGGCTGTCGCCGAGGCGCCTCCCGAGCATCACGCCGAAGAAGAGGAAGAGGAAGAAAAGCAGCCCATCGTGGAAGGCCAGCCGTCGTTGCTGGAGCCTAATCCTCCGCCCGTTAAGCCGAAGCCCATCCGGCGTTCGCGCAAAGTCGGCGGGATCCAGCTCGGGCAATTCCGCCGACAGGCCGCGCCGCAGCCGCAAGAAGAAGACTGAACACCACCACGGCCCCATGCAATGATCCCGAAACCGAAAGGCCCCTATTCGCCGTTCGTGCGCGCCGGCGACTTCATCTTTGTCTCCGGCCAAGGCCCGACCGATCCAGCCACGCAGCAATATTCGTTCGGCGACATTCGCCACGAGGTGCGCATGACGCTCGAGAATATCCGCCGTGTTCTCGAGCTGGCCGGCGCCACTCCGAAAGATGTCGTCAAGTGTTCGGTGTTTTTATCGAATGCACAGGAGTTCGATGCGATGAACGAAGTCTACGCGGAGTTCTTCGGCAGCCATCGTCCCACTCGCACCACCGTGGAAGCGCAATTTCATGAGCGCAAGATGAAAGTCGAAATCGACTGTATCGCCTACAAGCCTAAGTGAACGCGTCCGACCGTGCGATATATCCGAATCCAACCACCGCCAGAAACAGCGTCAGCACTTCACTATCGCCCAGGTTGTACTCCAGGAATCCTTCGGCCAGAATCGCCAGGATCACGGCGATTGCACCATGCAGCACGAAGCGCGCCTCAGCGCTGGGCGGCGTCTTCACGCAGCGTGGTTAAGAAATCCCAGAGAATCTTCGCGATCATCCACATCATGAACAGCATGGTCGGAATGCCGCGCTCGGCCGCATACTGAAGATAGATATTGTGCAAATGCCCGTACCAACCTTCGGGCAGCGGCTTGGGGATATCCGGTGGAACCCAGCGCTCGAATTGGTATTTCACCTGCTCTGGTCCTAAGCCGAGGAGTGGATGCGCACGAATGATAGCTACTCCGGTTCGCCGCGTGATATTGCGATGCTCGTTGGAATCCATTTGGCCATGCGGCTGGATAATCGAGGTCACGCGCTCTTTGAGCGCAGCCGGCGCCACCAGAAACGCGATCACCGCGACTACTGGCGCGGCCGCCACCAGCCACCTGTGCCAGAACCAGAGCAGGTACAGCAAACCGACCGGAAATCCGAGGAGGAAAATGCTGCGCGTGAACCCGAGCACCATGGAAATGGCGAGTATGGCCGCACAAAACCAGCCCGCCGCCTTCCAGCGCCGCTCGCCGGAGAAAAACAGGTACGACGCCAGCAACAACAGCACGATCATCTCTTCGCCGCCGAACGTCATCCAGTGGCTCATGAAGCCGGTGATCCGTTCGCCGACGTAAAAATCGTAGAAGTGCTGGTGCAGCTGCTTGTGCGTCCTGATACTTCTGCCAGAACTGGAAAAGACTGCGCACGGCCGAGAGCGTCGCGACGCCGGCCCATGCGAGCACGATTCCGCGGATCTCGGCGACGGTCCGAAACGTGCTGTAGACCAGCAGCAGAATTGCGAAGACGAGAAACTTACGGATCTGCGGCGTGCCCTCGCTGCATATGGCCGGAGAACAGCAACGACAGAACCGTGCCGGCCATGAAGAGTGCCAGCGGCAGCTTGATGGGCGGAAGCCGCATCCGCTCCGACGACAGCAGCAAAGCGGCCAGCGCCAAGCCCAGCAGAATCTGCGAGACGGCAATCGAGAATAAAATAGAAACGAGAGAGCCGCAGGTCAGGTAGAATGCGACCCGGTCGAGATAAGGTTTCAAACCTGTAGGCTACCAGGAATGCAGATTTACATTCTCCGGCATGGGATCGCTGAGGACGCCGCCGCAGGCCAGTCCGACTCCGAACGCGCGCTTACTTCGGAAGGCAAGAAAAAACTGCGCAATGTTTTGGGCGTCGCGCGCTAACGCCGGCGTCGCGCCGTCGCTGATCCTGACCAGTCCATTGAAGCGCGCTGTCCAGACCGCTCAATTGGCAGCCGAAGTGCTGGATTACAAAGGTGACCTGCTGCGCACCAAGGCCCTCGAGCCGGGCGCGCATCCCGGAATGGCCTGGGAGGAGATTCGCGTTCACAAGGATGAGGGGGCAATTCTGCTGGCCGGTCACGAACCGCTCTTCAGCAGCCTGACCGCGTATTTGCTCGGTTGTCCGGACCTTCGAGTGGACTTCAAGAAAGGTGCGCTGGCGTGCGTGGAAGTGGATCGTTTCGGGGCCGAGCCGCACGGCGCGCTGAAGTGGCTAATTACGCCAAAATTAGCGTCTCCTGGCTGAACCTTGCGCCAGACTTAGACGTTGCTGCGTTTCCGCTCGTAGGGCGCCTTCAAATACTTGGCTGCTTCTTCCTGCGCGCCTTGCGTGTTGTCGTGGGTGCGGATGGCGAGGTTGTATTCGTTCACGGCGCGGTCGCGCTGGCCCGAGATATCGAAGATATTGCCGAGCTTGATGTGCGCCCACACTTCCGTCCACTTGGGATCCAGCGTCGCCATTGCAGCGCTTCGCGGAATTCGTTGGCGGCCGATTGATAGTTGTTCTGCAGGAAAAAGATCTCCGCCACGCGATAATGCGCCAGCGAGCTGCCATGATTCACCTCCAGCGCCTTCTGGTATTCCTTGAGCGCATCGCCAAACTCGCCGATCTCGGCAAACTGCTCGCCGCGCTTAATGGCGACTGCCACGCGCATCTGCGGGTTCCAGCGCAGCACGGCGCCGTTCGGATCGATAGTCACCGGTTTCGGCTTGCCGAAGGTATCCACGGTGAACTCCGAAGACGTGCCTACCACGTCGATGCGCTTGGTTTCGGGGTTGCCTTCGGTTTCGATCTTGAGATCTACCGGCATGTGGAACGTATCCAGATCCTGCGAGATCTTCCCCATCACGCGGAAACCCTTTTGCGTGCGGAATACGGTGTATTCCAGCTTGAACTCCGGCGCGCCGCTCGATTCAAGCCATTGCAGGAAGAAGTACTGCAAGCTTTGACCGTAGATCTCCTCGGCCGCCTTGCGGAAATCGGCCGTGCTCACCGATTGCCAGCCATGCTGCTCGGGAAACTTATTCATCAGCTTCGTGAATCCGTCATTGCCCATCACACTGCGCAGCATATTCAGAATCGCCGCGCCCTTGCCGGCCGTGGATGCCCAGTATTCGGGCGAATAATCTTCGAAGCGCCCGGCTTGGATGAGCGGCGGATTGTCCACCGTCAGCGCTTCCACGTAGGTGTCATGCATCGACTTGCTCGAGCGCTCCAGGACCATTGGCATGCTCCTCCCAGAGCAGTTCCGCGTAGCGCGCATTGCCATTTTCGAGCCACATATGATCGCGATTGATGGGCGACACCAGCGTCTCCCACCACTGCCGAGCCATCTGGTTCGCCAGCAGGCGAGATGCTACCTGGCTGCCGATCCCACGCGGGGAAAGGAAGATAATTCCAGGCGCGGAGAAGCCGTTCGGCGTTCCATCCTCGGTCTCCACCAGCGTCATATTAGCTTGCGGAGCCAGGCCATACAGACCGCTGAGAAACGTCATCACCTTCCCGGTCTCTTCTCCATAGGCATTCGCCATCGATTGCTTCTGGCGGAAATAAATCGAAGTCGTCACGCCTTGCGAGGTGACGCGCACCGGGTCGCCTTGCACGATCGCGATGCTGCCTGGAAAGGACGGCTTGGTGTACTGGAAGCTGTAAGAGGCTTTGCCGGCAGCAGCCGGGATCGAGCTTTCCAGCCCGCTGGCGACCACCTTGAACCCGGACGGAACGGTGATGTGCAGGTCGGCGGTATAGCGATCGATGGTGTAGTCGTTGATCGGGAACCAGCGCGCCGGATACATCAGGTACGCGAAATCGTTCTGGATGGCAGCGAACTTGATGCCATAGATCGGCGATTCTTCCTGGCCTGTGAGCCGGCCGTCGTAGCTGAATGTGACCGTGGTCGCTTTGCCCTTGGACAAGGGAGTGGGAAAGGTCAGTTGGACGGTGAAATCCTGGGTGGAGCGGGAAGCCGGGATCTGGCGGCCCGAGTCGTCAACCACGCGCGAAACATTGAGCGCATTGTTCAACTCAAAGGAGACCGACGAGATGTCGTTATCCAGCGGAATGAAGCGGACCTTGACGTTGGCCGTGAGCGCTTGCGTATGGGGATTGATGTCGGCGTCGATGACGTAGTTCTCCACGTCGATGCGCGCGCGCCTGCCGCCCTTTTCCTGCGCTACCAGCAGCGAGGCCGTTGCCAGGATCGCCAGAAGTATCTTACGCATGAACCATTTCCTCTTTCAAATGCTTCTCCACCACCGACGCGGCCACTTCCATCGGATCGTCGGGTCCTGACAGCTTTCTGCACAACCAGAGCCAATTCCCGCCGCATTTTCTGCCGCGCGGCTTCATCGTCTAGCAACCGCAGCGCCTCGTCCGCCAAGCGGGCCGCGGTCATCTCGTTCTGAATGAATTCCGGCACGATCCGACGCCCCGCCACCAGGTTCACCATGGAAAAAAACGGCACTTTGACGAGACGCCTGCCCATCATACCAGCTTAGATTGTTGACCCGATAGAAGGTGACCATGGGGGTTCCCAAAAGGCTGGCCTCGATCGTCACCGTACCACTGGCGGCAAGCGCTAAGTCCGCGCAGGCGAGGACGTCCCAGGTTTGCCCTTCTTGTAGTTGGATGGACGACTCGGAAATGCGTTCCGTCAAATTTAACCCTAGGAGGTACTGCCAAAATGAACTTAGGAGCAGGTTCATGACTGGCCCGAGCGATGCGGTCGACCGTATCGAGCAGGATCGGCAAATGGCGAGCCACCTCTCCTTTTCGGCTGCCGGGAAGCAAGGCGACCAAAGGAACGCCATCCGGAATGCCGTAACGCCTTCTTAATTCCGCCCGGCTGGCCGACGGCTTCACCATCCGCGTCAAAGGATGGCCTAGATAAACGGCATCCATCCCGTTGGAAACAAAGAACTCGGGTTCGAACGGAAAAATGCAGAGCAGTTGGTCGATGGTACGCCGCATCATCGGCAGCCGCCCTTTTCGCCAAGCCCAGACCTGGGGCGCGATCAGCCAGATCACAGGGATTTGCAGCTTTTTCAGGCGCCGGGCTAAGCGAAGGTGGAAATCCGGGCTGTCGGTCAGGATGGCGATATCGGGACGCTGCTCGACGGCCGCTCGAAGCAGCTTGCGATATTCGCGCCAAATGCGCGGAATGTGAGTGACTACCTCGACCAGACCCACCACGGAGATGCTGGCGGCGTCGACTACGGCGTGAACGCCCGCGCGCTGCATGCGAGGCCCCGCGCAGCCGAAGAACTCCAGGTCCGGATTACGGCGGCGAAGCGCTTCCACCAGGGCGGCTGCATACAGGTCGCCCGATGCCTCCCCAGCCGAGATTAGTACTCTTGCACCCACTTATATTTAGTCTAACTCCAAGGTTCCGGGTTGTCCGGGCATGATCGATGTTAAAATGAAGTCGAATACCCACCAGAATGGCCGCCCAACCTGATCTTTCCAAAGTGAGTGTTGGCCAGTTCGCGGAACGTTTCCGTAGCGAGATGATTCCGCTCAGCAACACGTTTTCATATTTCTGCGCAACAGTACCGTTAAGCGAAGAGGATCTCAAAGAATACCTGGAGGAGCCGATCGCGGCGCTGCCTCCCGCTATTTCCGCGCTCCTGCCGAAGGTGTCGATTATGCTGGTGCCGTATCTGGAGCGTGTGGACGGCAAGGAAAAGGGCGCAATTCATCGTGACGAGTTCGTCTGCACCGAGAAGCCACCCGAGAACCGCTTATCGTGGGCCACGCAGGTGCGTTTCGATGGCGAGGAAGTGCTGGTCTTTGCCCTCAAAGATCAGGAAGTTTCCGAGTATCACTATCGCTTCTTTCACGTTCTGGCGACCCTGGCGGGCGATCTTTGGTCCGATGAAGCGCAAACCCGATTTTGTGGTCTGCTGCGCGAAGAGTTGAACGCGCGCGTGCATGGCGAAGTGGACGAGGAGAGCTGGCACATGAAGCAGGCCCTCTTGCGCCGCGAGACCAACGCCCGCAAAGAGACCAAAGTCTTCCGGGATTACGCCCGGCAGTCGTTCATCGATACCCTGACCCTGTACTTACATGGGATTTGTTGCGACATCGACGTAGAGACCGGTCCGCGTCAGTTGCCCAGCCGCTATCTACGCAAACGCCTGAGTGTACTTCACGATCTCTATCCACCGCCCTCTGGCTACGCGGTCTTTCCTGAACACCAGGAACACCGAGGTTAGGCGGCCGTAGCTGCCTCTTTACTTTACTTTACAAGTCCGGACGTAACGCGGCTGGGCCCGCGAACGTTGAATTTGTCATGGCGGCGGAGTTCGCTCTCGATCCAGATACCGCGTTGATGCTCAGAGTTTCCGAAGGCGACGCGCCTAGCTTTGGCGTGCTGCTTGAGCGGCATCGCGGCTCAGTGGTGAATCACCTGCATCGCCTGGTGCGCAACCACGCCATTGCCGAGGAACTGGCGCAAGACGTCTTCATCCGCGTTTACCGCTCCCGCGGCAAGTATCGGCCGGACGCGAAGTTCACTACCTGGTTGTTCCGCATCACGATGAACATCGCACTGAACTGGCGGAGAGACACGCGGCGCGAAGCCGGATTTGTGCGGCTGGACCGGGAAGTTCACGGTGCTCGCAAGCTGCAGCTCTCCGATTGGGAGCCGCGCGCGGACGAGCTGTTGATGCGCCGCCAGCGCGCGCGGGAAATCCGAGCCGCGATTGAGACGCTGCCGCCCAAGCAGCTCGCGGCGGTACTGATGCACAAATATGAAGGCATGGATTACACGCAGATCGCCAGAGTGCTGGACTGCTCCATCCCCGCGCTGAAGTCGCTGCTGTTTCGGGCATATGAGACGCTGCGGCGAAGACTGGCTCACCTGGCGCCGAGCGGAGCCGCTTAGGCTAAGCTTGTTTGGTGCCACCAAAGATAAAGCGAGGCCTAGCTTTCGTGTTGGGTGTGCTGGGACTTCTCGCTTTGGCCGCCGGGAGCTTTTTGGTGGTTACTCGAATGCAGGACCTCAGCCCGGCAGACGCTTCCGCAGCTCTTGCTAATTTGACCGATGTAGAGTTGGATCGCATTGTCACAACAGATCCAGTCGCTGTTTCGCTGGTAATTCCAGACACGCCGCAATGGGCCCGGATCAGGCAAAAGTGGGGAGAACCGGATTTTCTTATCGCGGCGATATCGCCAGCCAGATCGTTTTGTTATTGCCTTCCCAGGGTGCCCATGACAATTACGGTGGCAGACAATGCCGATCAAATTCCGCGGCAACCTGCTGGACCGCCTTACGGTTATTCAGACGACTGCCCAACGAGCACCCTTAAATTCAATGCTGCTCCAGGAACCAAACTGACGATTAGCGTAGCCAAGAATGGAACCGAACCTGTGCCTCCTGGAGACCTGATTATTGTTGGGAGTTGGTGGAACACCAAGGACAAGCTGGTTGGAATCTCCGTGGATGAGGAACTGCGGGACGTCGCCAAATTTTGGGATTGTGTCCGGATCCGTACTCCTACTCGCCGGGTGGCTCACCTGGCACCGGTTTGCATAGCCGAAGCAACCCGCAAGACCGCTGCTACGCTTTGATCGACATCCTCTTCGGTCGTCGCCCAGCCCGAAACGCTGATGCGCATGGCCGTTTGGCCGTGCCATTCCGTTCCTCCGCACCAACAGGTGCCTTCATTCTGCAGCTCGGAGATCACGCGTTTGGTGGCAGCGGCATCGCCGAACGAGACCAAAACCTGATTGAGAACCACGTCGTTCAGGATCGAATAGCCGGCCGTTCGTAGCTGGTCCGAAAAACGTGCGGCCAATCGGCAATTTCGCTCGATCATGTCGGCCAGGCCGCGTCGCCCGAGCGACCGCAACGCCGCCCAGACTTCGATCGCACGGGCGCGGCGCGAAGCCTCGGGCGTGTATTGGTATGGTTCTCGGCTGGCCGAGGCTTGCAGGTAAGCCGCGCTGACGGTCATCGCCGAGCGAAGATGTTGCGGTTCGCGGACGAACGCCAGTCCGGAGTCGTAGGGGACGTTGAGCCACTTGTGGCAATCGGTGGCCCAGGAATCGGCATCGGCGAAGCCCGCCATCAGATGCGCGCGGCGAGGGGCAGCGGCGGCCCACAAGCCGAACGCGCCGTCCACATGCACCCAGGCGCCGTGTCGATGGGCATGCGAACAGATCTGCGCCGCCGGATCGAACGCGCCGGTGTTGACGTTGCCGGCTTGGATGCAAACGATGGTGCGATCGTCGAACCCGGGAAGGGAATCGGATTTGATGCGGCCTTGATCGTCGGTGGCGAGGCGCGTCACGCGCGTCCGGCCGAGCCCCAACATAGCGAGCGCCTTCAATACCGAGACATGGACCTCGTCGCTCACCACGACCGTTAGAGGCGGTGCGTCGAAGAGGCCATTTTCCTCGACGTTCCATCCGGCCCGTTCCAGGAGCATATGACGTGCCGCCGCGAGGCAGGTGAAGTTGGCCATGGTGGCGCCGGTAACGAATCCAACACCGGTGGAGGGCGGCAAGCCGAGTACTTCGCGGAGCCAGCCGAGCGTGATGTCCTCCAGCGCCGCGGCCACGGGCGACATTACTCGCATGGCGGCATTCTGATCCCACGCTCCGGCGATCCAATTGACGGCGAGAGTGGCCGGCAAGGTCGCACCGGTCACGAAGCCAAAATAGCGGCCGCCGGTGGATGCAACGGTCGCCGGCGAGCCAACATCGTCGAGTAGCGCGAGCACAGTCTGAGGGTCGCAGGGCTCTTCGGGCATCTCGCCGCCGAGCGCGCTGAGACGCGCGATGTCTTCCGGATGCGGGGTGATCCGGCGGTTTCCGATGCCGGACATATAGCGCACAGCTCTGGTGCTGGCGTCCGTGAGCAAATCTCTCATAATCACCTGATGCCCGACGGCGCGACATCGACTCCGATAAGCTTGGCGCGAGCGAGCGAGGTCTTGACTAAGCCGGAGGCGCAGGCGTCGGCGATAAATCGATTAAGCACATCCAAGCGCGCGCGGTCGCCCTTGGTGATGACGATGGATTGCTCGGCGGCGGAAAAATTGTCCGGCAGAACACGCAGATTGGCGTGTGCCGAGGCCACCTCCACAAGACGCTGGCGATTTGCCCCGAAGGCGTCGAGGTCGCCCGCGACGAGCATCTTTTCCAGTTCTTCGGGAGACGGCATGGCGGGCAGAATCTTGACCTGTGCGTTCTTGAGATTGTCCTTCAGGAAGACGGCTTGCGATTGGCCTTGCGCGGCTCCGACGCGCAACCCGGCTTTGTCGGCGTCGGCGGATTTTCGGACGGGAGAATCGGCGCGCACGAGGTAACAGTTTTGCATCAGCGCGTAGGGCCGCGAGAAGTCGACCTCGGCGGCGCGGGGGGCGTCGTAGGCTAGAAAGCCGATATCGGCGGTGTGGGCGTTCAAGACGTCAATGACGTCGCGGGCGTCGGCGGCGGGAATGATGGCGTATGGGACGCCGAGACGCCGAGCGAGTTCCTGCACGAGATCCGCGACGGGGCCGGTGACTGATTTTGTCTGCGGATCGATCCTGCCTTGGACAGGGTTGGTGCGCAGGAAGGCGGCCCGCAGAGTGCCGGTAGGGGCGAGATCGGCGGCCATGAGCGGGAGGGCGAGGACGCACACGAGGAGGAAGCGGCTGGCGCGCTGCATTGGTTTATTATAGGCGCCAACGGTGTCGCTTTATACATCGAACGCCTGACGAACCCGTGTCCGTACGTTCGTCCAATCGTGTTCACTCAGATGACCGATCCCAGTCAACTCTGAACGGTGAATAGTCAGTACAAATGCTCGGAAGCAGGACTCGGAGCGGAGACCGGCGGCTGACCAGTCCTGCAGGCATCTGGCCGCTCACGAAGGTAGATTTCGCTAGCAATCACCACAGCTGGTCGAACCTTTGATTCGATGGCGCCCGTCAGCAGGCCGACGACCACATCCCCAGCTCTCAATGTGAATCTTCTTCCGTTTCGAAGCGCCTAAGAGAGTGCGCCGTAAACTCACGCAGATCGTCCTCGGACCACGAATCCGAAAAATCGATTGTAGAATTTGGGGCGAGCGCAGCCAGCCGCTGCACGAGTAATGAAAGCTCCTTCGCCGTATTGGGTGGAAGGCGCCGAAAAGCTTCTACTAGCGTAGCTTCCTGGGTGTTCAACTGCATATCTCTGCTCTAGAGTATATGGCAGACCATTGTTCGGTCCGCGTCGGCGGTACGCGGTTACTTCGTCGCCACTTGCGCCAGTCGCGACCAATCGCGCACCTGGCCGGGCCGACGGTCGCTGCCTTGCACGACAAACATCCAGCCTGGATATTCCGGCGTTAATTTGCTGACCTCGTCCAATTGCTGCATGTCCTCGGCGTCAAGCTTCAAATCGGCGGCGCCCAGATTGTCTTTCAGTTGGCTGATGTTCTTGGCGCCGATGATGACGCTGGTGACGAACGGTTTGTGCAACTGCCACGCGAGGGCCACCTGCGCGACCGTGGCGTTTCGACGCTTGGCGACTACCTGCATCACGTCGATGATGTCATAGGCACGCTCGAAGTTGACCGGTGGGAAGGGGAACTTACTGCGCCGTGCATCTCCATCTGGCGCATTGGCACGCGTGACCTTCCCGGACAGCAGACCACCAGCGAGCGGGCTCCAGGTCAGCAGACCGATCTTCTGATCTTCGAGCATAGGAGTGATTTCGCGCTCGATATCACGCCCGGCGATCGAGTAATAAGCCTGTAGCGTTATGAATTTCTCCAGGTGCTCTTTCGCTGAAATCCCCTGCGCCTTCATGATCTGCCAAGCCGCGAGATTGGAGCAGCCGATGTAACGGACTTTACCTTGCCGCACCAGATCGGTCAACGCCCCCAAGGTTTCTTCCAGCGGCGTTAACGGATCATAGCCGTGAATCTGGTACAGATCAATGTGGTCGGTATTCAGGCGCTTAAGACTCGCTTCAGCTTCCTGCATTATGCTCAGCCGCGAAAGCCCGACTTGATTCGCTCCCTGGCCCATGCGCGCGAAAACCTTGCTGGCCAGCACCACATCGTTACGGCGCGCGCCCAGCGCCCGGCCGACTTGAATCTCCGACTCACCGGCACCATAGACATTCGCGGTGTCGATGAAATTGATGCCAGCCTCCAGCGACTGCCCGATGATCGTGTCGGTCTCCTGTTGCCCGAGGGCGCCGATGGTTTGCCAGATGGACGTCTCGCCGCCGCCGAACGTCATGGCGCCCAGGCACAGACGGGAAACGAAGACTCCGGTGTTGCCGAGTTGTTGATATTGCATGATATTTCCAGGATAGTCGCGATTACGGTCGAGCGGCGGGCTGACTCACTTCAGCTCGACGGCGATCCGTTCCACGGGCTGATCGAGCGAGTTCTCTTCGCTGTGGGTCATGGCGCCCGACATATGCACCTCGCCGGCTTTGCCATTGGCTTGGTCGGTGACGTTAACGACCACGCGGTTCAGGATGTGCTCGTGCTTGGGGCCGCCTTCATGCGCTCCATAATGGACGCGAAGGACGCGTACCTGGTCGTTTTCGAGTTCGACTTTATAATGTTTCGAATCGACGACGGTGGGGTCGAGCGGAGTGGTCGGCATGGGCGGGCGCGGCGGCGCGTTTTTCAGCTCGATTTCGACGAGCTGGATTGGATGATCGGTCGTGTTCTCGGTCACATAAGCACCGGACGCCGGCCTCCAACGCACATCGCCAGCCTTGAACGCAACTCTTTCGACTTTGCCAGCCGAGTGGGTAAGGGTCAATTGGCCAGGGTCCAGACAAATCACGACGCGATTCATCGGATGCTCGTGAGCAGGGTTCTGCTGATGAGGCTGCAGCGTAACAACGACGGCGCGCGCCTGCGGCGTGTCCACTTTCACATCACTGGGCGTTTGTGCCATTAGACCGAGACCGGTAAGTATGCAAACGAGTGTAATTCGGAGGGGCATGGATGTTGATTCTACTCCAATGCGAGGAGAGGTTTGTCAGGCCTCAGGCGGAGGGCCAGCAGGGCCCCAATCGGTAAGAGGACGAGTGAGGCGACGAAGGGGAACACCCAGCCGCCGGTTCGGTCGACCAAGTAGCCAAAGCTGGACGGGGAAAGGATGCCCGCGACCCCGAAACCGAAGTTCATCATGCCGCTGGCCGAGCCGGCGTAGCGCGGCGCGATATCCATGGGGATGGACCAGATCGGCCCGACGATCAGCTCCAGAAAAAAGAAGGCGAGCGAAAGACAGATCGCCGCAACATTCACTTCGTGGATCAAAACGACCGGCAGGAGAAAGACAAAAGCGCCGACGAAAGTCCGACGACGATCACATACCGGCGCGCGGCGGCTAAGCTGCCGGTCATGCGAAGCAAAGCATCGCTGGCGACGCCGCCCAGGGTGTCGCCCACCACTCCGGCAAGAAACACGCCGGTGGAAAACAATGCCGAGGCCTGCAAATTGAGCCGGTAGTTTTGGAAGAAGAACGACGGGATCCAGCTCAGAAACAGCCAAAGCGTCCAGCCATAGCAGAAATCGACCATGGTCACCGGAAACATCCGGCGGGCGAGCCGCAGCCAGGGCACAGTGCGGGAACCGCCGCCCTTTCGCGCGGGCAGGACAGCGTGGCCAGCTGCTCGGCCGTAATGGCAGGATGCTCGCGCGGGTCATCCCGAAAAAACCACATCCAGATTGCGGGCCACATCAGGCTGGCCACGCCCAGAATCACAAAGGCGCCGCGCCAGGATCCGAATGCGAGTAGAGCGGTAACGAGCGGTGGGGTAACTGCGTTGCCGATCCGAGCGGCGGCATGCACGATGCCTTGTGCGAAACCCCAACTTCCCGCCGGCGTCCAGCTTGCCATGGCGCGCGTTGCAGTGGGGAATGCAGCGCCTTCGCCGAATCCGACGGCCAGACGAATCGCAAAGAGTGACGCCAGACCCCCGGCCGCGCCTGTTAACGCGGTTGAGAGCCCGACGATGATGAGGCAGACCGTCAAGACCAGCCATGCGCCAAACCGGTCGCCAATCCAGCCACCGATGAGTTGGAAGAGTGCGTACGGAAACGCGAACGCGGAGAACACCAGCCCCAGTTCGGTATTGCCGAGCTTGAGATCCGCCGCGATGAGGGGCGCCGCCGTGGAGATGTTCACGCGGTCGACAAATAGGATGAAGTACATCGCCGAAAGCAACAAGAGGACCGCTCTCGGTGGGCTGAGCCAACGTGGGATGCGGTCAGGCAGTGGGAGGCGCTTCGCCTTTCACCTGGGTACGATGCATGACGCGGCGCGAGTTTTCATCGAAGGGATCGCGGCGATGCATGGTGCAGCGGTTATCCCACAAAACGAGATCGCCCGGACTCCAGACGTTGTGCCAGGCGAATTCTTCCCGCGTCGCGTAAGACCACAACTCATCGAGCAGCGCTTCGGATTCGGGAAGCGGGAGCCCAGCGATGTAGGCGTTGCGGCGTCGGCCCAGATAGAGTAGCCGGCGGCCGGTGTCCGGATGGGTGCAGACCAGCGGATGGTAAGCTCCGGGCGATTTTTGCGGATCGTCGGTCGCGGTTGCACCCTGCCGCACGTACCCGCCACTGTTATAGGTGCCGTCGTGCTTCAGTTTGAGACCCGAGATGCGCTGCTTCAGATCATCCGGCAGCGATTCATAAGCGTGATACATGCTGCAGAAATACGTGTTGCCGCCGGTAGGAGGAACCTCGAGCGCATATAGCATGCTGGCTTTGGGCGGATGCTCCAGATACGACATGTCGGTGTGCCAGGTGGCTTCGCCCGCGCCGAGGCTGCCGATCGGCGATCCGTTTTCAATTACGTTTGAGACCACGTAGATTTCCGGATGGCCTTCTACGAAGCGGCGGCCGGTTTCTTGGATGGGCGCCCAATCGAGATCGCCCAAGCGGCGGCTGAAGGCGATCAGATCTTCGTCCGAGAGTTGCTGGCCACGGATTAGAAGCACCGAGTGATCCAGCCAGGCTTGGTGGATGGCTGCGAAATCGCGATCGTCAATTTGCCGGAGATCGACGCCTCGAATTTCGGCTCCCAGAGCTTTTCCGCTTGGAACAATTTCCATCGCAAAAGACGGGTGAGTGCGGATGGAAGAAAGCATACAGATTTTCACTCTATCAGACAGAGGCCCCGAGATCAGACACTGGCCCCGAGATCAGACACTGGCCAATGACGTGCTCGTCATTTATCGACGGTGGGCGCTTCAAGAATCGTGGTCCGCAAATTCTTCTCTAATCTCGGGCCGGGCCTGGTTACAGGCGCGGCCGATGACGACCCCTCTGGAATTTCTACCTATTCCATGGCCGGTGCGCGTTTCGGTTACACGCCGCTGTGGACGGCCTTGGTCTCGTTTCCCCTGATGATGGCTGTTCAACTGATGTGCGCGCGGCTGGGAGTGGTGACCGGCCAAGGTCTCGCGGGGGCCGTTCGCCGCCGCTATTCGCCACGTGTCCTGTGGGGCGCCTGCGGGCTGCTGGTGATCGCCAATGTGATCAATGTCGGAGCCGATTTGGGCGGAATGGGCGAGGTTACAGCGATGATTAGCGGCATCAGTCCGCTGGTCTGGACGCCGCTGTATGCAGTCTTCATCGTCGCGTTGCTCTTCTGGACCACTTACAAGCAAATAGCCAAAATATTCAAATGGCTGACGCTGGTGCTGTTTGCGTACGTGGCCGCCGCATTTCTGGCCAAGCCCGACTGGAGCGCCGTACTGGCTGCAACTTTTGTTCCTCATGTGAGCCTCACACGCGACTCGATGTCGGTCCTGGTCGCGATACTCGGCACCACCATTTCTCCGTACCTATTGTTCTGGCAAGCGGCGCAAGAGGTGGAGGAGAAAAAGAGCGAGGGTTCCATCCACAAAGAAGCCAGCAAGAAGAAACTCGGGCGTGTTCAAACCGATGTGATGACGGGGATGCTGCTATCGAACGTCATTATGTACTTCATCATTCTAACGACGGCCGCTACGCTGCACGCCCATGGGATAACGAACATCGAGACAGCAAGGCAAGCCGCCGAAGCACTGCGTCCACTGGCGGGCAACGGCGCATATTGGTTATTTGCGCTGGGGGTCATCGGCACCGGGATGCTCGGAGTGCCGGTGCTGGTGGGCTCTTGCGCTTACGCACTGGCGGAGGCCAGCCTATGGCGCGCGACGCTGGATCAGCCCCCTCAGAGGGCTCCGCGCTTCTACAGCATCATCGTGGTGGCAATGATTCTAGGCTTGGCGCTTAATTATCTCAAGATCAACGTGGTTCAGATGCTCTTCTGGACGGCCGTAATCAACGGTGTGCTAGCGCCGCCGTTGATTCTGCTGACCGTGCTTCTGACCAGCGATTCGAAAGTGATGGGTCCGCATGTCAACTCTCCGCTGCTGCGTTGGCTGGGATGGGCGACGTTTGCGGCGATGAGTGCCGCGGCGATTGGCCTATTTGTCACGTGACGATCTCTGGTAAAGCGTGTAGCCGAACCAGAACCCGTACGAAATCGCGAGCAAGACTGCAGCGCCGGTAGCTGCCAGCACAATTGAGCCCGTCACTTTACGCATGACCACGTAAAGGTCGCCGGTAATCCCGAGGGCCAAAGGCACCATCGACCAGATAATGAAGCGGCCGGCCAGCCGGTGGAACGCCTCGGTATTCGCGCCCTGTTCGACAATGCGATGGTGGGCGGCCGGCGCCATCAGGAGCACGGTGCTTAGCGCGGTCGCGAGCAGACTGATGAGATGCACTTGCTTCGAGGATTCGGGGAGACGATCGAAATCGTCCAGCACCATCGTGACGAACTGAAATCCAAGCAGGGCCTGAGCGCCGGGAAGAACCATCCTGGCTTCCGTCAGCACATGTTTGATCTTGTCATTCAGTGTTTCTGGATCTTCGGTATCTTTCATGGCTTCACTTCTCCTCGACTTCTTTCGGCCCGAGCCGACGCCATACCACAACATCAGCGCTAAGCCAGCGCCGGTAACGCTGCAGATTGCCGCTAGTGCGACGCCGTCGACCTTTTCGGTCGCGATATAAAGCGTCAGGCCCATCGATAAAGCAAACAAGGGGAGGGTCGGCTTCATGATAGCCAGGACGAACGAGTTGAGATCCGGCCGGTTCTCGCCGCGGTCGGCGATCCGGTGATAGGCAACAGGCGCCATCAGCAGGATGAATGCAGCCAGCACCACCACGAGCGCGCCGATCACCAAGAGTTGTGAATGGCGTGGAAACCTGTCGTAGCCCGGCTCAAACACGGTGCGGTATAACAGACCCACGATGATCTGAGCTCCCAAAATGAGCGTGCGGCCCTCATCCAAGGCGTTTTGTAACTTCTCACTTGGTTTGTTCAAATCTGGTTCGCTCAAATCCCCTGTCGATCCTGACAAGTAGATGCAAACGGAAGGCGTTTCATTCCGCCTTCTTAGCAGACAGGCGGCTATCATAAAGGAGATGTCATCTACTTCCCCATCCCGTCCGCCGTCACCGGCGCTGATTTTCGAAACTCTGAACGCCTATCAACGCACCGGCGCTCTGCGCGCAGCTATCGAATTGGATCTCTTCACGGCGATCGCCGACGGGAATACGAAAGCTAAAACCATCGCGGCACGGGTTCAAGCCTCGGAAAAAGGCACGCGCGTGCTCTGCGATTTTCTGACGGTCATCGGTTTCTTGGCCAAACAGGGAGACGACTACTCGCTCCTGCCCGATTCGGCGACCTTTCTCAATCGCCACTCCCCGGCGTATCTTGGCACCGCTACCGGATTCTTCGGCCAGATGGAGCGGCAGTTGGGGGCTACGGACGGAATTGCAGCGGCCGTACGCAAAGGCGGAACCGTGCTCAGCGAGCAGGGAATCATGAGTCCCGAGGATCCGATCTGGGTTGAGTTTGCCCGTGACATGGCTCCGATGATGGCCATGCCCGCCGGACTGCTGGCTCAGAAAATCATCGGCCGGAGGCCTGACAAATGGAAGGTTCTCGATATTGCCGCCGGTCACGGATTGTTCGGAATCTCGATCGCGAAACAGGACCCGAATGCCCACATCACCGCCCTGGACTGGGCTCCGGTGCTCGAGGTGGCACGCGAGAACGCGGCGAAAGCGAATGTGTCAGACCGGTTTTCCACGATTGCGGGCAACGCCCTGGAGGTGGATCTGGGCAGCGGCTACGACATCGTGGTGATCGCCAATTTCCTGCAGCTTCTGGATGTCAAATCAATCGATAGCCTGATGCGAAAGGTTCACGCAGCGCTGGCGCCAGGTGGAGGGGCGATCACCCTGGGCTTCATTCCGAACGATGACCGCGTGTCTCCACCTGGAGACGCAAACTTCGGAATGATCGCGCTGGCTTTCACCGCGCAGGGTGATGCATACACAGTCGGCGAATACGAACGGATGTTCCAGAATGCCGGTTTCTCGCGTAGCGAGCTGCTGCAGCTTGCTCCATCGCCGCAGCGCGTGATCATCTCCTATAAGTAGCGATATGTCATCAACTGCCTCACACACACCGTCGCCAGTTCTGATTTTTGAAACATTGAATGCGTATCAGCGCAGCGGGGCGCTGCACGCCGCCATCGAATTAGACCTGTTCACTGCCATAGGGGAAGGGAACACATCGGCCAGGATGATTGCAGAGCGAATTGTGGCATCGGTCAAAGGCACGCGCGTGCTGTGCGATTATCTGACGGTCATCGGCTTCCTCAATAAGCAGCACGATGAATACTCGCTCACTTCGGACGCGTCTGTTTTTCTCAACCGGCACTCGCCGGCCTATGTGGGCTCGATCAGCCGGTTTCTCGGCAATGTGGAGGGGCTCGCGGCTTTCAAGGACGTAGCCGCTATCGTGCGCAAAGGCGGCACGGTAATGGGGCAGGAAGGGATGGAGAGCGCCGAGAATCCGGTGTGGGTGGAGTTCGCGCGCTCGATGGCGCCCTTGACAACCATACCGGCCCAACTGATCGCAGATCTGATCGGCGCCAAGGATGGAGCGAAATGGAAAGTGCTGGATATCGCCGCTGGGCACGGCATTTTTGGAATCACAGTAGCCGAGAACAATCCCAACGCCGAGATCGTTGCGGTCGATTGGGCTTCCGTACTCGAGGTGGCCGAGGAGAACGCTCGGAGCGCCGGGGTGGTGGACCGCTTTCGGAAGATTCCAGGAAGCGCGTTTGAAGTCGACTTCGAGAGCGGCTACGACCTTGTTCTGATCACTAATTTCCTTCACCATTTCGATGCCGCGACCAATGAGGACTTGCTGCGCAAGGTGCACGCGGCGATGGCTCCGGGCGCCCGCGCCGTTACAGTGGATTTCATTCCAAACGAGGATCGCGTCTCGCCGCCTATGGATGCGACCTTCAGCCTGATGATGCTGGGAGCGACGGCCAGCGGCGATGCGTACACTTTCTCGGAATACGATCGAATGTTCCGCAACGCCGGTTTTTCGCGGAACGAATTGCGCGAGCTTGCTCCATCGCCGCAGCGCGTGATCTTATCCTACAAGTAGCGTGACCAATAAACTGGTTGTCGAGAACCTGAAGCACCGGCCTCTACGCACGCTACTCATCGTCGGTTTGATCAGCATTCAAGTGACGATGGTACTTACGCTGGTTGGCCTGAGCAACGGAATGCTCGACGATATGGCCCGCCGGGCCCGCGGCGTTGGCGCCGATATCATGGTCCGCGCTCCTAGCAGCTCGGTGATGGCTTTCAGCGCCAACATGCCGGCGAAAATCATGTCGGTGGTGGAGAAGGAGCCGCACGTTGTCGCGGTTACCGGCGTCCTGACCCAGGGCACCGGCGGATTCAGCTACGTGACCGGCATCGATCTGGCGACGTTCAACAAGCTCAGCGGCGGATTTCACTTCCTGGAGGGAGGGCCGTTCCAGCATCCCGACGACGTGATGGTGGACAGTTACTACGCCAACGAGCAAAAACTGCACGTCGGCGATAGGATTCAGACCCTCAACCGGTCGTGGCGTGTTAGCGGGATTTATGAAGCCGGGACATTGACCCGGATCGTAGTGCCGCTCGATACACTGCAGGACCTTACTGCCAATATCGGCAAAATCACCATGATTTACGTGAAGCTGGACGATTCCTCGCGAACCAACGAAGTGATCGCAACCCTTCGGAACAAGCTGAAGGACTACCAGATTTACTCGATGGAGGAATACACCTCGCTTTTCTCGGTCGCGAATGTCCCCATGCTGAAACAGTTCATCTGGGTGGTGATCGGGCTGGGTGTGCTGGTTGGGTTTTTGGTAGTCTTTCTTTCGACGTATACGGCCGTTCTGGAACGCACGCGGGAAATCGGAGTATTGAAGGCGCTGGGGGCGTCGCCGGGCTACGTGCTCAATATTCTGTTGCGAGAGACGACACTGCTTGCCCTGGCCGGTTCGGTGCTCGGGATTCTGCTTTCCTATGTCACACGGTTCGCCATCAGCAGCCTGGTTCCCGGCACCCTGATCCAGGCGATTGTGCCCAATTGGTGGCCGATCGCCGCCGGTATTGCGCTGCTGGGCGCGTTGCTCGGTGCGATCTATCCCGGGCTGAAGGCCGCGCGGCAGGACGCCGTCGAAGCGCTCAGCTATGAGTGATCCGCGGATCATTTCCATTCGAGATTTGCGCAAGATCTATCGCCTCGGCGAAGTGGAGGTGCAGGCGCTACGCGGCGTCGATTTGGATGTGCTACGCGGCGAGTTCGTCTCGATCGTCGGACCGTCGGGGTCGGGAAAGTCGACGCTGTTTAACATTCTTGGTGGATTGACGCCGCCGACCTCCGGCAGCATCCATATAGCCGGCCGCGATCTGCTGGGCATGACTGATGCCGAGCGAACGGAACTGCGCAAGACCAGTGTCGGATTCGTGTTCCAAAAATACAACCTGCTGCCCACTCTCACGGCTCGGGACAACATCGAAATCGCGCGGCATATCGCGCATAAAGACGGCCCGCTGGATCCGTCGTTCGCCGAGGTTCTGAAGCTGCTGGGGATCGAGGGGCGGCTGGATCATAAACCCCGAGCACTGTCGGGCGGCGAGCAGCAGCGCGTGGCCATTGCGCGCGCGATCGTGAATCACCCGGCAATTTTGCTGGCCGATGAACCGACCGGCAATCTGGACACCGAGAATTCGACGGCGGTACTCGGGCTGCTGCGAGGTCTCAATGAGCGGCTGGGCCAGACCATCCTGATGATTACGCACAATCCCGAGGCGGCGGCTTACGGGCACAGGATTGTGAGAATGAGGGATGGAAGGATTGAATAGCTCATTCCTCGCGGAGAGCCGCTGCGGCTTCGATCCGCAGCGCGCGGAGGGCCGGTATATAGCAGGCGATGAGACCGATCGCGCCCAGAGCGACACGCTGGGAGCGTCGGAGCGAGAGTTAGAAAGAGCGGCCTAGCATAAAGGGTTATTGGTTGTAGCGTTCCTGTAGTTGCTGACTAACCTCAACTAGTCTCAGGGATTCGACCTTGATATCGTCGGTTGGCGCGATTCCTTGAAAACGCGGCGGCGTCATCGTACCATCCGACTTAACAAACACAATCTTGCTAACCCAGGACTTTGTCCCCCGTAACACCCTGCGCACACTCGAAGAGGAATGCTGTCATCGAGAGGATGACAGATCGCCTCATGCCCCAGATCATATTACGTAGAGCTTTTTCAGAGTAGCCGCTACCCAAATTTCTAGTAGTGGGCCACTTGAATTTTCTCGGCGATTACAACTTCATCAAGATCCACAGCACGCTGCGCGCAACGCCCGCCATGGCCGCTGTGTGTGACGGATCGCCGGTGGGAAGTCTCCGACTTGGTGGTCCTGCTGGAAGCGTCGGAGTGGTGGTTAGAAAAAGCAGCGTAAGCCAAGGTAGAATTATCCTGTGTGCCGAACGCGATTCATTGCGGCAGGAGCGTTGGATAGCCGTTCGGAATTTTCGTGAGGCCATTCACGACTTGGTCGTACTTATTGACAATTCAGCCCCAGACTTAGCTATCGATCTGGCTCATCTGCAAGTACGAGCCGCTCGCGGCGCTTGCGAAGTAGCACGAGCTGCACTGGAACATCACCAAGTAGAACATGGATGCTGAAATTCAAAGCAGCCTCCTGCCCGATTTCTTAGGGTGTTGACTTCTTGGTTGGCCGCTTGGCCACGGATCGCTTCGCTTTGCCCGCAGTCTTGGGCGCAGCCGTGGACGCTTCTACCGGCGGCGCACTGAATCCCGTCAGGTCCATCGCATGCGGGACTGCTTCGTTGCTCATGAACCAGCGCCATACATCCCCGCTGATCAGATTCTCCGCGCTGAGAACCGTGATGCCCAAGTCGATACCGACGACGTCTGTATCGAACCACTTCAGCTCGGGGTTGTAGGCATCCACGAAGCCATAGCGGCCATACAACCGATCCTGAAACTGATCGCGCATGCTCCGCAGCGTCGGTATGGAAATATCCGGTGTGAACATCAGCGAGCCGCCCGCGGCGCCGGGCGCGATGGTCCCGTCCACCGGCTCGAAAGCCTTGATCTCCCCGTAGATCCTGTAGCCTTTCGGCCCATCCGACGCAGTGATGCCCCATATGTCCGGACCGAAACTCAGCGCCATGTTCTGATGCAGGTTCGAACAGTAGAGCCGATTCGCTCTGGTCGCGCTCACGGAATTCTGAAAAAAGTCGATGAACCCGCGGTCGCGGCGCGTCCGAAAGTCGACCCAGGCATGCGAATACTGATGTGTGAATAGCGGGCCGCCGCTTATGAATTGGTAAGGGCCGTAGGTGTACAGCGGTCTCTGCCAGGCGTACCAGGATTGCTCGGAAATAGGATGTGTGGGCGACCCGATCGCCAGCATATACAAGAGTGACGACTCGCTATAAGTCTCCCACTTGTATTTCAGGAAGCCTTTTCCCCGTTTCCAGCCGTGCGACAGGATGTACGGATCGCCGTCCAACATCCATGGGAAATCGACACGCTCATAGATTTCCCGGGCCAATCTCGGGATGTCCGGATCTTTGGAAAAAAACTGAGCCGCCGTCAGCGCGCCGCCGAGAAAGAAAGAAGTGTCCACGGAAGACACTTCGCTGTCCCATTGACGATCGCCATTCGTTACATCCATCCAGTGATAGAACCAGCCATGCTCATGGAAAGCTCGTGTGGCGAAGAACTGCAGCGTGGTTCGAATGCGCTCAGCCGCCTGGTCGCGCGGAATCCAGCCGTGCTCGACGCCTATGCAAATCGCCGTCAGTCCAAAGCCCGTCGCGGCCAAACTCGCGATATTGCGGCTGGGGCCCTTGGCGCGGCCACCCGCTTCATCGGCGCGATCCAGCACCAGACCGGTTGCGGGATCGGTCTGCTCCCAAAAATAGAGAACGCCGCGGTGTTCCAAGTCCTCCAGGAAAGCCCGGTCCTGAACCGAAATAGCCGCCGGCGACGAGGCGGCTTCCGATGGAAAACTCACCGACAGCACTATTAGCACGGCCAGCAATACCATGGCGCAAACAATGGCGATCCGTGTCATCTCGTCGCCACCTCCACGACGGCCAAACCATGAGCCGGCAGGTTGAAGGACGGCCCGTCCAGTCTTTCGGTTGCAAGCGCGGCTCGTCGCAATTGTTCGTACTGCTGCGTCGTCGGAAATGCGGGACTGCCCAGCGCCTTCCACGCCGCGAGGGCCGAACCGTGCCGTGGGTCAACGATGGTGACGTGGTAGCGAGGCGTTCCAGTCCATCCATTCACGGTAAGGCGCACTTCCTTCGAACCCCCGCTCTCTCCGGGCGGCGCGTAATTCCATACCGCGACTTCCAGCGTTCCATCGGCACGTTTGGTAACCAAAGCATCCTCTAAATTCGTCTGCAAACGCTGGTCTCCCAGCCGATGCAACATCGCGAACGCCTCAAATGCAGCCTTGGGTACACCGCCTTCCGCGATCAAGCCGTAGCCGCCATAGAACGGCTTTTTCACCACGCCCTGCTCTTCGAAAACGTCGGAGAAGGCCCAGTATGACATGGTCGTGGCCAGGCCATCGCACTGCCGAATGGTGTTTGCCAGCCACGGACCCATGAAAGCCGAATCGGTCACGTCAACTTCGTTCTTGTAGCTGGCATTGTACTCAGTCCAATGGATGGGAAGATCCGGACGGGGCGAGTGCTTTACTTCATCATAGACCTTGTGCACCGCGCGCGCGACCATATCTGAGCGCGGGATCTTCTCGTGAGTCCCAAACACGTCCTCGGCGCTATCGTTGGCGTAGACGTGCGTGGAGACGAAATCGAGCGGGATGCCGCCTCGAACGCAATGATCTATCATTGCGCTGACCCATGCCGCTTGCGCAGTCGCCGGACCACCCACTCTTAATCGCGAATCGGTGCGTTTAATTGCCCGAGCGGCATGATCGTACAGCTCGAAATACGTGGCCTGCTTAGGCTGGCCGGTCCAAAAATCGATATTCGGCTCGTTCCACACCTCGAAGTACCACTGCGCCACTTCATCGATGCCGTAGCGCTCCACCAGGTGCCGCGCGAAGTTGTAGACCAGCTCTTCCCACTTCCCGTAGTCGTTCGGCGGCGATGGCAGGGGTTTGTACCAGAATGCGTGCGGCTCGAGCGACGCGGCCAGCTTGCGCGGCATGAAGCTCATTTCGACCCACGGCCGCACTCCGTTTTCCAGCAGTCCGTCATAAATCTGATCGACGTAAGACCAGTTGTACACCGGCTTTCCGCCGCCAGTTTCGTCATAGACGCCAACTTCATCGTGAAAGATGGCGTGGAATCGAACATATTGGATTGCTGTCGCCGCCTTGATCGTTCGTAAGTCCCGGCGGTAGCTATCGCGCAAAGAAAGGATTGCACGCCCCGATCCGAAAACTTGCTCCCAGAAGTGTGGAAAAGGCCGGCCCGTTTCTCGCGCGTTCACGACAATTTCCTCGCTGGTAGGTTGGCCGCAAAGCAGCGTCGCCAGCAAACTACTGTACGCGATCCTTCGCAGGTAAGTTAGTGTTTTCACGCTTAAGCAAAAGGATGAAAGCAATCGCACAACCAGTCTATCGGCGGTTTTAAAGTCATAGATGCAGAATCCGCTGATGGCTTGTCACCGTTACAAACCTGGGAAAACTTTCAGTGCAGTACTACCTTTATATATCTTGGGGTTCCGTTGGACCATGGATCGTAACTCTGCGTGAACGCGATGCGTTCCGAAATGGAGGGATGGCTGTACAGCCAGAATTCGACGAACGGATTGGGATTGGGCTCATCCAGATCCACTTCGCCGAGCACCTGAAAGGTATGTGTCGCTACCTCTTTCGAATCCGGCACGATTCCGTGGATCACCTCGAGACCGTAGACGTCGGCCTGATGCTCCTGCCAGCGGCTATAGCCATTCGAGATGGGTTCGGAAAGAAAGCTCAATACAGCCACGATCAGCAGCAACACCGGCAGAGATGCCCAGTCGGCGTCATCGCGGATCCGCCAGCGAGCGCCCCAGCGGCCCAGCAGCCAGTGCAATGCGTGGTAAGCGATGAACAACAGAACCAGGGCAAATGCCGACGCAAGAATGAGCGAATTGCGCACGTGTCCCAGCACATAATGTCCCATTTCGTGACCGAACACAGACAGAGTCTCGGGCATTGTCATCTTTGCCATAGTCGTATCCCAGACCACCACTCTTTTGGAGGCGCCGATTCCGGTTACATAGGCATTCAGCGAATTCAGTTTTTCGCTGGCCTTCATTTCGAACATGCGATTCGGTGGAATTACGAGTCCTCCGCGAATCACCACTTTCTCTAGATCGCCCACCAACGCGGCGTGCTGTTTTGCCAGGGGCTGAAAATCAAAGAACAACGGCTCAATGACGAAGGGCTCCAGGAACATGATGGCGAACAGGATCGGCAGCGACGCCAGCCAGAAATAGAGCCACCAGCGCCGCGGGCTTCGCCGGATCACTCCGTAAAGAATGAATACCAGGATAATTCCAATCGCGAACTCGAGGAGCTCGCCCTTTGTCCAGTCCCAAAACCAGGACGGCCAGCTCTGCACCGATTGGCCGTAGACGCGCTCCAGATGCTGGCCGTACAGTCCCAGGGGCAGGCTGAAAAGGTCGATCGTCAACGCGATCAGCGGAAGGAACACGATGGCTTGTAGGAACCGGTGTGGCGAAGAAGCCTCCGCCCAATCGCGGAATTTCGCGGCCAGGCCCCACTGCAACACGACCAGCAGTGCCGCGATCCCATAGATTGCCCCGCCGAAATGCAGCCAGTAGCCAGCGTGCGAATATTCGATGGCCTGCTTCAACTTGTCAGGAGGAAGGGAGTACTCGTGCGTTTGTTCCTTTGGGGCGGGAGCGGTTGACTGCGCCTGAAGGCGAACGATTAGAAGGGCGAGCAATAACAGCAAACTACACCGAGCCGTGACCGTCAGGAAGCGGTTGTCAAATCGCATGGGTCGCGTCTCTATTGTGAAACAAAAAGAAACCCGGAGCGGCAGGTTTCAGCCTGCTACCCCGGGCTTCCAAACGAACCCGTATGAGCCGTAGCTATTATTGCTTTGCGGCGGGCTTGCTGGACGTCGCGCTGGTTGAAGTGGCCGGCGCAGTCTTGGTCTTCTTGTGATGCTTCTTTACCTTGCTGGTTGTCGCAGGGGTGGCGGCGGAAGGCGAGGTCTGAGCTTTGCTCGATGTGGCCGGCGCCTGGCCGGCGAACATGACAGCGGCCCCTAGCAAGGAAGCGAGTACGAATTTATTCACGGTATTTCTCCTTTTTGCGAGGGTCCTTATCTTTTCCACCCTCACGATTCCATCTTGAGGCTTATGGGCGAAATCAACGATAGCCTGCGAACCGGTATCTTTGCGACAAAAACGTGGGGGGCACGGGTGTTCTGTCTTAATGAATTAAAATTTACCCATTTGCGGGAGCCAGGAATAGCCTTGCCGAGGGATTCCAAGTCCCGCCCGGTTGCGCGATCCTGGAACTGTTGCGCGATGCTGGAACTAACGTGAACCCCGACCCCGTTACATACAAAAAGCTGCTGCGAGTCCTGGTGCTGGGCTTCTCAGCCGTGATCGTACTGCTGGTGGCGGCGGCATTCGTCGGGGTCAACAGCGCGCAATTAATTAAGGAAAGTACAGCCGAGCTGGTGCGCAGCGAGCTTGTGACCACTCGCTTGATCGACGAGTTGCAGCGCGAGCAGGACACGCTCAATGCAACCTTCTACAGGTTGTCGCGTGGTCCCGAGCTGGTGGATCGCGCGCGAGCCCTGGCTCAGTTGGACACCGCCGACCAAGCCGTCGGACGCATCGTGCAAGAAGCCGAGGGAACTCCACAGGCCAACCTCTGGCATCAGTTGGACACCGCTACGCGTGCGTTTTCGATCGAAGCCCGCCGCTTATTGGCCCTTCGCAATGTGCCGAATTACTCCTCGCGCGACCTGTTGCGCCGCAATGAGGAAGTCACCGACCTGGTTGCGAAACTCATCTCCAGCAACTACAGCCGTGCCATAGCGGCGCAATCACGTATCGATCAGCGGTCCACTCACCTGGTCAACGAGTCGGTTGTGCTTCTCGGCGCGTGCCTCTTGCTGGCCCTGCTGTGCGCCATTTTTACAGTCCGCATCACCGCCCTGTTATTTCGAAAGATGGAGTCGCAAGCCGGTGATCTCACTCGCGTAACGTGGCACATGCTGGAGAACCAGGAAACGGTCGCCCGCCGTTTTTCGCACGAGCTCCACGATGAGCTAGGGCAATCGCTGACAGCCATCAAGGCTAATCTGCTGGCGCTTGAATCCAACGGCCATTCCGATCCCGCGCGCTTGGAGGATTGCAAACACCTGGTGGATGACGCCATACAAAATGTTCGTGAGATGTCGCACCTTTTGCGGCCCACTATTCTCGATGACTTCGGCTTGGACGCGGGAATTCGCTGGCTAGCAGAGCGGTTCGCTGAGCGCACTGGAATCGAAGTGAACTATCACTCCACTTTTGAGGACCGCCTGCCCGATGAAGCAGAAACGCATCTGTTCCGGATCGTGCAGGAGGCGCTCACCAATGTCGCCCGGCATTCAGCCGCAACGCGCGTCGACATCGAACTCCGGCGGGACGGCGATCGCATTCATCTCACTATGAAAGACAATGGGCACGGTTTCAAAAATGGCAGCTCGCCCGGCGGGTTGGGACTGGTAGGCATGCACGCCCGCGCGCGCAGCATCGGCGGCGAAGTGACGATCCAATCCCGGGACGGCGTCGCCATCGAGTTGTGGGCGCCTTGCGGAGTGTTACACACTGAAGAAGGGTGACAGATACACGTTCGGGAAGTGCTCGACGCATTCTAATCGTGGAAGACAATCGGGGGGACGTACTCTTAGTTGAATTGGCGCTGAAGGAAGCCGGTTTGAGGTTCGAGCTGATTCACATGGCGGATGGCGAGAAGGCGATAGACTATCTGCGCAAATTGGCTAGTGGCAGTGCCGGGCCGCCCCTAGATTTGGTTTTTCTCGATCTCAATCTGCCCAAGCGCGATGGTTGGGAAGTGCTCGAGGAGCTGCGATCCGTCCCGACGGGACAGCCGGTCCCTGTGATGATCCTCAGTTCATCCAACGCTCCTCATGACATTGCTAAGGCCGAGCGCCTGGGCGTGGCGAAATATATCCGCAAGCCCTCTACGTTGGATGAGTTTATGGCAATCGGCCAAAAGGTCAAGCAACTCTGGCCCGTGTCCGGACAATAAATGATTCGTGTTTTGTTGGCCGACGACCACGCCATGGTCCGAAAAGGCTTCCGCCTGATTCTAGAAGCGCAGCCCGACATGGAGATCGCGGGCGAAGCCGGGAATGGCCGCGAGGCCGTGGAACTGGCCGAGAAACTTCATCCCGACGTGGTGGTCATGGATGTGGCCATGCCGGAGTTGAACGGCATCGAAGCCACGCGCCGTCTCGCCGCCTCTTCGCCGCACACCCGCGTTCTCGCCCTCAGCATGCACAAGGATTCGGTCTACGTCCGCGAAATCCTGCGAGCGGGCGCTCGGGGCTACCTGCTGAAGGACTCCATCGATACCGATCTCATTAGCGCCGTCCGCGCCGTCGCTAAAGGGGATGGCTACATCAGCCCCGGCGTGTCGGACGCGGTCTTGAGCGATTATCGGCGCCACGTGACTGACCCGCTGGACTTGCTAACCAGCCGCGAACGCGAAGTATTGCAAATGATCGCCGAGAGCAAGACCAACAAAGAAATCGCCGTCTCGCTGAATCTGAGCGTCTACACCGTCGAGGCGCACCGCGGCAAGATTATGGAAAAACTGAATCTGCATTCGACCGGCGAGCTGGTGCGTTTCGCGGTCCGGCACGGTTTAGTTTGATTAGTCCTTCAGCCTTCTTTTCCGCAGCTCGTCAAACGCCACCGCCAGAATGATCACGGCCCCGATAATCACCTGCTGCCAGTACGGATTCGTGCCCAGCAGAGTCGCTTCCATTCGCCAGCAAACCCATAATGAACGCACCCACCAGCGTCCCCAGCACGCTGCCTTCGCCGCCTCTGAGGCTCCCTCCGCCGATCACCACGGCCGCGATGGCCGTTAGCTCGTAGCCCTGGCCTCCGGTCGGCTGTCCGGTCATCAACCGCGACACCTCGATCATCCCGGACAGTCCCGTCAGCAAGCCCGCGCCTGCATATACGACGATGGTGTGGAACTTCACCGGAACGCCCGCATAGAAGGCCGCATCCGGATTGCTGCCGATCGAAAATGCATACCGGCCGTGTCGCGTGTGCTCCAGAATGATGTGCGTCACCACCGCGCACAGCAGCAAAATCCAAAGCACGAACGGAACGCCGAGCAGCGTACCTTCGCCCAGGTAGGAGAACGAGGGCGGGATCTCGTGCACTGGAAGCCCTTTCGAAATGATCAGCGCAAACCCGCGGTAAATTCCCATCGTGCCCAGCGTGACGATAAAAGGACTGATGCGCAGCGAAGTGATCATCAGGCCATTCGCGAAACCACACAGCATGCCGACCAGCATGCCAGCGACGATGCCCCAGCCGATTCCGTGCTTCTCCATCGTCATAGCGCCCAACAGGCCGGCCAAAGCGAGAATCGATCCCACCGACAGATCGATCCCGCCCGCGATGATGATCACCGTCATGCCCAGCGCCATGATATTGATCACCGCGGTCTGACGAACCACGCTCGAAAGGTTGGTGGACGTAAGAAAATTCGGCGAGGCGATCGAAAGAATGATAAACAGCGCCACCAGCGTGAAAAACGGCAACAGCCGCTGGATCATTCCGGATGCTCCTCAGTTGTGACCGCGCTGATCTCAAACGCCGCGTAGCGCATAATCTCCTCTTGTGTCGTGCGGCCCGGCAATTCGCCGCTGATTCTTCCTTGTCGCATCACCAGAATGCGGTCCGCCACTTGCAGCAACTCGCCCATCTCGGAACTGACCATCAGGATCGCCGCCCCAGCCCGCGCCAGCTCGTCCATCATCTGGAAGACCTCGATCTTGGCGCCTACGTCGATGCCACGCGTCGGCTCATCGAACAAAAAAATGCGCGCGGCCGAGACCAGCCATTTCGCAATCGCGACTTTCTGCTGGTTTCCGCCGCTGAGTCTCCCCGCCAACTGCCTTCCAGAGGACGCGCGGATGCGGAGCCGCTGGGTAAAATCATCCGCCACCTTTTTTTCGGCGGCATGATTCAGGAAGCCGAACCTGCTGACGCTGGCCAAATTCGCCATCGTGAAGTTATGGCTGATAGGGAGCGCAGTGGCCAGCCCCGTATGCTGGCGGTCCTCGGGAATCAGCGCGAGCCCGGCATCAACCGCATCACGCGGCGAACGAATACGGACCGCATTGCCCAGGATGCGGACGTTCCCGCTATCGATCGCATCCACACCGAACAACGCGCGGCAAAGTTCGGTACGTCCGGCGCCGATCAATCCCGCCATTCCGACAATCTCGCCGGCGCGCAGAGAGAAGCTGATGTCCTTGAGCACCGGTTCTCGCGTCAGATGCTCGACGTGCAGAACCTCCTCACCCGGCGGCAGGGCACTGCGCGTGTAGATCGCGGTGAGCTCGCGGCCCACCATGTGCCGGATGAGCTGGTCGGTCGTGATTTCGTTCAGTGGTCCGGAATGGACCGTTTCGCCGTCGCGCAAAACAGTCACCCGATCGCCGATGGCGCGCAGCTCTTCCAATCGGTGCGTGATGTAAATCACGCCCACATTCCGCTCCCTAAGCGTCCGGACAATCCGGAAAACCTCCTGCGTCTCCGTTTCGGACAGCGACGACGTCGGCTCATCGAAGATCAATAAGCTGGACCCCTGCTGTATCGCGCGGCAAATTTCCACCATCTGCTTGCCGGCCGGACTGAGCTTGTCCACCTTCCACTCCGGCTTGAGCGGAAAGCGATGCTGTTCGATGATGCGCGACGCGCGCGCCAGTATCTCGTGGCGATTCACCCAGCCCAGCGGCCTGCGAGGCTCGCGTCCGAGAAAGATGTTTTCCGCAACCGAGAGATGCGGCGCCAGCAGCGATTCCTGATGCACCATCGCGATCCCGTGCGAAGCCGCCTCCGCCGGATTACGGAACTGAACGTTGCCCCCTTGCCACAATACATCGCCGCCGTCGCGCTCCAACATTCCCGCGACGATCTTCATCAGGGTCGACTTGCCGGCGCCGTTCTCCCCCATCAGCAGGTGCACTTCCCCGGCTTGGACGTCCAGGTTGCCGTGACGAAGCGCCGTCACGCCACCAAATCGTTTCTGGATGTCTTTCAGTTGCAGCAGCATCGTGGCTGAGCCGCGCGCGTGAGCAAGCGGTCGCTCCTCACTGTCCTCCCGCCGCCGAAATCTTCTCGATCTGCTGCCCTGTCAAAAGATCGTTCACCTGTACCAGATTGGTGTTCAGCGCTTCATCCAATCGCGCCTTCAATGCATCGAATCGCGCCGTCAACTCTTTGAACACGACGTAACTCGCATCCGTGGGTTTCGCGTCACCGGTCTCGATACTGCGTGCTAGCGCCGCAAGCTGATTGTTCAGCTTGATTGGAAAGTTCAGCGGGTCCTGATTGCTCCGGTTGCGGACTTGGTAGACGTCTTCCTCCACCGCTGTGAGCTTGCTCTCCAGGCGCTCGGCCGCGGCATTGATTTCGGGATTCTTGGCCTTCTCCGCCCGATCTTTGAGTTGCTTCTTGATGGCGCGAATCAGAATCACCATCTCGTCCGCCTCGCTCACTTTGTCGCGAACCTGCGATGCCAGTTTGAACTGATCCTCTAAATCGGCATCACTGACATTCGGGAGCCGCGGATCTTTGACCACCCGCAGGTCCTCCGTCTGCATCGCGCCATTTGCGATGATCCGGGCGTGATATTCGCCGGGCGGCGCCAGCGGTCCTTGGTCCGGACGCGCGCCCCACATAATCAATCCTTCGAACGTCTTTGCGCCTGGATACCGCAGGTCCCACGTGAAGCGGTTAATGCCGGCCGCGTGTGTTGGCGGTTTAGTTCGCGGCGGACCAAATTCGGACTCTGCATCCGCGTCCGGTGCGCCATCCTTCTTCTTGTCGTCTTCAGCTGTCCCTTCAAAAGAACGAACCAATTGTCCCGTCGCCATCGAGAATCTGAACGGTGATCTTGTCCACCGGCTGCTTCAAGTAGTAATCGATCATCCCCTGATTCACCGAACGCAGCGCCGGCCGCGGCCGGAACAGGTGGGCGTTTTCGCCAGGAATCTCCGGCTTGAGCTGCCGCAGCGCCGTGATATCGTCCAAGACGTAAAACGATCGGCCGTGCGTCGCGATCACCACATCGTCGCCTTCCACCACCAGATCGGAAACCTGGGTGTCGGGCAGATTCAAGCGTAGCGACTGCCAGTTCGCGCCATCGTCGAAAGAAACGTATAGGCCGTGTTCGGTGCCCGCAAACAGCAGGCCCGGACGTCGGGGATCCTCGCGCACCGCCTGCACGAAATCGTTGGACGGGATGCCGTTGACGATCTTGGTCCATTTCTTGCCGTAATCTTCGATCCGATAGAGGTACGGCTGCCGGTCGTCCAACTGATATCGTTTTCCGGCCAAATATGCTTTGCCCGGATCGTGTGGCGAAGCGTCAATCAGGCTGATGCGCATGAACTCTGGCCAATCTTTGGGCGTGATGTTATTCCAATGCGATCCGCCGTCGCGCGTGACATACGCGACCCCGTCGTCCGACCCGGTCCAGATCGTATTCACATCTTTCCGCGATGGCGCCACGCTGAAGATCGTGCCGTAAATCTCCGGCCCGTTCTGATCTTTCGTGATCGGTCCGCCGGAATCGCCTAGCGTCTTCGGATCGCCGCGCGTCAGATCAGGCGAGATGCGCTCCCAGGTCTGTCCCTCGTTCGTAGTCCGCCACAAATGCTGCGAGGTAACGTACAGCACCTTCGGATCAACTGGCGAGAACACGATCGGAAAAGTCCATTGCCAGCGCTCCTTCAGATCTTTCGCCGGCATTCCCGAGAAGAACAGCGGATACACCTGGATATCACGCGTATGGCCGGTGCTGCGATCGAACCGGGTGACCAGCGCGCCTTGGCTGCCGGCGTAAAAAATGTTCGCGTTCCTCGGATCGGGCGCGATGTAGCCACTCTCACCCCCGCCCACCGCGTACATAGGATTTCCAACGCGCCCGCCTCTTCCAGGTTCCTCGCTCGGCACGCAGATCGTTGTGTTATCCTGCTGCGCGCCGCAAACGTGATACGGAATGTCCTTAGTGACGGCTATGTGATATAGCTGCGCTGTCGGAAAGGTCTGCTGTGTCCAGGTCTCGCCGCCGGTGAGCGACACGTTCGCGCCGCCGTCATTGCTGTTGATCATTCGTTTTGGATCATTGGGCGCGATCCAAAGGTCGTGATGATCTCCGTGCGGAGCGCGGATCGTCTTATAGGTTTTGCCGCCATCGGTCGACTTGAAGAACGCCGTATTGAGAATATAAACCGTCTCTAGATCCTTGGGATCCGCGTAAATCCGCGAGTAATAGAAAGCCCGCTGCCGCACTTTCCGATCTTCGCTGACTTTTTTCCACGTCACGCCGGCATCATCGGAAGCGAACACGCCGCCGTCCTCGGCTTCAACGATTGCGTACACGCGCTTTGAGTCCGCGCCGGAAACGCTGATGCCGATCTTGCCGATAGTACCAGTGGGCAATCCTGAATTGCGGGTAATCTCGGTCCAGTGGTCGCCCGCGTCCGTGCTCTTGAACAGACCGCTCAGCGGACCGCCGCTCGATAGCGACCACGGTGTCCGATAGGCATCCCAGATCGCCGCGTACAGCACGTTCGGATTATGTGGATCGATGCACAGATCCACTGCGCCCGCGTGATCGTTCCGGTACAACACCTTCTGCCAGGTCTTGCCGCCGTCTTTGGTGCGAAACACGCCGCGCTCCGCATTCGGAGCGTACGGATGTCCGAAGGCCGCAACGTATACGATGTCCGGATTGGTCGGATGAACTCGAATACGCGCGATGGCTTGCGTATCCGTGAGCCCGACGTTCTTCCACGTTTTGCCACCATCGGTGGTCTTGTACACGCCATCGCCCTGCATGATGTTGCCGCGCAGCTCCGTCTCGCCCATCCCGATGTACACCACATCTGGATTCGACTCCGACACCGCTACGGCGCCCACCGACGAACTCTGCAACTGCCCGTCGGTCACCGGCTTCCAGGTCGCGCCCCCGTCGATCGTCTTCCATAGGCCGCCGCCTACGGCCCCAAAGTAATATTCATTCGGACGGCTCGGGCTGCCCGCAGAAGCGATGGATCGCCCGCCGCGGTTAGGGCCGATGCTCCGCCACTTCAAAGCCCCGAATAGCGAGCCATCATAGGTCTCGGCCATTGCAATCGAGCAAGCCGTCAGCATCGAAAACAGAAACAACCTTTTCATCAGTGCATGGCCTCCCACGGCATTCTTCAAGCAGGTAACCTTCAATCCTATCTAAATCCGCCTGAGGGCTTGGCTTAGACGTCCACAACCCAGAGCCTGGAACAATTACTAGCTCGTACCTGGTGCTACGATAACGATGACCTTTATAAAATCTTTATAAATCGTCTGGCCACGGAGGAACGCCTTGGTAACGTCAAAAAGCAAGCTCGCCGAAGTGCTCGACAAACACGAACAGCAAATCGCAAAAGGCTGGCTTGAACGTCAACCCTCCAACATGCGGAGATTATCGGGCGCCGAGCAGCAGGAAGTGAACCGGCAGTCCCGCGAATTTCTAAAGGCTGTGAAAACAGCGGCACAAGGAGATGGTGCAGGGGACGTTTCGTCTCCCGCCTGGAATCCGGTTCGCGAGTTCCTGACCGATTTCTCCACTGCGCGCGCCAAGTGCGGCTACACGTCGTCTGAGACTGCGTCGTTTATCTTCTCCATGAAACAGCCCCTGTTTGAGGCTCTTCGTCAGGAACTAGGCCACGACGCGGAGACGCTGGCGCACGAAACCTGGCGCGCTACCGAATTGCTGGATTCGCTCGGCTTGTTAGCCACCGAAGCGTTTCAGAAAACCCGCGAGGACGTGATCTCCCGCCAGCAGCACGAACTGCTGGAGCTGTCCACGCCCGTCGTCCAGCTTTGGGACGGCATTCTGGCCCTGCCTCTCATCGGCACTCTGGACAGCGCCCGCACTCAGGTGGTGATGCAAAATCTGCTGGAAGCGATCGTGACGACACGTTCCGACTTCGCCATCATCGACATCACGGGCGTCCCTGTCGTCGATACCTTGGTAGCCCAGCATCTGCTCAAAACAGTGGCCGCCGCGCGCCTGATGGGCGCCGAATGCATGATCAGCGGCATCCGTCCGCAGATTGCTCAGACCATCATCCACCTGGGCGTGGATCTGTCGGACGTCATCACCAAAGCTACGCTCGCGGATGCTTTCGCGCTCACCCTGCGGCGAGCTGGATTCAAGATGGTTCGCGATCAAAAAGAGCGGACGGCGGAGAACTAGAACGTGGAGCGCATTCCAATCCTGAAGATGGGCGATTATCTGCTCATCACCATCCAGGTGGACATGCATGACCGGCTCGCAATCACGCTGCAGGAAGACCTTACCGACCAGATCGTGAAACACCGGTCCCACGGCGTGTTGATCGATATCTCCGCTCTGGAGATGGTTGATTCCTTCATTGGCCGGATGCTGGGTAGCATCGCCTCCATGGCGCGCCTTCTCGATGCCGAAACCGTGGTGGTGGGAATGCAGCCTGCCGTGGCTATTACTCTGGTGGAGCTTGGACTTTCCATGACCGGCGTCCGTACAGCGTTGGATGTGGAGAAGGGCATGCTGGTGCTACGCACCGCCCTATCGAAAGCGAGGCGGAACGGTGCTCCGGGTGCTGAAGTCTGAATCGTTTCCGATTCGCAGCAGCGAGGATGTAGTCATCGTCCGGCAAGCAGTGCGAATCCAAGCCGTCTCTCTCGGATTTGGTCTGGTGGATCAAACCAAGCTGGTTACGGCTTCGAGCGAGTTGGCCCGAAATACGCTCGATTATGGCGGCGGCGGGGCCGCGCAGCTCGAAGTGATCCAGAATGATCAGCGCGCCGGCTTGCGGGTCGTTTTCGAAGATCAAGGTCCCGGCATTCCTGACGTCAACCAGGCCCTCTCGGACGGCTTCACCAGCGGTGGGGGCCTGGGGCTCGGTCTGGGCGGTGCCAAACGCCTGTCGCACGAGTTTGAGATTTCCTCGAAACCCGGCGTTGGCACAAGAGTCTCTATTCTAAGGTGGAAATAGCCATGGGGGAGTCCGTTCGAATACTCGTCGAGGAGGCCAGCAAGACTGCGGAAGCGCGCCGTTCTGCCCGTAACATGGCCGCTCACATCGGGTTGAACGAGACGGTCGCGGAGCAAGTAAGCATTGTCGTCACCGAAGCTTGCACCAACCTGCTCAAGCACGCCGGACGCGGCGAAATCATTCTGCACTCTTCTTCTGAGGGGTTGGAGACGGCACCCTTGCTGGACGTCCTGGCGCTCGATCAAGGACCCGGGATGAGAAACCTGCAGCAATCCCTTCAGGACGGCTATAGCACCGGCAGTACAGCGGGGCACGGCTTGGGCGCCATCATCCGCCTATCGCAAAATTCGGATTTCTACACCGTTCCCCAAAAAGGCACCGGGATACTCGCTCGCTGGTGGACTGAGCCTCCCAAACCATCGGCGCCGGGCCACGGCGCGCTGCGAATCAGCGCCGTGAATCTACCCAAGCCTGGCGAGGAGGTTTCGGGCGACGCTTGGGGAGCCGTACATTACGGCGATTATGTAGTCGTCCTGTTAGCCGACGGCCTGGGTCACGGGTTGGAGGCGAATGTCGCCGCGGTGGAGGCCGTCCGCATTCTTCGTCTCCATCCCGACCTTCCGCCTGGGACTCTCCTGCAGCGCGTCCACGGCGCCCTTCGCGGCACCACTCGCGGCGCAGCAGTCGCCATTGCGCGGATCGACCTCGCGCAGCAGCAGGTCAAATTCGCAGGCGTAGGCAATATCTCCGCGCGCATCTATTCCGGCGCCGAGCCTCGCCACAGCCTGGTTTCGGGCAACGGAACAGCCGGGCATCACACCGAACGAATACAAGAGTTCAGCTATCCCTGGCCCAGCAATGGTTTGTTGCAGCTTCATTCCGACGGTCTCGCCACTGGAGCAGGCCTGGAACAGTATCCCGGGCTATTCTTACGCGATCCTGCGTTGATCGCGGGTGTGCTGTATAGGGACTTCGCCAGGGGGCGTGACGACTCCACGGTCGTCGTAGCAAAGGCGTCGTAGATGAGTGTTCGTATCCTTTCGGTCAGCATCCGTTCCGAACACGATACCGTGGCCGCTCGGCAGCGCGCCCGTCAGATCGCCCGCCAGCTGGGCTTCGATGCCCAGGATCAAACCCGTATTTCCACGGCCGTTTCCGAGATCGCCCGAAACGCGTTCAACTACGCCGGCGGCGGACAGGTCGAGTATTTGATTGAAGGCAACGTCGCGCCCCAGCTATTGCTGGTCAAAGTCACCGACTCGGGCCCCGGAATCCCGAACTTGCTCAGCATTCTGGAAGGCACGTATCAATCACAAACCGGAATGGGTCTGGGTATCGTGGGCGCCCGCCGTTTGCTGGATCAGTTTCAAATCGAATCCACTCCCGGCGCCGGCACGACCGTCTGGCTGAAGAAGCTGCTGCCCAAGCGTGCACCGCTGGTTCTGCCGCTCGACGTGGCACGGATCGCTACCGCACTCTCCCGCGAGTCGCCGCAGGACCCCTTCCAGGAACTGCAGCACCAGAACCAGGAGTTAATCCGGGCGTTGGAGGAGATTCGGACGCGCCAAGCCGAGCTGATTCTCCTCAACCGTGAACTGGAGGATACCAACCGCGGCGTAGTCGCTCTGTACGCGGAGTTAGATGAAAAAGCCGATCATCTTCGCCGCGCCGACGAGTTGAAATCGAAATTCCTTTCCAACATGAGCCACGAGTTCCGCTCCCCGCTCAACTCCATCCTGGCGCTCAGCGGTTTGTTGTTGGATCGTGTGGACGGAGATCTCAGCTCCGAACAGGTTCAGCAGGTCGAATATGTGCGCCGAGCTGCCCAGGACCTGCTCGATCTGGTGAACGATCTCCTCGATCTGGCCAAGGTGGAGGCTGGAAAAATCGAAGCCAAGCCTCTCGAATTTACGGCCGCCGACCTGTTTGCCGCACTCCGCGGAATGCTGCGTGCGCTGCTGTTGAATCAATCCGTCGCCCTGGTTTTTGAGGATGTGGATCACATTCCGCAGATCTATTCCGACGAAGGCAAAGTTTCGCAAATTCTCAGGAATTTCATCTCCAACGCGTTGAAGTTTACCGAGAGCGGCGAAGTTCGGGTTTCTGCCGCGCTGGCGGGCGAAACCGATGTCGTCTTTTCCGTGTCCGATACCGGCATCGGAATCGCACCCCAGAATCTCGATCTGATCTTCCAGGATTTTGCGCAAGTGGACGGTCCCATTCAAAGGCGTGTGAAAGGAACCGGCCTGGGCCTTCCCCTGTCGAAGAAGCTGGCCACTTTGTTGAACGGAGAAGTGCATGTCCAGAGCCAGTTGGGCGTCGGTTCCACTTTCACGCTCAAGATACCGCTCCGTTATCGCGATGCGGCCGCCGCGGAAGCGCGTGGGCCTCAACCTGATTGGGCCCCGGAGTCAGGCAAGCTTCCAGTGCTGATCGTCGAAGACAACGCGACCATGCGGATGATGTACGCAAGCTTTCTGGCGGGCTCCATTTTTCAGCCCGTGCATGCTTCCACTACCCGGGAAGCCGAGGACCTGCTCGAGCAAATCCGGCCGGCCGCGATCGTGCTCGATATCGTTTTGCGCTCGGAAGACACTTGGTCGTTCCTGGCCCGGCTCGCCGGAGATACTCCTGCCCAAGGCGCTCCCATTCTGGTCGTCAGCAGCATAGAAGATCAAGCCAAGGCTTACCATTTGGGCGCGCGCGATTATATTGTGAAACCAGTCGAGCGTGTCGATTTTATCACCCGGCTGCGGGCACTCACCGATCAACCGCCTTTTAACCGGGTGCTGATAATCGATGACAACGAGAGCGACCGTTATCTATGGAAACGCCAACTGAGCGACGCATCTTTCCTGATCAGCGAGGCTTATAACGGCTACGACGGATTTCAAAAAGCTTGTGAAGAGAAGCCCGAGCTGATCGTGCTCGACCTCAACATGCCGGGCATGAGCGGCTTCGAGGTCCTGGAGCGATTGAAGGCTGCGGCTTCGACCAAAGACATCCCGGTGGTGATTTGCACTTCGCGCATTCTCACCAGTACGGAACGTAATCAACTCACCGGCCAGGTAGTAACCATTCTTAGTAAGGAAGGCCTCGATCACAGCGCTGTGGCTCGAGAACTTCGCCGTGTCATCGACAGAGCCGGAATGGCTACTATGATCCAGTAGGAACGGACCAAATGAACTTATTAGACTATTCAATTCTAAACGTCGACGACTACCGGCCCTCGCTCTATGCACGCAGCAAAGTGTTGCGCCAAGCCGGCTTCGAGGTTCTGGAAGCCACCAATGGCGCCGGAGCGCTGCAAATGCTGTCGGACCTGAAGCCTCCGCTCGTACTACTCGACGTAAATCTGCCCGACATGAGCGGCTTTGAGGTGTGCAAGAGAATCCGTGCCACTCCTACCATCGCCGGTACAACGGTGGTGCACATTTCTGCCTCCAGCAGTCAAAGCCGGCACCAGGTTTATGGATTGGACTCCGGCGCGGATAGTTATATGGTGGAGCCCGTCGAGCCGGAAGTCTTGGTCGCCACCGTAAGAGCTTTTCTCCGCGCGCGCCAGGCCGAAGACGCTTTGCGGCGCTCCAATGAGGATCTGGGACGATTTTCATACACTGTGGCGCACGAGCTGAGCGAGCCGCTGCGAACTATTACGGTGCATGCTCAACTACTGGAAAGGAAACTCGGCGGGCAGCTTTCCGGGGAAACTGCGGACTCCTTCCAGTTTGTCATGCAAAGCGCTCACCGCATGCGCTCCTTCATTGACGATCTTCTCCGCTACTCGCATGCCACCCATTCCAGCGGCACGAACGTGGCGGAAGTCGATACCGAAGCCCTTCTCATCCAGGTCCTCTTCAATCTGGATGCTGTAATCCAAAGCAAGGGAGCGCGAATCACGCACGATCCTTTGCCGACCATAGTCGCCGATGCGCGAATCGAGCAGGTTTTGCAGAATCTCATTACCAACGCCATCAAGTACAGCCGGCCCGGCGTCACGCCGGAGGTTCACATCTCCGCGCGCGAGCAGCAGGGTTCCTGGCTGTTTTCGGTCCGCGATAACGGCATCGGAATCGATCCGCAATATAAAGACGGAATCTTTCAAATTTTTCGCCGATTGCACGGCCGGGATGTCGCCGGCAACGGAATCGGCCTGGCGCTGGCGCAGAAGATCGTCGAGGCCCATGGCGGAAAGATTTGGGTGGAATCGGAGCCCGGCGCCGGTTCAACTTTCTATTTCACCGTTCTTATGGAATCGATGCGGGTGGCCCGCAGCAACCAAGCTTCTAGCTGATAAAGCCGGACTCTCTATCTTCAACGGCCGTCCGTGACGCCGTTTGCCGAGCAGCCGTGCGTCTCAACATGCTGGAGATAGGCATACTTCACCTGTTGCTTCTTCTCGTTGGCCATGTGGATCAATAGATCGAAACGATGAGAATCCAGATCGCCTCCGACTATCGCCAGGAACTGTTGTTCGTGAAGGAGCAGCAATTCTTGTACTGCTTCGCCGAACGCGTCCAGGAGACGCCGCTGCTCCTTGCAAATCGCCGCGTGGGACTCTGTTCCATTCTCTAGATTGGTTCTCGTCTTGTCTACGAATTCATCGACGTGACATTTGTACTTCTCCCCACCCCAAACGAATTCGACGTATTCATCTTCAATGAGAACCGGCCCGTAGACCCTGGTGCCATGCGGAAGAGTCAATAACGCCTGCTGTGGTCCGCGTGCCACCGGCATTGCCGGAAGTTCTCCCTGTACATATCGAGTTTCCGCTTTCAAGCGCGGATGGCGATTGGAGAGCACTTCTCTTCAATTTACAACGTCTTAGAGGTCGACGTTCTTGAACCGGGCAAACCCAATTGGATATGTAACGGTTAAAGAGTTTTAGCGAGTGGCCTCGCGATTGCATTGAATCAGGCGGAGGTCTGAGTAAACCGAGCATGAAGGTCGAACACACGGCGAAGAAAACAGAATCCAACCTTGCAGTTTGCAGGGAGCAGCGCCGGCTTTTGGACGCGTTTGGGGAAGCAGTGCAGGGACTGCTGCTCCTTCACGAACAACAGTTCCTGGCGATAATCGGAGGCGATTTGGATTCTCATCGTTTCGATCTACTGATTCACATGGCCAACGAGGCGAAGCAGAAGATGAAGTATGCCTATCTCGAGCATGTGGATGCGCACGGCTGCTCAGCAGATAATGTCACTGACCAACGTTGAACGAGAAAAGATTACAGATAGCGTCCTAAAGATTCAGTCGGTAAGAGCTTCGCTGGAAGATATCGACGAAACAAAGATACCGGATTACGGTGAGATTGAGGGATGTTTGACCGTCGTTGATAAGAATCTGCGATTGGCGTTGAGACAGGTCCCATCGAAGAACGAATAGGAGCGCCAGGAAAACCCGGCGCCTCCCGAACAATCTTCTACTTTGTCTGAAGAACAATCGCCTCCGTTTGGATTGGAGCTGTGCGGCTGGCAAGCTCCTTTTCACGCGCTGTCTTCGGCAGACCTTCCCCCTCTCGAGAACGCGCCGCAAAGATCTTGGCGAAGAAGTAAGCATCTCCATATCGGTTGAACTCCACTACTCCAGTTGCCGGCGCTTTTGTTCGCGACACCGGCGACGTGAGAGTCATAACAGCGGTGTGGTGACCGTCCTGCTGATGCACAGCCAGGAAGTGCGACGAGTAATCAAATACGTAATCTCCCGCCGGCAAGATGCTCTTGCCCATGCGAAATTCAAATGGGATGTTGGCTTCCAACCTGGTCTGCGCTTCGAGACCTGAACAGACCAAAGCGGCCAACAAACCAACTGCAAAATGTAATCGCTTCATAATTTACTCCTTTTTTGTCGACTTTCGAATCAGGCTGTTGAGCCTCGCAGGGGATAGCGTACGTCGAAAGAAAACTCCGCCTAAGTCCTAAATGTGGTAACATGCGGCACACCTTAGGATGTTTGTATGTTGGAGAAAACGGGAGATATCACGTCTCTCCTGCACAAATGGCGCGCCGGCAGCCGCACTGCTGAGAACGAGCTCTTTGCTCTTGTGCTCCCTAATCTCCGGCGACTCGCACACCATCTGATGAAGGGTGAGCGCAAGGGTCATTCCTTGCAAGCCACCGAGTTAGTCGACCAGATTTATTTCCGGCTGGTTGCCGCCAAAGATCGGGATTGGCGGAACAGACAGCATTTTTTCGCTATAGCTGCTAGAGCTATGCGTAGGTACCTGATTGACCATGCGCGCGGGCGGCCCGATGCGGATTTCGTCGCGCTCGAGGGAATCGAGAATCTGCTTCCCGCCACTAGCGCCAAGCTGGAGCTGGCAGTCACCATCGACCGGCTTTTGGAGCAGCTCGCGGAAACGAAGCCGGAGTGGTGCACGCTCGTGGAGGTGAAATACTTCCTCGGACTCACCGACGAAGAAGCGGCCGAGACGCTCGGTCTGAAAGTTCGCACCATGCAGCGCATGTGGCGCGACGCCCGGCAGTGGCTCTTTGAACACATCGAGGAGTCTGGCCATGCTCAATAAAGCGAAGGACGACGACCTGGTCATGAGCCTGGTCGACCTGGCGTTGACCCATCCGCCTGACCAGCGCGAATCTTATCTCAAGAGCGCTTGCGGCGCCGACACGGAATTGTTTGAAGAGACTTGGAGTTACGTCCAGTGGGAAGAGCGCATGAACGGATTCTTGCTGGATCCACTCTACCCGGCCGCTTCCTACGAGCATCCCTTCGAGCCGGGCGAGCTGTTGGATGGCCGCTTCCGCATCGTACGCGAGATCGCCCAGGGAGGCATGGGCGTTGTGTACGAAGCCGTGGATGAAAAACTGCAGCGGCGCATCGCGCTCAAGTGCGCCAAGACCGGCTTCCGCAAACGGCTCCCGCCCGAGGTGCGCAACGCCACCGAGATCAGCCATCCCAATGTCTGCAAGATTTTCGAAATCCACACCGCATCCACGCGGCAAGGCGAGATCGACTTCATCACCATGGAGTTTCTGGACGGCGAAACGCTCCTCGATCGGCTCACCCGTGGACCTCTTCCTGAGAAAGAAGCGCGCGCCATCGCGCTCCAACTCTGCGCCGGCTTAGGGGAAGCACATCGCAACCAGGTAATTCACGGCGATCTCAAAAGCAACAACGTCATCCTGACTACCGGACCGCACGGAGCCGTCCGCGCGGTCATCACCGATTTCGGTTTGGCCCGCGGTCCCGAAGCGGCGCAAACAAATGCGCCGTCCGGCCAAATGGCCGGTACTCCGGATTACATGGCGCCGGAGCTGTGGAAGGGCGGGAAGGTTTCGGCGGCGTCCGACATTTATGCGTTAGGTGTGATTTTTCACGTGATGTTGGCTGGCGAAGCGCCTTCGCGAGAAGACACATTACCCGAATTTCCCCAAGGATTGCAAACCCTTACGGTCAACGACGTTCGTCAGGATGTGAATAGGTTGCGCAGGCGCAGAGATCTGCCTTCACCGTGGGCCGAGATAATCGAGTGTTGCCTGGAACCTTTGTCTGAAAATCGGTTCAAATCGGTCGACGAAATAATCGAGCGGCTCGACACACGAAACCGTGCGAGCAAATGGGTCCGGCTTGCGCCAGCCGTGGCCGCGATTATGGCAGCCGTGTTTTGGGTTGCACGTCCAGGGCCCGCCATCCGCCTCGCTGTTCTTCCGTTTGTCGTGGAGGGCAGTCCGGTCCAAACGGCCGGTGGATTGGCCCTGGATGTCGCCGATCGGCTTTCGCGCCTGCGCCGCGGCTTGGTGGTTATACCGCCTGGAGAAGCACGGCGTAGTGGCGTCGATTCATTCGATAAAGCGAAGACGGTTTTGGCCGCGACACACGTTTTGCGTACGCGCCTTCGCAATTCGGGGAGTCAGATTGCCGTGGTTGCCTCGGTAATGGATACTGGCTCGGGCCGCACCTTGCAGGAACTGGTGGGCACCTATTCCTCCAATGACACTCCCCTGCTAGCGAAGGCGCTTACCGCGACCGTTACCGGCGCCTTCCACCTGCGTGTCGGGGCATCGCTGGAGCTCGTCTCCGCACCGGCCTATCCTTCCTATATTCAAGGCATCAACCTGCTGCGGCGCGACCAAGTCAGCGCTGACGAAGCAATTCCATTCTTCCAAAAGGGACTTGAGTTCGACCCCCACTCGGCATTGCTCTATGCCGGTTTGGCCGAAGCCCAACTGCAGAAATTTAAGCGAGGTTACGGCCTACAGTGGCTGGACAGCGCTGCTCAATCGGTGGCGAAAGCCCAGAGCCTGAACGCGGACTCGGCGCCGGTGCTCCTGGCGGCTGGATTATTTAAACAGCAGCATGGCTGGTACGAACTAGCGGCTCAGGATTTCGGCCGGGCAGTGGAACTGGCGCCTAACAACGCTGAGGGCTGGAACCGCCTCGCCGTCGCTTACAGCAGCATGAACAGGCCCGGTGAAGCGATCGCAACTTATCAGAAGGCCGATTCAAGCTCAGCCCGATTATTACCAACCTTACATTGACTTCGGGCTCTTCTACTACTTCCACGGACAATTCCAAGAGGCGGAGCAACTCTTCCGGCGAGCGACCGAGATTGCGCCCGGCCTTGCAAAAGGTCACATGGAACTGGGTCTTGCTTTGAAAGACCAAGGGCGTTTCCAAGAGGCCGAGCAATCCCTCCTCCAAGCTTTGCGCCTCCAGCCAGCGTCTCCTATTCTGACCGACCTTGGCACTCTTTATTATCAACAAGGACGTTACGGCGAAGCCGCCCTGTATTTCGAAAGAAGCCTGGCTGCTGAGCCGCCAAACGTGGCCCGATGTAGCAACCTGGGAGACGCTTACCGCCACCTTGGCCGCCAGCAGGAGGCGGCTGCGTGGTACCACAGGGCCGAAACCATGGCTGCGTCGGAAGTAATCCAAAATCCGAGAGATGCTTTTTCCCGTGCGCAACTTGCCCGTTTGTCGGCCCTGTTGGGAGAACGCAGCGCAGCAGAGTTCGAGATGATGCAGGCTCTCAGTATGGGCCCCAGCGATGCCAGAGTACTGCAGTTTGGTGCATTCACCTTTGAAAGTTTGAGAGAACGAGAAAAGACTTTGCAGGTGCTTGGCAAAGCACCGTTGCAACTGTTAGAAGACTTGAACCGTCAGTCCGAAGTACAGGATTTACAGCAAGACCCGAATTTTCAGGCACTGCTGAGAACAAAAATGGCCGAGCAATAGGGATGCAATTACAGAAATGCAACCCCAAGAAAAGGAGAAAACATGGCAACACCCGACATTGAAAACACAACCCGTGCGAGTTGAGTTAACCTATCATTTTGACACCCAGACAGTCTCATTCCCGCGCCAAACTTGCGTGGCAAGAAGAACCCTAACAACCTCAAAGTCGAAAAGGAGACGAACTGAAATTCACCTGCAAGCAAGGGCCTCTCGACCTTCTAGTTCTCACCGAAAGGACGTCATTCAACCCGCTCGAGTACAGGACAGGCGGCGAGGTCAAGGCCGTGAAGGTCCGAGAGACATCAAACCGGAGCGATAAGGCCATGATCAAGTGTGGTGGTACATTCAAGAACAGCAGTGGTACGTTCGGTCTACGAAACTGGTAAGCGCCGGAGCCAGAAATAACCATCAATCCGGCAACAGATGGATATGGGGTCACCCCAGAGACCTGAGTCCGAACCCGAAGCACGGTAGCAGGGGGCGGCAGGGGCCGCCCCATTCTCTTGAAACAGCCTTTCGCCGCTTAAGAGAACAGAACATGCAAGCCCGACGGTCGAGGTCAGACAGACGAGCGTGCGAAGTGTCCGCGCGGCACTTTATTTGAAGATTGAAATCACGTTTACTTGGAGGATCTATGCCTAGCGACTTTACGCCACAACAGTTACAAGGTCCCCCCGGCGCTCCACCGGGACCTCCCGCAATTGAGTTGGACCAGATCCAAGGCGACATCCTGATAGGGCTCCAAAAACTGTTTGAGCGATTCCTCTTTTTCCAAGTCAAAGACGTGAAAGCGTTCAAAGCGGCCCTTCGCAACAAACTGAAGCGTCGGATTACAACTGTTCGTGAAGTTCACGCGAGGGAATTTCAACTTCACGACCACAAGAATCAGGGCAATAAGGACCTGTTGCCCAATGTCGGCCTTAATCTCGGGTTCACGAACAGTGGAATCCGGAAACTGTTGCCACGCGCAGATCTCAAAGACCCATCATTCGCTGCCGGCGCGGAGAAGCAAGCTGGCTTGCTGGGCGATCCGCTCAAGGGGAAGGTTCCGGCCAACTGGCTGCCGGATTTCCTTGGGAACAAGATCGATGGCGTTTTTCTGATCACTGGCGGCACCAAAGCCGCCGTGAATTCCGAAGCCCGGAAGGTGCTCGGAATTCTGGGCGCCGCGGCCGTGTCCGTGGTGCATGATCAGACCGGCAATGCGCGGCCGGGAGCCGCAAGAGGGCACGAGCATTTTGGCTGGCTGGACGGTGTTTCGCAACCCGCTATCAAGGGGCTCAGCAAACCTTTTCCCGGCCAGCGCGCAATGGACCCAGGACACTTCGTCTTCGGCTACTCGGGCCAGCCCTCACCGCCTCCGCTCTCTTGGATGAATAACGGCTCGTTCATGGTGTTCCGACGTCTCAGACAATTAGTGCCCGAGTTCGATAAGTACCTGCTCGATCAGGCAGGCGCCCTGGGGATGGATCCGGTGCTGCTTGGAGCCCGCCTGGTGGGGCGCTGGAAGAGCGGCGCTCCGCTAGAATTGGCTCCGAGCCTAGACGACCCCAAAATTGGGCTAGACCCGCACCACAACAATAAATTCGATTTCTCCAAAGACCAGCAACAACGCCGTTGCCCCTTTGGCGCGCACATTCGCAAGACAAATCCTCGCGAGGATTTTGCTCCGGCGAAGAGCCAGGCCCAAGCGGTTGATCCTCACCGTATCATGCGGGCCGGCATTCCCTTTGGACCGGAAGTGAGCGCCGCGGAGCGTGCGGTCCACAAGACTCAGCAGGAACGCGGTCTGATATTCGTCTGTTATCAAACCTCGATCCCGGACCAGTTCGAGCATGTTCAGAGCAGCTGGGCAAACAATCCGAAATTCATCTCGCCGCTCGTCGACAAGAAGCGTCCCGATGGCACAGATGTGACCGTGGGATTTGATCCGATCATCGGCCAAAACAAGGGGGCGGCGCGGACCACCGACGAACCGGTCCCGAATTATCCGGCCGGAAATGTCCGCAGCACGCTCCATGAGCCGAAAGACTTTATCGTCGCAACCGGCGGCGCATATTTCTTCGTGCCCTCCATAGCCGCTTTGGAGAACGAACTGTCGGCTTGAATCGTAGTTCTCCACCGATACAGTCCCTAGCGTGATGGCTGTAGTCCCGCGACTTCCGCGAGGTTCCCGCCATAGGCTCGATGGGCGTCACCTTTATTGTGGGCCTTTACACTTCCGTAGCCAGATACAGCGGCCGTTTCGTACTGGTGGGCGTCATTCTGCTGGTGCGCCAGGTGTTCGACCTCAGACGATTGAGTACGGTAATACACATGGCTCTGGATATTGAGTCCGGCTTGGCGGCACTGAGCGACTAAACTCTAGCGCTTCGGTGCCTCCTAATATTAGTGCTGGCTAACGCTCAGCAGGTTCCCATCCGGATCCTTGAACCACGCCACCCGCGTGCCTCCCGGCGCGGTCCAGATGCCTAACTCGTCCTGCTTCAGGAAGCTCTCGTAGCGCTCCAGTTTGACACCCGCAGCCACCAGCGCCTTCGCCTTGGCGACGATGTCGTCGATCTCCCATCCGAGCACCGTATAGGGAGCCGCGACAACCTCGCGAACCAGCGACACTCGCAGCATGGTTCCGTTCGCGTCGAAAACCAGCGCGAAGGCGTCCTCGCTGACCAGCCGAAGCCCGAGCGTGTCGCGATAAAACGTTCGGGCGCGCTCCGCGTCTCGCACGCCGACGAACGCTACGATCCTGGAAGAACCGAGAATGCTGGTTTGACCAATGGGTTGACCGCTGGAAGGTGCACTAGCCATGACCTCAGTATCGATGCAATTGGCCTTGTCGCAAGGCCGCTTTGCCGCCATAATATATCTCTTATGCGACAGACCCCACAGCACGGCCTTTTGACCGAGTACGATCCCAAGGCTGGCGTGTCCATCTCTACACTCGCCTATGAGTATCCGCCTGGATTCAATGTTCTTGAGCATTCGCACGGATCCGACCAGGTAATCTATGCGATCCGTGGAGTGATGGAGATTGCCTGCGGTCCAGGCTTCTGGCTGATACCGCCGCACTTCGCAATTTGGATTCCCGCTCGCGCCACCCACAACATCCGCATGCCCGGCGCCGTGTCGATGCGCACGCTCTATTTGCGGCCCGGTCTGGCCCCCCGCTTGCCACGCGCATGCACGGTACTGCAGGTCACTCCTCTTCTGCGCGAGTTGATTGTCGAAGCGGTACGGATCGGACAACTTCGCCGGCGCAACTCGCTGCACTGCGCGCTTCGCGACCTGATCATCTCGCAATTGCAGAGTGCGGTCCCGGTTCCCAGCTTCGTTACCTTGCCTAGCGATCAGCGTGCCCTCCTGGTCGCTCAGACCGTCATGGGAAACCTGCGTACCTGCATCTCGTTCCAGGCCTTGTGCGAACACGCCGGCGCGAGCCCGCGGACCATCGAAAGAATCTTCCGCCGCGAAGTGGGCTTGAGCTTCGAGTCCTGGCGCCGGCAGTTCCGCCTGATGAAGGCCATCGAGCTCTTAGCGGGTGGACGCGCGGTCAAAGAGGTCGCCTTCGAGATCGGATATCGCCAGCCCAGCGCCTTTGTGGAGGTGTTTCGGCGAACTCTGGGCGCGACTCCGCGAGCCTGGGCGTCATCGTTGCAAAAAGCCGATTAAGTTACAATACAGATTCCCTCCGAATGGACCAACTCAAAACGCTCATCCGTGAAGTCTCCGACTTTCCGAAACCTGGCATCAACTTCTACGACATCACCACGCTGCTCAAAGACCCTGCCGGGTTCAAGGGGGTCATCGACGGACTGGCCAAACGCTACCGCTCCGCTCCGGTCGACCTGGTGCTCGGCATCGAGGCGCGCGGCTTCATCATCGCGCCCGCCGTCGCCTACGCCCTGGGCTACGGCTTCATCCCCGTTCGCAAAGAAAAGAAACTCCCGGCCGAGCGCGAGCGCATCGAATACGCGCTGGAATACGGCACCGACGTTCTCGAGATCCACAAAGACGCCATCACCCCCGGACAGAATGTGTTGATCATTGACGACGTGCTGGCCACCGGCGGAACCGCTTCCGCCGTCGCCCGCCTGGTTGAGAAACTCACGGCAAGGTGAGCGGCCTGGGGTTCATCCTCGAGCTCGATTTTCTGAAAGGGCGCGAAAAGCTCAACGGCTATGACGTCTTCTCGCTCATCCATTATTGATGCCTGCCCGCCTCCGGCTTCGTTCTTTCGCCAAAATCAACCTGGACCTCCGGGTCTTGAACAAACGAACCGACGGCTATCACGAGCTTCGCACCATCTTCCAAACCATCTCGCTGGCCGACACTATCGAAATCGAGTACCGGCCGGGACGCAGCGGCATTGAGATCAAGTCAAACTTGAATATTCCCGGGAATCTCATTGTTCGCGCGGCAGATAGCGTCATGAAAGCCACCGGGCGGACTGGCCGGATTGGCTTCGTTTTGCACAAACGCATCCCGCTCGGCGGCGGCTTGGGCGGCGGATCGAGCAACGCGGCCGCCGTCCTGTTGGCTCTCCCGTTCTTGCTTGGGAAACCACTGCCAATCGAGAAGCTCATGGAATTGGCGGCCGGTCTGGGTAGTGACGTGCCATTCTTCCTGCTCGGCGGAACCGCTCTTGGGCTTGGGCCGCGGGACGGAGCTCTATCCGTTGCCCGATCGTTCCACGCTCGACCGGCCTTGCTGATTGCTCCCGGAATTCACGTTTCCACAGCGGAAGCTTACGCCAGCGCTCGGCCGGAAATCGACAACCGGCTCGCCCGCTCCTGCCATGGATAGTTTCCAGCCAGATGGTTTCCAGTTAGTGGCGTGGCATATCGCAAATGCTTCGCCCGGCGAGGATTGGGGCAGCGTCAATGATTTTGAGAGTGTTGTCTTCGGCCAACATCCTCAACTAAAATCAATTAAGGGAAAGCTGCTAAGATTGGGAGCTCGGCCGGCGCTGATGAGCGGGAGCGGTTCCTCGTTTTTTGGGATCTTCCCGAGTCGCCAGCTTCGCGATCGGGCGGCCGAGTCGTTCAGAAAAGAGTTCGCCAAGGATAAGGTTTATTCCGTCACGATGGTAAGCCGCGCCCGCTACCGTGCACTTTGGCGGCGGCAACTCGCAGCCCCTATGGACAGCAAAGTATGGCCGCCCCAAGACCGGTACGCAAGATGAGATTCGAGCAAATGAAAATCTTCACCGGCAACGCCAATCCCGCGTTGGCTGGCAAGATCTGTGCGTCGCTCGGCTGCACGCTGGGCGCGGCCTCGGTGGAGCCTTTTTCCGACGGCGAGATCCGCCTGCAGATCCTCGAAAACGTTCGCGGCGCCGACGTTTTCGTGGTGCAGCCCACCTGTACTCCGGTGGACCGGCATTTGATGGAACTGCTGCTCATGATCGACGCCCTCAAGCGCGCCTCTGCGGAGCGCATCACGGCAGTGTTACCCTATTATGGGTATGCGCGGCAGGATCGAAAAGACAAGCCGCGGATGCCCATCTCCGCCCGGTTGATTGCGAACCTGATTCAGAGGGCCGGCGCGGATCGTGTGCTTACTTTGGACCTGCACGCGGCTCAGATTCAGGGGTTCTTCGACGTTCCCGTGGATCACCTCTTCGCCGCGCCGGTGATGATCGAGTATTTCGATTCCATCGGACGCAGGGACATGACCATAGTTTCGCCGGATGCCGGTGGCGTGGAGCGCGCGCGCGCTTTCGCCAAGCATATGAATGCCCCGCTGGCGATTATCGATAAGCGCCGTACCGATGTGAACGTCGCGGAAGTGATGAACATCATCGGCGATGTGGAGGGGCGGCATTGTTTGATTGTGGACGATTTGATCGATACAGCCGGTACGCTGGTGAAGGGCGCCGAAGCGCTGCTCAAGCAGGGAGCGCTGAGCGTCACCGCTTGCGCCACCCATGCCGTGCTTTCGGGAGCCGGCTGTGGAACGAATTGAAGAGTCGCAGATTCAGGAAGTGGTGGTTACCAACTCCATTCCGCTCCGCGAGGACGCCATGCGGTCGCCCCGCATCAAGACGCTCTCCGTCGCTCCCCTGTTGGCGCGGGCCATTCAGTCAATCCACGAGGACGGTTCCGTAAGCACCCTATTCATTTGATTTTTGAGAGCAGGCTCGAGCCTGTGGAAAGTTGCGCGGGCGAGTGCCTGCCGGAGTCAATAAGATGAGCGAAGAAATCACAGTTACCGCCGAGCCGCGTGAGTCCCGCGGCAAGAACGAAGCCCGCCGCTTGCGCGTGAAAGGTTTGGCCCCCGGAGTGGTGTACGGTGGCAATGGCCCGGCCGTCGCCGTGGCCGTTAATCCCAAGGAAGTCACCAAGATCCTGCACAGCAGCACCGGGACACAACACCATCTTCAATCTCTCGGTGCAAGGTGGCGAAGACACGCCGGTGATGATCGTCGATTGGCAGTCCGATCCGGTTCGCGATGTGACTGCTGCATGTCGATCTGAAGCGCATCGATCTTTCCAAGCGGATTCAAGTGAAGGTTCCGGTTCAGATCGCGGGCGAGCCCAAGGGCGTCAAACTTCAGGGCGGGCTGCTCGAGGTCATCACGCGCGAAGTGGAAATCGAGTGCCTCCCCAACGAGATTCCGGAGTATTTTACGGTGGACGTGACCGAGCTGATGATCGGCCAGAACGTGCGCGCCAGCGATATTGCGCTCAGCGGCTCGATGAAGCTGGTCAGTGCGCCCGAACAGGTGATTGCCCACGTCGTCGCCATGAAGGCGGAAGAGGAGCCGGCCGCGGCCGCCGAAGGCGTTGTCGACGCAGCAGCGACGCCCGCCGAGCCCGAAGTGATCAAGAAGGGCAAGAAGGAAGAGGAGGCCGAAGTGGCTGCCGAACCGGAGAAGGGGAAGAAGAAGTAATGATGAATCCAGAAGCCAGAATTCAGAAGTCAGAACGGATCACCTCCATGTGTCTCCTGTTTTCTGTCTTCTGTCTCCTGGATCCTTGTGGGTGAGTTCGAGAAGCTGGTGGTGGGTCTCGGCAACCCGGGCGAAGAGTACGAAGAGACCGCCCACAACCTGGGTTTTCTGGTGGTCGACCGGTTGGCGGTGCGGAACGGTATTAAGGTCGGGCGCAAGGATTCGAGAGCGCTGGTAGGGCAGGGAACCGTGGCGGGCAAGCGAGTGCTGCTCGCCAAACCGCAGACGTTTATGAATGTCAGCGGCGAGTCGGTCAACGGGCTGTTGGTTAAGAAAGAGATTGCGCCGGGGGATCTGATTCTGATTTATGACGAACTGGATCTGCCCTGGCAGTCGTTGCGGATCCGGCCGCATGGTTCGGCGGCCGGTCATCGCGGAGTCGATTCCGTCATCCGCACTGTCGGTACGAACGAGTTCCCCCGGGTTCGCCTGGGGATTCATGGGGGCCGTCGCGAAAAGGACGGCGCTCAAATTGTGCTCGGTAAGTTGAATCGGGCGCAGAAACAGGAATTGGATGAGATGCTCGATCATGCGTCGCAGGCAGTCGAGTCCATAATTGCTGAAGGCGTCGAAAAGTCCATGGCGAAATTTAATCGTCGCGCCCCAGGCTTAAACGAGGAAGAATGAGAATCTACGAAGAGCTATTTATCGTCCGGCCGGATGCGCCGGAAGAAGAGATCGATCAGTTGATCGAACAATTGACCACCCTCATCGCAAGCCAGGGTGGAAATGTGGACAAGTCCGACAAATGGGGCGTCCGCAAACTCGCCTATCGCGTACAAAAACGCACTGAGGGCTTTTACGTACTGCTGCAATTCGTATCGAAGCCCGAAACCGTCATGGAGATCGAACGGCGTCTGCGCGTTACCGACCAGGTGCTGAAATTCATTACAGTGCGCATCGACGAGAAGATGAAGAAGATCGAGAAGCGCAAGAAGGCTCGCGAGAAGCGTGCTTCCCGGCGGCCGGCCCCGCAGGTATCCGCACCCGCGGCGCCGTCGCTCGAGCACGCGATGGCTGGAGAACCTGCATCCCGGCCCGGCGCGCCCATGCCGGGAGCACCGGTCGCCGCGGTCGAGAAAGAATAGGAGGCAACCACAATGGCGGATAACAGAGGCGGCGGACGGCCCATCAGCGCGTCCCAGAGACCCACCGGTGGCGACAAGGCCATGGCCACCAAGAAGCAATATTTCCGGCGCAAGAAAGTCTGCCGGTTCTGCGTCGAGAAGATCGACGACATCAATTATAAGGACGTGAGGATGCTCTCGTCGTTCATCTCCGAACGCGGCAAGATCGTGCCGCGCCGCATCTCCGGCGTATGCACTCCTCATCAGCGGCGCTTGGCCGAGGCCATCAAGCAGGCGCGCAACATCGCGCTGATTCCGTTCGCATCGGCTATATAGGAGATTGTCATCATGGATGTGATTTTGAGAGAAGACGTCGAAAAGCTGGGCACGCGCGGCCAGTTGGTGAAAGTGTCGCCGGGCTACGCCCGAAATTTTCTGCTGCCCCAACGGCTGGCCGTTGCGGCCACCGAGTCCAATAAGAAGATCGTCGAACAGGAACGGCAAGCGCATTTGCGGCGTGAAGCGAAGGAGGTTTCCGACGCCTCCGATCTCGGCAAGATGATGGCTGACGTCAGCGTCACCATCTCGCAAAAGGCCGGAGAGAACGATCAACTCTTTGGATCGGTTACCTCCAAGGACATCGCCGAAGCTCTCGAAAAGCAGGGCTACACCATCGAGCGCCGCAAGATCGTGCTCGACGAACCCATCCACACTCTCGGCGATTTCAAGGTTCCGCTGCGGTTGCACCGCGAAGTGACCACCGAAATCGCCGTTCACGTTGTGAAAGAAGAAGAGTAGCACCGCGCTGCGAACCGATCTGATTCTCGAGCCGGGACGTTACGACGGCGTTCCGGTGTATACGCTGCTGGAAGCGGCCGCGCAGGGATATATCGCCATCGATCACCGCTTTCTGCACGCGATCCTCGATCATCCCGAGCAGGCCATGCCGGATCTGGTCCGTTTTACGGCTGCCGAGCGCGACGACGATGCTTTGGATCTGGAGCAGACGTTGCTCGATATCTTTCGCGCTCTCAGCTCGCCGCAGGCTCTGCCATTCCTGATTAACCAGGTTCGCCGCGATCCTCGTGACGTTGCCGACGAACTGGTCGAATCTCTCGCTGCTTTGGGCTCGGCTGCGGTCGATCCGCTGCTCGACCTCCTGAACCAACTTAGCGATCCGGGTGATGTTCCCTTCCTGCTGTCGGAACTGGGCGTTCGAGATCCCCGCATCCTCGATGTGCTCATTCGCAGGCTGGCTGTCGATCCTTTCGACGCCGCGCTTTGCCTCGAAATCTATAGCGATCCCGCGGCGATCCCCGCGCTCCAAGCCGCGCTCGGCCAACTTCCGGACGACGATCGGAGCCGCCGCCAAATTCAAGCGACTCTCGACGCGCTGGCGTTGAATATCCCACCATCCGCTGAGCCGCCGGAACCATTCGACATTTGGGAGTTGTATCCGGACAAGGATCTTCCGGCGCTCGACAAGCTCAGTGACGAGGAGCGGCTGGCGATGCTGGAGCGGGGCTCCTCGGAATTACGCGCCGGCGTCGCGGAAAGCTACGGTGGCTCAGAGCCCGCGCTCGCGGTTCGTGCGCGGTTGCTGGATTTGGCCAAGAGCGACCCGGAAGTCGCTGTGCGCGGCGCTTGTTGGGAAGCGCTCGGAGAAATCAGCGCTGAGCCGGAAGTCCGCCGGGCAATGCTGAGGGTTCTTCAAGCCCCCGATTCCTCAATCGAAGAAAAGGGAGGCATAGCAGTCGCGCTAGCTCAGCAAGCAGACAATCCCGCGGTTACGAAAGCAATTGAGGCTCTGTACGATGAGCCGCGCGGCCGCGCCAAGGCGCTTAAAGCCATGGCCCGCTCGCTGGATCGCCGCTTCGCAACCTACCCACCCAAGCACCTGGAAGATGCCGATCCGGAAATCAAGAGGCAAGCAATCTGGGGCGTCGGTTACCTCGGTCTATCGTCAGAAGCGCCGCGTCTGGAGCCGTTCTTCGGCGACCACGAGTTTCGGAGCGACGCGCTCTTCGCTTATGCTCTTTCGGTTCCGGGCGAAACCTCGCGCGGCCGGGTTCACGCGCTCTTGAACAAGATCGAGGACGCGGCCGATGGATTCAGGGTTGAGGAAGAGGTGCTCGCAAAAATTGCCCTCGACCAGCGCCTGATGCTGCACGGAATCAAGCCCGTGTTCTTTCCTGATGAACCTGAGGTGGAAGATGAACCCCATGAACCCCAACCGGTCGCCTCATCCAAAGTGGGACGCAACGATCCGTGTCCTTGCGGCAGCGGCAAGAAATACAAGAAATGTTGCGGGACTTGATCGACTGCCGGCGGCGCCGTGCCGCTGTGGGGACAGTCACCAGCCTCGCGTCGCGCAGAGTCGGTCTTCGTCTTGATCCTGCTGCGCGGGGTCATAACTGTCCCGTGACGACTGCAATAGATGGCCGGCCCATTGGTCGCGGTTATGGTTGTACACGGATCGAGCTTTCTCCAGTTCGAACAATGCTGATGTTACTCTGTCCCGATCTGGATTCGGATTTGCCGTAAGAAACTGTACCTCTTCCACCCATCTTGCGAACTCGTCGAAAGCCCGCCGATATGCCATTTCCGTATCGCGTGCCGTCATCATGCAGTATTAGACGAAACAAACAACGAAAAGGTTCGGTTTTCTTCTGAGCCAAAGATTAGCTTTTGTTACGAACGACTTTGGCGCGTGTGTAGACCACCCGGAAGCCGGCGCGCTCGTAATTGCGCTGTGAACTGCTGCCCGGTTGCGTAGTGGTGGTCGCCAGATCGCACCCCTGCTCCACCGCCCACGTAAGCCGCGCTCCAATCAGCATGCTCTGCGCGCCACGCTTACGGAAGCCCGCCAATGTTGCAGCGCCGTAAAATTCTGCTAGCTGTTGATCCGCCGCGACACAGCCGCCGGCGGCGATCTCATTCCCCGCCAGCGCCAGGAAGCAACGTCCGGAAGGACGCCGAAAGAAACTTTCGATCACGCGGCGCAAGGTCTCGCTGATTGGCACGTACTCTGAAAATCCATCGGCCACGATTTCCGAATACCGGGTTATCTCCTGCGGGGCGGCGGCGCGAATCTGGAGGTCTGAATCGGGAGTGACGATTTTCTCGCGCGGTCGAAGCTCCCGCACCAGAACGTTAGAGAAGTCCTCCAGCCGGTACGGACGCGACTTCAATAATCCGATCAGCGAAGGATGAATGAACGGGCACAACTCCAGCGCGACCGGCGCGCCGCGGCTGAAGAAGAAATCCTCGAGCTGATCGAGTTCGGCTTCCGACACAGGACCGAAAAGTCCCACGCCGAAAGCTTGAGTTATCGGTGAGTCGATTCCCGAAAAGGTAGCGATGCCTCCCCCGATTTCGGTCCAGACGTCAGCACACTCTTTCCCTGACCGGGCCGTTATCATTTCCAGTCGCTTCGCCAGGCGCCGGTCGATAAACTGCAGCATTGAATACACCTTCCCCCGATCGAATCCCCCAACGGCTAAAATACCACCGGAGGGCAAGCCGGAGAAAGCCGATTGACCCCTCCGGAGCGCACCTTAATTGGCGGCAGGTAATGGCGTGGCGGACTGAACGACATCATCTGCACCGGCGCGCATCGCGAGCAAAGATACTGGAGGTGATCGCGCGGATCGGCGGTTTGCATGCTCAGTTGCTTTCCTCCGCCGAGCTGATGATCTGGGCTCGCATCGAAGGCCTCGATAGTGGGGCCATGCGGCATGCGCTTTGGCAAGAGCGCAGCCTGGTGAAGACCTGGGCGATGCGAGGTACGCTGCATCTGTTGCCCTCCAGCGAACTGACACTCTGGCAGGCCGCCTTCAACACCGACCCGCGCTACCTGAAGCCTTTTTGGCTGCGCTATTTCGGCGTTTCGAGCCACGAACTGGAGCGGCTGGTGGAAGGTATTGCCGAAGCGCTCGACGGCCGCATCCTTACGCGCGAGGAACTGGCCGGCGAAGTCTCGCGGATTACCGGGTCGGCTGAGCTGGGCGCGAAGATCCGGCAGAGCTGGGGAACCATGCTCAAGCCCGCCGCTTTTCTTGGACGCCTGTGCTTCGCTCCCAGTGCCGGTCAGAACGTCTGCTTCACGCGGCCGGATCGATGGGTGCGCAACTGGGCTGAGGCGGATTCTGTGCGCGCGCTGCCTGAGATCACGCGCCGGTATCCGGCTGCCTACGGTCCGGCTACTCGCCAGGACTACGCGCGCTGGCTGGGAGTTGCGCAGGCTCGGGCCAAGACGCTAATAGCGGACCTGGGCGCCGTCGCCGCCCAGGTCGATGTGGAAGGAACGACGGCTTGGATGCTGGCCGGCGATGTCCCGGTTGCGAGAAGGGCTGTGCTGTCGCGATCGGTGCGTTTGCTGCCTGCATTTGATCAATATGTCGTGGCTGCATCACTGCATGCGGTCCATCTGCTTCCGGGCGATTTCAAGAAAGCGATCTATCGGCCGCAGGGCTGGATCTCGCCAGTGCTCCTGGTGAATGGCCGGATGGATGGCGTGTGGCGGCACGAGAGGAAGGGCAAACGGATCGAGGTGCGCGTCGAGCCGTTTTGAAACTGCCCTCGTGGGCGCGGCGCGCGGTCGAAGAGGAGGCGGAACGGCTGGCCGAGTTTCTCGGCGGACCGCTGGAGTTGAGTTGGAAATAACCTGTCCCGGCGGAACTTCACGGGGGCCCGCCAGGTGGAAATTGAGGTTTGCCTTTACTATGTCTAAATGATCCTGTCCCTAATTAATCGGCGGAGGCGGCATGAGCTTCGCCGGCCACCTGCTTGCCGTAAACGCGCAGCATCCGGCGCGCGATGGCGAGATCCTTTTCGAACTGATCTTTTTCAGCGGTCAGCAGTTGCTCGGCGGTGCCGAAGTCGATGCCCGCAGATAGATCATGCGCGCTCAATAGATCTTTGATGTAGGTCGCCAGCCAATGTTCGGACTTCATCAGCCCTTGGAATCGTGACAACGCTTTTTCTTCGTCCAGTGTTTGAATGCCCATAAGATTGCTCCAGTCGCAGTAGTGATTGTTAAAAGGGTCAGGATATTACGAAACGATCTCCGTATTCAGGTATCTTCGGAGACCTCGATTTCTTCGTGGTTTGCGGAAGCACAGAAAGAGCGCAGCTCCTGTGCCAGAGTTTCCAGACTTTCATGCATGTCATTCGCCGAACGAACAACCTCATGGTCGGCGCCCAATCGCGCTTTCAATAGCCGGGCCACGTCCTCTGTGTCGCACATCAGATCGTTGGCCTTGCGAGTCAGCTCGTTGAGTTCGCTGTAATTAACCTGCATGGTCGTTCTCCATACTTAACCAGCGCCCACCTTGTGGAAGCTCTCCGCCGGGAACAAATGCGGATAGACGCGGTACATCCGGCGCGCAGTTTCCAAATCTTTCAAAAAGGTTGTCTTGTATTGCTGCAGCAATTGTTCAACGGTTTCGAATGAGACTTCACCGGGCGCGCGGGAGTAGCCGACCAGCTCGCCGATGAACCCCTGCAACCAGTGCTCGGATTGAGGTGTAGCGGCGCGTGGCGTTGTAGCAGCAGCCGGAGCGGGCGCATCGTATTGAATCCGGTCTAGCGCCAGAACGCGGACCTCACGCAGCAATTTTTCAATGTTCGAGACCGCGGCATGTCCCAGATCGGCCAGCCGATGATCCGCACCAGCCCGAGCACGGACCGCCACTGTGAGTTCGGTTGCTCGTGATCGCGCTTCCGAAAGAGTTCGTATCAAATATTCGAGATCGGACTCTGTCATATTCGCATCGAGGACTCATTGTACTATCAATGGCGCTCAAGAATCCAGATCTAACCGTGATGAAGTTTTCGCACCGCGTCGATTTGTGTTGCGCGCCATACAGGAAGCAATGCCGCGAGAATGATGATGGCGAGAACAGCGAACGCGGCAGTCAAAATCATCACAGGATTTTGCGCCGATACACCGAAGACCATGCTTTCCATCCAACGCGATGTAAGAAAGGCTATGACGGCGCCCAGTGCGATGCCGAGCACCGCAAGTTTCAGAGCGTGACCGGCGGCCCATCGTAGGATCGCCGCTGGAGAAGCCCCGAGCGCGGCGCGAATCGCAATCTCTTCCTCTCGTACACTTACCCAATAATTCAGAAGGCCAAAGATGCCTATCCCGGCCAAGATCATCGCCAGCGCGGCGAACGAAGTAAGCAGCAGTGTACTGAACCGCCGGCGCTCCAGTGTCGCGGCTAAGCTCTTCTCAAACGCGCCCAGGCTCTCGATCGGAAGATTACGATCCAGTGATGCGATTCGCCGCCGGATCCCCGGGACAAGTGACTCCGGATTGACAGCGGCGCGAATCATCACCACCAAGGCGGGAGAAGGCGCCTGTGAGAACGGCAAGTAAATCTCAGGCAGCGGTTCGGAATCCAAGCCCATCTGACTCACGTCGCCGGCCACTCCAACGATCTCGTATACAGGCCCTTCAAAGTAAGGGCCGCCACTCTTGATTCGGCGTCCCACGGCTGATTCCTTCGGCCACCACTTGCGCGCGAAGGTTTCGTTGACGATCGCCACCGGCTGAGCTTTCGCCCGGTCTGCTTCTGTGAACGCCCGGCCCTGGCGCAAAGCGATACTCATCGTATGGAAATAGGAGGGATACGCAATGTTAACAAGCGCTACGGGGACTTCGTTTCTCGCCGGAGCAGGCCGGTCCAGAACCGAATAGAACCAGTCGCCGCAATCTCCTGCCGACGGCGGACAATGCACCGCGCTCACTTCCGTTACAGCGGGAACGCCGCGCAGATCCGCGATCAGCCGGTCATAGAAACTCTGTTGCGCCTCGGCCGATTTATAGCCCGACGACGGGAGCACCAGTTCGAGCGACAGTAGATGTTCCGAGCGGAAGCCGGGATAAGACGACACGGCGGCGTTCAGGCTGCGAAGCAATAGTCCTGAGGCAAAAGCTAGCACGAGCGTAATCGCGATCTCCGATACGATCAGGACATTACGGAGCGATTGCCCACTCCTGGCGCCGGTTGCGCCCCGCGAGCTGTCTTTCAGCGCCGAGACCAGATCCAGTTTTCCGGCCGCGAAAACTGGAGCAAGACCCACCACAAGTCCTGCCAACACAGTGACAGCGCCGGCGAACAGGAACACCGGAAAGTCCAAGGTGGTTTCTGTGAGTCGCGGGATTTCCTTCGGCCCCATGCTCAGCAAAGCTCTCAGGCACCAGCGGGCCAAAACTAATCCGGCCGCACCGCCTAAAGCCGCGAGCAAAAGATTCTCAGTCAGCAGTTGCCGGACGAGCCGCGTTCGTCCCGCGCCGATCGCAGTCCGGATCGCGATCTCGCTGGTCCGCGTAGTGCTTCGGGCCAAAATCAGACTGGCCACGTTGGCGCATGCAATCAGGAGCACTAGTCCTACGGCGGCCATCAGAATCAACAGCGCAGGGCGAGCTTCGCCAGTGAGTTCCTGTGCGAGAAAAGCGGCGTAACAACGGTGGTCGTTTTCCGGACCGGGGTCACTTTGCGCGAGATGCTGCAGGATGGAATCGAGATCGGTCCGCGCGGCCGGCAGAGTTACCCCGGGCTTCAAGCGGCCCAGCACTCTCATGGATCCATGCTGGCTACGTTTACCCGCATCATCCTTAAAGAGAGCCAGGGGCAGGTAGTAATCGGCTCTTAAGAACTCCCAAGCGGGAGACGCCACTCCAATAACCTGATACGGCTTGCCGTCCAGCGCCAGCGTAGTTCCCAGAATCGCGGGATCACCGCCTAGCTTGTCCATCCAGAACTTGTAATTCAACACGACGGCGGATGATGCGCCGGAGCGATCGTCTGAGTCGACGAAGAGGCGGCCAAGCAGAGGCTTCCTACCGAGTAGCGGAAAGAAACCGCGGCTGACCAATGCGGCGCGCGTGAAGAGCGGATCGCCGCGGCCCGTCAGTGTAAAGTGAGCCTGCTCGAAACCGGCCATTTCCTCAAAGGAGTGATTTTCGTTCCGCCAATGCAGGAAGTTGATCCAGGTCACGCTGATACCGTTGGCCTCGCCAGTCGATTCACCCAAACGCACCAGGCGCTCCGCTTCAGGGTAAGGCAAAGGTTTTAGCAGAACCGCCCGGACGACGCTGAAGATCGCTGTATTGGCGCCCAAGCCGAGCGCGAGGGTCAAGATAACAATAGCCGAGAAAGCGGGGGCCCGGCGAAGGCCCCGCAGTCCGTAGCGCAAGTCGCGCAGCAAGATTTCAGCCAGGGTAGACACACACAGGTGTACGACGGGGCGGCCGTCGTTGTCAAACGCTGGAACTTTGTTCCCCGACAGTCTGAGGGGATCGCCTTAGTTAAGCTTCCTAAAGCCTTACGGTTAGCGAGCCGATCAGATCAATAAGGCGATCGTGTTGAAAACCGACGAACTTAGCGAACTAAAAGGCCAATTCCTCACCAGCCTGAATCATGAGATTCGGACTCCGCTGAGTGGGATTCTCGGCATGACCGATCTGCTACTCGAAACCTCGCTGAGCGAAGAGCAGCAAGAGTACGTCGGAGCCACGCGTCTTTGCGCCGAAAACCTGCTCGAAATCCTCAATGTCACACTCGAGTACTCGGCGCTTTCCGCAAATCATCTGCGCCTGGAAGAAGCTGAATTTTCCTTGCGCGAGACCCTGGCCGGCTTAGTTTCGGAGTTTGCCTTCAAGGCCGAATCGAAGGATGTGCGTCTGCGGCACAATTTCGATCGCAACCTGCCCTCCGCTGTGGTCGGCGACGCACTGCGGCTGCGGCAATTGATCTGGCACTTGCTGGGAAATGCCGTGAAGTTCACGCAACGCGGCGAGGTCGAGGTCAGCGCTTCTGCCAGCCGGCGCGGCGAAAGCGGCGTCCAGGTCACGATCGCGGTACGCGACACCGGTATTGGTATCCGGCCTGATCAGGTGGGGTCTATTTTCGAGTCCTTCCGCCAGTTGGAAACGGGACTGGCCCGGAATTATCCCGGTCTGGGACTGGGACTCGCGGTGGCTCAAAAACTCGCTATTCTTTTAGGCGGCGCCATCGCGGTGGAAAGCGAAGTGGGGCAAGGCAGCGTCTTTACAGTCCAGTTTCCGTTGCGTCTGCCAGCCGATCTTACAGGGCGTCTGGATCCGGGTGCAACCCGGGGTCGCGTGCTGGTGGTGGATGACGACGTGATCTCACGAACCATCGTCAGCCACGTCTTATCCCGCCGCTCCCTCGACGTGGTTTGTGTAAACGATGGGCCGGCGGCCATCCGAGCCGCGTCAGCGTCCCGATATGACTTGATCCTGATGGACCTGCAGATGCCCGGCATGGACGGCTTTCAAACAGCCCACCGGCTGCGAGAACTCGCTGGCTACCGCGAGACTCCCGTTCTGGCTGTCACCGCCAATTGCTCAAGCGATTACCGGGATCGGTGCGTCCAACACGGGATGCAAGGCTTTCTATCGAAGCCAGTGCAAAGCAGCGAACTGGTGCAAACTGTCGAAAAGTACCTGGCGGCACCAGCGGTTCTTTAGATTCAGTCACGCAGGCTACAATGAGGATTGTTTCGCCTCGATAGCGGGAACGTGTACCGGGCGCAGACGCTCGAAGACATCCCTTGGCTGGAGCATGGTTTCGGCACCCGGCTCAGCTCGCGCTGGCCGGATCCAGGTGATCTGGCAACGGTTCAGCAGATCCATTCCGACAAAGTATTGGTCGCCGATCACGCAGGATGCATCGGCGAGGGCGACGCCCTTATCTCGAATCAACCGGGGATCACGCTATCGGTGCGCACGGCCGATTGCCTTCCGATCCTCATGGCCGACACCCGTAATCTCGCGGTCGCCGCCGTCCACGCGGGGTGGCGGGGCACTCTCCTCGAGATCGTTCCGAAGACCGTTCAGGCGATGGGGGAACAGTTCGGGACGCGTCCAGACGACCTGGTGATCGCCGTTGGCCCGGGGATCGGAGCCTGCTGCTTCGAAGTTGGGCCTGACGTGGCCAGCCAATTCTCCGCGCTTTTTCCCGAGCGGGTCGACTTGAACCGAAAGACGAAAATCGACTTGGTCGAGACGAACCTTCGGCTCTTGGGACGAAATGACGGCAGGATGAGACAAATCGCCACGAGCGGCCTCTGTACGTGCTGCCAGCCCAATCTGTTTCACTCTTACCGGAGAGATCGCGACCAGGCTGGAAGAATGGTGTCGGCCATTCGACTCCGGTGACCAACAGGTAGACTGGTTAGAGCGGAGATGCACGAAAGGCGCGAGCCTTCTCGCGCCTTTCGGTAAAGAGATTCCCGCCCGAAGACCGTCAGCTAACCGGTGTGAACCTGGTGCTTAGGCTGCGTGGACGAGAAGATCGTCGAGGGAATCCGTGCCCTCTTCCTGGCTCTTGTCTGCGATTTCCTGACATTGGATGCAGTAAGCCGCCCACGGCACAGCATGAAGGCGTTTGATGCTAATGTCCTCTTCGCAGTGCAGGCAGACTCCAAACGTGCCTTCGTCGATCCGGTGTAGGGCCGCTCGGACATTGCGCAGCATGTTAGATTCACGGTCCAGGTTGCGAATCGCCAATTCGCGCTCAGCCGCATTCTGGACTTCATCCAGGGCGTCCGGGCTCTTTTCGATCGCAATCCCTTCGCGGTTTCTCAGTACCTGCGCCAATTCAGCCTGTTTGGTTTCCAGGACTTCTTTAAATTTGTTTAACTCGGTCTTCGTCATGGGTTTAACTCCTTCTTATTCTTTCTTGCTCGTTCTAGTTCCCGTATTCAACACGTTTAGACGCGCGATCCTTCAGAAAGGTTCAAGTCGTTACAAAGAATGACTAAACTATAATGAACTCTGAAGCTTAACGACCGGGGGCAGCGCTCACCGGCCGGAGAGGTACGCAGTCTAGCTCTCAAAATCATACCACAACCATTCAGCAATTCAAGTGCCAGGTTAATGGTCCCTAGCTAAAATTCCAGGTGCCGCTTCCCGGGCGCTCCATAAGGCGCCCCGGCCTAACATCTGATTCTTATCGACTTCTCGCTCCAAAAGAATTACGACAATTTGGAAAAAAGATCTGCCGCATGTGTGATCGAGAGTCCGGGATGTATACCGATTACCTTGCCGCCAGTAATTTTTATGCTTGGGCGGCGTGCCCAGCGGCCCGTTCGATCCCTTGAAGAAACATGGTGATACATGCGATTGCCCAAAGAAGGTGGGGAAGTGATCTGGTTCTTCTCACCTTTGGGCCAAAGATCTTAGAGTGTGGGTTGAATTACTCTGCCGCCAAGGCGCTCAATTGCCCTGCGGAGGGGCGGGTTTCTTATGCGCATCGTGGCTTTGTTGCCGCATCATGTCGATCATCTGCTCCAGTTGCAGCTCAGGAATCCCCAGCGAAATGGTGGTGACGTTACCGGCCGCCTTGCAGTCCAATGTATCCAGCAGCGTGGCCACCTGGCCGGCCGCCGCGTTGTTCTGGCGGTTGAGTTGGACCATGCCGGCGACGAACTTCACGACATCGACCAGCGCCTGCGCGTCCTTTTCCGAGCGCGTAATCGCCTCGGCCGAGATATTGACCGTGTCGCCGAAGCGGATGCCGCCGCTTGCTTCGTTGATGGCGGCAAGCAGATTGCCCTTCATGGCGCCGCTCAAATTCGGATCGGGCATTGCGCCCGCGAATTCCGACACAGGTACCAGCGTGACAAACCAGAAATCGTTTTTCGAGCTGAGATCGTTGACTTTGGCCAGAAGCTGGTTACTGGGCGCAGCCGAGCTCCTCTGGCGTCCAATGGCCGCCTGGACCGAAGCCAGATCACCCATAACCGCGCTGGTGCCATCGAAGAAGGCGATTGCATTTTCGACGTCCGGCTTGGCGGCCGAGGAATGAACGAGGATGTTGACGCCTTGGTAGTTGGATGTCGTGACGCCGTTACCCTGAGCAGCATTAGCGATTTTGCCGAGATCGAAAGCGCCACGGGCCATCACCAGCCAGCGGCTGGCCGCGCTGTTCGATTCCCAATTGGACGCAATCATGATCTCGCTGACGTCCCGGCGCGGGTCGAAGCCAGTTTGCGCGATGAAGCTCTTAAAGCCTGCGTCGTCGATCTGCATATGGGAGAGCACATACTGGCCGAACAGCGAGTTCTTGGTCTGGTTCACTTGGATTCCCGCGATCACCTTGGCGTCGGGCATCACTAGCTTGAGGAGGGCAGAATCAGCGGCCCAAGTGGCTATCGGGAGCGCCAAAAGGACGGCAAAACGGCGTAGATTTGTCATAAGAACCTCTCTGTTGCTATTACGAGGCTAGCACGTAGGAAGTTCGGGCCACCTTTAAACCGGCACTTGCTCGACGATCTCGATGCCATAGGCATCCAGACCGACCACCTTGCGTGGATGGTTGGTCAACAGGCGTATAGTATGCAAGCCCAGGTCGGAAAGGATCTGCGCGCCGATGCCGCTTTCGTGCTGCAGGCGCTTTTGGCCGTCAGGAGTGCCGAAGCTGTGATTGCGAAAGCCGGGACCGGTCTGGTGAAGATAGACCAGCACGCCCGCGCCCTCGGCGGCGATCAATTCCAGCGATTTCCGAAGCACTCGCTGGCACTGGCATTCCACCGAGCCAAAGACGTCGCCGTAAGTGCAATGCGAGTGCATGCGCACCAGGACATCCCCGCGTCCCGCGATCTCGCCGTGGACCAGCGCCAGGTGCATCTCCGGAACGATCGTGCTGGCGTAGACAATAGTCTTGAAGTCGGCAAACTCGGTCCGCAGGCAGCCCTCCGATTGGCGCTGGACGAAGCGCTCATTTTGCAGACGATAGCGGATCAGGTCGGCCACCGAGATCATTTTCAGGCCGTGCCGCGCGCAGAACTCCTGGAGGTGAGGTACGCGCGCCATTGAGCCATCGTCGTTCATTATTTCGCAGATGACGCCGCCCGGCCGGAGTCCGGCGAGGCGCGCCAGATCTACTACGGCCTCGGTCTGTCCGGCGCGAACCAATACGCCGCCTTCGCGGGCGCGCAGCGGGAAAACATGACCAGGCCGCACCAGATCGGTGGAATGGCTTGAAGGATCGATGGCCACCTGGATGGTGCGGGCGCGGTCGGCGGCGGAGATACCGGTAGTCACGCCTTCGGCGGCCTCAATCGATTCGGTGAAAGCTGTACCAAAACGCGAGGTGTTTCTCGACGACATCTGGGGCAGGTGGAGCGTGTCGCAGATCTCAGCGCTTAGCGACAGGCAGATCAAGCCCCGGGCATGCTTGGCCATGAAGTTGATCACGTCGGCAGTGACTTTTTCTGCCGCGATGGTGAGGTCGCCTTCGTTTTCGCGGTCCTCGTCGTCGACGATCACCAGCATCCGGCCGGCCCGGAAATCCTCGAGGGCCTCCGGGATGGAGGAGAAGGGCATGGCTTAAGTATCAGGATAGCAATCGGGGCAGAAGGCGGAAGGCAGAAGGCAGAAGCAGAAAGCAGAAGGCCCGTTGAGAGCCGCCCACATTCTAGTGCCAATTAGCGCTTGGAGGAAGAAGATGAGGAGGTCATTTGGCTCTCGTTCTGTTTGTTCGAGCCATTTCCGCTGCCAGAGGCGCTGACCTTTAGCTGATTCTGAACTTCCTGGACGCCTGAAACGGATTCGGCCAAGTCTTCAGCCATGCGCCTGGCGTTGCGATCTTGCACAGTCCCCGTCAGAGTCACAACGCCGCTAGTGACCTTGACCATGATTTTCAGTGGCATAGATGTCGCCACGCTGAGTAAGTTGGTCGTTGATTTCCTCTTGAATCCGCTCATCGGAGCGGCGATAGCCTTTCGGGCCGCGTCCGGCGTGCCAGCCTTGTTGGCCGCCACCGTATTGACTTCCGCCGTACTTGCTTCCGCCCTGCTGGCTTCCGCCGAACTGACCACGCGAGCCTTCACGGGAGCCGTATTCACCTTCGCGACCGTAGCGGCCTTCCTGCCCGTAATCTTCGCGATCCCAGCGCTGGGTCCGATACTGGCTGGGAATGGGGCTGGCCATAGGAGCCTTGGTCGCCGTAGCCTTCTTCTTCCCAGCCGCGGTTTCCTCGTTCACTGCCGCGTTCTCCGCGTCCACCTTGCCACTCCTCGCCTTGACGCCGCTGCGTCCGGCGCTCGGAGGATTCATTCTGTTGATTATCGTCGAAGCGATTTGCCGGGACTTCGCTCGATTCGCGATTTTTTGTGTTGAATGAGGGCCGCACCGGCGGCGCTAGTGGGACTCACCGAACCAAAGAGGTGTTTCTCGCTGTGGAGTTGGAAGCGTTACTGTTAGAGGCCGAGCTTCTTATCGAGCGCGGCCGTGACTTGCGACAAACTTTGCGGATTGTTCACGACGTTGCGAATGCCGGAGCTGGAGTAGTTGTCGTAGAGAGCATCAGCGGCCGCGAGCGCGAGGTTGTAAGCCAAGCGCGCGTTTTCGAGGCTTAGCTGCGACCAATCCTGGTGGAGGTCTTCGAGACGTGGGATCTGGTGGGCTGCAGCGAGTTGGCGCAATTGATCGCGCGAGGCGGCCGAGAGCTGATCGCCGGAGAGCTTCTGCGCCAGACCTTCCTGCAGCCAGGCCGGCCAGGGCGCGCCTCCGGATGGAATGCTGGTGAGGCACGCATGCACCAGCTCATGCGCCAGCGCACGGCGCATTTGCGGACCCACTTGCTTTCCTTCGGTCCAGGCGATGTGGATGCGTCCGTCGTATTCCCCGCCACTCCACTCCGCCGCGCCTGTGCCGCGCAGGTACGCATCCCGGCTCTGTACAATCGCGACGATTCGTTCGTCCGACGAGCAGCCTAGCTGGGCGGCGATGTGGCTGTAATCTTCATCCAGAGTAGACAAGATGGCCCGCGCCGTGTCGGAGGGAAGCGCTTCGCCTTCGTATCGCAGCGCGATGTGCATTCCCAAGAGCTTTTCACCGCTATGGTCAGCCTCAGCCTCCCGGCGCACTCTTTCATAGACGCGGGCGAGCGTATCGTTCGGAGCCAGATCGAGCGACTGCTTCCAATAGTCGAGCGCCGCGCGAAGCTGGTCCGACCGGTATGCAGCCAGGCCCGTAAGCAGCAGCACGTTAGGGTCGTTATGATGGCGTTTCACGGCGGGCTCCAGCAGTTCCAGTGCCTGCGCGGGCTGATTGGCGGCGAGTAGTTGCGCGGCGCGTTCGAGAGATAGATCGCCGGAGTGCACAATCAGCTTTTGACTCGCGGCTTCCATGGGACGCAGCTCGCGGATGGTGTCAGCCGATGCGGCCGAAGTTCGGCCTTTTTCAAATTGGTCCAGGCCGGCCAGTCCAGAAGCCGGAACGTAGCCCATGACCAGCTTGCCATCGAGGAGTGCGGCTACCTTGAAGCAGTCCGAGCCGTCGGAGAGGCGAAAACGGATCTCGACGGGTGTTCCACCCGGCAGACTGGCGATGACCTGGGCCGTCGCGTCGCAGCCTGAACGAAGCGCAGTTTGATCCTGCTTGGCGGACAGCGCCGCAAAGAAAAAAAGGACAGGAACCACCATGCTCTTATATCGGCCTCATACGTTACAAACTCCTCGGGTGAACACCTGACTAAGGGAAACTAACCGTTAGTCAGGCCCTTTCCTCCTTCAATACCTCGCGGACCACTTGTTTCAGCTCCTGGCGTAGTCCTGTCCAGTTTTCGGGTGCGAATTGAATGGTTTGAGTGGGAAACGGCATATCGATCCGGGCTTCTCCGAAGCGCTTTATGATTCGGGCATTCATCTCACGACCCACCAGCCATTGTTGGCTCGGTAAGGTCTTGAAACGGGCCTTGATCACCACCGCGAAATCGCCCAGTTTGTCGACTCCCATGATCTCCAGCGGATCGAGGATCGCTGAACGATAGGGATCGTCGGCCATGAGCTGTTCTCCCAATTCTTTGAGCACGGCGATCACGTGGCCGGTGTCTTCTTTGTAGGCAACCGAGATGCTGAAGACGTAATAGGAATATTCGCGGGTCAGGTTCGCGAGGCTCTGGATGCTGCCGTTTTGGAAGATGTGCACTGCGCCGTCTTCCGCGCGCAGCACGGTGGTCCGCAGGTTGATCTCTTCCACCAGCCCGCCTTTGCCGTTGATGATTGCCACATCGTTGATGCGGAGCTGGTTCTCCATCATCATGAACAGACCGCCCAGGACGTCCTTGATCACGTTTTGCGCACCGAATCCGATGGCTACCCCCGCGACTCCGGCGCCGGCCAGCAGCGGCCGAACGTCGAAGTTCATTTCTTTGAGCACCATAAGCCACGCGATCGCCCAGATGAGCACGAACATGCTGTTCCTGGCTAGGCCGCCAATGGTGGTGGCGCGTTTTTCCACCTCGAATTCGGTTCCGCCCCCGGCTTTGAGCATCATGCGCACGCTGTAGTTTCGCAGAGCGAGCAAGACTCGACCCACCGCGCGCGTGCAGATGTAGGCGAACACAAGGATGAAGATGATGCGGAGGGCGTTGAATGCCATCGGGAGGTAGTAGTCGATGTTCAGCAATTGGATACGGGCCGGCATGTTCTCATGATAGAGGCCGCCAACGCCTGGGGACCTGGCTTGGTAAACTAAGGACAATGGCAACAGATCAGAATAAAGGCTCGGCGCCGCCGGTTCGCGCCTGGGCGCCGGTGGTTGGCCTGGGCTGGCTGATACCCGGTGGCGGCCACTTCCTGCTGAAACGCAAGGGTCGCGGCACGCTGCTGCTGGTGTCGGTGCTCTCGATGTTTCTGCTGGGCCTGATGATGCGTGGTGCGATGTTCCAGCCGCAGACCGGCGATATCCTGACGACCATCATCTATGTCGGCGGATTCCTGGGAGACCTGGCGTCCGGGCTTCTCTATCTGCTAGCCACCTGGCTCGGATATTCGCAGCCGGACATGGCCGGACACGTGCATGATTACGGGACTAAGTTCCTGGTGGCGGCGGGGCTTTTGAACATTCTGGCGATCGAAGACGCCTACGAAATCGCGATCGGGAAGAAAGACTAATGCCGAAAATGAATTTGTCCCATTTTGAGGCGGCGGTGCTGTTTGCACTCTTTTCTTCCGTTGTTCTGGGAGTGATCACCAAACGAACCGACGCCGAGCGGCTGCGCTACGGCCTGCGCTGTTTTGCCTACTTCATCGCGGCGCTGATCGGGTTAGGCTGGCTGATGCGGCTGGGGCACGGGTAAGAGCAGGCGCCGGCTGAAGCAAAATGCATCAAGTTTTGGTTTATCGCGGTGAGGACCGCTTTGGGTGGTTGAGTGTCCAAGTCTGCCGGGTTGCATTTCACAAGGCACGACTAAAGCGGAAGCTCTCGCCAACATAAAAGAGGCCATCGACGGTTACGTCGCTGCTTTGCAAGAGGATGGTCTACCTCTTCCTGAAGACCATCTTGACGCTGAAGTAGTAGCTGTTTGAGCAAGCTCGCTCCGTCACGTCGCGGTCGGACAGGCTGCGCTTCGCCCCGCGTAAGCGAGCCGGATGCGGTTGGGGCACGGGTAGAACCCGGGCGTTCACACGAATGTGAACGCGGCACGCACGAGTGCGTGCGCTACTTACTGATCGCACTTGCCGCGGCACACGGTCTCTGAGAGCTGCCGCGCCGGACCGAGCGCCGTCGGATCGGATACGGTCGGCCGGCGCACGCTCAGAGTCTGGGTTACCGAGGCGTTGGGGCCGGGCCTCCTCTGAATCAACTGCTGCTCCTGAAGCTTTAACCGGCCGGGGTCGATGGTGCCGGGAACATTCTGACCGAAGATATCCACCACCTGGTCTTTGGAGCCGTCCGCGGCGGTCACTGTCTTGGTGACCTTCTGGCTGTGCAGCTGCAACTGACCAGTGGGGCCCAGTTCGTACTCGGCCGTGCTGTCACTCGACTGCGCGCCCTGGTCGCTATGCTCGGTGGTTTCGCGAACGGTCTCCCGGAAGCCACCGTTGCCATCTCTGCGGTACGTGGTTTTGTCCTCGGTGTAGCCGGCGGGCTGCTTCACTTTAACCGTGCTTTGCTTCTCCACCGTATCGAGGGATCCATTGACCGTTGGCCTTTGCACGACGGTCTCCGCGTTCTCGGTAGAGCCGCTGGTCTGAGTCTCTGTTGTCGATTTTTCGATCAGCTGCATACCGCCGTTGATATCGCCGCGATAAGTGCTGATCTGCTTGGTCGAACTGCCATCCGGTCGCTTCTGCTCCGCGATAATCTCCTTGACCGGCGTGGTCGGATTCCCGGTCTGATCGTAGCGCCGGATCAGCCGCTCCACTACCCGCCCCGACGAATCCTCGCTTATCACGCGCTGCTCCACACGTTCAATCGGAACCGTGCGTCCGTTGATCGCTTGCATGACCTCGGTTGTTTCCGAGCGGCCGTCCGATTTGCTATGAATCACTGCCGGACCGTCGGCTATGCGATGGCCATTGATGTCGACAGCGGTTGTGGTGGTGACGCTGCTCTCTTGGGCGGAGAGCATGCAGGCAGACGCGATGGTAGCTACAATGAATCGCTTCACGTCTTCAGGCTAGCGTCTTCCGCTTAAGGCTTCAATGCGGTAAATCCCCTAGATCCCGGGAACACTCGTTCGATCCAGGGCCTGACGATCTCGCCTGCTTTGGATGGAAAACGATGCGGGCCGGGTAGCAAGTGAAACTCGACGTCGGAGGCGCGCCGGCGCAGCCGCTCGGCGAACTTTGATACCACATCTAGCGGATAAAACTCGTCTTCGTCGCGCGAAATATGCAGAACAGCAGCTTGCACGTGCTGGTATTTGTCTTCTTCCCAATCGCGAGGGATGCCGCCGCAAATCCCGATTACGCCGGCCACCTCGCCGGGGTGTGTTGCGACGAATCGGTAACTAAGTCCGACCGGCTGCGAGAAGCCGAGCAGCAGACAGCGCTCCGGTCCGACACCGAAGCGCTCGCGGAGGGCTGCCAGGGTCTTCCGCACCATTTCGTGGTGCAGCCGTATCGAGGACTGCCAATGCGGGCGGATGCCCCAGTTGTAGGCGGGGACCGATTCGGCGTTGGGGAGCCCTAGGTTGGCGTAGTGCTGGTACGGCGCTTGAAGGGAGGCTACGACAGCGTGTTCGCTGACTAGGGCGGTGGTGAGACGCAACATGGCTTCCGGGTTGGAGCCATAACCGTGCAATCCCAGCACGAGCAATGGGTTAGGGGTGAGAGGGTCAGGCACATGGAGCAGGTAGCGGCATTCTAATGGGACGGTGAGGGTGTAGTGTTCAGAGGACATTGAACTAAACCGGAATATTCATAATAATCCGCGCAGGACCCGCCGATAAAGAACTAGCAGGGCTTCGTGTGGCTCCAACGGGCGATTTGTACAAGTACGACAAAACCGGAACTTCGTCCGTGGACGACGCTGCCAACGCTCAGAATCGAATCCGGGCCGAACTCGCCAAAGAGCGCGATCTCACCGCGGTCGTGTTACAGGCCTCCAGCGCGTTAGTAATCGTAATGAATCCGGAAGGTCGCATTATTCGCAGCAATCGAGCTTGCGAGCAGGTGACCGGATATAGCGAGACTGAACTCAAGGGCAAGATCTTCTGGGACGTCTTCATCAGCCCGCAGGAAAAAGCCGCTACGCGCACGCGCTTCGAAACCCTAGTCTCCAAAAAGGCACGCCTAGCTTTTGAAAATGAATGGATCAACAAATCGGGTGAGGGCCGTCAGATTTCGTTCTCCAACGCCGTGCTGCTCGGGGACGACGGCCAAGTGGAGTACGTGGTTACTACCGGGATCGATATTACGGAGCGTCATCGGACTGAGCAGGCTCTGTTGAAATCGGAAGCGGTGTTTCGATCGATTTGGGAAGCGTCCCAGCATCCCACGGTTTTGACGGATCAGATCGGAACCATTTTGAAAGCGAACAGGGCTTTTTCCACGATGGTAGGTAGAACGGTGGATGCCATTGAGGGTTCGGACATCGCCACTTTGTTTTGGGCCGAAGATGAGCACGCCATTCGCGGTCATTACGCCGGGCAGTACGCTTCCCGTGGCGGGGGAATCTTTCTGGACCGGGAATTCCGCTTCAGCAATGGCCGCTCCGGTACGTTCGATGTTTCGTTCACCATGCTGGACCTGCCTGGTCAGCCTTTGCAGTTGTTGAGCACCTACCGCGACGTTACCGAACGAAAGCTGGCGCGCGAGGTGGCGGAACGGGCCGAGGCGCTCAGTGCGGCCAAGAGCGAGTTCCTCGCCAACATGACGCATGAGATACGGACGCCCCTGAACGGAATCCTGGGCATGACAGATCTGACCCTGCAAACAGACTTAAAGCCGGATCAACATGAGTACATCGATCTAGTAAGATCTTCCGCCGAAGCGCTGCTGTTCCTAGTGAACGACGTCCTGGATTATTCGAAATACGAGGCCGGCAAGCTGGCGCTGAACCGCCTCGACCTTTCAGTGCGGACTCTGATGGCGGAGGTGCTGAAACCGTTGGCGCTGCGAGCCTCTTTGAACAACCTGCGCTTCGAGTACGTGGTGAGCGACAATGTGCCCGACCATTTGATCGGAGATCCTCACCGGCTGGGGCAGATCCTGATGAACCTGGTCAGCAATGCCATCAAATTCACGCACGCAGGAAAAATTGCGGTAAGCGTGCGCCAGGAGTCCATCCAGGCTTCGAGAGTGACGCTGCTGTTCAGCGTTCGAGATACAGGCATCGGTATTCCGCCAGAGAAACATCGCGTCATTTTCGACCCGTTCACGCAGGCGGATGGGTCCACCACGCGGAAGTACGGAGGCACTGGGCTGGGATTGTCTATCGCGTCGGGTCTGGCAAAAATGATGGATGGACGAATCTGGGTGGAAAGCCAGCCCGGCCAAGGCGCCACTTTTTATTTCACCGTCACGATGAATTTAACTGGCGAGAAGGCCGTGCACCGCTCGGCCCGCTTGGCGGATGTTCCCCGCCAGGGTGACAAACGCAGCCTGCGCATTCTGCTGGCGGAAGACAACACCGTCAATCAAAGACTTGCCACCCATGTGCTTGAGCGGGAAGGGCATCACGTGCAGGTGGCCGGCTCCGGCCGGGAAGCCATCGCCATGCTGCAGCGGGAAGAGTTCGACCTGGTGTTGATGGACATCCAGATGCCGGAGCTGAATGGCCTGCAGGCGACCGCTCACATTCGCCAAATGGAACGTATTTCAGGCAAGCGGCTTCCGATCGTGGCGATGACCGCGCAGACCGGAGATTCCGACCGGCAACGTTGTCTGAAAGCGGGTATGGACGCATACGTCAGCAAACCTATTCGCGTATCTGAATTGATGAACTTGATTGAATCTGTAGTGCCAGGAGGCTGTTCCATGGAGTCGAAGGCTGACCAAAAAACGGTGGCTGAAAAGCAGTTTGCCCACTTGGATGAAGCGCTCGCGCTGAGCCGCGTGGGAGGAGACTTCGAACTGCTGCGCGAAGTAGTAGGACTCTTCCTGGATGATTACCCGCGGGCGCTCGAGAAGATCCGCAACGCGGTTGCCGCCAACGACGCATCCGGCGTCGAGCATAACGCTCATAGTCTGAAGGGCTCGGTGTCCACCTTCGGCGCCAAGGATGTCTTCGAGGCGGCGCTGGCGCTCGAGAAACTGGGCCGCAGCGGCAATTTGTCAGCCGCGCAGGATGGCTTGAGAACGCTCGAAAACGCACTCCAGGACCTGCGGCCGGACCTGGAAGGTTTGCAAGTCAGATAAACCATTCAGCCGCTCGGCGCACGCCAGCCCACGGCAACTTTTCATCCGTCCGCGGACGTCCTGTCTGTTATAGTGTTAAGTCTGCTCCCTATGACGCTCTCGACTTCCGCCACGGAGATTGTTTGCGCCCACAGCCCCGACTCCGATGACGCATTCATGTTCTACGGTTTGGCGACCAAGAAGGTGCGCTCCCGGCTGGTCAATTTTCGCCACGTTCTGGAGGATATCGAGACCCTGAACCGTAAGGCCATGGAGGGCGCTTATGAGCTGACCGCGATCTCCTACCATGCTTATCCATACGTCGCCGACAAGTATGTCCTGATGGCCAGCGGATCTAGCGTGGGCGACGGGTACGGGCCCATTCTGGTAAGCGCGCGGCCAATGGCTCCGGAAGAAATCAAAGGAAAGAAGATCGGCGTGCCGGGAAAAATGACCAGCGCCTATCTGGCACTGCGATTGTTCGAGCCGGACTTCGAGGCGGTTGTCATTCAGTTTGATAAGATTCTCGACGCCGTCGCCGAGCACTCCGTGGATGCCGGCTTGATCATCCACGAAGGCCAGTTGACCTATGGCCGCAGCGGATTTCAGAGCGTGATGGACCTGGGCCGGTGGTGGAAGAGCGTTTACGATCTGCCGTTGCCACTGGGAGGCAACGTGCTCTTGCGGTCGATGGCGGACGACGTGAAATCGGAATGCTGCCGCCTGATGCGCGAGAGTATTCAATACGCGCTCGACCACGGCGAAGAGTCGCTGAACTACGCCTTGCAATTTGCCCGAGACCTGGAGCCGCGGCTGGCCGAGAAGTTTGTCGGGATGTACGTCAATCATTTCACTGTCGACTGCGGCGAGCTGGTGCCGCAGGCTGCTCAAAAGCTGCTGGATATGGGTTACGAGGCTGGTCTGATTTCGAAGAAAGTCAAAGTCGAATTCGTTCGCTGAGTACGTCTAAAGTCTTATGTACCGAAGTAAGTGTATAACGTGGATAATCCTGGGCTGTTTTCTGCTGGCTGGCGTTGGCTGGGCCGCGCAGGAAGATGCCAAGCAGCGCGTCAAAGCCGTCCGTGATTTAGGCAAAGGCGGTTCGGGGGAGATTTCGAGAATCGAGCCATTTCTTTCTGATCCGGATCTGGATGTGCGCCTGGAGGCCGTCAAGGCGATCACCGATATCGGCACACAGACCAGTCTCAATCCGCTGATCAAGGCCACCATCGATAACGACGCCGAAGTTCAGATACGCGCCACCGACGGCCTGGTGAACTTCTATGTGCCCGGCTACGTGAAGACCGGTCTGACGGCGCCGCTGCGGCGGATGGGGACATCCATCAAGAGCAGGTTCACCGAAACCAACGATCAGGTGATCGATCCTTACATCCAGGTTCGGCCTGAGGTGATTCAGGCGCTGGGACGGCTGGTGCAGGGAGGGGCCAGCATGGAATCGCGCGCCAATGCCGCTCGCGCCGCCGGTATCCTGCGTGGCCGCCAGGCTCTGCCCGAACTCGAGCAGGCCTTGCACTCCAAGGACACACCGTTGATCTATGAGTCCCTGGTTGCGATCCAGAAGATACGCGACCCCAGCGCGGGCGCGAGCATCATCTTCCTGGTTCATGACCTGGACGAGAGGGTTCAGAGCGCAGCTATCGAGACTACCGGCCTGCTGATGTACCGGGATGGCATCAACGATCTGCGCGATGTGCTGGACCGTTCCAAGAACATGAAAGTGAAACGCGCCGCGCTCACGGCCATGGCGGAGATACCGGACGAACACAGCCATAGCGTCTACACCAGTTATCTGAACAACAAGGACGATGGCCTGCGCGAGGCTGCGGGGGAAGGATTGGCGCGGCTGAAAAATCCTGACGATCGCACGACGGTCGAAATGGCCTTTTCCAATGAGCGCAAGACCGGCCCGCGGCTTTCACTCGCTTTCGCGCTGGTATCGATGGGCAAGCGCGAGATGGGCGAATTCGATCCGCTGAAATACCTGGTAGACAATCTGAATTCGTCGGGCTATAAGGGAGTGGCGCGGCCATATCTGACTGAGTTGGCCCGCGATCCGGAAGTTCGCAAGGCGCTTTATCCGGCGTTGCAGGATCCTACAGTGACGAAGGATGAAAAGATCGGGCTGGCACAGGTGCTGGCGCAGAGTGGCGATCGCGATTCCATACCGGCTCTCGAAACTCTGTCGCGGGACCCCGACCAGGAGGTAGCGCAAGAGGGTCTAAGAAATTTGAAGAACTTGCGCGCTCGGCTACCTTAAAGCTCTAAGGTAAAACCACGACAGGTGCGCGCCAGAAGGCAAACTTCTGGGCAGTCGGATCCATCACGCTCACCTGGCAAGTGTATCTACCGGGTTCCAGCTTTGCCAATGGCACGCTGAAACGGAGCGGGACCGCCTTGGTTTTCGGGTTCAAGCCTTCGGACACGTTTAGCGTCTCGCTTTGAAAGGCTTTCACTTTGCCTCTGTAGAAACTGACATAAGCCGTTACCGGCTGGGTGGCCTCGGCGGCCGGTTCGTAGGCTTCCAGGTAGACGTATAGATTCTGATCGGTGCGGAAGACCCTGGTCACGCTCGGGACCAATTTCACTCCGTCCTGGATGAGGGGGTGCGCGGCCAGAATCTTCTTGTTTTTTTCGGCGGTGGCCACCGCTTCGTCGAGCTTCTGGCGTTGATTGCTCAGCACCACCGAACTGATGGGCAGATATTTCTGTTCAGTGCCGAGGTCAGGCACTTGAAACTTGGTTTCGAAGGTTCCCATTTTACCGGTCTCGTTTTCTCGGGCAAGAAACTTGGCCGTGTACGCGCCCGGCGCCAATGTGAAGCCAGTGTCGTATTCGAGCGTGGTCTTGGCCAGTTGCTGAGCACTCTCGCCTTTTAGTTTCACTTGGATGTTATCGCGTACATTTCCCACGGTGACGCCCTTGGAGTCTTTGATCTCCCCGATGAAATCGAAGCGCGTGCTTTCGGCGCCGCCATGCCGGGCCAGCTCGATTTCAGAGCCGGGGATCTTGACCACCAGCGGGACGAAGTAGCGATCGCGCCCCAGTCGAAAATAGTCCAGCTCCATGACAATATCCATGTCGGTGATGGGATCGCCCAGCACCAAGGCCTGCGCGAGCTGCCGCTCTTTATCGCTCTCACTGAATTTGTTAAATTGCTTGCCCGCGTAGTATCCCTGGCGGTAATCCAGCTTGGCGATCCTGCCGGCGAGCGCACTATTGTTCAACGTGATCTTCACGCGGCGGAAATGGCCGTCGAGAGCGGCGTTGCTCGAATAATAGCCGATGATGTAATAGCTGGTCATGTCCTTTTGCGCCTGGACAATGCCCATCGAAAGGTCGTTGTTATCGAGCAATGCCTTACCGCCGGTGTCCGCGGCCAGAGTATACAGCGTCTCCTGCTGATTCTGAAAATTGCCGGTCAATGATCGAGCGGAGTTACCGGAGTACATGCCCTGGCCGCCGGGGGAACCCTTGGTCGCGTCGCCGAGGGGAGCTTGCGCCACTAGGCCGCGGGCGTCAATGGGATAAAAAGAGACGTTGGCGCGAATAGCAGCATTGATAGTTGATCGAAGTTGCGCCTGGTTGTCGAGACCATTGCGCTGGATGCCGCTAGCGAAATAGACGAGCGATTTTTTCTCGTTGAGCGAACCCAACATTTTGACGGCTGTTTCAAGCGCGGACAATTGGCGGTCTGTATTGAAGATGTTAAATTCGGTGTCGTCCTGCTGGAAGGCCGCGCCGGTGTCGGAGGCGCTGTCATCCTGGTTGCTGATTTCGAAGCCTTGCCCCTCGCCGATAGTCAAGTTTCGAATGTCCTTTGCGAGCTGATCCCGGTCGTCGGTGAAATCGTCCACCACTTTCACGTCGCTGGAGAAGGTCATAATAGCCACCAGATCCGCGGGCGTGATCTGGGTTTGCAAGAACTTCAAGGCGGCGGTTTGCGCCCGCCTCTGGTCCTGGATCGGCATCGAAGTCATGTCAAAGAACATGACCATCAAGCGGCGATTGCGGTATTTGAGATCTCCTGCTCTTTCCGGCGCGATTTGGATGGTGGTGAGGGGTTTGACGCTGGATTTTTCGGGCGGCTTGGCTATGGTCGTCTCCGCGCCGAGCTTGCTCGGGCCGGAAGATGCGCCAGCCAGCTCCTCTTCCAGCGTTTGAAATTCAAAAACACTGATCTTCTGCGGCTTCCCGTCTTCGGTGATCGTGAAATCGGTGGGTTTAAGACCGAGGACCGGCTTGCCGTCTTTGCCCTTGATCAGGACATCCTCCACGACTAACTGCGTCGTGGTCGCGAAACGCAGATTCGCTTCCGGACCGCTAGCGGCATTCTGCGCGGGCTGCTGCGCATTAGCGGACAAACAAGCGCACAGAAAAAGAGCAATGACGGGGCGCTGCATTCTTAGAACCTGAACCTCAGTGTGAGTTGCATGGTGCGCATCGCATTGGCGCTGACCGGTAGTCCGAACTGGGCGTTTCCCAAGGTGGTGTTCCAGGAAGTGTAGGTCACATGGTTCAACACGTTGGTGGAATCGAAGCGGATATCGAAACTGCGCCGCTCACCGAGACGGAAAACGCGGCCCGCCGACGCATTCAATCCGAACTGCATCGGTCCGGTAATGATGCCTCGGCCGGCGTCCCCCCACTGACCGGGAAGCGGGTTCGCGAAAGCCGCGGTGTTGAAGCCGTAGCCGGGAAGCGTCGGGGCGAGGGACCCGCCGATGTAATCCGCGCGGACGGTTCCCGTAATGCCTGTTCCGGTGGCGACGCGGTTGAGGAGAACGGGCGTCTCCGGCAAACCACTGGCCGCGACCAAAGTGGTGGAGAAGGTCCAGTCTTTGGCTAATGCGCCTTTCCAACCATTCAGCAGAGTTCCGCCGCTGGCGCCTTGGCCGGTGCTGTATTGGGCGCGTTAGATTCAATGTGTGGGTCCGGTTGAAGCTGGAAAGCGAGCGGTCAGCCGTGAGATCCAGCCAGTTCTGAGCGTACGCGGCGCCGGAGCCTCCGCGGCCGCCAAGGCCCTCCGCGTCGTCCAGAGCCTTGGAAAAAGTATACATGCCGTTCCAGGAAAAACCACTTCGGAAGCGGCGCTGAAGTTGTACGCTGCCGGCGTTGTAGTTGGAATTTCCGTTCGAAGTGATGTATACGTAACCGGACGGATACGGGCTTGCTGGCGATCCCGCCGGGAAGGTATTCGGCAAGAATTCCTGCAACTGATGCGTGCCCTCATTGCCGTGATAGGTAAGCGTGAGAATAATTGACGACGATAGGTTTTGCTGAACCGACGCCTGCCAGTAATGTAGATACCCGATCTTGAAGTTTGGATCGAGCGCGTAAGTTTGGGGTACGGCGTTGATGGCCGGCGTCAGGAAAGCGTTCGCGAGCGTATAAGGATTGGTCAACGAATTCGGCTGCGTCACGCTGTAAGACAGAGGCGACTGCTGCGCCATCTGAGCGGCGAGTGGTTGGTAAACGGAGGTGTTGTAGTAGATTCCATAGCCCGCGCGCACCACGGTTGAATGTTGCGTAAAGGGTCGCCACGCCACACCAATGCGCGGCTGGAACTCATGATAATCGGGACGAAGCAGTGAGGATGGATAGCCCGCCTGGCTTGCCAAAGTACATGGGGACGCGGCTGTGGAGGGCGGGGCAGTGGCGCATACGGCCGACTCGGATGTGAAGCCGGGCCCGATATTCAGGTTCACCAGGCGGTTGTAGAGTTCGTTGACGGGCGCCTGGAAGTCCCAACGCAGTCCGACATTGATGCTGAGGTTGCTCTTGATGCGCCAATCGTCGTTTACAAATCCATCCAGCCACGAAGTGCGGTAGTATTTGTCGGCATTGCCGTAGGCGATGGAACTAGTGGTGGGAAAGCCCTCCAGGAAATCGGCGAAATCGTTTCCGGTGAAGGCGCCGGTAAAGACGAAACTGCCACGCGGATTCTGCTGCGATAATTGATTGAAATCGAGCCGCCGGAAATCTCCGCCAAAGGTAAAGTTGTGCTTGCCGCGAATCCAGATCAAGTTCTCGCCGACCTGGTTGGTGTCGTTATGATTCCGCGAGAAATTTCCGTCCGAAAGTCCTGAAATGCCGTTTGAAAACGATAGGCTGGGAGGGCCCCAGAACGCAGGTGCTTGGTCGTTGCCTTGAATAGCCGCCGCCCCGGATACGTTTTGCGTGTTGGCGAAGAATGGTGTGGTCTGGCCAGCCGACCGGCTGAAGCTGTAGCGCAGGTTGCTGATCAGAGTGGTGGTGAAATGATGGGTCCATTGCACACTGGTGTTGATCCCGGTCGTGTTGGCGGAATCGACAAAACCGAACAGGTTCGGATTGGTGGTGTTGCCGTTCTGCCATGCAAAATTGCCCGTTAACTGGTTTTTGGCATTGATGGTCTGGCTGACGCGAGTGTTTACGTTGCTTTGGTTGCCAATGCTCACGATTGGGATCTGGTAGTTGTAGCGCGAGCTGCCGGAAAAGTTTGCCAACGGGTAGAAGTTCAAGAGCGACTGAGCTTGCGGGCTAATTGGAATCACGGACAAACCGGGAAATATACCGTCGCGCTCGGCTTCGGTAGGTACGAGGCCGGTGGCGACGTTGGCATTCCGGTTTCGCGTCAATTGGTAGTTGAGGAAGAAGAATGTGTTTTGACCGCTGAGCAGCTTAGGAATTTTCAGCGGCCCGCCGAATGCGCCGGTAGTGCGGAAGTGATTGTAGGCGGTCTTAGGCGTCTCCTGACCCGTCAGCGAGAAAGGCTTGGCATCCAACGCCGAGTTATCCAAAATGAGCGCGAGGTTGCCGTTGTACTGGCTGCGCCGGTTTCGCCGTGCATTTCCAAACGAATTGCGTCCGTTCTGACCAGGTCCGCGCGGCCCGCCGCGACCAGGACCTCCGAAACCGCCCCGGCCTCCGCCGCCGAAGCCTCCGCCCCGGCCGCCGAAACCTCCGCCGCCGAAACCTCCGCCGCCCGGACCACCGCCGCCTGGCCCTGGACCGGGACCCGCTTGCGCGCCGGGTCCGCCGGGACCGTTCACACCAAAACCATTCGCGTCCGGACCGCCTGGGCCACCGAAACCGCCAGGCCCTAAACCTCCGGGGCCTCCGGGGCCGAAACCCAACCAGTCGTTTTGTTGGGGCGCGTTCACACCATTGCTGACGCTTCCATTCACGACGAAGGCCTCCGAGGCGCTTTGATTCAGGTCACTCGGATTCAAACCCGGCGTCGATGGCTCAGCTTCCGCTTGCAGGCTACCGGCATCTTGTGCGTTCACATCCAGACGTTGGAATCCGCCTCCAGCGAGTGATTGTTGTATGGAAGGCCGGGCTGCATTGCCAGCTTGTCCCCCTCGACCACGTCCCGCAAAATTCGGCCGATTCGGCGGCGTTCCATTACCGGCTGCCGGGTTTTGCGGTGGTGCGGTTCCCTGCGTGGCAGAGCCTTGCGCCACCGGAGCGCCAGGCGTAGCAGTTCGCTGCCGCCGAGGAGTCGCAGCCTGTTCTTGACTGGGAGCTTGAAGGGATGCGAGTCGCAGGTCGAATTGTGGGATCTCGGAGGCTGCGATATTTACCGTGCGGCTGAGGTTCGTGAAGCCGGGCATTTCGACTTCGACTGTCCAGGCACCATCCTCCAGGTCCGGAAAGCTGTAAGCCCCCTGCTCGTCGGTGGTAGTGACGATTTTTTTGTCGCCCTTAATTGCGGTCACGGTGGCGCCCGGAACCGGCAACCCCGAGGACTTCACAATTCCGTGGTGCTCCGCGGCCAGTAATCCAGTGGCGGCGAAACAGCAAATGAGGAGATAAGCCGAGCCCCTCAAAAAGAACTTCGTGTGCATGCGATCTTGCTTCTTAGGCGAATAGCAGCGAGAGACCGTTACGATAATTAGACGGACCCGTGGAAAAAATAGATTGGTAAAGCTTTGTAAAGCATAGCAGTTCTTGGAACTTAGTTCTGTTCGAGGCAAGTAAGGCCAGAGCGGCTGAAGAACCTGCGCACGCGCCTACCGTAACATCGGTTTGAAGATTCTACAATCCACACCCAGATGCCAAGCCAACGGCGCGAGGGTCCTTTGATCGTCTGTAAGCACCATGCAACCTTCGCGTAGGGCAAGTTCTATCAAACCGGCGTCAGTCGGTCCGATCGTCGAGATGTTATTACGGACATCTTCGCGCTGAAAACCGTTCTTCAATTAAGCGCAGAAGCCTTATCATCAAAGTTGCTCAATGCAAGCCGTTCCATGCTTCCGAGCCAGAAACCTTGGAAATCTTCGCCCCTGAGCCCCAGCCGCGACGTCGGCAGACCTTGAATCTCGCCGATGACGTGCGACGTGGTCAAAATACACCGTATGGATGGGACCGAATCCAAGCAGGCACGCTGCATTGATACACTGCGGCAGATGTCCTGGTCGACTCGATCACGACGCGGTCGAAACGTGCTGATCATCCTCGCAAAGGCTAAGAAGCTTCGGCTGGAGCGGTCACTGCTTGCATACGGCTCGCCGTACTTCAGCGACAGTTGCAACCGTTGCTGTTTCAGGTGGGTAAGAATAGGCAGGTTCGTTTTTGTATTGCCTGCCCCGCGTGTAGCACAACATCGTAAGTACCGCGAATACTCGGCGGTCTAGCCGCTTGGAGGATGTGAAGGCATTCGAGTGGATCACCCCGGATCGTGATTTAGCGCGGTTTGAAGGATTTCGCTGGCGCGCACCGCTCGACTAGCTGTCGCAACGGCCCAGAATCGGTCACGGCTTGCGTTCAGGTTGGTCAGAACCTTGTATATGATCCGCTCGCTCTTTTACCTTTTCGGCGGCCCGACGGCTTTCTTCCTTTATTTCGCGTCCGGCTTGGTCGAGCTTCGGGCCGGCCTTGCGATCGAGCTCTTCGACGCCGTGCTTGAGCTGGTCGGAGGCGTGCTCGGCCTCACGTTTCATTTCGCGACCAGCTTCGCGCGCCCTCTCATTGGCGCGTTCTTGATCGGAGGGTGAACAACTCGACAACAGGAATGCGGCAAAGGATGCCAGTAGAGCTCGTTTCATATAGTACCTATGGGATGGACGCTCACCAACATAAGTAGTTTCCCTAGGTCGGCGCCCTTTCCGCCCATTGCTCCAAACCGCTGCTGGATCTAGAATGGGCACTAGCATGCTGATGCCGCCGAGTTTGGCTATGGCTCTGTCGCTGGTGCTGCTCGGGCCGGCGAACGCACAATTGGTGCAACTGCGCCACTGGACTGGACAAGGCGTCTCGCCGGTATACGAAGGTTACGACGTTAACCCCGACGGTTCCTTCAACATGTGGTTCGGCTACATGAATCGGAATTACGAGGAAGAGCTGGATATCCCGGTCGGAGCGGATAACCGCTTCGAACCCGGCGGCGATCGCGGGCAGCCGACCCATTTCCTGATCAGGCGGCACAAGGACGCTTTTAAGGTGGTCGTGCCCAAGGATTTCGGCGAACAGCAGTTGGTGTGGGTCTTGACGGCGCACGGTCAGACCCAGCAGGTTGTCGGGACGCTGAAGCCGGTGTGGATGATCGACCGGTTGCGGACGACACGCGGTGGAAACAGTGAGCGAGTGGATTCGAACACGCCGCCGGTGGTGCTTGTCGAGCCGCCGTCCCCTGCGATTGCTGGTTCCGGCGCCCTCACGCTGACCGTGTCGGCGACCGATGACGGTTTGCCGGTCAAGGCGGGAAAACCAGTGGGGATGACTGCCATGTGGGGCAAGTACCGGGGACCCGGCTCAGTGGTGTTCGATCCGGCGAGCGCGAAGGTCGTGGATGGCCGGGCAGTCACCACCGCGAGTTTTAGCGAGCCCGGCGAATATGTCCTGCAGGTAGTGGTGGATGACGGCTCCGGCGAGCTGGCCGGAAATTTCGGATATCACTGCTGTTGGACTAACGTAGAAGTTAAGGTGAGTGTCAAGGGAGGCGGCGATGTTAAGGCTCAGCGGTAGTCTTCTCTGTGGTTCATTGATAATGCTGTTCGTCGCGCAGGGCGCGGATAACGGTGGCAAGACGGATGGCGCACGTCAGGTGACGTTCAGCAAAGACGTGGCTCCTATTTTTCAAAAGAGCTGCCAGTCGTGCCATCACGAAGGAACGTCGGCGCCGATGTCGTTGATGACCTATTCCGAGACGCGGCCGTGGGCGCGCTCCATCAAAGAGCGCGTAGTGCGCCGCGACATGCCACCTTGGCACCTCGACAAAACGGTTGGCATCCGGCAGTACAAGAACGACCGGTCGCTGAGCGACGACGAGATCGCGACCATCGCGCGCTGGGTGGACGGTGGCGCGCCGCAGGGCAATCCCGCCGACATGCCGCCGGCGCCGGCATTTACGTCCGATAAGGAGTGGTTTATTGGTACGCCGGATCTGACGGTGACGACGGACCAGGACTTCGTCATGTATCCCAACGGTCCGGACTGGTGGCTGGATCAGTTCGGAGAGGTGAAGATGTCGGAAGATCGCTGGATCAAAGCGATGGAGATAAAGCCCAGCAACCCCAAGATCGTGCATCACGCAGTAATATACGCGATCGAGCCGGACGCGCCGGAAGGGACGCCCGAGGGAGGCGTACAGTTGCACGAATATGCGGTCGGAAAATATGGCGATATCTTCGCGGACAACACCGGCCGGTTACTAAAGAAGGGAACGCGGCTGCGGTTCGACATGCACTATTTCGCGGTCGGTTCGGCGCAGCATAACAAGACCACTATCGCCTTCAAGTTTTATCCCAAGGGCGAGACGCCGAAGTATCAGGTCCGGTCGATTGCAATCCGAAACGTGCCGAACGATGAGCTTGAGATTCCGCCGAATAGCGTGGTTCGCACGGATGGCTACTATCGTCTGACGAAGAACGCACGCATTGACTCGTTCCAGCCGCACATGCATATGCGCGGGCGCGGGATGACGGTGGAAGCGATCAATCTGAATAACACCACCACCATTCTCAGCTCCGTGGACCATTTCAATTTCAATTGGCACATCAACTACATCTACGCCGATGATGTCGCACCTCTGTTGCCGGCCGGGACGGTGCTGCACATGATCGGCATTCACGACAATACGGCCGCGAATCCCCGCAATCCCGATCCGAATATGTGGGCCGGATTCGGAGAGCGCAGCGTCGATGACATGGTGCAAGTGTGGCTCGATATGGTCTACCTGGACGACGCCGAGTTCAACCGGCTGGTTGCGGAGCGAAACGCCAAGAAAGGGTCGCGACTGGCGGCGAAACTTATTCAGTGAAGCCTACGTGCATTCTGTTTCTGACAATGGCCGGTTCCTTGACGCTGCGGGCGGATTTCAGCTACACCACAACCACGAAATCGTCGGGCGGTACGGCGGCTGCAGCGCCTGGGAGTAACCGCGTCACGAAGACTTATCTCAAGGGCCAGAAGATGAAGATCGACAGAGGGTCCTCGGCCACGATCTTCGATTTCGACGCTCAGACGAGTACCTACATCGATCCGAGTCAGAAGACTTATAGAGTCACCAAGTTCAGCGACCTGGGCGAGGCGTCGCGCCGGCAGGATATAAACGTGGAAGTCAAAGATACGGGACAAAAGAAAACAATCAGCGGCTATGACGCAAGTGAAATGGTCCTTTCGGCGGAGTTGGATAACCCTTCGGGCCGGCAAGCGGGCATGAAGATGCACATGGAAGTGGATTTCTGGATCTCCTCGGATGTCCCGGGCGCACCAGAGCTGCGGGCGTTCTACCAGAGGAACGCAGCAAAGTTTCCGTGGGGCGCGATGGCGGGCGACGGCGGGCGCGGCAATCAGAGCGTGCGAAGCGGGATGGTCGAACTGGTGCGCAAGATGGCCGACATGAAAGGCGTGCCGGTCCTCGAAGTCATAAAAATGGGTGTTGGTAACGAGGCGCAACAAGCACAGATGCAGCAAGGAATGGCGCAGGCGCGTGCCCGGCTAGAGGAAATGAAAAGCCAAGGTAAGCTTACGCCCCAAATGGAAGAAGCGCTGAAGCGGATGAATGCCGCATCTTCCAGCGGCTCCATGTTCGAGACGACCATGGAATCGACCGACTTCTCAGCTAGCCCGATACCTGACTCCGTATTCGCGATTCCCGCGGATTACCAGCAGACGCAACAGTAATTCACAGGCAAGAATGCCAGCGCAATCGGGGATTCTGCGTAGCTGAGTTGACTGAAGTATGCCCTAAGCTGGTCGTAGAATGCCTCGGGGAACCCTCGCGCTGCTGTGTCTGGCCGTCGTTATTCCGGCGCGGGCGCAAACCATCGGAAGCTGTCCGGTCTTCCCGGCGAATAACGTTTGGAATGCGCGCGTAGACACGCTTCCAGTGGACGCGAAATCGGCGGCCTATGTGAACACTATAGGCCCAACCAGCGGCGGGCATGCCGATTTTGGCTCGGGTCTTTGGCTGGGTGAGCCGATCGGGATACCGTTCATCACTGTGCCCAGCTCGCAGCCCAAGGTGGGGATCACGTTCCAATACGCGAGCGAGAGCGATCCGGGGCCCTATCCGATCCCACTCAACGTGCCGATTGAGGGCGGAAGCACCAGCACCGGCGACCGGCATGTCGTCGTGATCGATCAAACCAACTGCGTCCTATATGAACTTTCTGGAGCATATCCACAGCCGAATGGCTCGTGGACGGCGGTTGCGGGCGCGATATTTGATCTGAAGGCGAACAACCTCCGGCCGGCGACTTGGACGTCCACCGATGCGGCCGGCCTGCCCATCTTCCCGGGCCTGGCGCGCTACGACGAGGTTGCAGCCGGAGCGATCAATCACGCGCTTCGGTTTACGGCTCCGCAAACGCAAGAGGCTTTCGTGTGGCCCGGGCGGCACCAGGCTTCGGGTATCACGGATACGAATTATCCCCCCATGGGCCAGCGATTCCGGCTGAAGGCGAGTTTCAACATCGCGAGCTTTTCGCCCCAAACGCAGGTGGTGTTGCGGGCGCTGCAACAATACGGAATGTTTTTAGCCGACAACGGGACAGCGTGGTACATCTCCGGCGCGCCGGACGATCGCTGGGACAACAATCAACTGCACGAGCTATCGCAATTGCAGGGCACGGATTTCGAGGCTGTGAATGAATCGTCGTTGATGGTGGATCCGAACTCGGCGGCGGTGAGCAGCGGCGGAACATCTGGCGTTCTATCGTTGAGCCGGACGTCGTTGAACTTCGGATACAGCGGGTCGCTGGTGACGAGCACGCAAACAGTCGCGTTGACGTTCAACGGAGCGAGCGGTGTGAGCTGGACGGCATCGTCCGATCAACCGAATATCACAGTTTCACCCACCGCGGGGACCGGCAACGCAGTGTTGCAGATTACCGCGACGGCAGGCTTGAGCGGAGCGGTGACGGTTTCGGCGCCGGCAGTGAGTGCAACCGGGCAGGTGCAAGTGAATGTCGCGAGTGCGGTACCCGGCAATCCTTATGGAAGCTTCGATACGCCGGCGAACAATACCAGCGGGATTGCGGGCTCGATGGCGGTGACCGGATGGGCGCTGGATAGCATCGAAGTAACGAGCGTTGGCATTTGGCGCGAGCCGGTTCGAAACGAGCCGACGGAGTCGAATGGGCTGGTCTTTATAGGCAACGCGACGTTTGTGGAGGACTCGCGGCCCGATGTCCAAGCAGCGTACCCGAACGCGCCGCTGATTTATCGCGGCGGTTGGGGCTACATGCTGCTAACGAATTTTTTGCCAAACTCGGGCGGCGCAGCGGGGCCGGGCAACGGAAGTTACAATCTGCATGCCATCGCGGTGAATAAGTCGGGCGGGACATTTGACCTGGGAACCCGCACTGTGACTGTGGACAATGCGCAAGCTTCCAAACCATTCGGAACCATCGACACGCCCGCGCAGGGCGCTACGATATCGGGTAACGCTTACCTGAACTTTGGCTGGGCTTTAACGCAGAGTGGCTACAACATTCCGGTCGACGGGTCAACGATCACAGTTATGGTGGACGGCGTGGCGGTGGGGCATCCGACTTACAATCAATACCGCAGCGACATCGCGACCTTTTTCCCGAGCTTGGCGAACAGCAACGGCGCGGTAGGGTTTTTCTATTTGGATACGACCAAGTTGACGAACGGCGTGCATACGATTAGCTGGGTGGTGTACGACAATAAGGGCCGCGGCGATGGGATAGGGAGCCGTTATTTCACGGTGGAGAACTGACGCGCCTACTGCTTTTGAAAAACCAACACGTCCGGCTTATCAACCCGAGGAACGATGGAGCTCACCTCAACAGTCAGAGCCTTGGCGTCGTCCGATAGCTTCATTCTGTAGCGGTTGACGTGTTCGCCTCGGGTCTCCATCTCCACCAGCGTGAGCCCGTTGAACCAGAAAGATGCTTTCGCCTTTCCGCCGGCGATGTTGCAATCCTTTCCATCGGTCGAACACTTCAACTCGATCTTCTTCGGGTTGCCACTTTCGGTCTCGATGATGTGGATGGAATTGTCGCCTTCTTCGATCACCCAAGTCGCGTTGGCGACCTTGGTGTTGGTCTGATCGCTCTTAGAGGAATCGAACTGCCAGGTACCGGCGAGATTGGGGTGGTCTTGCGCTCTGCCGGGATAGGCAAAAAGCACTAAGGCCAGAACCGCTGACGACGTTGTCAGGTTACGCATAGAAAATACTCCTTTCCAAAACGATGGCCTGTAGCGCATGCTAGCATGAATCGGATAATCCAGGCGTTATGAAGCTGACCGACAAATTTACGCTCGAACAAGGCCGCGTGTATCTAACCGGCATCCAGGCTCTGGTTCGGCTGCCCATCGATCAGATGCGACGCGATCGCCGGGCCGGGCTCAACACCGGCGGGTTCATTTCGGGCTACGAAGGGTCGCCGCTGGGCGGTTACGATATGGCGCTGGCGCGCGCCGGGAAGCTGCTGTCGGAGCACAACATCCACTTTCGGCCGGCCGTGAATGAGGACTTGGCGGCAACGGCCGTCATGGGAAGCCAGATCTACGATGTGATCGGGAAGAGCAAGGTGGAGGGCGTGGTCGGGATCTGGTACGGAAAAGGTCCGGGCGTCGATCGAAGCGGCGACATTTTCCGCCACGCCAATCTGGCCGGCACCGGGAAGAACTGCGCTGCGCTGGTGCTGTGCGGTGACGACCCGATTTCCAAAAGCTCCACAATCCCGAACCAGAGCGAGTTCAGCCTCTTCAATGTCGGCATTCCGTTCCTTTATCCCGGCAACACCCAAGATGTGATCGATTACGGTCTGATGGCGATTTCTATGTCGCGCTTCTCCGGAGCGTGGGTAGGGATGAAGATGGTCACGGATGTGTGCGACGGCGGCGGAACTGTGGATGTCGATCCCGATCATCCCACCATCTGCTGGCCGGAGGGCTACCAGAAATACAGCGATCCACGGCTCGTTCCCCCGATTACGCTGGCGCTGGAGCACGAGGTCAACAATCGGCGTCTAGAAGCCGCGCGGCACTTCGCGCGATTGAACGGCGTGAATCGGCACAACGGAGCAAAAGCGCGCATCGGCGTTCTCAGCACCGGCAAATCATATTACGACCTGATGCAGGCGCTGCGCGACTTGGGCGTACACGAAGGCGTTCGCATCGGAAAAGTCGGAATGCCTTTCCCCTCGAGCCCGAGTTCGTGAAGGATTTCGCGAACGGCCTCGAGACAGTGCTGGTGGTAGAAGAGAAGCGCAGCTTTCTAGAGATGCAGCTTCGCGAGATTCTCTACGATCTTCCGGGCCATCCGGCCGTCCTGGGCAAATCGCATTTCGCCTCGACCGGCGAGCTCGATCCCGACAAGATGGCCAAGGTCTTGTGCGAAGTGCTGGACCTCGCGCCTCGACAGGTGGTGACGCCGGGCACCGTAATGTCCGCGCCGAAATCCATCGGCTCCCGGCCGGCAGCTTTCTGTTCGGGTTGCCCGCACAATCGTTCAACGCTGCTGCTGGACGGCCAGATAGCGGGCGGCGGCATCGGGTGCCACACCATGGCGATGCGGCTCAATGACCCGAATCGCAACATTTCGTTCCTGACACAAATGGGCGGCGAGGGCGCGCCGTGGATCGGGATGACGCCTTTCGTTAATCATCCGCACATTTTTCAAAACATTGGCGACGGCACGCTGTTTCACTCGGGATATTTGGCGATCGAGGCCTGCGTTGCGGCGAAGGTCAACATTACTTATAAGATCCTGTACAACGGCCACGTCTCCATGACGGGCGGGCAGATTGCGGTGGGCGCGCTGCCGATCCCTGATCTGACCCGTAAGCTGGCGGCCGAAGGCGTGCGCAAGACCGTGGTCCTGGCGGAGGATGTCGAGAAATATGGCGATGCGAGCGATCTGGCTTCGAACGCCGAGCTGCGGTCGCGCGAAGAACTGCCCCGAACGCTGCGCGAGATGGAGCAGATCCCGGGCGTCAGCGTGATCATTTACGACCAGGAGTGCGCGGCCGAGAAGCGCCGCAAGCGATCGCGCGGGCTGCTGGCGGAACCGACCATGCGGCTGGTGATCAACGAAGAAGTTTGCGAAGGCTGCGGCGATTGCGTGAAGCAGTCGAACTGCATGAGCCTGACGCCGGTGATGACGGAACTCGGCCAGAAGATCCGGATTCATCAGTCGTCGTGCAACAAGGATTATTCCTGCGCGCTGGGCGACTGTCCATCGTTCGTGTCGGTTCAAATCAAAGCGGGAACCGGGCTAAAGAAGAAGACGCTCCCGAAGCTTCCGCCGGCCGAAGTTCCGATGCCGCGCCAGATGGCCAAGGCCGGCGACGGTTACCGCATTATCGGTCCCGGAATTGGCGGGACCGGGGTCGTTACTATTAACGCGCTGCTGGCTACGGCGGCGTGGATCGACGGCTTGTGTGTCGCGACGCTCGATCAGACCGGAACCGCACAGAAGGGCGGCGCAGTGGTCTCGCATTTGCTCTTGAGTGAACAGCCCATCGAAGCGCCCGCCAAAGTGAACGCGGCTAATGCCGATTTGATTCTGGGCTTCGATCTGCTGGGGGTGGCGCATCATACCAATCTCAGTACTGCCCGCGCGGAGCATACGATCGCGGTGATCAATACAGATATCGCTCCTACCATCGACACCATTCGCAATCGCTCGCCGTTTGGCGGCCCCGAGAAGATGGTGGATCTGGTGAATTCGGTCACCAATCGCGGCCGTAATATCTTCGTGGACGGCAACCGGCTGGCGGAGGCGCTCTTTGGCAGCCACATGGCCGTGAATATCTTCCTGACTGGAGTGGCCTATCAGGGCGGATTGATCCCGATCTCGCTCGAAGCGATGGAAAAGGCCATCGAGCTGAACGGCGTGGATATCGAACGAAACATGCAGGCATTTTCCTGGGGCCGCAAATATTACGAAGACGCGGCGTGGGTAGAAAGCTTCCTCGCCTCGGAAACGAAAGTTAAGCCATCGATCGATCGCGTCACCGAATTGAGGGAGTACCAGAACGCGTCCTACGCGCAATCGTACGGCGATTTTCTGGAGAAGATCGGCGAGCCGTCGCTGCGCGAAGTGGTGGCGAAGTATCTGTACAAGCTGATGGCGTACAAAGACGAGTACGAAGTCGCACGGTTGCTGACCAAGCCGGAGTTTGAGCGCCGGGCGCTGGAGATGTGGGCGTCACCCGAATCTCTTTCGTACAATCTGCATCCGCCGATGCTGCGAAGTTTTGGAGTCCACAAGAAACTGAAGCTGGGCTCATGGTTCCGCACTCCGCTGCTGGTATTGAAGCGGTTCAAGGGGCTGCGTGGGACGCCACTGGACATTTTTGGCTACGCGGCCCACCGGCGGCTAGAACGGTCGATGATCCAGTGGTATCGCGAACTGATGGAACAGGTGATGGCGAATCTTACGCCCGACAATCTGCCGCTGGCGCTGGAGATCGCCGCCTTGCCCGATCAGGTTCGCGGGTATGAGAAAATCAAAGAACAGAATATCGCGAAGGTGAAGCAGGCGGCTGCCGAAAAGCTGGAAACATTGAAGGCCGGCCTGCAAACCAGTGTAAACGCGGTACGCTGAGCCCGCGCCCAAGTTAACAACACCCATCTTAGGTTCGCCCTAAGGTCTTGCGCTTAGGAGGACGATCTTACAGATTGGCGTTGTTGGCATTTAACGTCTTGTCTTCAATAAGGAATCATATGTTCTTTCTGAAACGCAATACGCTTCTTATCATTGCGGTCGCTATGGTGCCGGCCATTTTCGGGCAGAGCGCATCCATACAGAGCACCTCCAGCCGTTACGCACTCATATTGGAAGATCCTCCCGTTGCACAGCGATTTACGACGCGCGAGGCGGCCCAATCAGCCGACGCCAGGACCTATCGCCAGCAGCTCGAAGCCAGGCAGCGGAGCCTTCGCGAAGTTCTGGCGTCGCGACACATTACCGTGACCGGCTCGGTGACTATGATCACCAATGCTATCTTCGTCGCCGCACCGAAGGAACGCGTGGATGAGCTGAAGAGCCTTCCGGGTGTGAAGGGCGTGGTCCCGCTGCGCCGCCATCATCTCGATCTGAACCGGGCGACTGTATTGCTGAACGGCCCGGCCGCATGGGGCGCGCTGGGGGGAATACAGAAGGCCGGCGCGGGGATCAAGATCGCAATTATCGACACCGGGATCGATCAGACGCATCCCGCGTTTCAGGACAGCTCACTACCGATGCCGGCGGGCTACCCGATTTGCAATGTATCCGGCTGCGCGTCGTACACCAACAACAAAGTAATTGTGGCGCGCAGTTATGTTCAGCAATTGGCAGCCGGTAGCGATCCGAACAACCCAGCCGCCGACTCCCGTCCCGACGATTATTCTCCGCGCGATCGTTCCGGTCACGGCACGGCAACGGCTTCCTGCGCCGCGGCCGTTTCGAACACCGGTGCGGCGGGTTTGACCTTTACGGGTATGGCCCCCAAAGCGTATCTGGGAAACTACAAAGTTTTCGGTTCCCCTACAGTTAATGACGGCGCCACCGATGACGTGATCATCATGGCGCTCGAAGACGCGCTGAACGATCACATGGACATCGCGTCGCTGTCGTTAGACAGTCCCGCGTTCACTGGCCCGCTGGATACAGGCGCGGCTTGCGGGAATTCCGCGGGAGTGCCGTGCGACCTGATTCCGCCGGCGGTGGAGAGCGCGGTGCAGGCGGGGATGATAGTTGTCATCGCGGCTGGAAACGAGGGCGACACTGGCTTTTCGACTCCCACGCTGAGCACTATTTCGAGTCCTGGCGATGCGCCGTCGGGAATCGCAGTCGGCGCAACCACGAACTCTCACTTTATGACGGAAGGGGTGGAGGTACCGGGATCGGGCGTGCCTTCGAATCTACAACTCATGGTAGGCCTGTTCGGCAACGGAAACATTCCGATCGGCGCGGTGGCCGATCCGCTCGTGGATGTCACGGCGCTGGGCGACAATGGTCTGGCCTGTAGCGCCTTGCCCGCAGGCTCGCTGACCGGCGCGTTTGCTCTGATCGAACGCGGCACGTGTCCCTTCGCAGTGAAAGCGGCCAACGCTCAGAATGCCGGCGCGAGCGGCGTCATCTTCTATATGGCGGATCAAACTTCGTTGCTCTCACCCGACGTGAGCGGGGCAGCGCTTACCGCCATCATGATTTCCAACAACGACGGCCTGGCGCTCAAGTCCTTCATCGACTCGAATCCCGGCTACACCGTCTATATCGACGCGGCAGCCTTCGAGCAGACCACGACCGCGTTCGACCAGCTCACCAGCTTCTCTCCACTGGGACCGACCACCGGCAACAATGCCCTCAAGCCCGATCTGGTGGCGGTGGGGCAGGACATTTACATGGCTGCCGAGAGCTACGATCCGCTGGGAGACCTGTACAGCGCAAATCGATATGCATCGTCGGCGGGAACTAGCTTTTCGACGCCATTGGTGTCCGGGGCGGCCGCGCTAGTGAAGCAGGCGCACCCGAGTTTCACGCCGGCACAGATCAAATCCGCGTTGGTAAATACAGGCTCGCAGGTGGTCATCAGCGACGATTCGGCTGACCTGGTGAGTATTCCGGCGCTGGGAGGCGGGAAGCTAGATGCCGGTACGGCTCTTCAGACCACCATCACGGCGAATCCGGCGTCCGTTTCTTTCGGAGTAGTGACGTCCGTGCCGGCCAGCCAATCGATCCAGATTACGAACACCGGAACGAGCCAAGTGAATTTGACGCTAGCGATTTCGCCGATCAGTTCGGCAAGCGGCGCCACTTTGACTCTCGACAAGCCAGCCTTGACTCTGGCCGGCGGCGCGTTGGCCACAGTGAACCTGACTATCAGCGGGTCGCCGCCCAAGCCAGGATCCTATTACGGGGCGGTCACGATTCAGGGATCAGGGCCCACATTGCGAGTGCCCTATCTATTTCTATCGGGTAGCGGCGTCGCCAACAATCTTATTCCGCTCAGCGGCGATGGATTCGATGGAACAGTCGGCCGACAAATTCCGGATGGAGTGATAGCCATCAAACTGATCGATTCGTCGGGAGTGCCAGTATCAGGCGCTCCAGTTAGTTTCACCGCCAATAGCGGCGGGGCCATACAAACGGCCGACTCGCAAACCAATTCTTATGGCATCGCTCAAGCGGTCCCGATCCTGGGAGCGCAACCAGGGAACTATGACTTCACCGCCAGCGTGACCGGACCCAACTCCGGCGGCCTTTCGTGGGACTTCACCGGTTCCGCCCGTGCGGTGCCTACAATCGCTGCCAATGGCATCCTCAATGGCGCTAGTTTTGAAACGGGCCAGCCGGTAGCGCCTGGTTCCTATATATCGATCTTTGGAAGCAATCTAAGCGATGCCACTGATTTCGCCAAGACGACAATTCTTCCGCTGGCGATCGACTACGCCATGGTTAGCTTCGATGCACCTGCACCTTTGGGTAATGTCAGTGTTCCGGGGCACCTGATCTATGTCTCTCCGGGCCAGGTGAATCTCCAGGTCCCATGGGAACTGAAGGGCCTAGGCTCCGCCCAGGTGAAGGTGACTATCGACTTCTCTTACGGCAACGTCGTGACGTTGCAGCTCTCCGACTATGCGCCGGCATTCTTCGAAATCGGCGGCGGGAATGTTGCCGCACTGGATTCCAACAATCAGGTGATCGGCACGAGTAATCCGGCCCGACAAGGGCAGACCGCCCAGCTTTACCTCAATGGTCTGGGGCCGGTAAACAACCAACCGGCCAGCGGAGATCCGGCTCCGTCGTCTCCATTGGCCACGTGCATCTCCGCGCCATCAGTAAGCATCGGCGGGAAAACCGCGACTAGCTCGTTCTGCGGTTTGGCGCCGGGATTCCCGGGACTGTACCAGATCAACGCGGTCGTTCCGACTGGCCTCACACCCGGCTCTCAACCCATCACCGTCTCGATAGGGGGACAGTCCTCGAAGGTCTCCGGTATTGTTGTGCAGTAGTAGTGGTTGCGCCTTGCGTGCTGAAACCGATTACGAATGCATCCGGATCGCCGGGATTGGTGCCCTTCCCTGGTCCACCGAACGGGTCAAAGATCGGGCCGGTGGTATAACCGGTCAGATAAATAAGACTGTTGGTGGCGTCGTAATCGATTCCATAAGCGATTTGCAGGCCGTCGCTTCCGAGATAAGTGAAGTACTTGATCCCCGCGGGCCCGGGCGTCGACGGATTGAACTCGAGTGCGAAAGCGTCCTGGGTGTTGTCGTAAGCGGATTGCAGGGCATTGGCCGTGACAGGCAAGCCAGAGGACATGGTCAAGCCAGCCACATACAGGTTCCCGCTCGGGTCCATCTTGAGATCGAACGGTACGTCTGGGTTGCTTCCGCCGAAGTAGGTGGAATAGATCAGCTGCGCCGCACCCGAATTGGCCGGATTCAAAATGGTGACGAAGACATCGGTGTCCCCGCCGTATTGCGGCTGGAGAGCATTGCTGGTTACGGGGAAGTTTTGCGACAAAGTATAGCCGCTTACGATTACCCGGCCCTGCGCATCGAGGATAATATTGCGCGCTTCTTCCTCGCCGGCGCCCCCGAGAAATGTGCCGTACTGTAAGAAGCTTCCGCCGGGGGTGGTATTGATCTGCGCGACGAACGCATCGCCACCCGAGCTGTAGTTGGGGTTAAAGCTGGAGCCGGCGACTGGGAAGTTGTACGAGTAAGTGCCGCCGACAACCCAGATCGTCCCGTCGGATGCGGCCGCAATGCCGCGACCGGTATCCCACCAGCTACCACCCAGGTAAGTGGAGAAAAACAGAGAGCCGGAACCGGACTGCGTCGGATCAATACCTGACACGAACGCATCCTGGCTTCCCTGCGCGGCCTGGAAGCCGTTCGGGATCGGGAAATTCGTGGACTGTGTCCCACCTGTCACCCACATTCTTCCCTGGGAATCAATGGCAATCGCATTTCCCGTATCGGTGCCGCTGCCTCCCAAATACGTGGAGTAAAGCGGAACCTCGAACAAGTCGAGCTTCATGACGAATGCGTTGGTGGTGCCGCCCAAAGTGGTTTGAGCGGCGTTTACGGTTGGGAAATTGGGCGATGCGGTGGTGCCTGTCAAATAGACGAAGCCTTTTGAATCGACCGCCATACCTCCCAATGAGTCATTCCCGCTGCCGCCGATAAAAGTGGCATAGAGGATTTGAGAAGCCGGAGGGGCTGTAGGGTCGATGATGGCGAGAAAAAGATCCTCACCGCCCTGTGGGAGCGTTCCAGTCGCAGGTCCGGCGGTCGGGAAATCGCTCGAATAGGTGGTGCCCGCAATATACAGATGGCCGTGGGCATCGTGGTCGATGGCATATCCGATGTCTTGGGAGGAGCCGGCAAAATATTGCTCCAAAGTAACCACCGGATCGATCACTAATTCGCGCTCGTGATCATAGCGGCCGAGAGCGAACCCGTAAGATCCGTCGGCATTTCTGCGAAATCGGCTGTCGACTGCAATCTTCGCGCCGCTGGCGGCGATCTGGTAGGCAACCGGACGTTTCAGGATAAACGCCGCATTCAGGTTGCCATCGCGATCAAGGCTTGGATGGCTGCCTTGAAAGGCAAGCCGGATTTGCCGCGGGTCGGCCCCGGGTTTGACTAAGAGGTCATATTCCAACTCGCCTGCGTTGCCATAGTAAACCAAGTCGACGCCGCGATAGAGCCCGCGCATCTGAAGCCGGCCGTAGTTGGGAACTCTGCGCCGCCATTTACTAGGATCGTTGCCGATGAAAATGCCGGTCGTGGAGCGCAGCTTCTCAAGGCCTTCCAAATGGGCGTGGCGATCGGTGCCTGCGAACTCAAAGCGCAGGGTCTTGTCGCCAGCTTGAACTCTCGCAGCATTGCGCTCGAAGACGAAGCGCGAGCGAGTGCCGCGCGCGATAAACTCATTCGAGTCAATTCCTGGGCCGGGCTCGAATCGAAGAGGCGAAGTAGCGAGTATGCGAGCAGCGTCCTGGGGAGCGGCGGCGAAAAGCGCGAAGCAGGTCAGGGACGCGAGAGGAAGAAAAAGGCTTGTTTTCATTTTGAAGCGAATGCTGGTTAGGACGTGCCAACTGTCACCCAGGTTAACGGAAAATGCACGCAATGGGGGCTAAGGACTGCTGACATTACAAAACTTCACAAACTTAGACGGTAGCACACCCGGCTTTCTGGTAACGGTATAGCAAGGCAGGGCGTCTGCCCAACAAGATGCAGAGAAAAGCTGTTCAACAAGTCACTATTCTTGCGACTGCGGGCGCAATTGTGCTCTTTGCGGCTGATCCTTGGAAAACGAAGGACTCCTCGCAATGGACTAGCGAGGAAGTCACTAAGCTGCTTACCGACTCGCCTTGGGCGAAGGACAAGACGGTCGCTCCGGAAGGAGCAGCGCAGCCCCAACAACGCATGGGTCGTCGCGGAGGTGGTATCGGAGGCGGCGGGATCGGAGGATATCCTGGCGGCGGTGGTTATCCGGGCGGCGGTGGTTATCCGGGCGGCGGTGGCTATCCAGGCGGCGGTGGCTATCCGGGCGGCGGAGGTGGAGGATATCCGAACGGCGGGGGTGGAGGATATCCAAATGGTGGCGGCCGTGCGTCGTCCATGAACCTCACCATCCGTTGGCAGAGCGCTCAGCCGGTCCAGGAAGCGCTGGTTCGTCAGCGAAGCCTGACTGCGGACGAATCCAAGGCGCTCGCCGATGCCAGCCAAAAGGATTACATTATCACCGTGGTTGGATTTCGGGCACCCAACCGGCGCAGCAGAAACGGTGACATCGATTCGTCGGATTCGAACGATCAGGATCGCGGTCGCGACACCAAGAGCAGCAACGATGCACTGCGCTCGCGTTTTATAGATGCCGCCCGGCTGATTCCCAAAGGCAAGAGCCCGATCTACGCCGAGGATGTCCAGTTTGAGGGCCCGAACGGCGCTAGTGAAATGCGATTCTTGTTCCCCCGGAGCAAGGAGATTTCCGCCGACGACAAAGAGGTCGTCTTTTCCTTTGAGTCGCAAGGGATCAAATTTGAACACAAGTTTCGCCTAAGCGACATGAACTACCAAGGGAAGCTGGCTCTCTAACGCCGGCGGTGTTCTCGCCCTGCTGCGGCTGGCTTACAATCGAGTCATATGCTACTGGTGCGAACCGTCGGCCTTGCATTGATGTTCGCGGCGGCCGCGGCGGCACAGAGGCTGCCTTTCGACGTACAGGCGCTGCTGAAGATCCAAAGAATCGGTGAACCACAACTTTCGCCTGACGGAAAGACGGTTGCGTTCACGGTCCAGAGCGTGGATCTGGAGCAAAACACAAAACCAAAACAAATTTATGTAGTGCCTACAAGTGGCGGCCCGCCCAAACAAGTTACCACCGAGGGCACCGATAATGAACGGCCCCGCTGGTCGCCAGATTCTAAGCGAATCGCTTTTATCTCCAATCGCGGCGGTTCCTCGCAAGTGTGGGTCATGAACTCAGACGGTACACTCCCCAGGCAAGTGACCAGTCTCTCCACCGAAGCCGGCGGCGTGCTGTGGTCGCCGGACGGAAACAAGTTCGTCTTTACCAGCGACGTCTATCCGGATTGTCCGGACGATAATTGCGCCAAGAGCCGCCTGGAAGCCGAGAAGAACAACAAGGTTAAAGCGCGTAGTTACACGACTCTGCTCTTTCGCCACTGGACCGAGTGGCGGGGCAAACGCCGTTCGCACCTGATGGTGGTGAACGTCGACGGCACAGCGTTGAAAGACTTGACGCCCGGAGATCGGGAGGTTCCTCCGTTCTCGCTGGGAGGTCCGGATGACTACGCGATATCGCCGGATTCAAAGGAAGTCTGTTACGCCATGAATGCCGATCCGATACCCGCCACCAGCACGAACACGGACCTGTTCGTAGTTCCCATCGAAGGCGGCGAATCGAAGAAGATCACGCTCAATCCCGGCGCCGATGAGAGTCCCCAGTATTCTCCCGATGGCAAATGGCTGGCCTATCGGAGCCAGCAGCGTCCCGGCTACGAAAGTGACCGCTGGCGGCTTATCGTGCTGGAGCGAGCGACCGGAAGAGTAAATGCGGTAACGGACACGCTGGATCGGCCGGTGCAAAGTTTTGCCTGGTTCCCGGACTCGGCAGCGCTTTTCTTCACCGCGGTGGATCGCGGCCGCCAGAGCGTCGAGATGATCCCGGTTGCCGGTGGGGCGAGCCGGGTGATCGTGAGTGGCGCCAGCACCCTGGACGACATGCAGTTGACCTCCGACGGCAAGACCATGATCTACACCGGAGAAAGCGGCTCCGCGCCCAGCGAGATTTTCCGCGCCGCGTCGACAGGCGGCGCACCGGTGGCGCTTACTCACCTGAATGACGCCTTGCTGGCCCAGTACGATCTGACGCCGCTCGATGAATTCTGGGTGGAGAGCGCCGACAAGACTCGCGTGCAGAGCTTTGTAGTCAAGCCACCACGCTTTCAGTCGAATCAAAAATACCCGGTTCTGTTTTTGATTCATGGTGGGCCGGAAGGCGATTGGGGCGAGAGTTGGACCTACCGATGGAACGCCCAGGTGCTCGCTTCTGGAGGGTACTTGGTCGTGATGCCAAATCCAAGAGGGTCTATTGGATACGGGCAGAAATTCACCGAGGACATTAAGGACGACTGGGGCGGCAAGCCCTACGACGACATCATGGCCGTGGTGGATCATGTGGCAGCTCTGCCGTACGCAGATCCGAACCGGATGGCTGCAGCCGGCGGTTCCTACGGCGGTTACATGATCGACTGGATGCTGGGGCACACGCAGCGCTTCAAAGCCTTCATCTCCCATGATGGCGTGTTCGATCTACGCAGCATGTTTGGCGGTACCGAGGAGCTGTGGTTCCCGCTATGGGAGTTCAACGGGACGCCTTGGGACAATCCGGAATCGTACGCGAAATGGTCGCCCAGTTATTTTGTGAAGGATTTCCACACGCCGACCCTGGTGATCCATGGCGAGCAGGATTTCCGCGTGCCCTTCTCGCAGGGCTTGCAGCTTTTCACCGCCCTGCAACTCCAAAAGGTGCCCTCCAAGCTGCTGGAGTTTCCCGACGAGGGTCACTGGGTTCTGAAGCCACAGAATAGCGTGCTCTGGTACAACTCGTTTCTGGATTGGATCGGGGAGTGGACCAAGAAGGGGACAGCGCCAGCGGACGCGGCCCGGTAGGGTTTTTTTCTTTAGCAGGTCGGAGACCCGCCCCACAATTGCAGCGCTATAAATGACATGCCCACGTGGCACAGGTCTCCTGTGAGAGCCTGCTACATTAGCTGCGATGTCCCAACCTCGACTGATGGAAACGGCCCGGGTGTTCTTGCGCGTCGGCACCACCGCCTTCGGCGGAGGCGATCCGACGATCGCGATTCTGCAAACGCGAGTTTTATCGGCGTGACTGGCTGAGTCCGGATCAATTCGCGATCGCCTTCGGGCTGGCGCGCCTGACGCCGGGAACCAACGTCCTGGCATTTTGCGCGGGGGCAGGCTGGTATCTGATGGGGGTGTTGGGTGCCATCACGGCAGTTCTGGGCCTGACGATTCCGTCTTCTGTTCTGGTGATCTGGTTGACGCGCGCCTGGGAGCTGGGAGTAGATCATCCCGCAGCGCGAGCTATATTCGGCGCCATGGTCGCCGCAGCGGTGGGGACGATGATCGGCGCGGCGGCCATGCTGGTGCGGCGGCAATGTTCCAAACGAACCTGGCTATCGCCGATATTGATCGCCTGTGGCGCGTTCGTTCTGTTTCGGCTGGCCGGCTTGTCACCGTTGCAGGTGATCGCAATGGCAGCGGTTACTGGTTTCTTCTGGGTGCGGTAGTGAACGTCGTGGTTCTTTATCTTCTGCTGCTCAAGGCCACGCTGACTTCCTTCAGCGGCTTGGCATCACTGCCGATGATCCGAAGCGATTTCGTAGTGCATTATCACCTGCTCACGGACCGGCAACTGAATACCGCGGTGGCAGCAGGGCGTCTTGGTCCGGGACCGTTAGGTATTTATGTAGTAAGCGTGGGCTACTTGGTGGCGGGAGTTCCGGGCGCGTGCGCCGGCTGGCTGGCGATGATCACCCCGGCGTTTCTCATCATTCCGATGCTGCACTTCATCGGCAAGCGCGCCGAGCATCGCCGCATAAAGTCGGTCACGCGGACGGTGTTGCTGGCCGGCGCAGGACTCAAGGCCGCCGTGGCCGTGCCGCTGGCTCGTGACGCGATTACTGGGCCCATGACATTGGCAATCGTGGTGGCGAGCTTCGTGCTAATCGCACTGACGCGCGTCGACACGCTGTGGATAATGCTGGGCGCGGCGATCGCCGGGTTTTTGTCATTCCAACTTTGATATACTCAGCCGAGACCCCCGATTTTTCCTATGTCAGATTACCGCTTAGGGGATATTATCGATGATCACTGCATAAAGTGCCGCAGGATCACAAACCATGCGATCGTCTCTCTGGTCAATGGAGAGCCCGCCAAGGTTCGCTGCCGGACTTGCTACCACGATCATGATTATCGCCACGAACAGGCACCACCCTCCAAAAAGGACCTGAAAAAGCAAGAGCTGTTCAAAGAAGTATTATCGTCGGTAAATTCCACCCCGGTAGTCGCGGAAGATCCCGCGCCCGAACTGGCGCCTGAACCAGCGAAAAAAACCAAGGCACGCACAAAAAAGGCGTGAGCACTTCCTGGGACGCGGAGCAATACGAAGGCAAGCATTCGTTCGTTTGGCGTCTCGGCGCCGGCGTAGTCGAGTTGCTGGCTCCAAGACCGGGGGAGCGGATTCTGGACGTCGGTTGCGGTACCGGACAACTCACCGCGGAGATCGCCAAACAAGGCGCGCAAGTGGTGGGCCTGGACAGCTCAGCAACCATGATCGGGCAGGCGCGGCAGAATTATCCGGGCCTCACCTTCGCACTCTGTGATGCCACTCACTTCCACTTTGAAGAACCCTTTGATGCAGTTTTTTCCAACGCGGCGTTGCACTGGGTGAAGCAGGCCGATGCAGCGGCGGAGTCGATCGCTCGGGCGTTGAAGTCCGGCGGACGATTTGTGGCGGAGTTCGGCGGCAACGGTAACACCGGATCAATATTGAGCGCCTTGCGCATAGCTCTGGGCCCGGAGTCCGATGCGCGCTGTCCCTGGTACTACCCGAGCATCAGTGAATATGCGTCGGTACTGGAGCGGCACGGGCTCGAGGTATGTCACGCCGAGCTGTTCGACCGGCCAACACCATTGGAGGGCGAGAATGGAATGGAAGACTGGCTGCGGATGTTCGGCGACAGTTTTTTCAAAGGCATGCCTGTTAATGAAGCCGTGGCCAAGAGGCGCGAAGTTGTCGGGCTTCTGCGATCCAAGCTGTATCGTGACGGAGTCTGGACGGTGGACTACCGGCGCTTGCGCGTCCTGGCCCTCAAGACCGCTTAACCGGCGGGGAGTCTAACCCTTCCGCAATTCGTTTTTCAGATCATTGAGCAACTGGTCGCGGTCACCGGTCGTGAGGTCCCGCTCCAGACGCCGCAAAGCTATTCCGACAATATCCCGGTGATGGAGCTTGGCGCCGACGCCCTCGGCATCGCTCAACCTCAGCCAGAGGTCGTGCAGCCGATCGACGTCTTCGGGCCACAGGCGCGGTGGATGCGGTCCGAGATTGACGTAGATGGACGGGCGGTCCGGACTGATGACTTCGAGCGAAAATGCGTGGCGTGGCTCGGGCAGGCTCTCCCATGCCAGACCGATCCGGCGCGCCAGTTCCTCGGATGGCATCTTTGCCGAAACTCCAGTGACCAGCCGCGACGCCTTGAGTTTCGCGGCCGACTGCACCATCGCGTCGAAAGGATTCACGGCAGGAACCTCCAAGAGTTCCACCGGCTTGCCTTCCTTCTCCGCGATCTCGACCACGTGGCTGAATAGTTCTCTCTCGTAGTCGCTAAAGATCTGGTCATCGGAGAGATCGTATTCACCGGCTCCGGTGGAAATGGTTCGAACCGTCATGACCACGATGTCGTGCCGCCGAAGATTCGTTTTCTGGAGAACCTTCCGCAGGTGCTCCATATTGTGGTAATCGCGCACGGCCACCAGCACACAACCGGGGCGCGCGTGCAAGGTCCCGGCGCTGACTTGGGGCTGATGATCCAGGTTGAATTCCTCGAGCGGTTTCTTCTCCAGATGTTGCAGACGTCTCTTCCGCTCGTTGACGCGTTCGGAGATGGTGAAGACGACGAAGAGCACCAGAGTAAAGGCCACGCCATAAATGGTCGCGATCTGTTTAGTGAACAAATTCGCGATGGCGACGAAGCCGAGGATCAAGGTCGTGACCCCTAGCCCGATTGGAATCTCCACCCCGCCGATGTGCAGGTTGAACGGAAATTTGTATTCCTGATCGTGACGCTGATAGCGCAGGACCATTACTCCCAGCGACTTCAGGAAGAAGCTCCACACCACGCCGAAAGCGTAAGCTTCTCCCAACAGATACATGTCGCCGCGGCTCAGAATGATGGTTGCCAGCTGCAGCAGCGTGATTAGATTGATGATCCGGTAGGTGGTTCCGAAGCGTTTCTGAGGTTTGCGAAACCAATCCAGCAGTACGCCATCTTCGGCCACGCGGTTCAGGACGCCATTCGCTCCGATCATGGACGTGTTGACGGCGCCGGAGAGAATCAAGATGCCCACGATCACCACGAAGATATGAAAGGCCAGTTTCAGTAGCGCTGGCCCCACCAACTGCATTGCCAAACCGCCCAGCAGGTTGTCGGCGTACATGTTCCTGATGTCCTGCGGGCTGATGATCATACCGGCAAACACGGTGATGACGCCGGTACAAATCACTGCGTACCAGCAGACGATGTTCGCCGTGATCCGAAGATTCTTCATCTTGGGATAGGCGATCTCGCGGTAGACCTGCGCGAGAGTCTCGAATCCGCTCATGGAGAGCAGCGAATGTCCAAAGGCGATAATCAGCGCGACCATCGGAATAGATGGCCAAATAGTTCCCTTCAACCAGCCCAATGCCTCGGCGTTGAACTGGAGATTGCGCGGCAGCGGCGCGGGTGGAATGTAAACGTGATCACGCAAGAAGATCGTCAGCGGACACCAGATCACGAGAGCGATCACCATAATGGTTGTGATCTGCATAATCCGCAGCGCTTTGCCGCTCGATTCGTGAATTCCCTTGATGTTCATCCACCAGAAGTACACCGTAACGAGCACGGCGAAGAACGCGGCGAAATGATTCACGTTAAAGGGGAACGACTGCCCTAGCATTCTGGCGACTTCGTCCAGAAGGTGTCCCAGATACTGACCGGCACTGACCACACTGATCGGTCCGGTGAGGATGTAGTCGAACACCAACGCCGACACAGACATCCTCGCCATGAAAGGCCCCATGCTGTCCTTCACGACGATGTACACGCCGCCGCGCACGAACATGCTGCAGCTCTCCATGTAGACGGATCGCACGGCGAAGCTGAATAGCATCACGCCCAACACAAACCAAGGCGCCGCCGGCCCAATGGCAATCTCCGCAATGCCGCCGGCGTAATAGGCGGACGAAGCCAGGTCGGAGAGGACGATGGATGCTCCACGCCAGAAGCTGATGAAGGACAGAGCTACGGTGGTCGCCACCACGACTTTGGCGGTGGTCGTGGCGGGTTTGCTAACTTCGCTCGACATCTACCAGGCTATTTCCATTCTACTCGGGGACGCTCCCGTTACGCGCTTGTGGCACAAGTTATATCCTACGATGATCACATGGGGCTCAGCACGGCAGTTCAAATTGCCGGAGAACTTCGGGCGCGCGGGTTCCAGGCCTGGCTGGTGGGCGGGTGCGTGCGCGATCTGATCTTAGGGCGCGAGCCGGCAGACTATGACATCGCTACCGACGCGAAACCTGAGCAGCTAATTGAAATGTTTCCGAAAGCCCAGTTGGTGGGCGCGCAATTCGGCGTGGCGCTGGTGGATGGCGTGGAAGTTGCCACATTTCGCAGCGATCACTCGTACGTGGACGGCCGGCATCCGCTGGAAGTCAGGTTTGAGAGCGATGCGAAACAAGACGTGCTGCGTCGCGATTTCACGATCAATGCTCTGCTGCTGGATCCTACGCTCGCATCATCCTCGAATGAGTTGGCATCCAACGTGGTGGATTATGTCGGCGGCCTCAATGATTTGAGTAAGGGGGTCATCCGCGCGATTGGCGATCGGGAGCAACGATTCGAGGAAGACCACTTGCGCATGTTGCGCGCCATTCGATTCGCGGCGCGCTTCGGTTTTGAAATCGAACCGGCGACCATGGCCGCGATCCGGAGGCTGCACGATCGGATTACGCGGGTCTCTCCGGAGCGCATTCGCGATGAACTGGTTCGGATCCTCACCGAGGGCGCTGCAAGACTGGGCCTCGAGCTGCTGGATTCGTCCGGATTGCTCAAAGATATCCTGCCCGAAGTGGCGGCGATGAAAGGCGTCCAGCAGCCACCCGAGTTTCATCCGGAGGGCGATGTATGGACCCATACGCTGCTGATGTTGGAAGGTCTCCGATCTCCGACGGCGACGCTGGCGCTGGGCGTCCTATTGCATGACGTGGGAAAACCCGGAACCTTTCGTGTCGCTGAGCGCATCCGCTTCGATGGCCATGTGGAGTTGGGTGAGAAGATCGCACGAGACATCCTGACGCGGCTACGATTCTCGAATGCGGAGATAGAACAAGTGATCGCGCTGGTCTCGAATCACATGCGCTTCGGTCGCGTGCACGAGATGCGCGAGAGCAAGCTCAAACGCATGCTGCGCATGGACCGCTTCGACGAACACCTGGAGCTGCATAGGCTGGACTGTTCAGCCAGCCACGGGAATCTGGAAAACTACGAGTTCGCAAAATCCAAGCTCGAGCAATTACCGCCAGAGGAATTGCGTCCGGCTCGGCTGCTCACCGGTCGCGACTTGATTGAAGCCGGCTACGCGCCAGGTCCGGCTTTCACGCGCATGCTGGAAATGGCGGAGGATGCACAGTTGGAGTCGAAGATACACAGCAAAGAGGACGCGCTGGAGCTAGTGAAATCGACGTTCGGACCGGCGCACAAATAACGTAATGGAGACTCCGCTCGTGTCAGTTGCCGAGTACCTGTCAACCAGCTATCACCCTGACCGCGAATATATCGATGGCCGAGTGATAGAGAGAAATCTTGGAGAAAGGACACATAGTGCTACACAGGGAGACGTCGTCGTTTATCTCGCGGCACGGCCTGATGAGTCAGGCATCGAGGTCTTTCCCGGCGTGCGAGTCCAAGTTAGCCCCACTCGTTTCAGGGTTCCTGACGTGACCGTGGTAAAGCTATCCCAGGAACAGGGCGAGATTTTCACCAACCCACCGCATCTCTGCATCGAGATCCTCTCCAAAGACGACGAGGCGAAATCCGGCATCCTCGAAACGAAAGATCCCGCGATCAGCGTGCCGCTGTCGGTATGGTTCGAGTAGTTCCTAACGTCGGCGGCTCACAATTCTCCCGCGGACCTTGTTACACTTTCACCGTGCCGGCTCCCGCAACCAAGCAGGCCTATTCGCGCGAGGAGGTACGCCGGCTGCTCGACGTTTCGGAGCGTCAGCTGCGGAGCTGGGAGAAGCAGAAATTCGTTTCGGCCAGCGGTTCTTTCACCTTCTCCGATATGCTCGCGCTACGAACCCTCATCGGATTGCGTAAGAGCAAGATTCCGGCGACTCAAATCCGCAAAGCTCTGGACGCGCTGCGCGCGCGACTTCGAGACGTGCATAATCCGCTCACCGAGCTGAAGATCTACTCGCGTGGGAAAAAGATACAGGTGCAGTTCGCCGGCCAAAGGATGGAGCCTATCTCCGGGCAATTACTTCTGGATTTTGACGAGGCTGAGATCAGCAAGCTGCTGTCCTTTCCAGGGCAGACCACGCGAGAGAACGCCGGGGTTCGCAAGCATAAGTCACGTATCGAGGCGGAACACTGGTTCGAGAAAGGCCTGGAACTGGAGCAGACTGGCGCTCCGATGGAAGACATCATTGAGGCGTATCGCAAGGCGTCCGAAATCGATCCCACGTCCGCCGGAGCGTTAGTGAACCTGGGCACGGTTTATTTCAACGCGCGCAACTGGCGTGAGGCCGAGCAGCATTATCGCAAGGCCCTCGAGGTTGATTCCCACTACGCGCTGGCCTATTTCAACCTGGGCAACCTCTACGACGAAAAAGGCGATCGTTCCGAGGCGCTGGCACACTACTTGTCCGCGATTCGTTTTCAGTCGAACTACGCCGACGCGCACTACAACGTCGCGCTGCTATATCAATCCACCGGCCAGCCCCTGAAGGCAATGGGACACTGGAAACTTTATTTGAAGCTCGATCCGAACAGCTCCTGGGCCGCGATCGCTCGCCGGGAACTGGCCAAGCTGAAAGAATCCACTATCGTGCGCGGACCGCAGCAGGGTTAGGCAGAGTAGGTCCAGGCAGCTTCGCGAGGAACCAATCGCGCGCCAGTACGGATACTTTCTGGAGCGCACCCGGTTCTTCGAACAGGTGGCCGGCGCCAGGGATGATCTGCAACTGTTTCTCACAGCGCAGGAGTGCGATGGCCTTGCGATTCAAATCCAATACCACCGGGTCCGCGCCTCCAACGATCAGTAGTGTGGGCGCTTCGACGCGTGCAAGCGCTGCTCCGGCGAGATCCGGCCTTCCGCCACGCGACACGACAGCGCTCACCAGGTGCGGAAGTTCGGCTGCGGCTGCCAGGGCCGCGGCGGCGCCGGTACTCGCTCCAAAATGACCTAGCTTCAAATTGCGGACTTCCGGATGGCTCGAAAGCCACTTCGTGATCGTCTCCAGGCGCCGGGTCAGAAAAGGAATGTCGAAGCGAAGATGCCCGGTTTGTAAATCCACCTCCTGCTCGTCCGTAGTCAGAAGGTCGATAAGTAGCGTCGCCAAGCCGCCCTCGTTCAACACATCGGCCACGTAGCGATTCCTCGGACTGTGGCGCGAACTGCCGCTGCCATGCGCAAACAACACGGCGCCTTTGGCCGCAGTAGGCACGCTCAAGTCCCCGTCCAAACGGATCGAATCCACGGCCACCGTAACTGGCGCGTGCTCGATTGCCAGACCGGCGCTTCCCTGCGAGGTTCTCGGATTGTTCATAGCGCTTTCTCCTTCCGTGTTGGTGTTAGCGCGCGGGCGCGTCGTGGGCCGCGGCAGCTTCGAGCAGGCTCCGGACTTCTTGGTCCGTCGTCTGAGAAAACTCGTCATACCAAAGGCTGACAGCGTGGAAATCCCGCGGAACGGTCGCACAAACCACTTGGTCGGCCTCGTCACGGAGGCTTCGACAGGTTTCCGCCGCGCCGACCGGCACGGCAACGACAATGCGAGCAGGACCGCTTTGCCGGAGGGCCCGCACGGCCGCCCGCATGGTGGACCCGGTCGCCAGCCCATCGTCCACTATGATCACGGTCCGGCCAGCCAAGTTTGGAAAAGGGACGTCACCGCGATAGGCGCACTGTTGCCGCTCCAGTTCTAATTGTTCGTGTCTGGCAACCGCATCGATGATCGGCGCAGAGATCTGTAGCGATTCGATCACGTCGTCATTAAGAACGCGGACGCCCCCGGTTGCGATCGCTCCCATCGCCAGCTCCCGATGGCCCGGCACACCCAGCTTGCGCACCACGAACACATCCAGCGGCGCATGTAACGCCTTAGCTACCTCGTAGGCAACGGGCACTCCTCCGCGAGGCAAGCCGAGTACCAGAACAGTTGGATCGTTGGCATAGGGCGCGAGCGCAGCGGCCAGTTGGACGCCGGCATCCTGGCGATCTCGGAACGTGCGGCGCATCGGCAAATTACTAGCAAGCGAACGTCCACTCCGGACGGTCACTTGCCACGGCCAGTGTATCCTAAAGCTTAGAGGACCATTTGAGTAGGATCGTACTCGCATTTCGTAGTTTTTTCGCAATCCTGTTTACCGGACGGCTTCCGGGTGATATAGCTCAGGCGTTCGGATTCACGCAGGTGAAATCACCAACGCCGGCGCCCAAGCCTGCTGCTCCCCAGGCGCGTCCATCCGACGGCGCACTGCAAATCCTGGGCTTGCTCCAGCGCGATTCGCGACTGATTGATTTCCTGATGGAAGACATCTCGGCCTATTCCGACGACCAGGTGGGAGCGGCGGTGCGTAATCTGCACGACCAGTGCCGCGAATCATTGAATCGCTACTTGCGCTTGGCGCCAGTGATCGATGCGGTAGAGGGCAGCTTCACTAAACTGGAGACCAACGATCCGGCGACCGTGAAACTGCTGGGTAACGTGCCCGTGAGCGGCAAGGCGCCGGGTGGCATTCTGAGACACAAAGGCTGGCGGGCCGAGAAGATCGATCTGCCGCCTACTCCGCCGGCTCAGAGCGTCACGGTGATAGCTCCGGCGGAGGTAGAAGTCGAGTAGGCGCCGAATGAATATCGGCATCGACCTGGGCACTACCAACTCAGCCTTGGCCTACATCGCACCGGTGCAGGGAGAGCTGCCGGATTACCCGGAAATCAAAGTGCTGCAGATCCCGCAGTACGTGGCGCCGGGCCAGGTAGAATCGCGCCGCACTTTACCATCGTTCCTGTTTTTGGGCGATCAGACCTACGTTGGAATCTACGCCCGCGAGCAAGGCGCGCTGGTTCCTACCAAGTCGGTCCACTCCGCCAAATCGTGGCTTTCGAATCCCGAGGTAGATCGTACCGCCAAGATCCTTCCGTGGGACGCGCAGGAAGGCGGGCGCGATCCTTTCGCCAGTGGAGGTTTCCAGTGCGGTGCTGGCGCATATCAGCGAGGCGTGGAACAAAGAACATCCCAATGATCCGTTAGCTAACCAGGATATCGTTCTGACCGTGCCGGCATCATTCGACGAAGAAGCACGCGAGCTCACGGTGCAAGCCGCGCGCGAAGCCGGGATCGAAAGGCTAACGCTGGTGGAAGAGCCGGCCGCTGCCTTTTATTCTTGGATCGCCAATCATTTGGCGCAATCGCAGAAGAGCCTGTTCGATGGCCAACTGGTGCTGGTGTGCGATGTCGGCGGCGGCACGAGCGACTTCACGTTGATCCGCGTGCATCGCGATGGCGATCGGATAGAATTCACGCGCACCGCGGTCGGCAAGCACCTGCTTCTCGGCGGCGATAACCTGGATCTCACGCTGGCATGGTTGGTGGAAGCGAAGCTGAATACGCAGCTCTCGATCCGGCAGCGCAGCGGGCTTCGGCGGCAATGCGCGGCCGCCAAGGAACGGATGCTGGCCGATCCAAGTCTCAAGAGCGTCGAGATCACGGTGCTGGGCGCGGGATCGTCATTGGTGGGCGGAACTCTGAAGACCGAAATCTTGCGCGAGGAGGCGCTCGAACTTACGCTCGATGGTTTCCTGCCCTTCTGCGGGATCGACGAAAAACCGGCCGAGGAAAAGCGTAGCCTCTTTCGGGAACTGGGCCTTCCCTATGTTTCAGATCCAGCGATCACGCGACACCTGGCGGCATTCCTCAGCGCCAACGAGGGCGCGCGGCCGGACGCGATTCTCTTCAATGGCGGTTTCTTCATTCCCGACATCTGCCAGCAGCGCGTGGCCGACGTGATGGAGCGCTGGTACGGGCGGCGGCCGCTGGTGCTGGAGAATCGCGACCTGGATCTCGCCGTCGCGGTGGGCGCCGCTTATTACTCCTACGTCAAGGCAACCGGCGCGGGTCTGCTGGTGCGTGGCGGTCTTCCGAGAGCATATTACGTCGGCGTCGGCGATAATGAAGCGGTTTGTCTGGTGCCGCGCGGCACTGAAGAGGGTCGCACGCTGGAACTGGATAGCCAGGATCTGCACCTGGTGGCCAACAAGCCCGTGTCGTTTCGCCTGTACAGCTCACTCACGCGTATCGACGATCCGGCGGGGCTGACGCTCGGGCCAGCGGAGACGGGCGAACTTCATCTGCACGCGCCGCTGAACGCCGTCATCCGCTTCGGCAAATCGGGCGAGCGCCTGGTTCCGGTGAAGCTCCGCGCGCATCTGACCGAAGTCGGAACCCTGGAAGTTTGGGCCGATTCGAAGATCAGCGAGCATCGCTGGCGTCTACAGTTCGAACTCCGCAAGACTGCGTCCCGCGCGGCAGGGAGGCCGGCCGCCGTCGTCAGCGACGAAGTTCTGGCCCAGGCCGAAGCGTTGCTCAATGCCACTTTTCGCCACGGAACGCTGACGCCGGAGGAACTCCCTGGGAAGCTCGAACAGACCTTGGCACTCGGACGAAATTCCTGGCCGCTTAGCGCGATTCGGCGCCTGGCGGACCGGATGCTGGATCTCTCCGAGGGACGCCGTAAGTCGACCGCATTGGAACTACGCTGGCTCAACCTCGGCGGGTTCTGCTTACGGCCGGGCTTCGGCTTTCCAGGGGACGACTACCGCATCGAGCAGGCGCGACGAATTTACGCCGCCGGGCTTCAATTCGGCAATCAGATCCAGAACGAGATCGACTGGTGGATTTTTTGGGGCCGGCTGGCGGGAGGGCTGAATAAGAATCAGCAGGTGGATATCTTCCAGCGGCTGTCGCCGGTCCTGCTGCCGCGCGGGGCCAAAAGGCCGCGCATCAACAATAGCCTTTTGCGCGAGATGTGGCGTACCGCTGCCAGTCTGGAGCTGTTGCCGCTTCAGACCAAGACGCAGCTTGGCGATGCGTTGATCGCTCAGGTGAAGAGAGGCGAAATGGTAGACACGAGTTTGTGGTGTCTGTCACGGATCGGCGCGCGCAAGCTCTTTTACGGCCCGATCAATCAAGCGCTGCCGGCGCCGGTTGCGACGCGCTGGGTGGAAGCACTGCTCAAAATCGCGAACTCGCAAGACGCTTTGGTCGCGATTGCACGGCGCACGGGCGATTCCACGCGCGACCTTGCTCCGGCGACTGTTGACCTGGTCCGCCGCAAAATCCCTGCGCCTTTGATCCCCGCGCTCGAGGGCGAAGTGGAAGAAGATCTCGCCAAGGTCTTTGGCGAAGAGTTGCCGTCCGGCCTGGTGGCGGCCATCGCGTCGTGCACCGGTCGCGTCGTGAATGATGGTCTCGTGACTGAGGACGCGATCGTCCGCAAGCTTCGGCGGCGTGCTCCGCTAATCGGAGATGACTGCGCGGTGATACCCACGCCATCGAACGCCGACCTTCTATTCACCACCGATTTCAGCATTGAAGGCGTCCACTTCACGCGTGAATCGACCGCCGAACAGATCGGATACCGGGCCGTGGCGCGCAGTTTGAGTGATATCGCTGCCATGGGTGGCACGCCGCTCTATTGCCTGATTTCAATCGCCCTCGCTCCGTGGACGGACCAGCTTTGGATCAACCAGCTGTATCGCGGTATCCACAAAATGCTGCGCCAGGCCAAGGCGTCGCTCGCAGGCGGCGACATTTCGCACGCCAATCAGTTTGTCTGCGACGTGATGGTGTGCGGATTCGTCGCCAAGGGGAAAGCTTTGCTGCGGTCGGGCGCGCGTAGCGGCGACATCCTCTACGTTTCCGGCCCGCTCGGAGGCTGGCGGCACAAGCGCGTCGTCGTGCCCCGGCTCGATGCCGGCCGCAAGCTCATCGGAAAGGCGACCGCCTGCATGGACATCAGCGACGGGCTGGCGCTCGATCTGCACCGGCTTTGCAAGGCTTCCGATGTTGCCGCAAAGCTCGAATCGATCCCGCTGCTCAAGGGCGCGACGATCGAACAGGCATTGCACGACGGCGAAGATTACGAACTGCTCTACACCGCGCCGCCAGGAGTGCGCGTTGAAGGGCTTCGAATTGGCACGATCGTGAAAGGCCAGCCCGGAGCAATCACTTTCCAAGGGAAACGAGTCTCACCGCGCGGATACGATCACTTGCGGGCTACTACAACGATCTCCCCACAATAGCGGCGCAAGGGCGGGCAAGCCTTCAGGACTACAGTATCCGCGAGCTCCAGCGACGCCACAATCCAGCGCACTGCTTTGAGGGTGAATCTGCCGCGAAAGAATCGCTTGGCCATCGCCAGCAGACTCAAAGGGGTCAACGTAACTTCCCGAAGCCGTGCGCGGAGCAGATCGACGTGAGCGTCGTTGAAGAGTATTTCCTCACCAGCTTCGTCGGGCTGTCTGCTAAATTTCCAGCGTAACCGGCGCAGGGAGTTGAGAATCGGGTTATTGCCGTAAGTTTCCGCCAGCACCAGTTTGCCGCCGGGGCGCAGGACGCGCAGCAATTCGTCCAGCGCATTCGGATACTTAAGCGTGTGGTGGACAGCCGCGCTGGCGTAAATTAAGTCGAATTCTTCATCGCGAAAAGCAACTTAGATCGCTGGCATCACGGGCGACGCCTTGGACGCGCGCGGCGACGCCACTAACGGCTGCACGGCGCAGGGCCAACTCAATCGCAACCGGGGAAAGATCTAGCAGAGTTACGTCCGCTCCTTCGCCCGCCAGCATCAGGCCCCAATCGCCGGTCCCACAGCCGTAATCGAGAACGCGCCGGCCGGCGGCGGGCTCCGCCAGCAAGACTCCCAATACCGTCGCATAAAGACGCCGGCGTTCATAAATGGCGCGGGCCGGATTAGCCAGATCGGCTTCGAGCGTCTGGCGATTGCAGATGAGAGCACTATCGGGGAGGTTCAGATGCTGCGAATAAACACCGTCGTAGAAGCCGCGCTCCTGATCGGCAGTGATGCTCACGGGGAAAGCCTATTTCCGCAAGTAGGCGTCGTCGCCCCGAATCCAGTCTTCCCGAGGTGGAGAAAACAGATCGACGACGATGCAGTCCTCCAGCGCCTCGGCGCTATGCGGAACATGCGGGGGAATCTGCAGGACTTCGCCGGCTCTCACGATCTTTTCCGCTCCGCCCAGCATAAACCGCATAGAGCCGTGCTCAATCATCGAGATTTGCTCGTTGTGATGGCTGTGCTCCGGTACCGAACAGCCCTTTCGAATATCGAGGCGCGCAACGGTCATTGTTTTTCCATGAATTACCTGACGCACGAACAGCGGATTCATCTGCTCTTTCTTGACTTGATCCCATTCGTAAAGCTGCATGGCGGACCGATTGTATCATGCATGCCCCGCTCGTTGTTATGATGTAGGTTCTGCATCCAGTAGCAACAGAGGAGTCTGAATGAAAGGCGTCGTTCTAGCCGGCGGCACGGGCAGCCGCCTGTTTCCGCTAACCAAGATAACCAACAAGCACCTGCTTCCGATCTACGACAAGCCCATGATTTTTTATCCCATCCAGACGCTGGTGGATGCCGGAATCCGGGAAATTCTGTTGGTGACTGGCGGCCGCAACTCCGGCGATTTTCTGCGGCTGCTGGCCAATGGCCGCGAATTTGGACTGAAACACATCGACTATACCTACCAGGAAGGCGAGGGCGGAATCGCCGACGCGTTGGGATTGGCCGAGCATTTTGCCGACGGCGACAAGATCTGCGTGATCCTGGGCGATAACATCATCGAAGGAACCATCCGCGAGGCAGTGGACGATTTCAAGAAGCAGAAAAACGGCGCCAAGATCCTGCTCAAAGAGGTCACCGACGCCGAGCGGTTCGGGGTAGCCGAGCTTCGCGACGGCCATATCGTGGGTATCGAAGAGAAGCCCAAGAAACCGAAATCGAACTTGGCTGTAACCGGAATCTACATGTACGACGGCACGGTGTTCGAAAAGGTTCGCGAGTTGGTGCCCTCCGGTCGTGGAGAGCTAGAGATCACCGACGTCAATAATGCCTACATCCGGGAAGGATCGATGACCTACGCTAACCTGGATGGCTGGTGGACGGATGCGGGCACGTTCGATTCCCTTCTTCGCGCGGCCAATCTCGTGGCCAAGACGCGGCCGAGCAACGATTCGGACGATGAGGAAGCGTCGAGTGACGCTAGCGCGCGAGTGCCGCCAGTTTCGGCTTAAGACCGCTTGTTACTCGCGCGGCTCGGTCAGATGACGTCCGCGAAAGTTTTCCGCAATTTATAGAACCAAGCATAGCCGAGCAAGAATACCACCACCGCAACCGCCCACAACTTAGCGAGCGGCAGCAATTCCGGGGCATGATTTTCCAGAAATATCGCGCGATATCCGCGGACTAACACATAGAACGGATTCTTCCGCAAAATGGCAAAGGCCCCCGCGGGCAGAGTCGACAGACTCGTCTCCGGATAGCAGATCGGCGTAATGAAGAACCACAACGTCAACAGGAATCCCATGATCTGGCCGAGGTCTCGCACATAAACGCCCAGGGCCGAAAGGAACCAGCAAACGCCCAGGGTGAAAAGCAGTTGTGGAACGAGCAATACCGGCAGCCAGACCACCGAGGAAGGGACCGTGCCACGAATTAGCAACAACGCCGCGACGAACACCACGGCGCCGAAAACCTCCGTAACCAATCCCGCGACCACCTGATTTACCGGCAGCGTCTCCAACGGAAAAATCAGCTTCTTAACGAAATTGCGATGTTCCAGAATCACGTGAGGGGCGCGTCCGGCGGGCTCGGTGAAAGCCAGCCAAGGCAGCATCCCCGCCAAAAAGTAAAGCGCGAAGCTGGTGGAACTCTGATCGGGGCCGAATCGAGTTCGCAATACGACGCCGAACACGAAGAAATAGGTGGCCATCAACAACAGCGGATTCAAAATCGTCCAGAAGACGTCGCCGAACGAGCCCCGATAACGCGCCAGTATGTCGCGGCGCGCCATGGAACCGATCAATCGATGATTCGCTGCGATGGTTCGGATCGGGCCGGAAAAGATCTTCGGCAAAGCCCGCCACAGGCGGCGCAATCGAAGCGCGCGCGTGGTCGCGATCTCGTGTTCCAGGACATACACCTTGTCACCTAAAGTCTCTGCTCGAATCCGCAGAAACCGCTGGCCCCGCAGGTAGGCCCAACCCTCGTGCTGCTCGATGGGCGAGACATAGACGTGGTACCCACCTGTATCGGGCGGAAACGGAATCGAAATTTCGAAGGATGCTACTTCGCCGGGCGGGATGTCGCGTGGCACCGGCGTCCAGTTGCCTTCCAGAATGAAGAAGTCTGTCTCAGGATCGAAGAATTGCCAGCCCACCGAGAAATTTTCGGGCTTCCAAGTTTGCCCAGATCTGTTTTCCAGCGCCAGATGGATTTCGAGCGCGCATCCCTGCGATCTAACCTCGACGTCACGATATTCAGCGGCCCGGATCATTGGTATAACCAGCCCGGATAGCGCTCGCGTACCGGACCAGTCTTTCGGCCCACGGCGTAGATGCCGTCGCCGCGCAGCTCCTGCGAAAGCTCATAGCGCTTGAGCAGATGTCTTACCCAGGCCAGCTCCGGCTTGGGCTCGTCGCGGAATGGACCAGTCTCAAGCAACGTAACCTCGAACCCGGAATCCAGCAGCAGCCGCACGATCTCCTTGGGCGTATATTCGCGATTGTGGCGCGCCTCCGGCTCCGCGCCATCCTCGGGAGCACGAATATATGCCGGGAAAAACCCCGGATGATAGCCTTCCAGAATCGCTGCAATGGCGCGCAACGACCCAATATTCGGTGTGGTGAGCACCAAGTGGCCGCCGGGCTTGAGAATCCGGTTGATCTCCGACATCATGTGCATCGGATCTTCGGTGAGATGTTCGAGCAGCTCGCAGCACAGCACGGTGGAGAAGTATTGGTCGTCGTAGGAGAACCGATCCTTCTCCGCATCGAACAATGCGACATCGCAACTGAATTGTTCGCCTTCACTCGATGTGCTGGTCCTGGGCTCGACCTTGCCGGCGGGCCCGTAATAGCAGCCTCGCACTTCGCCATAGCCCAGCCGCGCCTGGAGCGCCGGAGTGATTTGCAGATACGCGCCCATTTCGAGAATCCGATCGCCGGGTCCACCGGGCGGCGTGATCGTCAGGGTCTTTTCCAAGCGCGTCAAATGCGTTTCAATATAGCTCTTCGCCGCTGAATCGGGCGACCAGGAAAGAATGTATTCAGGTTCCACGACGACGGCCCCGCGCGCAGGCTCGGGGGCCGGCACGGCAACCACCGAGGGTCGAGAGACAATCTCATGTCCGTTCGCGACCTGCTCCAAAAACTCGGCGTACTTTTTCGCGACCTTCGGCCACGCGCATTCCGTTTCCACCCATTCCCTCGCTCTGGCGCCCAAAGCAGAGCGAACGTCGGAGCGGCTCACCAATAGATTCAGGTATTCGAACAAGTGGTCTTCTTCGCTCGCATCCACCGGCGCTTTCAGGCAGATGCTATCGGGCAACTCGCTGAACGATCCGACCTCGGAGACGATCACCGCTTTGCCCAACCCCAGCGCGCGCATGAGCGTTCCCGAGTTTTCGCCCACCGTCGGATAGCGAAGGTTCAAGACGATGTCGCACGCCGCGATATAGCCTACGAACTCTTCAATGGGCTGAAAACCCAATATCCGCACGTGCGACGCAAGATCCAGCGAGTGGATCAAAGATTCGAGCGCTAACTCGGGATGCGGCTCGCCCACCAGGATCATCTTGACATTTGGCTGCACACGAACCAGCCGGCGTAATGCGCGAAGAGATTCGGCGATACGCTTGTAGGGCTTCAGAAATCCGAAGATTCCGATCAGCGGCGTAGTTTCATCCAGACCCAGCCGGGTGCGATAGTCCAAGCGGCTGGCTTCCGGAATCCAGGCTCCGTGCGGAATTATCGCGACCGGACCCTGAAAGCCCGCATTGCGCAGCTCCGACTCCACACAACCGCTGTGAACAATGGCGGCTTTCGAGCGGGACAGCAGCCGCCGGAGCATGGGCACGCCTTCGTAGTCCGGTCCAATCTCGAGCGCGCGCACGCGCTGCGCATATTCGAGCGCAACCGGACCACCCTCTTGCTCAATCGCCTGCATATATGCATCCCAATCGCCACGCTTAATCGTCATGTCGGCGATCAAGTGGTGCAGGTTCGCTTCATGGACGACCACCACGCCGGGATGCTGGAGCGCGGTTTCGTAGCAGAAGTCGTGATGTGAATTGTTGCCGACTTGATAGAGAATGGCGTCGAAGTTGTTCGGATCGAAGCGGGCAGGTCTCGCGGAAAAGGTCTCTACTTCCACCAGCCTTCCCAGTTCATCCAGCAAGGCGGCGGAATAGTCGGCGATCCCGCTCCGGGCAGGCGGCAGCGGAGAAAAGAACGCGAGCTTAATTGACACGGATGACTACGGAAGAGTTCTCAATTATCTTACAAGCTCCATCGAGAACGTGCCGAGTGCCAGCGGGACCCGCACCAGGGCGGGGGTGCGTGCTGGATCTTTCAAGAAAAACACCTCAAAGCTTATCTCCGATGACGGACCCTTCACTGACGCCGTCACGCGATCCGCTTCGACTTGCTTTTCCCCGAGCGGAATCTTTTGTGTGCCCATAAACTCGATCCGGATATCGTAAGATGCCCCAAAAAACATGGTCTGCCGCGGCGGCATGCGCCCCTGGCTTAACTCACGCCGCACATAATACAAAAACGCGAGCGCGTCCTTGGCGCAGGTGGGCGCGTTCAGCTCGGATTTGCCGCCTCCGGGTGTCTCACGGCTGGCGGTTCCGTTTTGCTGATCGAAGGTAGTCTTTTCGTCCGTCTTCTTTGCCCCGTGCGTGGTGGTCCTTTGAAATTCGCCCGAGCAAAAATCCGTTGATGCTTCAGACCGGTATTGGTCGGAAACTGTGAAGCCCGGAATTCCGGCGTCCAGAGTGAATTCGAGATGCAACCGGCCCGCAGCATCGGGCGCCGCCTTGGACATCGAAGCGCGCAGTTGTGCCTCGCCGAGGCTTAGGCCACTGGGCCAATTGATGTTGTAGCGGAGCTGTTCATTTTCGACCACGGGAGCACCGGCCGGCGCCGCCACAATCGCGATCGCCGCTGCGAACAGCATCGGAGCGGTCAGTCTTTGAAAAGGATAGTGCATCAGTGCCCAGCCGAAATCGTTCTCATCGCTGATGCAGGCGTACGGTTGGCCTCACCGGCGACTGCGTAATAGAGATCCAGCGTCTTCCCGGCGGTGCTTTCCCAGCTAAATGTTGCAGCGCGCTGCATACCCAGACGCTCCATGCGCTGGCGGAGTTCGGGGTTCAACAACAGGTCGCGCATAGCCAGCGCGATCTCGTCCTCCGAATTGGGGTCGAAGAGAATGGCCGCTGAATCGGCTACTTCTGGCATCGCGGAAGTGTTGGAGCACGCTACCGCGCGACCGCAGGCCATCGCCTCCAGGATCGGCAATCCGAACCCTTCATAAAGCGATGGATAAACAAAGAGATCGCAACCTCCGTAAAGCCGGAGGAGACCTTCATCGGAAACGAAGCCCGTGAAGTGAATGCGTTCCGCCACACTCGACCGCTTGGCGGCAACGCGAACAGTGGAGGCCCGCCAGTTTTCCTTGCCGACGATTACCAGTTGATGCGGCAAGTGCGGATGCGCACGCACTAGCTTCTCGAAGGCTCGAATCAAGCCGGCATGATTCTTACGAGGCTGCAGGTCCCCTACCGTGAGGATAAAAGGAGCACGCAACCCAAACGACGAGTACACCCACCGCTGCGCCGACTCACGGGGCATGGGACGAAACGCGGACGCCACCCCATTGGGCAAAACCACGACTTTGTCTTCATCCAGCCGGTAGGAGCTCAGTATTCTGCGTTTTGAAAACTCGCTCGGGGTAATCACGCGAGCTGCCGACTTTACCGTCCGGTGTACGGTGCAGCGAAGTTGCAGCGCCCGAAAAGGAGTGAAATAGCCGGGATGTTCCAGGAAACTGACATCGTGAACGCTCACAACGATCGGAGTGGAGCAGAAGACTGGCGCAGTATATTGCACGTGGAGGAGGTGAGGGCGGTCTTGGCGCAGCCTTCTTGGAAGGTCGAATCCCAGCCGGACGAATGGATTCACAGCCACGCGCCTCTTCAGGAAACGTTGGGGCACGTCAGTAAAGGCGTCTTCTCGAGACAGATAGGTAAAAAAGTCGGCGTCTTGATCCAGCGCCGCGAAACAATTCAGGAGATTTCGAACATATGTCTCGTTTCCTGTTAAATGCTGGCCGATCGCATGAGCGTCTACGGAAAAGCGCATGACCTTCTCCAGTATAGAGTGTTTTCACTTGCCAAAACGCCGTTTACACAACGTTTACAGATCGGACGCTATCACCTTTGTCCCTTATGTTACCTGCAATTGCTGATCCAAATGTGCGGGTGCGGTTACGCCGGTTAGACGGTTCTTCTTGCGTGACTGTTTCCAACGATAGAGTCCAGGGTTTTCCAGGCCGCCGGCCAGGTATATCGATCTTCAAAGAGCCGACGGCCCGCGGATCCGATTCGCAATCGATCTTGCGGCGAGGTGAGCAACCTCGTAATAGTATCAGCGAAGTGTTGCGGCTCATCGGCCAGCAAGAGATGTGTCCCATCGGCGCAATCGAGCCCTTGGGCGCCGAGAGTGGTAGAAACGACCGGCGTTCCCGCGGCCCAGGCCTCTAGAATTTTGACGCGCGTACCGCTTCCCGCGAGCAAAGGAATCACTGCGACCTGGCACTCCGCCAGAACAGCCACTGCATCTTCTACAAAGCCGGTTATTTGGATACGTGGTTCGCCGGCGACAAAAGGGCGAATCGCATCGGGGTTCTTGCCGACAATTCTCCACTTTAGTTCGGGCCAGCGCGATTGAAGAACGGGCCAAATGCACTTGTGGAAAAATCGGACTGCCGAGATGTTTGGCGGATACTCGAGATTCCCGCTGAAGACGACCTCCTGTCGCTCCAGCCGGCGTGGTTGAGGGGTTTCCGGAAGTGAATTCGGGTAGACAGAAACATTCACGCCGGGGCCGAGTTGGCGCGCAAGTTCGGCGTCGCTAGTTGAAGTTGCCAAAATGGAATCGAATTTGGGCAGCCACTTGCGTTCCAACGCCACAGATACCGTAGCAAATCGTCTCAACGCCCATGCCCGCAACGCGCTCTCGGAATCCGCCAGAGTCCGATGCCAGGCCGACTCGATGTTGTGGAGATCGAGGATCGCATTTTTGCAATGCGGACGCACTTGTTCGATATAGGGCGCGCACCAAAAATGTTCGATGACGGCGGTCTCATACTGCTCACCAGCCAGGAGCGTTGATAGGTGACGGGCGGATCCGGAAAAACGATCCACCAGCGGCGGCCGATTGCGGACGAGGCGCGAGGCGTTACGAATAGCCCGGGCGATGGCCCGTTTGGAATGATAGGGCAGATCGATTACGTCCAGTCGCTCGACGCGGCCAGGGGGAATTGCCAGGTTCGGGTCGGCTTCGCCCGGTTGGCGAAACACGATGGCGTGCACGGCGTAGCGCAGCGCCAGGTACTCGAGCAACGACGCCGAACGGAGTGGGCCGCCGCCCACGGCGGGGTAGGGCGCTTCCGCCGACAGGAAGAGGGCTTTAGGTTTTTTTCCGGAAGCGCTCTGCGGCCTGTCCATAAACCTCTCTAGTGAGCTTGGCAGTTTTCGTCCACGAGAATTGAGCCGCTCGAGCGAGTGCCCTTTCGCGCACTACCGGGAGTTGTTGCGGGTTCGCCAGCCAAGATTCCAACGTTTGTATCCAGGCCCGCTGGTCGTTCGGGTCCAGCAGAATTGCCGCATCGCCGGCAACCTCGGAAATCGCCGGATCGTTGGATGCAATCACGGCCGCGCCGCACTGCATGGCCTCCAGCACCGGCAATCCGAAGCCTTCATAGTAGGACGGATACAGGCAGGCCAGAGCGTTGGAATAAAGCCGGGGCAGATCTTCCTCAGGCGTGAGACCGCGCAGATAAAGGCCGGGCTCCGGGGAAATCTCCGGGAAATCCTCGCGGCGCCGCCCGGCCAGTACGAGTTCGATGGGATGATTCCTACGCACCTCCCGCCAGACCTCGATCAACAGACTCACGTTTTTTCGCGGCTCGAGAGTGCCAACGTATAAGAGATAGGGTTCGCCGTCGCGCGGCGCGGCAACAGGACGAAAATGTCGCCTGGCCGCGAGCGGCACTGCAACTACGCGGTCTGCCTGCAAATGAAAACGCTCCACGGCCTGTTTTTTCACCGCTTCGGAATGCGTGATCAACATAGTCGCCAGACCCAGCCTCAGCAGCATCGGCGTACGGTTGCGCACGCGGTCGGCTTCGGCATGCCAGGACGAATTGAGCCAAGGCGACAGATCATGAAACGTCATAACACTGGGACGAACAGGCAAATACGGAACGGAGAAATCGGTGCCGTGAAAGACATCGATACCCAGCCGCGAGATCTCGCCCTGCAAGCCCCACAGCCACCATCGGCGCTCCAGCAGATTTCTGGGGCCGCGGCCGGTCTTCAGATTGGATGGCGCGTCTGCAGGCGGATCGAAAGGCTGATCCGAGAGCAGCCAGAATTCGTCTTCGGGAAAATTCGCAGCCAGCGCGAGACTCAGTTCCTGGGTGTAGCGTTTAGCGCCGCCGCTCGGAAGCGTCAAGGGGGTCGCGTCCAGCGCGATCTTCATCATTCGATGATAGTGGGAAATACCCGGGGCGATTCGCTACAGAGACACGAGAGACAATTAACGCTCCCGCCGCATTACCGGCGGCTGAGCTCTATTAATCTCTTCGAGCGTGTCCCAGTATTCTGGATCGGGCTTCGGGATGGTCTTCCAAAGCCGCAATAAGTCGCGTAATTTAAATCCCACCGCCTCCGTTGGCACGGTGTCGGGCTGGGCTGGGCGTTCCATCTCAATGCTATAGTGCCACAAGATGCAGGGGCAGCACCTGGGCAACTACGAAATCCTGGATAAATTGGGCGAAGGCGGGATGGGCGAAGTGTGGCGCGCCCGCGATGAGCGCCTCAATCGTACCGTGGCGGTGAAGATTCTGCCCCCGGATCTGGCAAACGATCCGCTGCGCCGCGCGCGCTTTGAACAGGAAGCCCGATCTCTCGGCGCGTTGAACCATCCCAACATCGTCGCGGTCTATGACGTGGGGCAGGACAACGGGCGCTCCTACATCGTTTCTGAGTTGGTGGATGGGGAGCCGCTACGCAGCATCATCGATCGCGGACCATTGCCGATGCGCAAGGTGATCGACTATGCCGTGCAGATGGCGGAAGCGCTGGCGGCCGCCCATGAGCTCGGAATCGTCCATCGCGATCTCAAGCCGGAGAACGTCATGGTGACGCGCAACGGCCGGGTCAAAGTCCTGGATTTCGGGCTGGCGAAGCAAAACGTCCTCGCGGCGGCAGGCGACAAAACCGCTACCATGGCGCTGTCACAGCCTGGGATGGTGATGGGCAGGCCGGATACATGTCGCCCGAGCAGGTGCGTGGCGAACCGGTGGATGCCCGCTCAGATATCTTCAGCTTTGGCTGCAGGAGAGGAAATCACGGTGGATGTCACGGGCTTAAAACCCGCGGCGGTTTTCGGTTGGCTGGGCGACCAGCGCTATATCGTCACCGGCCGCTTCCCGGATAAGAAATACCAATGCTTCGCTTGGGACGCGAAGCACGCGACCGTCAAGCCGGTCTGTCCCGAAGGGACGCCCGATCGACTCGACATCACCGCATCGCCCGATGGGAACAAAGTTCTGAATGCCGGGATCGATGGTAACGGGTGGTTTGTCTACCCGGTGGATGGCGGTCCGGCGCAAGAGGTGAAAGGAATTGGCCAGGATGAAATGCCCACTGGCTGGCGCGCGGACAGTCAGTCGCTCTACGTGAGACCACGGCGCGCCGGCGATATGTCGACACCAGTCTGGATCGTCGATATCGCAACCGGCAAGCGAACGTTATGGAAAGAGATTCGTCCATCTCAGCCCGTTGACTTCCGCTCCGACCTGCATCTGCACATCACGCCGGATGGCCGCGCCTACGCCTACAATTTCAGCCTGCAGCTTTCTGATCTATACCTGGCGCAAGGTCTGCGTTAACCTCTCCGCGCCCACGGCGGTATCTCGCGGGCGTATATTATCAAGCATGACTAAAGAAGAGATCCTGCTCGCTCATCGTGACTACCTTTATCCTTCCGTTTTTCATTACTACAAAGACCCGCTCGTGATCGCGCGCGGCAAAGACCAATACGTCTGGGATGCGGACGGGAACCAGTATCTCGATTTCTTCGGCGGCATTGTCACCATCGGCGTCGGCCATTGCAACGACGAGGTGAATCGCAAGGTCCATGCTCAAATGGATCGCTTACAGCACGTCTCCACCGTGTTCGCCACCGAACCGCAGGCGGCGCTCGCCAAGAAGCTGGCGCAAATCACGCCGGGCCAAAAGCTGACGAAATCGTTCTTCACCAACAGCGGCACCGAAGCGAACGAGACCGCCATCCTGACCGCGCGATGCTACACCGGATCGACGGAGATCGTGGCGTTGCGGCTACGCCTACCACGGCCGTTCATCGCTGGCGATGAGTCTTACGGCGCAATCGAGCTGGCGGCTCGGCCCGGTCACGCAAGCCGGAATCGTGCACGCGGTAAATGCCTATTGCTATCGCTGCCCGTATGGCCTTTCGTATCCTTCCTGCGGCGTCAAATGCGCTCAGGATGTCGAGGAAGTGATCCGCACAACCACCTCGGGACGAATTGCCGGATTCATCGCGGAGCCGATCCAAGGTGTGGCGGGCTTCGTTACTCCGCCCAAGGAATATTTTCCGATCGTGGCCGACATCGTCAAGAAGTACGGCGGCCTGTTCATCAGCGACGAAGTTCAGACCGGCTGGGGACGGACCGGAGGCAAATGGTTCGGAATCGAGCAGTGGGGCGTGCAACCGGATATCATCACTAGCGCCAAGAGCCTCGGGAACGGTGCGCCAATCGGCCTGACTATTGCCCGGCCTGAAGTCGCCGACTCGGTGAAGGGCGCCACCATCTCGACCTTCGGCGGTAATCCGGTCACCACCACGGCCGCCAAGGCAGTCATCGATTTCATCGAAGACCACAAGCTCTCGATCAATGCCGCCGAGGTCGGCGCTTATCTGCGCAACAAGCTAAACGAACTGCAGGAAAAGCATCCGATCATCGGCGATGTGCGCGGCATGGGGCTGTTGCAAGCAGTCGAACTCGTGGAAGATCGCGAAACCAAGAAGCCAGCCACCGCTCTCATGCCGGCGCTGATGGAGGCGACCCGGGAGAACAAGCTTCTGGTGGGCAAGGGCGGTTTCTTCGGCAACGTGCTGCGCATTTCGCCGCCGTTGAATATCAGCAAAACGGACGTCGACGAGTTCGCCCGCCTGCTGGACGCGAGCTTCGTGAAAGCGCAATCCGCGCTCGCGGTAGCGTAAAGGCCTAAGAATATGGATGAGCGCGCATTTTACAAAGAATCGCAGACCACCAAACCTGCCACGCTGAACTGCCCGTTCTGCCGCAGTGCCGAAGCGTACGACTTGCGCTGGCTGGTGCGGACGAAAGTGGATCGCCTGCCGGGTAACGCCGATGAACGTGACCGGGCCAAGTTCAAAAAGGCCGCCAGCTACATGGTCCTGCTGGATGACAAAGTGATGTGCAAGAACATGCGCTGCCGCAAACGGTTCGACATTTCGGGCGTCAAGACCACGGCGTTTATTTAGGACTTCTGCTGCTCGACGCTATCTGCCGAACGTAATGCTCGAGTCGGCCGTGAACTTGCGGTAATTGTCGTAGTCCACGTCGTTCTTCACCAGCACTCTTCCCTCGCGGGAGCGAAGCTCGAATTGAAGCGGTAGCAGGTAGTCGGCATCGCCGATCCGGTTGTACTCGTAATCCAACGCGAGACTGACATCCTGAATTGGGAAGGACGGCGGAATCCCGTCCGGATGAAGCGTGATGCGGTGCACCATCCGCTTCCGCTCGTCGACGAAAATCAGTCCGTGGTAAGCGGTCACCAGATCCAACTTTTGTGTGAATACCTTGATGTGATAGTTGGACTTGGAGGCCTGTACGCGATAGGAAAACACGTGCATTTTTCGTCCGCGCAACGTGAACCAGTTCTGCCAGGCAAATTCGGTTTCCGTTTCCGGCGAAAAAATCGATTTCATCACGGAGCCAAATTCGCCCGAGGACGAAGCGCCATTCAGTTGTTCGTGCGGAATGCTGGCCGGCATGCCGTTCAGTTCGATCACTTTGTAATCTTCCCGGTGCTCGAAGTAGCTAAGCCGCTCAACAATGATGTCGATGGGTCGCCAGCCATTCTTGCCAGTGAAGTCCTCAAAACGGCGTGTGGTCTGGGTGCAAATGAAATCGGGAAGATTCTTCTCGTGATGCAGAGCGTGCTCGATTGCATCTGCGAGGACCTGCTTTTGCTCCATCGAGTCGGGCGGCTCAGGCAATTGGGCGCGCGCCGTTGAGATTCCCAGCACTGCTGCCAGAAGGGCCGCGGCTGCTAAGCTACACTGACGCCAGATGGAAGTGGAGATTCGTGCTCTCGGCACGCAAGATGCGGAAGCCTTCTGGCATCTTCGTTTGGAGGCGCTGGAGAGCGAACCGCTGGCGTTCGGTGCGTCGGCCGAGGAACATCGGGCTACGACTGTGGAAGCGGTCGCCGCACGAATTGATCCGTTGAACTCGGACAATTTTGTCCTAGGCGCCTTTGTCGAAAGACAACTAGTTGGCACCGTCGGTTTCGCGCGCTTGCAGAATCGTAAAGACTGCCATAAAGGCCGTATCTGGGGTGTGTACATCAAAGAGGGCCACCGGGGGAAAGGCATTGCTCGTAAGTTGCTGTCAGCGGCATTGCGACGCGCTCAATCGCAACCCGGCTTGGAGCAGGTAATGCTCACGGTCGGTCATAATCAAACCGCGGCGAAACGACTCTACGCGGCGGTTGGCTTCCAGGTTTTCGGCCACGAGCGGCATGCTTTGAAGGTCGGCGACGCGTACGTCGACGAGGACTACATGGTGCTTCATTTTACACCGAACACTCAGCCCGGATAGGCCCGCTCGATAATCGCTCGAAAACCGGCATTCGCGGGCAGCGTTCCAAAAGCCCGGCCGCCCTCATTGGCCAGCCGCGTGGCGCAAAACACATCGGCCACCTCGGGAATGCTGTGCCGTATCAGGAGCGAGGCTTGCAAAGCCAGCGCCAGACGTTCCGCCAGCCTGCGCGCTTCTACCTCGGTCGCAATCGCCGGCAGGTCTTTCTCCAGCCTATCTGCGAAGGCATCGAAATGGCGATCCGCGCCGCGCGCCAGGCGGATCTCATCACCTACGCTCGCCGCCGCGTCCGGCTCTTTCCGTATCGCTCGCAGGATGTCGAGGCAGATCACATTCCCTGACCCTTCCCAAATCGAATTTAGGGGCGCTTCGCGATAGAGGCGCGGAAGAATGGACTCCTCGACGAAGCCATTGCCGCCCAAGCACTCCAGCGCTTCATTCACTTGCGCCGGCGCGCGCTTGGAGATCCAGTACTTCGCCACCGCGGTTCCCAGGCGCGCGAACCCGCGCTCGGCGGCATCGCTCTCACGAGCATCGAAGGCCCTGGCAAGGCGCATCATCAACATCGTCGCTGCCTCGGATTCCAGGCTCAGGTCCGCGAGCACGTTCTGCATCAGCGGCTGCGCGATCAACAAACGGTCGAAGGCCTGGCGATGCCGCGCATGATGAATGGCCTGAACCACTGCCTGCCGCATCAAGGAGGCCGAACCGATGACGCAATCGAGCCGCGTGTGCTGCACCATTTCGATGATGGTGGCCACCCCGCGCCCCTCCTCTCCGATGCGCCGCGCCCAAGCTCCGTCGAATTCGACTTCCGAGGACGCGTTCGAACGATTGCCCAGCTTGTCCTTGAGCCGCTGGATGTGAAACCGGTTGCGTTCTCCATCCGGAGTCCAGCGCGGGAGCAGAAAGCATGTTAGCCCCTTGAGCGCCTGCGCCAGAACCAGGAAGGCATCACACATGGGAGCCGAGCAAAACCACTTGTGGCCGGTGATCAGATATTCGGAGCGGGATTGCCCACCCTCGATGCTCTCCGCCAGAGTAATATTCGCGCGTACATCGGAGCCGCCCTGTTTTTCGGTCATCGCCATGCCGATCAGCGCGCCCGATTTCTCGTTCACCGGCCGGAAACGCGGGTCATACCGCGCCGCAAGGATATGCCGCTCCCATTCGCGCGCCAGATCCGGTTGCTTTCGTAGCGCCGGAACAGATGAGTAGGTCATTGAAACCGGACAGGTATGCCCAGCTTCGTTTTCCGAAGCCAGCAGCATGAGAGCGGCCCGCGCCACATGTGCGCCACGCTGCCGTTCCGACCAGGGTAGACTCGCTAGGCCGTGTTCGATCGCGAGACGCATCAGTTCATGCCAGGCCGGGTGGAATTCTACTTCATCGATCCGGTGGCCGAATCGGTCGTGAGTGTGTAGCACCGGTGGGTTCTGGTTAGCCTGAAATCCCCACCGGATCGCCTCCTCGGTACCCACCAGTCGCCCGAATTCCTCAACCTGCGGCTTGGCCCAGCCGGCACCCTCGCGTTCAAGCGCCTCAGCCAGGATACCGTCGGCAAGGAACAGATTGTAGTCCACAAGGGGGGGAGGCTGGTTCAAAACCTCGTGATTGACTTTCGCCGATTCGAGCGCCAGTTTCAAGGTGTGTCTCTCTCGATTCTATCAAGCTATGTGCATATAATTCGGCAGATTTGCTCCCGGCCATGAAACCTTCCGGCCCAAAATCAGATCAAAGGAGAGCAACCCCTGCGGAAGCCCGAAACATGAAATTTTTGCTCCGACCTGAAAATCTTGCCGAATCAATACTTAGGGAGATTCCCAGGTCCACTGCTCACATTCGGTTAGCCCAATGGCAAGTTAAGGTAACGTCCCGTTAGACTTAGCGCCACGGTCATTAGTACCCTTTTACACTCTGGTCACGGTGGCACCAAAACTGCCCTTGTCGCGAGCGGAGTTTAAAACAAAAAAATGACCTGCGAAGAATACGGCAGCGCTTATAAGAGGGGCTATAACCTAACGGTCCGTTTCCTTGTATCGCGAGGACTCACGTATGACGCCGCGCAGGAGACCGCGCAGGCTGCCTGGGTGAAAGGCTGGGAACGGCTTGGTCAATTGCGCGATTCCAACATGGTTCTGACTTGGATGAACAGCATCGCGCTCAATATCCATCGGAGTTGCATGCGTCGCGAGCCGTTCTTGCAGACGCTCCCCGAGCTGGCCACGCCACCCAAGGTCAACTTGGCGGCCATCGATGTCCGGCGCATTCTGAAAACCTGCAAGAAGAACGATCGCATGGTTCTTCAGCGCCATTATCTGGAAGGCTACAAGGTCCAGGAGATCGCGCGCGCCCACGGATGGACCGAAACGGCAGTTCGAATTCGGCTACTGCGAGCCCGCCGTGCCGTTGGAAAGCGGTTCGCTGCTTGAGACTAGCATTGTCTTGCTAGACTCCCGGGGCGGTCGTACGGAGGTAGGCCGCCCCTATTTCAGCGCCAACTTCCAGCAATCAAAATAGTAATCTTCTTAACATCCAAACCTGCCAGATAATATTTTTTGCAATTCTGCTGCAATTTGATTTAGCATAGAGGGTCATACAGGACTAACTGGATGGCCCAGATTTTCCACCGCAGCGTAAATTCAATCGCCACTCTCAGTATTGTCGGCGCCGGTCTCGGAGCGGGTCTGCTCCTCGCATTTGCCTATTCGATGGACCGGGGGCACTACATCACCGATGTGAAGGTGGTCAAAGAACAGCCGGTCCCCTTCAGCCACAAGCACCACGTGAGCGACGACGGCATCGACTGCCGCTATTGCCATACGTCGGTAGAAACGTCCTCTTTCGCCGGGATTCCAGCCACCGAGATCTGCATGAGCTGTCATTCGCAGATTTGGGCCAATGCTGAAATCTTGGAGCCGGTACGCGCCAGCTTCCGCACCGGCGAATCGCTGGAATGGACCCGTATCCACGACCTTCCCGATTTTGTATACTTCAACCACAGTATTCACATCAACAAGGGCATCGGCTGCGCCACCTGCCATGGCCGCGTGGACCAGATGCCGCTGATGTACAAAGAAAACACACTTTACATGAACTGGTGCATTCAGTGTCACCGCAATCCCGAGAACTATGTCCGCCCGCGCGATCAGGTTTTCAACATGGCCTATGAGCCGCCGGCGAATCAACCAGAGCTGGGTCGAAAGCTCGTTCAGGAGTATCACATTCAAAGCTTGACTGATTGCTACACTTGCCACCGATGAACGATAAACCCGCTCTTGACCTAGACAAGATTCGGGCTCGGCTGGAATCAGCCCAGGGACCGCTCTACTGGAAGAGCCTGGAGGAACTCGCCGAAACCGACGAGTTCAAGGCTTTTCTGGAAGACGAATTCGCGGTCCGTACGCCCGACTGGCTGGAACCGGCCAACCGCCGTAATTTCCTGAAGCTGATGGGGGCCTCGCTCGCCCTGGCGGGCGTCACGGCCTGCACCAAGCAGCCCAAGGAAACTGATCGTTCCCTACGTCCGCCAGCCGGAAGATTTTATCCCCGGCATTCCGCTTTATTACGCCACCGCGATGCAGATGGGCGGCGTAGGAACGGGACTCCTGGCGACCAGCCATCTGGGACGTCCCACGAAAGTGGACGGCAATCCCGATCATCCTGGCAGTAGAGGAGCTTCGGACTACTTCCAGCAGGCTTCGGTTCTCACGCTGTATGATCCCGACCGCGCGCGTGCCGTTACCCACAACAACCAGATCAGCAGTTGGGTCGCATTTCAGGCTGCCCTTACCGCAGTGCGAGAGGCCGCTGCGACCCGGAAGGGCGACGGTTTCAGGCTCCTGACCGAAACCGTGACGTCACCAACCCTGACCGACCAAATCAATGCGATTCTGAAGCAGCTTCCGAGCCGCCAAATGGCACCAATACGAGCCCTGTGGCCGGCATAATACCTATCGCGGCGCCGTGCTGTCTTTCGGCCGGCCGGTGAACACGATCTATCACTTCGATCAGGCCGACGTCATCGTTTCGCTGGACGCGGACTTTCTTTCCTGTGGGCCCGGCAATCTCGGGTATGCCCGCGACTTCGCCGACCGGCGGCGCGTCCTGACCAACGTGACCCACAGCCCTCAGCCCAAGGAAGACTGGCAGGAGGGCTATCAGGAAGGGCCGATCCCGGCGCGTCCAAATCAATCCGCGGGTTATGCCGACGAGAATCGTGGCCCGGTGGTATTGCCGCCTCAAGTGCAGGCGCAAGGAAAACCGCCCGACCAAACCACGATGAACCGGCTGTATGTCGTGGAGCCGGCGCCGACGCCGACTGGCGGAATGGCCGATCATCGCTTCGTGGTGCGAGGCAATGAAGTGGATGGCTGGGCAGGCGAGTTAGCCGCGGCGCTGGGTGTCGGTGGCGCGCAGGCTGGCGGTAAGTACATGGAAGTAGCGGCTATCGCGCGCGATTTGCAGGCACATAAGGGCACTTCGATAGTGATAGCCGGTGAACATCAACCTCCCCACGTCCACGCCCTGGCGCATGCCATGAACCAGGCGCTCGGCAATGCCGGCAAGACGGTGACCTACACGGAGCCGATCGAAGGCAATCCAGTCGACCAGGAAACGTCCCTGCAGGAACTGGTGGGCGACATGAACGCCGGCAAGGTCAGTTCCCTGCTGATTCTGGGCGGCAATCCGGTTTACAATACGCCCGTTGATTTGAACTTCGCAGAGGCGCTGAAAAAGGTCCCGTGGCGCGGTTACCTGGGGTTGTTCTACGATGAAACCGCGGCGCAATGCGTCTGGCACGTGCCGGAAGCCCATTATTTGGAATCGTGGGGCGATGTGCGCGGCTTCGATGGAACCGTAAGCTTCCAGCAGCCGCTGATTGCGCCCCTCTACGGTGGCAAGAGCGTCTATGAAGTCATGGCGACCTTAGCCGGCCAGCCCGATAAAACTTCTCACGACGTCGTCCAGGATTACTGGCAGACCCAAGCCGCTGGCGCATCTTTCGACATCTTCTGGCAGAAGGCCCTGCATGACGGCGTGGTTCCCAATACCGCGCGCGCGGCGGCTAACGTAACCGCCAAGGCGCCGCCGGCCCCTGCTGCCCAACAGGCGCAAGGACTCGAGATTCTGTTCCGGCCCGATCCTACGATCTGGGACGGATCGTTCGCCAACAATGGCTGGCTGCAGGAGCTGCCCAAGCCTGCCAACAAGATGACCTGGGACAACGCGGTGTGGATCAGCCCCACCACGGCGACGCAGCACAACCTGCTCACCGAGGACATGGTGGAGCTGAAATACCAGGGCCGCACCGTCACCGGTGGCGTGTGGATCATGCCGGGACATGCCAACGATAGCGTGACCGTGCATTTGGGATTCGGCAGGACGCTTGCCGGCCAAGTCGGCAACGAAGTCGGATTCAACGCCTACCTGCTCCGCACATCCGGCGAGCCTGACGGCGGCTATGGCCTGGAGATCCGGAAAGTCAGCGGCCATCACCCCTTCGCTACCACCCAACACACGCAGACCATGGAAGTGGACGAGCCCGTTCGCGTCACGACGCTGGACGAATACAAGAAGAATCCTCAGTTTGCCGACGCAAAGGAAGGGCAAAAGCCACTGCCTCAATACCTGACCTTGTATCCCGATTATCGGTACCAAGGTTACAAATGGGGCATGACCATCGACTTGAATACTTGCGTGGGCTGCAGCTCTTGTGTCACCGCCTGCCAGTCTGAAAACAATATCGCGGTGGTGGGCAAGATTGAAGTAGCGCGCGGGCGCCACCTGCATTGGATTCGCGTGGACCGCTATTTCAGGGGTAATTGGGACAATCCGGAGCTGTATTATCAGCCGGTACCCTGCATGCAGTGCGAGAACGCGCCTTGTGAGCTGGTCTGCCCGGTGGCGGCCACGGTCCATAGCGGCGACGGTCTCAATCAAATGATTTACAACCGCTGCGTCGGAACCCGGTATTGCTCCAACAACTGCCCGTACAAGGTCCGGCGCTTCAATTTCCTGCTGTACTCCGATTGGAACACGCAGAGCCTGTATCCGCTTCGCAACCCCAACGTGACGGTCCGCAGCCGCGGCGTCATGGAAAAGTGCACCTATTGCGTCCAGCGCATCAACGCGGCGAAGATTCAATCCGAGAAGGAGAATCGGCGCATCGCCGAGGGCGAGGTGGTCCCGGCGTGCGTCCAGGCCTGTCCCACCAAGGCTATCGCATTCGGCGATATCAACGATCCGAAAAGCCAAGTGGCGCAGTTCAAGGCGCAAGCGCGGAATTATAGTTTGCTGGAAGATTTGAATGTGCGGCCCCGGACCACTTACCTCGGCCGCTTGCGGAATCCGAACCCGGACATCGAGAAAGGCTAGAGCTTGAAGACGGAAGAACTGGATCAAAGAGCGATCGACCCCGGCCCGGATAAAATCATCGCTCCGGGGTTTGATTACGCGACGGTCACCGATAAGATCGCCAACACCGTCCTGATGCCCGTCGAGAAGACGCCGCCTCAGTGGTGGATCAGCCTGTTGATCGCCTTCACCTTGATGCAAGGCCTCCTGGTGGCGTCAGCGTGGCTGCTCTACAAGGGTGTCGGCGTTTGGGGAATCGTAATTCCCGTGGCCTGGGGCTATGCGATCGTCAACTTCGTATGGTGGATCGGTATCGGGCACGCAGGCACACTGATTTCGGCCATTTTGCTGCTTCTCAAGCAGGACTGGCGCACGTCCATCAACCGCTTTTCAGAGGCCATGACGTTGTTTGCCGTCGCGCAGGCCGGCATGTTCCCCATCCTTCACATGGGCCGCCCCTGGCTGGGTTATTGGCTGATACCCTACCCCAGCTCGATGTGGATCTGGCCGCAGCCCCGCAGTCCGCTGGTCTGGGACGTATTCGCGGTGACTACTTACCTCACCGTCTCGCTCCTGTTTTGGTTTGTCGGTTTGGTACCCGATCTGGCCACCATGCGCGATCGGGCCAAGCAGCAGTGGCAGAAGATTGTTTTCGGCATGCTCAGCATGGGCTGGCGCGGCTCGGCGAAACATTGGTCGCGCTACCAAATGGCCTATCTGCTGTTAGGCGGCTTGGCGACGCCCCTGGTGGTCTCGGTTCATACCGTAGTCAGCTTCGACTTCGCAATCAGCCTTTTGCCCGGGTGGCACACCACCATTTTCCCGCCTTACTTCGTCGCCGGCGCAATTTATTCCGGTTTCGCGATGGTGATCACACTCGCAATTCCGACACGCAAATGGTTCCACCTGGAAGATCTGATCACCACGCGCCACCTGGATGCCATGGCCAAGTTGATGCTCGGCACTGGATTGATTGTGGCGTATGGATACATGATGGAAGCGTTCATGTCGTGGTACAGCGGCAATCCCCACGAGATGTTCATGTATTACAACCGCACCACGGGCCCATACTGGCCCTTTTTCTGGGCCCTGATTCTGTGCAACATCCTGATCCCGCAGTCGCTGTGGTCGAGGCGCGTGCGGCAGAATGTCCCGCGCCTGTTCTTTGTGGCGATTGTGGTGAACATCGGCATGTGGCTGGAGCGTTTCATCATCGTCGTTACCAGCCTGACCCGCGACTTCGTACCCTCTTCCTGGGGCATGTATTATCCGACCCAATGGGACTGGGCGGTGTTGCTCGGCACCATCGGCTTCTTCCTCACGCTGATGATTCTCTTCGTACGCACGCTGCCGTCAATCTCGATCTTCGAAGTGCGTGAGGTGCTGCATCATCTGGCGCCACACATATTGGAGGATTCGCCTAAACCGGCACACGGGGACTGATATGAACGAAACGTTTTGGGATCGGCACGGCATACACGGCCTTATGGCGCAGTTTGAAAGCCCCGAGCACTTGGTCGCGGCCGCAAACCGCGCCTACGCCGCGGGCTATCGCAAAATGGACGCCTACTCTCCCATGCCGATCGAGGGTTTGGCGGAAGCGATCGGTTTCACTAAGCACTGGGTCTCGGCGGTTGTATTAGCAGGCGGACTGGCGGGCTGCATCGGCGGATTCTCACTCCTGTGGTGGATCTGTGTGATTGCTTATCCGCACAATGTCGGCGGCCGTCCGTTCGATAGCTGGCCGGCCTTCATTCCAATCACCTTTGAGTGCACCGTTTTATTGGCCGCGCTCAGCGCAGTGGTCGGAATGTTCGCGATGAACAAGCTGCCCATGCCGTATCATCCGGTGTTCAACGTGCCTTCTTTTTCAGAACACGCCTCGGTGGACCGCTTTTTCCTGTGCATCGAAGCCGATGATCCGAAATTCGATCTCATTCAGACCCGGCAGTTCCTGCAGGAACTCAACCCCGAAGAGGTGGCCGAAGTTGAAAAATAAGATCGCCATCTCCACTGGAGCCCTGCTGTTGCTCGCCTTGGCGGGTTGCCGCGACGACATGCACAACCAACCGCGCTACAAACCGCTGGCGGCTAGCGAGTTTTTCGCCGATCACCGCTCCGAGCGGCCGGAGGTGGATGGAACGGTAGCTCGGGGGCACTTACGCATCGACACCGCGCGCTACACCGGAAAGTTCAATGGAGGGGACATCGATCAGTTTCCCATTCCCATTACTCGCGCCGATATCGAGCGTGGCCGGGATCGTTTTAATATTTACTGCGCGCCTTGCCACGGCCGCCTTGGCGACGGCAACGGCATGGTGGTGCTGCGAGGCTTCCGGCAAGCCGCATCCTATTACTCAGATAAGCTCATGAAAGCGCCAGTGGGCCACTTCTTCGACGTCATGACCAACGGGTTCGGAGCGATGCCGAGTTATGCCTCTCGTGTCCAGACGGATGATCGCTGGCGGATCGTCGCATACATTAAGGTTCTGCAGACCAGCGAATCGGCCAAGCTGAGCGATGTGCCGGCCGATCAGCGCCAAAACTTGAAACTCGAACCCGCGCCCAACGGCCTGTTGCAGGGCGCCCCTCCAACGGGTAATCCTCTTACGCCGCCCGCTCAACCCAATCCAGGAGTCGCACGATGACGCCCAGCGAAACCCTTCTCCCGCGGATGGACCGCATCCAGCGCAATTCCCTGGTTGTCGGCGTCGTCGCTTTGGCCCTCAGCGTCATAGGCCTCTTCCTGGACGCCGCGCATTTCTGGCAATCCTATCTGTTCGCTTATATCTTCTGGAGCGGTCTGGCGATCGGTTGCCTGGGCATATTCTTCCTGCACAACGTGGTCGGCGGGAACTGGGGCGTCGCCGTGCGCCGATTCGTGGAGTCCGGATTACAAACCCTGCCGCTGGTCGCTCTGTTCGTGATTCCGATATTTTTTGGGATGGGTACGCTCTACTCCTGGACCCACGCCGATGTTCGAGCGCACGATTTCGCGGTTGGCCACAAGGCCGCGTACATGAACGTGCCGTTCTTCATCGGAAGGACCATCTTGTACTTCCTGATCTGGTTCTTCTTCGGCTTCCGGATTCTGAGCATGGCCAACGAGCATGACCGGACCGGCGATCCAGCGCTCTTCCGGCGCATCAAGGGCGCCAGTGCTCCGGCCCTGCTGATCTTCGTGGTAACGACTACGTACGCATTCATCGATTGGATCATGTCGCTCGAGCCCAACTGGTATTCCACCATCTACGGGTGGATGTTCACGGTGGGCGAAGTTCTGCTGACATTTTCGTTTCTGATCGCCGTGCTGGTGCTGCTTTCTAAATACGAGCCGTTCGCCGGCTTCTTGACACGGCAGCATTACCACGATCTCGCGAATCTGATGTTGACCTTCACCATGCTGTGGGCCTACATGTCATTCGCGCAATTTCTCATCATCTGGGCAGAAAATCTGCCGGACGAGATTCCCTGGTACGTTCGCCGCTTCAGCGGAGGATGGGGCTACGTGGCCTGGTTTATCTCCATCTTCCATTTTTGCGTTCCCTTCTTCCTGTTGCTGATGCGCTTTGTCAAAAAGCATCCGGAGCGGCTGCGGGTCCTAGCGATGTGGATGATTTTGGTCCGCATCGTAGATGTGTTCTGGATTGTTGAGCCGGCCTTCCGCCAGCATGGATTAGAGATTTACTGGACCGATCTCGCCGCATTGGTCGGCTTGGGCGGTATCTGGATCGCCTTCTTCATTCGGCATCTTAAAGCCCGGCCCTTATTACCGGCTAACGATCCGCGGGATACATATTCTCTCGCACGCGTGCATGGACACTAACATGGAACACCCCGTCAACATGGAACACCCGGTCGCTCCCAGCCCCAACGGCTCTGGCCACGAGCAGCGCGAAGTCGATGTCCGCTTCATCGTGGTGTCGTTGATCACCCTTTTGATCGGCGCATTTCTGGTTTGCCTTCTGACGATCGGAATATTCCGCTATTTCCACAACACCTATCTTCCACCGCAGGCCACTTACGTCCAGCCTCCCCTGCCGCCCGAGCCGCGGGTGGAAGACAAGCCCTATCTACAACTGCAGAATCTGCGGACGCTGGAAGATCACGTACTCACGACCTACGCCTGGGTGGATGAGAACGCCGGCACGGTGCGAATCCCGGTGGATCGCGCCATGGACATGGTGGCGCAGAAAGGGCTGCCGTACCACAATTATCTCGACGACATCACCAAAGGAAGCAAAAATGCCAAGCAGTAAAGGTAGCGTGGCGCAGGTGGCGCACGCACTCTTGCGTGCCGCGTTGGCACTCGGGCCGACGCTTGTCGGCTTTTTATTGTGCGCCCCCGCCTCCGCCCAGCAGTACGGCCTCCCCGCCATGATCCGCGGGGTAGGAATCGATCAGAATCTCAACGCCCAGCTCCCGCTGGAGCTGATGTTCAAGGACGAAACCGGCCAAGCTGTTCGCCTGGGCCAGTATTTTCGACAGAAGCCGGTTGTGCTCGCGCTGGTCTATTACGAATGCCCCATGCTTTGCGACATGGTTCTGAACGGCCTGACTCACACGATGGAGCAGATCTCGCTCAACTTAGGATCCGATTTTGACGTGGTCACCGTGAGCTTCAATCCTAAGGAAACTTGGCAGCTTGCGGCGGCCAAGAAAGCCAACTACGTCGAAAAATACCAGCGTAAAGGCGCCGCACAGGGCTGGCATTTTCTCACCGGCGAGGAAGACGCGATCAAGAAACTGGCCGACACGGCAGGCTTCCACTACAAGTACGATCCGATTACCAAACAGTTCGCGCACGCCAGTGGCATCATGGTCGTAACGCCGGATGGAAAGATCGCGCGTTATTTTTACGGAATCGCGTACAAGCCTAGAGATTTCCGCCTCGGACTGGTGGAGGCCTCGCAAAATAAGATCGGTGACCTGGCCGATCAGGTCCTGCTGTTCTGCTACCACTACGATCCGATGACCGGCAAGTACGGCGCGATCATTCAAAACGTGACGAAAGTGCTTGGCTCGGCTACCGTACTCGCATTGGGCGCGTTGGTGTTCGTGCTGATGCGGCGCGGCACAGATTCTGAACGTGGGAGGCCGGCCTAAGCGATGCAGTTACCCTTATTTCCCGAAGCTGCCTCGGCCATCGCGAGTAGCGTCGATTACCTCTATTTCTACCTCACAGCTGTGTCCGTCGTCATGACGGCGGTGATCTTCGCGGCCGTCTTCTTCTTTGCAATCAAGTACCGGCGCCGCTCCGAACACGAGATTCCGCCGCCCATTCATGGCTCCCTGAAACTCGAGATCGCATGGTCTGTCCTTCCATTCCTGGTCATGTTGACCTTCTTCTGGTGGGGAGCGCAGATCTTCTTTGCTAACGCCAGTCCTCCGCCGGATGCCATGGATATCTACGCCGTCGGCAAGCAATGGATGTGGAAGATTCAGTACCCGGAAGGCCAAAGAGAGATCAACGAGCTGCATGTTCCCATCAACCGGCCGATCAAGGTGACGCTGGCTTCCGAAGACGTGATCCACAGTTTCTTTATCCCCGCTTTCCGCGTAAAACATGACGTCGTGCCCGGCCGCTACGACATCATGTGGTTCACCGCTACCAAACCGGGCCGGTACCATCTCTTCTGCGCCGAATACTGCGGGACCGAACATTCCGGCATGGTGGGATGGGTCACCGTGATGACCGAGAACGATTATGAGAACTGGCTGGCCGGAGGCGGCTCGGAAGGAACCATGGCGCAGCAGGGCGAAAGGCTGTTCGGGCAACTGGGATGCGCCACCTGCCATCAACTGGACCAGCAAGGCCGCTGCCCCATCTTGCGTGGGGTTTATGGCTCGCGCGTCCAGTTACAGAACGGCCAGACCGTCCTGGCAGACGATGCCTATATCCGCGAGTCGATTCTGAATCCCAATGCCAAGGTCGTGGCCGGCTACCATGCTGACGTCATGCCGACCTTCCAGGGTCAGATCACCGAAGAACAATTGCTGCAGCTCATCGTGTACGTCAAATCCCTGGCAATCCAGGGAGCGCCGCCGGTATCCCAACAACCCTCCGCTGCAGCGGACGGAGCGCAGACACCGAGTCAAACCCCAACCACGGGTGAAAAAAAATGAGTACTGTTTTACAAGATCCTCGGGCGGTGGAAACCCCCAATTACCTGAACCAGGAATACGGTTGGAAATCGTGGCTTTTCACCAAGGACCACAAGCGCATCGCCGTGCTCTACATCATTTCGATCACGGTGATGTTTTTTATCGGCGGGATTTTCGCCAGCCTGATCCGCGTGGAATTGCTGACCCCGCAGGGCGACCTGGTGAACTCCGACACGTACAACAAATTCTTCACCATGCACGGCATCGTGATGGTCTTCTTCTTCCTGATACCATCCATCCCGGCTACCCTGGGAAACTTTTTCGTGCCCATGATGATCGGCGCTAAGGACTTGGCCTTCCCGCGCATCAATCTGTTGAGCTGGTACATTTACATCGCCGGCGCGGCCTTCGCTTTGGCTGCTATTGTTCTGGGCGGCGTGGATACTGGATGGACATTCTACACGCCATTTAGCAGCACCTATTCGAATACGTTCGTCATCACCGCCGCCGTGGGGGTGTTCATCGCCGGATTCTCCTCCATCTTGACCGGGCTGAACTTCATCGTCACGGTCCACAAGATGCGCGCGCCCGGGATGACCTGGGGCCGTTTGCCGCTGTTTGTATGGGCCAACTACGCGACCTCGCTCATCCAGGTTCTCGGCACTCCAGTGGTCGCGATCACCCTGGCGCTGGTGGGCCTGGAACGGGCATTCCATATCGGCATTTTCGACCCGGCCATCGGCGGCGATCCGATCCTGTTCCAGCACATGTTCTGGTTCTATTCCCATCCCGCCGTTTACATCATGATTCTGCCGGGCATGGGCGTGATCAGCGAACTGGTGACCTGTTATTCGCGCAAAGGAATTTTCGGTTATCCCTTCGTGGCCGGTTCCAGTCTGGGCATCGCCATCATCGGCTTCCTGGTGTGGGGTCATCATATGTTCGTCACCGGAATGTCGATGTATGCCAGCCTGTATTTCTCGCTGCTGAGCTTCCTGGTCGCGGTTCCCTCGGCGATCAAGGTCTTCAACTGGACGGCCACCATGTTTCGGGGATCGATCAGTTTCGATACGCCCATGCTGTACGCGTTCGGTTTCATCGGCCTGTTCACCATCGGTGGCTTGACGGGCCTGTTCCTGGCAACTCTGGGCGTGGATGTCCACGTGACCGACACCTACTTCGTGGTGGCCCATTTCCACTACGTGATGGTCGGCGGCATGGTGCTGGCATACCTGGGAGGCATGCATTACTGGTGGCCGAAGATAAGCGGACGATTGTATCCGGAAGGCTGGGCAAAATTTGCCTGCTTGCTGGTATTTGCTGGATTCAACCTGACGTTCTTCCCGCAGTTCATTCTCGGCTATCTGGGCCAGCCGCGCCGCTATCATGCCTATGCGCCCGAGTTTCAGGTGCTGAATGTAATGTCCACCGCCGGCGCCTCCATCCTTGGCTTGGGGTACGTTATTCCGCTAATCTATTTCTTGTGGTCGATGAAGTACGGCCCCAAGGCCGGCAACAATCCTTGGCGCGCTACGGGACTGGAATGGCAGACCACATCGCCGCCTCCCACCTACAATTTCGAGAAGACTCCTATCGTGACCGAAGAAGCGTATTCTTATCACACCCAAAAGGAGACGCACGGTGGCTGACACGCACTCCACGGTAGAAGAGCACTCCGCCCACTCGGAGCATTCCCCGTATCTCCGGCATCATTTCGATGACATGGCGCAGCAGTTCGACTCCGCCACCCTCGGAATGTGGGTGTTCCTGCTCACGGAAATCATGTTCTTCGGCGGTATGTTCGGCGCCTACACGGTTTACCGCTCCATGTACCCGGAAGCGTTCGCCAGCACCAGCGCGCACATGAATCCGTTGTGGGGCGCCGTGAATACCGCGGTGCTGATCGTCAGCAGTTTGTCGATGGCGCTGGCGGTCCGGGCCGCCCGCATAGGCGAGCAAAAGGCGCTGCAGATACTCCTGCTGGTGACCATCTTCTTCGGACTTTGTTTTCTGGGCGTAAAGGCAATCGAATATCACGAGCACTGGGTGGACATGAAAGTCCCCCTCATCGGCGGCCACTGGGATTATAGCGAAGCGCCACAATTCGCTCGGCAAGCCCAGATCATGTTTTGCTTCTATTTCTTTATGACCGGCTTCCACGCCCTTCACATGGTTGTGGGGGTCGCCCTGATGCTGACGATTTTTGTGATGGCCAGGCGCGGGACCTTCAGCCCCGCCTATTTCACCCCGGTTGAAGTGAGCGGCCTGTATTGGCACTTCGTCGACATCGTTTGGATTTTCCTCTTCCCGCTGCTGTACTTGATTGGACACACCAAGAAAATTATCTAGTATGCATTCTATTCCTAGCGTTCGAACTTATGTGATCATCTGGGCCATCTTGACCTTCATGACATTCACGACTTACGCAGTCGCACAGATCGACCTGGGCCCCTGGAATATTGTCGTGGCGCTCTTGATTGCGTTTTTCAAAATGATGCTGGTGATCCTGTTCTTCATGAATGTCAAGGCCGACAGCCCCCTTACCAAGCTGTTCGCCGGCGCCGGATTCTTTTGGCTGATCCTGCTGCTGGGGCAGTTCTTCGTCGATTACATGACCCGCAGCTGGATGCCCGAAGGCAAAATGTGGTGAGTGGCACAGGCATTCTTGCCTGTGTCTAAAAGCCTAAGGCTTCGCCTCGTACACCAAATTGAATGGCGTCTCCGTCGCCCGCCGGAATTTGGTAAACCCCGCCTCCGTTAACACCTTCCGCATACGCGCCTCGCCCGCCTGAGCGCCCAGGCACAGGCCCACTTCCTGCGCTCGCGACGCCGGGGTACAGATCATGGTCGAAGCGGCGTAAAAAACGCGGCCAATCGGGTTCAGGTTCTTCTCTAACTGGTCGTGCGCGAACGGTTCCACAATCATCCACGCCCCCTCCGGATTCAGCATCTCTCGCACGTGACTGGCCGCTCCCACCGGATCGCCCATGTCATGGAGACAATCGAAGAAGGCTACGAAATCGTACTTGGCGCCATGAAAATCCTTGGCCGTGGCGACTTCAAACGTCGCGTTTTTCACGCCCGACCGGGCAGCCGATCGCCGCGCCCATCCGACGGAAGGCCCGTGATAATCGAAACCTACAAACTGTGAATTCGGATAGGCTCGCGCCATCAAGATGGTGGAGGCTCCATGTCCGCAGCCAACGTCGGCTACTCGCGCGCCCTTCTTGAGCTTGGCGTCCATGCCATCGAGTGCCGGGATCCATGAGCTAACCAGGTTGGCGGCGTAGTTGGGGCGAAAAAACTTCTCCGTCCCCTCAAACAACGCCGTATCGTGTTCATCCCAACCCACGCCTTCGCCAGTCCGAAAAGCCTCCAGCAGCTTCGGTTCGTCCTTCATGATGGCGCTGACGATATGGAACGCGCCCGGCAGATAGGCCGGACTGTCCTCCACCGCCAATGCGAATGCCTGCTCGTCGGGCAAAGTGAAGGACTTGTTCGCCGCGTCGTAGGCGACATACCCACCGGCCGCCTGGGCTGCCAACCACTCGCGAACATATCGTTCGTCGGTGTTGGTCTTGCGGGCGAGATCGGCGGGCGTCAGCGGACCTGCGCCGGCCATGGCCTTGTACAATCCGAGTTTCTCGCCGATCAGCACGAGAGCGGCATTCATTGCAGCTCCCAATTCACCGACCACTTGGCCAAGAAACTGATTTAATTTATCTTGATCGACTTGCACGTGCACCTCCTATATGAATGGCCAGTATACAGGAGGCGATCGATCAGAGTATTAACGAACGTCTTTTAAAGTCCGCAAGTCCGCCAAGTCCGCGGCCAGCGCGTCGCGATCGTGCGACTCCAGGGTGTTGTCCTTCATCACTTCTCTTAATTCGTCAATGGCGCCGTCCAGCTTGCCCTTGTCGAAATGTCCCCGGCTCAAGTCGCGATCGAACTCCGATAACTTTCTTTGAACCTCGCGATAACGATCCCGTTCTTTTTGCTTCGTGGCCGTGAAATCGGCAGCCCGGCGCAGATCTTCTTGAACTCGAGCCACCAGGTCCCTCGCCCGCCCGTATTCCTGACCGAAAACCAACATGGCCGTGCCTGAAAACGTCCCCAAAAGCAGCGTTTTGGCGGCTGCCCGCCGCGAAAAGATAGTATTTTTCATGTTTTTTGCTCACCTCGAACTCTCCCTTAGTGAGACTCCCAGGGGCGCAACTTGTTGCATCGGTTAACCTGGAAGGGTGTCTAGACATATTTTTGTTCTCGTTTTTGCCACCGCAGCCGGTTTTGCGGAGATCCATTCGCTCACCCTGCGCCAGGCGGTGGATATTGCATTAAAGGAAAACCCGGACTTGGTGCTGGCGCGTCTCGACGAGCAAAAGGCTCAGGAAAGCGTGCGGATGGCGAAAGACCCGTTCGTGCCCAAACTCTACGCCGGCAGCGGCGCGGCGAAGGTGTGGGGGTATCCGAGCAGCATTGAAGGCGCGGCTCCATCCATCGTCCAGACCCGCACCGATATGTCGTTATTCAACCAGCCCAAGCGTTACGAACTCGCCCGTGCGCGGGAAAACGCGCGCACCGCGGCCATCTCCACGCAATCGAAAGGCGATGAGATTGCCTATCAAACCGCGTCGCTGTTCTTGGACGCTCAGCAGATGTTGCGAAATGTGCAATCCTTGGGGCCCGAGACCGAAAGCCTGGAGCGCGTCAGCCAGGCGGTGAAGCTCCGGGTCGACGAGGGCCGCGCGCTTCCGATCGAAAACAAACGCCTGGCTGTCGACTTGGCCAGAGCGCGTCAGCGTTACGAAGCTGCTACCGACGATCTGGAATACGCCCGAGCCTCGCTCGCTGTAGTTCTCGGTTATCCGGCGGGCGATCGCGTCCAGCCGGTTGACGAGGAGCGCGCTCCGCCCGAGATTCCGGCCACCGAGCAGGCGGCGCTCCAGCAGGCCTTCGAAAACAGCAAAGAGTTGCGGCGGCTGGAATCGCAGCTTCAGGCCAAGGGTTTCGAAGTTCGTGAGTACAAATCGACACCCCTGCCGATCATCGATGTGGTGGCCCAGTATGCGCTATTCGCCAAGAGCAACTACCAGGATTTTTTCACGCATTTTCAGCGCAACAACGGCGAGCTGGGCGTCGCCATAACGATTCCGCTGTTGACCGGGACAGCTCCCAAGGCTCTGGCATCGCAAGCGCAGTTGGACATTCTTCATTTGCGCACGCAAATGAACCAAACCCGCAACCAGATTGAGCTCGACACCCAAAAAAGCTATCAGGACCTTCAAAAGGCAGAGGCTGCGCAAAACGTTGCCCGGCTGGATCTCGATTACGCGCGGGAGCAGGTCTCGGTGCTTCTGGCTCAACTCAGCGAAGGCCGCGCTACCGAACAGCAGGTGGACGACACCCGCCTCAATGAGCAGGAAAAATGGATTGTTTTCTATGACGCCCAGCATGGCGTCGAGAAGGCCAGGTTGTCCCTTTTGCGGCGGACTGGAACCTTGCTGGCGGCGTTGCGCTGATTAGTCGAAAGTCCTGGTACCGGTCTCATTGCTCAAGCCGATGGTTCTGAGACTCCTGTTACATTGCAACCGGGTCGTTTCTGTTTTAGTGTGTAGATAGTATGTCTATGAAGCGCGTTCCCTTACTGTTGGTAATTCCATTACTCTTCCTGCTCGCGGCCTGCAATACCGATCCGAAAGTGGCCAGCAGGAAGTACGTCGACAATGGAAACAAATACTTTAACCGCGGCAAGTTTAAGGAAGCATCAATTATGTACCGGCGGGCCCTCAGTAAGGATGCGCGCTATGGCGAAGCCTGGTACCGGCTCGGCCTGACCGACATACAGTTGGGCATCCCCTTGGAAGCAGTTCGGGCCTTCAGCAGGGCCCGGGAACTCGACCCCGGTAATACCGATGCTATCGTAAAACTGGCCGATCTTGAACTCCTGTTTTATATTTCGAACCCGCAAGGCTATCGGCAGCTCCTGTCGGAGTTGAAGGAACTGGATCAGCAGTTACTAAAAAAGGATCCTAAGTCCTACGATGGGTTACGCATTGCCGGGTATATCGCCCTGGTACAGAAGGATCTGAAAGGTGCGATCGAGAAATTCGAAGCAGCCAACCAAGTGAAGCCGGACCAACCCGAACTCGTTTTTTCTCTCGTGCAGGCGCTGTTTGCTGACCGGCAGAATGATATCGCCGAAAAGTACGCAAAACAACTGATCGAGAAGCAGAAGACCTACGGCCCCATGTACGACGCCCTTTATTCCTACTATGTCCGCAATAATCATCCCGAGTTGGGAGAGGAGCTACTGAAGAAAAAGATCGAGAACAATCCCAAGCAAGGACCATTTCTGCTTCAACTGGCGCTGCACTATTACATGACCAACCGCAAGCCGGAAATGGCCGCCACTATGGCGCGGTTGACCTCCGATCTAAAGAGTTACCCCGATGGCCACCTGCAGGCCGGTGACTTCTACCTTCGGATCCGCGATCTCAATGACGCCCTGCAGCAATACGATTTGGGCCAGAAGGAGGACGGCAAGAACAAACGGACCTATCAGAAGCGCATGGTGGAAGTATTGGGCAGTGAAGGAAAGCACGATCAGGCGACCAAGATTGTGGACGCTCTTCTCAAACAAGATCCCAAGGATTCTGACGTGATCGCCATGCACGCCAGCTTGCTTTTGCAGACCGGCGATCCGCGGCAGATCAAGACCGTAATCGGTGAATTGCAGCCGCTCGTTACAAAAACACCCAAGGTCGTAGCGTTGCACTACAATCTCGGCCGGGCATACATGGCCGCCAGTGACAGCCAGAATCTTGACCAGGCCCGGATACACTTCCAGGAGGCCGTCAAGCTCGATCCTCGGTATACACCAGCCAAGCTGGCGCTGGGCGAACTGCAATTGGCGCGTGGAGAGAGTGCTACGGCGGTGCAGACGGCAGAAGGAATCTTACAAAGTGATCCCACCAATCTACCTGCCCGCTTAATGCGCACCAACGGCCTCATGCGGATGGGCGAGACCCAAAAGGCTAGGGAAGAGATCACCACCGAATTGAAGATGTATCCGAAATCAAACGACGTTGTGTTCGAGCTTGGGCAACTTGAGTTCATAGAGAAGAATTACAAGCAGGCGGAAGCCGCGTTCCAGGCTCTGCTGCAGGCTAACGATCCGCGCGGGCTGCCAGGTGTAATGGAATGCAAAGTGGCGCAGAGTCAGTGGGATCAAGCCATCCAGATGGCCCAGAGCCAGGTCAAGCAATCACCTGATCGGGCTGATTATCGGTTGTCGTTGGCAAAGATCTATTTCCGCGCAGGCAAATATGCGGACAGCTCCAGCCAATATCAGATGCTGATTGACAAGAATCCCAAGGTTGCCGAACTTTATGTTCGTATGGGCGAAGCCAAGGAGAATGGCAACGACCCGAATGGCGCGATCGAGGCTTTCAAGAAAGCTAAAGAAATTGATCCGTCCAATTATCTTCCGGTCCTGGAGCTTGCGCTTATGTACAATCGGGTCGGCCGCGACGAAGAGGCGCGAAAAACCTACGAGGAAGTGATCAAGCTGCAGCCGGATAACGTGGAGGCGTTGAACAACCTGGCGTACATCAAGGCGGACAATGGCGTCGATCTGGACCAGGCCTTGGCCTATGCCCAGCGAGCCCAGCAGAAACGCCCCAACGACCCCAACGTTATCGACACCCTGGCCCTCATCTATATTCACAAGAATCTTACCGATGACAGCTTGCGGATGCTTCGCGACCTGGTGAGCAAGACGCCCAGCAATCCCACATTCCATCTGCACCTCGCTCTGGCCCTTTACCAAAAGGGCGACCGGCCCGAAGCCAAGAAGGAGCTGGAAACCGCCCTACGCAACAAACCGAGCGATCGGGACCAGAGCAGAATCAAGGAATTGATGGCTAAAGTCGGTTAACGCCCAGGACAACCAGATTGATCGCCACACTTGAAAAGCGCTGGCCCAGCCTTCCCTATGTGCTGCCGTTTGCCAGCTTTATGGCTTTTCTTGCTATCCAAAACTATGCTGCCCTCCCCCCCAGCATCGACTACCCGCTGCGGGTGGTGGTTCTATCGGTGATTCTGTTCGTATTCTCGCGGCATGTCATCGACCTGCGCAGCCCGCACCTGCTTGCGTCGGTCATCCTGGGCGTAGCCGTCTTTGTCATTTGGATTGGCCCCGATTTATTGATCCCCGGATACCGCCGGCATTGGCTTTTCCAGAATCCGATCCTCGGCCGTATTAGCACGCCAGTCCCCGAGCAGATCATTATGTCGCCGGTCGTCCTATGGACGCGCATCTTACGCGCGGTCGTGCTGGTCCCGATTATTGAAGAGCTGTTTTGGCGAGCGTGGCTCATGCGCTGGCTGATCTCCCCACGATTCGAGCAGATCAAGCTCGGCGCCTATGCGCCCATGGCGTTCTGGATTACCGCGGGCCTCTTCGCGTCCGAGCACGGCCCTTATTGGGATGTGGGATTGATCACCGGAGTGATTTACAACTGGTGGATGGTGCGAACTCGAAGTCTCGGAGATTGCATCCTGGTGCATGCGGTGACCAATGCCTGCCTATGCGGCTATGTGGTGGCCACGAAGCACTGGGAATACTGGATGTAAGGCTCTACTGCCCGCCCTCGCCGCTGCCGTCGAAAATCAGCTTCCCGTTCAAATAGATTCTGCGGACGTTCATCAGGTGAGCGCCGTCTTTGGCGGCATACCCGTCGACTACCAGGTTGTCCCCAAGTTTGACGTCGCCTTTCCTGAATCCTTGGCGTGAAAGGACTCCCGGATTGGCGCCTTCGCAGCCCCAAGTCACGGCCGTGCCCTTATCATCTTTCACGTCCACGTAGAAATAGGAGTGAGGATTCATCCATTCCACTTTCGATAAGGTTCCTTCCAGCCTGATCGGCTTGTTGCCATCGAATTCGGCCGCAAAGGAATGATGCGCGAGTGCGGTCCCCGCCCCGGCCAAGCCCAAGCTCACAGCAAGAATGATCAGCTGTCGTCTCATAGCGTTTTTCTCCTTAGACGCTTATTTCTTCCCGGGCGCCGGCAACGGCGGTGGAAGAGGCTTAAGATCATCATAACCCCGCGACCCGTCCGGGCGAATCGGGCCGGGTCCAAATCCCAAATGATCGCGATCCACATTATTTTCGCTGCATGAGTACTCGTGAATCTCCTCGTTGGGTTTTCCCAAGACCCAGGTTCTGGTGTAGGTGAACGGTTTCGTATAGAACTTCGGATCATCGATGAGGGTCTCGACTCGAATGTGATCGTAGTCCGGCCGGGTCCAATGTTCGACAACGTGTAACTGGTCGCTGTGAGGGTCGGCATTTTCGTCCGCCCACACCTGCGTATCTTTGAATCCGATCGAGTCGACAACCAGGGCGTCTCCTTCCCAATGACCGAGTTCTTCTCCGAAGAAGGACGGCTCCGGATCGTCGGAATGCTTGCGCTTGGGGTCAATGGGGATGAGCCGGAAGTAGCTGTACCAGTAAAGGAAAGCCACCTTATTTGCGCCTTGGAGAACTTCAAACGGAAGACCGCTTGCGTTGTGCCTGGGAATGCCTCCGAGGATGCAAAGGCTCTCGGGATCGATCGTCGCTGTGAGGTTGTGTTTCAGCGCCGCTTCCCCCGCGGGCGTTAAGGGCAGCTTTAATCCTGGAAGGTCCTTAGCGAGATTTCCGACGGGCTTGGTCTCGCGCGTGCCTTTCCAAAAGCCGCTGAGGTCAGGATGACCGTCCGCCGTGCGGGGCGCGGGCTTAGAAGACTTGACGTCCGGCGCGGTGAGTCCTTGACCAAAACTCGCTGTTGGAACCAGCGCTCCCATCAACAGCGCCGTGGCCGCGAAGCATTTGCTATAAGAAGAGCTTCTCAGCATAAGTCTCCTCCGTATGCGCTATTGTCTCACTTTTGGGAAGCTGGACTGCCCGGGCCGGGAGCATGAACTAGCGAAAATAACGGCTGTGTTCTTTTAGGATGCAGCGGTCCATCACTACCGCCAGCCCGGCCGCCCGGGCCTTCTCCGCGGACTGTTCATCGACCACTCCTTCTTGCATCCAGACCGCTGAGGCGCCCATCCGTATGGCATCGTCGACCACTGGCGGCACGAACTCCGAACGCCTGAATATGTCGACAATATCGATGTGCTCGGGCACATCTTCCAGCCGCGCGTAAGCTTTCTCGCCCAGCACTTCGGTTTCGTGCGGATTCACAGGGATGATCCGGTATCCTTCCCTTTGCATATATTCCGCGACGCCGTAGGACGGCCGGAACTGTTTGCTCGAAAGTCCCACTACTGCGATGACGCGGCTCTTTCGAAGCAGGTCGGGAATCATTCCCATCGGTTACCGGTCCTCCATCTTCAGCACTTTGCGAAAGCGCGCCACTTCGGCCGGCGTGAGGTGTCGGAACTTTCCCGGCTCCAGCGATCCCAGCTCCAGGAATCCGACTTTGACGCGCCGCAGCTTCTCCACCAATCGCCCAAAATTCTTGAACATGAGACGAATCTGATTCTGCCGCCCTTCGATGAGCCGCACTTCATACCACGGATTTTCCGCGCGCCGGATCAGCTTCAGGCCGGCCGGGGCTGTTCGTTTACCGCCTAGCGCCACGCCTTCGCGAAACTTCTCCTCCTGGGCGGGCGTGAGCGGTCCATTCACCTTGACCATATAGATCTTGGCGACGTGCGTGCCGGCGGCCGTAATTCGCTTCGCAAATTCGCCATCGTTGGTCAGCAGCAGGAGCCCTTCGCTGTGGATAATCCAGACGGCCCACCGGATAGACGCGCGCCTTAACGCCCCGCAGCAGATCCATCACCGTCGGGCGGCCTTCGGGATCGCTGACCGTAGTCACGAAGTTCTTGGGCTTGTTCATCGGCAGGTAGACCGGCTTTTCCGGAGCGCTGAATATGTTTCCCGTCTACCTTAATGTGGTCGCGCTCGCGCATCGGCCTTGGTCCCGAGCTCCGTGATCACCGCGCCATTCACGGTGACGCGGCCTTCGCAGGATCAGCTGCTCGGCTTTCCGCCGGCTGGCGATGCCGGCGTGGGCCAGCAGTTTCTGTAGCCTCTCTTCGGGCATCTATTCGGAGGACTCGGCCTCGGCGTCGGAGTCGAGCCGCGTGCTCGCATCGGCAGCCGCTGCCTCGGCCCGCTCGGCTGGTTCTGGCTCAATATCGCCCTCAGCCACCGAAAGCCGGCCCAGTTCCTCGAACTCCTTGAGCGTCGGCAGCTCGCTCAGATCTTTCAAGCCGAACTGGACCAGGAATTCTTTCGTGGTCTTATACAGGATCGGCTTCCCGACCACTTGTTTTCTGCCGGAGGTCGCGATCAACTTGCGATCCAGCAGGGTTTTCAGAACACCGGCGCCTTGCACGCCGCGCACTTCCATCACCTCCGGCGCCGTGATCGGCTGCTTATAAGCGATCAGCGCCAGCGTCTCGAGCGCGGCCAGCGACAGCTTCAGCGGCGGCTTCAGATTCTTGACGAACGCGCGGATGGCTTCGTGATGCTCCGGCTTGGTGGACATCTTGTAGCCGCCGGCGACCTCGCGAATCGTAAGGCCGTGCTCGGGCTTGTTGTACTCGGCCGTAAGTTCTTCCAGAACGCGGCCGACCTTCTCGGCGGGCTGCTCGAGCGCGGTCGCGATCTGATCCGCCGACAGCGGCTCATCGGTGATGTAGATCACCGCTTCCACCAGCGCCTTGAGCTGCGCGTCGGCCGAATCGGCCGCCGATAGCGGGCTTTCGTGCAGCAGCTCTTCGGGGATCGCCCCTTCTGTATCCGGGGCGGATTGTACTTCTGGCTGTTTCATTACGGTTAGCTGTATTCCTGTTCAATGGCGGCCAGCGATTCGTCTTGACCGAGCACTTCGTCGAAGCCGCGGTTCTTTTTCAGTCCAATGTCGCCGAAAGCGTCTTTCTGGGTCAACGCCAGCGCCTGCCGCCGCACCAGTTCCAGGACCGCCAGAAACAGGCAGATCATGGCACGCCGGCTTCCCTGCCGTTCGAACAGTTCAGCTACCGACAGAGAATCGCTCTTGTTGAGGTCGCGGAAAACGGCTTCCAGGTAGCGGATCATGTCCGGGATGCTGACGTCTTCTTTTCCGACTTCGTAGACGGGCCGATTCTTGGCGCGCTCCAGAACCGTCTGGAGCGTCTTGACCAGATCGAAGAGCGTGACCGATAGGCCGGGCTCGGTATCTTCGGCCAGGAACTGATCGATCTGCGGATTCGACCAGACTGCTTCTTCGATCATCCGTTTCTGCTGCAGCATCTCGGCGGCGTTCTTGAAGCGCTCGTGCTCCAGCAGCCGGTCCACCAGCTCCTGGCGCGGATCTTCTTCGCGGAGAAATCTTGTCCAGCTCGGGATCCTTGGGCAGCAGCATGCGCGACTTGATGTGGATCAGCGTCGCGGCCATGTAGACGAACTCGGCGCTCAGCTCGATGTCCAGTTCCAGGGCGCGCTGCATGTACTCCAGATATTGCTGCGTGATGGAGGCAATCGGGATGTCGTAGATGTTGATCTCCTGTTTGCGGATCAGGTCCAGCAGGAGATCGAGCGGCCCGTCGTATTGCTCCAGATGAAAATTCAAGGGCACTGACACTCCCCTTAGGATACCAATCTGTGTTGCCGGCTCGTAGCGATTTATCCGACGCGAAGGGCGTCCATGGGATCGATCCTGGCGGCGTGGCGCGCGGGAATGTAGCTGGCCCCCGAGGCGACTACAATAAACAACAGGGCAATTCCGGCGAACGTCGCTGGATCGGTGGCACTGACGTGGAACAACATGGCTTTCATCACGCGGGTCAACGCGAAAGCCCCGCCCGTGCCGATCGCGACGCCGGCCAATGTCAACCCGAGGCCCTGACGCAGCATGAGCTTGAGAATGTCACTTTGCTGCGCGCCCAATGCACGCCGGATGCCGACTTCTTGGACCCGCTGCACCACCGAGTACGCGATCGCTCCGTAGATGCCCACCATTGCGAGCAGTAGCGCAACCGCGGCAAAGGTTCCCAGCAGCAGCATCGTCAGCCGGCGTTGTCCGAGAGTTGTTTCCAGAACCGTTGCCATGGTCTTGATGTCCGAAACAGGTTGATCGGCGTCCACCGCCAGCACCTCCTTTCGAGCCGCGCCGGCGAAGTGCAGCGGATCACCGTCGGTGCGCAGCACCAGATACGCGTTTTGCGGTGGATGGAGCGTGGAAGGGAGATAAAATTCCGGTACGGCGTCGAACGTCAAGCCGCCTTCGTGAATGTCGGCCACAACCCCCACTACTTCGATCCAGCCGACCAATTTGTCGTAACCTTCGCTGATATGGCGGCCGACCGGATTCTCGCCGCCGGGATATCCCGGCCACAATATGCGCGCCAGGCTTTCGTTGATCAGCATCACCGGGGGCGCGCCCGGACCGTTGTCGCGCGCCGTAAACTCCCGTCCTCTGCGCAGCGAGATCCCCAAGGTGTGAAAATAACCCGGCGTGACGCTCTGGATCACCGCATAGGAAGTCGGCTGGGTCTCATCCAGCGGCGGATGTCCTTCTACTCGGGTTATGTTGGTCCGGATCCAGGTTGTTGAAGGAAGCGTCGTTACCATGGTTGCGGCTCGTACACCAGGCAATGCTTTGAGGCGCGGCACTATTTCGTCGAAGAACGCCGCCTTCTTCCGATCAGTGTCATAGCGTACGAGCGGCAACGTGACTTTCATAGTCAGCAGATTCGCCGAGTGGAAACCCGGATCGACGCTGTGCAGGCGAGCGAAGCTCTGCATCAGCAGCGCCGCGCCTACCAGCAACACAATCGACAATGCGACCTGTCCCACCACCAGCAGCCCGAGCGGATTCCCGCCCAGCGCTTTTGTACTTCCGGAAAATCCTCGATTTGCCGCCGCGCCGGCCGCGCGCAAGACATCCGCCAGATCGGGGCGCGAAATTTGCAGCGACGGTATCAGCCCGAACACAACACCGGTTGCAATCGATAGCGCCACCGCGAATCCGAGCACGGCGCCATCCAGCCGGAGATCGCCGGCGCCCGGAAGATAGAGTCCGTTCACTGTCGGAATAGAGAGGGCGTCGGCGCTCTTGATAGCGCTCAGACACCACTTGGCGAGGAAAGCGCCCGACGCTCCACCTGCAACCGCGAGCACCAGGCTCTCGGCTAGCAGTTGCCGGATCAGCCGGCTCCGCGCGGCCCCAAGCACTGCTCGTACCGCAAATTCACGAGAGCGGGAGGTGGCCCGCGCCAGCAGCAGGCTGGCCACGTTCGCACACGCGATCAGCAGCACGAAGCCCACCGCGCCGAACAGTGTCCAAAGCATTCCGCGGACGTTCGTCACCAGCCGATCCTTCAGCCAGACGACGCGCATCGTTGTTCCGACCTCCATGCTGTTCGCCGGATGGGCGCGCATGTATTGTTGATTCAGCACCTCCATCTCGGCGCGCGCCTGTTCGAGGCTCACTTGCGGCTTCACACGCGCAAACCCGGTCAGGATTGAAATACCCCAAAACCGCGGCGGGAGCTGCGACCATTCCGATGGCCTTGTGAACCAAACATCCACGCCTGCAAATGGAAATTCGAAGCCAGGTGGCAGCACGCCGATGACGGCGTAGGTGGTGGAATCTAACGTGGCCGTCCGGCCTGCCACACCGGGGTCGCTTCCAAATCTCCGTTTCCAGAGGCCGGTACTGATCATCGCTACCGGCGGCCCGCCATGCTGATCTTCTTCTGATCGAAAGCTGCGTCCCAGCGCGGGTTGCACGCTCAAAACATCCAAGAAATTGGCCGAAACGCGCGCCGCCTTCAACGCTTCCGGCTCCCCGCTGCCTGAAATTGTCACAGTGTCGGGCCGCCCATAGGCGCCCAGTCCATCAAAGGATTTTGCCGCCGACCTCATTTCCTTTAATCGAACCTCAGTAAAGGAAGCGTCCTGCACGTTCCGCTTCGGGTTATCGATAGAGAGATACACCAGCCGGTCCGGATCGCGATACTCGAGCGGCTTCAGCAAAACCGAACGGATCACCGTGAAAATCGCGGTGTTGCCTCCGATCCCCAATGCCAGCGTAAACACGGCGGTCAGAGCGAAGGCCGGATTCTTGCGCATTGTCCGCAGCGAATAAAGGATGTCCTGCCAGACGGTCTCCAGAATCATATTTCGTTATTTATTGAAATACAACGTCACGTCGACGGTGCACTCGCCCTCGTTGACCTTCGTTTCGGCGCGCGTCGTCTTCAGGTTATCGAAGAGCCCGTCACCTTTGACTCGCGCCAGGAAGTGATCCGGATAATCGATGTTGAACGGCTGGCCTGGAGCCAAACCCCACATCTTGCGGATCACAGGCTCAGAAACTAGATCGAGTCCCACGATGTCGAGTTTTCCCTGCGTGAACTGCGGGCCGGGCGTAATCTGGAACGTCAAGTTAATGGTGTGCTCGGCGTCGTTAGGATTGCGTTTGACTTCCGACGTCACGTGCAGATAGCCGTCGCGGCGCAACCTTTCCGCGATGTGCTGCTGAGCTGTCTTTACGTCATCGAAGTTCACCGGTTGCTCGGTTTTTAAATTGGCCAGTTTGTCGAGATCCGCGCCGGACGATGGAGCGCCCCGAAAATTGACGCGGCCGAGCTTGTACACCGGCCCCTGATCCACCTGCGTGGTGACAATCAAGCCGTCGACATCCTTGGCCGGCTCTGTTTCAATCTTGGGAAAGGTGACGCGGATCATGCCGCGCGCTTCGTATATGGGCCGAATCGTGGAATCCAGCAACAAACGATACTGCGGCTCGCCGTACGGAATACCGATCGCAACGCCGTACATGGCGGTCTGCAGGATGCTGGCCGGGACCGTGCCGGTGTTAGTGAAAATGGTATGAGCGACAACGGGAAGACCCTTGGCCGGGAGAAACTCGATGATCAATCCGGACGGGTTCTCCGAGACTACCCGGCCCGCCACGGGCTCATGATATTCCCGCTGCGCCAGAAACTCCGCGATCCACTGCGCGTAGCGGTCCAGCTCGGGTTTGGTGGCGGGAATCTTCGGCGCAAACAGCGGATCTTTCTGTTTCAGCCATGCGCGCAGCTCAGCATCGGAGGCCGGCAAATCCGCAAACCGCGCCGGATACATTTGCTCAATTTCCGAGACCTCGAAACTCGCGTCGTAGCCTTTGCCATCCTTGGCGGGAGCAAATCGGTAACCGGCGGTGGAAAACACGCCGGTGGCCATCAAACGCTGGCGCGCGGATTCGAATTCGGTCTTGCCGGCAGTATCGCCGACATGAATGCCGGCTACCGCCAGAATTTGATCCGCGGTGTAGTTGCGAATCCCTTCAACCATCATCGTCTCGACCACCCAGGGCGCGCCGTCCGCGGGTGCCGACTTTGAGTTGGAAGCCGTTGCGGGTGTGGCCGCTTTGCGCTTCTGGCGAGTCTGCGCATCGCCGGCGTTCGCGATCAACAAAAACAGAAGTGCCAGCGCGCTCAGCCTCATTCCAATTCCAGGGTGACGTACATCAGACGGCCGGAGCGTTCGATCTGCATGACCACCTCCTGACCAGTCTTGAATTCGTTGAGTCTGTTTTTCAGCGCCGCAACGGTCGAGACCGGAGATCCGTTCACAGAATAAATGACGTCTCCGGGCTTCAACCCGGTTCCGGTCGCCAGATCGGTGGCTGACCCGGCGGCGACCACGACTCCGTAAGAATTCCGCAGATCCGGCAGCAATTCCGCGAGTTTCTTGTCGATTCCGATGCCCAGGATTCCGATGCGGGGGATCAGGTTGTCCTCGGGATTAACCAGATCGGCGAAGCGCTGCGGGTCGTCGTCGCTCTCGACGACGGTAACCTCGATCGTAAGGTGATCTGAGCCGCGCAAAACTGCTAAGGTCACCTTTTGGCCCATGGGCGCGCGGAAGATCTCCATTTCGAGCTGGGGGGCCGTGTGCATAATTTTTCCGTTCAACGTGAGCACAATATCACCAACCTTGGCGCCCGCCTTATCGGCCGGACCCTCCGGCTCTACGTCGCTGAGGATCACACCGGAGTCCTGTGCCAGGCCGATTCCTGTGGCCATCGTGGGTGAAATGGTTTGCGCGTACACGCCGATTCGTCCGCGATGAACGTGGCCCTCATGCCGGATCTGAGTCGTAGACCCTCTGTGCACGAGATTACTGGGGATGGCGAATCCCAGGCCTTCGCTGCCACCCGACTGCGTCAGGATAAAAGTGTTGATGCCGACCACGCGTCCGTGAGAATCAATCAGCGGTCCACCGCTGTTACCGGGGTTGATGGGCGCGTCGGTCTGAATATAAGACATCAGGTCGTCGGGATGGAGCTGGCGCGCCGTGGAGCTGACGATTCCCATGCTGACCGAACCTTCCAGTCCCAGTGGGTTTCCGAAAGCCATCACTAGCTCGCCCTGGCGCAGCCGTTCGGAGTCACCCAAGGAAAGATGCGGCAACCCACCCTTTTCGATCCTCAGGACTGCGACGTCGATCTCACGATCCAGTCCCACCAGTTTTGCTTCGAGGAGCCTCGCGGCCGGCTGATCGCGGCGGAGAGATGGGAGCCGGACTTGGATAAGCCGCGCGCCCCGCACCACGTGAGCATTAGTAATGATGTATCCGTCCTCGGCCACAATCACGCCCGAACCGGTACTGTGCTGCTTCGTCAGCAGACTGGCAGTGATAGTATCGTTTTCTTCGGGGGCCGCATAACCGGTCGAAAAAATCTGAACCACCGCCGGACGGACGCGGTTCACCAACACTTCAAGCGACGAGCTGAGATCGTTGAGCGAGAGCGTGGGAACGTTACGCTCGTTCCGTTCGGCGGGCTGCGGCGAAGTTGGTTGTGAGGCTGGTTGTGAGGTAGTTGGCTGCGATGGAGCCTGGGCCGCGAGAACGGCCGCTCCCAGTATTGCGATAACAGGGAACGGCATCGATTTCATCACAAGTCCATTTTCTCGCATAATCCTGCGGACCGCAGCCATGTCTACAATTTCCAGCGTGGCCAACCGTACACCAGCTCCCCGCTGCAACTCTGACGCGCGCCGACTACTAGAACGGCGATGCCGCGAAGAATTGGCTAAGCCATGCGGAGTTTCAGAGTGTCCTCACGCGCATTGAACCCTCGGTACCTCACGCTTTCGACGGGACCCGATCCAGCCCGCTTGAATGAAAACACGACGCGGCTCTGAGATCATAATGCCCAAACAATCTGGAACAAGGAAAACTGCACAGAAGCTCAGCCCGCGCATTGTCAGGGCGCTGTTCGATATGGTGATCAATTTCCCGCCGCACAGAAGTACTTCACAGCCCACGACAAAGGCTTGGAGTCGCTTAGTCGCTGCGTGCAGGGAGTGTCATGGGCTGTCAAAGGCTCCAGTATGCTTCGCACTATCTATGAACGCGCGACAAGCCGGGGTGCCTTGCGGAGCAAGTGGTCAACCATACCGACAGCCTGCCTGCTTATTACGCAATTTCACGCCTCTGGAACAAATATCGCGAGGAGTTCATCAATGTCCGAGAGGAGCTGAAAAATTCGTGGATGAGTCCCCCCCGGATCACTCCGGCCGAGACCTTCAGCGATATTCCATACGCCATATCACCGTTTGATCGGGAGGATCACCGTCGCTCTTCCATCACGTCCAACAAAGCAGCATTGTCATCCAGCGCAACTCCCGGAAGCACTCGGCCGCCAGCTTGGCAGGTTGGCAGAACGGCGTGCTTGCGGCGAACGAGACTGGGCGAGAACTAGTCTCAGTCCTTGCTCAACCAGTGCCGTCAAAGTTTCGCGGCGATGCGCAGCTTCGCTATTGGCCCGTTCCAGCAGCGCGCAATCCAGCCGCACCGTGATTTTCATACGGTCCACAAGCTAGCCGGCGACGCCCGCCTCTTTGCGTTCCAGCAGGAAGTCTATGATGGCTTTGTGGCTCGTTTCGGGCTGATCAGTCATATAAATATGGCTGGCATGCGGTATCATCACCAGCTTGGAACCTGAGATCGACTCGGCGATGAGCCTTCCGTTGCCCGCAGGGACCAGGCGATCGGTCTCTCCGTGGATCACCAGCGTCGGCGCCTTGATCTCGCCCAGCCGGCTGTAGGATTCCCACGCCAGAATGCCTTGCAACTGGGCCGTGTAAGCTTCCGCCTTTGGATAAGTCGCGCGTCGAATCGCCAGATCCTCATCGATACGCGCGCGCGGAGTATCGGCATCGTAAATGTAGGGCACCGCTGCTTCTGTCCCTTCTTCCATGGTCATGTTGCCGCGCATCATGAGCACCTGATTGACTTCCGGCTCAGCGCGCACCGCCTTGGGGCCGCCGCACGCCGTACAACCGAGGATCAGTTTGCCGACGCGCTGGGGATACTGAATCGCGAACTCCTGGGCGATCATACCGCCCATCGACACTCCATACACGTCGGCCCTCGCTACTCCCGCCGCATCCAGCACCGCGGCGGCATCGGCGGCCATGGTTGCGATTGGATACGGTCCCGGCGGGACATCGCTCTGGCCTACGCCTCGGTTATCCAAAAGGATGGTGCGGAAGTGCTTCGAGACCACGGGCGTGGTCCGATGCCACATCTGGTGCGCATACCCCAGGCCCATGATCAAAAGCAGGGGCGGGCCGCTGCCGGTTTCTTCCCAGTAGAGTCGAACTCCGTTATTAAGCGCGAATGGCATATCCTAAATGTACTGTAAACAACGCCGCGAACACGGTCGATAGATAAGTTACGTAGCGGAGAACTACCGATATGAATCTAAACAACCGTCTCTTGTTTCCGGGTATCCTCTTTCTTTGCAATATTGCGTCGGGGGTCGCTTGCTTTGTCGAGGGCGACTGGAGGCGCGGTGTCTATTGGATGGCGTCCTCGGCTTGTATTGCAAGTGTAAGCTTGTAACCCGGCCGGGTCACAGATTGCCAAGGCTCTGGCGGGCCTTGGACTGGTCCCCAAAAATACCGGGGAGATCTCCGGCGTATTTGAGGAATAGTTCGTAGTTTTGTTTGGCTTCCGCGCGTTTTCCCTCCTTTTGGAGAACGGCTCCGCGCAAGTAGAGGTACCGAGGGAATATCAGGTCCCCGAAGAGTGGTTCGCCAGAGGAAAGCGGGATTGGGGCCCGCTCTAGAAGTTGTCGCGCTTCCGGCACGCGGCCACTCTCCACGTAGGCCCAGGCCAGTAAGGTGCGAACCTGGGCGTCGGTCACCGGATTCGTCTCGCGATACAAGCCCTCCAGCAGCGGCACAGCTTCTGCGAATTTCCGTTCGAACAGGCGAGCATAAGCGTCGGCGACCGGTGATCCGGAACTCTGGGCGGGCATCGCAGCCAGAAAACGGCACACGGCGCTGAGGTTCCGAAGACGTGGGCTGCGGGCGTTGGGAATGGCTTGGGCGGCCAGGTCCGCGGCTGCTTTCGAATCGCCGGTCTCAAGTTTCCAGATTGAAAGCTGGCATAGAGCCAGCGCTTGCGCTTCTCCCTCCACCGCCGGTACTAGTTTTTCGAGCCGGGCTATAGCTGCTTTACGACGGCCAGTCAAAAACTCCCACTGCGCCTGCTGATAACCGGCCAAGGCTGCTTGCGAATGCAGCAGGCCGAGATAACGATGAAAGATGGCATCCGCCGCTGGAAGATCGCCCAGCATGAGCCGCGCCTGGGCGGCTTTTATCAACTCGCCGCCGGCGAACTCGGTAGGGTTCTTTTCGTGCGCCTGCAGGAAATAATGCTCGGCGCCAGCATAATCGCCCAGGTAGAAGCTGACTTCCCCTAACGAATCGAGCGGGTTGGCTTCTTCCGGGGGAAGCAACTGCCGGTAATGGTCCAGCGCTCGCCGGGCGCTGGCCAGGTCCTGCGCGTAAGAATAGGCGTAACCAAGCTGGTTCCAAGCCTGGGCGTCCTCGGGATCAAGCCGCGTGACGGTTTCGTAATTCCGCACGGCATCCTGGAATTTCCGCTGGACAGACTGCAGGTCGGCTAACTCCCTGGGCACCTGCGAATCCGCCGGACTCAGGCGCGTCATTGTCTCCAGAGCTTTGACGCGTGCTGCTGTATCGTTGGCCGCAGTGGCTGCGAGGTATTCCAGGCGAGCCTGGTCAATCGGGTCCGGATGCGCGTTCATCGCGGCCGCCAGGATCTTACGAGCTTGATCGCGATCGCCGCTTTCGATCAGTAGCCGGGCCGAAGACAAGGCTGCGCTGGCGAATCCTGGATCCACCGCCATCGCCGATTCGAAGCTCGACAATTCACTGGCCGCATCAGGTTTGCTCAGTGCGGCGCCGAAATCTCGAAACGCTGCCGCGTTGCTGGTAGAGAACGCCCGCGCAGTGGCATTGAGGCGCTTGGCAAGCTGGTTGGCCAGAGGCAGTGGGCCCGCCGGCAACGGTCCATCGAGCGCGTAGCTTGCAACTGTGGTTGTCTTGCGAGGATCCAGCAAGGTGGCTCGGATCTCCAGCTGGCCGTTTCTAGCGACGAAATACGCCTGCAATATTCGAGAGGCCCGAATCGACTCCGCGCCTGCCACTGACTCCACGGGCTGGGCGTAAAGATTCGGTGCGCTAGCCAAATCATAGACCAGCGCCGTCGACACCGCACGCCCTGCCCAATCCAAGCTGGGATCGGCGCTGAGGTTCTCGAACGGCAGAATCGCCAACCGTTCCACCGAGCGCGTTTCCTTGCGGGCGCAAGCTACCAGGCCGAGCGTCAGAATAGCAGTGACTAAGAAAGGAGGGCCAAGGCGCCTATAGAACACGCGGCTCCAGGGCGAGCAACTGCTTGAACTCATCGAGGTCCTGGAGGGCGGCGAACGCAGGATCTTCCTGGAGCTTTTTGCGGTCCTTGAAGCCTTCCTCCAGCGCCTTGCGGATGTACAACAGGGCACGGTCGTTCTGGCCTTTCTTGGCATAGCCCTGCGCTAGAAAGTAGTGGAATTTGGCGCGTTCTTCAACGCTGCGTTCCTGAAGCAGGACGCCCTGGGTGCTGTGATTTTCGAAGACATCCGGATCGAGCGCCATTGCCTTCTGCCAAGACTCTTCAGCGAGTTTGTAATCCTTGCGCGCAAAGTAACCCATGCCCAGATTGCTCCAGATGGAAGCGGACTTAGGATTGATGCGGAGAGCTTTTTTGTACTCGCCTATGGCCCGCCGATAGCCCTTGCGGGCATAGTAAACGGTTCCAAGATTGTTAATTGCCTCAGAATATTCTCGATTGACCTTGACCGCGAGCCGGTAGTATTTTTCGGCGGGGCCGAGCTCGAGCATCTGGTGATAGGCAATTCCCGTTTTGTTCAGCAATACGGCTGAATCTTTGGGACCTTCTTTGTACGCTTCGGCTGCTTCCCGGTACATTTTGCGGGCCATAAGAATGTCGCCGCGCATCTCGGGCGTAATCACGGGCACCGGCTTTGGTGGTGGCGCCGTGGGCTGCGCAGCCTTGGGCTCATCGCGAAAACCGCTGGGAGGCGGGCTGGAATGCGAAGGTGCCACAGGAGGAGCCTGGGCCATCGCTAGACTCATCGGAACGATCCAGAGTATGGAAACCATCATCGGCCTCCTTGGGGGAACTATCGGCTGCGTCGGACAATACATTAGACGGCCAACTTCGAGAAAGTACTTTCCTATAGCCTACCAGTTTCAAACCAGAGTGGCGTCACGCGTGATTTGAAAAAACGAAGCCATCCTGGGCGGGGAAGCGGGGGTCGGGCGGCGAGGCCGAGCGATGATTTGAAAAAACGAACCCACGGCCGGGAAAAGCCGGTGGACAATCCAAGATTCTAACGGGATGCATAACCTTTGAATAACATGCGCGGCCGGGGCGCGACGCGGCGAAAGTTGGGAAGCCGATGAAGGGGAACGGAAGAAAGAAGTTGCTGGTGTGGTGACCGGGCGACGATCATGGCGCGCTGGATATCTCCCGAGCTAGGATGGATTCAATGGATCAAGTCCTCCGCAGACTAAGAACGAGATCCGTCTTAGCGGCAATGTTGGCCATCGGGGCCGTGCCGCTGGCCGGACAGGCTTATCGCGCGCCGCGCACATCCGACGGCAAACCCGACCTGAATGGAATCTGGCAGGCGCTCAACGAAGCCAATTATGATCTCGAAGGTCACATGGCGCGTCCGGCAATGGCGCTTCGCCCCGGGCCTCATGGTCCCGTGCCCGCCGCCGCGGTGCTGGCGCTAGGCGCTGTCGGCGCAGTGCCGCCGGGCGTGGGCGTGGTGGAAGGCGGGGAAATCCCGTATAAGCCAGAAGCGCTCGCGACCAAGAAACAGAACCAGGAAGATTGGTTAAACCGCGATCCGGAGATCAAGTGCTATCTGCCGGGCGTGCCGCGCGCCACCTACATGCCCTACCCGTTCCAGATTGTGCAAAGCGCCAGCTGCGATGACCTTCGTTTATGAGTATGCCGGCGCCGTGCGGAATATCTATCTGAAGGACCCCGGGCCCGCTCTGGCCGACTCGTGGATGGGCCAGTCCGTCGGCACACTGGGAGGGCGAAACCCTGGTGGTCAACGTCACCGACATGAACGATCAGGACGTGGTTCGACCGCGCCGGAAATTTTCATAGCGACAAGCTGCACGTGGTGGAGCGCTACACGCGCACCAGCCCGGATATGATTGCATACGAGGCAACCATCGAAGACCCGAGCGTCTTTACGCGCCCCTGGAAAATCAGCATGGCGCTGTACCGGCGCCAGGAAAAGAACGCCCAGCTCCTGGATTTCAAGTGCGTGGAGTTTGTCGAGGAAATGCTGTATGGCCCGTACCGGAAGCATCCGCTTAGCAAATAACCGAGGAGTTTAGCGAGGAATCGAGGAGGTTTGAATATGCGGAATCGATTCATCTCAAGAACGAGCGCCGCGGCTCTAATGGCGCTGGCGTTCGATCTCACTGACGGCTGTCCCCGGCCAGGGCCCAGACGTCGCAGACCGCGGCGAAGTCCGCCATCCGCCGCATGCCGGATGGACATCCGGATTTGCAGGGCACCTACGACCTGGCCACCATGACCCCGATGGAGCGGATGCCCGGCGATCCCCCGGTGCTGACCAAGGAACAAGCGGAAAAACTCCAGAAAGCGGAAATGGCTCGCCGCACCGCGGATGGCGGGAAGTTGGATCCGAATCGCGCTACCCTGCCGGTGGGCGGCGACAAGAGCCAGGGAAAATCGTATTTCGAAATTCTGGAAAAGGCGGGTGGCGGCGCCGTCGGGCGGCTACGATCGTCTATGGCTGAACCAGGGCACGGCCTACACCATGGTCGACGGGCAGATTCGAACATCCATCGTCATCGATCCGCCGGACGGCCACGTGCCACCCTTCAATGCCGCCGCGAAAAAGCGGCGCGCGAATGCACTTGGGCTGCCGACGTCGGACACGGGCGAGAGCCAGGATGTCAGTGCGGCGACGCGCCGCGGCGAATTCGATAACCCGGAGCAGCGGCCGCTCAGCGAGCGCTGCCTGCTCGGATTCGGTTCCACTTCCGGTCCGCCGGCGCTGCCGGACTATTTCTATAACGATCTGCATCAGATCGTGCAGACTCCAGACTACGATCATGATCCTCACCGAAATGATTCACGACGCACGCATCGTGCGGATGAATGCGCAGCATCTTCCCAAGAACATCCGCCGCTGGATGGGCGATTCGGTGGGTCATTGGGAAGGGGACACGCTGGTGATCGACACCACCAATTTCACGGACAAGACCCGGTTTCGTGGATCGACGGAGAACCTCCACGTCGTCGAGCGCTTGACGCGCATTGACGACAAAACGCTTCTGTATCGCTTCACGGTGGAAGATCCGGAGACGTGGGACCGGCCGTGGACCGGCGAAATGACCTGGCCGGCGACCAACCAGCCGATCTTAGAGTATGCCTGCCACGAAGGCAATTACGCGCTCGGCGATGTGATGCGGGGCGCGCGGAAGCAGGAGGCCGAGGAAGCAGCGGCCAAAACCCAAAAGTAGCGCGCGGGCATGTCGGAGGCCTGCCCAGTACCTGTCCCTAGAGCCGATGGCGCGAGAGTCTGGGGAATGCCTATTGTGAAAGGGTGGAACGTAGCGGTTGTTGAAATGTTATTCTGGACTTGTGGACAAAAAGGCACACCCAATTCGGTCTTCCCGAATGGAGCGCGCGGCGACGTCTTCCATAGAGGAACTCGCCGCTCAGCAGCGTGTCACTCCCATTGACAACTTAGAAACTCTGGTTGGCGAGCCCGTGCGCGATGATGAATCGGTAGAGGAGTTCTCCACCAGCTTGCGCGAGTGGCGTCGAGAGGGAGCCATCCCACCGGTCCGCGATGAATGCCGCCATCGTTGACACCGATGTGGTGTCAATGCTGTTCAAAGGCGACACTCGGGCGTTTGACTACCGAGCCCACATCACAGGACGATTGCTAGGAATCTCGTTTATGACCCTGGCTGAGTTGGAGCGTTGGTCGCTCGAACGGGGCTGGGGCCAGAAGCGGAAACGCGAACTGGCCGAACATCTGAGCCATTACGTTGTCCTGCCAGTCAGCCGCGAATTGTGTCGGAAGTGGGCCGAGGTTTCATTCAACGCGAAGAGAAAAGGGCGTCCGATCCAAACCGCCGATGCCTGGATAGGAGCCAGTGCCCTCTATTATCAGGTCCCTCTTATCACCAACAATCGAGGCGATTATCTGGTGGTTGAGGGGTTGGTATTGCTCTCGGCATAAATCATTCTATTGACACGCAGATTGGCAGGTCGGAGACCTGCCCCACGCCTGCCCCACTACCGGAAAATGCCGCGGAGCCGCTGAAAGAAGCCTTTGCGCTTGGGAGGTTGAGGTTCGGCGGCGGGCGGCGGCTGCGCCGAATCCGGCGTCGACGGAGGAGGTCCCTGCGCGGCGCGCTGCTGTAACGGATAGACGTTCTGCTGACCGGGTGCTGAGGGTGGTGCTGCCGCGGGCTGCTCGCCTGCTCGCTGGGCCGGCTGCTGGGTCTCCCAACTGGCCACTTGGGTTCCGCCTCCGCCGTGCAGATGGCATAATTCCACTGGCTGCGTGCCTTCGATAAAATATTCGGTCCGAACCTTGGGACAGGCCGCGGTGGCGAGTTGGCCGGATTGCGGATCGATCTGCACGCTCACCACGCCGGCCGGCGCTTTGAAATCCGTCACGTTCCGATATTCACGGTGCTGGTAGGCGCGCTTCATGAACTCGGTCCATACCGGCAGCGCCGAGTGCGCGCCTTCCAGGTTCAGTTCGCGATTGTCGTCGAAGCCCACCCACACTATGCAGATCAGCTTGGACGAGAATCCCGCAAACCAGCCATCATGCGAGGTGCCCGTCTTTCCGGCGACTGGAAAATTGATGCCTCTCGACCAAATCGAGGCGCCGGTTCCACTGCGTACCACTTCCTGAAGAAGCTGGTCCATTAAGAAGGCCACGCGAGGATCGAGTACCGCCCGGTGTTCCGGCTTGCCCTCGAACATGTTTGACCCGTGGTCGCTGGTGATGCTGGATATGAAGTATGGCTTGGAATAGATGCCGTGATTGGCGTAAATCGTGTATCCGCCGGCGATTTCGAGCGGCGTAACTTCGTAGGCGCCCAACGCCACTGCGGGCGTGGGCTGAATATCCAGGTTCAGGCCGGCCCGCCGCGCGAGATCGACTACGGCCGCGTATCCGGTCTGCTCGGCCAATTTCACCGTGGCGACGTTGAGAGAATGCGCCAGCGCATCGCGCATCGATACCGAGCCGTAGAATTTGTGCTCGAAGTTGCTCGGCTCATAAGGCTTGCCGTCGAACCAAAAAGTGGTCGGCTCGTCGTTGATCATGGTGGCCGGCGTCAGCAGCAGACTCCCGCCCGAGAGCGCGGTATTCAACGCCGCCGCATAGACAAACGGCTTGAATGACGATCCGGGCTGGCGCTTCGCCAGGATGCGGTTGAGCTGGCTCATCCCATAGTTGCGCCCGCCCACCAAGCGCTCGCACTTCGCCGGTTTCCGGATCGAGCGCGATGAGGGCGCATTGCGGATCGGGATAGTTCGGATCGCGCTTCTTCCGATGCTTAATGAGCTTGTCGGCTTCTTCCATGCCGATCCGTACTGCTTCGGCGGCGTCGCGCTGCAGGTTCATGTCGATGCGTCGTATACACGCGATAGGTATTGGTCTGGAACTTGTAGTCGGAGAATTTGTCCTGCAGGCTATCGTTCACCAGATCGACAAAATAAGGAGCGTCGGTGGACTCCATGCTGCCTTGCTTGGCCAGCACCAGCGGCGAAGCCAGCGAGCGTTCGTACTCGTCCTCACTGAGGTACTTGTTGTCGCGCATCAGCTTCAGAACCACGTTGCGGCGCTGCTTGGCGCGGTCCGGCCAGCGGAACGGGTTGGTGAAGCTGGGCTGCTGAATGAGGCCGGCTAAGCGTGGCGGCTTCCGGAATGGTCAGGCGGCGTGACGTCGGTGCCGAAGTAGACCTGGGCCGCTTCGCCGAATCCGCGGATACCGAAACTTCCGCGATTGCCCAGCGGCACCTGATTGGCGTAGTACTCGAAGATCTGTTCTTTGGAAAGCTTCTGTTCGAGGTGCATGGTGATGAGCACTTCGGGGATCTTGCGCCGCCAGGTCTTGTCGTTGTCCAGCCACAGAATGCCGGGAGAGCTGCTGGCTCAGGGTGGAAGCGCCTTGCGCGTAACGCTGCTGCCGGACGTCTACCCAGGCGGCCTTGATGATGCGAATCGGGTCGAAGCCGGAGTGCTGAAAGAAGCGTTTGTCTTCGGCGGAAACCACGGCGTGGACCAGCACGGGCGGGATGTCTTCGTATCGAATCAGGCGGCGCTTCTCGCGGGTCTTGTCGAAGAGGTTGGAAATCAGCTCGGGTTCCAGAGTGTATTCGGTGCGCTCGGTGTTGTCGGCCAGAGATATGATCTGGGAAACTTTGGGCCCGCGGAACTTGACGACACCTTCGTCGCGCTTGAAGTAGGAGTCGGGGCCCGGATAGATGTCGATCTCCTCGGGCTTGATGGCGTAGTAGCCCATCCGATTGTTACGGGATTCGTTGTAACCGCTGCGGCGAAGCTCGGTGGCTAGCTCCTGGGCGCTCGCCAGGTCGCCGACGCCCACCGTGCGCGGGGCGGCAAACAACATGGATGTGTTGGCGTAGGGACCGGCAGTCAGCTTCGCTTCGATCAGCCGGGAGTACTTGACGTAATAGTAGGTAAAGACGGCCAACCCAATGGTCAGGCCCAGAGCTACGAAGGCAAGCAGGGCCTTTCCGGCGGGATGAAGGAAAAAACGAACCGCAGAGGCTTTCTTGGGGACCTGAACTTTTACTGCCACGTTAGTACTATCATCGCATGGCTCCGGTCAGGAGCGCTCTCCGCGCCAGGTGAGCAAATAAACGGCGAAAGTTCCGATCCAGTGCGCGCCTTCGTACCGCTCGCTGGTCACAGCCGCGAGACCCGCGCGGGCATGCTGTTCGGCAGTTTCTCGGAGCGAGGGAATACGCCGGTCGCCGGCTGGGAGGGCGCCGATGATACCGTTTAACATCCAAGCTCGACTCAGGTTCAGCCCGTCGAGGTGGCCGAGCTTGCCATCGGTTGGGTCGAGGGGTTGGGCCGGCTTCAGCCAAACGGACCCGTTTTGGGGAAGGGATGGAAGGAAGCTATCGAACCAGGCCGCGAATTCGGGGCCGGTGAGGATGCGGCGCACTAGGTCGGCTTCGGCCAGGCACGGGTGAGAGAAAATCTTCGCCGGAAGGCTCGTAGGCCAGGGGACAATCGCGATCGTGCAAGTAAAACCGCCGGATTGTCGATTGGAGCAGGTTTTGGAATTCGTGGCGGCTGGCGGCGCGGGCGTAATCGAGCATTAAAGAGAGGCTGAATGCGCTCTGACTATGCTCGCCGGAGCGGACCGGGTGAGAGAGCTTGGGGAGCCAGGATTCCAGGCGCCGGACCGCGGTGTCGACCAGCGGCTGCAACGCAGAGGACCACTGTTGGGCGGCGGTGTCGTTCCATTCGGCTAGTTCGGCCGCCAATTGCAGCAGCCACGCGAGACCGTACGGCCGTTCGAAACTGGAGCGGGCGTCGGCCTGCATGTAGTCGGCTTCGCGCGACAGGTTTTCGGTGGTGAGGTTTTGAGCGAGGGCGCGGTGTGCTTTGGTCGCGAAGGCAGCTTCGGGGAAGAGTCGGGCCAGGCGCGCCAGCATCCAGTGGCCATGAACGGCCGAGTGCCAGTCAAAGCAGCCGTAGAAGGCCGGGGTCAGTTCGCGCGGTGGCCGGACATCGCGATCGGAAGTGAGAATGTGATGGCCGGTCTTGTTGGGATATTCGCGATGGATGCAGGCCAGTGCCAGGTTGGCGAATCGTTCGGCGGTGGCGGCGTCGAGAGTCAATTTGGTCAATTGAAGCGGACAGACCGGAGGATGTCTTCGAAGGTCGGCTGGACTTGGTCGAACAGGCTCTGGGGCGCGATGAAGATCACGTAGAACAGCCCCTCGGGCCGCGCGACGGTGGCCAGCACGTCGACTTCCTGCTCGCCGCGATAAGGTGATCGTGAATTGAGCGTGCTCAGCAAAGCCGGCTGGCCCGCGACTTCGATGCTGCGGGTTTCTCGGCCGATCCGCAGGTCTGGATTGTTTTGCCTGAGTCGTCGGATGAGCTCCTGGGTACTCGCGGTTTAGTTCGACAGCGCCCGATTGCGGCGAATAAGTAATCCACCTCCAGGCCATATCCGACCAACGTCTGGCCGCCGGATGCTTCGACCACGCCGGAGGATGGCGCAATGGTCACGGCATTCGCTCGCCGATCGCCTGACGGCTGCCAGTTGTCCGGATATTCGAGCGAGAATGATTGCCCGCGATACCAACGGAGCTGGCTGCTGGGTCTTTCCGTGGGAACGCTCGCGGCCGGGGCCGGTTCGGTTTCGCCGAAATTCTCGCGGACTTTGGCCGGAACAGGGAGGCGATGCACCACCTCCTTAATGTGCGCGAACTGTCCGGTCTCATCCAGGACGTACTGGCGGCGCGGCAACTGGCGGACCTCGTCGTTGATCGCGGCCACACGGTTGCCGGGATTCGGATGGTCGGACAAAAACTGCTCGAGCGAACCCTGTGCGCCGCTCTTCTTTTCCAATTTTTCGAAGAAGCGGCCGAGTTCCACGGGGTTGTAGCCGGCGTCCGCCATGATTTCCGTTCCGTTGTAGTCGGCCTGCTCTTCGTCGGTGCGCGAGAACTTCAACAGGACCGAGCTCGCGCCGAGACCGATGCCGATTTGGGTAAGCTGTCCCAGCAGGCTGTGACCCGCGAGCGCGCCCGCCAGCAGGAGCGGAAGCTGCACCAGGTTCTGAGCGGTGAGTTGCTTGGTGCCGTGCCGCAATACGACGTGCGACATCTCATGAGCGATCACGCCGGCCAATTGCGCTTCGTTGTCGGCGGCTTCAATTGAGCCGGTGTTGACGAAGATCGGTCCGCCGGGAAGGGAGAACGCATTGATCCTCTTGTCGGCGACGGCGTGGATGGTGAAGGGAAAGATATCGCCTCGCGATCCGTCGCGGTTGAGCGTGCGGGCGTACGTGGATCGCTCAAGCTTGGCAAGGAGTACGTTCAGGTAGGCGTCCACGTCGCCGTTGTGGACGATCGCCATCCGCCTTTGCATCTCGACCGATGCCTCTTTGCCGAGTTGAACATCCTGCTGGACCGTGAACAGGTTAAAGCCGGGGCGCAGTTCTCTCAGTTGGGCGGGCGCGGGGGAAGGCGCCAGGATTGCGGCCAGGACCAACCAGGAGAGGGTGCGCATGATTTTCAGATGCTCATCGATGCGGTCGTGTTTCGCAGTCCTTGAAGGTGATGGCTATGGTGTTGTCTCTGCCAAAGGGATCCCCAACTTGTGCCTCGATGATTGTGACGTGCTCGTATTCGGTAGAGGAGAAAGAAATCCTGCCCACCCCCAATATGAGCGTTCCCTGTTTTTTGCCGCGGATAGAGTCAGGTACCAAGTCCGCCAGAAAATCATACATCCGTTGCTTCATCGCGGCAGCGTTAGAAACTTTCTCGTGGCTCGGCATCAGAGCGGGAACGTCCAATTTGCATACTTGATTGGCCGCATCGTAATCGACGATCAGGTCGAATCCAGCCGGCATATGGAAGGTTTCTCTATTGAGAGGTGCGCCGTACTTTGCACGCAGGGCCGAGGAATCGAGCTGAGCGACCGCGGGCATGGCGAAGCCCAAACAACAGATGGCAAATAATATTCTAGAATGCATGGTAGAACCAAGGCCCATTATCTTACGAATAGCCGTGGAGCTTTCGCCCTGAATCTATCGAGCGCCACTATCTCTGTTCGGGCAAGCCGACCTTCTTGCGTAGTACTCTTAGCCGCGGATCGCCCCGGAGGAAGGCGAAATTCGGCGATAGGAGAACATCCCTTCCTATCCGAGTAGGCCCCATCGGGACCATTTGATCCAGAACTTCAAATGTGCGGTCCTTGTCGCCTAGGGCGGCGAAGATCTGTGCTTTACTCGCGTAGCGAGGCACCAGGGCTGCAATTCGCTCGGCGTCCTTGCGGCGACCGGCGCGTGCGTAAGCAATGCCAAGCGATTGCGCACCCGGCTCCAGGAGATGCCCGCTCCACGTCACCTCCAGAATTCGTACAGCCTGTTCGGCGTCTCCCTGTCGCAAAAGAGTCTGACTCCAACACGCACCCCGCTCTTGGTCGTTCGCCGCAGCCTTCTGGCAATGAGCTTCAGCTTCGTCAAAACGGCCCGCCGCCCTAAGCGCGAGGCTGAGTGCGGTGTGGGTTTGGAAAGAGACCGGATCGATTTCCTCCGCTGTGCGCAACTGGCTGAGCGCCTCCTCGATCCGGCCAAGCGGCAACAGCAGGAACAGCGCGAAACGGTCGCGCCACAACGGGTCGCTCGGGGCGATCTCGAGGGCGCGCCGGAAACTGCGTTCCGCTGGCGCCCATTGCGCTTCGCGCGCTTGCATCATCCCCAGCCCATCTTGCGCATCCGCCGACAGAGGGTCCAACTGCACGGCCTGCTCAGCCGCAGCCCATCCCTTGGAGATCATTTCTGCGCGCTCGACTGTATCGAATCGGTCGAAAGCGGATCGAGCCGCGTAGGCCGCGGCGATGCCCGCATAGCCGGGAGCAAATAAGGGATCTTTGGCAATCACCTGCTTGAAGAGATCGATGCTGTCTTCTGTGCTTTTCAAGGCAGGTAGCATCTCGAGAGCGCGTGCGCGGAGGAAGAGTTCGTGAGCCTCGGCGTGGGTCTCAGACCGCATGGTCCCAGGGCGCGGCCGGCCGACGGGCACAAACCGAGCCCAACCAACGATTACCAGGACGAAGGCTACCAAGCCCACGCCGATTCCGGCGCACAGCCAGTAAAGGGCCGGCTTTAGCCTGGGTACCCTCTGGGCTCGGGCTTCGCCAGGCGCAATTGAACATATCACCGGCACATATCCGCCCTTCGGTAGCTCGATCACCAGCGCGTCACCCTTTCCTTCATCCTGGTAATACTCGCTGAGCCGGGCCCGAAGCCGCCGGGCTTCCGTCCGCACGATTGGATCGAACTTGGGGTTGTAATTCGGTTTTCGCCCGAAGACCTCGACGCCGATCACAGACTCTTTGAGTTCGCGGTCGCGCCCCTCCAGACACTGCTCGACCAGGAAGCGCAGGAGCCGAGAAAGCTGTTCGCTTCGCGTGAACAAGCGGCTCTCTAGCACCCGCTCGAGTTGCCGCCGTCTGGCTTGGTGCTCCGATTCGACCGATTGCATTGGTATCGATAATAGCTCTTACTTTCAAGGACGTCCAAGGGTGTGCACACCCCGACCGCACTCCTCCGGTCTTGCGAAGGCACTCCTCAGGCGGCAATGTTAAACGCATGCGAATCCCTACACTGCTGATGCTCGCGGCGTGCGCTGCCACAGCGGAGGCGCAAGCGCCAACCGGCTCAATCGTGAGCTTTGATATGGAGAACTCGACGTTTTACAACAATGACTGCCCGTTTGCCGACGTTGGCACAAATCCGAACAAGCTCGACCACGCTCTGAAGGTTGTTGGGATCTATTCCGGCTTAGGCATCGGCGATATCGTTTCGGTGAATGGAAATCCAGCAAAAGGCACTGCGTACGAACTGTTTTCTGCTGCTTTTGTGGGCTCACCCAATCCCGCGGCCGGGCATCCGATTATGGACGGGGCACGGGCATCGATCGCGCCTTGGGACCTCGATTTCTTGAATACCGACGGCACGCAGATCGGTACGATACACATCGACGGGTTAGTGGGCGGAAATCGGCCTCCCGACGCTCCACAGGTAATCAGTGGTTCCAACTGGATCGTAACCGCAGGCTCGGGCGCCTTCTTTGGAGTGCGCGGGTACCTTCAAGTCTCCAACACCACGCCCGAACGCGTTACGTCCGCTTGCGAGGATCCCTCTTTGAGGCGCGAATTTGCGGGAGGGCTCGGGCAACGACGCGGGACCCTTTATCTCGTCCCACTGTCGCAGCCCCACATTGCTGCGACGGCCAACGGACCGGCCGTCGTTCACGCGAATGACTCCTCGCTGGTCACAGCGTCCAAGCCGGCGAAGGCTGGAGAGATCCTGACTTTGTTCGCCTCCGGCCTTGGCCCTACTCGCCCCGGCGTGGACCCAGGTCAGCCGTTCCTCGCGGACCCGCCCCAGGTGGTGAATTCTCCAGTCCAGCTGCTGGTCAACGGAAATCCAGCCGAGGTTCTTTTCGCCGGCGGTTACCCAGGCGCGGTCGATGGCTACCAGGTCAATTTCCGAGTACCGGACCCAACCACAACAGGGCAGGCCTCGATTCAATTGTTCAGCGCGTGGATCGGCGGACCAACGGTGAATATCCAGGTTCAATGACAGGCAGTCAAGCGATTCGGAGCAAGTCGATATCGTAAATCGACTGCTGCTATCCAGTCCCCAAGATCGTCCTTGTTGAAAGGAATTTTGTGTTGTCTAAGAGTTGTACATCCTGCTGGATGGTGAACAGGTTAAAACCGGGGCGCAATTCTCTGAGTTGGGCGGGCGTGAGGGAAGGCGCCAGGATCGCGCCACAACTAACCAGCAGACGGGGCGGATAGTTTTCAGATGCTCGTCAAAGCGGTGGTGTTTCGCAGTTCTTGAACGTGACGGTTATGGTGTTGTCTCTGCTAAAGGGCTGATTCGCGTATTGAAACTCATGGATGGTGACGTGTTCGTATTCGACAGACGACATAGAACTCAGGCCGCTCATGAAAGCCCCGCGTCTAAGTTCTTTGCCCCGCATGGCGGCGGGCACTACGTCCGCTAGGAAATCGTACATTCGCTTCTTCATCTCTTCGCTGTTGCCAACCTTCGCGTTGGTTGGCATCAGAGCGGGAAGAACCATCTTGCATGCCTGATTGGCCGCATCGTAATCGACGACCAGGTCGAATCCCTGCGGCATATGGAAGGTTTCTCGATTCAGGGGTGGGCCGTATTTTGAGCGCAGGGTGGAGGAATTGAGTTGCGCGACCGCAGGTAGGGCGAAGCCCAAACAACAGATCGCGAAAACGCCCGGATGCAGTTTAGAACTCATGATTCAGGATACACATCAGGAGGTGACGTTATAATTGCTGTATGTTGAAGCCCACCGAAAAAATCTGGCACAACGGCCGCTTTATCGCCTGGGATGATGCCAAGATTCACGTTCTTTCTCATGTCACCAGCTACGGCAGTTCGGTTTTTGAAGGCGTCCGTTGCTACGATACGCCCGCCGGTCCCGCTATTTTCCGGGTGCGCGATCACATTCGCCGCTTGTTCGATTCGGCCAAGATTTATCGTATCGAAGTCAAGCAGACCACTGAACAACTGGCCGACGCCATGATCGAGCTGGTCAAGGTAAATCGTCTGCAATCCTGTTATTTCCGGCCTATCATACTGCGCGGCTACGGCGACGTCGGCGTGCTTCCGAACAACAACCCGACCGAAGTTTACATCGCCTGCTGGGAATGGGGAAAATACCTGGGCGAGGAGGCTCTGGCGAACGGCGTGGACGTGTGCGTGTCGAGTTGGACTCGCATTGCGCCGAATACACTACCGGCCCTGGCCAAGGCGGGCGCCAATTACATGAACTCGCAGCTCATTCGGATGGAGGCGCAGAGCAACGGCTATGCCGAGGGCATCGCGCTCGACACCGCGGGCTATGTGAGCGAGGGCTCCGGTGAAAACATTTTTGTGGTGCGCGACGGCAAGATTCTCACTCCGCCGCTGGGAGCGTCGGTACTGCCGGGCATCACACGCGACACCGTGATGCAACTCGCCGAGTCGATGAAAATTCCGCTGGTCGAGACGTTGGTACCGCGGGAGATGCTTTATATCGCTGACGAGGTGTTCTTCTCCGGGACGGCGGCCGAGATCACTCCCATCCGCTCTGTCGACCGCATCGTGGTGGGCAAGGGCGCGCGCGGCCCGGTGACCGAGAGGCTGCAGAAGGCATTCTTCGATATCGTTAACGGGAAGGCTGCCGATCGCTTCGGCTGGCTGACGCCCATCACAAAAAATGAACCCGTGACCGTTTGACGGCCACGGGCAACCATAGAGTCCTTTCGGAGGAGTGAAAGAACCTTGGGGGAACGATCCGCAAGTGCGATTCCGACGGCCACCTCCCCCGAGATTAACCGCGAGAACCGCACTCGCAGGGGATCATGCATTCTGTTGTAACAGGGGTATGACAGAAGCGCCAGACTTATTTGTACCTAGTGTTGCTCTTTTCAACAGGTTTTTTCCATATGCTGTGTCTTGAAGTTAGCGCCCCAGCACTGTGGGAAACTTGTGCATAAACCGGCGGCTGGATGAAATGTAATGGCATCGATGTTGCAACTGGCGAGCGGACCGAAGTTTCTTTCTCCGATTTCATCAGTGGCGTAGATTCCCTGTTATCGGAATCAGGCGGCGTGGACTACATCGCGCCGGGCTGGATCGATCTGCAAGTGAACGGTTTCGCGGGCGTCGATTACAACTCCGGATCGGCGACTCACGAAGCGATCGCGGGGTCTATCCGCGCGATATTCCGCACCGGAGTGACGCGCTTCTTTCCCACCGTCATCACTGGATCACCGGAAGGCATGCTGAGCGCGCTTCGCAACCTGGCCGATGCAAGGGAGGCGCTTCCAGATGGTTCGGCGATGGAAGCTTTCCACGTGGAGGGCCCGTACATTTCGGCGGAAGACGGCCCACGCGGAGCACATCCCGCGGCATGGGTAAGGCCGCCGGATCTGGATGAATTCCATCGCTTCCAGGACGCCGCGCGCGGGAACATTCGCCTGATTACGCTGTCGCCCGAGTGGCCGCAAGCGCCACGATTCATCGAGACAGTGGTCCGGGAGGGTGTAGTGGCGAGCATTGGGCACACCGGCGCATCAACCGGCGAGATCGCAGCCGCGGTCAGCGCGGGCGCGACCCTTTCGACACACCTCGGCAACGGCGCCCACGCGACGCTTGCCCGGCATCCGAATTACATTTGGGATCAAATGGCCGAAGATCGGCTGGCGGCCAGCTTCATCGTCGACGGAATCCACCTGGCCCGGTCGTTTTTAAGGGTGGCCCTTCGAGCCAAAGGACTGGAGCGGTCCCTTTTGGTCACTGACGCGGTGATGCCGGCGGGCTGTTCTCCTGGCGCTTACAAGCTGGGCGAGGTGGACGTGGAGCTACATCCGGATGGAAGCGTCCGGCTGCGGGGTGGAAGCCGACTGGCGGGCTCCGCGTTGAAAATGGATCGCGCCATTCAGAATGTCATGCAACTGGCGGGTGTGAATCTTCGAGACGCGGTCGCGATGGCTACGCGCAACCCAGCCCGCGTCGGACGAATCGCCTCCCGCCAGCGTGGCCTGAACGCGGGGGAGCGGGGCGACCTGGTACGCTTCCGGTACGATGACGCCCGCAAAGAGATTCAGGTGATCGAAACGTATTTTGGAGGCCGGCAGGTTTATTTAGATCCCGGTATCTAAATTCAAGACCGCTATATATTTGAGGTTCCGGTAGAGCTGCTTGTAATCGAGCCCGAAGCCCACCACGAAACGATCGGGGATCTCGAAGCAGCGATTTTCCACCGGTACCTGGACGATGCGGCGGGAGGTCCGATCGAGCAGCGTGCACAAAGCCAGCGAGTTGGGTCCTCGCCCGGCCAGGTTCTGAAGCAGGTAGCGGGCCGTGAATCCGGTATCGACGATGTCCTCCACCAGCAGCACGTCTTCGCCTTCAATGCTGTCATCCAGATCCTTTTCGATCCGTACCATGCCTGGCGCTCCCCGCTTGTTGGCAAAGCTGGAGATGCCCAGAAAGTCGATCTTCACGGGCAATTTCAATTCGCTTGCCAATGCGGTGAGGAAGAAGATGGAGCCTTTCAACACACCGATCAATTTCAACTCGCGCCCGGCATATTTTTTCGAAATCTCCGCAGCTACTTCCCGGACGCGTTGCGCAATCTGCTCTTCAGTGAAGAGGATCCGTTCGATTACAGGCTCGCTCATCGGGCCAGCCGTTCCGGCAATCCATACTTGATAACCAGTTCCTGGATATCCTTCTGGTAGAAAACCTGAATGTTTACATGTGGGTAGATGGTGCGCAGCAGCCTGATCTTCCGATTCTTCTTGGTCACATGGACCTGCTTCATAGTAGTTAATTCCACGTATAGATCGAACTCCGGCAAATAGAAGTCGGGAGTGAAAGCCTCCAGCACTTTTCCATCCTTGTCCCACTGCAACGGGAAGCTGCGGGGCTCATAATCCCAGGCAATCCGGTAAAAATCGAGTAAGTTGGCGAAAACCTCCTCGCTCGGGTGTCCGAAATCTTTGTTCTTTATAGTTACTCGATCGGGCGGAACGATGCCGTATCGCGCCAACTTCAGGCGCACTTGGAACTGCACTTGCGCCTCGGCTGCCAGCGAGAGCACTCCGGCCTCGAGCAGTCCCTTGGCTTTCACGGCCGCTTCCAGCACGTCGGCCATCTGCTCCACGGTCAGGGCATTGGCGTTCATCACCAGATCGAAGCTTTGCGCCCGGCTGCCGGCGCGTCCGAAGCGGCGCTTCAAAATCGTGGCTTGATCGCGTTCCAGGCGCCGCAACAATTCCTTGGCTTCTTGTCGTTCCAGGCTACGGTCCACCATCAGATTTCCCAAGCGGCGAGTTTCGGGCGCCAGCACGTGCGCTCGCAGCACTCCTGGAAGGTTGTGGAACAGCAACTCCGATCCGGTGCTCGAAATGACCAGGTGATGTTCGGAACCGAGTTTGGCTAGGATCGAAGTCGCAAGGTGCGGCCAAGCTTTGTCCGGAACGCCATTCCGCGTTCCAAATTCGGAAGCGATCATTTCCACTAATCGGGATTCAGTGACCAATTCGCAACCGAATCGTTGAGTTGCAATGCGGGCCAACTCTTCGTGACGGCAGGCTGCTTCGCCGGAGACACAAATGAACGCCATCATGTAGAATCGTAGCGCAGGCGTAAGCGAATATCGTATGGCCTAGACCGGACATTCGGGAAGGACTACAGGATTCAGTGCATTCCTCCGATCTTTCGGGGTATGGCCCGGGACCATATAATGTTGGTTACATTACATTAGTACTGCTTGACCCTCGGGCAAGTGTGTTATAAAGTCAGAGAGCTTGTAGCAAATTCAATCACAAGGACAACGATGACCCCAAGTCACCGCTCCTGGTTCTTAACAGCAATCGTCCTCATATTACCGCTCGCATTCTTCCTGACGGGTTGCATTTCCGGCAAACCGCAGTCGTTCAGGCTATCGTTCCTGCCTTCGACGCCCGTGCCGGTGGAGGTTGCGTTCGAAGAACCGCCTCAACTACCTACAGGCCTTTATTCCAACGACACGCCGGACTTGATCCAGCACGCGCTCACGACCATGCCGCATCCTCCCGAGGTTGATGGCGCCATCGTGCGGGCTGAAGACCGTATGGAAGCGGGCAGGAAGCTGTACCAGCAAGGAGATTTCGCCGGTGCACGCCGGGAGTTCGATGCCGCCGTGGATATTCTTCTGTCGACGCCGGACAACCTTCCGGACCGCCAGAAGCTGGAGCGCCGGCTGGACCTGATGGCGGATAGGATATACCGCTATGACCTGGATAGGCTTGGCTCCGGTGAAACTCAGCAAGAGGTGGTTTACGACAAGCCTCCGCTGGGCGGCATCCTCGAAATGACGTTTCCTACCGATCCGAACCTGAGGCCTAAGGTTAAAGAGGAGATCGAAGCTACGGTGTCTCAGTTGCCGCTGGAAGAGAACGACGCGGTATTAAGCTATATTCACTACTTCTCCACCGACCGCGGCCGAAAAACACTGATGGCCGGTCTGCGGCACGCGGGGCGCTATCGCGCGCTGATCCAGCGCATATTGGATGACGAAGGCGTGCCACAAGAGTTGATCTATTTGGCGCAAGTTGAATCCGGTTTCCTGCCGCGCGCCCGGTCGTACAAGAAGGCAGTGGGGATGTGGCAGTTCGTTCAGTTCCGGGGCCGAGAATACGGGTTAAACCAGACGGCCACTACGGACGATCGGATGGACCCTGAGCGCGCGACTCGCGCCGCGGCCCGTCACCTCCACGATCTGTACGTCACCTTTGGGGATTGGTACCTGGCGATGGCGGCATACAACTGCGGCCCAGGGTGCGTGGATCACGCCGTGCAGCGTACGGGATTCGCTGATTTCTGGGAGCTGCGGGATCGCAATGCGCTGCCCCGCGATACCAAGAACTATGTGCCCCTCATCCTGGCGATCACGATCATGGCGAAGAATCCGAAGGACTACAACCTGGAGGAGGTGGATTACGATGCGCCGGTGGAGTACGACACGATCTCGGTGGATTCGCCAACCAGCCTCAGTCTGATCGCGGATGCGACTGAGCGCCCGATGACCGAGATTCAGGAACTGAATCCGGCCTTGATGAAGCCGGTCGCGCCGGCGGGATACCAAGTACGAATTCCAAAGGGCGCCTCCCCGACGGTTCTGATGGCGCTGGATATCATCCCCGCCGAGCATCGCGCGAACTGGCGCATTCATCGCGTGACGAATGGTGAGACGCTGGCCGAGATTGCCAAGCATTATGCGACCCCGGTGGCTGCCATCTCGACAGCCAATCGGGGCATGAACGCCCAGCCCGAAGCCGGGGAGCTCCTGGTAATTCCGGCGAGTTACCGGGCCGAGCATACGGCCCCTCAAGGTACGAAGATGGCCCCTCGTCGTAAGGCTTCGCGTGCCGCGGCTCAATCCCACCGTAGAGTAGCTGCCGCGCCGAGCCCTCAAACGGCGGGGAGTTCGTACAAAACGGTCAGCCTCACCGTGAAACATCCTGCCTCGGCAAACTGACTTCGCGGCTGGTTTCGCGAGCGCGCCAAAAAGTCAGCAGATGGCACTTGCCTTCCGATGAAAACGAGTTATTCTAGGGTGTGGTTAGCCTGACAGGAGGCCTGAATAATGTTTGACACCTTCCGCTTCGCCGCAGATGATGACATGGACGATTTCGGGTATGAGGAAGAGCACCTGGACGTTCAATCCGAAGTCGGCGAGTATGGACCCGAGGACGAAGACGAAGACGAATTAACCAAACCGCACCATCCCCCGATGCCGGAGCCGGCTCACGCAGTCCCGTCATCACCGTCGCCCACCGGCGCACCCGGTGGCGAGGCGCCCCCACAAAAGAAACCCGTAAAGAAGGCGGCAAAATCAGCCCCAGCCAAAGCGGCTCCCGCTAAGGCAGCTCCCGCTAAGGCAGCTCCCGCTAAGGCGGCTCCCGTTAAGGCGGCTCCCGCGAAGAAAGCGGCCGCCAAGAAGCCCGCTAAGAAGGCTGCGGTGAAGAAGGCGGCTCCCAAGAAGGCCAAGAAAGCGCCGGCAAAGAAGGCCAAAAAGACGGCGAAAAAGACGGCCGCAAGAAAGCCACCGCCAAGAAGTCAGGCGGCAAGAAGGCCGCTCGCAAGAAGTAACGTTCGGCTCGGGCAGGAACCGGTTCCACATCCGCCCTGCCCGAATCGGTTCGATCCCTACTACGTTTGCTTCCCAATCACCTGCCGGCAACGTTCGAACAACTGGAGTAGAGCGTCTGCGTACTCTTCCGGCGATTTCGCCGTTTTACCAGTGAAGCCGGCGCCGCCCACGCCCTTCCCATAGCCGGTTGTCACGGCGATGAACTTCATCATCTCCAGGGCGACTTCGTCGGCGCTGCGACCCGGAGGGGGAGTGCTGGAAGTATTGTAAGTATCCTCGGCCATAAGTATTCATCCTAGCGGGCGATCGAACCAGGGTCCAGTCCTTTGCCCAGCTCGAATACGGCGCCCACGGCTCCTACCGCACAGCGGCGACGGTCGAGGCCAGCCAGTTCCCGGATCTTGTATACGGTCTCGATTCCGGTGCAATGGGCCCCCAGGAAGTTCTCAACGCCGAATTCGCGCAGCTTGCCCGCGGTCCATTGAAGCTTCGCGTCATCCAACTGGAACAGGTGAAAGCCGCCCAGAGCGGCATGAATGGGAGCATTCCGGATGGCGCCGCGCGCGTACTCGAGCGTATTGATAATGCCCGAATGGCCGCAGCCCGATATGGTGACCAACCCTCGGCTGGTATTTATCACCAGCGACATGTCCTCGGGAAGATTATCTTCCTGCCACCCGCCCGGCGTCTGCATTTGGATGTGTCCACTCCAATTGCGCTCGGGGTATTTGCGCGGAACCGGGCCGGTCAGCCAAACGCCATTCCACAATTCGACCGGATGATCGTATTCGACGAAATGACCGCCGCTCGACTCATAATCGCGCCGGGTCACCAGCATAAAATCAATTGGTTTCCCCTGGTCGGTGCGGCGGGGTGTGAAGATGCCCTTCCCGACATGAGCGCGGGAGAGCGCCATGGGGTTCTTCTGCAGCATGGCGTGGCGCAGGGTCATCAGCCCGCCAGTGTGGTCGGCGTGATTGTGGCTGAGGATGACGTCGGTGATGTTGGACAGGTCGACGCCGAGTTCCTTGGCGTTAGTCAGGACGGTATCGGGGCGGGCGCCGGTGTCGAACAAGATGCGCCGGCCGTCGACTTCAACAAGGGCCGAGAAGCCCCACTCGCCGATCCCGATATCGGAGGTGAGCATGGTGGAGAGCACCTGGACGCGCAGGGATTGGACCTGATACTTGGGGTCCAACTGGGCTTTAAGTGGAACCACCAGCAGAGCAAGGGCGAGGAAAGTTTTCATTTGCTTACTCTGCCACATTCGGGTGGTCATCGGTAGAATGGATTCTTCGTGCCTCGCCGATGCCCATCAACGCCACACGGCTGATCCGGAAAATGCGCGGTGGGGCGCAGGCGCACCTGCTGGAGTGCGACGACGGGCACTTCTACGTCGTGAAATTCCGCAATAATCCACAGCATCGCCGGATTCTGGTTAACGAGTGGTTCGCTTCGGTTTTTCTGAATTATCTGCAAATTTCCACACCCGCGACGGCGATCGTAAACCTCGCGGGTGATTTCCTGGATGAGAATCCCGAGATCCATATCCAGCTCGGCTCGCGGCGGCTGGCGGTAGAATCCGGCTGGCATTTCGGGTCGAGATATCCGGGCGATCCCGCCAAGGTGATGGTGTACGATTTCATTCCTGACCTGCTGCTCGACAAGATCGTGAATCGCGCCGAATTTCTGGGCGTACTGGCGTTCGATAAGTGGATCGGCAATGCCGATGCTCGCCAGGCGATTTTCTTCCGGGCACGCTTGCAGCAATGGTCGCCTTCGGGCGACGATCCGCCGCGCCGCCTAGGCTTCGTTGCACACATGATGGACCATGGCTACGTGTTTGACGGCCCGCATTGGAAATTTTCCGACTCGCCATTACAAGGGCTCTATTTTCGGCCCAGTGTCTATCAAAGTGTGAGGTCGTTCGATGATTTTCAGCCTTGGCTCGACCGGTTGGTGCACTTTCCCGAAGAGGTCGTCGATGAGGCGCGCAAACAAATTCCTCCCGCTTGGCTGGGCGACGACGAAGCTTTGGTGGATGCACTGCTGGTGAAGTTGATGTCGCGCCGCAAGCGCATCCCGGACCTGATTCGCGAATCGCAGCGCGGGAGGGTCAATCCATTTCCGGCCTGGAAGTAAACCGCTCAGCGCTCCGCCGGTGTGATAACGTGTAGTGTTCAGGCGAAATCAGTTCGTACGGGGAGGAATATCCAATGGAAGCCCTTGGCATGGTGGAGACCAAAGGATTGGTGGGTGCAATCGAAGCGGCCGACGCGATGGTGAAGACCGCGAAAGTCACGCTGCAGGGAAAGGAGTACATTGGCGCCGGCTACGTCACGGTCACCGTGCGAGGGGACGTGGGCGCGGTGAAGGCCGCCACGGATGCAGGAGCGGCGGCGGCGCGCCGGGTCGGCGAACTGGTATCGGTGCACGTCATTCCTGCCCCGCACTCGGAAATCGAATCCTGTTTGCCCGGCGCCAAGAAGGGCGACAAATCGTTAGGTTGATCGGGAACCGCCTGTAAATCGAATCTGAGCGTGGCCTCGACTCGCCCGTCGTTCGATGTCCTCCATGCTTAAAGACCCAGATCTCATTTCCCTCCAGGAGGTCCGTTCCAAGGTCGAGAATGCGTATGCAGCCTGGCAGAAGTACCGCTCTTACTCGCAGGAACAGGTGGACGCTCTGGTGGAGCAGGTTGCTTCCGTGGCCCGGGCCAACGCGCGGCGCTTGGCGGAACTGGCGGTGGAAGAGACCGGCTACGGCAATACTCGCGACAAGCTCGCCAAGAACTTGCTGGCAGCGGATGTTCTTCCACGGGCAATGCGCGGATTGAAGACCATTGGCGTCCTGCGCGAGATTCCGGAGCAAAAGATCGTTGAGATCGGCGTTCCGATGGGCGTGGTCGCGGCCATTCTGCCGACCACCAACCCGACGTCGACCGCGATTTATAAGACGCTCATATCGCTCAAAGCGGGTAACGCGATTGTTCTGAGCCCGCATCCACGCGCCAAAGTGTGCACCTGCGAAACGGCCACTATTCTGCAGCAGGCCGCGCTTCGGGCCGGCGCGCCCGAGGGTCTGGTGGAGTGCGTTTTCAACGCGACGATCGACGGCACCAGCGCCTTGATGAAGCATCCACGAACCGGCGTGATCCTTTCCACCGGCGGCAGCGGCATCGTACGCGCGGCCTATTCGAGTGGTAAGCCGGCATTTGGCGTCGGACCCGGTAATGTGCCGGTGCTGATCGACAAATCGGCAGACGTGGCGGAAGCGGTCGGCAAGGTGGTGGAGGGTAAGTCCTTCGATTTCGGAACGGTCTGTTCGAGCGAACAGGCGATCGTGGCCGAGCGGGGACTACGCGAGGGGATTGTCGCAGCGTTGAAGAGTCGCCGTGCTTTCCTTTGCGACGCGCGCCAGACCGAAGCGCTGGCAAAGCTGCTGGTGACTTCGACCTTCGGAGTCAATCCGGAGTGCGTTGGACAGCCGCCCGGGAAGATCGCGAAGATGGCCGGGTTTGATGTGCCTGCCGAGACGTCCATCCTGGTGGTGGAGATTCAGGGCGTTGGCAAGCAACATCCACTGTCGGCTGAGAAGCTGTCGCCGGTGCTGTCGCTGTACTTCGTGGCGGATTTTGCGGCTGCGCTGGAGGGTTGCGAGGCCATCCTGCGATTCGGTGGACTCGGGCATACCTGCGTCATCCATGCTAAAGACGATGCCCGCATCCGCGAATTCGCCGTGCGCATGCCGGCTTTCCGGGTTTTGGCAAATGCTTCGGCGCCGCAGGGGTCGACGGGCATCACTACCAACGTTTTCCCGGCGATGACGCTGGGGTGCGGCGCGGTCGCGGGCAATATCACGAGCGACAACATCGGCCCGCTGAATCTCATCAACATCAAGAGGCTGGCATACGTGGCACGCAAAGCGGAAGAAGCTTTTGAAACTCCGGAAATTTCCGGCGCTGCAGGTCCGGTCGATCGCGAACAAGTCGTGGCGGCAGTGGAGCGCTATCTGGCGAAGCGAGGCGTGGAGGCCGCTCCCCAACTCACTTCTTCGGTGGTGGACCGTTTTCTGGCGGGGAAACGCGGCGCAGGGAGTGGCTCGCCGGAGCAGGCCGCTCGATCTGAGTCTCCAACGCCTGCAACGCCGCCGCCGCTCGAAATCGCGGACTTTGTGTGCGAAGATGACGTCCGGCGGGCCATAGCGCAATCGAAGAAGATCTACATTGGGCCGGCGTCGATCGTCACTCCGTCGGCGCGCGATCTGGCGCTTCGAAACGATACGCTAGTTATGACCGAGCACGTCAAAGCGCGAAAGAAGAGCGCCTCAGAATGAAGGCGCAGGAATGAAACCAAACTTGGACACACTCAAGACCGAGATCGAGCAGTACCTGGAAGAGTCGGGGCTGGCGGTCTTCTATGGCTATTCACGGGCCCTGGAGTCGACGCCGACGGTTTACTGGGATTGCGATCAATACCCGGATTACAAACGGTTCGTTCAGGCCGCCCGCACCGCCGGGGCACGGGTGGTGGTTTTTCACCAGCGCACGTTTATGTCGGAGCAAGTGGACGATGCGATCGAGCAATTGTCGGCCTGCAGTTTGGCACGCGAGGAGTATCGCGAGTTCGAGCAGCGGCTGACCAAAATGCGTGCCTACGACGGCTTCGTTTGCGCGATTGAGCTGTCCTTTGACCACGAGGGCCGGGTTTTCCTTTTTGATTTGCGTACGGAATGGTACGACGATCTGACTGAGATCCTGGATGAGATTCAGGTCTTGACGGCGGATACCGACGACGATCCGACGATGGGTGGGTATTTTTCGAAAAACTAGAGCTTCGTGCTAAGCCCTGTCGATGTCAGTCTTCGCAAAATCGTTACCTGTAAATAGCAACGGCAGTCCTGCTACCGCAGCAACCGCGTAGGTCAAGCAATCGCCAAAATTCAGCGCAGCCGGGTGCCGGCCTTTTCCGTATCTGAGGAATGCATCCACCGCAGCATCAACATGCTCTGGTCCCAAGGGAATTAGCTCGGCTTCCGCAGCGCGCAAGAACTCATTCAACTGTGGTCTCGCGTCGCGGCGCAATTTCGACGACAGCACGATGGCAGTCTCAACGAACGTTGGAGCACCAAGGCCAACACTCTGAGCGTTACTGATACGGTCCAGAATGCCGCCGTAACCGGGCTCTTCTAAGAGCGCGGCTAAAATCGCGGATGAGTCAAGGATCAATGGATCGGCGTCGCTAATAGCCTTCTGGGCCATAGCCGAGAATCTTTTCCCTTTCTTCCTTTGTTAGCCGTGCGCCCCGGATCTCGGCTGGAATCTCGGGCCAGATGCGGTTTCGCAGAAGCGCCTCCAGCCGAGCGCGCCGCGTAAGTGGAGATGGCCGCAGTCGAAGTCGCGCCTTGCGCTCGAGGAGCGCGCGCCGAATTGCTTCAGTCTTTGTTTCTTTGGCTAGACGCGCTACTTCGGAAGCGAGCTCCTCGACCTCTAGATTCTTTATGTTAAGAGCCATATGGTGTATCTACACCAATAGTCTACCATACTTTAATCTCATAACGGCCACTGGCTTTCCAACATCCTGCGTTATGATGAGGCAATTCGAGTGTAAGGACAACTGGATGAAACAAAACGTGCTTCGATTTGCTTTTGGCGCTGCACTGGCGTTTACGATTTTCGCGGCGACTGAGCGAGGGAACTACAACCCGGCGCTGTGGTCGGGCATGAAGTATCGCATGATCGGGCCGGAGCGCGGTGGGCGCGTGACGACGGTGACAGGAGTTCCGTCCCAGCCCTACACGTTTTATATGGGGTCGACGGGCGGCGGCGTTTGGAAGACCACCGATGCCGGACACACGTGGGTGAACGTATCGGATGGATTTTTCGCGGTGGCCTCGATGGGCGCGGTGGAAGTCTCGCTATCCGATCCGAATATCGTTTATGCCGGCACGGGATCGTCGAAGATCCGAAGCAATGTGTCGATTGGCCGCGGCATCTACAAATCGACGGACGCCGGAAAGACGTGGACCTTCGCCGGTCTGCGCGACGTAGGACAGATCTCGACAGTGCGGATTCATCCGACCAATCCGAACATCGTGTACGTCGCCGCCTTGGGGAATCCTTTCGTCGCCAACAGAGAGCGCGGCGTGTATCGCAGCAATGATGGCGGGAAGACCTGGAAGAATGTCCTGTTCATTTCCGACACCGCCGGCGCGGCGGATCTCGAGCTTCAGCCAGGCAATCCGAATGTTGTCTTCGCGACGATGTGGCATGGCCAGCGCAAGCCTTGGACGATCATCAGCGGCGCGCGGGAAGGAGGAATTTACAAGAGCACCGACGGCGGCGATAATTGGACCAAGCTCGCGGGCGGGCTGCCGAATGAGTTGTTCGGACGTAGCAACGTAGCTATTTCCTCGGCGCTGCCGAATCGTATTTATGCGCTCATCGAGGCCAAGCCGGGCTCTGGCTTGTACCGGTCCGAAGACGCGGGCGCGACGTGGGCTCTAGTCAACGGCTCCGGGTCGATAATCACGCGACCGTTTTATTACGACACGCTGGGCGTCGATCCGAACAACGCGGATGTGGTGTGGGTCGGCGACGAAGGCTGGTTCAAGAGCACCGACGGCGGCAAGAATTTTCGGCGGTCACCGGTTCCGCACGGAGATAATCACGATGTTTGGATCAATCCCAAGAATTCGCTGTTCATGATCCAGGCCAACGACGGCGGCGCGAATGTCTCGCTGGACGGCGGCCAGACCTGGAGTACGCAATCGAACCAGCCGACGGCCGAGATCTATCAAGTAGCGCTCGACAATCAGTATCCATATCGCGTTTACGGCGCCCAACAGGACAACACCACCGTGATCGCGCCCAGCCTGCCGCTCGGCAACGGGCAGGATTTCCGCGTGGGCCCCGGATGTGAAACAGGTCCGATTATTCCCGATCCGGTGAATCCCGATCTGGTGTACGGAAGCTGCAAGGGCCAGTTCAGCCGCTTGAACCTCACCACTACCGATGAAGAGCGCTACTGGATCGGCGCGCAGTCGCTCTACGGCAACGCGGGAAGCGAGCTGACGTACCGGTTCCAGCGCGTGTCGCCGATGGAACTGTCACCGCACGATCCGCACGTTATTTATTACGGATCGCAATATCTGCATCGAACACGCGATGGCGGCGTGACGTGGGAGAAGATCAGTCCCGATCTGACTGCTCATCCGCCGGGGACGCAAGGTTCGAGTGGCGAGCCGATCACACGCGACGACACCGGCGAAGAGGTGTACAGCACGCTGTACTCAATACGCGAGTCGCCCGTGCAAAGGGGTGTCATCTGGACCGGCTCGAATGACGGTCTGGTTTATGTGACGCGCGACGACGGAAAGACTTGGGCCAACGTGACGCCGGCCGGTCTCGAGCCGGGCGGCCGCGTGCAGAATATCGAGCCCAGCCCGCATCGCGCCGGTACGGCCTATGTCGCCATTTATCGTTACCTGCTGGGCGATTTCGCGCCGTACATTTATCGCACCGACGACTTCGGCAAGAGCTGGACGCGGCTTACGGATGGCAGTAATGGAATCGCGAAAGACGAACCGACGCGAGTGGTGCGCGAGGATCCGGATCGCGCCGGGCTGTTATACGCCGGCACGGAGTTCGGAATGTACATCTCGTTTGATAACGGGGCGCACTGGCAATCGTTCCAGTTGAACTTGCCTGTGACGCCGGTCACGGACATCAAGATCGCGCACAAGGACCTGGTGCTTTCGACACAAGGGCGCTCGTTCTGGATCCTAGATGACCTGACGCCGCTGCATCAGTTGAGTGAGCAAGCCGCGGGGGCACAGGCAGTTTTGTTCGAGCCGCGAGAGGCAGTCCGGACGCCGCAACGGGGCGGGGGAGGACTGGGAGGGCGTTCGGGCGTTCAGTATCCACTGCCCGGCGCGATGATCGACTACTATGTTGCCAGTGCGCCAGCAGGCGATATTACGCTGGACGTGATGGATGGTTCGGGCAAGGTCGTCCGGAAGTTCACGAGTGCGGCCGGTGCTGGGGAAGAGCGGGCAACGGATGCCGAGGGCGGTGGCGGAGATGATGAAGAGGGCGGCTTTCGCATCCGAAGCGGGCCCACGCGCCTCGATAAGAGCGCCGGGATGCATCGCTTCACGTGGGACCTGCGCTATCCGGGGCCGTGGATGAGCAACGCGCGACCGGAGGGTCCCAACGGACCGGTGGCCGCGCCGGGCAAGTACGCGCTGCGGCTGACGGCCGGATCCTGGACATCGACGCAGCCTCTGACCGTGATCGAAGATCCGCGCGTTACCAAAACGGGCGTAACCACCACGGATCTGCGCGAGCAGTTCGATCACAATCTCCGCGTGCGCGATATGGTGAGCGAGGTGAACAAGGCAGTGGCGCGAGTACGCGCGGCGCAGGCCAGCTTGCGAGACGCAGCCGGTGGAGCGGGCGATAAACTCGCACAGTTGAACGATCTGGCATCGCACTTGATTACGCCGCCGATCCGCTACAGCAAGCCGGAGCTGCAAACGCATATCGCTTATCTTTACAGCTTGACCAACGCGACGGACCAGAAGATCGGACGCGATGCCGTGGAGCGATATCAGGAGCTTCGCAAGGAGTTGGATGCGATGATCGCGGCACTCAATCAGGTCCTGGGGGCGGCGAGGTAGGGGGTCGACGTTATGAGGAAGACTTTCTTAGCGGTCGTTTTCGCTCTCGTCACAAGCGCGCTGGGCGCGACCCTGGCGCCTCCGGCGGACGCCCGCGCCAAGATCGACAAAATCTTCGAACGCTACAATCGCACGAATAGTCCGGGCTGCGTTGCCGGTGCAACAATCGACGGCGGCACCGTCCTTTCGAGCGCTTACGGCATGGCTGATCTCGAACATGGCATCGCGCTGGCGCCTGAGTCGATTTTGGAACCCGGCTCCATCGCTAAGCAGTTCACCGCCGCGGCTGTGCTTCTTTTGGCTCAACAGGGAAAGCTGTCGCTGGATGATCCGGTGCGGAAATATATCCCCGATGTTCCCGATTACGGCACTCCCATCACCATCCGGCAAATGATCAACCACACCAGCGGACTGCGCGACTGGGGTAGCGTGGAGGGCATCGGCGGTTGGCCTCGCACCACGCGCGAGTATACCCATGCGCACGTACTGGAGATTATCAGCCGCCAGCACGCGCTCAATTATCCGCCGGGCGCCGAGTATTCTTACACCAACACGGGTTTCAACCTGGCCGCGATTCTGGTGAGCCGCGTGTCCGGCAAACCGTTCCCGGAATTTACGCGGGAGCAGATCTTCGCTCCGCTGGGGATGACATCGACACAGTGGCGCGACGACTTCCGGCGCATCGTGCGCAATCGCGCAGTCGCCTATTCGCCCAGCGACAACACGTTCCGGCAGGACATGCCGTTTGAGGACGTGTTCGGCAACGGCGGCTTGCTGACGACGGTTGGCGACCTGCTGCGCTGGAACCGCAATTTCACCGACGCCAAGGTTGGCGGCCGTGCTTTCGTCGATTCCCAGCATCAACAAGGGAGACTGACGGATGGCCGAACGATCGCTTATGCTGCCGGCTTGATGGTCCTGCATTGGAGGGGATTGAACGAGGTCAGCCATAGTGGGAGCACAGCCGGATACCAAGCGTGGCTGGGACGCTATCCTGAGCAGGGCTTGTCGGTCGCCGTGCTTTGCAACGTCTCATCGGCCAACGCGACGCAACTCGGTCATCAGGTCGCCGATGTTTATTTGGCGGGCATTACATTGCGAGGGGAAGGAGAGGTTCGCGTCACGGACGGCTCTCCACGGACCGCCAGGACTGGCCTGTATCGCAGCGTGCGCGATCATCAGACCCTCTCATGGAGGTTCAGAACGGCATGCTGAGCATCGCCGGCCGGGGAGTGCTGGCTCTAATCTCGGGCACGAATGTATTCAGCGCGGGCGAGGATGGTCCTCGGGCCGAGTTCGACTCCACCGGCAAAGGTCTTCGGCTGAGTACCGAGATCGATGGGGGGAATTATTACGAAAAGGTGGAGCGCTGGAATCCAACCGCGGCTGAGCTCGAAAGGATGACGGGCGAATACGCGAGCGACGAGGCGGAAGTGACATTTCAGGTTGCGCTTGAAAAAGATCATCTCGTCATTCACCGCCGTCCCGACTCCACAATCGCGTTGACGCCCACTTATCGAGATGGCTTCAGCTCTTCGCTCGGCAGTGTTCGGTTCCTGCGCGATTCGGCGGGCCGCGTTACCGAGTAAATCGGCGAACAGCGTGTCTGGGACATGCGATTCCGAAGAGTGCGCTAACTTAAACTTTGACGCCTACCCGAATTTCGCAGTGGCTCATCCCGGACGTGGATGCGCAGTGCGCGCGCGAGCTAGCGGCGGATCTGCGGATTCAGCCGATCACGGCGCGTGTGCTTCTGGGCCGGGGATTAACGGACGCCGATGCGGCGCGGCGATTTCTGGCGCCATCGATCGAACATCTGCACGATCCGCTTCTGCTCACCGGAATGGACCAAGCCGTCCAACGCCTGCGCGCGGCGATCGCCGCCAAAGAGAAAATCCTGATCTACGGCGACTACGACGTGGACGGCACGGTCTCGGTCGTGATTCTGAAAAAGGCGGTCGAACTGGCGGGCGGGGAAGCGAACTACCACGTTCCGCATCGCCTTCGGGACGGCTACGGCATGCGAGCCGAGGTGATTGAGCGCGCGGCAGCGATGGGTGTCCGTCTGATCATCAGCGTGGATACCGGAATCCGGGCCACGGAAGTGGTTCGAGGAGCGGGCGAACTCGGGATCGACGTCATCGTCACCGATCATCATCTGCCGGAAGCCGAGCTTCCGCCCGCGCTGGCGGTGTTGAACCCAAATCGGCGGGACTGCAACTATCCCGATAAGAACCTGTGCGGCGCGGGAGTCGCTTTCAAGTTGGTGCAGGCGCTGCTCCGAACCCTCGGATGGCCGGATGAAAAGCTGGCGCGGATGCTGAAGTCGTTTCTGAAGCTGGTGGCGGTGGCTACCGTGGCGGACGTGGTGCCATTGCTTGGCGAGAATCGCATCATCGTCAAGTACGGGCTGGAAGGGTTGCATCGTGTCCACAATCCTGGGTTACGGGCCTTGCTGGAGGTGTCGGGAATGCTGGAGGGACGCGCGCCCAATGCTCGTCAAGTCGCATTTCAGATCGCGCCCCGTATCAACGCGGCCGGCCGCATGGACGATGCGCAGAATGTCATACGAATGTTCCTGACCGACGATCTGGAACAGGCGCGCTATTTCGCCAGTCAACTTCACTCACTCAACAAGGAGCGCCAGGAAACCGAGGCCGACATCGTGCGGCTGGTGTTGGAGGAATGCTCAAAAGTTCCGGTTACCGAAGACCAGTTCGCGTTGGTGTTCACGGGCGCCAACTTTCATCGCGGCGTGGTGGGCATCGTGGCGAGCCGCCTGGTGGAACGGTTTTGCCGTCCGGTATTTGTTTTAAGCGAAGAGGAGGGTGAGGCAAGCGGGTCCGGCCGAAGCATCGCCCGATTCCATTTGCTGGATGCACTGGAATCGATGCCCGATCTGTTCACCCGCTTTGGCGGACATCGTCAGGCGGCGGGCGTTACGTTGCCGTCCGAACAGGTAATCGAGTTTCGCCGCCGGCTCAATGCCTATGCTGCTGAGCGGCTCACTCCCGCGGATTTCCGGCCGCAACTGGCGATCGATGCCCTGGTAGATTTGAAAGAGCTGACCACCGGGCCGGTAGTCGAAGAGATTTTCGCGATGGCGCCGTTTGGTTTCGGGAATCCGTCACCTATACTGGCCATCCTGGGTGCCGAGATCGCGGCTACTCCTGTGGTTGTGAAAGAAAAACATCTGCGCGTGCATTTGCGGCAAAACGGAAGAAATCTCCTGTCCACTGCCTGGAATTTCGTGGAACGCGCCGGAGAGTTTTCGGCGGGGGGGCGCACCGACGCCGCTTTTTCACTCGAAGAGGACGCCTACTCGGCTAATCGCGGCTGGGGCGGCTGGTCGGCGGTCCTTAAGGATGTTCGTCCTTCGCGCGTAACTTAATAGGTATAATCGATTTTCGTCGCTTCAAGAATACTTTAGGAGGATTCATGCGGGGATTTGTGCGCGCATTGTTTGGAATTGTGTTGTGGTCCGCTGTGGCACTGGCACAGCTCGTGCCCGGCCGCTATGTGGTGGAACTCAACGGCGCTCCACTTGGTGCCGAGGTACGAACCAAGGGCAGGGAAGCGTTGAGGGATCAAGTGGCGGCGATTCGTTCCGAACAAGCGCGCGTCAGAGCGCTCATTGAACAGCGCAATGGCAAAGTTCTATCCTCCCTGGACAGCCTGATGAATGCACTCATTGTGAAGATCGCCGATGCGGACGCCTCAACGCTTTCCCAGTTGCCGGGCGTGAAACAGGTCTATCCGGTTCACCAGTACAAGATGGAACTGGACCACGCGCTACCGCTGCACCATGTTCCGGAGGCCTGGGCACTCATTGGAGGCAAGGATAAAGCGGGCGCCGGTGTGCGAATCGCCATCCTCGACACCGGCGTCTCTCCCAATCATCCGGCCTTCCAGGACCCGACGCTCAAACCGCCGCCCGGATTCCCCCAGGCCTCCAAACCTGACAATCTCGCTTTCACGAACAACAAGATCATCGTGGCGAGAAGTTATGAGGACATTTACCAGGAGACCGATCCGGATGACGCGCAAGATCGCATGGGGCACGGCACAGAGACCGCGATGTGCGCGGCAGGAGTGACGAATACAGGTCCCTTCGCCACCATCACAGGAGTTGCACCCAAAGCCTGGATCGGGGGCTATAAGATTGTGCCGGGAAATACTGGCAGCGCGAGCGAAGACGTCATTCTAAAAGCTATGGACGATGCTCTGGCCGACGGCATGGATGTCATCAACCTGAGCTTCGGATCGCCATTCGAGTTCGAGGAGTTTCCGGATTACCTGCCCGCGGTCGCAGTCGATCGGATGCGGCAGTTCGGCGTAGTGATGGTAGTCTCGGCGGGCAATAGCGGTCCAGCTCTGAATACTATGGGCGACTTTGCCTCCCAGGCTTCGGTGATCAGCGTGGGAGCAGTGCAGAGCGACCGCGCGTTCAATGGCAGTGTCTCCATCGCAGGCGCCGCAGCCATCCAAGCTTTCTCCAGTAGTGGACCAGTGCCCGGTCCCATCACGACCACTGTTTTTGACGTATCGAGCGTCGATCCCACGGGACTCTTGTGTTCAGCGCCGCTCCCAGCCGGCTCCGCCAGCGGCCAGATCGCTCTCATTATGCGCGGTACCTGCACCTTTGAGCAAAAGGTCAACAATGCCGCGGCCGGCGGCGCCGTGGCCGCGATCATCTACGTGCAATCCGGCCAGACGCCCATTCATGCTTCCATTGGCTCCGCAACGCTGCCCACCGTCCTGCTGGGCAATTCCGATGGTGTCGCTCTCATGGCCGCGGTGGATTCCAACCCGTCGACTACCGCTACGGTCACGTTTGACGGCATTGCGTATCCAGAAGACCCGCGCGTCCTCGCGTCCTTCACTAGCAAGGGTCCGAATTACGACTACACCATCAAACCCGATCTGATCGCCGTCGGCACCGACGTCTACATGGCCACGCAAAGTCTGGATCCGACCGGCGCACTCTATTCGCAGAATGGTTACATCGTGGCGAACGGGACCAGTTTCTCATCTCCTCTTACCGCCGGCGCGGTGGCGGTTCTCCGTGGAGCACGTCCCGGCCTGACGGTGGATCAATACCGTTCATTAATCATCAACTCCGCAACACCGATCACTCGTCCCGACGGACAGATTGAGCGTGTCCAACAAGCGGGAGTTGGCAGCCTGACCCTGGATGCCGCCTTGCAAAGCACCATTGCCGCATATCCAACTTCGATTACCTACTTTCTTGGCAACGGCAATTTGGGAGGTGCAGCGACGGGCGATGTCGATCAGTTGACTCTCACCAACGTCGGCAAGTCATCCGATGTATTTCACATTTCGTCTATCCCGTTTGATACGGCGCCGGGCCTACAGTTTTCAACCATGTTGGGCGACGACAATCCATCTTCGACTTTGGACATACCGATCGACCCGGGTCAGTCCAAGACGATTTACGCCTATTGGACCACCGACGCGCCTCTCCCGATCGGTGAGTACCAGGGAGACATTCTCGTGGAAGGAGCCAACGGAGACGCATTGATGCCGTACTGGTATGGCGTTCCGTCGCAAGCGCCACAAAATGTTTTTCTGATGAATGGGTTGGCCACGAGTGCCCCGGTAGCCACGACGATTAACCTATATGTGCGGGTCACGGACTTTATCGGATATGCCATCACTGATAATCTTCATCTGGCGTTCCAGTCCCAGGTGAATGGGGGAGGGGGAGCGATCACCCTTTCGCCCACGGTGTACTTCCCGAATATCCGGCTGATCACTTTACGGCTCGGTAAGAATGCCGGGGGCAACACCTATACCTTCAGCTTTGGCTCCGTGGCGCCGATCCAGGTCACGATCACGGGCACTACCGGCAACTAAGCTGTTGGCGCAGGACGCACGATTGCTACAATTAGGGTAAATGCGTTTTATCCCCGCAATTTCCCTCACGCTCGCTGTGTCATTAATCCAGGCGCAGCCACAAGCCGCTCAGCCGCCGCAGCCGAAAGCGCCGCAGATCCCGATTCAGCAGTTCAAGCTCGACAATGGACTGCGCATTGTGATGTCGGAGGACCATTCCGCGCCCACCTACGCGATTTCGGTGACGTACAACGTCGGCTCGCATAACGAGAAGCCCGGCCGCACCGGTTTTGCGCATCTGTTTGAACACATGATGTTCCAGGGCTCGGGGCATGTCGGCAAAGGCGAGCATATGATCCTGGTGGAGAACAATGGCGGCTCGATGAACGGCACCACCACCGAGGATCGCACCAATTATTTCGAGGCGTTCGCTGCGAATCAATTGGACCTCGGTTTGTTCCTGGAGGCCGACCGCATGCGCTCGCTAGTAATCAGCCAGGCGAATCTGGACAACCAGCGGAATGCGGTGCAGGAAGAGCGCCGCTCGAGTCTGGACAATCAACCATACGGTAAGACCGGTGAAGTGCTCCAGGACCTGGTTTACGACAACTTCGCGAATAAGCATGACGTAATCGGGTCGATGGAAGATTTGAATGCAGCGACTGTCAAGGACGTCCAGGATTTCTTCCGCATCTACTATGCGCCGAACAATGCGGTGCTGACGTTAGTCGGTGACTTCCAGCCCGAGGAAGCTCTGGCGAAGATCAAGAAATATTTTGGCGAGATTCCCGCGCAGGCGGCGCCCCCGGTTCCGGATCTATCAGAACCCAAGCCAAGCGGCGAGCGGCGCAAGACTATCGAAGACGCCTTCGCGCAAACTCCTCGCCTCGACATCGTTTTCAAGATTCCGCCAGGCAATACCGACGACTGGTACGCGCTGTATGTTTTGGCTAACGCCCTGGGAAGTGGTCAGGCATCGCGGCTCTATCAGACTCTCGTCAAGGAGAAGGAACTGGCGGTTAACGTATTCACCGAGGTCGAGGATCATAGAGGGCCTTCCACGTTCGATATCGCGATTATGGTGCGCCCAGGCAAAGATCTAAAGGAAGTTGAGAAAGCAGTTTATGCCGAAATCGACCGGCTGAAGGCAGATGCGATCGCCGATTGGGAGTTGCAGAAAGTGCGTATGACTACTCGACGCCAAACTGCGCAGCGTTTGCAAAGCACGCTGTTTCGCGCCTACCTGATTGGTGAGATGGCCGTCTTTTATAATGATCCGAATCTGATTAATACGCGATTCAGTAAGATCCAGAACGTCAGCAAAGAAGATATTGAGCGCGTGGCGAAGACTTACCTGACTGAGACCAACCGGACTGTGGTCATGACGCTGCCCAAGCCTAAGCCCGAGGTGGCCATCAAGGCCGCAAACTAGGAGTTTAAGATGAGAATCTGTGTGCGTCTATTGTGGCCGGTGGTTTTGTGCGGCGTGGCCGGTTTTGCGCAGCCCGAGCCTGAGGCCGGCTCCAAGAGCATTCCGCTGAGCAAAGTGGAGCGCAAGAACGAGGCGCCGGTCTCAAAGGATATCCTGCGTGTCCAGCTTCCTAAGCCGGTAGAATTCAAACTCGACGATGGATTGACGGTGCTGGTGCTCGAAAATCACCGGCTTCCGACAGTCACCATGCGCCTTTTGATTCAGGGCGCGGGCGCGTTGAACGATCCCGCGGATTTGCCTGGCTTGGCCAACCTCGCGGCCGCCATGCTCAAGGAAGGCACCACTACACGGTCGAGCAAACAGATCGCCGAGGACATCGAGCGGCTGGGAGCGACCATCAATGTTACTGCCCCGTTCGGCGGCGACACGGCCACGCTTACCGCATCCGGCTTGAGCGACAACCTGGGCGAGTGGATGCATCTGTCCGCGGATATTTTGCTGCATCCCACGTTTCCTGAAAGCGAGCTGGCAAAGTTGAAGCAGCGCCTGCGGATTCAGCTACAGCAACAGCGCTCATCGCCGATGTTCCTGATCCAAGAGCGATTCAATCGCGCCGTCTATGGCAGTCATCCGGCGGCGATCACATCGGCCACCACGGAATCTATCGACAAGATCACGCCCGAACTGCTAGCGAAATGGTATAAAGAGCGCTACGTTCCCCAAAATGCGATCCTCGCCATCGCGGGCGATGTGCGTCCAGCGGACATGGTGCAAATGTTTAATAACATGCCGGCGTGGGAGCCTAGCGATAGCAAGTTAACGGCGCCTCAACCCACGAAAGCTGCTAGCGGCCGCAAAATTTATGTCGTGGACCGGCCCGGGTCGGTCCAGACCGCGATTTTTCTCGGAAATATCGCGGTTGCGCGAACCGACCCGGATTATGTACCGCTGGTGGTGATGGATAAGATCGTTGGCGGCGGAGCGTCGGCCCGCCTGTTCCTCAATCTTCGCGAGGAGCATGGTTATACATACGGCGCCTACAGCATGTTGGTCGCGCGCAAATTCGCGGGTCCGTGGATCGCGGAAGCTAGCATGCGCACCGACGCCACCAGCGGAGCGATGACCGAATTCATGAACGAGATAAATCGCATTCGCGACAAAGCCGTGCCCGAGTCGGAGCTGGAGGAGTCTAAACGCGCCATCGTGGCCGGCTTCGCGCTGTCGCTCGAGGACCCGGGCCAGTTACTGGATTACGCGATCACACAGAAGATCTACGGCCTGCCAGCAGACTATTGGGACACCTATCCGGCCAAAATCATGAACGTTACCGCGGAGCAAGTGCAGCGGGTCGCAAAACAGTATGTTGTGCCGGACGCGTTGCAGATCGTGGCGGTAGGCGACGCCAGCAAGATCAAGCCGGTGCTTGAAAAATACGGTGCGGTGGAAGTTTACGACACACAGGGGAAGAAGCGCGCTGAGTAGTCGCCTGTGATACAACTCAAAGCGTGGATTATCGCATCGAACACGACACGATGGGGGAGATGCGGGTCCCCGCCAATGCTTTGTACGGTGCGCAAACGCAGCGGGCCGTCGAGAATTTTCCCATCAGCAGGCTGCGCTTTCCCCGGGCTTTTATCCGTGCGCTGGGGTTGATCAAGAGCGCGGCTGCGCGGGTTAACGGCCGCCTAGGTGAGTTGCCCGCCGATCTTGCAGCGGCGATCGAAAAGACCGCTGAAGAGGTAGTTGCGGGCGAATACGACGATCAATTCGTCGTGGACATTTTCCAGACCGGCAGTGGCACCTCCACCAACATGAACGCTAATGAGGTGATCGGCCACCTCGCCAAAGCGCATCCCAACGATCACGTAAATCGCGGGCAATCGAGCAACGATGTGATTCCATCGGCCATCCACATAGCCGCCGCGCTGCTGGCTAACGAAGAGCTGCTGCCTGCGATGGAAGGGTTGCAGGCTTCGCTGCGGAAGAAGGCCGAAGAATTCAAGAGCATCATCAAGATTGGCCGAACCCATCTGCAGGATGCCGTGCCGATGCTGCTCGGCCAGGAGTTCAGCGGTTACGCGGCCCAGGTGGAGCAATGCATCGGCCGTATGCGCGTGGCGCTCGAAGGACTCGACGAATTGCCGCTGGGAGGCACCGCCATCGGCACGGGGTTGAACGCAATCCCCGGATTTGCCGCCGCCACCATCGCTGAAATAAGAACGCGAACGGGTTTACCCTTTCGCGAAGCCACCAACCATTTCGAAGCACAGGCGGCCAAGGATGCCGTCGGCTTCCTGAGCGGCGCGCTCAAGACTTACGCTATTGCGCTGACCAAGATCGCCAACGACATCCGCTGGCTAGGGTCCGGACCGCGCTGTGGATTGGGCGAGCTCAAGCTTCCCGAGACGCAGCCCGGGTCGAGCATAATGCCTGGTAAGGTAAACCCAGTAATCGCCGAGAGCCTGTTGATGGCATGCGCACAAGTAATTGGATATGATGCAACGATTACCTGGTGCTGCGCCGCCGGCAATTTCGAGCTGAATGTGATGATGCCCGTGATGGCTTATGATCTGATCGAATCGATCGAGCTGCTGGCGGCTGGTTCGCGCAACTTTGATCGGCGCTTGGTCCAAGGCCTCGAGGCCGATGCCCAGCGAGCTTCCGGATACGTTGAACAATCGCTCGCTATGTGCACGGTGCTGGCGCCTGTGATCGGATATGAAAAGGCGGCAGCCATCGCCAAGGAGGCCTACCGCAGTGGGCGGACTGTCCGCGAGGTCGCGCGCGAAACGAGCGGCATCCCGGAGGGTCGTCTGAACGAGCTGCTCGACCCCAGAAGTCAAACGGGCACAACTTAACGCGGAGACCAGAGTGCCGAATCCGGATCAGGAACGGATGGACGCGCTGACAGAAGCGATCGTGCGGCTGCTTCGCAGGCATGAGCAGCTCGACCAGCGGCTGGCCCGGGTGGAAGCAGCGCTAAATCTTTCGCCTGTTGTTCCAAAGCCTGCCCCGCGCCCAGCAATGGAGTCCGCGCCGCCGGCGCCCGCGTCCTCACCGGTGTCCTTGATGGTATCGCCGCCCGCACCTACTTCGCCTCCTCCTCCGCCGCGCGTGCTCGAAACCAACATCGGTCTCACACTGGTCAATCGCATCGGTGTGGTGACTTTGGTTCTGGGCATCGCATTCTTCTTCAAGTGGGCGGTCGATAATCAGTGGATCGGGCCGGCCGGTCGAGTGATTCTGGGAGTGATCGCCGGATTGGCCGCGCTCGCGGTTGCGGACTTACTTTGGCGCAAAGGTCAACGAATCTTCGCGCAGGGCGTCACCGCGATCGGACTGGGAATCTTGTACCTCGCCGTGTACGCCGCATTCGGCTACTATCAGCTAATTCCGCAGACTCTCGCATTCACTTTCATGGTAGCGACCACCGTGCTCACGGTGGCGCTGGCATTGCGTTACGTATCGGTCGCGATGGCCGTACTAGGCCTGGTGGGTGGCTACCTCACGCCGATTGTTCTGAGCACCGGTGAAGACCATCCCTGGTTCCTGTTTAGCTATGTACTGTTGCTCAATGTCGCGGCGCTGGTGTTGGCCCGAATGCGGGCGTGGCGGCCGCTCGAGATCCTGAGCCTGGTAGCCACGGCAGTCATTTACTGGGCCTGGTTCGTGCAGCAGTTCAAGCCGGAAAAACAGTTCGTCGCCACCTTCTTCGCGCTGATCTATTACGCGCTCTTTTCTGAGGCGCAGGTGCAGCCGCTCTTTCTGGTGGCGCAAATCCTGGCGACGGGCGCCATCAGCCAAATCTGGACCGATTCACACGGCATCTACCTTTTTCTGAGCTTGACGCTTGCGTTCGGCGGGCTGGTGGTGGCCGATCTCCGGCACGTGCGCGCCGCCGCCGGCATCAGTTTTGCCGCATTCTGGGCATTCTATGGCTGGTGGGTATCGAGCATGCATTCGCCGCGTCCAATCGGGCCGCTCTTTCTTGGAACCACTTGCGCTTTTCTTATGTTCTTGGCCTGGATACCCTGGCGATTGCTTTACCGGCGCGAGGCCGCGCGAGCCGAAGACCTCAGCATTTTAGCGCTCAACGGAGCAGTTTATTTCACAGCTTCCTATGCTTTGCTCAAGATCGATTATCACGAATGGATGGGTGTTCTCGCGGTCACCATCGCAGCCGTCCATTTAGCACTTGCACGCTGGATGTGGCGCTCGCAACGGACGCATGCCATGACTCTTTCCTTGGGAGTATCAGTTGCGCTTCTGATTCTGGCTGCTCCGATACAGTTCACTGCTTACCGCATCACGATGGCGTGGTCGCTAGAATTCCTGGCCGTCGCCTGGATCGCGCTACGGACGAGAAATTCGTTGCTGGGATTCGCCGCGATTCTGATCTCCGCGTTGGTCTGGGTGCGGCTGCTCACTATTGATTCCTGGATCTATCGCGATGCACAGTCCTACACGCTGATCTGGAACGCTCGCTTCTTGACGTTCGTCATCGCGGCCGCTTGCTCCTGGGTAGTGGCTTATTGGAGCAAGCCGGATCCCAGCGCTCTAATCGAATACAGCGCGGGCCATGTGATTATGCTCTGGGGCTTGAGCCTGGAAGATCTCGGTTGGGCGGCGCGGACGTCGACTCCTACAAATCTCGTCAGCGTCGAAACCGTATCGATTTCCATTCTCTTTGCAATTTACGCGGTGGTGCTGGTAAGCGCCGGAGTGGCCACGCGCACCGCCATTAACAGGATCGCCGGCCTGGTTCTCATGGGATTGGTGGTCGTCAAGTTGTATCTATTTGATGTCTGGCAAGTCGGACGAGTGTACCGGATCTCCGCCTTTGTGGCCTTGGGCGCGCTGCTGCTGGCGACGTCATTCCTTTACTCTCATTTTCGGACGTTCATAGAAAGTTGGTGGAAGAATGACCAGACCGCGTTGTAGTTAAGCCACGCTGCTGCTGGCGGCAGTTCCAACCGCTGTTTCTTCCGGTACTTTGTGGCCTCGCGGCGGCGAAACGATCAGAGGCAGGACCATCGCAATGGTTAGCATACCGGCGATCAGGTAGAGCGCTTGAGTGTACCCGCCGGTCGATTCACGCAAATAAGCGAATAGCAGCGGCCCCAAGGCCGCAGGGAACGCCCAGGGCAGCAGCATCAAGCCAAAAATTGGTCCTACATTGCGCGGACCGAAATAGTCGGCCGCGAATGCCGGAGTGATTCCGTAGCCGCCTCCATAACACATCACGATGATGAACGTGACGATGGTGAGAAGCGTGGGGGAAGCGATGTAGTGGTACGTCCAAAATAAGACCGCTTGTATCAGAAACATCGTCAAGAACGCCACGCGCCTGGTAGCGAGGTCGGAGATCCAAGACCAGAACACGCGGCCGACGCCATTGCCGATGCTGATGACGCCGACCAGAGCGGCTGCCGTCACGGCGCTCAGTTTCCCAATCTCCTGGAAGATCGGCGCCGCTTGAGAGACGACGGAGAGTCCCGCCATAGTGTTGATAGACAAGAGACCACAGAGCGCCCACCACTGCCATGTCCGCAATGCCTCGCCCAGTGTGAAGTCGCGACTGCATCGCTGGGATAGTTGCGCGGCGGTCGGCTGCCAGCCGGCAGGGTGCCAACCTTCGGGAGGATTTTGCATGAAGAGTGCGGCGAGTACAGCAACTATGCCGTATGCAACGCCGAGATACGCGAACGTCGGCATCAGCCCGACGCTTTGCATCAGCTTACCAGCCGCCGGTGCGGCAATGAGGGCGCCGGCGCCAAAACCTGCGACGGCGATGCCGGTGATCAGCCCGCGGCGTTCAGGAAACCATTTGACGAGAACGGCTACGGGAACTATATAACCCAGGCCAAGTCCGAGCCCTCCGATCACGCCATAGGAGAGGTACAGCAGCCACAGCTTATGGGCCGATAAGCTCGCCAGAAAGACGCCGCTGCCCCAGAGGATACCGCCGGCCACCGCGACAATTCTGGGGCCGCTTCTATTCATCCACAGCCCGCCGAGGACGGATGTGCAGCCCAGGACAAACCAACAGATGGTGAACGTTGAGGAAACCTGAGCGATGCTCCATCCGAATTCCTTCACTAAAGGGATGCGAAATACACTCCACGCGTACGCCGTCCCTAAAGCCATTTGCATGCACACCCCGGCGACCGCGATCCACCAACGATTGACTGAGGGCATAGAACTCTCTCCGTAACTCCTGCTTCAGTAGTTTATCCCATAAAGCCATGGCCGGGTTCGACGGGCCTTAGGGATGACGTGTGATGCGCGCGGCTCTAGGGCTGCTTGTGGTGGAAAACTTTCTGCTTAATATCAGGCCAGAATTCCGGGAGGATATTCGACAACGCAGAGGAAACCAAGCTCGTGCCCAAACGCACTGCAACCACATTTCCGCTGACGCTGCTGTTGGGGTAGTAGGCATTCGACAGAGCGATTCCCATCGCCATTCCGAAAATGCCGGAATTGTTGAAGCGTGTCTTGCCGGCATCCGTCCGGGTGACCACAACGCGGCTCACGGCGTAACCCAGGCGTGGCCAAAACCGGTATTCCGGGCCTCTTCGAAAGTAGCGAGGATCTTCATGCAGCAAAGATGCCAGCACAGCATCACTGAAAAAATTCTGGGTCGTGACGTCGGCCACTGCGGCGCCGAAACGCTCGGCGTAAGGCCCGGAGCCTTGGCCATACTTGGGATGATCGTTATCCGCCTGAGACAGGGCCGCACCAGCGGCTGCGGCTGTTATGGTGAATGGATCGAACGTTTCCTTTGCGAAGAGTTCGAACTTCTGTTTAACCGAGAGCGGAGCGATGTTCTTTTGCGGATTGGAAACGGTCTGATAGTTCGGGATAACCCCGAAAATGCGGTCGTTAGTCAGTGGTGAGGGAGCCTGGTCGGAAGGATCAGCCACTTTGTCCGATGGCGACTGCGGAAACAATGGGCACGCAGATACCAATAGCAATGCTGCTAAGACACACCGCATCGTTGCTATGACGGATGCCAAAGGCCATCAGTTACACGGATACTGGAAACGGATGGAAATCCTGTTTCTCGATCAATTCAGCGTGATGGGAGGGGCGCAACTGTGCCTGCTGGACGTTCTGGATGCAGTGGAAAAGCGCGGCTGGCACGCGCATATTGCTCTTCCGGGAGATGGTCCACTAGTAGAACAGCGTACGCTCGCGAGGCTTTAGCGTTAGCAAAATTCCGTGCGGACCGTATGGATCCGGGAACAAAAGCTTGGCTGACTTGTTTCAGCTCCCCCTAGACGTCTGGCAGCAGAGGCGAATCCTCGCCGATCTGATAAACCTTAACAAAGTTGACATGGTCTATGTCAATGGCCCGCGGTTGTTACCGGCTGCGACGCTGGCGGCTCGCGATCGCGTGCCGGTGCTGTTTCACGCGCATAACCGGCTCAATCAGGGCTATGCGGCGGGTCTAGCGGGTTGGAGCATCCGCCATTCCGAGGCAACTGTGATCGCGTGCAGCAATTATGTCGCGCAGCCCCTGGCGCGCTACGTTCGGAAGGGCAACCTGCATGTGATTCCGAACGGCACGCCGGACGCTGGATTCCGGGAACGCACGTTCGGTCCTGGAAGAAGCTGGCGGATCGGTCTGATCGGCCGCATCAGCCCCGAGAAAGGGCAGGCGGAGTTCCTGCAGGCGATCTCGGTGCTTGCGCCGGAGTTTCCCTTGGTCACGTTCGTAATTTGTGGCGCGCCCATCATTCCAGCCGGCAAATATCTCGACTTCGTTAGCGAGCTGGCGCGCGGGCTGCCCGTGGAGTTCCTGGGATGGCGGGAGGACATCGCGTCAGTGCTCGCCGAACTCGATCTCCTGGTAGTTCCCTCGAAGGATGAAGGCATGGGACGCGTAATAGTTGAAGCATTTTCGGCAGGAGTTCCGGTGGTAGCTTTCGCCACCGGGGGTATCCCTGAGGTGATCACCGACGGCGAGACGGGATTCCTGGTGGCAGGGGCCACGCCCGACGCGCTCGCGGCGCGAATTCGTGAGATCATTCGGAGCGATCCGGAGACCGTGCGACGGGTCGTCGCAAACGCACGGCGGAGCTGGGAACAGTCCTATACGGTGGCCACTTACCAGGCCTGCATCATGGAGGTGGTGGAGCAGGTGGGTTTGGCTTGGCGAGCAGAACACGAAACAGCAGCGCCGCCAGAGCGCAAATAATCGCAGCGGCAACCAGCACCGGCGGGTATCCGAAGCGGGAGAGCATTTTGCCGGCAATCGCCGCTACGATTGCCTGCGCCGCGAATGTCACCAGAAAATTGAGCGCCGATGCATTGCTCCGTTCTTCCGGCGGCACGCCATCCATCAGGAACGTAAACATCCCCGGCTCGGTCATGTATTGGGACATAGTGTACGCCGCGAATGCCAGGCCGGCGCCCAACGGGCCGGCTGCGGCCGACAGTGCCAATAGCGCCAAGGCGGTTGCGAACTGCATGCCGGAAACGCCGCGTGTCAATCCGAATCTTCTTAGTACGACCGGCGCCATCAGGACTGCGCCCGCCTGCGCCACATGTGCGGCCGAGAACAGTGATCCGATTTGTTCCACCGGCATTCGGAGCCTGGAGAAAAAGACGTTGAAGAACGGATTGAATATTCCAGTCCCGAGGTTCCATGCCGCGATAGCGATCAGGAAGCGGAACACCAGAGGGCTGGGCCGATAAAACCTGCGTGGGCTGGGAGGCGGGGCGGCGATCTTAACTCGCGATAGCGGCCAGAGGGCGAGTAGCACAAGCGCGCAACCGGCGAGCAGCGCGCCACGGTACGATTCGACGCCCGAGGCCGCGAGGTGAAAACGAGCAAGCCAGCCCGGCAGACGTCCACCGGCGAGTCCTCCCAGAACGCCGATCAAAATACCGGTGGAGAAAATGAAGCTGAAGGCCACCGGTCGATTCTTCTCGACAGTGAGTTGTGCGACCGCTGGGGAGAGACATACCGCCCAGGCAGCGGTCACCATACCAGCAGCGCATGCGAGCGCGAGCAAGGCCGGCGCCGGCGTTATGCAGGCCCGCAGAGCGGCAATGCAGGCGACCGAGACAAAGCACACAGCAAGCGTATTGCGAAGCCCGAAGCGGCGTATAGCCAAGGCACTCAAGAGCGAGCCGGCGATGCTGCCGCCGGTCATCGCGCTCGACACTAGACCGAGGAAATCCTCGCGGAATCCCAACTGGAACAGGTAAAGATTATAGAGCAAAAAGAAAATGAATAGCCCGAAGTTGAATAGAAAGAAAGCAGTGTAGAAGCGCCAGAATTGAGTGCCCAGCCGTGGGACTGCCACGAACCAGCGCACTGCGCTCCATCCCACGGAGGGCAACGCTCCAAGATGATAGCGCCCACGGGAAACTAAATAGCTCCAGTAATGTCGCGCCGAGGCTGGATCGACGCGCGGCGGCAGTTGCTGCGGCAGCAGCCTGCGTAACAAGAGAGCTAGCCGGTCAGCAAAAGAATCGAGGATGCTCCAGTGCAGCCACAGCTCGTCTTTATTGGGATGAAAAATTCGGGCGAGCGGGGATAGGGAATACATTTCCATCCACCGCGCGACCTTTTTCGGAAGCCGCTCGATCTGCTGGAACACGGCCGGCGGCATGCGGCAATCAAACCAGCGCTGCGCGAGCGCGAAAGCGATCGCCTCCAGACGCCGTAGCGATTCGGGGTGCCATTCGGCCCATGCGCCCCATAGACACGCGTCCTCCGAGTTGTGATGAAGGAAGGAGGCCAGCTCGTATACATGGGAGGGGCGCAGGTCTCCACGCAGCAAGTGGCGAAGCAAATGCAGCGCCGAGTTCGCTAACGCGTCCACTGGGTGCAGGGCTGTGTATTGCAGCCCATCGAGCTCACGTTTCTGCCGCCGCGCCCAGAAATCCGCGAGGCCTTCCGGTCCGAAGCGTTCGGTTTGCTCATCCCACAGGCGAAAATGCAACTCCAGTGAAATGGGCATTTCGATGTCAAAAAAATCGCCGCGCCACTGCCAGCCAGTTCTACGAATCATGACAGGCAGATGATCGATGGGATGCCGCTCGAACCCGGAAACAGGTTGATATCCGAGGCCGAGTGCGACGTCGCGAGCCCGGAGGAGGTCGTCTTGGCGAAATAACAAATCGAAATCGCTCTGCCAGCGGCGCCGAGGATCATCGACGAAGTGCGGGCAATGACTGAAGCCTTTAAGAACCGCATATTGCAACCCTTCGGCTTTGAACGCCAAAGCGATTTCCTGGAAAGCAATCTTGGTTCGCAGCCAGCGCACGGCATTATCGGCAAGGTTTTTCTCGATGCGGCGCTGCACCCAGTGCGGCAGATGATCGCGGCTGGTCAGGCCGAGCGGCAGCGTCAGTTGCGCCCGGTCCGCGAACGCCAGCGCTTTCTTCCATTCTTCGTCTGAGAGCTCTGCCAGGGCCGCTGGGTCAGGCGACGAGAACTGAAGCGCCTCGAGCACTGCTCGCGCGTAGGCCGGGATGCGTGCGTTGAATCGGCTCAGAAATCGAATCTTAAGGCAAATTGCATTCGCCGTGGGTCGCCCGCCGAAAAAGCCTTGCCGAAGAAGGGCCCGAAATCCGGATACGGGCCCGGGATTCCGATGTTGGGATGATTGAGCAGGTTGAAGGTTTCAGCGCGAAATTCGACCGTCTTGCGCTCTCTTACAGCGAACCGCCGATGAAGCGCGACGTCCACCACTGCGTTGCCGGGCCCGGGCAAGATATCGCGGCCGGCGTCGCCGAAAGTGTATGGCGCCGGTGTCAAGAAAGCCGCGGCATTGTAGAAATGGTCTGCGTTGCGCTGCCCGCTCGCCAGTAGCACGGACTGCCCGAGAACAACATTAGGACGATTTGGCGTTCCGGAGTTGGCGATGTCGGTCGCGAAATAAACTGGATTCAGGGGCGTACCGTCCTGGAACGTGAGGTTTCCGCTGAGTTGCCAATTCTTCAAGACCGGCCGCAATACAGGCGCGTTCGGAAAAGAGTAAACGTAGCCGGCGCTCAACCTGCGCCGCACGTCGAAGAAGGAAAGGCCGCGCTCGAGCCGAAGGTTCCGCTCGTCCTGCGCACCGAAGCTTTCAAACAGGCCTGGAATCTGAGTGTCCGCGTCATCAATAGATTTCGCCCAGACAAAGCTGGCCAGGAACGACAACCTGCCGGTGAACCGCTTCTCGGCCTTGATCTGAAGCGAATGATAGATGGAATTGGCGACGTGCTGGAGCTGAAAGATGGTTCCGAGTGCAGGGAATGTCCTGAGCGATTGCAGGTCGCCCGGCCGGGGTGGAAGATCCGCCCCCGTTTCGACCTGCGCCGGAGTATTGAAACGGCGGAATAACCCCAGATCGGTTCCCTTGGTTCCGATATAGCCGATTTCGAACAGCGTACTTCCCGGTAATTCATGTTGGATGCTGGCCGACCATTGCTGAACGTAGGGCGTCGGGGCATGCTGGTCGATCCCGTAATAGCTCGGAAACCCCGTGGACCCGGTTTGTGGGAAACCATTCTCCAAAGTCAGGACCGGCTGCAAACCACCCGGCTCGTTATTTTCGTTCCGTATTCCGTTGCGCACCAGATCGTACGCTTCGATGGCGATCTCCGGGCTGTAAAAAATCCCGTAGCCGGCGCGGAACACGGTATCCCGGGAACTGTGGAGCAGATGGGGCAGCCGCGCGGCCAGCCCGATGCGCGGCGCGAAGTCTTTATAATCCGGCGCCGTGACGGTGTTCACGTGCCGCAGAACGGGCGCATTCGGCAGAGTCGAATAATCGAGATTCAGCAGATTCCCGCGATCCTCGCTGAACGGTGCGAAATAATCGTAGCGCAATCCCGCGGAGATGGTGATCCTGGGAGTGATGCGCCAATCATCCTGCACGAAAGCGCCGTAGGTGTTCTGACGGAGATAAGCCTGGGCAGATCCCACCTCGCGCTGCGTCTGATTGGGAAAGCCGAGCAAGAAGTCGGCGAAGGCATCGCCGGTAGTGTTCGGATTGGCCGGATCTTGCGTATAGGCGCCGTTGAAAATGAAATTCCCACGCGCAAACTGGCTCTGCAGATAGGCCATAGTGAAGTGGGTGACTTGGAAGCCGGCCTTCCAGGTATGACGGCCCTGGGTTCGCGAGAAGCTGGACGATAAATACGACGTATTGTCGCGCTGCACTTGCGGCAAGTTCGATGAATCTTGCACCATTTCGTAATCGGTCACAGTCAGAGCCGGGAGTCCGTAGGTAAAAGGATCCTTGGCCAAGCCGTTGATTCCCAGATTGCCCAGCACGTTGCTGCCGAACGCGCTGATCGGAAGATCGAACACCCGGAGCCTGGTGAAGGAAAAATGCGTTTCGTTCACCCAGGAAGAGCCGGTTAAGGTGTGGCCGATGGACGCCTGTTGCGACCGCAAGCTTTCAGATGTCGGAAGCGCGGGAAACGAGCCCGCCAGCAGCGTACGTTCGTCATTGATGGTATAGCGCGCAAAAAGCCGGCTGCGCTCTCCCCACGCGCGATCCACCCGCATCGATCCGTTGTCGCTATGGTCGCGGTTGGGTGTCGAATCCGCGTAATCGTCGCCGTTCGCCAATTGAACGTTGGGCAGTGGCTCGTAGAGCGCCAGATATTGCGAAGCTGCGCGGTCGATGCGGCTGGCTGGAATCATGTTGCCGGCGAACGGCAGACGGTTGCCGGAGGAATCGAGACTGAGTGGGTCGAAAATCATGGCGCCGCCCGAAAAATTTCCACTGCGTACCGTCGCGTCGGGCACCAAATGCTGGGTTGAGCTGGCCGAAAGGCTCCGCAGCCCTTCGTACGACGCAAAGAAGTACGTGGAACGGGCCAGCGGGCCGCCCAGTGTCGCTCCGTACTGGTTTTGCCGGAAAACCCCGCGCGGCAATCCAGGCACGTCAAAAAAGCCGCGGGCATCGGTTGCCTCATTGCGCAAGAACTCGAATGCGTTTCCGTGAAACTGCGGGCTGCCCGATTTGGTGACGACATCGATCACCGCGCCACCGGATTGCGCGAACTCCGCCGGAGCGAGCGAGGTTTGAATCCGAAACTCCGATACGGTCTCCATCAACGGGACCACCGCGATCGAAAAGACATTGCGATCGGTGTTGTATGATCCATCCAGGATGTAGCTGTTGCCGGTGGAGCGAGCGCCGTTGACGGGGGCATTGAACGCGACGGCGCCGCGATTTCCCTGCAGGTCGTTGATGATATCGTGCGTGAATCCGCCGAGCTGCCGGGGAATCGCCCCTGGGCCTAATGTCACCAGCGTTATGATATTGCGGCCCAGCAACGGCAAAGCCTCGATAAAATCCGAGCCGAGCTGATAACCTTCCGAAGCCTCGTCGGTTTGTAGCGGAGAAGTTCGGGCGGTAACTGTTACGGTGTCATGCGCCGACCCGAGACGCAGATCGAGGTCCAGACGCGCTTTCTGATCCACCTCGACAAAAAAGGGGGACACGGTCACCGTTTGAAAGCCATCGTGTTGCGCGATAACCGTGTACGCCCCGGGAAGAAGATCGTCAATGCGGTAACTGCCAAAGTCGCTGGTGACGGCGCTCCGCGAGAAGCCAGTCTGATTGTTGCGCGCTTGAATGACAACGCCGGCCACCGATGCTGCTCTTTCATCGCGCACGTCGCCCAGGAGACTTCCGGACGAGACCTGGCCCCAGCCGGAGACAGCAATGCCCATTGAAATTAGAAGGGATTTCAACAACGCTAACCTCCGAAGTCCAGCAACTGTTCGAGACGCCTGACGGCATCGTCGAAATTGGCGTAAGACATTTCCCAAAGGGCGGCATCCAGCAAGCGCCGATGACACCGCGTTTGGGCGCTCCTCACTTCGTTCGAGCCAAGGTTAACAAAGCGCTCGCACCAGGTTTGCATCTGATCCTTGGGGTAGCGTCGAAGGCGCGCGGCTCCGGAACGATTTCGATCGAGCATGATCACGTGTTCGATGGTGGCCCCTGGAGCGATTGCGATGGGCAGATCGCGAGTGAACAATTCCATGCCGATCTTTCCGTTCGGCCGTGTGATAAGTAGCTGGTCCGCGAGCTCCGGAAAGAGCTCCCGGGCATCTTCGCGAAACCGGATGGAGTGCGGATTCCCGATCGCATAACGGTCCGAGCGGTCTCGCACCAAGAAAGTTCCGTCGTCGCTTACGTAGGTCCAACCGGCCCGAGCGCAGGCATAAGCCAGCGTACTCTTACCGGCGAATGATTCGCCGCACAACAGCACTCCACAATCGCCGCGAGCAATCAAGGCGCCATGCACGGTCGCCAGCGCGAGCTGTCCAGCCATCATCACCGCAGCCGGAGTCAGGAAGCGATAGCGCAGGGTATCGGCATCGGCAGCCAGCGCGGACGTGATCCAGCCGAACGAATAGGCCTGCTGGAAGTCGCACATCAGGAAGTTGTCCGCATTGGCGATGACCGCCAACAGGTGCTCCCGCGAAAGGATATTCGATTTCGCCGGCAACGATTCCGCCTCGGCGACTTCTCTGACGCCCAAGGCAAGACGCATGGGAGCGATCTCGAAATTCTGTGAAAACAGTTCCCAGGTTTCCGCCGCCGCATCGATGACTTCGCGCGAGTTGGTTTGTAGCTCGAGTGGAAATCCAAGCGGATAATATAGCCGTCGATATCGCAGCTCGAATTTTGATAGCACCGGATCTTCGAGAGCTTGCTGAAGGATGACTGATTGAGACATTATGCAGGACGCTCGTTGTCAGCTTACGCGATCGTTCGCGGCAATTCTAGTGGAAGAAACGCGCGGGCCGGCAAATTTACAAGAAAGATACAAACTCGAAACAAGCCGAGTGCCAAAGCCGGCCAGCGCGATCCCTACGATACCCCACCAGCGCATGAACAGCAAGTCCAGCACGACGGTGAGCAGCAGACTGAGCGCGGCTACCCGATACAGCAGGCGGTTAGCTTTGCGCGCCGAACTCAGCCGAATTTCGAGCGCCAGCAGCACCGCGATCGGAAGCTGCAGCAACGCTGCTCTTTGCACCGTCGACACCAAATGCGTTGTGGCCGCATCGAACGCGCCTTTCTGAAACAGGATGCGGATGATCGGCTCGGAAAAATAGATGAACGCAACCGTAACGGGAAGAATCACGGCCAGCACAAAGAGGCCATAGCTTCGGAAGGTGCGCCGGAGAGCCGCCGGCTCGGCCTGCACGGCAATCGCGGAAATGTGCGGCAGCACCGCTGTGCCCATAGCGGTGGGACCAATCACCACCAGCACTCCCAGCAAGCGCGTTCCATAGCTCAACGCAGCGACGCTGCCTGAGCCTAGCCGTGCCGCCAGGCTTTGGTCCACGAGCGCCGATCCGGTCATCACCAAAGTGATCGCAACTAGCGGCGCGTATTGCGCGGCCACCTGGCGAAGAGCGGGAGAGATGCCCGCCCAACGCGGAACGATCGCGTAGCCCACTCGCTTGACGCCGGCGCCGGCCAGGACCGCCTCCAGCGACCCACCGGCCAGGGTCGCTATTGCGAGCGCCAGAACGCTGTACTGTTTGCCGGCCGTTACTAGAGCGAAGATCGATACCAGCGGCGTGATGGCAGGGACAGCGGCCGAGTACGCAAATTGATGTTCTGAGTTGAGCACTGCGCGCCAAGTGGATGCCAGCCCGCTCAGAGGGACGACCGCGATCATCAGCAGCAGAAGTCGTTGGGTGTAGGCCAGTTTGGCCGCCGGGAAACTGGACGCCACCAACGGAAGGAGCAGGGCGGACGCGGCAGCCACAACCGCGGCAGCGAACAATAGCCCCGCTCCGGCAGCCGCCAGCGTGGTGCGATAAAGCTGTTCAGCCGCTTCTTTGCCACGCTTCTCCCGCTCCTCGATCAACGTTGGAATCAACGCCGAGTCCAGCGGTCCGGCAAACATGTCGATGAAAAACGAGGGGAGCAGGAAAGCGATGAGATAGGCATCCATCGCATCGCCCGCGCCAAACAATCGCGCCGCGAGGATCAATTTCACTGCGCCCGCGAGTTTCGCTACCGATGTCCAGCCGCCAACCGTGACTGTGTCGGCGAGCATTCGCCAAGTAGTGAAGCGGCGAGGCGATACTGTGCTGCTCTTTTCGAGCGGAGACTTCATAGGCTCGCCGAGCGTGGCATACTTCCTAACGATAGTCCACTCCGTCAAACATGCGCTCCGCAATCGTCCATTATTGGCTGCTGAACATGCGTGGAGGCGAGAAGGTTGTGGAAGCGCTGTGCGATCTGTTGCCGGAGGCCGACATCTTCACGCTGTTCTATGATCCGGATCGCATATCGCCCGCCATTCGCTCGCATCGCATTCGGGCTTCTTTCCTGCAGCCCTTGCGAAACCACTACCGGTCGCTGCTTCCATTGATGCCGATGGCGCTCGAAAGTTTCGATCTGCGCGGCTACGATCTGGTGGTCAGTAGCGAGTCAGGACCTGCCAAGGGCGTGGTTCTATCTTCGGCCACGCGACACGTCTGTTATTCCCACACGCCCATGCGATATCTCTGGGATCTTTATCCCGCCTATCGCAATGAGTGGGTCCAATCCAGGCTGAAACGCGTAATCATGGCGCCGTTCGCCAACTATCTGCGGCTGTGGGATTACGCCACGGCCGCCCGCGTCGATGATTTCGTCGCCAACAGCGCGAACGTCCGCCGGCGGATCTGGAAGACCTACCGGCGCGAGTCCGTGGTAGTGCATCCTCCGGTCGCTGTCGAGCAATTCTATTGGAAGCCGCCCGAGGATTACTATCTCATCGTTTCCGAATTGGTCGCCTACAAGCGGCTGGATACGGCGGTTCGCGCGTTTGCGAAAACCGGGCGCAAGCTCCGGGTAGTGGGTGACGGGCCTGAGTTTCGATCGTTGCGGCGGATGGCCACTGGCAACGTAGAGTTTTGCGGCCGCGCAAGCGACCAGGAGCTTCGCGAATTGTACGCGCGTTGCCGGGCCTTTCTGATGCCGGGAGAAGAGGATTTCGGCATTACCGCAGTGGAGGCCTTGGCCAGCGGCAAACCCGTGATCGCTTTGGGCCGTGGCGGGGCGGTGGAGACCGTTCCGGCGGCAGAACCGATGGGCGGTCTGCTCTACAACGATGCCACCCAGGAGGGCCTGCGCGAGGCGATCGAATTGTGGGAACGCCGCGAGCACCTGCTGGCGCCTCAGGCTCTTCGGGCTTACGCCGCAAAATTCTCAGGAACTGAATTTACCCGGAAGATGAACCCCATTCTGTTTGGGTCGCCGTCACCGGGTAACGTTGTGGACTTGTAAAAGTGTTGTAAAAACCCCTTGCTGCTTCAGAAACTTCGCGGTGAGGAGGCCGCCTTCGGTTACAATCGCGGTAGCCCGGCTATGCAAACCGCTTTAGTGATCGACGACGATTCGAGCCTTCGGGATACCGTTGGCTTGATGCTCGAAAACGACGGGTTTCGCGCCGTTCTGGCGAGCGACGGCAGAATCGGCCTCGAACAGGCCCTAACCATGAAGCCAGGACTTATCCTGGTCGATCTGCGGATGCCTGGTATCAGCGGCGTGGAAGTGTGCGAGCAACTGCGGAACAGGGGAATGAAAACGCCTCTGATCGTCCTGAGCGCCGTCAGCGATGAAATCGATAAAGTGCGTCTGCTCGAAATCGGCGCCGACGATTACGTAGTGAAGCCCTTCAGCGCCCGCGAGCTCCTGGCTCGCATTCACGCCGTTTTGCGGCGCACTTCTCCGGAAGAGACCAAGGTGATGGAGTTCGCCGACGTCAAGGTAGACCTCACACGACGGGTGGTCCTGAAACGCGGCAAAGAATTGAAACTGACACGCGCCGAATACAATCTGCTCACTTACTTTCTGCAAAACCCCGACCGCGCCCTGACGCGCGATATGATTTTGAATTCCGTATGGGGCTACGATACGTTCCCGCATACGCGCACCGTGGACGCGCACGTAGTGCGGCTGCGCCAGAAGCTGGAACCGGAATCCGCAATTCCGCGGCACTTTCTGACCGTGCATGGCGTCGGCTATCGCTTCCTGCCCTAGGCAATCGTTCAATGACCCGAACCGTCCTGGTGGTGGAAGATGCTGAACTTTGCAGGGACACGCTCGAGGTAGCGCTCCTGAAGCTTCCCAATCTGGCCGTGTTTTCGGTCACCACTGCCGAAGAAGCTTTGCAGTGCCTGGCATCGAACGAGGTGTGCGCGCTGGTCACCGACCTTCGGCTTCCCCGCATGGATGGCTACCAGTTGATTGAGGCCATTCGCTCGCAACCGCGGGGTTCCTCGCTGCCCATCCTGGTGATCAGCGGAGACAGCGACCCGCGAGTGCCGGCGCGCGTGGCCGGGCTAGGCGCGGACGCGTATTTTTCCAAGCCGTACTCCCCGGCCGCTGTACGGCATAAGCTTGCGGAACTGCTGGATTCCGAAAATCAACTCTAAATCTTCTCCTCGCTGCCGATATGTACTACGGAGATACCCATAATGATTAATAGCGTCAACAACAGCGCTGCAGCTGCGCAGCAGCATGTCCAAAGCCAGCAGGCGGCCAAGCCGCCGGTCAAACCCAAGGAAACTCAACAACCGGACACGGTGAAGCTGAGCAAGCAAGCCACCCATGCCGGCGACGTCGACCACGACGGCGACAGCCACTAGAGTTCTCGATGGAGGGCCTCTGCGGGCTACAATGACCGCATGGATTCCGCGCGTCACCGCAGCGCTGTAGGGGCCCTGTTCTTTTTTGCGCAACTTTGCATTCCCGCCCAGCCGCCGCCTACTTCAACGCCGCCCGTAGCTCCGAAAAAGCCTGTCACCGACGTCTATCAGGGCGTTTCAGTGACCGATGACTATCGCTGGCTGGAGAACTATTCCGACCCCGCCGTGCGCGCCTGGAGCGACGCCCAGAATCAATACGCGCGGAAATATCTCGACGCACTCCCACTACGCACCTCTCTCTTCGACGAACTAAAACGCCTCTACTCCCAGCCTTCCCCGCGCTATTCCGCCCTCCAAACACGCCCCGGCGCTCTCTTCGCGCTCAAGCACCAGCCACCCCTGGAGCAGCCTCTGCTGGTGCTCTTGAAATCGGCTGACGATCTGGACTCCGAACGTGTCGTCCTCGACCCCAACAAGCTGGATCCCACCGGCGGTACCGAAATCGATTTCTTCGTTCCCTCGCTGGACGCCAAGTACGTGGCTGTCTCGCTGTCCAAAGGCGGCAGCGAAAGCGGCGATCTGCATGTTTACGAGGTGGCCACCGGAAAAGAGGTCGGCGAGCCCATCCCGCGCGTGAATGGGGGTACGGCCGGAGGTAGCGTGGCCTGGAACTCCGACGGTTCCGGCTTCTACTACACCCGTTATCCGCGCGCCGGCGAACGCCCTCCTGAGGATCTAGCTTTCTACCAGCAAGTTTATTTTCACCGGCTCTCGACCGACACGCATCAGGACAGCTATTCGCTTGGTAAAGAGTTCCCCCGCATCGCCGAGATTCAATTGCGCGCCTCCGACGATGGCCGCTACCTGCTGGCGGTGATGGAAAACGGGGATGGAGGCGAGTACTCCTATCATCTGCTCGGCCCGGACGGCCAATGGCACCAGATCGGCCGTCTCTCCGATGAGATCGCCGACGTGGAGTTCGGAGCCGACGGTAACCTGTATCTGCTGTCGCATCTCAACGCGCCCAAGGGAAAAATCTTGAAAACCCCGCTGGCCCAGCCGCGCGTCAGCGATGCGCAAACCGTGGTGGCCGAAAGCCGGGTGGCGATTGAGAGCTTTCTGCCGATCGGGAACATGCTCTACACAGCAGACCAGGTGGGCGGCCCATCTCAGCTCCGCAGCTTCGACACTGCGTCGAAAACCCAGGGTGTCGTGCCGATCCTGCCGATTTCTTCAGTGGACCAGTTGGTTCGCTCCAATGACGGCGCGCTGCTGTTTCGGAACACCAGCTTTCTCGCCCCTCCGGCTTGGTATCGGTACGATCCCGCCACCAGGATGGTGACGACGACCGCGCTGCATGAAACTGCCGCGGCCGATTTCAGCGACGCCGAAGTCGTCCGCGAATTCGCTATTTCTAAGGACGGAACACGCGTCCCTCTTAACATCATCCGCCGAAAAGGCACCAGGCTGGACGGGAAAAATCCGGTTCTATTGACCGGCTACGGTGGATATAGCATCAGCATCGCTCCGGATTTTTCCCCAGACCGCAAAACTTTGCTGGAGCATGGCTTCGTACTCGCTATCGCCAATCTGCGCGGCGGCGGAGAATACGGCGAAGCCTGGCATAAGGCCGGCAGTCTGACGAAAAAGCAAAATGTGTTCGACGATTTTGCAGCCTGCGCGCGCTACTTGATCGATCATAAATACACGAACTCGGCCAAGCTTGCCATCGAGGGCGGAAGCAACGGCGGCCTGCTCATGGGAGCGGCCCTGACCCAGCATCCGGAGCTCTTCGCCGCGGTCGTTTCGCACGTCGGCATCTACGACATGCTGCGCGTCGAGCTGCAGCCGAATGGTGCATTCAACGTGACCGAATTTGGCACGGCGAAGGAACCCGACCAGTTCCGCGCTCTCTATGCTTACTCGCCGTATCATCATGTCGTGGACGGGACCAATTATCCGGCCGTGCTATTTCTCACCGGCGACAACGATCCGCGCGTGGACCCGCTGAACTCCCGCAAGATGACCGCTCGGCTCCAGGCCGGCGGGACCAAGCGCCCGGTGCTGCTGCGCACCAGCAGCAACTCCGGTCACGGCATCGGGACCGCGCTTAGCGAATACGTAGCCGAGCAAGCGGATGTGCAGGCGTTCGTGCTCGACCAGTTGGGCGTCAAGTAATGGTCCTGTACCTCGCGGCGGGATCAGGCGAATTTCGGCGATGATACCGTGGATTGCGAGTATCTCACCAGCAGTGCCATCAGTTCCCGGTCGTTCTTCACGGCATTCAACAATACGAGCATTTCGACCTTACTAAAAGACTCCTTCGGGCTGGCCGTCAGGAGATCCTCCACGTATTCGATCAGGCAATGAGCTATAACTGTCAGCTCCCCATTTTTGTTCATCTGCTAATACCCTCCTTTGGGGGTGTACTAGCCCATTGATCGGCCGGGTACCACTCCTACTTTAGGGCGCGGAGTAAGATTTTTTCCGTAGCCCCCTCTATCACCTTCTGTCCATTGGTCTTAGGATCAAACCGGGCTACGCTTCACCGCGTAGTCGATCGCTTCCTGGGGAACCTCGAACTTCGAGACGGATGTATTGCCCATATACCCGATGGCCTTGATGCCGGCGGGGCTGGTGTAATAAGCATCCACCACCATCCGTCGAGCCCAGTCGAAAAACAGAATGCCGGGCCCGAGCTCCGGCGACTCGTTCTTGCGATAAGCGATCAGATCCAGCAGGGCGGTCTGTTGGCTGCGTTTCGCGCTCACAAAATCGGTCGAATAGCGGCGCCTCATGGATTGATCGAGCCAGGCGATGCCGCCGGTATAGATTTCGAGAAGCCGCGGGTTCTGGCTGGCCAGCAAGTCGATGAACTCGCACGCACCCGAAGCCCCCGCCCCCGGCGATTTCTCGTCGGCAGGGACGATCAGGTCCGCCAGCTTATCGAGCGTCTGGTATTCGTGCGGATTCAGAGCCTTCGCTTTGTAAACGCCGTTGGCGGTTTTTTCCTCCGCTGCCATGCTATGGACATGCTGCGCCGCGGCGGGACTCAAACCGCCCAGCGTGACCGACAGCGCGATGCTCTGCAACAGGTCTCTTCGAGAGAGTTCAGACATTGCCCTTCCTCATTTCCTCGGCCAGATATTCGGCGGTGCGCCAAGCCAGCGCGATGATGCTGAGCGTCGGATTCTTGTCCGGATTGCTGACAAACGGCGCGGCATCGGCTACGAACAGATTCTTCACCTCGTGCGCCTGGCAGTGCTTGTTCAATACCGACGAGTTCGGATCACTACCCATACGGATTGTCCCGAGTTCGTGGATGATCTCGCCGCCCATCGAAATGCCTTCGCCCGCCATGAAATTGGGCCGCGGACGGGTCACCGTGCCACCCATGGTTTCGAGAATGGACTGGAAGGTGTCGTGCATATGCTGTGCTTGCCGCAGCTCATTGTCGGTCCATTTGAAATGGAAACGCAGCACAGGAATGCCATATTGATCGACGACATCGGGATCGATATCGCAATAGGTGTTTTCGTTGGGAATCTGCTCGCCTCGGCCCGCGAAACTCACATACGCGCCGTAGCGGGCATGAATGAAATCCTTGAGGTCTTTTCCGTAGCCTTCATGCTCGCGGCACTCGCGGCCAAACGAGCCGATACCGGGCATATGGAAGCCGCCGCTGATCTCCACATGGTAGCCGCGCGGAAATTCCTTGTTCTTGGCATCCCACAGCCACCAGGGGACGTAGACGTGCATGCCGCCCATGCCGTCCGAGTTGTGGCGGGGCAATTCCTCGAGCGCCGGGATGTTTGCGCCCAAAGCGTAGCCGACGCTGTCGGTCAAGTTCCGGCCGACGTGCCCGGAACCATTTGCAAGGCCGTTCGGATGGGCGGCGGATTTTGAATTGAGCAGCAAACGCGCGGATTCGCATGCGCCACAGGCAAGAACCACTGACCGGCAGCGAATCTGCCTTTCCGTGCGCGTGGCCTTGTCGATATAAGAAACGCCCGTTACGTTGCCCGAGGCATCGGCAATCAGCTCGCGCGCCATGGAATTGGTGAAAAGCTTCACGTGGCCGGTTTTAAGGGCAGGGAAGACCTGCACCTGGCTCGAGGAATAGTTGGACGCCGTGACGCATCCGCGGCCGCACTGGGCGCAGTAATGGCAAGCCGGGCGTCCGTTGGTTGGTTTCGTAATCACAGCCAGGCGCGATGCGATACAGGGGATGTTCAGCTTCTTGGTCGCGCGCTGCACCAGCATTTCATGGACGCGAGGCGGCGGGCACTGCTGAAAGACGCCGTCGGGTGCGCTGCGGATGCCTTCCTTGCTACCGGTGACTCCGATGAAGCTCTCGGCTTTGTCGTAGTAGGGCGCGAGCTCGTCGTACGTAATGGGCCAGTCCGTTCCCAAGCCGTCGCGGGTGTAGGGCGTAAAGTCATAGTCGGCAAAGCGCAGCGAAATGCGGCCGTAATGATTGGTTCGTCCGCCGACCACGCGCGAGCGGAACCATTCGAACTTCGACCCCGGTGCCACTGTGTATGGCTCTCCGGGAAGCTCCCAGCCCCCCGACGTAGTGGTGAAATAGCCGAAAGCCCAGGGAGTGGGTCCGAAATACCCGGCGCCGCCGTCGCCGATCCCACGATGCGGCACCTGATAGGGCCACATGTGCTCCTTGAAGTCCTTATTGGGATCGATGGGCGGTCCGGCTTCGATCAGAGCGACGTTGACCCCCAGATCGGCGAGGACCTTGGTTACGGTTCCGCCTCCGGCCCCGGAGCCGATGATGGCGACGTCATAAACCTGCGAACGAGGCGCGATTTGCAACATGGTTAGCTTCGATTGTAGCGCTGGCGGGTGGGGCGTGGAAGCTGCCGGATTTAAAACAAGGTAAGCCCTGGCGGGTCGGAAACTCGCAGGCGAGTAAATCTAGCGGTGACGGCAAAATCGCGATTCTTATGCCAAACCGGAGCGTCATTCTGGATAGTTATCGCGGCGAGTAGAAGTCAGTAGAGGAACGGAATGTGTATCCTTTTTCAAGAGCGGGAGAGAGGAGTGGCGGCCTGCGGTTGTGCGGACCCGGCGTCAAGAGAAACACAGGTATGAATGCCTGTGCTCCAGCGAAGATATCACGCTTGTTACTTGGTTGCCGCTTTCTTAGCGGCCTTATAGTCGGCCACCAGGCGTTTCGCTATCTTATCCGCTACATCAGCGCTCGCGCCCATAAACTTGCCGCCCAGGCTCTCCGCGGTAGCGGACCAAATGACGTCGCCATCTTTGACCAGGCGAACGGTGGCGATCGCCTCGTGCTTGCGCTCTTCGGTCCGCCGGCTCTCGTTTTCGCCGATCGTCATGCCCATGTTCCGGTTGCTGCTGCTGCTGGCGTAGTTCCGAGTTCCGGCGCTGCTGCCCGAGCCCATCTGGCTGTGCGCGTTGACGCCGTCGGAAGACTGGAAGGTATCGGTGAAAACCTGATCGTCGCCGGAGCCCTTCAAGGTTGCGTCGGCCTTGTCTTCGTCCTCGGTGATGATGAACTGCTTGGAGCTATGCAGACTGGTCATGAGCAGATCGCGGATGGTGAGAGCTTCATCGCCGCCCGTCAGGACATCGATGTAGATCCGGCGGACTTTCGCCAGTTGGGCGGCCGATTCCTCCTCGGGTGTCGGGTCGTCAGTAACCGGATCGTCGAAAGGCGCGAAGAGCAGCAGCGTACAAAGAAGTAGAGGCATCGCTTAGCCCTTGCCACCCTTGCGCGCGTCATCATCTTGGAATTCCACTTTGCGCCCAGTGCGCGCCTCCAGGATCACCAGCACGGTGCGAATGTCATCTTTGCTGACCTTGAACACCATGGCTTGCTGGCGATTCTCGTCGTCAGAATAGCCCACGGTCAGGAAGTGCTGCCGTTTCTTGGCCAGCAAGAACAGCGGAGAGATCAGAACTGCCGCGATGTAACGCCGATCCACTTTCTGGCCATATTCGATGAGGTTAATCTTGTCGTAAGGGACACGCCAGCGGGCGTTTTTGGAAGAAAAGACGAAATACTCGTCGTCCACGGCCTGAACCCTACCCCCACAGCCGGTAGGAATCTGGGAAATCGTGCCTCCGACGTACTGGGCTTGGCTGCCGTTGTTACCGCCTGCGGCCAGAACCACGCACGTTAACAGGCCCGGCACCGCGAGTCTGATGAGTGTCATACTGGAGTTAGTAGATTTATCCCGCAGAAACTCTCACCGATGCGCACGCATGAGGTGGACTACGTGAGGGCGCTGGGAAGGAAGACATCTTGGCTGGTACGGCAAGGTTAGTGCAATTAGCAGGAGCTGCACGGTTTGCGCGGGGCGCGGCTCCCGAGTTTTTTCGCCAGTATAGACGAGAGCGCAAGCGCGCGGTGGCTGCAGCGCCCTTTCTCCCGCGTCCCAAACGGTGGCCCGATCAGGGCTTGCACGCGGCCTGGCTGGGTCACAGCACGGTACTGCTGAAAATCGACGGATTCACGATCCTCACCGATCCCGTGCTCGGGGATCGCTGCGGTGTGCGAATGGGCCCGGTGACAGTGGGCATCAAGAGGCTGGTGGCGCCGGCGCTCGGGAGGCCGCAGCTTCCACACATCGACTTAATCTTGCTCTCACACGCTCACTTCGATCATTTGGATCGGCCGACGTTGCGGGGCCTCGAGCGCGCGGGCACTACGGTGGTCACGGCGCCCAATACAAGCGATTTGCTGCGAGTGCGGCGCTACAAGAGCGTGCACGAAGTCGGATGGGGAGAGCGGGTGCGCGTGGGCCCGTTGTCGGTACAGGGAATTCGAGTGAACCACTGGGGGGCGCGCTTTCGCACCGACACGCAGCGCGGATTTAACGGCTATTTGATCGAGACCAGACGGCATCGCGTGGTGTTCGGCGGCGATACCGCACTGACGGATTCATTCCGAGCGTTGCGCGGCGCACGGCCGGTGGACTTGGCGATCATGCCGATCGGCGCGTACGATCCGTGGATTCATGTGCACTGCAATCCGGAGCAGGCTTGGCGCATGGGCGCGGATTGCGGCGCCGAATTCCTGCTGCCGGTGCATCACCAGACTTTCCGGCTCAGCCGTGAATCCTACCTGGAGCCGGTGGAGCGATTTGTAGCGGCGGCTGGGAGCCGTCCACAGCGAGTGGTGGCCACTCGGGTTGGACAGGAATGGTCGCAGGATTAGCGCTTGCTAACGCGCGCGTCTCGGAAAGCGCGGCTCGGAAATGCAGATGCGCTTGATTTTTGGGTTTGCGCTGGCGGTGATCTGGGCAGCGCCACTCTGCGCTCAAGATGCTCGCGAGATCGTGCGCAAATCGGTCGAGCTGGACCAGGCGAATTGGCTGCGCATGAAAGACTACACCTGGATCGCGCATGAAACCGAGCGCAACCTGGATTCTAAAGGCGCGGTGAAATCCGAAAAGAGGGAGACCTGGGAGACGCTGGTTCTCTATGGCCAGCCGCATCGGCGTATGCTGGAGCGCGACGGAAAGCCGCTCCCTCCCGATGACCAGCGCAAGGAGCAGGCTAAACTCGACAAAGTAGCCGCCAAGCTGGAGCATGAGACGCCCGAGCAACAGCAACGCCGCGTGACCGAGTACGAAAAAAGGCGCGAGAAGGACCGTGATTTCTTGCGCGAAGTTACCGACCTATACGATTTCCATCTGGAGGGTGACCAGCAGGTGGACGGTCATGCCGCGTGGGTGATCTCCGCTACGCCTAAGCCCAGATATCAGCCCAAGCGCGGAGACGCCAAGCCGCTGATGAAGATTCGAGGCAAAATTTGGATCGACAAAGCCGAATACCAGTGGGTCCGGTTGGAGGCTGAAACGACGGACACGATCTCATATGGCCTGTTTATCGCGCGGCTGAATCCGGGCGCCAAGCTGGTTTTTGAGCAGACGCGAGTCAATGACGAAATCTGGCTGCCCAAGCGCGAGTCTGTGAGCGGCTCCGGCCGCCTGGGATTGCTGAAGAAGATCTCGATGCAGCAGGAATTGGTTTGGAGCGACTACCGGAAGTTCCAGGTGGAATCGAAGGTAGTAGCGACGCAGTAAGTGGTGGGGTCCCAAGGAGCAGGCCGAGAGGCCCCACCGCCGAACGCTATTGGTGATTCGTCTGCCCAGTCGAAAAGTCGTGCTCAGGAGTACGCGGGATAGCGCCGGGCTCGAACAAGTCGGATAGATCGTTGGCGTTGGCTGCGTCGTTCAGAAATGGTCCGACGCGGAAGATTTCCTGCATGGTGCGTAAGTCGGAGGAATGCGTGTAATTCACCGGGCTTGCATACGGAAGACCGTTCACGTTCTTGTGAGCGTGCGGAGAGATGATGATCTCGCCTATCGTGTGATTAAAGTCATCCGCGTTGTCGCCCGCAACGCCGTCCGATTCGGATTCGTCCCACCAAAGGATGATTACGCCGTGATTCTTGTAAGCGTTTGATGCCATGATCACGGGAACGATCTGGCTCAGGAAGTCGTCACCCTGCTTGATATTGGCCGCGTCGCCGGTCAGCCCTTTGTAGCCTCCTCGGAGTGACGTGTGCATGTCGTTATATTGGTCCGGTGTAATCCAGTTGTAGTCGGCCACTGTGTCGTTGGCCAGATCGGTGATCAACTGCTGCAGGGGTGCGTACTGCGCGGACAGCGGATTGGAGGGAGTCGAATTGTTGCCGCCGTTGGTATCCGTGAAGAACAGCATGGGATTGTGTTTGGCGGCGTAGTTGTACTGGACCGAGCCGTTGTAAGCGTTGGCGAAACCCTGAGCGAAGGAACCGGAGAAACTGGTCAGCGGTACGGTCCACAGATTCTGCGGAAGAGGGACGTTGGTGAGTTGCCCGCTGCCATCCTGGGTAAGGTCGATGTCTTCCTGATACGACCGCCAGGTGTGGCCGGCTTGTTGGAGGAAGCCGCTCAAGTGCTGGGTAGTGTTCTGGTTCGTGCCGCCGGTGTAAGGGTCGTTGTCGTTGAGCACGCCAAAGTTGGTGCCCGCCTCAGCCCAAAGGTAGTTGGGCTCGGAAGGATGAATGTGGGAATTATTTCCGCTCGGGGTGGCCAGGACGTTGTGGTACGCGGTGGCATAAGAGACGTGGGAGCTGATGTTCACCACCGAGCCATTGATTACAGCAAACGCCGTTCCGTTGACAAGGCTGTTGATGAATGGCGCATTGGGATTTTGATAGATCTGCTGGATCGAACCGATGAACTCGTTGGCCGGCTGGGTCCAGTTGTGATTCTCCATTGCGATCACGAAAACCGTCTTTATGTCGGAAGCACTCGCGCTGGAGCCGAATAATGCACTGAAGAGGGCAAACGCGCTGAGTACCCCGCGATGTCTAACTTGCAGCATTGAAATGAAACCTCCACTGTAGGATTTGCAGCTGGTGGCCGCTAGATATGTTTAGCAAGTCAGTCTTACAGAGCGATAACAGGTGTATAACGGATGGAAAACTTTGGCGGGGCGCTCTACGGGCGGCGGGCGCCCAATTCCTCGGCAGGAAAAGTCCGGCCCTTGCCTGCCGGTGGGTCAACTTCCTTCACGGTCATTTCGACCTTCGCGCCCATAACCTGCGTAAGAATCTGACCGAAGAACCAGCCCTGCGCGAAGCCCTGGCCTTTGAGCTTGCCGCCCGAGCTGCCGGCTTCCAGATAGACGACGCCATCATCCACGGCGCGCACATACTGGTGCCCATGCCCGCTGATAACGTACCGCACGCCATACCGTTTGATGAGTTGATGGAAAGGAAACTGACTGCTCTGGAACATCACTGGGATCAGCCAGAACGGTTTGTGGAAGAGCACGAATTTCGGATCGCGGGCTCTGTTCCGCTGGAGGTCACGCTCCAGAAACTCCATCTGCTGGTCGCTCAGATTCTCGGTCTGGCTGTTATCGAGCACTGTGAAGTGAGCGTCCTGGTAATTAAATCCATAAAAGGCGGGGTGCCCGGTCTCTTTCTCGTAAATCCTGCGCGAAATGGCCGACCATATATCATGATTTCCCGGAGTGAAGAACTGCGGGAGCTGGGAGCGATCCCAAAGCGGCCGCAGCGCGCGCCATTCGGCTTCGGCGGTGGCATCGTTGCCGCCCTGAATCGTATCGCCGACGTTGATCACAAAGTCGGGATGCAGCACGCCGACGTCTCGCCAGATGGACTCATAGACCTGCGGCTCGGCGTCGCCGGTGCGATCTCCCATGATAGAGAAGCGGAAATTATTGTTGGGCTCGCTTGAGGCAGAATGTCCGGCGATGCCCACCAAGCCAAGCACTGCGCAGCTCGTGATCCAAAGCCGGCGTGTTCTTCCCACGGACGTGATTGTAACAGGCCGCGCAGTTACCATCGCGTTCGCTAGAATGGTTGCATCACCCACATGTTCCGTCTTCTCCCCGCCGCCCTGCTTGCGATTACTGTCTTCTCAATCTCCGGATGCAAGCGCGCGGTTCCTGAAAACGTGGCCGCGACGGTCAATGGACGCGTCATCACCTACGCCGACCTCGACAATCAGTATCAGACGCAGTTCATGTCATCCCCCGAACATCCCAGCGACGATCAGATGATGATTCAGAAGCTGGAGGTACTGCGCACGTTGGTGGACAACCAGATCATGCTGCAGCGCGCCGAAAAGCTGGGATTGATGGCGACCGATGCGGACGTCGAGTCGAAGTTCACGGAGCTGAAAGCGCCCTTCACGCAGGAGGAGTTTCAAAAGCAACTGGCATCGAGAAAAATGTCGGCGGATGACTTCAAGGCGCAGCTCAAGCGCGATCTCAGCATTCAGAAGCTTTTCAACAAAGAGATTACTTCCCATATTTCCATTTCCGACCACGACGTGAGCGATTTCTACAACTCCAACAAAAGCAGCTTCAATTTTCCCGAGCCGCAGGTGCACGTGGCGCAGATTCTGGTGACGCCCACTCCCGACCCGAATGTTCGCAATCTCAAAGGCGACAAGGCGCAGAACGAGGATCAGGCCCGCAAGAAAATGGACATGCTGCTGGCTCGCTTGAAGCAGGGCGAAGATTTTGGCGTGGTGGCGCAGAATTTTTCAGAAGACCCGACCTATGCGCCCAACGGCGGCGATCTCGGCTTCGTCCCGGAATCGGCGCTAGAGAAGGCCAATCCCGACATTCGCAAAGCGATTCAATCCGCAGCGCCCGGTCAGATGACTCCTATCGTCCGCACCTCGGAAGGCTATCGCGTGTTCAAGGTTTTTTCCAAAGAACCGGCGGGACAGCGCGAGCTGAGCGATCCTCGGGTGCAGCAGAACATCCGAGAGACGCTGCTGAATCGCAAGGATCAGCTACTGCGCGCGGCTTATTATGAGGTGGCGCGGGATGAGGCGAAGGTGGTGAACTATTTGGCGATGACGGTGGCGCAGGAGAAGAAGTAGCGCGAGCCGACGACGCGTCGGCTGCGGACCGGGGGGGCCGCCCCACACAAGCTAGTTGCCGGAACCTTTGGCTTTGACCTTCGACGCCGGCAGCTTCCGAATCTCCTCGAAATATTGCTGCACGTATTGCTGATAGGCCAGCGGGACTTCGTCGCGATTGATCTCGCTTCCGGCTTCGGAGTGCTCGGCGTTGCGCTGCGAGTACTGGGTCTTCAACTGCTGCTTGCCGGAGGCGACTTCCACCATCACTTCGCCGGAGACGTTCTGCGCGCGCTTGCCGATGATCTCGCTGATCTTGCCCATCGCGGCCAGTTCCGCCGCCTCGCGCGCGGTTTTGTCGCCGTCCTGCTTGCCGATGCCGCTCTTGCCGTCCGGAGAATTGGGCTTATCCGAACTCTTGCCTTCGCTCTTGCCCTGCGCCGATTGCTCAGAGCCGTTCTGCGACTGCTGATCGCCTTGCGATTGAGCGCTGGCATCGCCATCGGCCTGCTGCTTACTCTGGGACTGCGACGAATTCGATTCCGTGCTCTGGCTCTTCTGCTGGCTGGATTGCGATCCGCTTTGCGATTGGGAGCTGCCTTGCTTGCCGTCGTTCTTGTTGGGCTTCAGCTTCGCCAGCAAATTTGCCAAGGCATCGCGCATTTTCTCGCTGAGGCTGGAGTTCTCGCCGGCGCTGCCCGACTGGCCGGAGTTCTTCATGCCGGTCTGTTCTTTATCGTTTTGCGAATTGCCCTCGGGCGAATTAGTATCACCTGAGTCACTTCCGGCTTGTGAATTTTCTCCTTTGTCAGATGCGTCGAGAGGATCTTCCCCCGGCGGCGGCTGCTCGGTCCCGGTGGCCTTGCTCTTCGCGGAGCCATCGGGCGTACCATCGGGATTGCTCACCTCAGGCTCGTCGCCAGCATCCAGGGCGGCATCCGGAGCAGCGTTCGGGTCGGCGGCTTTCGCGTCCCAAGGATCGGCTGCCGTTCCCTTGTCCTTGTTGTCTTCAAATGGGCGCTGCCCACGGCCGCGCTTGGCGTCGGCGACATCGCGCGATTGGCCGAGGAATCCATCGAACCCGATGCGGACCAGCGACGGCCGCAGATCGAGACTGTGGTTGATTCCATATCGAACGCCGAACATCGAGCAGACAATCGCGGCCAGCGCCGCGTTGACGTAGAGCGTTCGGGGAGCGAAGAAGGGCAGCCCGCGCTGGACGTCGGCGGAACGCGCCAAATCTTCGGCAGCCTCTTTCTGATGTTGGATGAACTCGCGAGATGAAACCGCGCGATCCGAATGCTCGCTGAAAAACACCGCGGTGGATAACGAATCGTGAAAGCCGAGTTGCTGGTCGATCGATTGCGCGACTTGATATCGCGAGAGAACCTTGTTGCGGGCGCGATACGCTCCGGCCGCCAGGCTGATCGCAAACAGAAGGACAGGCCAGTACCAATTGAGAATTTGCGTGCCCAGGATCAGAAGCAGGATTGCGCCGCCCAGGCCCGAGTGACGCAGCGAAGGAAGCCTGATGGAAGAGGAGATGGCGCACCTGTCGCATCCGGCCTCGCCGGACTAACTCCGTAAGTGCGCTTCGCTCACTCACTTATTAATTATCCCAAAAAAACGCAATCACCGTCGTCCAGACAGACTAGCTTATCAAATGAGCCGTTCCACAATTACCACGTCGCGCCACTCGCCGTCCAACTTTCCGTGCTTTTCGTAGGTGCCGACCTCGCGAAATCCAAGCTCGCGGATCAGGCCGCGGCTGGCGACGTTCTCCGGAAAAACACGGGAAAGCAGTTTCCAGAACCCGGCCTGTTGCGCCGCCTCGATCAACGCTTGGAGCGCCATGCTGCCGGCGCCCTTCCTTCGATACGCGCGGGCTACATAGACCGATGTTTCAGCGACCCCGGCATAGCATTCTCGCGGCCGGTATTGCGACGTGGCAGCGAAGGCGACAACTTCGCAATTATCCAAAACTACCACAATTGGATGAACGCCATCGAACCATTGGCGGATGTCGTCTGCCGAGCGAAGCCGGGTCTCGAAGGTGGCCACGCGATCCTCGATGCCTTCGTTGTAGATTCGCGCCATGGCTGGGGCATCTTCGAACATCGCGATGCGGGTGGTCATCATGGAGCGGTTACGACCGGCGATGGGCAGCGCACGGGGAAGTTGACTGAATTCGCGATGAAACACAGCTCGTGCGCCTTGGCGTGCAGCGCGGCCGTCTCTTCGATCCTTCTGCTGTCGGTAATCATCATCACCGGATGCAGTGTAACTTCGGTGAACCGCCCTGATCCATCGGGGTCCTCGGTCATCACGCCGCAGGCTTGGTCGGAATAAGCGGTGACAGTGATGCCGGCGTCCGCGCAAAGGTGGAGCATCCACAGCATGTGGCACGTCGAAAGCGTGGATACGAGGAGCTCTTCCGGGCTGTAGCGCGCCGGATCTCCGCGGAAGGCGGCGTCGGACGATCCAGGAATCGGGGCTGTCTTGCCGGCAACCAAAATCTCGTGATCGCGTTTGTAAGCCCGATAGTCGGCGGTTCCCGACCCGATGTTGCCAGTCCAGGTGGTCTGGATCTGATAGTGATGCAAACGGCTAGCCACGAACGCCCAACCTACTGGCCGCGGCTGGCCGGCGGCACGATCCCGTTCATTCGGGCATATACCACCGCTTGTCCGTAATGATCGAAACTGTGAAACATCAGAGTGGTCACGAGATCGATCCGCGGAGTCTTGCTGCTTCCAAACGGCGATTGCATCATGTCCATGGCGTTGGCCGAAGTCACCGCCGATGCGGCCTTGTGCGCGTATACGAAGGCATCTTTGAGGTATTTCACCGCCGCAGCTTTGTCGGCGATCGAAGCCGGGCCGTTTTCCTCCTTGCCGATTTCACTGGGATTTTTTTCGCCCAGCGAGGCGGCAGAGATCCCGTAGAGAATGGAAGCGATGTGGGTCATCTGCTGGGAGAATGTGCGGACGTTCTTGAACTCGCCGGCGGTCGGGCGGAAGCCGTACTTGTCGGCCGGCATGGCCTCGGCGAGCCCTACAATTTCGCGCTCGGCCGAACGGATCTGGTCATCCAAAACTTTCCCCATGCTGGCTTGGGGCGCATCGGCCCCAAAAGCCATAGCCGCGCCGGCTAGCGTCATCACAAACAGAAATCGTGTCATGCAATCCTCCCAGGTTGGATAAGCAACTATTATAGGGTAAGGACTGCGAGCGGGATTGTTCACGCGGCGGCGGCAACTCGTTGGGGCGCGGTCTTCCGCATCACCTCACCTGCCACTACACCGACGCACACAAATCCCACGATCTGGGTGAGGATGTACACGGACGTGTAATTAGTAGGAAAGCCGTACCAGTTCCAATAGGAGACGTTGGTCGGGAGCGATGCCACGACACCGGCGATGGTCACGAAGACGAGGCGTCCAGCGAAGCTCTCTATGCGAGTCTGTGCCAAGAGGAACACCACCAGGAAGGCTTCCAAAAGTTCCGTGAGTAATTCGGTCACGAGTCGCCGCGCTGTCATTCCGGTTTCGCCTGGTGGATGGTAGATCAAGAGACCGGACGGGTTGGCGGCCAGCTGCTCATCATAGTGCTGCATGGCTGCGTTTTTTTGCTGACTGGTCGCGTCCGGGCCGGCACCGGTTGCGGGGAAAACAAAGAGCCCCGATTTTTCACCCAGCGAGGCGTGCATGGCGCTCAACACCGGCGGTTCGTTTTGAATTTCCTGGACTCCAATCTCGCCCAGCGGGAGCACCACATGGGCCAACGACATCCACATGAACATCGCGATTCCACCCAGCAGACCTGCCAGAACAATTCGCTTTGTCATATCGCACCCTCTAGAAAGGATAAGATACTCTCCAGAAAGCAAATTTTCAAGCATGTACCGCACCACCTTGCTGGCCGCAGGAATCGTTGCTGGCGCTGTTGCCGTTCTCGCAGAATTAGGCGGCGCATCACTGGCTTCGCCCGACCATCCCGCCATCGAGTACGCAACGCGGCCGACCAATGACGCCGTGGCTCAACTGAATCGGAAAATCGAGAACGGGCAAGTTCAGCTCAAGTTCGAAGGCGTGCAAGGCTACTTGCGGTCGGTGCTGGATGCGCTGGACATCCCGATCGAATCGCAGATGGTGGTGTTCTCGAAGACCAGTCTTGAAATGCATCTCATCAGTCCTCGCAACCCGCGCACGATTTTCTTCAACGACCGGGTGGCCATCGGGTGGGTGCCTCGCGAGCCGTTTGTCGAGGTGATAGCGGATGATCCGCGGCAGGGCGTCATCTTTTACACGCTCGATCAGAAGCCGGCCCAACGGCCTGTGTTTGTCCGGCACGACGATTGCCTGGTGTGCCATGAATCCTACTCGACCCTGGGTGTTCCGGGAATGCAGATACGCAGCGTTTTTCCGGCGCCCGACGGGCGGCAGATGCGACAGTTCGGCGACTACACGTCCGATCATCGCAGTCCATTTGAAGAACGCTGGGGCGGGTGGTACGTGACGGGCAAACAACTTCCCGCGCGCCACTTGGGCAACGCCATGGTCACCGGTCCCGATACTCCGGAGCCCCCCAGTGGAAATCCTCCCATGGGATCGATCCAAGTGGATCTGGATCCGGTCACTTATCCTTCTCAGTACAGCGACATCGTGGCCCTGATGGTCTTCGATCACCAGGTGCAGATGATCAATCTGCTGACGCGGGTGGGCTGGGAGATTCGTTTTGCTTTGTACGATCACCACGATCTCACGGCCCGCCTGCTCAGCGACGATTCGAAAGAACTGGTGGACTATCTCCTGTTCATCGATGAAGCGCCGCTCCGTGGCAAGATCCAAGGCTCGTCTGGATTCTCCGAAAAATTCGCGGCGCGAGGCCCGCGGGATCATAAGGGCCGTTCCTTGCGGGATTTCGATCTGGAACACCGGCTGATGCGCTATCCGTGCAGCTACATGATTTATACGGCAGCCTTCGACGGCCTTCCGGTGGAGGCGAAGGAAGCGATCTACAAGCGGATGTGGCTGATTCTGTCGGGCGATGAAAAGGACCCGAAGTACGCCCGGCTGTCGCTCGCCGATCGGCAGGACTATTGTCGAAATACTGCGGGACACGAAGCCAGACTTGCCGGATTATTTTCAGGCAGTGAGGCGTTAGACGACCGCTCCCTACGGTCACGGCTCAGAATGAGCGACGTGCACTACCTCGCCTGAGGTGAGCGAGTCTGGCGGATTCAGAATCACCTGATCATTGGCGTCAATGCCGGAGACAACCTCGAGCTCAGTGCCGTAGTCCTTGCCGATGACAACGGGGACCAGCTGGACCTTGCCGCCTTCCCGAACCACGCCTACTCGCAGGCCCTCGCTACGGAACAGGAACGCGTTCACCGGCAAAATCAGCGATCGCGCCGCTGCTGGGATCGCCAAGTGGACTTCGGCGTAGGCGCCGGGTTTCAGCTCGCCCGAGGCGTTGTCGACATCTATTTCAGTCAGCAATGTGCGTGTTCCGGCATCCATTGCCTCCGCGTTACGAACAAGAGTGCCATGAAAGCGGCGGCCCGGGAACTCCGCTAGGGTGAGAGTCGCGGCCAGGCCGGGGATTGCGGAGCGTGAATACATCTGGGGAACGTTCACGTATACACGCAGCTTGGCGGTGGACGCGATATGGAACAGCTCTTGTGTGGGCGTGCCGGCGCCGGCGTTGATCAGCGCACCCACGTCGGTATTGCGGGCCGTGATCACGCCGTCAAAGGGCGCCCGCACAGTGGTGTAGCGCTGCATCTCTTCCAGACGCCCGAGATTGGCTTCGGAGGACACAATGCTGCTCCGCGCCGCCGCAATCGCCTTTTCGAGCGACTGGACATTGGCGGCCTGGGCCTTATACTGCATCTGGTACTGGTCGTTTTCCTGCCGGGAGACGACGCCCTTGCCGGCCAGGTTGCGCCAGCGATCCGCGGTAACCTTGGCGAGTTCTTCGTTGGCCTTCCCTTGTTGCGAGTTGGCTAGCGCCTGATCTAGCGCTGCCTGCGACTGCTGGACGTCAGCCCGCGCCTGCCGCACCTGCTGATCCAATTCCGGCGCATCGATTTCCGCCAGCACCTGCCCGGCCTTCACTCGCGCGCCGATATCCGCATACCAGCGCTTCAGATAACCGCTGGCTCTCGCATAAATGGGGGAATCGATGAACGCCTGGATGTTGCCGGGCAGGACAACCTCGTCCAGCAGGGCCCCGGGTCGGGGATGGATCACCGCCACGGTCGGCACAGCCAGTGCCAGGGTTTGGTCTTTCACCGCGGCCGCGGTCTGAATGCGGGTATGGATACCGCGATAAACGACGAAGCCGGCGATCAGCAAAAATAGCGCGATCAAGAACAAAGCTCTCAGCGCGCGTGCACCACCGGAGTGCTTCGGAGGCGTTGAGCGCAGTGTAACGGTCGGTTCCGCGTGTATCATTTGTTCACTATCCGGGGCTCACTATCCAGCATTATTCTCCTGGCTGCGGCGGTGCAAGAGGCTGAACACCGTGGGCACAAAAAATAGCGTGGCGACCGTCGCGAATATCAAGCCGCCGATCACGGCGCGTCCCAGCGGCGCATTCTGCTCGCCGCCCTCGCCCATCCCTATAGCCATCGGAACCATGCCGATGATCATGGCTGCCGCGGTCATCAGCACTGGGCGGAAGCGCGTGAAGCCAGCCTCCAGCGCCGCCCGAGTCGGATCGCCATGCAGCGCCAAGTCGTCCTTGGCGAAGCTGATCACCAGAATACTGTTGGCGGTGGCGACTCCGACGCTCATAATCGCGCCCATCAATGCGGGAACGCTAAGCGTGGTCCGCGAAACGAATAGAAAAACGATGATCCCGGCCAGCGCCGCGGGCAGCGACGTGAGGATGATGAATGGATCCAGCCACGATTGGAAATTCACAACGATCAACAAATAGACCAGCACGATAGCCAGCACCAAGCCGGACAGGAGTCCCTGAAAGGAAGTCCGCATGGTCTCGATCTGGCCGCGAACAAACAACTGCGAGCCGCGCGGCAGACGCTTGCGACTCTGGTCTACGATGCGATTGATATCGCGCGCCACCCCGCCCAAATCGCGGTCTTGAACCGATCCAAAAATGTCGATCGAGCGCTGAAGGTTGTAATGAGAAACCAGGGCCATCCCGGCGGCGCGGCTGGTGCTCATCACGTCATTCAGGATTTCCGGCCGGTGCCCGGTTTCGCTGCTGATGGGTATATTTTCGAGATCCGCCAGAGAAGATGCGGCATATTGCGGAGTCTGCGTCACGACGCTGTATGTAACTCCGGTCTTCGGATCCAGCCAGAACGATGGTGTGGTCTGAAAGCTTCCGCTCAAAGACACCAGCAGGTTATTGGCGACATCGAGCTGGGTGAAGCCGCTCTCCATGGCCTTGGTGCGATTCACCGCCAGCTCGATTCGAGGTTGATCAAAAAGCTGGTGGACGCGCAGATCCACCGCGCCAGGTATGGTCTGGAGCTGGCCCAAAAGATTGGTCGCGAAAGCGTGATTGGCTGCCACATCCGGACCGGACAATTGAATGTCGATCGGAGCCGGCAAACCGAAGTTGAGAATCTGGCTGACGATGTCGGCCGGGAGAAAGTAGAAAGAAACGCCCGGAAACTCGCGGGGCAGGATCCGGCGCAGCTCGTGAACATAATCGTCGGTCGGACGATGCCCCGGATTGAGGGTCACGAGCACGTCGGCATCCATCGTTCCGATCGGCGCCGAGGTGCTATAGGCCATATTGATGGAGCTGTATGGAAGTCCGATGTTATCAATGATGCTCGATAAATCTGAAGCTGGGATCGTCCGCCGCATCGCAGTCTCGATGAGATCGCCCAGCCGCGCCGTCTCCTCAATTCGCGTGGCGGTTTTGGCGCGGAAATGCAGATTGAACTGGCCGGCATCGGTGCTAGGAAAGAAATCCTGGCCCAGCCAGGGGAGCAGCAGGAAGGCTGCCGAGCCGATAATCATGAATCCGGGAAGAAAAACGGCTCGCCGCCGGATACAACCTTCCAATCCCCTGAGATAGGCTGCGCGCGATGCTTCGAAGGCGCGCTCGAAGCCTCGTTGGAGCCTCCCCGCCAGATTCCAGGACGCGGGTTCGGTGTGTTGATGAACACCGGCCTTGAGCAGGTACATCGCCAGCGTCGGCACCAGCGTGCGCGAAAGAACGTAAGAGGCCAGCATCGCGAAAACGACGGCCTCAGCCAGCGGAATAAATAGAAAGCGCGCCACACCGGTGAGGAAGAACATCGGTAGAAACACGATGCAGATGCACAACGTCGAAACCAGGGCCGGCAGGGCGATCTGCGCCGCGCCATCTAAAATGCCGGTGTGCAGATCCTTACCCTGATCGAAATTGCGGTCGATATTTTCGATGGTCACCGTGGCGTCATCGACTAGGATTCCGACCGCCAGCGCCAGCCCGCCCAGGGTCATAATGTTGATCGTTTCGCCCAGCGCGCTCAACACGCAGATGGAAGTGAGGATGGAAAGCGGAATCGAAACAGCGATGATGAGCGTGCTGCGCCAGCTTCCCAGAAACAGCAGGATCATCACCGCCGTGAGGCAGGCCGCGATGATTGCCTCACGAACCACGCCGTTGATGGCCGCGCGCACAAACAACGACTGATCCGAAATCGGTTCCATCTTCAGCGACGGCGGCAGCGTCGCCGCGATTTGCGGGAGCATGGCGCGGACCTCGCGCACGATGTCCAGCGTAGAGGCTGTGCCGATCTTCATGATCGTTAGCAGGGCGCTACGCTGCCCGTCGCGCCGGACAATGTTGGTCTGCGGCGAAAATCCGTCCCGAACATTTCCCACATCGTGAACATAGATGGTGGTGTTGTGGTCCGCCTTCACCGGCAGATCGTTGAGCTCCGCAACTGTCCTGGGACTGCCGTTGAGCCCGATATCGTACTCGAATTGGCCGATCTTTGAGGTGCCCGACGGCAGCACCAGATTCTCATTGCTCACAGCGTTCACCACGTCCGCAGGCGAAAGACCTTTGGCCTGAAGCAGCGTAGGCTGCAGGTCGATCATCACTTGCCGCTGCTTTCCGCCGTAGGGCCAGGGAATCGCCGCGCCTTCTACGGTCGAGAGCTGGGTACGGATACCGTTGGCGGCGTAATCGAACAGTTGCTGCTCCGACAAGCCCTCGCCGGAAAGCGCCAGTTGCAGAATGGGAACGCTGGAGGCGCTGTAGACGATCATGTAGGGCGGGGTGGTTCCCGGCGGCATCTGTCGGACGCTGGAGACTGCAGCCGCCGTCATCTGCGCCATCGCCATGTCGACCTTGGCCCCCGGATGGAAGAACACCTTGGTGATGCTGCGGCCGTTCACCGTTTGCGATTCGATGTGCTCCATGTCGGTGACCACGGTCGTCAGCCAGCGCTCGTACTGTCCTCCAATACGCTCTTCCATCTCCTCGGCACTGAGCCCCGTGTAATTCCACAGAGCGCCAATCACCGGGATGTTCACGTTGGGGAAGATATCGGTCGGCGTGCGCATGATCACTAGCGGGCTGATCAGCAGGATCAACAGCGCCAATACGATGAACGTATAAGGCCGCTTCAGGGCGATATTAACGATCCACACTTCTTTCGGGGCTCCTCTGAGTCAACGACTCGGCGTTTAATACCAGTGTGCCAAAAAACGGGAGCGTGCGAAAATGGCTTCGTCGCGTGGAAGCGGAACTTCTGTGAAGGCACTTGCGTAGTCGACAGCATGGAAACGCTATTGGCGGATCTGCGCCAGGCTCTTCGCGGGCTGCGCAGAAGTCCCGGTTTTGCCACGGCGGCCATTGGAATTCTGGCCCTCGGGCTGGCTGCGACCACAGCCGTCTTCTCGGTCGCCGACGCGGTGCTGTTTCGCCCTCTCCCCTATCAGCAGGCCCAGCAACTTGTCGCCATCAACGAAGTGATCCCACAGCTCAGCCAGCGATACCCCAGCCTTCCGGTAAACGCTAAGCACTTCTTCGAATGGCAAGCGCGCTGCCGGTCCTTTGCCGATCTGGCCATTCTCCGGGAGGGTGCCATGAACTTAACCGGCAACGAAGGGCCTCCGATGCGCCTCTCTGTGAAACGCATCTCGTGGAATCTACTTCCGCTGTTAGGCGTGCAACCGATGCTCGGCCGCAATTTCACGGTGGAAGAAGATCGTCCCAACAACGACCGTGTGGTCATCCTCGGCTATGGCCTGTGGCAGCGCCGGTTCCATGGAGACGCGGCGATTCTCAACAAGACCATCTTGCTGAGTGGAACGCCGCACACTGTGGTAGGTGTGCTCGGTTCCGGGTTCCGTTTTCCGCAAACGAAGTGGTTAGGTGATTTAGGCGAGCGAGCAACTCCTCCGGAAATCTTCACGCCCTTTGCGATCGACCGCAGCAAGCTGGATGCCATGGGGAATCACAATTTCGGGGCGATTGCCCGTCTGCGCGCTGGCGTGTCGCCCCTACAAGCGCTCGCGGATTTGGATGCGGTGCAGGCGGCACTGATGCGCGAAACTCCCATGCCCGGGATCGATCTGCGCGCCCTGGTCACGCCGCTGCAGGAGCAGATTGTGGCCGGATCGCGGCAAGGCTTGCTGGTACTGCTCGCTTCGATTGCGATGGTCCTATTGATCATCTGCGTCAACCAGGGTAACCTGATGCTGGCCCGCTCCACTTCCCGGTCGCGCGAGATGGCCGTCCGCGTGGCGTTAGGTGCAGGGTCTTGGCGAATGGCGCGTCAGGTCTTGACCGAGAGCCTGGTGATCGCGCTCTCAGGTGGCGCGCTGGGGCTAATGCTGGCCTATGCGGCAGTCCGCGCTCTGGTGGCTAGCGCACCGGTGGACTTGCCGCGCCTCGATGAAGTTCATCTCGACTTTCACGCCCTACTCTTCGCGTTCGCCGTGTCGGTGGTGGCGGGACTGCTTTTCGGGCTGATTCCCGCGTGGCGCGCGGCCCGCTCTGAGCCCCAGGATGCTCTGCGCGGCGGACGCACCGCAACACAAGGCCGGGCCGGTCTGCGGATATCAGAAATATTGGTCACAACTGAGGTAGCGCTGAGCGCCGCCCTGCTGGTTGCCGCAGGACTGCTCATCGGGAGTCTGGTCCGCATTCTCGGCATCGATCAAGGCTTCCATGCCAACAACGTGCTCACCGCGGGCCTGAATCTGCCGGCCACGAAATACAGTGACACCCAGCAGCGCGCCGCGTTTTTCGATCGCCTGCTTCCGGTGCTTCGGCGCCTGCCCGGTGTCCAGGCGGCCGGGATCATCTCCACCATGCCGCTCGAAGGCGACACTTGGGTCGATATGATCAGCCGGGATGACGACCACCGGCCAGTCTTCCAGCGGCCGGTTGCGAACTATCGCTTCATTAGCCCCGATTACTTTTCGGCGCTGGAGATTCCCATTCGAGCCGGCCGTGCCTTTCAATCCGCGGACCGGAACCGTCCAGTAGTGGTTGTATCGGCCACGACGGCCGCGCGAATCTGGCCTGGAGCCAACGCGGTTGGAAAGCATATGCGGAGGAGCAACGCATCAGAACCCATGGCTGAAGTTGTAGGAGTGGTGGCCGACACACGCACCGGTATGAAAGGCGACCCGCCGCCGCTGATGGTTTACATGCCCTATTGGTCATACAACGAATCCGGGGCGTCTCTAGCTATTCGCACTGCTCAGGAACCAGCAGCCGCCGCCCGTGCGGTGCGTAAGGCCATCTGGTCGGTGGATTCGGAACTTCCTGTGCCTGAGATGAAGACCATGCAGCGCATAATTTCCGATTCTGTCTCCGAACGCCGCTTCCAGACCACGCTTCTGGCGGCCTTCGCGCTGGCTGCCCTCGCACTGGCGCTAGTTGGCATTTATGGCGTTATTTCATACTCGGTGAATCGGCGCCGCAACGAGATTGCCATCCGCATGGCACTGGGAGCTTGTGCGGCGCAGGTCAACCGCATGGTGCTGGGCCAGGGTATGCGCCCGGTTGCAACCGGCCTGGTGATCGGTATTGGGGTGGCTCTGGCGCTGGGCCGACTACTAAAGGCGATGCTATTCGAAATCCGGCCGGCCGATCCACTCGTGTTCGTGGGCGTTGTGGTGGTGCTGGGGGCCGCGGCCGCGTTGGCGTGTCTCGCTCCGGCACGGCGGGCCACGCGAATAGATCCTGCTATCTCACTCCGCTATGAGTAATCCCGGCGGAATTGTTTTACGCTACGAAGCGCAGGGTTTCTAGAGAGCCCTGTTGTTCGCGATTCAAGTCCGCCAGAGCTTCCGGGTCGATACCGGTTAGCCGGCAGGCTGTCCGCATGCGGATGGCGGACGGAAGATCCTCTTCCGATTCGCTGACGACTTCGGCCAGGTAAAGCAGAGAGGCCATGCTCGAAGAAGAGCGTTCCGGGCGGTGATGCCAGCGGACCGCCTCCACCAGCGCGCGCGGAAACTTCCATTGCGTTAGAGTCTGTGCTCCCACTTCGCCGTGGCACAGTCCGGACAGACAAATCTCGACTTCGGCGGCGGGGCACCCCCGGTCCGTCAGCCGGTAAAAGCGTTCGAGAAATGCCGCCGGCATGATGGAGAAGGCCAGTCGTCCGACATCGTGGACCAAGCCCGCCAGAAACGCCTCGGAAGGATCGAGCTGCATCCGCGAACGCATGGCCAGGCGTTCCGCCGTCTCGGCCACATCCAGAGAATGATTCCAGAGCTGATGCATCCGCATGGACGCGAAGTTCGAGCGGAAGGTCGCAGCCAGCAGAATTTTTCGAGTGCCTTCTACCCCAATGTAGGAAATCGCGTGCCGGATGCTGGCGATTGGATTCCTGGGGCTATAGTAACTGGAATTCGCGGTCTGGATCAAAAGCCCCGACATCACGGGATCGAGCGCGGCGGCTTTTTCCAGTTCGCGAACACTTAACTCCCGGCTCGAAACACACGTCACAACTTCCCGCGCCGCGCGCGGAAATACGGGAAGGTGATCGATTACCCGGCTAACATCAGCCCGGCTGGTCACTTGCAAATAAGAGAACAGCGTTTCTACCGAGGGATTAACGGATTGATCCTCTGTGTCCAATTCCGCCAGCGGCTCGGCTTCAAAGAACTGATCGAAGTCGTCGCACATCTCCAGCACTGCGGCCAGCTTTGCAATCGAGCCATCGGATACCGCGTCACAACCCCAGAAAGCCTGTAAGAGCTGTCCCACCTCTTCCGGGAGCCCCGGCTGCCATACCGTTTCTTCGATCTTCAAATCCTGAAGCAGGCCCTTGCGGGTGGTTTCGTCGAATGCGATCTGAGAAAAGTGATGGCATAGCGCCGCCTGCTCAACCAAGCTCCGTTCAGAGGGCGACAGCCCGAGCGCGCCGGCCAGTTCAGAGGACCACGCTGCCACCCGCTGGCAGTGCGCCTGAACACCAAGATCGCCTTGACCCACCTGCGACCCTTGAGGGCCTTGATTCATATAGCGTCTTATCGGCCAAATGCAATCAACTTTTCAGAGAAGGCCGGCTAAGATTCGGTAGGTGCAAAATAAAATGTTGCCGAAAGGTGAAAAATGGGGCGAATCGTAATGTGTCGGGGGGACAACTAGACTGGACCAATTCCCAGTACGAGTAACCAAGTGAGTACCAATGCGGGTTAGGGAAGTTTTTCAGGTATTTAACATATTTCACCCCACAGTCTCTTAAAAAAAAGAGATAGATCGATGAAACCCCACACTCAACAAGGTGGTCTATATTCCGTGGCAGGATGCTTGCCTAAGTCTCCTGTTGCCGCGTCCTCTTCCTAACCACAACTTTCTACTTGCTTGGAGAATATCGTGAAAACGACACAAACGTCCCTGTTCCGCCTAGCGGTTCTGCTGCCGGCCCTGGTGTGTTCGATCGACACGGCGCGCGCACAAAACAATTCACTGACGGCCTATCCGCCACAGTTTCTCTTCAACGGCGCGGCGGGTCCCTCACAAGCGCTGCAACTTACATCTACGGGCGCTCCGGTGAACTTCACGGTATCTGCTTTCTCCGATACGAACTGGTTGCAGGTCAGCCCCACCAGCGGGGTCACGCCGGCCACACTATCAGTGGCGATTGGCTCGGCGGCCCCGACCGCCACTGATGTGGGGTTTCTCAATATTTCATCCCCCGGAGGATTCCTCTCGATCCCGGTCGTGTTCAATCCTAGTTCCACAGGTGGTATCAGTCCAATTTCCACCAACCCGAACTCGCTGAGTTTTAACTTCGCGGCCAACAGTACGGTGCCTGTGACGCAGAGCGTCCAGGTATCGAGCAGCAGTTCCAGCATCACCTCATTTACAGCGTCGCCGGTCACGAGCAACGGTGGAAATTGGCTTACTGTGACACCCACCTCGGGCCCTCTGCCTAATACACTTATGGTGACCGTAAATCCAGCCGGGCTCCAGGCAGGCAGCTTCGCGGCGGCCATTGCCATCAATGCTCCCGGATCAAACGGTGTCAGCCTGCCTGTGCAGGTTACGATAGCTGGCACGCCAGGCATCAATGTTAGCCCCACCCAGCTTTCGTTCGGTTATCAGATCGGAACCAGCCAGCCGCTCGCTCAGACGCTCTCCGTCACCAGCACTACCGGAGCGAATGTCAGCTTCACGGCTTCAGCTACAACCAGCACTTGCGGCAACAACTGGCTGGTGCTTTCTCCACAATCCGGCGCCACTCCGAGCACGCTTAGTGTTCAGGTGAATACGTCCAGCCTCAGCGCAGGAACATGTAACGGCGTAATCACCATCTCCGCGCCCGGCGCCTCGAATCCAAGTGTGACCGTTGCAGTAAATCTGCTGGTCAGCACCAGTCCCTTGCTGCAGGTTCCCACCACAGGACCAACCTTTAACTATCAGATTGGCAGCAGCACTCTTCCGGCCGCGCAAAACGTGCAGATCACCAGTACTACCCCGGGTGTGAATTTCACAGCGAGCGCGTCGCCTGCTTCGGGATCACCGGCCTTCCTTCAGGTAGCTACTACATCCGGCACCACACCGCAAGCTCTGGCGCTGTCGCTAAACCAGCAGGCCCTGGCGAACGTCGGTCCGGGAATCTATACCGAAACTGTAACCATAACGGCCGCGGGTGCGGGCAACTCGCCGCAATCGTTCCCGGTCACCTTGGTCGTCAACAGCAATCCCATTCTGACGGCGAATGTTCCGTCGCTGAATTTCAATTATCAAATCGGACAGACCGTGCCGTCGCCGCAAACTATTACAGTCAGCAGCACTGGCGCGCCGCTCACTTACTCGGTTGCGGTGAACGCCACCAGTTGCGCCGGCTTCCTGTCCGCCGCCCAGTCTAGCGGGAGCACGTTCTCGCCGCCGCCGCAAGTCCTGAACCAGGTAGTCGTCTCGGTCAACACAACCGGTCTTACTCCGGGAGTCTGCAGCGGAAATGTGACTTTGTCCGTTCCCGGATCGAGCACTCCGCCGCTGGTGATCCCAGTGACGCTGAATGTCAGCAATACGGCTCTTCTGAACGTGGGGCAGCCCTCCATCAACGTAACGACATTGGTTGGAGCAGCGGCCACGACCCAGACGGTTTCTCTCAGCAGCACCGATCCAAATAACCAACTCCCATTCACCGCGGTTGCAACCACTAACCCGGTTGGATTGACCTGGCTCAGCGTGGCGCCCAACAGCGGCAACACGCCAAATAATCTGCTGGTCACCATTAATCCGACAAATCTCGGACCCGGAACCTACACTGGATCCATCACCGTTTCGAGTAGCGCGACCAATGTTCCGGCGCAAACCATTCCGGTGACCCTGATAGTGGCCTCCTCGACAGCCACCGCGAACCCCGCCAGCGTCGCATTTACGCAGACCCTTTCCGGCACGCAGCCGGCGGCCCAAACTGTGCAGATCTCGGGCGTACCAGCCGGGACCACAATTGGGGTGCAAACCACAATGCTCAACGGGTCGGGGTGGCTCACCGCCTCGGTGTCAGGTAACGTCGTCACGATAAACGCCAACGGCTCGCAGCTTCCCCAGGGCGCCTACCAGGGCGTGGTGACTGTTTTTGTGCCTGGGGCTGTCAACAGTCCGCTCTACATTCCGGTGACGCTCAGCGTTGGTCCGGCGCCTACCATTTCGGTTACGCCCACCTCGGTGACCTTCACTTACGCTTCCGGGTCGACAACGCTTCCGCCGCCGCAGGTTGTCCACGTAACCAGCACCGGCAGCGTAACATTCAATGCGACCTTTACGCCCGGCGCCAGCATTGCGAATCGCGGCAACTTCATTACGGTTACGCCCGCCAGCGGCACCGCGCCGGCCACCATCACACTTGGGGTGAATTCGACTATCCTGGCCACCCTACCGCAGGGCACTTACACCGGGACGGTAACCATATCTTCGCCCGGCATTGCCAGTCAAACGGTGGCTGTCACGTTAACTGTTGGCGCGCCGCCGCCGCCGGCCATCACCGCGATCGTAAATGCCGCCACTCTACAGCCCGGACCGAGTGCCCCCGGCGAGATCATAAGCATCTTCGGCACTAACGTTGGCCCATCGACGCCCCAGACCTTCGCTCTGACCTCAGCGGGGACGGTCCCGACCACTCTGGGCGGCGTGACGGTGACGTTTAACAACGTATCCGCTCCGCTGCTGTATGTATCGGCGCAACAGATCAACGCCATCGTGCCGTACGAGCTCGCAGGCCAAACAAGCGTCCCCGTCGAAGTGCAGTTCGGAGGTATGACGTCCGCCATGTTGCAAGCCAACGTGGTGGCTACGGAGCCCGGTATTTTCTCGCTCAGCCAAGGAGGCAGCGGTCAGGGCGCCATACTCAATCAAGACTACAGCGTGAACGGCGCGAACAATCCTGCCGCCAAGGGTAGCGTGATACAGATCTTTGGCACCGGCGAAGGTCAGCTCGTGCCACCAGTTGCGACTGGCTCTGTGACGCCGGCCGCCCCGCCGTTCCCGAAGCCGGTGGCTACGCAAATTACAGTGACTATTGGGGGCCAGACGGCCCAGATCGAGTACGCCGGCGAAGCGCCCACGCTAGTGTCAGGTGTAATCCAGATCAATGCGGTTGTTCCCGCTGGTGTCGCCTCCGGGAACCAACCGGTGGTCTTGACTATCGGCACCAATAGCAACAGCAATCAAAACATCACGGTGGCCGTGCAGTAGAAGACGGCCTAATCAAAGTGCGTCCGGGGCAGGACGAGGACCTGCCCCACAACCATGGTCCCGTTGATTTGCGCGGCGAGCTGGTCGTATCGTAGGGATTCGAAAAATGGTTGCTGCTGCGGCGCGCAGAGGAACTTTTTCTTCCTTGCCGCATCCTGCCACACCAGCGCGATCTCGCCAGAAAACCCATCGCGCGCCGCGCAAGCCTGAAGGGTTGTGTAGGTCCGATGCTGCGCCGCTTCTGGGCACACGTCAAATCCGGAATCTGGCAAAACAGCCAAGACTTCCACTTCTTGAATCATGAAGCGGGCGGTACCGAATGTGCCCGGGCTGGCTTCGCATGGACCGCGCGAATCAGGGCGTCGTGTCAAGTAATGCACGAGAGGATTTCCGGTCGCGTCCGGATGCGCGAGCAGATAGGACTTGCAGTCAAACAAGGGGTGCGGGTTGCAGCATTCGGCCGGTTCGCACTCCGCGAAATGCACCAGCGGATTTCCTCCATCCCGCGCGGTGGCACAAGCAGTCAGATAATAATTGGGCTGAAACAGGGGGTGGGGCTTTCGTCCTTCGGCGGCGCCGTGGAGAACGTAATGGAGCAGCGAATTCATGCGTGCCTGGCGAACGTCGGGATAGCGGCGCGTGTAATATTCCGGATCGAATAACGGATGCGGACAGCGGCCTGCTGCGTCGCCGTGCTCCAGGTAATCGCACAATGCATTGATAGCCGGAGGCCGCGGGGATTGACTCAGATAGAAATCCGTCTCGAACAAGGGATGCGGGTTGCGGCCTTCGAACGCGCCTCTTAGGACGAAGTGCCAGAACGGATTCAGGCCGGACTCCGCCACGTCAGGATACGATTCGCGATAATAATTTGCGTCGAACAGCCGCCGGAATGCGCTTGCCGGCCGCATCATACGCAGATTCGTCACGAACCGCAGCCAGCGCATCAGCCTGGTCAAGACGCCCGGGGCTGGAGTGGCCGGCGTCAGCGTTGGTCGCGCTTGTCGCTTGGTTGATGTCTCGGGTGGAGGGACCGTCTCAGAAGCCGAAGTTGATCCGTTTTCTTTTTCACCCCGCGACTGAAGGATAGAAACGCCTTCCTGAAGCCCGCGCAGCCGCTCCTGCCGATCGGGGACCAGATCGAAGCGGCGACGAACCTCCGCCCGCGCGCGGCGGAGAAGCTCGAAGTCCATGGCATTCAAACGCAGCAATTCCGCGTACACCCCGTCATCGCACGCTCTTTTAAACTGCTCGGTTCGTTCCGCAAGCGTAGTGCCGGGCGTGGCCGAAGCGTTGACCGGCGCGTGGACGCAATTCAACGCCGGAAACAACGCGCTTAAGCCGTGATGGCCGGCAACCATGCTCTCATCAAAGCAATCGACCACGCCCAGGAAGGAGGCTTCGAGCATTCTCGTCATCGCGACCGCCAGATCTTCGATGCCACGAGGTTGATCATGGACCAGGCCGTTGGCCAGCAGGTTGACTTGCACGTCGTTAATGGTCCAGGGCATCTCCTCCACCAGCCGGCGCGTGAATTCACCGAGCGTGCTCCTATAGGCGAGCCCGCTCATCGTTTCGCCCTCCACCGGTTTCGCACGAAAATAGTCGTAGATCGACCGGATTCGATCAATCGGGTCGCGGAGAAAACAGATATCGAAGAATAGGTACCCCGGCGCCCGCGGGACCGGATAAAAGATCTGGTGACTTGAAAAAGCCTGCACGCGAGGATTGCTTTCGAGAAACGACAACAGATCGCGAGGTGTGATTTCGGCGTCGAGGTCCGGAAGATCGAAGGCCGCAAACGTTTCCCAAAAGCTGCGCGCCAAGGTCTCAATGATGCTCGACCCGCCGTTTTTCAGGATGTGATAGTGAAGTAGGACCAGGCGCATGAACTATTCAGTTTATCGCTTGGTTCCGGCATGTCCACTTTTGAAGAGGTAAAAATCTATGCGCTTATCTCCCATTACTGCGGTGCTCTTCGCGGTGCCCAGCGCGTTTCTGGCAGCTCAAGAGAAGGCGACGACGCTCACCGCGCCGGTTCAAATGATTGTGACCGTCGAGCCGCGCCACGGCAAAGACGTTCCGGTCCTAAACCAAGGAGACGTGATGGTGTTTCAAAAGAGCGAGCGTCTCCGAGTGACGGATTTAGTTGCTCTTCAAGGCGAGCGGGCCGGGCTCGAGCTGTACATTTTGATAGATGACGCCTCCAGCTCCAGTCTCGGCTCGCAGTTGAACGATTTGCGCCAGTTCATCCAATCTCAACCAGCGACAACATCCATCGGGATCGGCTACCTGCGAAACGCCACGGTCAGTATCACGCAAAACCTGACCACCGATCGCGCACAGGCAGCTAAGGCTCTGCGGCTGCCAGTCGGCTCTCCCGGAGTCATGCCGAGCCCATTTCTAGCGCTGAGCGATCTGATCAAGCGGTGGCCCCCTAGCCCCGTACGCCATGAAGTTCTTCTGGTAACGAGCGGCATTGATCCGCTGGGTGGTGAAATAGCTAATCCCTACCTGGACGCCTCCATTGAAAACGCCCAGCGCGCCGGAATCATCGTGTACGCAATTTACACCCCAGCCGCGGGCCACTCGGGTCATAGCCTTTGGCGGCCCAATTGGGGACAGAATCATCTCGCACAGATGGCTGAAGAAACCGGCGGCGAGGCCTATATGCTCGGATTCGAATCACCAGTCTCCTTCTCGCCTTACCTTAAGGAAGTCGCCGAGCATCTGGCGCATCAATATCTGGTGACGTTCCTGGTGAAGCCGGGGAACCAAGCCGGATTCCAATCGGTTCGGCTTACCACGGAAGTTCCGAATGCCGAGCTGGTGTCCGCCGGCAAGGTTTATGCTCCGGCTGTTCCAGCACGATAAATTTGTTTCTTTCTTTCTACAATATTCGGCCAACTCGTTCGTCTTAGCTAGCAGATGGAGGCCGTGCTGAGCGTCACAATCGCAACCCGCGAGCAGCGGACCGAGCAAAATCGTCGTATTTCGGAGGTGATTCAGCAGGAGCGCCGGCGTCTGCTTCATTTCATCCGCAATCGGGTGGATGACGAAGGGGATGCTGAAGACATCCTGCAAGACGTTTTCTACGAACTGACCGAAGCGTACAGGCTGATGAAACCGATCGAGCAGGTTGGCGCTTGGCTGTACCGCGTGGCGCGTAATCGCATCATCGACCGCTTCCGCAAGAAAAAGCCGGGAGCCGAGGTTCTTAGGGAAGAGGGCGCGCCACGACTGGAAGACCTCCTGCCGTCGCCGAATGCGGGACCGGAGGCCATGTACGCGCGGTGCGTGCTTCTCGAAGAGCTCGACGCGGCATTAGAGGAACTTCCGGAAGAACAGCGTGATGTTTTCGTCGCGCACGAAATGGATGGCAAAAGTTTCAAGCAACTGGCGGAGGAGACCGGGCTGAGCGTCAACACGCTTCTTTCGCGTAAGCATTATGCGATTCTTCATCTGCGACGCCGTTTGGAAGCCATCTACGAAGAGTTTACGAGTGCATGAGGACTAGAATATGAAATCACGATGGGTGAAAAGAGGGCTGAAAATCGGGCTGATTGCGATCGTGGCCGTCACAGTCTTCGGTTTCTTGGTGATGGCTCTCTGGAACTGGCTGGCGCCGGCGGTGTTAGGATTACACACGATCAACTTTTGGCAAGCGCTCGGCATTCTGATCTTGAGCAAGATCCTGTTTGGAGGATTTCGCGGCAGGCCAGGCTACGGCGGTCACTGGAGACGCCGGATGAGCGCGCGCTGGGAGCACATGACTCCCGAGGAGCGCGAAAAGTTCCGTCAAGGTATGTTCAGCCGCTGCGGTCAGCCCAGCATGGTAGCTGAGGAATCTAGCTCAGGAGAAAAAAGATGACCGGAGAAGCGCCGAGTCTAACCGCGCAGCGTGTCGCCATGCGCCGCGCCGCCCATCAATTACTCGATGACCCGCGCGTGTTTGAAGATCCGCTCGCAATGGCGATCCTGGGAGAAGAGCCGGCGGCGAGGCTCAAATCCGGACCGGACCGTGAGACAGGCGGATCTCGACATATTCGCGCTTTCATGGCCGCCCGCAGCCGATATGCGGAAGACGAGCTGGCCGCTGCGATCGCACGCGGCGCAACGCAATACGTGGTTTTGGGCGCGGGGCTGGACACCTACGCGTATCGCAATACCCATCCCCGATTGCGCGTATTCGAGGTGGACCATCCTGCTACCCAGGCATGGAAACGAAACCAGTTGGATGCCGCCGGAATCGCGATTCCCTTGTCGTTAACATTCGTTCCAACCGACTTCGAGGAGCAATCGCTTAGTTCCGCCCTCGAAAGTTCAGGCTTTCAGACCGGCGAAATCAGCTTCTTCTCATGGCTCGGGGTCACGCCTTATCTGACCGCCGACGCTGCCATGGCAACACTGGCCTTTATTGGATCGCTGCCCGCAGGCAGCGGCGTAGTGTTCGATTATGCGGTAGAGCGATCGTCTCTCGATTCGGTGGAGCAAATGGCTATGGATGCGCTCGCCAGCCGGGTTGCGAGAGCGGGCGAGTCTTTTCGATTATTCCTCGACCCTCGCGCTCTGAACCGGATGCTCATGGCCGCGGGATTTCACGAGATCGAGGATCTTGGGCCCTCCGACATCGACGAGCGATACTTCGCGGGGCGGGCGGACGGCCTGCGCGTGGCGGTGGGACTCGCGCACCTGGTGAATGCTCGTGTGTGATTTCGTGTTTCGCGTTAAAAGAGGAGGACCTGATCTTCCACCCGCAGGTGCGGCGCAAAAGTTCCGTCGTCGAACCCGCGCTGTACTTCGCTGGCCGAGGTGAAGCGCTGAAACCAAGACTGCGAGTAGTGAACGACATCTCTTACTACAGCCATGTAGAGAGCCTCCTCGTTGTCTCCGGCGCGGAAGACGTAGCCTTGTTCGCTGCCCAGTTTTTCCAAGCCCACTGGAAGCCGGGGCAGATGTAGTACCACGCTCACCGGCTGGGCCTCGAGTTTGGCTTGCAAGAAGAACCTCGTTTCGATGCGACTGGTCAAACCCTTGTGTACGCGCAGGCTCTGGGGTACTTCGCCACTGCGGCGCCACTCGTCCTCCTGCGGCTCGAACCCCAGAGGGATAAGCACCGTCGCGACGCGGTCGTGGATACCGGCGAGAAGGAGCACGGGATCGATTTCAGCAGGCTCGCCCAACGGTTTGGGTTCCCATCTTCGGTACGCGTCGACGCTGCCGAAGCCTGTGGCCATGAGCAAATCGCGCCAGTCCACCTGCGCGAGCTTCACGGCGTCTTCCAGCATCGAGAAATTGCCATCGCTGTATTTGAGGGCGGCAAAGCGGAAGCGCTCCAGTTCGTACATGTCCGCTTTTCTCAGGAAGGGCAGATTGTTGCCGCAATGCTCGCATAGGAGAGCTTTTGCTCGTTTACGATCCTCCGACGGAAATAGGACGTCTATGCGGCGCAGCGTCTCCGGGCTCAAATCGGGACCGGAAGCGGGATCGGATTCAACTCTTTTGCCAGACATAAGCATAGAACCGGCGCGCTTCGCGGAAGCCGCATCGAGTATACAACCTGACTGCTTCTTCGTTAGCGGCGGTCACCGTAAGACTGACGCGCTTGGCGCCCGCGCCGCGCAATGTGGCGATCGATTGACGCAGCAGTTCGTATCCGAGCCCCGCGCCTTGGGCATCCGGCGCGACGCATATCTCTGCAATGTGCCCGACGTCATCGGCGACGAAACTCGAGAGCGATATCCCCGCTGCCAATCCTGTCGTCTGATGGAATGCGATATACGAGGCGGTCGAGAAAGCGGCAGACCCTGGGAATTGCACGTTGTTGGTCAGATAACTGCTTGCGCCGGGGACGGTGCGGTAGTGATCGTTAATCTGGGAATCGATATGCCCGCTATAAGCAAGCGGAATGACGGTGGCCGCCGCATCGAGGTGGTGATCGCTCCATGGCTCAATCCGGAATCTCTGCGTCGTTGACGGTCGGTCCGGCGGCAGCGCGGCGGTGGCATCCAGCTTCATCAGAAGGCGTTCGAACAAGCGCAGCTCGCGCTCGGGACCTTTGGCCGAAGCTGCATCTAACAGCATTAATTGGCTTTCGATGCGGTGCACGCCCGGTGCTCCGATCAGCGCATCGAGCAGCAAGCCGAATAGCAACGCTTCGGTATCTTCAGTGCGCCAACGCGGCCGCACATATACGTCCGCGATCAGACCCAGGTCGTCTTCGAGACCGGTGTAGCCATAGCCCGCGACTTCGCCGGCATCCAGCAGAGCCGCGCCACTGAGCGTTCGCGCATCGGCGAACTTACGCACCAGGCCGGCCGACTTCGAAAAATCCCAGTCCAGTTCCCGGTCCCAATCGGCCGTCTCTTCCAGAAGCAGCGGATCGAGCTTGCGCGCGCTCAGTTGCCCGATATCGACAATCTGCAGATCCCTCATCGTTCCATCAGTTTAGCGGATAGCGCCTGCCACGAAGTCGAAACGGAATTGCCTGGAAAAGGTCTTCTATTAAGGGGAGTGAACTTGAGACCAGTGAGGGCCCTAGGGCTGCTGGTAATACTGCTAGGCAATGCGGCATTTGCCGGAACAAAGCTCGAGCATCCCGCGCCTGGAACATCTATCGTTCGATTCACAGAATTAGACGCCAACGTGTATAAAGGATCGAAACCGAAAAACGCTGCCGATTACGCCTTTCTTCAATCCAAACACGTCAAATACATCTTGAATCTGAGGTTTCTACCGCTCCTCTCCAGGCCAGAACAGAGGAAAGCTAAAGCCAATGGCATGACCTATGTTTCGGTCTATATAAATGCCTCGCCGCTGGCGCCATCCAAGAAGCATGTCACTCGCATTCTGGAGCTCCTTCACGATCCGTGCTATCACAATCTATTTTCATTGCGATATTGGCCGTGACCGAACCAGCCTGATCGCGACGCTCTACCGGATGTATTTCGGCGACTTGGCGTCACAAGACGCCTTGCTGGAAATGAAGGATTACGGCTTTAAAGACTCCTGGACTCTGCTCGGCCTCAAGAAGTATCTACTGAAACACCCGAAGCCGCCGGCCTCCCTGGCCTCAATCAGCCACACCTGCCGCGCTGCGTCATCGCAATCTGTTGGAGAAATTTCCCGGCGACCTTGAGCCCCCGCGGAGCCTCCGTCCGAACCCCCGGCGGCTTAATAGGAAAATGGTCCCATGAAGCTCGCTGATTTGCTGCTCGGACGCCCGCTGGCCACCGAAGAGGAAAAGGCTGAAAGGATCGGTCCGGCAAAAGGGATTCCGATCTTCGGACTGGATGCATTGAGCTCGGCTGCCTACGGCCCTGAGGCCGCTCTCACTGTCCTGATACCCCTTGGCATGATGGGCGTCGCCTACATCGTTCCCATCAGCGTCAGCATAATCATTCTCCTCTGCGTAGTCTATTTTTCGTACCGGCAGACCATCTCCGCGTATCCTCAAGGCGGAGGCTCGTATACAGTCGCCAGTGACAATCTCGGAGTTTGGCCGGGCCTGCTGGCTGCCGCCTCGCTGATGGTCGACTATGTTCTAACTGCGGCGGTCGGCATTTCGGCGGGCGTAGGCGCACTCATCTCGGCGATTCCGTCGCTAGAACGGTACACCCTGCTTCTTTGCCTCGGCATTCTGATCCTGGTAACTGTGATCAATCTCAGAGGGGTGCGAGAGACGGGCGGTATATTTGCGGTTCCGACGTATTTATTCATCGTCTGCCTGCTGGGGGTGATTGCTCTGGGCGTCGCGAAGACCCTGCTGGCCGCCGGACATCCAACGCCTGTGGTCCAGTTACCCAAGCTGGCGGGCGCTACAGAAGCTGTGAGCGCGTGGCTTCTATTACGAGCTTTTGCAAGCGGTTGTACTGCCATGACGGGTGTGGAAGCCGTCAGCAACGGCGTCATGGCCTTTCGCGAGCCGAGCGACAAGTACGCGCGTCTGACTCTCACGATCGTCATCGCAATTCTGATTGTGATGCTGGGGGGCATCGCGTTTCTGGTCAAAGCTTATGGGATTGCCGCCAGTCCGCCCGGACAGCCAGGCTACCAGAGTGTACTCTCTCAATTGATTGGAGCGGTCGCGGGAAAGGGCGTCTTCTACTGGGTGAGTATCGGATCGATTCTGTTTGTCCTCGCGCTCTCCGCCAATACTGCCTTCGCCGATTTTCCGCGGTTGTCGAGAGCCATCGCCCAGAATGGATTCTTGCCACATGGGATGACCTTGCGGGGCCGGCGTCTGGTGTTCGCCGAAGGCGTCTACATGCTCGCCGGCTTGGCCGGCGGGCTTCTCATCTTGTTCGGCGGCGTGACGGACCGGTTAATTCCGCTCTACGCGGTGGGCGCGTTTATGGCGTTTACTTTGTCCCAGGCGGGAATGGTGATGCACTGGAAACGGGTGGGCGGGGGCGGCGCAGGCAGAAGCATGCTGGTGAACGGTCTGGGGGCTGTCGCAACCGGCATCACGATGCTGGTGGTCATGATTGCGAAATTCACGGAGGGCGCCTGGATCACCATGCTCCTCATTCCCGGGATGATGTTGATGATGTACGTGATCAAGCGGCACTACGATCGGGTCGAAGAAGAGACTCGCAGCGACACGCCGGTCTATGTCAAAAATCTGAACCCTCCGCTAGTGGTGATACCGATCGACCGCTGGAGCCTCATTGCACAGAAAGCGCTGCGGTTCGGCTGGAGTGTCTCGCAGGAGATCAGGTTATTACACGTGGATTGCGGAGAGGACGGCGAGGGAATGCGCCATCGCTGGCGGGAGCAAGTGGAAAAACCAGCCTGGGAAGCGGGATTGCCGGTTCCCGAACTTGTCATGCTGCAATCACCATATCGGTTTGTGGTGAGGCCGATTCTCGATTACGTGCTTGCTCTGGAGCAGGCTAACCCCGATCGGCAGATCGCGGTGTTGATCCCCGAATTGGTGGAGAACCGCTGGTATTACAATCTGCTGCATAACAACCGCTCGACCGTGCTGAAGGCGCTGCTGTTGTTCAAGGGCGATCAGCGCGTCATCGTGATCAACATTCCCTGGTATTTGTAGGGCTGATATGCTAGCAGTAATCCAGAGGAGGTTCTCAACATGCTGAATCGCCGCGAATTTTTAGTCACGGGCGCTGGTGCCGCGGTCGCCGTTGCCGCCCAAGCTCTGACCAGCGACAAAATGCGCTTTGCCATGAGCGGGCACGAATTCAGGCACACTCCGCCGCATCCGGAAGCTGGAATCAAGATGACGGCTAAGTACGGGTATCAGGGACTCGAGCCATTTCAGGAAGACATCGCTAAGTACCTGGATAAGCCGCCGGAGGTACTCAAGAATGTACTCGACGCGTCTGGTCTGGCTCTGGCGACGGCGGGCAGTGGCGGCCAATATCTGGATCCAGCCAAGATTCAGGAGACCATCGAGAACAATGCCGCTAGAGCGCGCTACATTTCTTATTTCGGCTGCAAGCACCTCAAGATCAACCTCAGCCGGCGCGTGGGTAACGGCGCGGAAAACCTTACTGACGAAAATGCGAAGGCTCTCGCTCGAACTCTGAATGAGGCCGGCAAGCGCACCATGGACGCGGGCATCAAGCTCGGCTTTCATCCGCACTGCTGGACGCTGGTGGAGCGCGAGCCCGAGTTGAAGAAGATGATGGATCTTACCGATCCCAAGTATGTCTATCTGGTACTTGATACTGGCCACGCGAGCTTAGGCGGCATCGATCCCGTGAAGTGCCTGCGCGATTACTACCCCCGCGTTGCAGCCGTGCACCTCAAGGACTGCGAACCCAAGTACAGCGCCGGCAACGGATGGAAAGGGCCGGCCCCCAGCGAAGAGGAACATAATCGGGTGAATCTCTACAAGCGCCTTGGAACCGGTGGCGTCGATTTTCCCGCTTTTTTTCGTGTACTGCGCGAGCGCGAATACGCCGGGTGGGTGACATTGGACTTCGACGCTCCGCGGCCCGGCGAGGGAACGGTGGAACAGGACATGGACTCCCACAAGAAGTACCTGGTGGAAACGCTGAAAGTGACCTTGAGAAGTTGACCATAGACACTCCTCCCGGCTTCCTATAAGATATAGGTCATGAAAAACTGGATAGTAGCGGTTCTGTGTGGAATGCTTTTCTCGGCAGTCGCTCTTCCAGCGACCAACAACGACAGCAGGGACGAAAAGGCCGTTATGGCCACTCTGGAAGACATGGCGCAAGCGACGATCAAGAAAGATGTCGCGACGCTCGATAAGATCTACCATCCCGACCTGACCTATAGCCATTCTTCGGCGATGCTTCAATCCAAGGCTGAAGTGCTGAAAGCCGCCGCGGGTCCAGCCGTCACCGAGTCCATGACGTTTCACGACTCTACCATCAGGATTTACGGCAATGTCGCGCTGGTGCGAGGTGTTAACGAGCTTCGAAACGGCACGCCGGGCGCGATGCATGACAACCACCTCAACATCCTGTGGGTCTTGCTGAAGGGCCCGGGACCGCACGGCTGGCAGATCGTGGCTCGTCAGACCACGCGGCTGCCCGAAAAGTAAGCCCGCGCCGGAGTGAATTTACCAGACTAGTCGCGCGCCTAACGCGGTTGCCAAAGGTCGTCGAGAAGGTTGACGCAAAAGTCCGCGCTCACGCTATCGAAAGCAATCTGCTAGAGAACGCAAACCTCTCGACAACCGCGGAGCCCTGCCATTCCCTTCTTGCCATGGATACTGCCATTAAGTCATGGCTAACAAAAAGGCGAGGAGTCGAACGAATGAAGAACTTTCACGTGCCACTGCCGGAGCAAACCTATGCCAATCTTAGGGCGGAGGCGGAACGGATTCAGGTACCCGCTACGACCCTGGCGCGTGAGGCCGTCGATTGGCGTCGAGGAAGGGCTGAAGGGCGCGATGGATCTCGGTTGACCGCCTAGCCGTCTCATTTTGGTGACTCCATCTTGGGCTCAATCTTAACGCGCACCCGCACCTGGGTCGTGTCCGCCCGCTCAAAGAGGGTTATACTCACCCAGGAATGTTGGCGACGGTCAAGTACCGGCTCCCGATCACGTCGCCGCACTCGGCGTTGTCCAATGCGTATGCCGGGCTTTTCACCACGGGACGGCAGGCTCGAATGTTATGGTGAATAACGGAAATGTTCAAGCCGAATGTCGATTCGGGCCGGTTCCTTCTCATCGCGATCCCGCTCGTGGTTTTCGCGCAAGATCCATCTGATTCGAACATGACGTTGGCCGCGCCATCCGTGTCCGAGAAGTGGGAATATTTTAAGAACGAAACAATAGCCCCCTTCACGCTGGGCGCTGGCGCCTTTAACGCGACCGTGTCGCAATTGACCCGGTCCGCTCCGTTATTCGGCCGCCACCCATGGCCGTCGGCCTATCCCGAGCGGTTCGGAGCGTCAGTCGGAGATATCGTCAGTCAGAATTTTTGGGGTGATTTTGTACTCGCGTCCGCCTTTCATGAGGACACGCGCTATCGGCGCAGGGGCGAATCACATAAGCTGTGGCCACGTGTCGGATATGCGGTCAGCCGCTCCGTTGTTACTCGTCCCGATGCGGGCGGTTCGACGTTCAACTGGGCGAACGTGCTTGGCACAGCGATGAGCGCCGGTCTTTCCAATGCGTATTATCCGCCGAGCAGCCGAAAGGCAAGCACGGCGCTGACCAACTGGGGAACCAATGTCGCGGGGTCAGGTCTTGCGAATCTAACGCCCGAGTTCTTCCCGGATTTCAAGCGCTGGCTGAAGCGCCATCACTTGTAGACGGCTCTGAATTCGGAAACATGCGCCACAGGCTAGAGGTTTGATACCACTAGAGGTTTGATACGAGAGGTTTGATACGCTTGGTCGTGCCCTTACTACGCATTGGCATCATTGGAGCGGGAGGAGCCGCGCTCGGCATTCATATCCCTGGATTTCGACTGTGTCCTGAAGTAGAGATCGCAGCCGTCTGCGACCCTGATCCGAACGGCCGCGGAAAAAACCGGCGCGCCGTCCGTCACCACCAGCTATCACGACTTGCTGGCCCGCAACGACATCCCTGCCGTCGTGAACGCAACCCCGAATTATCTGCACCACGAGATTACCCTCGAAGCCATCGCGCGCGGCAAACACATCCTGTGCGAAAAGCCGCTCTCGCTCGACCTCGCGCGCGCCACAGAGATGCTGCGCGCGGCCGAAGCAGCCGGCGTGATACACATGACCGCCTTCACCTATCGCTACACGCCCGCGTTGCAGTACATGCTGCACCTGGTGTCGTCTGGCGAACTGGGCGCAATCCGCGCCGTGCGGGCCGCGTACCAGATGGCTCTTTCCGGCCATTTGCTCGGCTGGCGATCCACCAAGGCGCAAGCTGGATCGGGTGTGCTGGCCGATATCGGCTCGCACCTGATTCATATGGTCGAGCTGGTGGCGGGACCGATCGCGTCGCTCTCCGCTTCAGATCGCCGCTTCCGGGAGGATCCCGCTTCCGATGTTGAGGACTGGTGTGCCTTTCTCGCCGGCTTTTCCAGCGGAGCGACCGGCGTCTTCGAGATTTCGCGCGTTTGTCCCGGACGCGGCGCGGGCATCAGCGAAAACATCTTCATTGAACTGTACGGCTCCTTGGGCAGCGCCGTGTTCTCGCTTCAGGATCCCTGGGGCCTCCAGGTCTCGTTAGGAGAAAACGCCCGCGACCCCGCCCGCCTCCTCGACCGCGTCAGCGTGCCCGAAGAGTTTCTGAAACTCTCCGGCTCGCCTCGCGATGTTCACGCGCACGACCGCCGCTGGGGCTACCGGTACGATCAGGCCTGGCAATTTGTCGAAAGCATTCGGATGGGCCAAACCCACTCGCCCTCGTTCGCCGATGGCGTCCGCTGCCAGGCGGTGCTAGATGCCGTGCTGGCTTCCACCGCTTCACGCCAGTGGGTTAAGGTTTAACAGGCGCGTCACAATGCGGCGGATTCAACACCGGATTGCAGCGCGCGATCTCACCCTTCGGAAAATTCACCGAATACCCGCTCCACGATGCCTTCTCGTTGAAATAATAATCGCTGCTGAGGATCTGCGCCCCGCTCGCGAGCGCCGCGTCTCTCTGCCTGATATCTCCACTGCGGGCCTGCACTGTATCGGCATCCGTCCTGGTGCGGATCAAATATCCCTTCCGCACTAAATTCGGAATCAGCGCCGGATCTTTCAAAGGATCGTTGACTTCCACAAACGCCGCATCCGGCGACCCCGGCTCCGCGTTGGTAAAAATCACGCGCCCCTTCAACGATGGATGCCCGGCCAGATAATCGGGGCCCGCTCTGCGCTGATCGAGCAAAAACACCACCTTGCCCCGCGCCGATTCCAGGCTCGGCCACTCACCTTTGAGAACTGCTTCTTCCAGCGTCGCGTGCTGGCCGCGAAGATCGTCGGGCACGATCATTTTGCCTGCTTCAAAAACGGAGCGAATCTCTTGGTCGAGAGCATCGAAAACAGCAGGTGTAAACTTCTCCGGTTCCACCTGAAATTCGGGATGAGGCCGGCCATCCTTCGTTTCGATCAATACGAAGATCGGCAAGTGTCCCGGATGTGCTTTCGACCAATTCAAAATCACGGTGAGGCAGCCGGTGAACGGCTGGCAGGTGCTGCGATAATCGATGTCCTGCTCGTGCATCACCTTGAACCCCGGCTTCTGAAAGATCCCGTTGGGATCGAACGGCGGATCGGCAGGCAAGCTCGCCTCCGAGATGAATTTCAGATTCGCCGGATGTGCGTAGCGGCCGCCTCCTACATCGGCGTAGACATCGATTTCCACTTGCCGCACGCCGCTCGAAAGCTGCACATCGAGCGGCGGATGACGGTAGTCGAGCGCAGCAGCGGATTTGGGGTTCAACTTCTTCAACCACGCGGTCTCGCTGGGAGCCAGACCGGCGTGGTAGCTGTTATGACTTCCGATCACCTGAATCTGGTTCAGGCGGAGCTGCGCTTGTGCGGTTGCACAGAGAAAAATAATCAGCGCTAAGCGTGAACCGCGCATGACCGTCAGAAGATTAGCTTCAGCGCCAATTGCACCTGCCGGGCCGGGAATGTGGACGAAAAAACGCCGAATCCCGAGCTATTCGAAGATAGCGTCCCGGGAGGCGCAAAGTTCGTTTTATTCATCAAATTGAACGCCTCAGCGCGGAATTGCAAAAACCGTCCTTCTGAGAAGATCGCAAAGTTCTTGTGCAATCCGAAATCCAGGTCATAAAATGCCGGAGCGTGAACGATGTTGCGCGCCGCGTTGCCCCAGGGCTGGGTGTAGCTGGGGACGCTGAACGCCGCCGGATTCAAGTAAAAGATTGGGTTGCCGGTCGCGAGGTACAACGGCGCTCCGGTCAGATTCGGACGCGGCGTTGTAAGGGAGCTCACCGAAGCCTGAGTGGTGGGGCTATACGTGACGTTCAGCGGCAAACCGGACGTCATTGTATTGATTACGTTAACTCCCCAGCCCCCCGCGATAGCGTCCAGGAAGGCGTTGCTCAGTTTGAAGTGGCGGTTCTTACCAAACGGCAAATCATACAAGACAGACAGCGTATCGTTCAACGGCTGGTTGTAGCTCGAAATCCCTTTGTCGTCGGGGAGATCGTAGAAGTTGACGCGTGAATTGTCGCCGTCATAGTTCTCTAAGTGTCCCGGAGCGTTATCGATCGCTTTCGACCAGGTGAACGAATTCAGGAGATAGAAGCCGTTGCGGAACCGCTTTTCGAGCTTGGCTTGCAAAGCGTTATAAGTTCCAAAGCCGCCGTTGAACGAGATTTCGATGGTATTGAAGTTCGAATAGGGCCGGCGTGCTGCGAGCGACAGGTTCTGGCCCAGTGCGTTCGGCAGCGCCTGATTTTCATCGCCAAGAATGATCAGACCAACCGAGTGTGTCCCTACATAGCCGAGATCGAGCACCAGGTCTTTCGCAAGCTCGCGCTGGATGGTAAAGTGCCAGCTCTGCACATACGGCGTCCGTTCATTCTCCGGGATATAGCGCAACTGCGTATTCAACGGGTTGAAAGAGGATGGTGAGGCGAAATTCACCGGGAAGCCTTGCGGCGTGGTGCGGAAGCAGGCGCCAGGCGCGGTGTTGCCCGACGCGCAGATCCCTTGCGTGGGTACCTGATCGATGAACGCGTCGACGATGTTCGGCCCGTTGTACGCCAGCAGGTTCTCGCCGCCGAGGCGGTTGAACTGCACGTAGCTTATGCCATAACCGCTACGTATGACCGTTTTGGGAGTGACCTGAAAGGCCAGGCCGACGCGAGGAGCGAAGTTGTGAAAGTCCGGATGTACCAGCGATCGCTGGAACAGGCTGCCGCTGCTCGCGTAGATTAGCGCGGCGGCGGACGGCAGGAAGTTCGATAGCTTATTGTCGCGTTCGTACTGCGGCGTGGCGAATTCGTAACGCAAGCCCAGATTCAAGGTGAGCTGGTCAGTTACTTTCCAATCGTCCTGCACGTAGCCGAAATACATGCGCTGGCGGAGATGCGCCACCGGGTTGTTATCGAGCTCGTAGTGATTGTCGGCGCCAAAAATGAAGTCCGCAATGCTGTACACCTGCTTCTGCACGCCAGTTAGGCTGTTCAACGCGCTCGGGTTGGTGAAGAAGGCGGGGTCGCTGAACGATCCGGTATAGTTCTCGGTGCCGTACTGCGGGTGGAAATCGTTGACGGCGGTGTCGATTAACTGATACTCAAAGCCGGTCTTGATGCTATGCCGCCGGATAATCTTAGTGAAAACGACTTTCGGGTCGGCGACGAAGGGGTCCTGAAACTGAGGGTTGCTGGAGGAGCGGCCCCAAGCGGTAAGTCCACCGTTCAGGCCGACGGTGAACAGGCCGCCGGCGAGCGAAGGATCGGTTGGCTGATTCGGAATGTAGAATTGTGGCGTGCTCAAGCCCAGCGTCGGCGGAGTCTTGCCGGCGATGGTGTAATCGATGCCCAGCCGGACTTCCAGGACCGAGGTCGGGCTGATGCTCCAGGTCCCGCCCGCGACCGCCTGCTTGTTCAGGACCCGCACGTTGCCGTTGTTGTTGCTGGTACTCACCGGATTGGGAATGCTGTCGGGATTGAAGATATTCGTTTCCGCCTGGCTATAGCGGGCAAAGAACGTCACGCGCTGGCTAAGAAAGTAATCGGCGCGGAAGTCGCCCTTGTTATTGGTCACCGTGTCGGCGGGCGACGATTCGTAGTTATTGGAATTTCCGGGGAGATTCGGAGCAGGCAGCGCGGAGAGAACGGCGGTCGCCAGCGGAGTAAAGGCGGATTGCGGAATGATACCATTCGCGTAAGTGCTGCCGGTGATCGGATTGGCGATGGCGACACCGAAGGAGCTGAAATTGCCACTGGCCATCGCGGTGGTGGGCAGGGTCGCGAACTGGACCGGGTGAGAAACGCGGCGGAAGCCTTCGTAATCGGCGAAGAAAAAGAGCTTGTCCTTCTTAATGGGACCGCCAAACGCGCCGCCGAACTGGTTCTGATTGAACGGGAGACTGCCCCCGCCCACCGGTTTGAAGAAACCCTGCGCATTCAGAACAGTGTTCCGGAAAAACTCCCACGCCTCGCCATGAAACTGATTGGTGCCGCTCTTGATACTGGCACTGATGACAGCTCCAGACGCGCGGCCGAATTCGGCGCTGTAGTTGTTGGATTCAATTTTGAACTCGGCGAGCGAATCCGGATTAGCCTGAATCACTTGGTTCGAGAAGCCCTGGTTGCTGGTTCCATAGGAGTTGTTGTCAACGCCGTCGAGCATGAAATTGTTCAGCTCGCTACGTTGGCCGTTGACGTTGAACGAAGCATCGCGGCTGGAGTCAGCTTGGTTTTCGAGCGCGGATTTGGCCACGCCGGGAGTCAAGAGAGTGAGATCAGCGTAGGCGCGTCCATTGAGAGGCAGTTCGACGATCTGGGCCTGGCTAATGACCTGACCGCGCGAACTGGTATCGGTTTCGAGAAGCGAGGCAGCATCCGCGACAGTGACTTCCGACGACACCTGGCCTACTTTGAGCGAGAGATCAACGCGCTGGCGGGCGTTGGTGGTCAGCTCGAAAGAACTGGCCTCGGCGGTCTGGAACCCGGCCGCCTCCGCCCTGACCTTGTACATCCCGAGATGCTGGTTGACGAATTCGTAGTTGCCGTTCCCATCGGTGTTAGTTGCGACGGAAACGCCGGTATTGACGTTTTCAAGAGTCACCTTGCAATTGGGCACAACCGCACCGGAAGCGTCGCGGATAGTTCCGAGGACAGTGGCCGCCTCAAACTGGCCAAAGAGCGAGGGGACGGCAACTGCCAAAGCCAAAACCAGGGCCCAGACGCAGACCGAGCGCGAAAAGTTCATACGTGGAAAATCTCCTTAGGGGTATGTTATATCATCATTTGTTACAGTTTGCAAACGTGTGCATGACAAAACCATTAGGACTTGACTTGGACATACACATTCTCCATACTGAGGTCGATTTTAAACACGTCTGTGATAGAAAGAGCGTGTCATGTTTGACGAGAATGCCAGCAAAATCAATGGATTAGCGCACCTTCGCCACGCCAAACCGGCGTTCCGTCAACCTTCCATCAAAGATATCGCCAGGCTCGCCCGCGTATCGCACTCCACCGTTTCCCGGGCGTTACAAAACAGCCCGCTGGTAAATGCCCGAACCGCCGAGAAGATCCGCCAGATCGCCCACGAATCGGGGTATCGGGCCAGCGCGGTCGCGCGCGGCTTGGTAACTCAACGTACGCGGACCATCGGGTTGGTGGTGACCACGGTTGCCGACCCCTTTGCAAGTGAAGTAGTTAGCGGTGTTGAACAGACGGCCAACGATTGCGGATATGCGGTGTTTCTGGCCGATTCGAATGCCGATCCCGAACGCGAAAAAAAGGTGGTCCAATCGTTTGCAGAGCGGCGTGTGGACGGCATCATCGTGACTTCTTCGCGGGTGGGCGCTTTGTATCTTTCGCTGCTGTCGGAAATGATGGTACCGATTGTACTGGTAAACGATCAACATCCGGGGGCGTTCGCGCACTCGGTCATGATCGGGAACCTGGAAGGGAGCCGAGCGGCGGCGAGACATCTCGTGGGGTTGGGGCACCGGCGAATTGCGTATGTGGGCGACCAGTTCGGCTATCAATCAGACATAGAACGGTTTGCGGGCTACCGGGAGGCTTTGGAGGCGGCCGATATTCCGTTTCTCAAGGAACTGGTAGTGCATGGCGACGGCAAGCCGGAAGCGGCCATGCGGGCGATGGATAAACTGCTGGCGCTGCCCAATCGGCCGACCGCAGTGTGCTGTTACAACGACATGTCGGCGCTCGGAGGGATGCGGTCGATTAGCCTGCACGGGCTGCGCGTGCCGGAAGATATCTCGGTGGTGGGCTTCGACGATCTGTTTTTCGCGTCGTATACGCAGCCGACGCTGACCACGGTCCGGCAGCCGATGCGACGGATGGGACAACTGGCGATGGAGAGCCTGTTCAAGTTGATGTCAGGCGAGGAATCGGCGATCAGGATCAAGGTGGAGGCGGAGTTGATTGTGAGGGAGTCTACGGCTCGGGTGACGGCGGGATAGCACGGCGTGTACTCGGAGAAACAGGTCCGGCGCCACAACATTGTCCCCGCTTACGCACCAGCGCCTCCTACCGCTGCCGTGCGGGCGCCCTGGAGCACTGCGGCGACGCGCTGCGGGTCGAAACCGTAACGGTGAGTATCGCAATCAGGTTCGATGGTTTCAAGCGGTCACCTCTTCCAAGCGGACCGGACGATGCTCATCGTAGGATTTCCGCGCGGCCAGCGCCATGACCACGGGAATCCGTCCATCGATACCGCTCACCTCAGTGGGGCGTTTCTCGCGCACGGCCGCGACGAAGGAGCGCAATTCATCGGAATAGCTCTGCGTATAGCGGTCCATGAAGAAATTAAGGGGCAGGTCTTTGCGCACCATCTTTCCGGTGCTGACCACGGCCTGGTTGGGATAACAGTTATCGGTCGCGATGCTTCCATCACTGCCCAGAATCTCGACGCGCTGGTCATACCCGTAAGCGGCTTGGCGGCTGTTGTCGATGGTGCCGATGACGCCGTTACGGAAGCGCATCACGATCAGCGCCGTGTCCAGATCGCCCGCGCGGCCGATTTCGGGGTCGACCATCACGCCGGCCGACGTGTAGATTTCTTCAACTTCGTCGCCGATGAGGAAGCGGGCCATGTCGAAGTCATGAATGGTCATGTCCATGAAGATGCCGCCGGAGACGCGGATGTAGGCGAGCGGCGGAGGCGCAGGGTCGCGGCTGATGATATGCAGCATGCGCGGGGAGCCGATCTCGCCGCTCACCACCGCGTGGCGGACGCGGGCGAAGTTGGCATCGAACCGCCGGTTGAACCCGATCTGGAACTTTACTCCTGCCGCTTCCACCGCCGCGAGGGCGCAGTCGATCTGGCGCAGGCTTTGGGCAATCGGCTTCTCGCAGAAGATGTGTTTGCCGGCTTTGGCCGCTTGGACGATCAGGTCCGCGTGGGTGTCGGTGGAGGAACAGATCAGCACCGCCTCGATCCGGGCATCGGCGATGATTTCAGCGCTCGACTCCGCAACCGTGGGAATGCCGCAGCGTGCGGCCACGGCTTGCGCGGCCTCACGGTTGATGTCCGCAATGGCCAGAATCCGGGATTCCGGCAAACGGAACGCCAGCGTTTCCGCATGCACCCGCCCGATGCGTCCAGCGCCGATGATTCCGATGTGAAGTTTCTGGGTACTCATTATGTTCTCTAAGGAAATGATGACTCAAGCAAAATTGTTTTCAATGGAGCGCAAGTACTCGCGGTTGCGTCGCGCGCTCTCTTTGGGCGTGCCCATGCCGGGAAGGATGTCCTGCTCGACCAGGACATAACCGTCGTAACCGCGGGCGCTGAGCCGCCGCAGCAGAGCGGGAAAATCCACACAACCCTTGCCCAATTCACAGAAAACGCCGTGGCGCAACGCGGTGAAGTAATCCCACTGGCAGGCACGAGCGCGGCGGAGGATCTCGGGCTGGCAATCCTTTAAGTGGATGTACCACACCCGGTCGCCAAAGCGATCGAGGGCCGCGACCACATCGCAAGACTCTGCGCCGCTGCCGTAGCAGTAGTGGCCGGTGTCGAACACGAGGCCCAGGCGGCGTGGATCGGTTAGTTCCAACAGCATCGCGATTTCGTCCGGCGTCTCCACATAACCCGCGCAGTGATGGTGGAAGACAGTCCGCAGGCCGGTTTCCTCAAATACAGCGCGCGCCAACTGGTTCGCGCCGTCGGCAAAATTTTTCCACTCGGCCGGGCTCAATCCAGATTCCGGTGTAATGCGCCCAGCCAGGCGGGTTCGTTCGGGCACCGAGCCGTTGTCGTCGGCCAGCACCAGATAGGGCGCGGGCGTTCCTGCTACAGCGGCCAGTAATCGCGCAGTCTTCACCGCAGCGGCGATGCCGGAGGCATGAGCGGCGGAATGCTTCAGCGCCACCGGTACGAACGCACCCAGCATTACCAGGCCGCGCCGGGCGAGCTCCGCCCGCAACACAACCGGATCCGTGGGCATGTAACCCCAATCGCCCAGCTCCGTTCCGGTGTAGCCGGTTTCAGCGAGTTCGTCCAGCATCCGGTCAAACGGGATCTGCTCTCCCTTGGCCTCTTCGAATTCGAGCGTGCCCCAGGAACACGGGGCATTGCCAATCAATAACTTTTTCATGATTCCTTCGTCAGACTCTCACACGCCTCAGAGATGATGGCGTTCGCGCGTACGCGCCTCCTCATAACGGGCACGCGCTTCGCGCACACTCTCCGATCCGGAGACTTCAGCAACCGCGACATCCCACCAGGATTCGTATCCAGGCACGCCTACAGCCGGATCCGTCTCCACCACGATGACGGTGGTGCGGTCGAGGGTCTTAGCCTTTTCCAAGGCTGCCTTCAATTCGACCAAAGTGTCGGCCTTTAACGCATGCGCCCCCAAACTCCGCGCATTGGCTACGTAGTCCACTGTCAGCGGATCGCCGTCCAACTGGCCGGATGCTTTGGAGCGCATGCGGTAGCTGGTTCCGAAACCGCCCTGCCCCAGCGAGCGGCTCAGACCGCCGATGCTGGCAAAGCCGTGGTTGTCCACCAGCACGATAATGATCTTCACGCCCTCCTGCACCGACGTCACAATTTCCGTCGGCGTCATGAGATAGGTGCCGTCACCGAGGAAGACATACACTTCACGCGTGGGATCGGCCAGTTTCGCGCCCATGGCTCCGGGAATTTCATAGGACATGCACGAGTAGCCGTACTCCATGTGATAGCCGTTGGGCGTGCGAGTGCGCCACAACTTATGCAGGTCGCCGGGATGGCTGCCCGCGGCCGAGACCAGCACGTCGCGCGGTCCGGATGCCTCCCACATAGCGCCGATGACTTCGCTTTGCGCCGGCCGTCCCGGGTTTTTCAGGTGGAACAAGCGGTCCACTTCGGCCTCCCAGTTGATCTTCAGGGCGGCCGCCTCACTCGCGTACTCCGCGCTCACTCGATAGTCCGGCAGGACTGCAGTGAGCTGCTCCAATGTGACGCGCGCGTCCGCCACCACCGGAATGGCCGCGACCTTGTAGGCGTCAAACTCAGCCGTGTTGATATTCACGAAGCGCACGCGCGGGTTCTGGAATGCTGTCATGGAGGCCGACGTGAAATCGGAATAACGAGTGCCGATTCCGATCACGAGGTCGGCCGAATGCGCCAGGCGGTTGGCGGCGAGAGTGCCGGTCGCGCCGATCGCGCCCACCGACCGCGGATGATCCCATGCAAGGGCGCCCTTGCCCGCCTGCGTTTCCGCGACCGGGATGCCGGCCTGCGAAGCGAAAAGGGCGAGCGCCTGCGATGCTTCGCTCATCAACACTCCACCGCCGGCGATGATCAGCGGCTGGCGGCTAGCGCGGATGGCTTCCACAGCGCGGTCGAAGGAAACCTGGTCGGATTGGCCGCGGCGAATGAGCCATATGCGCTTGCGGAATAGATCCTGCGGATAGTCGTAGGCTTCGGCTTGCACATCCTGCGGCAGAGCCAGCGTGACCGCACCACAGTCGGATGGAGAGGTCAGCACGCGCATCACTTCCGGAAGCGCCGTGATGAGTTGCTCGGGGCGATAGATGCGGTCCCAATAGCGCGACACCGGCTTGAAGCAATCATTGACGCCGATGTCCTGCGTAGCAGGCGATTCCAACTGCTGCAGCACGGGCGCGACGTTGCGGCGAGCGAAAATGTCACCCGGCAGCAGCAGTACCGGCAGCCGGTTGATGGTGGCCAGCGCCGCGCCGGTGATCATGTTGGTCGCGCCTGGTCCGATGGACGAGGTGCAGGCGAAGGCGCGCATCCGGTTGCTGGCCTTGGCGAACCCCACCGCCAGATGCACACCCGATTGTTCATTGCGCACCAGTATGTAAGGGAAATCGGGGTTCTGTTGCAGAGCCTGGCCGATACCCGCGACATTCCCGTGACCGAAAATGCCTAGCATACCGGCGAAGAAGGCGTGTTCGTGCCCATCCCGGTTGACGTACTGATTTTTCAAGAAACTCACCAGCGCCTGCGCCATCGTCATGCGACATATTTCCATGCGGTGCCTCCTCAATTCAGCGGGTGAAGACGATCCAGATCGCATCCCCGTCTGGCCGCGATCGATTGCAGGGCTTGGTTTACCGACCACCCGTCATGCACAATACCGCCAGCCGCTTCGGCCATGCCGAGCGGGTCTTCGTCGCCCGGATATAAAACATTCCTGCCAACCAATGCACCGCGAACATTCGGCCCCGCGGAAAGGGCCAATGCCAGTTGCGAAAGGAACGGCGCAGGATCTCCGGCCGACTCGCCACCCAGCAGGAGGATGGGGAGAGTCGTGGACCTCGCGACTGTTTCGTAGCCGTCGCAATAAGGCAGCTTTAGCCACACGTAACGGCTGCTGTCGCCGAGCGCGGACGCCACACCGGCCAATTGCGCCAGCGCCTCGGCGGTTTTCACCACAACGTAACCCTTGTCGGTTTTGGTCACCGGCAGCGGTTCTAGAAACATGGGCAGACGCAGCGCATTGCATTCGCTAATGGCCTGCGCGCTCGCCAGCAAAGTTTTCAGCGAGGCGGGCTCACTCGGGTCCACTCGCAGCAGGACCTTGGCGCCATCGAGGCGCCAGGCGCGACACGTGGCGGGCGTCGCGCCAGTCATGGGATCGTTGAGCTCCCAACTGCTGCCGGCCAGGCCGCCTCGGTTCAGGCTGGCGATCAGCAAGCGCTGGTCGAGCAAGGTGGGAGCGCCCGCCGCGCGCAGGAATGCATCGATGGAGAGCAAGTCCTCGAGGATGTCCATGGTTGCCATGATTCCGTCCACGCGCTGGCTCGAAAGCACACGCAGAATACGGGCCAAATAATCGCGCCGGTCGGCCATAGCCAGGGGCTGCTGGCCCACTTTGGTGACATTGCGAGCCGGGTGGTCGGCGGCGAGAAGGTTCAACTTCCCGGAGGGCCCGGCACGCTCACGCAGGACGCGCACCTGAGCGGCACGCCATGCGAAGTCGGGATCGTCGACGCGAGTGTCCGTCAAGCGGGCCAGCAGCGCATCAGGGAAGAATTGTCGACTGGAGAAATGGCTCACGTACCCACCTGTGTGTCTCTTTGCCGGTGGATCATCTCTTCCACCTCAGCGATCACGGGCATGGCTTCCGAGCAACTCAAGCGGCTGACCACAACGGCGGCGGCAGCGTTACCATAATGGAGGCATTCTATCAACGGAAGTCCGCGGAGCGTGGCATAGAGAAAGCCGGAAGCGAAGCCGTCGCCCGCTCCAATGGTGCTGACCACTTCCACTACATACGGGGGAAGGAAGATGTCATCGTTGGCGGTCAGGACCCGCGTTCCAAACTCTCCCATTTTGGAGACCAACATCGGTACGCCGGCTTCGCGCAGCTTAGTCGTAGCGCGGTCCAGATCGTCCACGCCCGCCACCAGCCTCAATTCCAATTGGTTGCCAATCAGAACGTCGACGAAAGGAAGTGCCAGCCGCACGGCCAGCCCCGCTTCTTCCGGCTTTCTCCACGACATGGAGCGGTAATCCACGTCCAGAACCACGCGGCACCCCGCCTGCTTCGCGCGCTCCAAAGCCAGATAGGTGGATTCCCGCGAGGGCGATCCGCATAGCGAGGTGCCGTTGGTGACGAACATGCGGCCGGAGCAGGCGAAGTCGAGGTCATCGGCGTTCACGTCCAGCATGATGTCGGCGGGGTCGCGGCGGTAGAACACCTGGGGAAACTGGTCGGGCGGAGAAACTTCGGTCAAACTGAGCGACGGCAGGTAGCCGGGCGCCGTCTTCACATGGCTGGTATTCACTTTTTCAGCGTTCAGAAAATCGATCAGGAAGCGGCTAAGGCGGTCATCGCCCAGGCAACTGATCATCCCCACACGGGCGCCTAATCGGGACAGTCCGACTGCCATGTTGGCGCTGGAGCCGCCCAGGTAGCGCGAGAATCGGTGTACTTGCGAGAGCGGCACATGCGGCTCTTCCGAATACAGGTCATAACCGATGCGGCCCAGTATCACAACGTCCATGGATCTTACTTTTTCACCATCGGTAGTCTCGGGTCCTGTTCGCGCCAGGCGCCTCTCACCCACGCATAGTCCGGATCGTCGGAGGCCGCCATCGAGCGCGCCGAGCCCGCCAGAGCGTTGAGGTAATACACGTTGTATCCATGCGCGGCCACCACTGGATGATACCCTTCCGGGATCAGGACCAGCTCACCATCGCGAACCGTGAGCGTATGGTCGATGCGGTGGTCCTTCGTGTACACTTTCTGAACGGCGTACCCTTCCGGGCGGTCTATCCGGTAGTAGTAAATCTCCTCGAGGTCCACTTCCGCGGGAGGGTTATGCAGGTCGTGCTTGTGCGGCGGATAACTGGACCAGTTGCCGGCCGGTGTGAAGACCTCTACCACCAGCAGACGATGCGCGGGAAATTCCGGGGTCAGGATGTGGTGGATTTGGCGGGTAGCGTTGCCGCCGCCGCGGATCTCGATTCGCACCTGGTCAGGTGTCACCAGATGCGCCGGATGTTGCTGGTCGGCACGGCAGTAACAGAAGGCGAGGTCACAGGCGGTATCGCCAGAGACGGCGAAAGAGGTCTCGACTGGCAGATATAAGGTATAGGGAAGGCCGTCGAATACCGAGGCTCGCCCGCCGATGCGTTGCCACTCGCCCCGTGGGGTTTTGATCGAGCAGACGCCGCCCAGCACCACCATCGCCAACTCGTTGCCGCCAGTTTTGCCCTCGTACTTCTGGCCCTGCGCCAGTTTGCGAGCTTCAAAGGACAAGTACTCAAAGCCGAAATTTTCTGTCCGATCCTGGAACACTTCCGGACGCACCAATAACTCACCCATGTTTTCTCCTTGTGCGGCTCGGCGGATGCGCGCACGATCAACCGAGCCAGCCAGGTGCACACGTGTGCATTGGCCCCTCAGAAGGTTAATCCGCAGCGACAGGAATTGTCAACCACGAGATGTTCAGAGATGTCCGCTGGCTCGTCTGGCTGAGAGAGGCGGGCAGACGACGCCGTTCTTCCGCGAGACAGGTGTCGATGATGCTATTGAGGGCTCTGGCACAAATTCAAGCCGGCGGCGAGATGGGTAAGCTCCGGCATTTTCAGCCATCGCGAATTGTGTCCGAAGCTGCGAGTGCCGCGTTCAGCTCCTTCATCGGCGCATGGCACCCGGGCCTGCCCGTCTTGCACTGATCCTTGAATAGCGGCGAATAGCGGCGGAAAGCACGGATGATAGCGCCAGCCCAGTTACCTCGTATTTGTGATACCGTTCCCTCAAGGGAGGGTCAGCAATGTTGAAATGGCTTGTTCGTTTTTGGCGCCGAATTGATGGCTGGATGCGTCGCCGGATCACTCGGGCTTCACCTCCTGCGTACCATCGTGCAAATCTCCATGGTCGGCATCGCTAGCATCCCAGCTATGCTCCGCGATAGGACGAGAGGCAACCGCGCTGGCTTGGCAACCTTATTTGTTTTCCTAACGAGCGCGCAGAGCGGTGGTTCTCAAAAATGTAAAGCCGTCATGATGACGCGGCTCTAGACTGGGCCGGACGGCCAGACGCACGCCGAAGAAATGGAGGCGAGGTTCACGGCAGGTAGCCCAACAACGCTCACGCTTCCACTTTCAGACCAGTCTAGTCGAGCTTCGACCGTGAGTCGCTGAAGGTGGACAGATCTTCGCCGCGATGATTCCGTGCGATTGGCCAATGCCGTTCGCGCGAGAAGTCGTTTACGGAACTAGCCCAAAAGGCACTGCTTACAGTAATCCATGCACTTCAACAACTCAGGCGTGCGATCCGTCCCGGGCGGGAGAGGAATCTCGAACTCGATGATAGCCGGAATGCGCCATTTGTTGTCGCGAATCGCTTGCAGAATCTCTTTGATAGGCGTATCGCCCTGGCCGAATGGCACATTCGGCCCATCATGCATCTTCCGGTCCTTCACGTGAATGTGCGTGACACGCTCGTGATACTGCTTGATGAACGGTAGCGGTGAGGTGTTGTTGCCGGCGATAAAATGGCCAATATCAACATTCGCGCCGACGTACTTGCCATAACTAAAAGCCTGCTCCCAAATGGCCGGCGTCACCGCGACGTGGCCGTGAAGGCCGATGAACATTTTGTTCCTATCCGCGGCTTGCCCGAGGTGCTTAAACGCGGGTATGGACAATTCACCGGAAACCGCGCGAGCTCCCAGCGCCTTGGCGAGCGTAAACGAGTAATCGAGTTCATCGTCGGATAGGGTGGCGAGCCCGTCGAACTTGACGATTTCGATGGCCACGCCTCCCTCTTCGTATTTCTTGCGAAGATCCTTGGCCTTACTCATCGGGAGCGACAAGCGCCATTTGCGAAGCTCGTCTGCCGCCGCCTTGTAGGCCGCCAGTTGCTCGGGCGTCTGCGGCGGACCGCCCTGGCTGGGGCTGCCCGCTGATGCGTTGTCCTTTGTCGCGACACTTCCGGCCACTGACGCAGCGCCGCCACCTTGCGAAACGCCGGGAACTGAACCGGCGCGAGTGCGAGCAGCCTGGTAATCCGCGGGCGCCGGACCTAATACAAGATTGGCCGGTAGGCCGAGGGATTTTTCGATCGGCTGCGCCCTCAACTCGACTGTCCCTACACCGAGCTGGATGCATTTCTCCAGCACATCCTCAGCGCTCATGGTCGTCCGCGTGCCAAAGTTGTACGGCACATTCATGCCGACCTGGACGCCTGCCCATGTGGAACTCGGCTTTGCAGAGGGACCGGCGAACGCCGGCCTGAGGTCTAGCAAGGTAGCGGCGCCGGGCAACCCGGCCAGCGCCAGCTTTCCCCAATCACGTCTCGTATAGGGTGACATCATCCCTCCTTAACCAGAATTCCTATTTTGGCGTCCCGGCTACGCACAGTATACACTCCACCGAAGCTGCGACGTTCGTTAGTGTGATGTAGTAACGGCCCAGTGACTGAATTGAGTATGATCGGTTTCATCCGACCTGAATTGATCGGATATTCCAAACACGTAAACCCCACTAGTGCTTGCGCCACGTCGCTGGTTCCGGGGAAATCGGGTATTGTATAGAGTGCCAATGCGCCCCACTGCTTCCTTCTTTGCCTTCCTAGTCATCCTCGCCCCGCTCGGCGTGGCACAGGTTGATTGGCCTATGTTCGGCCACGATCCGGGTAGCAACCGCTACTCACCTCTCGGTCAGATCACACCCGAAAACGTCACGAAGCTGACGCGGGCGTGGAATTATCATATGAATCCGCAAGGCGTGCAAGCTGGTATGACAGGCGCGAGCGGCCCCTCTTCGGAAACGATTCCTCTAGTTGTTGGGGGAATTCTGTACCTGACAACGCAGTTCAAGCGTGTGGTTGCGCTGGATTCCGAAACTGGCCAGGAACTTTGGGCCTTCAACGTTCCCGACGGCAATCCGGCTCGACGCGGCCTCGCATACTGGGCGGGAGATAAGCAGAACCCGCCGCAGGTCTACTTTGGCACCGATACCGGAAAACTCTACGCCCTGAACGCCGAGACTGGCAAACTTTCTCCGGGCTTCGCCAACGAAGGCGTACTCGATATGAAGCCAGGAGCCTTAAACGGGCTGGCGGGCGCGCCCTTTGGCCTCTCTTCGCCGCCGATCGTCTATAAGAACCTCATCATCACCGGCGCACTGGTGCAGGAAACGCCCAGCGTTGGCGCGGCGGGCGATACCCGCGCCTGGGACGTTCGCACCGGCAAACTGGCGTGGACATTCCATTCGATTCCGCGGCCCGGCGAGACGGGCAGTGATACCTGGGAAGGTGATGCATGGAAGAACCGGTCCGGGGCCAACGTCTGGGGCTTCTTCACGCTCGACACGCAGCGCGGCATTCTCTACATGCCCTTCGGCGAGCCCACCACAGACTATTGGGGCGGCGACCGCAAAGGTGCGAATCTCTTCGGGACTTCTCTCGTGGCTGTTGACGCGCAGACCGGCAAACGCAAGTGGCACTTTCAGGCGGTCCATCACGATACCTGGGATTACGATCTCTCCGCGCCCCCTGTACTGTTCGATATCAAGCAAGGTGGCCGGACGATACCGGCTGTCGCGCAGGTAACGAAGATGAGCTTTGTCTACGTCCTCAATCGAGTTACTGGCGAGCCGGTTTACGGAGTGGAAGAACGGCCCATCCCGCAGAATGATGTACTACCGGGCGACACCACGTGGCCCACGCAGCCCTTCCCAGTGAAGCCGCCGCCGCTGGCACGCAACAGCTTCCAGCGTTCCGACATTGCAACGGTGACGCCGGAACTCCAAAAATTCTGCGAGGCGCTGTTCGACAGCGTTCCCGGCGGAATGCACTCTGGCGGTCCGTTCACGCACTATTCGACCACACCCAGCGTTATCTTCCCCAGCTCGATCGGCGGCGGTAACTTCAACCCTTCCTCATTCGACCCGACGCTTGGCTATCTCTTCGTCAACACACAGGATCTGGGTAGCACGAACGTTATGGTCCCAAGCAAGGACGGCAAAGCCTTTGACCGGGTGCCTTATAAGGGATCGATGCGGTTCTGGAAACAGGACGAGCGTCTGCCCTGTAATCAGCCGCCCTGGGGGAGATTGACGGCCATCAACGTCAACACGGGCGAGATTGCATGGCAATCCACGCTGGGCGTCAGTGACAACCTGCCCGAGGGCAAACGTAACACGGGCCGGCCGAATTTGGGGGGGTCCGTCGCAACGGCGGGAGGCCTGGTTTTCATCGGTGCGACCGACGACAATCGGTTCCGCGCGTTTGATGCAAAGACGGGCAAGGAAGTCTGGACGGAAAAGATCGAGGCCGGAGCACATGGGGCTCCGATCAGTTATCAGGGTAAGAACGGAAAGCAGTACGTGGTTGTCGCAGCTACGGGCGGAAGCCAGCTGTTCGATCCGAGTCGCGGCGATTTGTTGATTGCGTTTGTTTTGCCGTAGATCGACCAGGCGATCGCGTTACTCCCGTCTAGACAGTGCACGCTCCGCGCCCGCGAATGCGCACACTCTCTCTTGTTAGCATTCCCCCAGCTCTAACCTGCGCCAGCCCTGCTGCTCGTGGCAACTCCCGCTCGCTCATCGCTGTCCCCAATTGCGGACATTATCACAACCGCGACAGTGAGAAAAGTTTTTTAGCGGCTCGCCATCTCGCCCTACACAATTCAGATGCCCGTTATTGAATCGGGTAGCGCTTCGGCACGATTTTCACCCGCACCGGAATCGTGGTTCCGTCCGGACGCGAAAACCGCATCGTGTATTCGCCCAGGAAGCCTGGACCAGGCTGCCAGTAAAAGACTCCGCCCTTCAGAGTTGAACCAGTCGGCAGCGCCCGCGCTTCGCCTTGCACCAACGTGTTGCCGCTGGCCGCGCCGAGATGTAGTTCGATCACCCCCACTTCTTCCATAGTCACGGAATACGTGCCGTCGGAATCCTGCGCGATTGGCTCAGGCGGGCGGTTGCGGTTCAATCCACGACGAACTTGAACGGCTTTTCCCGTAACCGATTCGTCGATCAAGTCTTCGGGTGCCGCAACGCCGCCACTGGTATTCTGCACGGTGAAGTATCGGCTGCCCAATCCCTCTCCGTGTCCCAGATCGTCGAATACATTCCAGGAAATAGTGTGAACTCCATTGGCCAGTGCAGTCGTATTGATGTAGAAGAAACCCACCGCACCGTTGCTGTTTTTGTAGCCGGGGAAGAAGCTCGCAATGTCGCTGCGGAACTGATTGTAAGTCGGATTTCCAGCTAATACACCATCGATCACCACTGTTATGGTTGATCCATCAATTGGTATCATCCCGGGTTGCGGCGTCAACGCCCAACCGAAGTTCACCGAAGCGGTCCCTGAAATCGTGCCTCCCTGTGTGGGCGTATCGATGGTACCGAAGGGTTTCACCGCCTGCACATTGTCAACTGTGATGGTTTTGGTCCCCAGATCAAGCTGCAAGCCCGCCACGTCAAACGCTACTGCATGCAGTTTGTAAGTGCCGTTGCCGGGAGCGCCGGAACCACTGGAATTCGGCAGGAGGTTGGTGAGCAACTGATAGCCCCAACCGGCCCGGTATTGTAGGGGAGAAGCTGGGAAGAGGGACTCCACGTCGGGTCTTGAGTCGGCGGAAAATGTTGTCGTGCCGACGAAAACCAGGCTGCCTGGAATCTCGCCCGCCACCGGCTCTCTGAAAACATCCACATGCGTGACTTCGATGTTATCCAGCGTCCAGCCGGTGACTGGAATCGCGCCGACGACTCCGGTAACGCCGCTGAGCGGTGTATCAAAGTTGCCAGATGGCAAAGTGGGAACAACGTTCCTGATGTTCACCTGAATGGTTTGGGTCGTGTTGCTTACGCCCGGAACAGTGACGGTAATCGCACCGCTTGCTCCGGCAACGGTGGAAACCTGGAACGTTCCTCCGCCGATTCCAGAACCTGGGCTCACCGTTATGTTGGAATGGTCGGACGTTGCGGTCCAAGCCGCGTTCGGGATGGTGGGGATGGTAACCAGAACAGTCTGCGGACTAGTGATCAACGAGCCGCTGATTCCGAAGTTCAGCACTTTCCGATTCACCAGGAGCAACGACTGTGTTGAGGTAACGACAGTGGAATCGGCGACAGCGGCTGAAGCGGAGCCGCCACCGGAAACGGAAGCCGTGTTCACCACTGGCGACGTTGCGGAACCGGAAACGTTGACCGTTACCGTGACGGCCGGATAGCTTGCCCCAGCGGGCAGCGCGTCGGCGCGGGTACATGTTGCGGTGTTGCAGGTCCAGCCCGTGCCTGACATGGCTGTTACTGTCAGCCCGGAAGGCGGTGTTTCAGTCATCGTCACCAAACCCAAGGCCGCCCCGAGGCCGGCGTTGCGGACCGAGATCGTGTACTGAGCGCCGGCCTGTCCCTGCGCGAAGCTCCCTACGTGGCTCTTGCCGATGGTCAGCATGGGCGGTGGAGCAACGATTGTAGTCAGATCGGACGCGGTCGCCGGCCCCGATCCTCCGCCTATTACAGTGACCTGGTTGGTCACACTTGTGGGGGCGTTCGCTGCCACGTTCACTGCAATAGAAATGGCCGGGTAACTCTGACCAGTGAGTAGCACGTCGGAGCGCGTACAGGTTGGAAAACTGCACGTCCAGCCAGGGCCCGACATGGACGTCACGCTCAGCCCGGTTGGTGGGTTTTCCGTCACGGTCACCAGCCCAGTGGTTATTGGAGCGCCGGAAACGTTGGTCACCACGACCGTGTAGACGTCGCCAATATCCCCTTGTATAAAGTTTCCGGTGTGGTTCTTGCTGATGGTCAGTAGCGGTGTGGTTGTCACATAACCGGCCGTGATGAGACGTGTTGTACCGTTAGGCGTACCACAGGCGGGGTCAGCGCAATTCGCCTCTTGGCCAGTCAAACCTGACGATCCTCCAGTAGCCGCCAGCGCCGGTGAAAAGAACATGGAAAAACCTGGCAGTCCGGTTTGGTTAGGCGCGGTGGACGTAACAAATAGAACCCCAGTACTGTCGGCCGTGATTCCGGCTGACACGCTATTATGCGTAGCTCCGTTCCGGCTGGCGCTCTGGGTGGTGATGTTGACGTTACTGAACGTGCCAGTGCCTGCATTGAAGGTGAAGGATCCACCGGCCGTAGCGCCATCGGCAAACGTCACCCCGGCCAGGAACCATTGCAGCGGCGCCGAGGTGCCGACCGTGGCAGTCGCCGATCCGATGGTGGCTTCATAATGCACCTCCGCCAGGCGGGTTTAGGGATGCTCTGCCATTCTGGATTCTGCTGGAGTTACGCACCCAGTCCCGGAGGTTTTGTACGTCTGTCGGGTTGAGTGTAATCCAATACGGCTTTCCAGAGTTAACTCGTCGCGCTTGGATCAAGCCATGGGCGATCCAGTAGTAGACCACGTGATCGCTAACGGCAAAGTCTTTGGCCACTTGTTGGACGGTTAACTCCTCGGGCTTCTGGAGCGCAGCAGGCGGTATCCCATGGCACTTCCGAATCCACTGGATCATTTTCACCGTATACGGCTTACGTCTGGCACTGGCCAGTCCTTCTCGGTTGAACTGGTCGGCGATCTGCGCATCGAGTAAGCTTTGAGCCAGATCTCGGACGCGGTCGACAAGGGCTGCAGGATAACGTACCTGGTCGGCGATATTGGGCGGCAGCTCCACGGACAGATCGGTGCAGGCGCGGCCTTGCCAGCGGATATGAACCAACAGCTTCTTCTGATTCGGTCGCTTCTCGACCGTAATATCCTTGATGAGCAGGCGCAACATCCGCTTGCGGTCCTTAGCCTGTGTAGTTGAGGCATGCCATAAACGCGGCATATCCCTGGCTAGAGCGAAGAGTTTAGCCTTTTGCTCGGGAGTGGCGACGCGGGCCTCTTGCCGCTGAAACTCCGCGGCTTGCTTTTTGAGGTCCTCCAAGTGCAGCAGCGCATCGTTCCAGCGGCGCTCCAGAGTACTCGCTACTAGACGCTGGGACGGATCCACTTCTTGATAGCGCCGCTCGGCGAGCGCGGCTTCATAGTCGGCGCGTTCGAGATGCATCTGCCATTGGCGCAGGATGGTTTGATCGCGCGATTCCAGCTCTCGCAGGGCTGCCAATGCGAGCTCGAGCTCGGCCGGCTGCAGTGCTTGCAATACTTCTTCGGCGATGGCGCGATCGAGCAGGTCACACCGAAAGCTCATGCAGTCTTTGGTAGCCAAGCCTTCGCGGCGTAACCAGTTGCATTGATAGTTTGGATAAATGCCGCCGTTACCGAGGTAGCGTACCGTGAGTGCGCGGCCACAGCTACCGCACAACAGCAGCCCTTGCAGTAAGGCCAAGCCTTCGCGCGCCGGGCCGCTCAACACCATCGCCTCACCGTTGGTGCGGTTTTTCTCCAACTGCTTCTGGTTCTGAAAGAACTCTTCCAAAGTGATGTATCCCTCGTGGTGCTGTTTCAAGCTGACGCGCCAATCCGGCATAGCGACCGCATGCATCCGTTTGCGGATCTCACCCTGCGGACTGATCTCGCGGCGATACTGATAACGCCCAAAGACGTACATCCCCGCATAGGATGGGTTCTTGAGCATACCCAGCACCCGACTGTGGCTCAACCGACCCCATACAATCTTGCCATCCCACGCCCCACCATAGGCCCGCTTGGGAAATCGCAATGAGCCTTCCATGAATCGCTGCATCACCGCAAAGGCGGTGCCGGTTTCGCGAAAGAGGCGAAACACCAACCCCACCGCGCCCCGCACTTCTTCATCGGGGTCCGGGACGATGCAGCCTTGCTCGTCGTAGCAATAACCGACGGGCAGTGGGAAACGCAACTCGCCTCTCTTGGCTTTGTTGAGCTTACCGCCCTGGAGGCGCGCGCGCAAAAAATGAAGCTCGGCTTGGGCCATGGTCCCCTTCAATCCGAGCAAAAGGCCGTCGTTGAAATCCGCCGGATCGTAGCAGCCATCCTCGTCGATGACCAGCGTGTGGGTGAGCGAACACAACTCCAGTAGCCGATGCCAGTCGAGGTTCGAGCGTGCCAGCCGCGAGACTTCCAAGGCAAACACCGCACCCACTTGACCCATCGAGACATCCGCCACCAAGGTCTTGAAGTCTTCCCGCCGGGTCATCTCGGTCCCGGTCTTTCCCAGGTCCCGGTCGAGGGTGCGGATCGCGGCTTCGCTCCAGCCCAGTTCCAGAGCCAACTCCCGCAGCGCATACTGGCGCTCGGTGCTCTCGTGATGGTGGAACACTTGACCCGGTGTCGACTGGCGCAAATAAATGTAGGCGGGTTTGCTCCGGTGGAGCTCTGAGATCTTCTGGTTCATTGGCTGTCTCCGCAGTCGCGAAAAAGTTGGGGTCGCCTGTGAGCCAGCCTTCGAGCATGTTGGCGAGGAGCACGCCGCCCAATCCCACATCGATCGATGTGGGGAGGGCGGAATGTGCTTCGCTCATGGCGACCCCTTAGAGCGCCTCTCGCCGGCGCAGCAGCTCGCGATTGATCTCGCAGATCTGCTCTAAGATCTCGCGGGCTCGATGATAGTTGGCCAGCAACTCGGTGATGTGGGGGTAAGACTCCTGCGGCACGTAATCCATCTGTGGCCGCAGGCCCGGGTAGCTCACCGAAAGATAATACTTGGGGCCATGCCCTGGACCGTCGGCGCATTTGCATCCCGGCTTGCCACAACGTTTGTAACGCTCGATGAGAGAGCCACGCAGGATGGCCTTGAGTGGGGGCAGTTGACGCAAAAGCGCCTGGCGGCGTTTGCGCAAGGCGACGGCCGACTGTTTCTGTATTTTCATCAGACCACGTGTATAACTGGTCTGATTGTATTCGACATTGGCACATTGTTCAACTCTTTTTGTTAGCGGATTGGCTAGTATCCAGCTGCTCTAATAAGGTGACCAATTCAAAAAGTGAGTTCGCCTCGAGCCGCTGCGGCGGCAAGGCGAGCAAGTCGTACGCAGACGGATCGGCCCAGTCCGTCCATTCGCGCGCGACGCTGAACGTACCGCGCTCCAACTCGCGTAGGATCAGAGTGTCGACGCCCGCTAGGCGTCGCACCTTGAGTACTTCGAAGCGCTGGCCTCGCAGCGGATGGAACGGATGACGAATCTCAGCCCATCCCAAATGCGTGCTGGGCTTAAGTGCAGTTCGCAGTGACTGTCCCAGCCGTGATGGAGCGGATCGTACCGGAAGGAACGGTGCATCCGGAATCTGAACAATCCGCCTCCTGCCCAGTCAAAGTGGCCGTTCCCGCAGTGCCCGGAAGTACCGGCGAAAAGAGCAGCGACAAACCTGGCAGCCCTGCTTGGGATCCCTCCGGCGTAGTGACGAGAAGGACTCCGCCGCTATCTCCAGCAAAACCGCTGGAGACGGAATTGTAAGTCTCACCGGCCCGCGTGGCGCCAGTCGTCGTTATGTTGACGTTGCTATAGGTGTTGGTGGCGGCATCGTACTGGAACGAGCCGCTGGCAGTAGCGGTATCTGAAAAAGTAACTCCGCTCAGAGTGTACTTGACGTTAGCAGCTTGCGCTCCCGCGATCATCAAAAAGGAGAGCAAGCAAATAAATAGTCGGGACGGCGTTAGCATCCGGCGGCCTTTCGAATCATGCGGAGCAAACCGCTGCGTTATTGTCATTACCATTCTCCTGATGCACTTTTTTACTGTTGGTGGTCTGGAACTGCCGTCCAGAGGTTGCGAAAAAAACGTTTTCTGCAACCATTTGCCGACGCGCGCGTGTTGAAGCCGTGAAGTAACCCGCTAAACCCAACACAGGCCGGAATGCCTCTGCCACAATTTGCCTGTTTTGCGTCTAAATGTTTTTACAGATCCTTATCGAGTGGTCATTTTAGGGTTGCCCTCAATCGACTTCCAGGCGGTAATGCCGCCGCCGCTGGAACATCGATCTCCGGGCTCGTCTGCAAACGCAGCGATGATTTCATCCCGGCCGTCGCCATCCAGGTCGGCCAGTTGGACATGAGCTCCTCTGCATCCCCCGCCATACACTAGCAAATTGAGGCTGTTTCGCACGAGTCCGCCATGCCCGTCAGCGAGATACACGACGGTCTCTCCCCGCGTAGTGAGAGCGACTAGATCCAGCGTTCCTTTGCCCAGGAGATGACCAGTGGCCAGTGCCACCGGACCCTCTACGGTAGCTTCCTTCGAGAGCGACAGCCGCTCCCATTTCCCACCGGCGCGCGCATAGAACAGGTCCAGCGCCGAATACCAAATATCGTTTTCGAGACTGAGGTATGCAACTGCTAGATCGTCTTTCCCATCGTTATCGAAATCCCCGGCCGCGACTGCTTGCACAAATTGATGGGCGCCCGGAAGATCCACGGCAACTGGGGTTGCGATGCCGTCCGCGCGCCACAGTCTCACCAGGTCCTTGCGGTCGATCATAATCGAGCCGGTGGCGATATCGAGGTGGCCATCGCCATCGAAGTCGCCCAAGGCGATCGAGTCGCTGTAGATGCCCTTACTCAGGCTCCGCTCGCTTTTGCGCCAGCCCTTGGGCCCTTGATTGAGAAAAACAACCACACCATCACGATCCGCCGGGGATTGTGAGCTTGCCTGGCTAAGCCCTTCCGATACCGCTATCAAATCAGGCAGCCCATCGCCGTTCCAGTCCGTCACGCGGATGGCACGAGACGAGAAATTACCTTCCAAACCCGCGCTGGCGTTACTGAAGCTGCCATGTCCGTCGCCGGCGAGCACAAAGAAGCCGTGCAGATGGACTGCTAGCGCGATATCAAGATGTCCGTCCCCGTTGAAATCGGCGACTTCGACATCACCGTAATCATAGGGAAGCGATGGGAACCGCGCCTCTTTCCACTGCGTCCAGGATCCTTTTCCGTCGCCGAGAAAAATCACTGGAGGTCCAGGCTGTTTTCGCGCGGGACCATGCACGATATCCAGGTGACCATCGCCATTCATATCGGCAATGCGGAAACCTTCCCGCCATTGTCCCGATGTGGGCAAGCCTGCGTCGAAACGGGCAAAGCGCAATGCCGCGGCGGTTACCGCAGTCGGGCGGTCCCCCTGGATCGGGCCGGACGCCCTGGGCCGGCTCTGGCTCACCAACATCAGTTTAGGAGAAAGCCTCGGCAGGCCCGGCCAGGGGGCCTGGCCGCAGACGAGGGCGAGCACTCCACTAGAACCGAGCTGCCTATTGTCAAAAGTTGGGCAGGACGGGACTCTCTGTTGACTCGTGCCGCTAGTGACAAATGCAGCGACGGCCAAACATGCGGGTGCTAGGCTCTTGTGTTTCAACGATGCGCCGGGTGGAGATCTATTGACTGACGTGGCTGGCTTTGGTGGCGCTGTCATACTGCTGCGCGTTATGCAGCACGCCCAATTTCCCGTCAATCACCTGCACCCAGGCTTGTGCGGCTGCGGTATCGGTCGTAGGTCCGGCTGCTCCGGCCACGGTCGTATTCAGGTCGAGCCAGAGAATGCCCGCTGGGAAACTCACCGGTAGGGCAGTGCTTCCTATTTGCACCATCTGAGTGGCGGCTGGAAACGGCGTCACACTCATAATGGCTTGCAGATGTTCTTGTTCGTCGAAAGCGGTAATACTTTCCTGGCCCAATGGATACCATGCGGGTAGCGTGCCGCAAGTAAAAGGAACTTGTGGAACTTTGGGGTCGCGCCAAACGATTAGCGTAGTCCTGCCCGCCGCCGGAGTCGGAATTCTCCAGGAGTTAGGCGATCCACCCGGGTTGAAGCGAGCTGAGAAAGACGTCGACAACGGCTCACGTTGATCGATAGCGGTGAAGCCGCTCAAGCGTCCGTAGAAGGTGTAGTTTCCGGATGTTGTGACAATCGGATCCGTAATGCCGAATTCGGGCGAATGAACGTGAACGACATTGATACCGCGCGATATGTTATTGCTCGGATCGATATAATATACCTCGCCAGTCAAATCGTTCTGGTTGGTTGCGTCACCACTACCGCCAGCTCCAAAATAGCTTGGGTCCCCGGCATTCCTTGGGGTGCAATTGTTCACCGTGTCGACAGTGACATAACCACGTGCAACGTTGTCGCTATGATTTATTCCGGAGCAGAGAGTGGGAGCGGCGTTCCCCGTTAGCGACGCAGTCAAATTGCTTACCTGTAGCGCGGTGAGTACGCCGTATGGAAGTATACCGTTGCAGCTGGCGAAGTTGATATCTTGCGAATGAGGGCCCTTCGGAGAGATTGTATCGGTCGGGTCCTGTCCGGCACTGGCGGTTCGCGGCAGCGTACCCGCTAATACATTCCGCATATTGACGGTCTCAACATCGTAGCCTGTCAGATAGACGTTGAAGTTGAACACGGGAACGCCCAAATCGCTCCAAACGGTGACATGGGTCAAGACTGCAGTCGGAGCATTGTTGTTTGGGTTTCCAGCGAATGAGTCCACCCGGCCGCCCTTATTGATGGTAAATATCGTGTTCCTCCCGTTGGGATTGCTGAGATCAACCTCGAAATACGGGATCAGAAGCGTCGAGGCGGCAGTTTCGCTGACAGCGGTAAACGGCAGGGGCGTGATAGGTACAGTCTGAGCGTGAGCTTGCCACAATCCAGGCGCAAGCACAGCCGCGAGGATGAGAGTCGTCGTCCACTGCTTTTTCACGAGGGGTTTCATGGTGATGTGAAGATTCCTTTTTTTCTCTTGCTAGGGAGGACGGCTAGGGGATCTTCGTCGATCGAATCGATCGACTCCGATGAGGGATGTTGATTGGAGTATACGCGCCTGAAAGTGGATTATCAAGAGAAAAATTGTTTTTTTGTCAACCGCCTTTAGAAATATCCCCTTATTGAGTGCATTAGAAGTGCCCCTTGATATTCATTTTCCCGGCCTCGGCTGTAGCAGAGTCCTGCGAGCCGATCGGCGAGCGTATTGGGCGAAGCGGAAGTCGAGGTTACGAAGACGAGTCGCTCGCCGCCGGACGCAGCGCCTTGATGCCCTGATAACTCATTCCCGAAGCGTGATCGGATTCGCGGCGGCGGCGGTGACGGTAACGTAAGGCGTTTTCGCTGTTTCACTGGGCAATCCGTTGCCCAGCATCCGCTGGCTCTCCAACCGGAAAATCCTGGAGAGTACCGCTAATGTAGCACTAGAATCGGAAGATTCCTGTTTTGATCGTGGATTGTCGGATCAAACGGGACCTGTCGTTCGCCAATAATGCATCCGGTTTCATCTCATGTCGCAATACGTTCATAGCGATGATGGAGGCCGCCGAGTTCTGCGATCGCTACGATCGCGCCATGTTTCATAACCTAACGCTCGATGGGGCATTGTTTGCTGAGTGCCAGATGTGGGCGTGATCGGTGGTAGTAGCGAAAATATGCGGCCAGCGTCTTCTTCAAGTGTCTAGTGCGTTCAGAATAATGAAGTGGTCCAAACACTCCCGTCGTATCGATCCGATCAATCGCTCGGCGTAGGCGTTCTGCCAGGGGCTTTTGAGGCGCTGTCAGCACCTCCCCAATGCCCATCGACTTCAGACGGCTCCATACCTCATTCCCATAAACGCCATCCCGATCCCGGATTAGATAACGAGGAGTTTCGTGATCGGCGAAAGCCTCAACAATCTGCTGTGCAACCCAAGCTGAGGTTGGGTGTTCGGTCACGTTGAAGTGGAGCACCTCGCGTCGGCGGTGTTCCAGCACCAGAAACACGAACAGCACCCGCAGCCGGATCGCCGGAACCGTAAAGAAATCAACCGATACGATCTGACCCAATTGATTTCGGAGAAAAGTCTTCCACGTCTGAGAAGGGGGCGGGGAAACAGTCCGCAAAATACGTGATACGGTTCGCTCCGATATTGTGATGCCCAGCATCTTCAACTCGCCATGAATTCTCGGTGCTCGCCACAGCGGATTAGCGATAGCCATTTGCCGGATCAGACTGCGGATTTCGCTGGCCACGGCAGGTCTTCCTCGGCGAGGACCTTTGGGTCTCGAGAGTCGGGCCCAGAATCTGCGAAAACGTTCTCGTTGCCAGCGCACCACCGTATCCGGCTGGACGAAAATCAGGGCGTGGCGCCAATCACTCCAAACCTGAGACAGGCCGACCCAGAACAACCGATCCCATTGCGTCAGCACAGGCCGTCTGCGCTTCCTCTTGTATGCTGCCAGCTGCAGCCGCAAGGCTAGGTTCTCGACAGCGACGGCTTGATGCCCAGAGCCCAGCAATCGAACAAACCGAAACAGATACAGAATGATGGCCAGCATGAGAATCGACTATTCTCTCGGAAAGTGAACGTGCTGGCCACGGACATATTTTTGGCGAACGACAGGTCAGTGCCAGGTTTTGGACCAGCTATGGCGTGACTGAAACCTTAACCAGACTCGTTGTCCAGCAGCACTGGAAGCCGCCGCCCCCATCGCCCGAGTAATCGTTCACGGTCACGTGTAACACGTAATCACCGGCTTCGCTGAACGTGGCGCTCGTGGTCGCTTTCCCGCTGAAACCTTCGCTCTCCTTATCCACCGTCCCCAACGTCTCGGCCGGCGGGTTTGCTTTATCAAACCTCACCACGCCGGGTCCCCGGTATTTCGACCACAGGAGCGTCACCGGCGGACGATCGCCTGATCTCGGCGCATTCGTGCCGCTTGTATACTTCATATCGTCGGTGATCCAGAGCGTCAAAACTAGCGGATTGGACCATGAAGTTGTACGGACCGGGGCATCGGCTAGCATTGCAACGGGGCCCTGAATCGCAGTTCCGTTCTGCTCAAACCGAATGACGGGAGGCGTGTTGTTCACGGCGATCTCACTGAAGGGGCTGATAACGTAGTCAGTGTTCAGCCGAAGCGGAATACTGTTGTACTGGCCATTCACGAAGATTGTCCACGTGTACTTGTCCTGTGGCGTGAAATCCTTGGGTACGGGAATCGCGAACATTCCATACCTCCGGCCAGAGAGGAAATGCGTCGGCTGACCCATGTCGGGGCCGCCGGGCTCGATTCGGTTATCCGGCCCAATCGGAATGTCAAGCTCCTGTTCCGTGTTGCGGTTGAAGTATCCGACTAGAAAAGTGCGGGAATCTTTGTCGCGGGTGAACCAGCCCTCAAACGCGCCCGTAATACTGGCGCCGAACTTCTTCCGCGGCTCGGGGATGGTTTGACTGAACAAAAGCACGCCGCCAACGAGAGCGCCAGCGGCGCAAATAGCCGGCAGTCGCTTCATTGCAACTTTTGGCCAGTCACCGCCTGTGCCATCTGTCCCTTGCGCTCAGCCAGCAGGGTCTTGTACTCATCGTCGTTCAGGTAGACCACGTTCATCCAGGCGTGCGCCATCTCGTCGACAGTGCGATCGCCGTAACCAACCCACTGGTCCGGATCCGGATTGTTCTTGTTGGCCTTGGTGTTGTCATACCAAGCCGTGACGTGAATGACGGTCCCTTTGGGGAACACGGGGGCGGCATTGTCCGCGTAGATGTAGTTGGTCATCCAGTTGAAGTTGAAATTCCCCACGTAGCTCACGATTTGTGAGCTCCCGTCCGGCAGAATCGCTTCGACCTGCATTGATTTTCCGCGCAGATGAAAGTGCGGTTGGAAGTTCTCGATCAGCGTATTCTCCTTGAGCACGGTGAAGCCTTCGGTCTGGGCAAACGAGTTCGGCGGTATATCCAGAGTTTGCCCATTCCGGAGCCCGGTGAACCCGATCAGATAGCTTCGTTTTTTCGGCTCCTCGCCCTTCTTGTAGAACCAGATTCCGATCTCGGAGCCCGCGGTGATATCTTCGCCGACGGCATGAATATGCTGATCCCAGGAAATCTTTTCGCCCGGCAGGATCAATTTTCCCGTGCCAGGCCGATACAGGTCGTAGCCCTTTCCGATAGCCCACTCCATCAATTGCGGCCGTCGGTTCACCAGATCCGCTGCGCTATCGCCGCGGCGGTTGGGCCCATTGGCCGTGCCCGTGCTGACGGCCTCCAGATCGTTATTCAGCACCAGGTATGCAATGGAGTGATGGATGATCCTCCGTGCCGTCAAGCTAGTCGGACGAATCTCCACGAGTTTTGCCCAGCGTGGCTCAGTGAGCGGAATGTCGGACATCGGGCGGAACCACACGTCCTGATGTTGGGCAGGCATAGTGAACTTGGGCGACTGGATCACGAGGTCGGGCGGTCCAAAGCCGTCTCGCACAGCCTTCCACTCGTTGTCGGTCACCAGCGGCTTGGGTGGCGGCAGATCCTTCGGATCGCCCTCCAGCGCTCCGCCATCTACCCAGCGCGCAATCGTGTTCACCTGCTCATCGGTCAGCGACATGTCGTTCTTGAACTTCTGCACGCCAACGCTGCGGTCGATATGCCATGGCGGCATCTGGCGGGTCACCACACGCTCCTTAATGGAACGCGCCCATGGTCGTGACTCCTTAAAGGTGATTAGCGACATTGGCGCGATGGAATTCGGCTGGTGGCACTCCTGGCATTTCGCTTGAAAGATCGGTGCGATATCCTTCGAGAATGTCACTGGTTCGTGCGACGTTAGGTTGGCAGGTTCCGCGCTAGCCGCCGTGGTCGTGGCAATCTGCGCGAACAAAACGAAGAGTGGGCTTAGCATGAGACCCACTGAAGTTCGGGTATTCCATCCGGCTCTCATTGGCGTCCTCCCGATGAGCTTTTTCCCTCTCCAATTTTATCCCTTTATCGAGTAGCGTGGGCCGCCATGTTGGGGCATAGGCTGAATCCTCCTCCTTGGTCAGGCACGTTCGTCCTGAGCACAAACGTCGAAAGCCCCGGCTGGTAGGCGTATCAAAATCTGAGGTTATCGTACGCCTTATGTCAACCAGATCAGAACTTGAACTGCACCACCAACTGCAGCATCCTCGGGTTCAGAATCGCGGTCGGCGTACCGCCGATGCCGCCCTTTACGAACGGCGTGATCGATGATCCCAGCGTCTGGCCCTCGGCGTAAACGGTATTGGCATTGAGAACGTTGAAGATCTGTCCCTCTGCCTTGATGGTCCAACGGTCATGGATCACGAATGCTCGCCGGAGGCTAATATCAAGTTGGTTCAACTGCGGCGTCAAACGGCCGCCAGGAGCAACCAGCAGAATCGTTTCCGAGCCTTGGGGGGCCAACCCAGCGTCAACAACGCCGCCTGGATTGGGACTTACGCAGTTGCTCGGGTACTTGGTCGTCGAGGTCAGGGTCCAGTTGACCTCCTTAAAGCCCTGTTGCGCGCCGGCAAACGTCGTTTCCGCATTCGTTACAGAGGTTGTCAATTTATATTGCAACGCAATAACGGTGTAAAGGAGGGTTGGCGCCGAAGCTCAGTGGGAGACGGTTACTTTTTTCAAGACAGCCAGCGCTTCCTCCCGGATTGCGGTATCCGAACTCTCGGCAGCCTTCCGCAAATATGGCAAAGCGCCCCTGAGATCTCCTGCCTCGGCCAGCGCCTCTCCGAGGTGCAAGTTCGCCCGGCTGAATTCGGGCCGTATGCGCACCGCCTCGCGATACTGCTCGATCGCGGGCGTAAGTTGCCCTTTGGCCGCGAGAAGTGTTCCCAGGAACTCATGCGTATTGGCCGAGTTCGGATCGCTCTGGAGCGCAGTCTCAAGCTGCTGCTGAGCCTCGTCCCGGCGGCTCGCGCGCGCCAGCGCCACCGCATAGTCATAGCGGGCTGCCGCGTTGTTCGGCCTCACCCTCAGCGCCGTTTCAAAATGATAGCGTGCTTCGTCGAAATGGCCAGATATCGAAAGCAGATTCGCGAGATTGTTGTGCGCTTGCGCGTAGTTCGGATCGAGCGCGACCGCTTTCCGCAGCGCCCGCTCGGATCGAGCAAGATCGCGAGTCTGTAGCAGAACTCCGCCCAGACTGTTGTATCCCTCCTCCATCGTGTCATCCAGCTCGATCGCCTTTTGAAACGCAGCCAACGCGTCGGATATTTTGCCTTGTTCAACGTAAGCCGTGCCGAGCAGGTCCCAGCTGCCTGCGTCTCGCGGCGCGGTCTCGAGCGCTCGCTGCAGGATTTCGACGGCTCGCGCTTGTTCGCGAAGAGACATCAGACAAAGCGCCATGCTTTGAAGCGCAGGGATCGAGCCGGGACTTCGCCGCAGCGCCTCCTCATAGACCGGAATGGCCCGGCCAGGCTCGCCATTGTCGCGCCATGCGTCGGCCAACTGCAGATAATACTCGACGCGATCGGGACGATACTTCTCAATCGCCGAAGCAAGACGTTTGATTCCCTCACCCAGGTTGCTCTTCTGCTTTACCTGCGCGATCGCCAGGTACAATTCGTCTTCGGGCTTCGGCAGTGTTTTCGGGTAGTACAAAACCACCTCGCCCCGATATGGATTGGCGTCGCCCAGCCGCTCAGGGATGTCCGCCACCAAGTCCCCTGTCGGTTTCTGCCGTTGGATGTAGTGATCCGTCATCACCACGTGAACCGCATCCTGGGTACGGCGCTTGGGCATATGGCAGCTGACGCAATCCGTCTCGGCCGCGTGCTTACCAGATGCTACGATGCGATCGAATGCCGTCTTGTGACACTGGCGGCAAACGGCGGTGTAATGCCTGGCTGCTGCTCCGCCGCGCGGAACATCATGCGGGTCGTGGCAGGTCGTGCATTGCAACCCGCCATTGCTCTGCTCGAAACAGGCCGAGCGTTGGAGCCGGTAAGCCGACCCGGCGATCTCGAAACGCTGGTTCTCATCGTGGCCGGGCGCCTGGTCGAAATGCAGCATGAATTCTCCGAGCGGCTCGCCCGGCTTGTAGGAAAAAGGCAGACGCTCATAACGTACGATCGAATTGGGCAATGGGAAGCTGGTAGTTTCGAGGTGACATTGCAGGCAAACCTCATTCTGTCGTGCCGGCTCGAGGCGGGCTGGATTTGCAATCGCAGCGCGTATGTCTGTCTCGGGTGTGTTTGGCTTGCGTGCTAGCGCGACATGCTTCTCGCCGGGACCATGGCATCGTTGGCAGTCGATGCCTTCCTGCACGCTCAAAAACACTGGATCGGTTCGCCGTTGAGTTTCGGCTGGAATCTCAGGATACGCATTGTGGCAAAACATGCAATCGTAGCCGATCAGCCGCCGCCTGCCTTGATGGTCCGGGCGGTCATAACCAGGATTCATGGCCCAGTAGCCGCCTTTCTCGGCATACCAGGCCAGCGGAAGTTCGATCAGAGTATTGCGGCTGGTCCGGTGCAGATAGGTTCGCGAGTGGTTGCCGGACCCGACGATGAAATCGATTTCCGCCTCGGACATGTTCGTCTGTTTGCCGTGAAAGTCGAGCTGATATTGGCGCTGGAAATACTTCCCATCATGCTGCACCATCGCGTAGTAAGTGTCCGACGCGCGATGATAGTAGATTTTTGTATAGTTTTCGATCCGGTTGTCAGCGGTCGGCCGGTAGAACGATCGCCCCATGCCCGTGCGGCGGTAACTCTCCCAGATGCCTGGATGACATCCGGCGCAGACCTTCGAGTCGAGGTAAGCTCGGGCCGTGCTACGGCTTCCGGTACTGCTTACGATGCCGGTTTGCCCCCACACTCCGGCGACTTTTCCTAGCCCGGCGAGGCAAAAAAATGCAGCGAGCGCGATTGAAAGGACATGCGAAATGGGCCCCGCTACGCGTCGTTGCATGGCTAATTCTAACCCTATGCAGCATTTTCTCGCAGCTATTGAAGCTGTTTCCGCGACTGGAATTTGAAGGACTGGTGCAACAGCATAAGGCCGAGCGGCATGCGCGCGGCTTCAGTTACTGGGATCAGTTTGTGGCCATGCTATTTTGCCAACTGGGCCGCGCTCAGTCTCTGCGCGAGATCTGCGGCGGCTTGGCCGCAACGGAAGGAAAGCTGAAGCACTTGGGGGTCGGGCGCGCACCGGTACGTTCCACTCTGGCGTATGCCAATCAGCACCGGCCCTGGCAGTTGTATGAAGCTGTCTTTCACCAGCTACGGGAGCGCTGCGAGTCCGTGGTGGGGTCCCCCAAGAAGTTTCGGTTCCGCAACCAAGCTGGTGAGCATGGACTCCACCAGCATCGACCTGTGCGCATCGCTATTCGATTGGTCCCGCTACAAACGCACGAAGGGAGCAGCCAAACTCCATCTACTGCTGGACCACAACGGCTACTTGCCCTCGTTTGCGTGCATTACCGACGGGAAAACGTCGGATATCGAAGTCGCCCGCCAATTCCAGTTTGCGCCTGGAACGGTGGTGGTGATGGATCGCGCCTATGTGGACTACGACTGGTGGGAACGTTTGACCCAGCAGGGCGTCTTCTTCGTCACCCGGTTCAAATCCGATCTCAAGCATGAAGTCGTGGAAGAACGGACGGTACCGCAAAATCGAAACATTCGTGCCGATCAAGTGGTGCGTTTGTGTGCCACCACCAAAACAGGCACCTATACGACTCTTTACCGCCGCATCGTGCTGTGGGTGGAGGACAAGCAGGAGGAGATGGCATTCTTCACCAACCATCTGGACTGGGGAGCCACCACCGTCACCGCTGTCTATAAGGATCGCTGGCAGATCGAGTCGTTTTTCAAGTCGCTGAAGCAACTGCTGCGCGTCAAGACCTTCGTCGGGACCTCACCCAACGCGCTGAAGACGCAAATCTGGACAGCATTGATCGCCCTGCTGCTGCTGAAATATCTGCAGCTCCGCGCCAGCTTTGGTTGGTCTCTGTCCAATCTGTGCGCGTTGCTGCGCCAGCAACTCTTTGTTTACCGGGATCTGTTCCCCTGGCTTAACGATCCCTTTCAACCACCGCCCGCTCTGGCCGGCTGGCACGATCGCCAACTCACCCTCGAATGGAGCGCCACCTAAATTGGACAGCATCGGAGCAAACCTGCTTTATCCGAGATCGTTTCCCGTCCTCGCTCGCCCAGTTTTGACCAGTCCTACCGCTGGGATCTGGCTAATTTGGACAGCTGTGGTTCGGGACACTCGCCGATTGCATCGAGAGGCATACGCTCAGGAGCATAACATCTTATACTCTTCACAGCGTTCTGTCAGGATGTCCATTGGGTATCAAATTGGTAGAACCGGCCCGTACGAGTTACAGTGACAAAGCGGTGAGGCTGAAGCGATTCGCTGTCAACAGTAAGCGGCCTGCCGAATCACCGGCGAAGAGGCGAGATTCCGAATGGTTGTGTAATCTGCCGCTCCAGTGTACAATCGACGATCTGGCCGCGTTTAGCGCAAATACATGTCGCGACTGACCTACAAATTGAATGTCCCAACGACTGCTATGCGGAACGAGAATGGCGAGCGGATCATTGTTACTATCCCGGCGAACGCATTGATTACCGTCGTGCAAGGCGACTCGCACGGCAGCGGGATCATTAAGGTTCGGTACCGGGGTCAGATTCTGTCTGTGTTCGCGATCGATCTGCGTGGCCGTGGTGAACGGAAACATAGTAAAACCGCGTAGTTCTATGCCACGCCTACAGTCTTCGTTGTTGGCATATCAGTTGGAAGTGTTGCAACTGTGATGGGCGCCGGAGATTGGACTAGTGACGATCCACGTCACGGTTCTTAGGCTGGCAGTTCGAAGAGCTTCTGGATGAACTGAATCTGACGCCGAACATCGTCCCCGCTCACCCAGCGCACCTGCCCCTTCCGGATCATGTGCATGACTTTGTAGCCCTGAATGGTTCCCCATGCCGCCTGGAATTCCCGAAAACCCTGCTTAGCGTTCACACGGCGTTTGATGGCTCGGTGATCCTGCTCCAGAATATTGTTCAAGTACTGCACGGGTCGATGCCGACAGCGGCGGCGAAGGGTCCCTTCCTTCTTTATGTCAGGGATGGCCGAGCCGTAAGTCGGTGCCAGATCCGTGTTGATGACGCGAGGCTGCGGGTGAGACGGTCGGCTTAGCGCCTTGCGAAACAGCCGTTTGGCTGCCTCTGCGTCGCGCATTGCCGAAAGCAGAAAATCAACGGTGGCGCCGGTCGAATCGATAGCCCGATACAGGTAACACCAGCGTCCCTGCACGCGGATGAGGTCTCGTCCACCCGCCAAGATCTGTTGGTCGGCTTGAGATGCCGCCGCATGCGCTGCTCCAGTTCTGGACCGTACCGCTGCACCCAGCGCCACACGGTCGTATGGTCGGCTTGCAGCCCGCGCTCTTCTAGCAGCTCTTCAACGTCTCGCAGTGACAGCGAGTAACGCAAGTACCAGCGGACCGCGCAGAGAATAAAGACGGGTTCGGTCTGCCGCCATTTAAAGATCGCTGGTCGGGTTGGTGTTCCAACCGCCGGAAGAGCTTCCGGGGAAGGCCACGGGCAACCAAGAATAAGCTACTCTTGTCGAGAGCTTAGAAGATTACCTTCAAGCTGAACTGTAGCTCTCGCATATCGATTCCGGTGCGGGTGCTGGTAATCGTTCCGAAGCTACCGGTTCCCGGAATGGGTTGCCCATTGCTGCTATTTATCGAATTGTTGCCTAATGTCAGATTCGGGTCTCCGAAATTCGGATGGTTCAGGAAATTGAATACCTCGAACCGGAATTGCAGAAACCTCTTCTCGGTGAAGTAAAAGTTCTTCAGCGTTGAGAAATCCCAAGTGAAAATGCCGGGTCCGATGATAGCGTCGCGGCCGGCAGTGCCGTAAGTGCCGAGCGGCTGCAACGAGAACGCATCGATGTTGAACCATTCACCCGTGCTTGGATTATTGAGCGAGGGACTGAGGCCGGTCGCATTGGTGCGGTCGTAGCCCGTGGTGGTCTGCGAGCGGTCCGATCCCGGAACTACGGTCAGCGGAAATCCACTGCCTACTGTGATGATCGAGTTCAATTCCCAACCGCCGATCGTTTTGCTGGCGATCCCCTGGTTGAGGAACTTCCGGCCTTTCCCAAAAGGCAAATCGTAGACCACCGAAGTCACAAAGCGGTGGCGTTGGTCGAAGACCGACAAACCCCGATCGCACGACAGGCAATAGGTGTTCTGGGGGAACAGCGGATCGGAGCCGAGAGTCCGAACGCCGCTCGAATCGTCGATGGATTTCGAAAAGGTATAACCGGACAGGACAGTCAGTCCGTTGGCGTAGCGTCGCGTCAGCTTGACAGCAAGCGAATGGTAGTTTGAATCGTCACCATTGACTACTCCTTGGATCAGGCCAAATTCGGGAAATGGCCAGCGCTGCGCCACCGGCGTCGTGCCGGGAAGAGGCTGATTGGCGAGGTAGCCGAACCGTTCGAGCTGATGCCCCTGGCTTCCCAGATATCCAACCTCCAAGGAGGTGAAACGGTCGAGTTGCCGTTGGATGTTCAGTTCATACTGCTCCACATAAGGCGTCCGGTGATCGTAATTGAAAACGAGAACCAGCGGTTGCGAGACGCAGATGAGCGGAGCGCTTACGCCGCAGGGATTGCTTCCGTTGGTCCCGAGTGGATTCTCCCAAGTCAGATTGTGATTGCTTTCGGTTGGCTGTAAGCGGCCCACGAAGTTCCGACCCATGTCAAACACCGCGTTACCAATATCCTGCACGTAGAATATGCCCGCACCGGCTCGTACGGTCCATTTGGGACTCGGGCTCCAGGCGATGCCCAGGCGTGGCGCGAAATTGGTGTAGTTCGCTTGAATCAAGCGGTTGCCCAGGCGTCCGTCGCGAGCGACCGGGATATTGGGATTGAAGCGGATCGGCATGTTCTGATAAAAATCGCCACTACCTTCGCGCACCAAAACTGGTTGGAGACTGGGATTCGTGACATCTGCAATCGGCGTATTAAGCGGGATATAAGCATTAATTTCGCTGGTTCCCCGATCCGTCCATGGTGGAACGTATTCGTATCGCAGACCGACATCCACGGTGAAGTTGGGACGCACCTTCCAAGTGTCGGTGATGTAATACGCCTGGCTGGTAGCGCGGAGCTGAACATTAGCTAAACCGGCGGCTTCGTTGATCTGGTATATGTCGCCGATCATGTAATCGGAAAATCCGTAGCCGGTCGCCTGATTTTGGAAGCTGGGGCTGCCGCGTGGAAACTGGTTGCCTTGCTGGTTGAATCGGTCCCGGCGAATGTCGGCCCCGAACTTGACGGCATGGGTGCCGTGTGTCCAAGAAATGTTGTCAGTCCATTGGAAGGTGTAGTTGTAGTTGACATACGGCGAATTCGAATTGTCGCCGAAGCCGCTATAGCCGAGGATGCCGACAGCGGGAGTGCCCCACGCAATGGACGGTGGGTCAGGCAGGGGGATGCCGAGCTGCTTAAAGGGGTCCATGACGTTCGCTAACTGGCCGCCAATGTCGTTGAAAAAATGGTTGAACCCGAAGCGGAATTCGTTGACCAGGGTTGGGCGGAAAATTCGAGTATTGTCGAGTAGCGCCTGCTCGGCAGTTGTGTTGATGATCAAGCCGTTCAAATAGAGCGCGGGATTGAGTATGTGCTCGCTATCCCAGCTATAGCGGCCGTACCAGGTCGATTTTTCGTTTTCGGCGAAGTCAACGCGAACTGTGAACTGATCCTTATTCGTGACGTTGTTGTCTAGCGCCAAAAAGTTATTGATAAGGCTCGAACCAGGTTGGTTGGGCAGCGGGTAGTAGGCGAGGAGTCCCAGGGAAATCTGATCCAGCCGTGACGTGGGAATTTGGTTGTTTGGAAACGGCTGGTTGCCATTCATCGGGTCCGTAATTACGGTTTTCGGCAGTATCTGAGAGAAGTCGCCAGTTCGCATAGCAGCGGGAGGAACGCTGTAGACTCCCTGGGTCTGGTTGCGCTCGCGGAAGCCTTCATAATTGGTCATGAAGAAGAGACGGTTCTTGCCATTGAACAGCTTGGGAATCTGCACCGGACCGCCCAGCGTGAAGCCGAACTGGTTCCATTTGAGGGGCGAAGATGTGGGGATCTTGGATGTAAAGCCGAAAGGGAGCGCGTCCAGGTCGTTATTGCGGAGGAACTCCCACATGGTGCCGTGATACTCGTTGGTTCCGCTCTTGGTGGAGACATTGACTTGGCCGATTTCACGGCCAAACTCGGCCGAATATACGCCTGTCTGTACCTTGAATTCCTGCAACGCATCGATCGAGGGCAGGAAGAGGTAGCTATTAAAATCGACATCGGTATTGTCCATGCCATCGAGGGTGAAGTAATTCCACTCGCGCCGGTTACCGGAGACCGAGATTTGCTGCGAACTGCGGTCGCCACCCAGGCGCGCGCTGGATTGCCCGCCGTTGGCGAAACTCGCGCTCACATTCGGACTGAGGGCCACCAGTTGCAGGAAGTTGCGGCCGTTTAGCGGAAGCTCAACGATGCGCTGATTTTCAATGACGGTGCCGACTGCGGCATTCTCCGTGTCGAGCAGCGGAGCTCCGCCACTCACCTCGACCGTTTGCGTTACCGCTCCCACGCGGAGCTGAAAGTCGATGCGGGCCACTTGTTCAACCTGCAGTTCCACATTGGTGCGAACCTCGGCCTGGAACCCTTGAATTTCCACCTTGACGTTGTAAATGCCTGGAAGAAGGTTAGGGAAAGTGTAAAGACCCGCTGTATTCGTATTCTCTGCGCGCGTGAAATTGGTTTGTGGATTAGTTACGGTCACCAAGGCGTTGGCGACTACTCCGCCGCTGGGGTCCGTCACCAACCCCGTAATTTCGCCAAACGTTTGACCGAAGAGCTGAATGATGGCAATTAGCCATCCCGCCAGAACCAAGAGGTCCGCTCTAAGTTTCATTTCCATGGGCATGCTCCTTTACCGGATGCACCGTTAGCTTCGCAGGCGAGAAGTATATATCGAACCAGGCCACCATGCAACGGGTATGGAGGCTTGATCCACAGGGTCAGGAATCTACCTCTGGAAAAAGTGCATGCAAGTGGCCGTCGCGGTCGTAGTATTCCCGGCCATATCTGCCGCTGTCGCGTTCAAGGTGTAGATTCTCCCATTGCCATTGCCCAGTCGATCAGTTTGCAGTCGAATAGTAAACCCTCAGCCATAGATCCGATGCTCGAAAGCGCGAGGTCCCGATCTAACCTGGAAGGATAGAAGATGTCACCGAGATTCTCGCCGAGTCCGTCGGATTCGCGCTGTATCGTTGAGTGCTGGGGTCTCCGGGCTTCTGACTGTGATATAAGACCGTGGGAGGGATTAACATGACGATCGAAATACACAAAGTAGTGCGGTACGCATTTCTGGCCGCGATGATAGTCAGTCCACTTGCAATTGGCCAAGAAGGCGCGCCGGGAAAACTTTATAACACCGCCAAACAAAAGCTTCTGGATGGAAAACAGATCTTCAGCGTAACGATTTCGAAACCTGACGTCGCAGCCTATTGCGAAGCGGCGAAGCATTATGACTACACTTGGTTCGAGATGCAGCACAGTACCCTCACCTGGGCCGACATTGAGAAAATGGTCGCGGCGTGCCCGCGCGTTGCTGCGACACCAATGGTCCGGATGCAGGACGAACTGGAAAGCTCTATTCAACACGCTACCGATATTGGAATGCTCGGAATCATAATGCCCACTGTCGACACGGTTGAGAAGGCCGAAGCCGCAGTCCGCTACGCCAAGTACCCGCCGGAAGGCCGGCGTAGCATGGGAGCTGGCCAAGCAGCAAGAATCTGGGCCGGCGAGGGCCGGGGCGCCACAATGCAATACCGTACCAGCATCAACGAGAACATGCTGGTGATTGTGATGATCGAAACACCTATTGGCGTCGCCCACGCTAGCGAGATTGCGAACGTGCCGGGCGTCGATGGTGTTCTGGTGGCCAACACCGACTTAGGAAATTTCTCCGGTTGGTTTGATCACAACTCTGCTCCTTACCAGGGGATGGTCAAACTGATCCACGATTCGACTCTACACGCGGGAAAGTTCCTCGGCGCCACAGATCCGTCATACGCCAAAGGACGTCCCGACAGCGCGGATTATCGGATACTCCAGAACGGGCCGGCCAACGATGGCTGGGTGAATCCGAATCGCCCCAGTTCGGCCGGTCGTGGCGGCCCAACTCAATAATCTTGTAACGGTTGCTTGTCATTCATAGTCACGGCAAGGAAAATAGCATCCCCGCAAAAGTCCCCCCACTCTGCCCATCGAGTGGCGCTTTCAGGGGGCTGCAGGGTTGGAAGTCCCCAATCAAGACTCGAAACACCAACCCTTCGGTTAATCGCCAAGGGTCAATCTGAGGGATGACAGAGAGAAGCGGCCGGGAAGCTCCTAGCAATCTAAGCCATACGATTGTGGTTGTTAAACGCTTCTAATCGTCAGGTCGCTGGGGGGGCCCAAAGCCGAATTGCCCCACGGTTAACAGGGTGGCGGTGGCGGAGACGGACCCTTCGCGAGGTGCGAAGCTGAGGCCTTCCACTGAATCGATCCCCCGAGCCACTTGCGCTGACCGATCCGCATAAGCCTATGTTGTGTGGATGCCAACAACTCCGAAAGTAGTCCCTAATCTTACAAAACCACTGTACCGGGCATGGTCTATGCGATACTCAGTGGCATGAAAAATGTAGCCTTGCTGCTCATTTTTTCCTGCGCTTCCATTGCTCAGAATTACAAGGCCGAGCGGGCCTCCGACCACAGTGTTCCCGTCGTCCGCCTAGTCGACGCGTCCAACGGCGTGGAGGTCTCGATTCTGCCCTCGATTGGAAATCGCGCATACGAGATGAAAGTGCACGGGAAGAATATCTTGTACTTCCCGATTTCGGATCTTTCTCAAGCTCAGAAGACGCCTGGGCTAAACGGCATACCTTTTCTTGCACCCTGGGCGAACCGGTTGGGCGAACAAGCATTTTGGGCGAACGGCAAGAAATATCCGTTCAACATGACTCTTGGCAACGTCCGCGGCCCCATCCCCATTCACGGATTGCTCTCCAGTTCTGGTTTCTGGCATGTGACTGAGGCCGCAGCAGACGCTCAGTCCGCGCACGTAACCAGCAAACTAGAGTTCTGGAAATATCCTGAGCTTATGGCCCAATGGCCCTTTGCTCACGAATACGAGATGACCTACCGGCTGGCCGGCGGGGTCCTCGAAGTACAGGTGACCGTGACGAACCTCAGCTTTGAATCAATGCCGATTTCCCTCGGATTTCATCCCTATTACCGCATTCCCGACGTTTCTCGAGATGAGTGGACCGTACATCTGGCGGCACGAAAGTTGATAGTCGCTGACAATCGTTTGGTCGCTACCGGTGAATTCAAACCGAACGACCTGCCCGATCCGCTTCCGCTGAAGTCCAACAATCTGGATACTGGATTCACCGATCTGGAGCGCGATGGGAATGGCCGAGCTCACCTCTGGATCGAGTCCGGTGGGAAGAAAATAGAAGTGATGCTCGGGCCCAAATTTCCAGTGGCTTTGATCTGGGATCCACCCGCGCCGGCGGGCGAGACTCGAGATTTCATCTGTATCGAGCCGATGGCAGGGCTTACGAATGCTGTGAACCTGAACCACGAAGGGAAATACCCGGACCTGCAAAGTGTGCCCCCAGGCGGCAAATGGAGCGAAAGTTTCTGGATCCGAGCCAGCGGGATTTAGCGGTTCCGAAAAACTATTTCGTTGAATCTGGTAGTCTGAAGCTATATAGTACGTTTCCCGCGGATATTGCCACGAATTGCGTTCCGTCGACCGCGTAGCTCATGGGTGATGCTCCGATCCTGCTGCCGGTCTGGAAGCGCCAAAGCGGCGCACCCGTCTTGGAGTCAAGGGCGATCAGATTTCCATCCCCTGCCCCGGCGAACAGTACCCCGCCGCCAGTGGCGAGCACCCCTCCGCCTAACGACGCTTGTGAGATCTTATAGCGCCATTTCACATCTCCTGTTTCGCTGTCCAGCGCCATGACGCCGGCGGTATCCACCGCCCCGGGGATTCGCATCCCTTTACCGCCCCAGTACTCCTTGCCAATTTCATACTGTTCAAATTGGCGAATGTATCGTTCACCGGATTCCGTGAAAACCAGGTACATCCAGCCGCTGGCGGGGTCGTATGATGGCGACCTCCAGTTGTTCCCGCCGCCGCCAGAGGGGTAAACCACGGCGCCTTCGGGACTCGCTTCCGTGCCGGGAACAATCTTGGGCCGGCCGTTTTCGTCGAATCCGTCGTTCCAGGTTTGGCGGACGAATGGTTTACCCAGAAGAAATTTACCGTTGGTTCGATCGAGGACGTAGAAGATGCCGTTGCGGTCAGCTTGCAAAAGCAATTTCCGGTTTTCTCCATGAAAGACTCGGTCCACTAGCAACACGTCCTCCGTCGCGTCCCAGTCATGGCTATCGTTCGGAGTGAACTGATAATGCCATTTGCGCTGGCCCGTTGATGGATCGAGGGCCACCACCGAACAAGAGAACAGGTTATCGCCCTTGCGAATCTCCGCGTCGCTGTCGGGACCAGGATTGCCAATCGGCCAATAAAGTACGTCCAAGTCCGGATCGTAGCTTCCCGTGAGCCAACCGGGAGCGCCCCCGCGCTTCCAACTGTCGCCCAACCACGTATCGTGTCCGAATTCCCCCGGCCCTGGAACGGTATTGAATCTCCACAAACGTTTTCCGGTTGCTGGATCATAGGCATCCACATATCCGGGGATACCAAACTCGCCGCCGGTGATCCCGATGATGATCTTGTCTTTAATTGCGAGCGGCGCCGACGTGAAGCTATATCCCTTCATCGTGTCGTCTACCTGTACTTCCCAGAGAGGCAGTCCGGTCCTCGCGTCGAGCGCGATCAGTGCGGCGTCCAGCGTGCCGAAGAAAACGCGATTCCCAAGGACCGCCACGCCGCGATTAAACGGGTTGATCTCGTAAGGATTGACGACTTTCTGCTGGCGCTGATATTTCCAAATCTGTTGTCCTGTACGGGCATCGAGCGCGACCACGGTGCCCGGTGAGCCGGTGGTGTACAAGATGCCATCGACCACCACGGGCGTCGCCTCGAGACTCGACTGGCCAGGCAATTGTGCAGCCCATTTGGCCTCCAATTGACCGACGTTGGATGTGTTGATCTGCTTCAGGGATGAATAGTGCCTCCCTTGGTAGTCGCCCCAGTAGGTGAGCCAGTTTTGAGGCTCGGCGGCGGAGTTTCGAATCCGCTCATAGGTCAGACCGCCGGCAATGTCCACCTGGATGGTCTTGGCAAGATCCCGTCCGTTGAGGGTCTTCAGATAAGCCACGATATTTTGAATTTCCGGCTGCGAGAGGCGCTTGCCGAAATCATCCGGCATGAGCGAATTGAATTCGTAGCGCTCATCGAGGATGTGTGTCTTATCGAGGAGCAGAAGCTTGCCTGCGGTATCCATCATTTGCAGCGAGAAAGTGTCTTCCGACCTGCGAGCGCCGCGGATCTCACGGCCGTCATCGGTTCTCACCACTACCACGCTCGGTCCACGGCGGCCGCGCGCCCTCGGGTTCATATCCGTATTCGGGTTTAGGATCTTTGCTCGAAGCAGCTGCGCCGCCGTCTTGCCGGCCGCGGAGAGATCCGGACCCAGCAGTCCACCTTTGGCGTTCACCGCGTGGCAGGATCCGCAAGTCCCTTTACCGTAGAACAGCTTCTCACCCTCCGCGGGATCACCAGGGACTACCTCGTTGCTCCTAGCCGCACTCCCGTTCAAGCTCCGGATATAGCTGATTAATTCCCAGACTTGATCGTCGGTCAGTTTTTGGAAAGCAGGCATTTCTGAACCGGCGACGCCCGTGCGGATATTTCGGAAAAGATCGACATCCTCACTTCCGTGGGGAAAGTTGCCGGTTGTGAGCGCCGGGCCTCGATCGCCGCGTCCTTCACCGCCGTGGCAGGCCTGGCAAGCCTGCCCGTAAAGTCTCTGTCCGGCAGCTACTGCAACTGAACTTCCGGCCAGCGGATTGGTCGCATGCGTGGCTATATGGTCCTGAGCAACTACGCATCCAGTACTGAAACCAAGCGAGACTAAGCAGAACCTTCCGATTCCAAGCGACATTTGGCCCACCATTCTATTGAACGCCGATGCTCTCAGCAGAGACGATTCTACCGTATCGAGAATGGATCGAAGACAGAAAGAGATGGTACACTTGCCCGGCTGATACATAGTCTTCAGTGGCCACAGTTCAGAAAATCTCGCACACTGCGGACTTCACCTGCGTCTCTGGAATCGAAATGCGCAGCAGTTTCACTTGCTCTGGATACGTGAATCCTGGCTGAATGCTCCGCAAGGCTTGGAACGTTCGAATCATGGCTCTGGTGCAAACTCGAGCCAGGGGCGAGGTAGGCTGTTTGCCGTATTGAGTGTCCGCGATGGAGTCAAGCGGAGAGCGCCGCACTCCACAGTTCCGACATTGTTGCATTGCGCCCGCCGAGCTTACCCGTCTTGAACTGACCCTTCTTGATCTTCTCTGCTAGCTCGATTCCGGAGATCGTTACCAGCGCATTGTCGAATCGCTTGAATCCCAGCATCGGCCGGATTCGTTGCTTTACTTTCCGATGGTCCTGCTCCACCAGATTGTTCAAGTACTGGCTGGATCGAACCTTGACGCGACACGGAAGTTCGCCATCTTCCTTCATCTCTCGCACCGCCCGGTGCGAGGCCGCATAGGCGTCCAACGTGATCTTCACCGGCACGCGAGTGTGCTTCATTGCGCTGCGCAGAAACGATTTGGTGGCGTTCACGTCCCGGTTCCGGCTAAGAAAGAAGTCGACCGTCTGACCTGCTTTGTCGACGGCGCGGTACAGGTACACCCATTGTCCGTGAACCTTAATGTAGGTCTCGTCCATCCTCCACGATCCGCCGACGGGCCGAAGGTAGCGACACCATCGCTTTTCAAATTCTGGAAGGTAGCGCTGCACCCACCGCAGGATCGTTGTATGGGTAACTGAGATCCCCCGATCCGCCATCATGATTACCAGATCCCTCAAGCTCAGTTTGAAGCTCATGTACCAACTCACGCACAAAGCGATGATCTGTCGGTCGAAGTGCCGTCCTTTGAACAGTTCTTCGACCGGGACGAACGGTTGCATCTCTTCATCATCGCCCGCCACCCACGCGTTTGCACCAGAGCCTGGGTGACCAACCGGCAGGGCGCCAACAACGGGCGCACCTGGTGGATCCTTCGGGGCTGGTTCACCAGCCTCGCGTATCTTCGCGACGACACCTACCCATATAGCGCGAAGGTCACCTATGAAATTCGAGATCGAATCGTGGCAGCGGAGCGCAGCGTTCCTGGCCTGCTGGATCTTGAAGCCCGGATGAACGCCCGCTATCAGCGTTTCGGCCAGCGCTGGCAACCGAATAACATGCAGCAACCCATTGTCAACGGCATCCGGATTTACATAGGATTGAAGGGTACCGCGGGCGGTGGCCGTGGAGGCGCGGGCGCTGGCGCCGGTGGTCAGGCTGCGCCCGGTAGTGGAGGAGTTGGCGGCATTTCGCCTGATGTTACCTGGGACTCCGGCTACACCGAAGCGCCTGACGAGACTGCGCACGGCGACTACATGAAGCTCATGGCCTCCACACGCAACGCGAGCAAGGTGGTAAAGTCACCTGGCGGGTTGAACGACTGCGTCCGAATCTTCCGGCGTCTGAGCCCGAGCCGCCGCGAAATGAAAACGCAGCACAAAACGAATAGCATGCTGCTTCGTCTGATACAACAAGTAACAAAAGGGGAACTTATGTTTCTTGGACAACGCTCGATTCTTTTATTGATTTCGGCAGCTCTGCTGTTCGCCGCCGTGGCCACCGCCCAAACCAGCGAAGCCGAACTGACCGGCGCCGTGAAGGACCCGAGCGGTGCCCCGGTTGCCGGTGCGAAAGTGGCCGCCACCAATCAAGACACGGGAGTCTCGCGCACCATCACCACGGATAATGACGGCCGCTTCCGGTTCTCTGTCCTGCCCGGCCGTTATTCGCTTACTGCCGAAGCAGCCGGATTCAAAAAGGAAACTCTCACGGACATGGTCCTTACTGTCGGAATGCAGTTGGACAAAGACGTGTCTCTAACGGTCGGAAATGTGCAGGAGACGGTGACGGTCACGGGCGAAGTGCCTCCGGTTGATACCACCAAGGGTGACGTTTCGGGCGTCGTCACTCAGCAGCAGATCGACGCGCTGCCCGTGAACACGCGCCAAACACTGAATCTGGCGCTGTTGATGCCTGGGACCACGCAGGACGCCTCGCGCACCTTCTATAACAACGTCGAGATCGGCGGCGGCGGACGCTTTTACGCCAACGGGTTCACCGTAGACGGGGTCACCAACACCTGGGCCGAGCAGGGCGAACCACGCCAGAATTTCCCGGAAGGCGCCATTCAGGAGTTCAGAGTCAACACGAACCAGTTCAAGGCCGAGCAGGGACTCGCGATCGGCGGTATGGTGAACATGGTCACCAAAAGCGGCACGAACGCCTTCCATGGGGAGGCGTTCGAATTCTGGCGCAACGCCGCGCTCAATAACGACAATACGTTCACACAGCAGAGCATTGCGGCGGCCGGCGGTAGCGGCAAAGCCCCTTTCAACCGAAATCAGTTCGGCGGCGACGTTGGCGGACCGATAATAAAGAATCGGACGCATTTTTATGTCGCTTATGAACGCACCCAGGTGGATGACAGCTTCACGATTTTCGTTTCGCCCGCGGCCGCTCAGTACTATTCCGCCAGCCAGGGCGTTTTCGACAAGCCAAGCTATGATCAGCTCTTCAATGTCCGCGTCGATCACGAGATCAGCAACAACCAACGTGTCTTCGGACGCTATTCGCAGGAATGGAACAAGCAGACCTGGCAGGGCTGCAACGGTGCTGCCGAATCAAACTGCTACGACGGGCTAATCCCGCGTCACTCCTTTGTGGGAGGCCACACCTGGACGCCGAAACCGACACTCGTGAACGATTTTCGCTTCCAGTACGCCTTTTCATCGTATCTGCTGGGTCCCTCCGGTGAGCCAATCTTCACTGAGCTTGGCAACTTCTCAGCCCCGCGGCTCGCCGAGTTGCAGACCGTGTACAGCTTCCCTAGCTTCCGTTACGGCCAGGGCTATGGAGAACTGGGCATCGAGCGGCGAACCGAGTTCAAGGATGACATCAACTACGTCAAAGGCAACCACATCCTTAAATTCGGCTTCGACTATAGTTACATCCCCTTCGCCGACGACTCGGTGATCAATTACCAAGGCACCTGGACGTTCGCGACCGATCAGCCCTTCAATCCAAAAAATCCGGCCACGATCGCTAATTTGAAAAATCCGGTCACGTTCACGGCGGCCTTGCCTCCCCAGTACACCTCCGTGCCGGTCTCGCAATACGGGGCCTACATTCAGGACGACTGGCGCGTGCATCGCGACTTAACTTTGAACATCGGGTTGCGTTGGGACCGCGAAGTTGGTTCTTATAATGAGAGTCTCAATCCAGCGTCGTTCCCGCAGCCGGTCCCGTTTATCGGAAATCCCAGCCAGCGCGGCCAGACTCACAACTTCGGCCCACGCTTCGGTCTCGCCTGGAACGTACTCGGCACCAACAAAAACGTGGTACGAGCCGGATATGGCATCTACTACAACAACATTCAGACGCTTCTGAACTTTCCCGAGAACCGCAATTTCTCGCAATGCAATGTCCTGATTGCAAACCCCTTGTATCCCAATCCCTACGGCAACCAGAGCGCAACCTCCTTCTGTTCCAGCGCGCCGCCTACAGTCACGGTGCTTGACAAAAACTTCGCTATGCCGTATTCACAGCAGTTCACGCTCGGTTATTCGCGCGAAATCACGCACGATTTTTCAATTCACGTTGACGGCGCTTACATCCACACCTTGAGGGATTGGCGGACCTGGGACATGAACTACCCGAACGCGGCCGGAGTCCGGCCGGACCCGACCTTCGCGCGCATCCTCGACCACAAACCGATTTCACAATACAAATACAAAGCGCTTTACGTCCGCGCAGAGAAGCGTTTTGCCCAGCGTTATCAGTTTCTGGTTTCGTACTCGCTCGCCTCGAATCGTGATGACAACCCGCAAGCGCAGGTGACCAATCAGAACAACTACAACCTGGACTGGGGTCCAGCGAACATCGACCGGCGGAACGCAGTGGTTGCGGGCGGATTCGTGCAGCTTCCCTGGAAAATCACGGCGGGCGCGTTCTGGCAGATACGGTCGTCGCTGCCCTTCAGCGTCACGGCGCCGGCGATCGTCATCGACGGTATTACGCAATATGTGCCTGGCACGACGCGCAACATGGGGAATCGCGACAACACAGCCCTTCTGGTAGCAGTGAACGCGTATCGAGCCACTTTGGGACTAGCTCCCGTCCTTGCCTCGCAGATCGACAGCAGTCGGTTCAACAGCTTCGACCTGAAACTGAGCCGCGCGTTCTTTGTGCGTGAACAGCGCAGGCTCGAAGTGATCGGACAGGCATTCAATCTTTTCGGGGTGACCAATCTGGGGGCAGATGCGAATCACACCGGCACGACAGGTGCGGCGAACTCGCCAAATTTCGGAAAAATTCTTGCAGCGGGCAATCTGCAACAGGCCGAGCTCGCCGTGCGGTTCGCTTTCTGACGCTGTGGGTTTAGATCCCGCAGTCTGTCACCCGCGCAGGTTCCTAGAGATGGCCGTCGTTAGGCGATTCACCCTCTAGAAACTCCATCACCGACAACCGTGAGCGGTTGGAGTTTTCTCCGAAAATACTTTGCCCTTTCAAGAAGAAGCGTCGAGGGATGATGTAAGCCTCTCGTCCACAACTCGCAGGCTGCGTTTCTCTCACCGAATCGAGGCAACAAAAAGCCGCCACCTGGGTGCAAATTCGCTAGGGCGATCCCAGAACCGACGAGATTGACGTGACTTGCAACACCTGCAAGATAGAGACGACAGCGGTGCGCTGTCACAGGCGTCACAATTGGCTCCTGATATTGGGCTGTATCGGGAATGCACCGGCGATCGGCTTTCACATTGCTCCCCGACGTACGGCGCCGGTGCACTCCCGATACAACCCAAATGTCTTGTACGAAGCCGCTGCGCGGCAGTAAAAACAACCCTTCGCTCTTTGTCAGGACGATTGCAGGGCTGGCGATTCGGCGGTAACATCGCTACGTAATGCCACGGTCCGTTCAGCCACCGCAACGTGAGCGAGTCGACTACGCACGCGGAATACCAATCCCCATAAAAGCAATCGTCCTGCCAAAGTAGGGCGGCTTCGTACAAGGCCTTTTAACGGTAGTAGCCATCCGGACATTGCCCCTGCGTGCCTGGAACATCAAGGAAAATGGAAGCTGACATGGAGCTCTACCCGCCCGTTCTGAAAAACCGCGAGCAGTGGGAGGTACTCCAGGAAAGGTGATATATTTTCTAGAAAGGAGTCAGACCATGGAAGCAACGCGTCCCAAACTGCCGAGCGAGGCCATCGAACTCTACAACCTTTTTATTCACGGCGAGATCAGCCGCCGCGACTTTATGGACGGCGTGCAGCGATTTGCAGTAGGCGGTCTGGCGGCGGCAACGATTATTGAAGCGTTGATGCCAAACTACGCTCTGGGGCAGCAGGTGTCCAAGACCGATGACCGGATCAAGGCATCATACGAGACCATCCCGTCCCCGCAAGGAAACGGAAGCATCAAAGGATATTTCGTCCGGCCTGTCAGTGCCGACACACGAGCCGAGACGGCAGCGAAATTGCCCGGCATTATCGTCGTCCACGAAAATCGAGGTCTGAATCCTCACATCGAGGACATCGCACGGCGGCTCGCCCTCGCGAATTTCATGGCGTTTGCGCCGGACGGGCTCACCTCTCTGGGCGGGTTTCCCGGTGACGACTACAAGGGCGGCCAGATGTTCAGCAAGGTCGACGGCAAAAAGATGGGTGAAGATTTCGTGGCCTCCGCGATGTGGCTGAAATCGCGTGCCGACTGCACGGGCAAGATTGGCGCCACGGGTTTCTGTTACGGGGGCAGCGTCTCCAATAACCTGGCCGTCCGACTGGGAGCCGATATAGCGGCCGCGGTGCCATTCTACGGTGGGCCTCCCGCCAAGGAGGACATTCCGAAGATCAAGGCAGCGATTCTGGTCCATCACGGGGAACTCGACACGCGACTGGCGGCCACGTGGCCGGCGTACGACATGGCGTTGAAGGCAGCAGACGTTCCGCACGAAGGCTATATCTACCCTGGTGCTGTTCACGGTTTCAACTGTGACGCGACGCCTGAACGCTACAACAAACCCGCCGCCGACTTGGCCTGGCAGCGCACGATCGACTGGTTCAACAAATACGTGCGTGTCTGATCTCTTCGGTACTTCGCAGGAGTAGCAAGCCCCAACTCGGTCACGGGAAAACGGCGTCCCAATTCAGGCTTGGCACTGCATCCGCACAAGTCGAGGCCACCTCGTGCCAGCCCGTGGCAAATGAAGCGCGGAGGGTGTGTGGGGACAAACGTGGGCCGGATACTTGAAGAGATCGACAAAGAATTACTAGATCTCGTTGGGCATTGCGAACGGAAAAAGGCATACCTCCTCGCGTCGCGAACAGAAACGGGTTGGTTCCCTCCTGCTTCGCCGTCCATCGGTGGAGTAATCTTCGCAACGGGGTGCTCATCGGAACCATCCGATCCTTCTGTCCTTTCCCTTGCTCCACACGAATTAGTTGATCGTCAAATTCAAGATGTTGCCGCCGCAGGTTTAGCGCCTCAGTTATCCGTAGCCCTGAATCGGCTAACAGCGCTACAAGCACAACTGCTCGACGCTTATTCACTCCGCGAGGCTGCGCCGTCACGAGTCGATGGATCTGTTCGGACGTGAACAGCAGCGGAATCCGCTTGGGTATCCGGGTGATCTTGGGGATCTTGACCCGCTCCTTCAAATGCCCTAGCAGGCCCCGCTTGTAGAGCCACAGCAAGAATGCATTGATGGCCGTCAGGTAGCTGTCCACGCTGATTGGTGAAAGGCCCGCCTTTCTCATCTGAGTCACGACACCGGCCAAACTCTGCTCGCTGATTCTCTCCAACGCATCCGGCAACAACTTTCCGGTCGCCTTCCAAGCGCACTGATATGCGATCACGGTCTTCGGGGTGACGTTCTTGTCGTACTTGCGTCCCTCGATAAATTGGTTCCACAGTTCTTCTTTCCATTCCATAAGCTCAATCTTCTCCATTTTCCGCCTATGGCTTTCCTTGGAACCAGACGCTCTACGAGCCCTCCCGAAAATCCAGGAAATCCCGTAAGTTCTTTGGTTGCTTGAGTATGGTGCGCCCGGGCTGACTCGAACAGCCGACCTTCTGGTTCGTAGCCAGCGCACTTCGCCTAACCCCTTGATTATAGATTAGATATTTATGCAATAAAATTCAATTTAAACACTACAAATACGCCTGTGGGTGGGCAACTGGGTGGGTGGTTTTCACGATAGCTGAACTCTTGGTTGTTCGCGGAACCGCTGAAGTTGATCGGCGACAATTAGAACTCCCGGTGCCGGAAAATGTAGTTGACGCCGGACCGAAGTACTCGAAGATCGAGGCCAGTATCTATCCACCGGTGCCATTGGTGAGGATGAGCGTGGCACGATAACATGTCACTTCTTAGCTAGACCAGTCCTGGATCTCACCTTGCTCCGCAGGCACGATGTTCCAAAAACATTTTAAGACGACTGCACATAGAGCGAATCGTAATCACCGAGAGCCATGCACATGCGTGCCGAGTTAGCGAGCGGGAGTGGATTCGCTGCGCCTGGCAGCTTTTCTGAAAGGAGCACACCATGTTTGACTTTCTTTCCGTAATTCTCTTGATCATGCGGGCAACAGCCGCCAGCGAACCCGTGATCGTTATTCTCGACTAGAGGAGCTGCGAGCCAGCTTTCGCTGCACTAACTCTGTGAGGCGGGCCTTGGCCCGGGATTTGAGCAGGTTGAACTGGGTCTCTGTGAGTCCCATTTCCATGCGAATCTGCTCCGGCGACTCCTCGCGAAGGTAAAAACGCCTGAGGACCTCGCGATCCCGAGGGCTCATGTTTCTAAGAACCTGCTGCATGATAGCCGCCTTTTGGTGAGCGGCGGCCCGCTGTTCAGGAGTAGGCTCCGCTGCGGTGAGATCGGCCGCCGATTCCAGGTTAATCGAGGTTTCGCGCTTCTGGATTAACCGAGAAATTCCCAGGCTCATCTGCCGGTGCAGCACGGTTCGCACGAACCCCATGAGACGCTCCGGCTCCCGGAGATCTCCACGGCGTATCGTCTCAACAACGATGACAAATAGGTCGTGGACCAGATCGTCGACATCCTGCGTTCCGAGTCGGCGCTGAAGGAAAAGACGCGCGCCAGTTGCAAGATTCCGATATAGATCCTCTTCGCCTGGCGGTTGCCCTGCGCGGATCTGTTCGACCACGGTCTTCCAGTCCGGTTCCGGTTGGCCCGGCATCGGATCTGGTCAATTCCTTTCGACGCAGAAATACGCTGCCCAGTAAGCAGGTTTCGCACGCCCGCCGCCCGCATGCAACTCAGTGACTTGCGCCTGTTGCAGCACCTGCGCGAAAGATGTTGGGTCTCGGCGACCTTGCAAGGCGTGCAGCCGCTCGTAGAAGGACGGAAAAAGCTCGCCGTCATCTTGATCCGGGATGGCCCAACGCGTGACGATGACGGCGCGTGCGCCGGCGGCCAGCCATGCCCGAGTCAGGCCCATCAATCCGGCGCCTGGAAGAATCGTAGCATGTGCCGAACTGCATCCGTTCAAGACAACGAGCCCGAGCTTAACTTTCATGCCTGAGATCTCGGTGGCGCTGAGGAATTCCATTTCGCCTTCGGGCGGGAGCGTGAGAGCTACCATGCCAAGGCCTGAATATTGAGCTGGAAAAAGAATGTGCGCGGCCATATGTAGCACCGCCGGGTTTAGGCTAAGAGCTTCCACAAGGCGTTCCTTGTTCGCGTTCACGCCTTCTAGCAGAATCGGTTGAACACGCTGCGACCGCCAGATCCTGGCGCAGTTCTCTATTTCCCGGCCACTTCCGACCAGTCTCGCCAGTTCCAAGCGAGGCACAGGTGAGCTTGAGCCGCGATGTCCATTGTCGTAGCTGTTTCCAAAAGTTCGACGGTCCGGAAACCGGGGATCTGCCCGGTTGTAAATCGGATCGCCTAGACCCACCACAGGTCCACTCCAGTCTGCTTTAGTAGCACCGAAGAGCGCTGAGATGCCGGGAACGATCCGCACAGAATGGCGCTCGACAACAAAGTGGACGCTGCCTGGCTCGGGCGATTTGGACGCTTCTACTAAAGCGGCAAAAGGCATATCAAAGAGGGGGCCGTCGGGCGCTACAATCCATTCGGGCTTGTCAAGGAAACGCCGATCGCTCCTATCCAACAGTTGTGAATAAAGGCGCTTGCCCAACGGCATCACCTCAGAAGAGCTATCGCGCACCGCATTGACAAAAACGCGAATATTCTCAGCGATACGCGCTCGCGGCGGCAATCGACGAAAGTCGAACCCTTCACGTCCAATGACCCACACGCAAGACTCCACATCTCCCAAATGAAAGCCGATGAAAACTTCCCCTGGCCCTAGAGCGCGCCGGGTGCGATCCAAAAGCTCACCGCCGTTTGGATCGAGATTGTCCAGATCGCGGGGTAAGTCGAGGCCTGCGCGAGTCTCCATCTCGGCCACTTTTAGTCGAAGTCGCCGAACGATAACTGCGTCCCCATACGGATCGCGCTTGACGAGAGCGCCTTCGGCCTTGTAGAGATCAGCGAGCGCCTCCCAATACTCGTTCGGAAGCTTTTTCGTCAGGTCGGATCCCGCCCACAACGCTCGCAAACTTGCCGCCCGGCTCTCTTCGGCGGCCGCAAAAGTATCTTCTGCAAAACGCTTCCGGTGAGTTTGCTCATACAAGCGGCTGCCGGCCTCGATGTAGGCGGAATAAACCTGCTGCAATTCGACTTCACTGCTGATGCGGAAGGCGTCGGCCGGAAGCACCTCGGTCCGCCAGCGCCTAACGCAGTTCAAGGCGTTTCCAAAGTCGGTATAGGCTTCCTGCAATCGCGCTTTTGCCAGCTTGAGCTTGCCTCGCTCATAATATGCGCTCCATATCGCGGAAGGATTGGCAAATCGAGCGGAGTCGACTGCTCTGTCAAGAAACAGAGAAGCCGATTGCAAATCGCCCTCCAGCATACGCAAATGCCCCAATGATTCGTAGGAGAAATAGAGCCGGTCATCGCGCGTTAACTTGCGCATCCGAAATGCTTGGAGCAGCGCCTGCTCAGCGGGCCGAAGTTGGCCGCGCTCAATAAAAGCGTTCCCGAGTTCGTTCCAAGCCTGCGCCTCGGACGCCATGTCAAGCTCAGCTCGTGACGCTTCGATCGCGTTCCGTAGGAGGGCAATAGTTTGCTCGGAGTCTTTTTGTCGTCCTTTAATGCGAGCGCACTGTAGCAGGAGACTCGCCTTAAACCTGGCTGTCGCTTCGTTAGGCAGCTTCAAACCCTCTTCGGCCGCCTCCAGCGCCGCCTCGATCTCGCCCATGTCGAAATAGAGCGAGGAGAGATTGACGTAGAGTGCGCCCAGCGTTTCGCCGTCTCCCTGCAATCTGGCTAGATCTCTGGCTTTCAGATACGTTTGAATGGCATCCCGATAGCGAAACAACTGATAATACGCACTGCCTAAGTTATTTAAGAACCGAATTGCCGACCCCGGCCTTTTGCGACTTTGGGCTTCCCGGTAGCCGTTCTCATAGATACTAATGGCCTGTGAATACTGGCTGGAGCGAAGCAGTGCGTTGCCTTGGCGGCGCAATTCGCGGAGCTCGGGCGGTTCTTCCTCATTACTCGGGATTCTGGGATTTGAAACGCTGCGCGTACCGCACTGAACCACCGTGAAGAGCATGGTCAGAGACGCGATCGCGTAACTAGGTTTTACAATCCGGAGTCGCACATCATGAAGGTGGGCGTAGAAGCGAGCGGAAAAGGCCGTGCCGTCCATAATTGGTCAAGCGCCCTCTCGCGAATGTGCCTTTGTTGTATCACGTTTGTCGCAGTTGGAACAAGCTAGCGGGGATGGGCGATTTTGTCGGCTGGATGGGCGGTAACATGTTTCCCGTGGTCGCCGTTCGCCGTGAGCCGCTGAGATCTGGCGGCTGATTGCTCGAGGTCGATTTTCACGAAATCGCAAGCTGCTAAGAGCTCCCGCACCATTGCAACCAGCGCCGGCATGCGGAATGGTTTCTCGATCGAAGCTGCACTCGCGTCGAACGCGATTCCTAACGTGCCGGACATGAGGAGCGTGGCGGTAGACGGCGAGAGACTTTTGATCGAACGAATAAGTTGCGGCCCCTTCATTCCCGGCATTACAACGTCGGAGATGACAAGGTGGATCGCCTGCGGGGCCTCTTCAAAGGTTCTCAGCGCCGCCTCGGCGTTTAGGGCCGTCAATACCCGGTACCCTGATCGATTCAGGATCGCCGCCGTGACCCGGAGCATGTCGGGATCATCATCGGCGACGAGGATGGTCGCCTGTTCCCGAACCAAGCCGGTCATCAAGTCACTCCTCCGTTCCTTGCTGCCGGTCGGCATACGGTGCCGCTCCGGGCCCTACAACGGCGTCTCCATGGCGCAATTCCATAACCTGCGGATAATCACTAGTTGCGCTGATATCAATGCAGTGCGATCAGTCGGAATAGATTATCATTTCTTTTTTTAGGACGCGTAGCCCGAATCAGCCTGGTTGCTGGATTCCCAAAATTGCTGTTCCATGAAAACCTGATAAACGAACGGTCTCGGACACACTGCTTAAACAGGGGTAAAGCGCAAGCTCCTTGAGGACAATGCCCATTCAGCATATTGAAGAAGACCTTCTTGATCAATACGCGCTGGGAATCCTTTCCGCGGAGTTAAGGCCTGATTTGGAAGAGCATTTACTAGTGTGCTCGGTCTGCCAAAACCGGCTTGTGGAAGCAGACGAGTTACTGATTCTCTTTCGAGAGGCCGCGACGCTTGAGAACGCGAGCACCACCTCGCGGTGGTCAGCCGCTTTTGCGTTTCGAACCAGTTTCTGGTGCGGCACGGCAGCGGCACTTACTGCGCTGCTGATCTTGCTGGCTACAGGTGATTCCCGCCACGCCAAACTGCCACCAGCGATCTTTCTGATGCAATCGCTGCGCGGGCCAGACACGGGAGCGGAAATGTCCTCCGCAAGACCCCTTTTTCTTGTTTTCGATCTGGCTGTACTGGCAAACTCCGATTATGAAATCGACATCGTCGATTCGGTAGGCAACGAGGTCCTTCAGAGGGCAGCCGAAGTCCGCGATGGTCGTTTGGTGATCCTGGTTGAGAAATTAGCACCTGGTTCCTATTGGGTCCGGGTGTACCGCAAGCAGCCCAGCAGGGAGCTCCTGGCGGAATACGGTCTGCGAGCGGAATAAAACTGTCGCCGGCGGGTATGGCCCGGTAGGTTATTGCGTTATCATAGCCTTACAGTCAGTCAGTGACTACTGGGGCCTGCTTCGATGAATACGCCAAATGTGGGCGACTTTGTGCCTGAAGACGAAACTCAACGACTTCGCGCGCGTATCGCCCAATTGGAAGAAGAGATCAATTACATTCGTGGCTCCGCGGAGCCCGACAGCCCGAACCCTGAATCGCTGCGTCAAATTGAGCTGCGATACAAAGATATATTCGAGAACATCTCAGTGTGTATGTTCCTGATCGATGTCACCTCGGATGGCCGTTTCAGGTACGCGGGATTCAACTCGGCCGAGGAACAGGCCGTGGGCCTTACGAATGCGGAGGTGTCCGGCAAATTCGTCGAAGACGTGTTTTCCGAAGAACTCGCTAAGAAGCTGACTACGACCTATCGCCGCTGTTTGGAAGCGGGTAGACCCATCTACTATGACGATGAAATTAATCTGCCGAGCGGACTGCGTTATTTCCACTCTAACCTCATTCCCATGCGGAATGGCTTAGGCCGTATTCACCGAATCGTGGGAGCCTGCGTCGACATCACCGATTTTAGGCGAACTCAGGAAGTGGCGCTCGCTAGACAGAAGTTGGAAAGCCTCGGCGTGCTAGCCGGCGGCATCGCTCACGATTTTAACAATCTGTTAGGTGGTATCCTCGCGCAAGCGGAGCTTGCTGAGACTGAGCTGGCTGGGGGCTCAATTCCCGGTCAAGAGCTTCGGGCGATCAAGAATGTCGCCATTCGCGCCGGTGAAATGGTTCGCGAGTTGATGGTTTATTCCGGGCAAGACGAAGCACGTCTCGAACCACTGGATTTATCGCGGCTCGTGGAAGAAATGCTGCAACTCGTCAAGATCTCGATTTCGAAACACGCCACCCTAATAGTGGACCTTCCTAAGAACCTTCCAGCCGTCCGCGCGAACGCCGTACAGATCCGGCAGATTGTAATGAACCTGATCACAAACGCCTCGGAGGCGCTCGGAGACAAAGAGGGAGTCATTTCCGTTACCGTTGCGAAGGTAAAATCTGTCGGAGGCGCGCTTGCGGGATCTCAATCAGATTCTTCCGCGCGCGACCGACTCCGGCTGGAGGTGCGTGATACCGGTTGTGGCATGACAGCGGAGACAGTGGCCAAGATCTTCGATCCATTTTTCACGACTAAAGTTTCCGGTCGCGGGCTGGGACTCGCCGCCGTGCAGGGAATCATCCATAGCCACAACGGGACCATCAATGTTGTCAGTGTTCCCGGCGAAGGGACTCGATTTGAGATTCTTTTGCCATGTAGCGGTCAGCCGGCTCGCGACGCGACGGATATCGCAATAAAGCCGTCAGCCAGTGAATCCGGCGCGGTCGCTGGAACTGTGCTTGTAGTCGAGGATGAGGATGTAATCCGCCTCGCAGTTTCAAAGATGCTCCAGAAAGCAGGGTTTTACGTAATCGAGGCCAGCGATGGCACAAGCGGTGCAGACCTTTTTCGCATCAACGAAGCCAAGATTGATGTGGTTCTGCTAGATGTGACCTTGCCTGGAATGCCCGGCCGGGACGTCCTCAAGGAAATGCGACGGATTCGTCCAGGCGTGAAAGTGGTTCTTACGACTGCGTTTAACAAAGACCGTGCTCTCTCCTCGATTGAGGAACAGAATCCGTGGGGCTATGTCCGCAAGCCATACCAGTTCGGAGAGCTGATCAGCTTGCTTCGAAAGGCGTGTCAAGATAAACGGGAAGCGAGCTGGTAATGCTGGAGGCCGAAAGGTGAACGGGTTCGCCGTGGACGCGGGGAGAACGCGAATTACCACGGCCGGCAACGCTTCAGCCGGAGGGACGACTAAGCCATCATGTGCGCGCTTTTCCTGTTCCGTGCGGCAATAAACAATCATCGTTGGGGCAATCGCCTCAAATAAAAGCAAACGGCTTAGATCCGGAAGCATCTCCATCTCACGAAGGGCTCGGTTGAAGCACGCCCTAAGAACGTCTGGCCAGGGGCGCAAGGCAGGCGTCCTTCGACAGTCGTCCAGAGCTTTTCTGATCGGTTTGGAGACTCGAAGACTAAAATGAAACGAATTCTCAATTTAATTTCGCTCTTAAGCGCGGCAGTTCTAGTGGTGCTGACAACGTTCTTGTGGCTGCGGGCCCCGTTGATGAAGGCACAGCAGACTCAGAGCGTTCCCGGCTCTCCGTCCGCCACGGAATCGTTGGAGACTAAGCAATTCCCTCCGCCTCCACCAAAATTCGGTGGCAAGATCGATCGCAATGCCGACCAGTCGACGCCGTGGTGGCCACCGCGGGTGGTGCCGCCCAAAGGAGCGCCAAACGTGCTTCTGATCATGACCGATGATGTCGGATTCGGAGCCCCGAGTACTTTCGGCGGTATTATTCCGACGCCCAACATGGACCGCATAGCGAAGATGGGGTTGCGCTATACCAATTTCCATTCCACTGCGTTATGCTCACCCACGCGTGCGGCCTTGATTACGGGGCGCAACCACCACTCGGCCGGCTTTGGGGTTGTCTCGGAGCAGTCGACGGGCTTCCCCGGCTACGACAGCATCATCACCCGCGACACGGCCACCATCGGCAAGATTCTCAAGGCGAACGGTTACGCCACATCGTGGTTCGGCAAGGACCACAACACACCCATGTTCCAGGCGAGCCAAGTGGGGCCGTTTGATCAGTGGCCCACCGGCATGGGTTTCGATTACTTCTACGGCTTCGTCGGCGGCGACACCAGCCAATGGCAGCCCAACTTGTTCCGGAACACCACGGCAATCTATCCATACGTCGGCATGCGGGGCTGGAACCTGACAACCGCCATGGCGGACGATGCCATTTCCTGGCTCAAGCAGAACAACGAGATTAATCCAGAGCAGAAGTTCCTCCTCTACTACGTGCCCGGCGGTACGCACGCACCGCACCACCCGACCCCGGAGTGGATTGCCAAGTTCCGGGGGAAATTCGACGTGGGGTGGAACGCGCTGCGCGATCAGATCTTCGCCAATCAGAAGCGTCTCGGCGTCATCCCGCAGAATGCGAAGCTGACACCCTGGCCGGATGACCTGCTGCCGAAGTGGGAGACACTGAACGCCGACCAGAAGAAGATGTACGCCCACCAGGCCGAGGTTTATGCCGCCTACCTGGCCTATACCGATCACGAGATCGGCCGCGTGATCCAGGCCGTCGAAGACATTGGAAAGCTCAATGACACGTTGATCTTCTATATCAGCGGCGACAACGGATCGAGTGCGGAGGGCACGTTGATCGGCACTCCAAACGAGGTCGCTTCTTTCAATGGTGTTGATGTGCCTGTCGATACGCAGCTCAAAGACTTTTATGATGTCTGGGGTTCCGACCAGACCTACCCGCACATGAGCGTGGCGTGGTCCTGGGCCTTCGATACACCGTTCAAATGGACCAAGCAGATTGCGTCGCATTTTGGCGGCACACGCCAAGGGATGACCATTGCATGGCCTGGCCATATCAAAGACGCGGGCGGAATACGCAACCAGTTTCATCATGTGATTGACGTCGTACCCACGATCCTCGAGATCGCCGGGATTCCGGAGCCGACTATGGTGGACGGCATCAGCCAGAAGCCCATCGAAGGCGTCAGCATGGCCTATACCTTCGACAAGGCGAGCGCCAACGCGCCATCGCGGCATCACACCCAGTATTTCGAGATGATGGCCGACCGAGCGCTCTATCAGGACGGTTGGATCGCCAGCACGACGCCGTTGCGGCCGCCATGGGACATCACCGGGGCAACCACTACAGATCCGGCGAACGCTTTCAAGTGGGAACTCTACGACCTAACCAAAGACTGGACCCAGTATGACGACATTGCGGCCTCCCATCCGGAGAAACTGAAGAAGCTGCAAGACCAATTCTGGATAGAGGCGAACAAGTACCAGGTGCTACCGCTGGATGCCTCTGTGGCAGCACGATTGATTACGCCCCGGCCCAATCTTACGGCGGGGAAGGCACTGTTCACTTATTCCGGCGAATTGACTGGCATCCCGCATGGGGATGCTCCGAGCGTGCTCGATACCTCCTATACGATCACGGCCGAGGTCGAGATACCGCCAGGTGGCGCTGAGGGCATGCTTCTAACCGAGGGTGGCAGGTTCGGCGGTTACGGTTTCTACCTGCTGAAAGGGAAGCCTACGTTCGTGTGGAATCTGCTGGACCTGGAGCGAGTTCGGTGGGATGGACAGGAAACGCTTTCGCCGGGCAAGCACATGCTGGTGTTCGATTTCACCTACGAGGGCGAAGGCATGGCTAGCTTAGCTTCCGGAATCAGCGGCATCGGAAAGGGTGGCACGGGCGTATTGAAGGTAGATGGAAAGGAAGTCGCCAGCAGGAGGATGGCCCGGACGGTACCGCTCATTCTCCAATGGGACGAGACTTTTGACATCGGCGCGGACACGGGCACTCCGGTAGATGACAGGGACTACCAGGTTCCATTCCGTTTCACGGGTAGGCTGAACAAGCTGACTCTGCAATTGAAGCCCGTTGCTTTAAGCGCCGCGGACCGGAAAATGCTTCAAGATAAGACCCGGCGTAACAACGCGGCAAGCCAATAGCCGGCGGGAGAGGTGGAGGGGTCCGGCAATGAAGGGAGTGTTATGGTTTCACATTCTCCAATGCTTAGTAAGTTCGCGTGGGGGCCTGGCGCTGATCTCATCGGTGTCTCTTCCAGGCGCAGCTTCGTTTGTCTCTTGGCTGGGGTGGGTCTGAGCGCAGGGTTCACACCGGTCCCTACATGGGCGCAAAAGCCGACCTACGAAGCCATGCTGCTCTCTTGTATCGATCCGCGCATCATCGATCCTGTACACAACTACATGAACGCTCGCGATATGGATGGCAGATATAGCCAATTCACAATTGCGGGTGCGGCGATTGCCGCGGAGGCGAAGGCTTTCGAAACCTGGCATCAGACGTTCTGGGACAACTTGGCAACCTCCATCGAACTTCACAAAATCAAGCGCGTAATCGCCATCGATCACCGCGACTGTGGCGCGGCGCGGATCGCTTACGGGGCTGAGAGCGTCGCAAATGCATCGGCTGAAACCGATACACACAAACGAGTGTTGGCTGCTTTTAGACAAGATGTGCAGCGCCGGCACTCGCACCTCGGGGTTGAGACAGGGCTCATGGCGCTGGATGGCAGTATCCAGATGTTTACGTGACAAATTGATTCCACAGGTCAGGGTACAATGCGATCCGTTAGGGCGTTGAGCCAACGCTAGCGCTCAACTCCGATCTTTTGTATTTCGGTTCGCTCACGTAGCCCACCACGGCATCTTTGGAAATCTTGTTTACCACAACATCCAGCGGCTGCGGCCGGTCGGCAAGATTGAGCAACATCGTCTCGTACAAATTCACGCCCTTCTTCTGAAGCTCGTTGTCGTCCACCAGCATCATTATGTCGAAGCGCTTGTGCTTGATGTCCGCTTTGCGTAGCGAAAGTCGCAACGGTCCCACACGTTCGAATGTTTTTGACCGGATGAGATGGAATTCGTAGTAATTGCGCTCGCCGCGTTTTTGGAGCGCAACCAATTCATCATGGTTGCGGGCGATCGACCCGGAGAGCTCATTTCTGGTCGAGCTAAGCGAGCCCTCCAGGTTTTCGCGTGTTTTGTCCAGATCCTCGCGCGTGTTCGCGAGCTGCTTCTGCTGCTCGGAAAGCTGCTTTTGAAGCTGGCCGAAATGCGAATCGGACCGGAGCGCGGCCAGTGCCTGCGGTCGTGACGTCGTTCCGGCGCGGCCTTTCGATCGCTGCGGCAGTGCCGGGGACGACGCAGGGGCAGGTGAACGAAGAGCGATCCTCAGTTCGTCTAACTGGCCATTGACGTCCTGCAATTCGTTCTGCAATTCAGACATCGACGCACGTAGAGTCTGATTTGAGACGCTGAGCTGCCGGTTCTGCTCGTTTTCGCTTGAGAGATAAGCAAAATTGATTCCCGACACGCTGACCGTCGCCAGCGCGACATAAATCGGCCACTTCGACGTCATATGGACCTTTCAGGGTGAAGGGACTTCCGCAAGTCTTCGGCACCAACACTGGCGCGGCGATAGGGATGAAAACGGGTTTTTCCTGCTGGCACTGCAGAGGATCGGGACTTATCTCGTTGTGGCTCAGGCTCGCGTACGCAACGAAAACCGAGGTGATTCGTGCCCGTGTCCAGCTCTCCCTTGCCGCGGCCGCCTGCGATGTAGCGCGCACAGTATTGGTCGGTGCAAAGAAATGATCCTCCACGATGCACCCGCTTGTGCACCCCCGGTTCGTTCGGGTCGAAACTGTCGGCGGGGCCGGTAGGATTCACAGCAACTTCTCCGCTGGCGGCCAGGGTTTGATAATAGTCAGGACGGTACCAATCCGAGGTCCACTCCCACACATTCCCTGCCATATCGAACAGGCCGTATCCATTGGCCGGGAACGATCCCACCGGAGCGGTAGCCGTGTATCCATCGTCACCTGTGTTTGTGTCTGGGAAGTGCCCCTGAAAGGTATTCGCCATGTGTTTACCACCAGGCGTGAGCTCATCGCCCCAGGCGTAGCGTTTGCGATCTAGTCCACCGCGCGAGGCGAATTCAAATTCAGCTTCCGTAGGAAGCCGCTTGCGGGCCCAGTTGCAGTATGCCACGGCGTCTTCGTAGGCAATATGCACAACGGGATGATTCATCCGACTCTTTATATCCGAGTTGGGACCTTCCGGATGCCGCCAGTTCGCACCGGGTATGTAGTTCCACCAACGCAAGTGATTGTCAAGCTCGACGGGGTGATCCGGTGGCGAGAAGACGACCGAGCCGGCGGCCAGCTTCTCCGGAGGCGCGTTGGGGTAGTCTTCGGCGCGCGGCTTACGCTCCGCGACTGTCACGTAACCGGTCGCTTTCACAAACCTAGTGAACTGTTGGTTAGTCACTTCCGTCTTGTCCATCCAGTAACCGTCGACGTAGACACGGTGCCAAGGCCTGGCGTCCGCCATCTTATCGTCAGCCGTTCCCATCCAGAATTGGCCGCCAGGAATCCAGATCATTCCATCGGGCGTTGGTCCCGGCGGCTTGGTGTGATTGATTTTCGGAGTCCACGGAGTTGGAACTGCGGTCGTCTTTGGCGTATCGGCAGGAACGCTCGTGGCCGCGGATGCGCCGTGGACTTTAGCCGCTCCGATGCCTTTTTCACAAGAGGCGCCCGCAGGGGCGTAAGCCACCTCAGCAGGTGCGCTATGCTGACGATAGTTCAACCCCACACCCAGGGCAGCCCCAATCAACGTGCCCGTGAGCACCCACATCCATCTGCTCTTATAAGCCGACACGCTAACCATCCACTTTGTATCAGCGGCCGTCGATATTCACTCGTTGTGGGCCCGCCAGAGCTTTGAGGCGGGCATAAGCCTGACGGTGTGCGAGATCAGCCTCGAGCAACTCCGTTTCCACTTTGGCGCGCGCGGCCTTCATCTCCATGCTTTCCGAAGTTGAGCTTACGTTCATCAGCGAAGCCACGGATGATCCCATTTTCTGTGCCAATTGGCTAAGCTGGCGAGAGCGTTCCAGTTCAAAATACGCTTTCTTTATGTTGGCAGCGATCTTGGTCTTGGTCAGTTCAACCGCGATTTCGGCCATCCCGAGTTGCGCATTAGCTTCTTTAACGGCACGCTCGCGCTTGCCGAAATCAAAGATGTTATAGGAAACCATCACACCACCATAGCCGAAGTTATTCGGCACCAACGGGATGGCATTCTGATAAGCGAAGCCCGCCACTGCAGCCACGGCGGGCACGTATGCCAGCTTGGAGAGAACCGAGGCGGCGCGCGCCTTGACTACGGTCTGCTCGGCCTCGATGACTTCGGGATTAGCGAAAGACGGCGTGTCGGCCACTTCTTCGAGAGAAATATTTTCGTCCAGCGGATCGGGCGGAACCAATTCGAGCTCTGTGTCGTCTGGCCAACCCATCACGCGGTTCAGCCAGGCAGTCAGTTCTTTCACTTCGGCGCCCGCGGTCAAGAGCGTCTTCCCGGCGTCCACTAACTCTGGCTCCTCACCGGGGGCGCGGACCAGTTCGATGGAGGCGGAGGCATAGGCCGGCCGGTTCCCGTTATCTTTGAGCTTCACCTCAGCAGAAGTCAGCCGGCGCTGGGCAATCAGAAGTCTGAAATACGTTTCCTCTATCTGTGTATCAGAGGCGTTCTTCGATACCGGAACTCCGGCCTTTGCCATGGCAATGCGCTCGTCCGCGCGAGCGATCCGAACAGCTTGATAGACCTGAAAGAGCGGGGTGATCGGTTGAACGAAGGTAACAGCGGCGATCGTCATATTCTGGGAAAACAACGGCACCGGGATCTGTGCGGCTGAGCCGGTCAAGGGGCGGGGAATCGATAGGACTTGCCCCAGGAACTCGCTGTAATGCAAGTTTGCAACCGTTGCGCCGAACTTGGGAAAGTAATCGGCTTGCGCGCCGAGCCGATGTTGTCTCGCGGCTTCGATCGAGAGTTGGCCCAGCCGCGCGAGAGAGGCTGGGCTCACAAATTGCTGCTGCTTCACCTCTTCGAGCGTGACCCGCCGGATTCTCTCCGGTCCAACCGGATTCCCATCTTTAGAAGCGGTGCGGCCGGGCATTTCGCCTATAGAAGCGGCGTTACCTTGCCAAAGCTTGATTGCGGTACTCACCGGCGTGGAGAACGACACTCCACCGCCGAATAATCTACTCAGCGGGATCGCCGGGGTCCCTATTGCATTCTGCGGAGCCAAAAGAGTCGGATCTTGAGCCACAGCGGTGCCGATCGCCAAAATCATAACGGCAATCGCTACAACCGACAGGCGCACGACAACCGAGAAGTATTTCCTCTTCTTATTTTTTTCCAACATCGAGTTCTCCAGGCATGGGCCTGGATGCTCTTTTAGCTCGTAAGATTTATTAACTTCACCTTGATGATCGCGTCCTCACGCGCTGTGAGATCTTTTCCCTGGGAGAGCCCGGTGGGCAACTACCGCAAATAATGTTACCGACTGGATTCCCTTTCATCACACTTATCACCGGCGGCGAACGCAAGGTCCCGCAGGGTGCACGGTTCGTCCGGAATCGGGAAGGATGGGAATCATGAGTACGCGCCTTATTCTCAGCTCTATCAACTTTGCAGGAGTGCTGGCCGCCGTCACCTGCGTGGTCCAATTGCTAGGCGGTGCTGATCCACCCAAGCAAAACCCGGGCGATACCATCACGACCAGCGTTTCAGTGGTGATTGCGCCCACCACAGTGCGGACCAAGAGTGGCGAGTTCATCGAGGACCTTCCACTCAAGGACTTCGAGGTCTACGACAACGGCAAGCTGCAGAAAGTTACAGCTGATTTGCGCGACTTTCCGTTCTCATTGGTTGTTGCTATTCAGCGCAGCGCCGATATGACGGGGATACTGCCAAAAGTACAGCGGATTGGGCCGGCCCTGATGGATCTGGTGGTTGGACAGGACGGTGAAATCGCCGTGGTTGGGTTTGATCACGGTGTCCAAATCAGCCAGGATTTCACCAATGACGGCGCCAAAATTTTCCAGGGGATAACGAAGTTGACAACGGGTAGCTATAGCCACGCGTCCATCGACGCTGTTTTGGAATCTGTCCGGATGCTTCGAAACAGGCCTCGCGATCGGCGCCGCGCCGTTTTGGTGATTTCCGAAAAGTGGGACAAGGGCAGTCACGCGAGCTTGCACGAAGCGCTCGTCGAGGCTCAGCTAGCTAACGTCACTATCTATTCGTTCACCGTTTCCACCGCTGCCGCAGAACTAACGTCCCAACCAAGGCCCCAGCCCCCGCCCCTCCTTCCGACCACCGCTTATCACGTGCCATACGGTGCGCCACTAACGCCGACCACCATCGACCAAAACTACTATCTCGGCAACTGGGTCCCGCTCGTTGTTAACGGGTTGCAGTCAGTTAAGAATGTCTTTGCTGACAATACGCTGGAGGCATTGACGCGCTTTACGGGAGGAGAAAAATATTCCTTTAGCGGCGATGGGACGCTGGGCAAAGCGATCCAGAGCCTCAACCAGGACCTCCATAGCGAATATCTGCTCAGTTACTCTCCGAACAACTTAAATGAGGTTGGATTTCACAAAATCAGGGTGGTCGTCAAGGGTCAGAAACTCGAAGTTCGGACTCGTCCCGGGTACTGGATCGCAGGCCAAAACTGAGTAGTGATCTGGCGACGCCTAGCAAGGGCGAATCTTAAAAGACGCAGCCGAAACGGAAGGGCCGTAGAGTATACTAGGTGCATCCGGCAGGCCGAAATCCTAACCCTGGCTTAATGGCTAATGAGCTCCAACGTGAGGGCGCCGAGGCAGCCCTGAGTGCAAGCGAGGAACGTTTTCAAGCGATTTTCGCTCAAGCGGCCGTCGGCATCGCTCAGATTGGGCTCGATGGGGCATGGCTGCTTGTGAACAACCGCTTTTGCCAGATGCTCGGCTACTCCGAAGCCGAGCTGCGGCGACGAACGCTGCAGGATATCACGCACCCCGATGATAGCGATGAGTCTCTGAAGGGCCGCCGCCAACTTCTGGCAGGGGATATCTCCTCGCACACTATGGAGAAACGCTATATCCGCCAGGACGGGACCATCTTTTGGGGCCGGCTAAATCGATCCCTGGTGAGGGATCACGGCAATCTGCCGAAATATTTCATCGCCGTGGTGGAGGACATCACCGAGAAGATACAGGCAGAGCGCGCTCTTCGGGACAGCGAACAACGCCTCGTGCTCGCTCAGGACGCAGCTCAACTGGGTGTATGGGATCGGGATCTGCGCGCCAATGAGATCGTGATTTCCGGCAAATACGACAAGCTATATGGCCTGCCCACTGGCCATCCGCCGCTCACGTACGAGGAATGGCTTGACTTGATTCATCCGGAGGACCGCGAGCGAGTGCGGGAGCTCATGTCGGACACGATTAAGCGGACGCACGTATGGGACGCGGAATTCCGAGTCGTGTGGCCGGATGGCAGCATTCACTGGCTGCTCGGGAAAGGCACTGTCTTCCTCGATAACTCCGGCCGTCCCGCCCGTATAATCGGTGTCAATCTCGATATCACCGAACGCAAGCAAGCCGCGGCAGCGCTGCTCGAGAGCGAAGAGCGCTTCCGCAATATGGCCGACACGGCCCCGGTCATGATCTGGGTTTCCGGAACCGACAAGCTTTGCACGTTTTTCAACAAAGGATGGCTGACCTTTACCGGCCGCACCATGGAGCAGGAGCTGGGGAATGGGTGGGCCGCGGGCGTACATCCCGAAGACCTGGATCGTTGCCTGGAAATTTACTCATCCTCTTTTGATGCGCGCGGAAACTTTCAAATGGAATACCGCCTGCGCCGGGCAGACGGAGAGTACCGCTGGGTGTTGGACAACGGTGTTCCACGCTGGGAGCCAGGCGGCGCGTTCGCGGGCTATATCGGGTCATGTATCGACCTTACAGACCTGAAGCGCACGCAAGATGAAGGCTTGGCCAGACAGAAGCTGGAGAGCCTGGGAGTGTTGGCTGGCGGTATCGCTCATGACTTCAATAATTTGCTGGGTGGCATACTAGCGGAGGCAGAACTGGTAGAGTCCGACCTGGCGGCGGGTTTACCGGCGGGTGAAGAGATCACCAGAATCAAAGCGGTCGCAATACGGGGCGCCGAGATCGTTCGGGAGCTGATGATTTTTGCGGGGCAGGATCAAGCCAGCTTGGCAGAGCCGGTGGATCTTTCGCGGCTGGTGGAAGAACTGCTGGAGCTCCTGAAAGTCTCGATCTCCAAACAGGTAGTCTTGCGGATAAATCTCGACCAAAACCTGCCGGCTGTAATGGGCAATGCGCCTCAGATCCGCCAGGTGTTAATGAATCTGGTGATCAACGCATCGGAAGCGATTGGAGAAAAGGCCGGAGTGATTCACGTCGGCACATCGCGAGTCACGGGAAGGCATGGTTTAGGCCAGTACGTGCGGCTGGAGGTGTCGGACACCGGTTCTGGCATGACGGAGGAGGCCAAAGCGAAAATCTTCGATCCGTTTTTTACTACCAAATTCGTGGGCCGCGGTCTAGGATTGGCTGTAGTTCAAGGGATCGTCCGAGACCATGGCGGCACCATTAATGTGGTTAGTACGCCCGGCCAAGGAGCAACATTCCAGGTCCTGCTGCCTTGCTCTCTGAAGAGGGCGTTACGGCCAAGCGCCGGCAGTTCAACTGGGGCGGAGCAGGCCAATAATCTGGTTGGGACTATCCTTATCGTGGAGGACGAAGAGCTGCTGAGGATTGCCGTTTCAAAAGCGCTTCGAAAGAGAGGCTTCTCGGTGATCGAAGCAAGTGATGGATCTGCCGGAATGGATCTGATGCAAAAGCACAAAGATGATATCGACGTGATTTTGCTGGATGTCACACTACCCGGAAGATCGAGCAGAGAGATTCTCGATGAGGTCCGCCGGATTAGACCTGACCTGAAGGTTATACTCACCAGCGCCTATGATCGGAACACGGTCGATGCAACTTTCACAGGACTCCCAATCACGCGCTTCATCCGAAAGCCCTTTCAACTAAGTGATCTTGCTCGCGTGCTTCAGGACGCTCTGTCCAATTGAGCAAATAAATTAGAACTCGTCTGCTTGGGCGTGATCGTTATGAATTGATGAAACCTGTGCTGGCTGGTTTTATAAGGACAACATCGATTATTGTGATGATCGTGTTGCTTGGTTCCCCCCTCCGCGGCGGCGAGTTTCACCTGCAGTTGAAGACCCGCACCGTGTACATCATTCCGATGGCTAACGGACTGGACCGGCATCTGGCCAGTCGGCTCACTAGCGCCGCTGTGGTATGGGTCGTGCTGGATCCGGAAAACGCGGATGCTGTGCTTACCGACAGAGTAGATCAGGCGTTCTGGGCCTGGTCAAACGCTCACTATAAATCCGGAGGCAAGCCTTCTAACGCCGTCCTCAATGATGAAGATCGCTCCAGATATGAGCGTCCGCGAACCGGCGGATATCGTGGGACTATATTTCTGATCGACCCCAGAAACGGCGTCGTGCTTTGGTCGATCTACGAACCGACGCCCGACACATCGCCGAACGCGCTGGATCAAGCTGCCGTGCATGTCGCAGTCAATCTGAAGAAAAGCTTGAACGCGAAATAGCTATAATCTAAGGATTTTGCTTAGAGTTGCGAGCTCAAGTCAAGTGACGGTGCTGGCAATCGTGGCGCTCGCGACAGCCATTGCCGTGGCGCAGGACGTCCTACCTCGACCTGAACTGCCGTTTAAAGGTCACATCGGGCGCACGGTCCAGGATTCTACTCCGGACTTCCCACGGGAAGTCCAGGCACCCAAAGGTGCGCCTAACATCCTGCTCATCCTGACCGATGATGTAGGCTTCGGGGCAACGAGCACCTTTGGCGGTCCGATCCCGACTCCGACATTTGACCGGCTGGCGGCGAACGGTCTGCGTTACACTGCGTTTCACACCACGGCGCTTTGCTCTCCAACGCGTTCAGCTCTGCTCTCCGGACGCAACCACCATTCCAACGCCACCGGCGTGATTATGGAACTTGCCACTGGGTTTCCGGGCTACAACTCGCTGATGCCCAAGAGCAACGGGACGTTCGCGGAAGTGCTCAAGCAGAACGGCTATAACACGGCTTGGTATGGCAAGAATCACAATGTTCCGGACTGGCACAGCAGTCAAGCCGGCCCTTTTGATTTGTGGCCTACGGGGCTAGGCTTCGAATATTTCTATGGCTTCCTCGGCGGCGACACCAGTCAGTGGGCTCCAGCGCTGTTCGAGAACATTAAACCCATCGAGCCGCCGCACGACCAAAAAGACTATTTCTTCGACAAGGATATGGCCGACCACGCCATTGACCGCATTCGTCTGTTGCATGCGGTAGCTCCGACAAGCCGTGGCTGGCGTACTACGCGCCTGGTACCGCGCACGCACCGCATCACGCGCCCAAGGAATGGATTGCGAAGTTCAAAGGCAAGTTCGACATGGGCTGGGACAAGATGCGCGAGCAAATCCTCGCGCAATCAGAAGGCGATGGGCATCGTTCCGCAGGATACGAAGTTGACCGCACGGTCACCGGGCATTCCCTCCTGGGATTCGCTCGATGCTGATCAGAAGAGAGTTTATGCCCACATGATGGAAGTGTATGCTGCGGCGCTTTCCTACTGCGATACTCAAATGGGCCGTATCCTCGACGCGATCGAAGAGATGGGCCAGAACAGACAACACTCTGGTTATCTACATCCAGGGCGACAACGGCGCCAGCGCCGAAGGAACGACGCAGGGTTTGCTGAATGAAATGGCCGTTTTTAACGGCATCGCGGAGGATTTCCATGAAGGTGATAGCGCCGATGGATGAACTCGGTGGGCCGATGACATTCAACCATTATACCGATCGGATGGGCGCACGCGATGGACACGCCCTTCCAGTGGACTAAACAAATAGCGTCACACTTCGGCGGCACGCGCAATGGGCTAGTAATCTCGTGGCCTGAGCGTATCAAGGACAAAGGGCGGTATCCGTACGCAGTTTCATCACGTCATCGACATTGCGCCAACGATCCTCGAAGCCGTTGGAGTGCAGTCGCCTTCGATGATCAATGGTGTTCCACAGAAGCCAATCGAAGGCGTGAGTATGACCTACACCTTCGCCGACGAAGAAGCGAAATAGAAACACGGCACACAGTACTTTGAGATGTTTGGCAATCGCGCTATCTACAACGATGGCTGGATCGCTGCCACTACGCCAGCGGTCGCCGCTTGGGTGTTTGGCGGCAAAGTTCCCCCGGTGGATGACTACAAATGGGAACTCTACAATGTGGACCGGGATTTCAGCGAGTCGAACAATCTTGCAACGGAAGAACGACAAAAGCTACGAGAGTTGCAGGACCTGTTCTGGGTAGAAGCCGCCAAATACAACGTTCTGCGCATCGATAACAGCAGGGCAGAACGGTCGATGTGCAGCCTGCGGCGCAGCCTCACCCGAGGCGCACGGAGACACCTACTACGCTGGAATGACGCGCATACCCGAAGGCAGCGCGCCCGACCTGAAGAACAAGTCGTTCAGCATTCTCGCCGAGGTAGAGATACCGTCCGGCGGCGCGGAAGGCGTGCTGATGACGCAAGGCGGGCGATTTAATGGCCTTGGCCTTTACTGGGACTATTAGCCTATCGCTGGGCCTGCCCCCGATCTGGAAGCGCGACTAAACGGAAATATGAACATATCCTGGCGAACCAATTTGTGGCTGGCCCCATCGCTTATCGTGGCTGCGGCACTGGCAGTATTCGTTGTGACCCAGTCGCTCGATAGGGCACACTACGACGGCGCTATCACTCTTCCCGGCTGGCTCGATCAAGGCAGCGCTGCCGATGCACGCGCCCTTTTGTCGGCGACCGCTGGAGCGATCATCACGACCTTGGGACTGGTCTTGTCGATCACGGTCTTGACTCTTTCGATCGCCGCGTCGCAATTCGGACAGCGCTTGTTGAGGCGCTACATGCGCGACCGCGGAACCCAGGCCTGCATCGGCGTATTTGCCGCCACCTTCGTATTCAGCTTGCTCACGCTGTTGTCGGTTACGTCTCGCTCCGACGAGAAGGAATACGTTCCTTGGCTCTCGATTTGGATCAGCACCATATGGGCACTTGCCTGTATCGGTGTCTTGATCTATTACATCAACCACGTCGCCGTGAGCATCCAGGTCAACAATGTGGTGGCGGACCTTTCCAAGGACTTCCGGTGGGTGATCCGCCAGAACCACAGGTTGCCGGAAACCTCTAGAATATCGATTCCTGAAGTGCGTCCCGATCTGGCCTTGGCGGCGTCCGTCACAGGCTATATTCAGTTGATTGACTACCAGCCTCTCGTATTGGCAGCGGCTGAGGCTGACACCGTGGTGCGATTCCTTTATAGACCAGGACAGTTCGTCGTCAAAGGCGCGACACTCGCCGTGGCGGAAGTCCGAGAGCTGCCGGCGAGCCGCTTGGCAGAGGTGTTCTGTCGCACAGTCAGGATCGGCGTGCGCCGGACTTTGGCGCAGGATCCGGAGTTTGCGTTGGCGCAGATCGTGGAAATCGCTCTTCGCGCTATGTCTCCAGGCATAAACGACCCAAATACCGCCGTAACGTGCGTCCACTGGTTGACCGATGGTTTGCGAGAATTGGCGCAGTACGCGCCCAGGAGTGCCGTGCATACCGATGTTAGGGGAAATCCACGCGTCATAGAACACCTGAACGAGTTCCAGCATGTTGTGTCAGCAGCTTACGGTCCCATTCGCCAGGTTGCGCGCAATTCACCGATGCTCACTATTGGAATGCTGAATTCCATGTCGCTGATTGCTCCATTCCTCGAAAGCGAGGCCTGGAAAGAAGCTTTAAATATACAGGCGCAATTGGCGTGGGAGGGTTTTTCTTCGGACGCCGTGAACAGAGACCGCGAAGATGTAATGGCCGCTTATCATCTTGCCGTTGAGGCTCTTCATTCACCTGATCGCCCGAAGGGGACAAGCGCACTGCAATCGCAACATTCCTGATTCTTTGGTGCAGCCCGCTTTTTTGACGCTTTCAGTTGAAACCCGAATCGAAGGTGCAGAGCGAGGTTTCTGTATGCGGCGATCATCGACCGCAATTCTTGCATTTGTTCTTGTGACCACCCTTGCCCAGCAGCCAGGCGGCGGAGCATCGCGGGGCGGCCTGCGTTCGGGCCCTCCTACCCTGACGAATCCAAACCCATTCACCCAGCCAAATTGGAGATTCCCCCCACGCTTCGGGACAGTGCCTATCCGGCCTTGGCCTGGCGGGCAGGGGTGGAGGCGGTCGGGATTATTTCCCAATCCACTGATCCTGAATTGGAATGGTTGGCCCTCATTTGACGGGTATGGGTTCTACAACACGCCCGATCAGAATTATCCCGCGGGCCCGGACTGGTCCGGTTACTATCCGCAACCTTCGAACCTGTTGCCCTTGATTCCACCGCCGGCTCAGGTGCCGGATCCGTTAAGCGGCGAGAAGGCTCCAGAGACGGCGGCGAGCTCGACTCCCGATACTATTGGAATGCCAGTCTACCGGGGGCCCGCGTCCTCGCCCGGCACCAGCAACGAGCATCCGCCTCTGATTGCGCTCAAGAATCGTTGGGCATACACAGCATTGAAGTACTGGGTGAAGGGCAAAACGTTCCATTTCATCACTACCCAGGGCGATCACATGCAAGTGCCTGTCGCCCTAGTCGAGCGAATCTACCCGACGCCCGACCAGGCCAGAACAGAGCCCCAGAAGCCGTCTCCACACTGCGGCGGGGCAGCGCCAGAGGCGGCGGAGAGCTCGACTCCCGATACTACTGGAATGCCAGTCTACCGGGGGCCCGCATCCTCGCCCGACACCAGCGACGAGCATCCGCCTCTGATTGCGCTCAAGAATCGCTGGGCATACACAGCATTGGAGTACTGGGTGAAGGGCAAAACGTTCCATTTCATCACTACTCAGGGCGATCACATGCAAGTACCGGTCGCCCTGGTTGAGCGAATCTACCCAGCGCCCTACCAGGCCAGAACAGAGCCCCAGAAGCCGTCTTCACACTGATGGCCGCGCCCACGCAATTTAATGAATCCAGCTAAGCGAAACAGTAATCGCTGGTGATATGAAATTGACACTGGTTGCAATCTTGCTGAGCACAGTAGGGGCGCTGGAGTGCCAGGTGAGCTCGCCTTCCCCGCCTGATGCACGCGAACAGCAAAAGGCACTCACTGATGCAACCAAATATGCCGTCAACCACGAAGCGAATCTCCCCAACTTTCTCTGCACACAAACCACCCGCCGTTTCGAGGGTCTCAACAACAGCGGTTGGCAGCCGATCGACCTGATCGTCGGGCGTCTCGCGTATTTGGATGGTCGCGCCAGTTACAAGGTGATGTCGCAGAACCGCCAACCGGCCGGTAACTCCCACGATCAATTTACGGCCGCGTCTCCCTCCGGAGAATTCGACTCCATCATGAAGGCGATCTTTTTGCCGAAAACCCAAACTGTTTTCACTTGGCAAGAATGGTACACATTGCGGGGCAAACGGATGCACGTGTATAGCTATCGGGTCCGGGCCTTCAAATCCACTTATCACATCGAGATTTCGGAAGAATCCCTGGACCTTGTGACCGCATATCACGGGCTCATTTTTATCGATGCGGAGAACCACTTTGTGCAACGCATCACTCTTCACGCCGACGAGATTCCCGTGTCCTTTCCAATTCAGGACATTAGCCTCACGCTCGACTACGGCTACGCTCGAATCGGTGATGGCAATTACCTATTGCCGTTGCAAATCGAGTTCCGTTCGCGCCAGGGCGTGCGGGTCATCAGGAACGACGTAAACTACGAACACTACGAGAAGTTCAATGCAACCTCGGCGAGCCTCTTCAGTTCCGAGGAAACCCCTCACAAATAAACCAGAAAGCGGTAAGCAAGCATAAGCCAGCTTCAACTCCAAGCATGCATTTAGTCCGCCAGGTTCATTCCGTTACGCATCGTTAGATTACAGAACCGGTTGAGTTGGGGACTTCGCCGACCGTGTTTAAAGCGAGCCGAATCATGCGAACGTGGACGAAACACTCCCTGCAGCAAGTCGTGGCGCAGCGGATGCGCGGATATAAGTTCATCGCAGTGTCGAACCGCGAACCGTACATCCACGAGCACAGGAACGGGAAGATTGAATGTATAAAACCGGCTAGCGGCCTAACGGCAGCGATTGATCCGATCATGCGGGCGTCCGGCGGCGTATGGGTTGCCCATGGAAGCGGAACGGCAGACCGAACCACCGTCGACGCCCGTCAGCATGTTCGCGTTCCGCCCGAAGACCCGGCGTACGATCTTAGACGCGTCTGGCTGCCGACAGAAATCGAGAGAGGTTACTACTGCGGCTTGGCCAACGAAGGAATCTGGCCTCTTTGTCACATCACGTTTCACCGTCCCAGTTTCTGGCGCAGCGATTGGGAAAGCTACCAGCGGGCAAATGAATTGTTTGCTGAGGCCGTTCTCGAAGAAGCGAACGGAGGCCCTGCATTCGTTTTCATACAGGACTATCATTTGGGGCTACTGCCTCGAATCCTGAAGCGAGCCAATCCAAAGCTTACGATCGCCCAGTTCTGGCACATTCCGTGGCCGCCCAATGAAGTGTTTCGAACCTTTCCGTGGCAACGTGAGTTGCTGGAGGGACTCCTCGGGAATAATCTGTTAGGGTTCCAACTTCCAGGTGATTGCTCGAATTTTCTTGATGCAATCCGGCACAACCTGGGAGCCTTTGTCGATTGCGATCGGGCACATGTCAGAATGGGCGACTATGACACTGCAGTTCGAGCTTTTCCGATTAGCATTGATTTCGACGAGCGCTCGCAAACTGCCCGCGGCCCGGACGTATCCATTGCAATAGCGGAATGGCGGGCCCTCCTCGGAGACATGCGTGAGATTGTAGGTATCGGAATTGACCGGATTGACTACACTAAGGGAATTCCCGAGCGCCTGGAAGCGATTCATCTGTTGTTTCAAGAGCACCCGGAATACCTTGGAAGACTGACCTTCGTTCAAGTGGGAGCCCCTAGCCGGACGGCGATTCCCGATTATTGCCAGTTGGACAACTTGCTCTGCCGCCGGGTAAAAGAGATCAATCTGAGGTGGGGATGCGGATCATGGAAGCCGATCGTTCTCCTCCGGCGCCACCTCGACCAGAAGACCCTGACCGCCCTTCATCAGATGGCGGACTTCTGTATTGTGAGCGCCCTGCACGACGGAATGAATCTGGTTGCGAAGGAGTTCGTAGCGAGCCGGATCGATCAAGACGGCGTTCTGGTTCTAAGTGCTTTCGCGGGAGCTGCGAGGGAACTCACGGATGCTCTGATTGTGAACCCTTTCGCCAGCGCCGAGATCGCCGGTGAGGTCCATAGAGCGATTGCAATGCCGCCGGCGGAGCGCCGGCGGCGCATGTTGCGGATGCGCGAAACAGTCGCAGTCAACAACATTTATCGGTGGGCCGCAAGGTTCATTTTGGCGCTGTCCTCGTTAAGAGCATCACGCGGCCCGATCCGCACGGAGGTAGCCTAATGCTCGCTGAAGCCGCATGTCTCCCGGAGATCGACCGTCTGGTAGAAGGTGGGAACCAGATCCTGCTGGTGACTGATTTTGATGGCACGCTGTGCCCTCTTGTCGATTTTCCACGCAACGTTGTGGTCCCCAAAATGATAATCGAAAGCCTGGATCATCTCTGTAGTGCACCTCGCATTGCAATCGCGGTGATCAGCGGCCGTGCGTTGGAAGACTTGATGAGCAGGTTACCCCTTCCTGTTATCTTGGCGGGCAATGACGGACTCGCAATCCGAGCTCCAGGTTCTAGATTCGAACACGCCGGAGCACGCCTGTTACGACCGAAACTGGCAGAGATATGCGACCGTCTCAGGCGAGTTATTGCGCCCTGGAAAAGAGCTTGGCTAGAAGATAAGGCACTTACGGCTACTGTTCACTATCGGAACGTAAATAGGATCGAGCATTATTCACTGATCCGCGCGGTACGGCAGGCCCTGGCTTCGTATGATGGCCTGTTCGGTATGAGGACGGCTAGGGATGCGATGGAGATCCACCCTCGCGTGGCCTGGAACAAAGGCACATGTTTGAGCTGGATCAAGCGCAGGCTGAGCTTGGAAAACAGTGATTGCATTTGCATTGGCAATGATCCGGCCGATGAGTCAATGTTCGAAACCAATGTCAATGGAATGAACATCAAAGTTGGCGCCGGTCGCCGAAGTGAAGGCTGTTTTCAGGTCGCCGATGTCTTCGAAGTTGCCACTTTGCTGGCACATCTCGAGCGAGCTGTCCGGTCGCAGAGTCACGAAACGAGCGTCAGCTTAACGGGATCGTAACCGCGAACCGGAATCGAGCCTCTTAGTCGCCAGGGGCGACGCAGACTCCCGAGCCAGGTTGGGCAGCACAGCTAAGCTGCGAGCATCTCCTTGAGGCGGTCATCAGCGCTTCAAGTTGGAAAGGTTTCCGGATAAAATGCGCCACCTGCAATCCCGCAAAAGAACCTTCGACCGTTTCCTTTTCCATAAGCGCTGGTGCGAACGACCAGATCGGCGGTTTGCCAACCGTCCCTCGCCTATATCCAAACAGCTTTTCCGCTTCTGGCCGCTACACGTTGATTTCGTGAGGGGCTGACGGCCACTTTGCCAAAGAGGCCGCCCGCAGTTTATGTGTGTGCGTCTACTGGGCTTCGTGTGCCTTGATCATCTCGTCGATTTTCGCTTTGAGGGCGCTCAGATTGAACGACGCAGGCGCTTGCATTGGTGGATATTCTACGGCGGTCATCGCCAGCTTGCCTACTTCCTGTTGAACGTTGACGAACCGCCAGAATTCACGCGCCATGAAGTCATTTACGTAAGCAGGAGAGCCAGTGTTGAATGTCTCGCCGCGAATACTCGACGTTCGTTCGAAAGGATCTTGCCGAATGTTTGTCATCGTGGGCATGTCGACCTCGAGCTTTTCACCTGGCCAGCCGTAGGGCTGCTCGATGAACTGGAATTTGAAGTCATCAATGCGAAGCGCGCCGAGCTTAGGGCCGGCGAAGTAGAAGAGTTCGTGGCGGGCGGATGGTCCTTTGCAGAGCAGAAGCTCCATCTGGTTGTAGCCGTCAAGATGATTCTTGTAGGTCCGGTCGCCCAGCTTCGCGCCCTTGAGAAGTTGATCGGTGACGTCGGGATTACCGGCGGCAGCCAAGAGAGTGGGAAACCAGTCGAGCCCGGAAATGAGTCCATTCTCTACTTTGCCGGCAGGTACGTGTCCCGGCCAGCGGATGATTGCAGGGACGCGAAAGCCGCCTTCGTACGCGGTACCTTTACCGGCTTTAAACGGTGTCATACCGCCGTCCGGCCAAGTGTACACCTCCGCGCCGTTGTCCGTGGTGAAAATAACGATGGTGTTTTCGGTTTCACCGAGGTCTTCGAGGTGTTGCAGAAGAGCGCCGACGCTGTCGTCCAGTTGAGCCATGCCGGCTTCTTCGAGCCCGTAATTAGTGTTGTGATTCATCATGGCCTGATACTTCGGGGGGATGTAGGTGAATACATGCATACGGGTGGTGTTGTGCCAGATGAAGAAGGGTTTGCCATCCTTCTTGGCCTTGTCCATGGCGTCCGTGGAGTGCCCGACCAGCACTTCATCAAAGGTCTCCATATCGTACTTCGCCTGGCGGCCCGCTTGCCAGTTCTGCATGTCCCTCATGTTGGGGAAGGGCGCCAAGGGACCCTCATCCACAATCTTCTGTTTTCCGACTGCTCCCCAGCGCGGCATCACGGTAGCGTCGTTGGTGTCGGTAGCCCAGCAGTGCGTGAGATTGCGGGGCCCGGTTTTGTCGATCCAGTCCTGTGGGTAGTCGAACCAGTAGGGATCCGACATAGCGTCTAGGTGATAAAGGTAGCCAAAGAATTCATCGAAGCCGTGTACGCACGGCAGATATTTGTTCAAATCGCCGAGATGATTTTTGCCAAACTGTGCGGTTTCGTAGCCTTGGGCCTTCAGGGCCGACGCAATGGTGGCGGCCTGGTCTGGGATTCCTACGTCCGCGCCGGCTTGGCCCACCGTGGTCAAACCCGTGCGGAGGGGTAATTCACCGGTGATGAAATTGGCACGGCCCGCCGTGCAACTCGCTTCGGCGTAGTAATCCGTGAAGCGCATGCCTTGAGCGGCAAGCTTATCGAGGTTCGGCGTTTTTCCCGACATCATCCCTTGATGGTAGGCGCCGATGTTGAACCAACCGACGTCGTCACCCATGATGACCAGGATGTTGGGTTTCTGCTGTGCGGCGGCTGGCGGCGGGATTATTGCTGCTAGCACCAGCGAACTGATGGCTGCCCAGTTAAGGCGTTTCCAGCGTTTCATTTATGCTCCTTATGCTATACTTCGCTCCCCATTGGCGCTTATTTACTCTCCGCTACACATCGATGCATTCTGTTAGCGCCGGCCTCCTTTTTTAGAAGTCTCTAAAGGCTGTTGTCCGCTGATGATTGTCATGCATGCGTTCACGCCCCCGAAAGTTGTACTCAATACTAAACGCGGGACCGAAGAACAAGGTGACTGTCGATCCGCCGGTCGAAACTTCACCCTCCGCCTTGAATCCCAGCAGGACTTCGGTTCGCGAGCCCAATTCGAATCCGCCGCCGGCGAAGAATCTGGCACCGGAGAAGGTTACACGCGAGTACGCAGGTTGCGGGAACTGCAGAATTGCTTCCTGATACGAACCTAGATATAGTTTGCTCAATTTCGATCCGCCTTCTCCGAGGTAGAGGTTTTGACCAAAACGAAAGCGAACTCTGGGGAGGTGTTGCACCACTCCGTGGCTGTCGTGAAAGTTCAGCAATTCACCCCGAATCTGTTCATAGAGCGAACCACCATGCAGAGGTTGTTTCAGTGTGCCCATCAATGTGTCTCGCCACTCCGGATGCCTGTAATAACTGGTCCCCGGCACGGTGAAATAGTAGATGTAGCTCACTGAGCCAGTGAAAGTGGTGTTGGGAATCCCGTCGTAATGGAACCACGGCCGAAATTGCAGCGCGTGGCCGTAGGCGAATGGGTTGCCATCCAGGGAGTTTCCCTGCATGCCAACCTGAATCTGTTGCTCAAAGCTGAAGTCAGCAGGAAGCGGGAACTGCCCAGAGAGATCTTGTATGAAGCCTGGCACTGGACTCAAAGTCTGTCCTTGCAATATAGATATGGCCAAAAGGAACAACGCTATTAAAGGCGCACCCACTTGGCCCTTGCGTCGCGGGAGCCTTTGGTGTGGAGACACCATTATAAGGGAAGATGATTCACTCATCGCAGCGAAGGCGCAATTTTGTTCATTTCGGCGGTACTATCGGCAATAAATTGGGGCAATCGCATCCAATTCGCATCGAACTTCACCGAGCGGAACGATACGCCTATGACCCTTAATATCTGCAGGCAAGCGATAATTTTCAGTCTCATCTTGTCTCTGGCACTGGGCTTGCCTGGAGCTACCGTTTGGCAATCGCCGTTAGACACCGACCTGCAGCCCGGCGGCGATCCATGGCCGCGCCAAATTAAGGCTCAAGGCGCCACCATACAGGTTTACCAGCCACAAGTAAACCAGTGGACTGGAAACAAGCTCGATGCCTACGCAGCGATCGCAATTCAGAACCGAGGGTCGGAGAAAAAAACTTATGGAGTGATCTGGTTCACGGCCCGCACGGAGGTGGACAAGGTAAATCGCCTGGTAACACTAGATGATTTCAAACTGACGAGACGTAATTTCCCTTCGCTCCCCAATAACGGTTCACAGTACGAACAAGCCTTCGAAACCAACCTGCTTTCCATACGGACGATCCCTCTGGACATGCTTGAAACATCGTTGTCCATGGCAGCCGCTTTCGACGTGCAGAAGACATTTCAGTTGAACAATCAGGCGCCCAACATTATTTTCAGCAGCACACCCGCGGTCCTCGCTTTGATTGATGGCCAACCCGCTCTTCGGCCGGCCGGCGGCAATTTGCAGAAAGTAATCAATACTCACGCGCTCATCATCTTTGACCTATCCAAGCAGTTGTTTTACTTGGCTCTCATGGACGGTTGGATGGAGGCGCCTGGAATAGAAGGTCCGTGGTCCCCGGCCAAGCACGCTCCTACCTATTCGCTAGGCAATTTGAGACGAACCTCTCAGGCAAACGATCAGAATCAGGTTCTCGGCAATCCGGATCAGTCACTCAAGGAGGCCTTCGAAGACGGAGACGCTCCAGCGGTTTACGTGAGCACAGGTCCTTCTGAATTACTGCTCACGCAGGGGCAACCCCAGTTCACGCCGATCCCGGGCACCGCATTGCTGTACGTGGAGAACTCGGGCAACGACATCTTCATGAACAACTTCAACCAGATGTTCTACGTCCTGGTAGCCGGACGCTGGTTCACCTCAAGTTCGCTCCAGAACAGCTCGTGGGCATATGTGCCGGGCGCTGAGTTGCCATCCGATTTTGCAGAAATTCCTCCCTATAGCCCGAAGGCCAGCGTGCTGGTTTCAGTTCCGGGCACACCTCAGGCGAACGAAGCATTGATCGCGAACCAGATTCCACAGACTGCTACCATTTCGCGAACTGCAGCGAAACTAAGTGTTACGTATTACGGCGTTCCTAATTTACGGCCCATCGAGGGGACCAATTTGCAGTATGCAGCGAATACGACCATTCCCGTTATCTACGTTCCGGGTGGCAACTATTACGCGGTTCAGAATGCCGTTTGGTTCCAGTCGTCCAACGCGAACGGGCCGTGGACAGTGGCTACGTCTGTGCCATCGGAGATCTACGCGATTCCGCCCAGTAGTCCGGTTCACTATGCGACATACACCTATGTTTACGGCTTCACGCCGACTACCGTCTATGTCGGCTACACGCCAGGATACTACGGCACAGTGGTGTCGTCGGACGGTGTTGTGGTCTACGGCACAGGCTGGAACTATTCTCCTTATATTGGCGCGCTAGGGTGGGTGCCGGCGCCTTACACGTACGGAGTCGGGGCTGCCTTCAGTTGGAGTGAAGCGGCTGGTTGGGGCCTGGGCTTCGGTCTGGGGATGGCGATGGGCAGCGCCTGCAGTCCCTGGTGGGGACCAGTGGGCGGATGGGGCTGGGGAGAAGCGACACCGGCTTGGGGCTGGGGAGGGTACGGCGGTGCTGCGGCCGCCAACGTATACGGACGCTGGGGCAATACCGCCTACTCTAGAACACGCGCCGCATGGGCGAATCCCTACACGGGAAACTATCGAACGGGTGTTGCAGTTTCAGGCTATAACACCACGACAGGACGGTCTTATCGTGGAGCGGGTGGAACCGTAAGCAACGGCTATACCGGAAATTACGCCGCTGAAGCCCGAGCAGCAACTTACAACGCCCAAACTGGCGTGGTGCACGGCGCCGCCACGGGGGTTGCGGGCAACGCCCACGCGGGTGAATCTCTCAGCGGCAGCAGAGGATTCAGCTATAACACCCATACTGGCAATGGCATCGCTCACTCGGGGAACAATATTTATGCCGATCATGACGGGAATATCTACAAGGCCAGTTCGGCTTCTGGTTGGCAGCAGCGTGACGGCCAGGGTTGGCGAAGCTGGTCGGGCAGTAGCAGCATACGCTCGTCCATGGATAGTTGGCAGTCCGCACGAGATCTGGGCGACCAGCGCTGGGGTAATTTTCATTCTGGCGGCTGGGGTGGGGGCTTTGGTGGCGGCGGTTGGGCTGACCGCGGTCGTTGGGGTGGCGGCGGGTTTGTTGGTTTTCGGGGAGGCGGTGGATTTCGCCGTTAGAGAATAGCTTGGGGCGCTATGGAAAACGCGAGTAGGACATTGTTGGCAACACCAGAGGGCCTTCTGCATTTGTTCCTCGATGCGAGCGTTTCGGTGGAATCTCTCGCCGGTGCATTCCAGACAGACACTCAGGTCGTGGAGGCTTCGTTACGGGAGGCCATGCGAAAGCGCGACGCGATCAATCGCGCATCGGCCCCATCCCCGGACGTGCGCTTCCATACAATTGGCGATGCAGCTTAAGGCCAATTTAGGACCAACATGAACGGCAATACGATTTGTGCAAAATTGCGACGGCGGTCGATTCCGGCCCCGCTCATTCTGGTGTTGATAGCTTGCGGCTACTCTCGAGGCGCAAGTCGAATCGGTCCGGTGCCGGAGCAAGAGGCGCTCGAGATCGGCGTGGAAGCCTATATTTACGGCTACCCTCTGGTGACCATGGAGATGACCAGGCGCGTAATGACCAATGTGGACGCTCCGCTGGCGACGAAAGCCCCGATGGGGCAGTTCGCGAACGTCAGGGACTATCCCGACGCGTCGTTTAAGGACGTCACAGCCCCGAATGCGGACACACTCTACTCAGCCGCTTGGCTGGACCTCTCCAAAGAGGCCTATGTCCTGCACGTGCCGGACGAAGCTGGCCGGTATTACCTGATGCCAATGCTGGACGGATGGACCAACGTGTTCGCCAGTGCTGGAAAGCGCACTACAGGAACCAAAGCTGGCGACTTTATCATCACGGGGCCGCATTGGAAGGGCCCGTTGCCGCGGGGCGTGACGCGGTACAAATCCCCCACAGACATCGTATGGATCATCGGCCGCACTTACTCCACCGGAACTCCCGAGGATTTTAAAGAAGTACATGCTATTCAGGACCAGTATTCATTAAAGCCGCTTAGCGCTTATGGCAAGCGTTATTCTCCTCCCAGAGTCAAAGTAGATCCAAACATAGATACGAAAACAGCGCCTCGTGATCAAGTGAATCACATGCCGGCAGTGGCATACTTCAAACTACTAGCGGCGCTAATGATTAAGAATCCGCCGTCGGCGGCCGATTCACCGATCATCGGCAAAATGGCCAAGGTGGGGATTGTCCCAGGTAGAGATTTTGATATCGGAAGACTCGATCCGGTGGTCGCAAAAGGTTTAGAACAAGTTGCTACAACCGGTTTGGAGCAGATCCAGGCGGAGACCACTCACATTGGGAAGAAAGTGAATGGCTGGCAGATGACATTTACAGGAAAATACGGCACGGACTACCTATTCCGTGCGGCGATAACGTTGGTCGGCCTCGGAGCGAATCTGCCGGAAGATGCAATCTATCCGATGACCGCTACCGATGGTAGCGGGCAGACGTTGAACGGCGCCAATAAGTACGCCTTGCATTTCGAAAAGGGTAAGCTGCCACCAGTGAATGGCTTTTGGTCCTTGACCATGTACAACGCCCAGTATTTCTTCGTTGCGAATCAACTCAACCGCTACTCGCTCAGTCAGCGGAACAATTTCTATCTCAATCCTGACGGCTCAGTGGATCTTTATATCCAGCATGAACCGCCCGCAATGAGCCAACGGGCGAATTGGCTGCCAGCGCCGGAGGGGAACTTCAAGCTCATGCTTCGCCTGTACTGGCCCAAAGAAGCGTTGCTCACTGGCAGTTGGGAGCCGCCGGAAGTACTACAAGAGCAGTGATGAATCTTTTTGCGCCTGCGACTTCCCAGGCTCATCATTGATTCGCAGGCACCGTCAATCCGGACTGCAGGGGATAAGTCAATATCGAAAGTGACCAGGAAGACGCTGACGCGGCAGGTACGACAAATAACATGTGAGAAAAATGAACTGCATGAGAATTGCTTTCTTCGCTGGATTAGTTGTGCTTTTCGGAGCCGGGGCCCTGGCACAAGATGAGCCGCCGCTTACCGAAGTTCTCGTCGGTGTCGGAACTTCGGGGAGAACATAACGGACGTTCCTCCCGCATTGTTCCGGCGTTCGAATGCTTGTTGCTCACGCGTTGGGTGCGCCGGGCATTTCCATACGCTCCGTGGCATCTTGTAGGACCGGAACAACAGTGCGTGTCGCGTAGGTTTGCGAGACATTCTGAAGGAGTCGATGTCGCGGTTACGATCACCTTTGGCTCGGTATGGCCTCGCTGTGGCCGCCACTGTACTAGCATCCCTGCTTCGTTTCCTTTCCGGCCCGCCGGACCTCGATTCCGATCTAACGTATTTCGGCTTCAGTATGGCCGTTTTGGTGGCTGCAATATTGGGCGGGATTGGTCCCGGATTGCTGGCCACTGGATTATCCGCCTTCACAAACGCTTACTTTTTCCTGTCACCCCTACTTTCGATGCAGGTTGCATCCGACGAGGCGATTGCTCGCCTTATTCTATTTGCCGGCGAGGGCGTGCTGCTCAGCTTCGTCGGGCACGTTCTTCATGACGCTAGTACCACCGACGCCGACTCCTCGTGGGTGGTGCGGTACATACCGGCGTTGCTGTTTGTCTCTACGGCAACTGGCCTGAAACTCTTGGCATTCGCGGACCTCGAACGCGCTATTCCCTTCACATTTTTCTACGCTGCGGTAGCCGCGAGCGCTTGGTGGGGCGGTTTCGGCCCGGGCCTGCTGGCAACGCTGTTGGCGAGTCTGGCAGCCAGATATTTCTTTCTCGTCCCGCGCTACTCGCTGACAGTCTACTCGTCCATCAACGCGGCCCGCATAGCGCTTTTCATGATCGAGGGAATTCTGCTTTCGGGGCTAGGAGGGTCGTATCCAAAGGCCCGCCGAATTGCCGACATCGCGATAGAGCAAATGCGTCAGTATGCCCGCCGAATGCGGCGGAGTATGGAGGACATTCGGGCGCTCAGGCTCACCACGAAAGATGTCATTTGGGAGTGGGACACGGCGGCGAACCGGATGGTTCGTGGGACAACCGAGCTGGAACGTCCAGAAACATCCACGGCGACCATGACTTTGGGAGCTTGGCTTCAGCAAATCCACCCGCACGATCGTACTGATGTAGCGGCCAGTCTCAACTCAGCCTTGCGGGAAGGACGCGAGGAATGGCTATGCGAATACAGAAGACTCCGTCCTGGCGGAGCATCGGCAAATATCTCCGAGCACGCGTATATCATCCGAGACGCAGCCGGAAATCCGGTCCGTTTGGTCGGCCGCAGCGCGGATATCACCGATTCAAAACGGGCCGCCCGCGTCTTTGGAGCGGAGCGACAGTATCGCACGGTGTTTGAACAAAGCCCGCTCGCGATCCTCCTAACCGACAATGCCTTACATATTACGAGCGCGAATCGCGCCGCTGTTGATGTGCTTGGATATGGCGGCGCTCAGCTCCTAGGCATGCACGTGGAAAAGGTGGTCGAAGAAAGCCGGCGCGACAAGATCATGGAGACACTGCTGGAGCTAGCGCGGACCGGCCCGTCCACAGTCACGCTCGAAGAGGAATGCGTGCGAGCCGATGGAGAACGTTTCCGGGGCAAGATCAATGCCGCGGTCATCTCCGAGCCCGAAGATGGGCTTATCGGCTGGGTAATCATGATCGAGGAAATTGCTGGCTGACCAATCTGCAAGTTTTTTGCCGCCCCGGGCAACCCTGAGACACCGGTGTTCAGCCAGGCGCCTGGAAGGCGGGGCCTCGGTCAGCCTCGAGTTGAAGGGGCAGGGTGAACCAGAACGTCGAACCTCTACCGACTTCGCTTTCCACTTGAATGGCACCGCCCATTAGTTCGATCAGTCTCTTGGAAATCGCCAGCCCCATTCCCGTGCCCCCGTACCTTCGCGCTGTCGAGATATGCGCCGGGCTGAACCTTTCAAAGAGAGATCCTATCTTTTCCGGTGAAATGCCAATTCCGCTGTCGGTCACCGCGGCACGTATTTCAGCGTATTGCGTACGCTGGACCTTGCATTGGATAGCGACGCTGATATGACCTGTGGAAGTAAACTTCACGGCATTCCCGACCAGATTAAAAATCACTTGTCGGATTCGACCTCCATCGCCGACGAAGAAGCGAGGAATATCGGAAGGATAGTCTAAAACCAGATCGACCCCTTTGCGTCTCGCCAATGGCTCCAACATTTTCACGATATCTTCGACAATGCTGCGAAGGTCGAAGGCGCACGACTCGATCGTGATTCGGCCCGCTTCGATTTTGGAGAGATCGAGAACGTCATCTGTCACGGCGAGCAGCGCAGCGGCCGACTTACGGACCGCCTCCGAATATTCGTGTTGCTCGGGCGTCAAGTCCGTCTCGAGCAAAAGATCTGTCATGGCCATGAGTCCGCTCAATGGGTTCCGGATTTCGTGGCTCATGACTGCGACAAACTCGCTTTTTGCGGCGTCCGCTGCGGCGGCTCGCTGTGCCATGGAATTCGCATGTTCCACCGCTTCCGCGAGTTCCTGGTTCGCACGGATAGCTCGGTTCTCTGCATCTTGCAGGTCGATCATCACTCGCTCGTCTGTCATCAGGACAAAACCGAAGTTACAACAGACCACACCGAGCGAAGCGCCGAGGATAAACGCGCCGTTGATCCAGGAGGGAGCGAACAAAGAGCTGGAGGCCGATGCGAAGTAGAAATAGATAGCACGGGCAACGTGGGTCAAGGCCCAAATTGCAAACATGCCGCCGGTGAACGTCATTCCAAACCTACGCCCAGCCGGCATCTTTTTGAGCAATGTCACGGAGCAGAGGATGGCGATGATCGCAAGAAACAACGATAGCGCGGAGATGCGAGCATTCACGCTGGGTACGACATAATCAAAAAACACTATCACCAGAATGGTGAGGCCCCCACCAGCGTATAGCTGCCAGACGCGTGGCGACACGCTACGAAACTCACGAATTGCTTCCAGGAACAGGATAGCTGCAGCGGCAACCAACGTGTTTGCGCCCACGACACTGACCCAATCCGGCGCGATCGATCGCAGAGTGAACAGAGGCAACGACAGAACGAGCAACAGGTTCGCGACGGTCCAACGACCGAAGCCAGGGTATGTCCGGCGGGTCCACCAGATCCCTGCCGTTAGGAAGCTCAGTAGAATACCGATGAGGATTGCTACTGTTAACCAACTGCGAGAGTCACCCGGCATAATGCTTTTCTCGGAAGTTCGAACGTCTCTCGACTTCCGAGAACTCCAGCAGCCGATGGAGCGGCGGCATCAGCGCGAGATGAGTTTATCACGATATTATCGGTACGCCTATTACTTTTGTCTTAAATGGTGATTTCACGAGCTTTAGCCACTAAAGAATCTGCTTGTTCTAAGTTTGATCCCTAGTAAGATTTCTAATAACTGTTCGGAGGTCCAGAAGTACCGCGTTGAGGTGATACGGCAGCTAGGCAATCCCATGGCTATCAGCGGTCAAGCGTGCTCCTTTGGAGCGCCAGAACAAAGATGGATCTGCTCTTTGAACTAGCTGTTGCGGTCAGTCGTGCCAGAGACCGCAGGAGATCTACCGAGCGGCGGTCCAAGGCCTGGTTCATGCCGTGGCCGCCTATGCCGCTGCAGTCCTGATCCTTGACTCGGACACCGTGTTGCGGTTTGAGGAGTGGATCGGTTTGTCGATCAACAGACGCTGTTGGCATAGAGAACGGCGCCTCTAAGGCGGGCACAATCCTGGTGGTGGAGGATGAAGACCTGTTAAGGCTCGCAATCACGAAGGCGCTAACCAAGAAAGGCTTTTCTGTGATAGAGGCTTCGGACGGTTCAGCGGCAATGGAGTTTATTCGCGCACACAAGGATGACCTCGACGTGGTCTTGTTGGACGTTACCCTGCCGGGTATTTCAAGCCGGGAAATCTTCGAAGAGGCTGGGCGCATTCGCTCCGATCTGGAAGTGATTCTGACCAGCGCCTATGGCCAGGAAACCGTCGCTGCGAAGTTCGCTGGGCTACGTGTGGAACACTTCATTCGAAAGCCCTTTCAACTTGCCGACTTGATGATCGTGCTTCAAGAGGTCATGTCAGATTGAACCAGGCAATGATTGCGCCCAGCGGGAGATTTCAGGCTCCGTGCCTCGCGTACCGCAATACCGATTCTTTGATCCACGTTCAGGGATAGGGACTTATTTTTTGAATCGTTCGTAACCTGATGAACATCAACTCACCAAAAGGCGTAGGTCTGCCTTTCCAGGCTTGGAGCTGAGTGGAAAAATCTTCTTCTGCCGTGTTGCAGTCCCGTCGAATTCCTGGACAATCCCTTTTCCCCCGCGGTGCTGAAGCGCACCATCTAACTGTCACGATTTTATACAGATGTGCTCACGAAAAAGTAGAGAAATCGGAGGAGCTGGTAGCGGCGGGCGCTGAGCCCAAAAGTGTCGGCTTGGCGCCTGTCCCGCCCGAGTACGTTCATGACACATGGTTCGAGCATTCTGATAGTTGATGACGATACGGAGTCACTGGCGTTGCTGACCGGCACGCTTGAGGCGGAAGGCTATGAGGTGCGTCCTGCCGAGACTGGGCAGCTTGCACTGGCTCTAGCGGCTACCAAGCCGCCTGACTTGATCCTATTGGATATTCGGATGCCGGGCATGGACGGATTTGAAGTCTGCCGAAAACTCAAGGACTGCGAAGATACCCGGAAGATTCCCGTGATGTTCATTACCTCCTCCAGGGAGGTTGAGGAACGACTGGAAGGCTTGCGGCTAGGCGCGGTTGACTTCATTAACAGGTTTTTCCGGCCGGAGGAACTGCTGGCTCGAGTTCGAACTCACCTGGAACTGGGCCGGCTGCGTGCTGATCTGGAAAAGCAGGTCATGCAACGGACATCCGAATTGCGAAGAGCTAACCAGCAATTACAGGAAGAACTCGCGCAGCGCCGGCTCACGGAGCAAGCCTTGCGCGAGAGCGAGGAGCGCTTCCGCAATCTGGCTGATACGGCGCCGGTCGCGATTTGGGCGACCGACCCGGACCGGCTGGGTTCATTTTTTAACGAGCGCGCTCTTACATTCACGGGGCGGACTCTGGAGCAACTACTCGGAAATGGTTGGACCGAACTTGTACATCCCGACGATCGGGCCGGCGTTTGCGCCGAGTATTGCTCGGCCGTCGTCACCCGACGGCCATTCCGAATGGAGTGCCGAATGAAGCGTGCGGACGGACAGTACCGTTGGGTGTTGAACACCGGGATTCCACGCTTTGTTGATCGCGCATATGTTGGTCACATAGGAACCGGGGTCGATACCACCGATCTGAAGTTGAGTCAAAAACAAATGCTCGCGACGCAGAAGATGGAAAGCCTGGGAGCTTTGGCCGCGGGCATCGCGCACGATTTCAATAACATGCTCGGCGTTATCTTCGCCGAATCGGACGTCGCGTTATTAGAAACCACATTGGATTCGCCCGTGCGCCAGAACCTCGAACGAATCAAGGCTGTCGCGGTTCGCGCTTCTGAGATCGTGAAGCTGTTAATCGCCTATGCCGGAGGTACCGAGATGGCGATGGAGAATGTGGATCTTTCCTTGATCGTGGAAGAAATGACCGAGCTAATCCGGGACTCCATTTCGGAGCGAGCCGTGCTGCGCACCGGCCTTGCCAATAATCTTATGGTCCGGGCCAACGCCGCGCAGATCCGACAAGTCGTGCTGAATCTCATTAAGAATGCTGAGGAAGCTATCGAGGGCGGGGACGGCGTCATAGCGATCTCGGCCGAGCGCGTTTACATTGGCCGGCCACCAGCCCCGGAAGGCCCGATAGGCACACCGGAGGGCGAATATGTCCGCTTGATGGTTTCTGATACCGGCTGTGGTATGACCCAGGAGGTGCAAGCCAAAGCGCTTGATCCTTTCTACACAACAAAATTTCTGGGCCGTGGTTTGGGGCTTGCTGTCGTCCAAGGCATCCTCCGGTCTCACGGCGGCCACATCCAAATCATGAGCAAGCACGGCACGGGTTCAACCTTCCAGATCTTATTACCGTGCGCTCCGTTGGCGCCGGAGCAGACTAAAGCATCCGCAGAACGCGTAACCCCTTCCCCCTTTACATCCCTTTTAGCCCAAACGTATACTCGCTAACGTATACTTTGCGAGTTTGGAAAAACATGAGCCCCATTTGGGCTAAACAGGTGGGGGTGTATCCATGCAGTTCCGTGGCAGCCACAAGTTCTTTGCAGGATTTGTCCTGTTCACGCTTCTGGTAACGGTGTCTGGCGGCTGTGCGTGGTGTCAAGACACCTCACCAGCAAATATCGTTCCTCGCTTCCGGCCAGCCCCCGAGCGAAGGGAGTCCTCCATCCGTCTGGATGTGAAGATGGTAATGATTCCCGCCAATGTTACTGACAGGGACGACCGGCCGATCCTGGACCTGCATAGGGAGAATTTCCACGTGTTCGAGGATGCGGTCGAGCAGAAGATCGAGTCATTTTCTATCGACCAGGCTCCAGTCTCCTTGGGCATAGTATTCGATGCGAGCGGAAGCATGCGCAACAAGATTGACGAATCTTTCTCGGCCGTCGAGCAGTTCCTGAAGACCAGCCTGCCAGGGGATGAATTCTTTCTGGTACAGTTCAGCGATGTACCCAAACTCCGTGTTCCTTTTACTCCCGATCTTGATGAGATTACGACTAGCTTGAGTCTCGTCAAGCCACAAGGGTGGACGGCAATGTTTGACGCCATCTACGTCGCGGTCAATCATATGCGTCGCGCCAAGAACCCTCGTAGAGCGCTCCTGATCCTATCCGACGGCGGCGATAACAACAGCCGCTACAGCGGTAGCGAGGTTATCAACCTTTTGAGAGAAGCGGACGTTCGAGTATACGCGATTGGGCTTTTCGATAACGCGCACTACCTCAAGAAAGCCGCTGAAGATACCGGCGGTGCAATGGTCACGGTGCATAACATGAACGATCTGCCGGAAGCAATTGACAAACTGAGCACCCAGTTACGAAGTCAATACCTTCTGGGCTATTATCCAGTGAAAGCACAAAATGACGGCAAGTTTCACAAGGTGAAGGTTCTGGTGAGTCAAGCGGCCGGAAGCCTGAAGTTGCATACCTCGTGGCGACATGGCTACTACGCGCCGTACTAACGCGCTGCCCGCATGGTTCAGATCTGGCGTTTCCCTACTTGGGCGACCGGCCGTTCTTTGAGTTTCCGGCGAGCCTCAGCGGCTTGCTCCTCGAGCAAATGAACCCAACGTTCGCGTATCTGCCTGTGAGTCTCAGCTTTAGCTCTTCGGCGGCTACGTTAGGGCTCTCCGTGGGTATGCTACTTTGATCAGTCGACCAGCGGAACACGACGCTGCCAAGCGCTGCCATACGGTTGTTTACCGGCGGTTCGGATTCTTCCAGAACCTCCGCGATCACTGCAGCCTTGCCCGGAGTTAGTGTCGTCGTAATGTCCTTTCCGAACTCCTTATCAAAGGAATGCTCTTTGCGCCCGACAGCCCCCATCGTGCCGCCCCCTATTAGACCGACGGCAACACCGACGGGCCCGCCGGGTAGTCCGAGAAGTCCGCCGAGTACGCCTCCAGTGATCGTTCGTGTCAGTCGACGGAACCGCCCAATGTTTTCAACGCAGGCGCTTCCGTCTGCGTGCTTGACGATAATTGCAAGCTCGTCCAAAGTAACGTCCCCGTGCTCTTGCAACCCTTCCAGTGCATGCGAACCTCCGTACGCTTTAGCTTCGTCGTCGAACACGATCACCAGCGTCTTTTCCACGTTCCAGCCTTCTTTCTTCGGCCTGGTGTCAGGGCCATTATCGTTCCGGCTCCCGCCGGATGCGCGGCACCTTCCATAAGACTTGATGACCGGCCGCACGTGGAGTTGGAAATTGTTGCTGGCATCCCATCGAGCCAACGGTGTTTTGAATGCTAAAAACAGATCCTGTCTATCTGCTCAGGTTGGTGCCACAGCGTAATTAGCGAAGTTCCGCCTAAACTGCGTGAGTACAACGCACGTCGTGAGACGCTTCGGTGATCAAACCGCTCGTCTGTTCAGGTTGTCCGAAGCCGCGCCCCCTGGAAGGTCAGGTTCGCCCTGTGCGCGGTTTTAAAAAAACTTCAGCGTTTTGGTCGCGGGGAGAGCCCCGCGCAGATTGTGTGTCCATGGCTCAAGGATGCCTCTGGGGCTTGGTTGGAGGGTGACTGGCGGAAATTAGACAGTATTGGACGTAGATTATGGATTTCATAGGCCATCCTTGAGCCCCCCTGTCTGGCGGCGACTAGATTGATGCTGTGCTCTGGCTGTTAGCTTCATATTTTGATTGCAAATGGCTGGCGGCCGAAAGACACGTTACAGCCGGTCGAACTCCAAGAAATAGCTTCCGATCATGTGACAGATGATTACATGGGTATCTTCCACGGTCCCCAAATGCGTAGAGCCGACGTGAATCGTTATGCTGGCTTGAGCCGCCAATTTACCTCCATCCAATCCGGTAAACGCAACCGTTTTGCAGCCAATCCGCGCGGCATACTCCAATGCGCGAAGTATGGGAACAGAATTGTTCGGAGCACTGATTCCCACTACGATATCCCCCTCCTCCGCAAAGTTTTTCAGCTGTTCGACCAGGAGCCGTTCCGTGCCCACACCCTCTGGATCCAAATCCGACGCAGGCGTTCGGTCATCCAGAGCTAAGATCCGGAAGCGCGCTGGCCGCTCAAAGCTGGAACGCATCACCATGTCGCATAGGACCTTCGACGCCGCATAAGCGCTTCGCGTGTTTCCGCAAACGAAGATACTGCGACCTTGAGCCCGAGCTTGTTTGAACAGCTCGATTATCTCGATAACCTTTTCCAAATCGATGCTCTCGACCGCGCTTACGATGTCCGCCTTGTAGCGTTCTGGAAAATTCATAGTCATTAAATTGGCATACTGGCTGCCTCTTATCGCCCTCCAGAGAGTGCGTGCTACAGCGTTGCCTGCCTTTGTCCTCCGAGACCTTACTACGTTGCACGATGAAAACGGCGCGTGCTTTGTTTTAGTTTCTCCTCGGCTTTGGGTTGCGCGCGGAAGCAAGCTGCCAAAGCGAAACATCGAAATTAAATAGCTCAATGCGTCGATGCCCAAGGTCTTCATTAATGCAGTCGTTTAGAGGGAGGCCTTATGAAATGTGTGCTCCTCGCGGTACTGTCCTTAAGCCTTTCAAACGCGGCATTCGCGCAAAGGCACTCGGTTCAATATTCGCCGCCAGCTGGATATGGGAATGTTCCCCTTCCGGGTTCAGGCCGTGTTTCATCCATGCCGCCGGGTGGTATTACGGTATCCCATTTTTCCCAATTGCCAACGGCACCACGAAGGTCAACTGGTCCGCAGCCTTCTCTAGTGATCGTGCCGTGGCCAGTTTACGATTCGAGTTACATCGCCGATCATTTGGGAAACGACCAGCAAGAAGACCTCGGTCAGACGTCCGTGACAGAATCGAACCCAGCGCCACCGGTGCTAATCAACCAAAGCCTCGGCCCAACCGCAGACTCCCTACAACCGGGAACCTCTAATCCGAAGGACGGTGCCCAGGCATTCGTTAACGCCCAATGTAAAGCGATCAAGCCACAGGTCGCAGATGAAGGTAGGCCAACTATTTACCTTCTCGCGTTCAAGGATCACAGGATTGTGCAGGCTCTCGGTTATTGGATGGAAGTGGGAACGCTGCATTATGTCAGCGTGGAGTACGGCTTGAATCAGGTTAGCGTCAACCTGATCGACAGAGATCTTTCGCAGCGTCTGAACGACGAGAGGGGCATCGCATTCAACCTTCCTGCGGCGAAATAGACCTGCGTTGTCGCGCGAACGGGAGTAGCCACGGCGCATTTGCGTTGGTCTAAGATTACGACCCGCCAGCTACCTCGACCTTAATCTCTTCGGTGGCGTTGTCAAGGTCGCGTTCGAAAACCAGCACGAAATCGTTTTCGTACCGCGCCTCGATCATTCCCGCGGCATTGGGTCCCGATATTGGAAACAAAACAGAACCGCCTTCCAGGGATTTGAATCTCTCGCTCGCACCTCGGCGAATCACGGCGGTAATTGCATTTCTGATGCGGTAAGCTGATATAGACATGTAAGCACTCCTCGCCGGGTCGCCGCTATCCAAGAAGATAAAGCATGTTGAGAAGCAAGTAGGCGTTTCGGAATTTCTGACGATCATCCATTGTGGAAGTGGAGATGCAATGGATCTGCCGCCAGTTGTAGAATGTTTTTCTTGATCCGGTGCGCGAGCGGGACAGTCAGCCACCACCTTGTGTTGGAGGTACCAAAAAGGGCTTGACTTTCGGAACCATTTGCCACACTATACTGAAACACGACGACGGCAGCGCTCTGAGGCGGAGGGGCTCGGTCCGCGGAAGCCGGAATCATTTCGGGACACGATTGCCCTGTTCATCGGGATCTGAGTACAGGAATGCGACGCGGACGAATACTGGTAGTTGAGGACGACGAAACCCTTCGTCGCGTTACTCAGTTACAGCTCGAGAAAAAAGGATACTCGACCTCAGCAGCCGCAGACGCCCTTCAGGCGCTGAAGATTCTCGAAAATGAGTACCAGGACCTGGTCCTTAGCGATCTTCATCTCCCTGGGATGTCGGGCTTGGAGTTGCTCAAGCGGATCCGAGCCACGTATCCGGAGACTGAGGTGGTCATGATCACCGCCTTCGGAACGGTAGTAACGGCCGTTGAAGCCATGAAATTCGGCGCTTACGATTACGTTACGAAGCCAATTCATCTGTATGAACTGAGTGCGCTGGTGGATCGGGTCTTTGAGCGGGTCCAATTGATCGAGGAAATACACTTGCTGCGGAAGAACCTCGATGAAAAGTATGGGTTCGAGAACATCATCGGCCGGTCCAAAGCATTCCTGCACGTCCTGGATCAGGCCGCTCGTGTTGCGCCCAGCGACGCGACCGTGCTCATCCAGGGCGAGACAGGAACCGGTAAGGAAGTGCTCGCGAAAGCCATACACTTTAATAGCCTTCGACGGGGGCAGCCGCTGGTCACCATAAACTGCGCTGCAATTCCAAAGGATTTAATGGAATCAGAGTTGTTTGGTCACTTACGTGGATCTTTTACGGGCGCCATTACGCACAAAAAGGGGAAAATTGAGATAGCCGACCGCGGGACGATCTTTCTGGATGAGATCGGCGAGCTCCCACTGGAATTGCAAGTGCGCTTGCTACGGTTAATCCAAGAACGCGAAGTCGAGAAGATCGGAGCGACCCATCCCATCAAGGTAGACGTTCGGATCATAGCCGCCACGAATCGCGACCTGAAGTCACTAGTCGCCGCGGGCTGCTTTCGGGAAGATTTGTACTACCGCTTAGCCGTCATTCCCATCGAGCTACCTCCCCTGCGCAATCGGGCGGAAGATATTCCGGAATTCGTGCGACGTTTCTTTGAAGCGGCCAAGCAACGACACCGGAAGCTGGAGCTGACTCTCCCTGCCCAAATCGTTGCCTACTTCAGCAACTACCGCTGGCCCGGCAATGTACGGCAACTCGAGAACGCTATCGAGCGCATTGTTGTGCTCAGTGGGAGTGATCTGGTTACATTGAATGATTTGCCGGAGTTCTTGCGCCCAGTCGGACGCCAGTTGGAGAATGCAAGATCCGCTGAATCCAGCGAAGGGATGAGCCTCGAGACGGTGGAAAAAGATTTGATCGTTCAGGCCCTCAGACAATCTGGGTGGAATCAAAGTCGGGCGGCAAAGCACCTTGGCATCACGAGGAAGACGCTGCTCTATCGGATCACGAAGTATAGAATCGAGAAAGGGAAACCTAAGAGCGGCTCCTCGAGCGAGGAATTCAGTTCTGCGGCGGCTGGTGACAAGTGAGAATCGGTCTCAAGTCCAGGTGGAACTTCTTCATCCTGTAACGCAAGGTATTCCTGGTGATGTGCAACAACTCGGCGGCGCGTGTCTGGTTGCCGACCGCCCTTCCCAGTGCTTGGATCAATAAGCGGCGCTCCTGCCCGGGCAGCGACATCCACTCACCGAGCGGCAGTAGCTGCTGACTGAGAATATATTCCGGCCCGACCGTCGACCGGAAGGCTACCAGGCCGAATCAGCGTTGTTTTTTTCGAGAATCATGGCGCGTTCTATGGTGTTGCGCAACTCAAGTACGTTGCTAGGCCAATTGTCATTAGGAGGTCCCATATTTCTTCTAAAATGCCGATGATTCGGTGCCCTTCTCATAGCTAAGCAATTCGTTTTCTAACAAGGTCTGGCGTATGGCGGCGCAGTTAATCGCGAGGAAAGGCCCCGCTTTCCGAGGGCTCTGATAGTGCAATGTGGCGGCCACCAGGTCTTTGCCAGTTCCATTCTCAGCTTCGATGAGAAACGAACTCGCCTCGCTAACGGCCACCCGTTGGACAACGTTGACTATTTCACGCATCGCGCGCGATTCGGCGATGATGAGGCGCGCGCCGGTCTTGCCCGGCTCGGTGATGCCTTGCTTGGCGGTGATCATATGCAAGGCCTCCCGCCTGGTGGAAAATTCTTTTTGTAGGGCACTTTTCGCCCCAAGGCGCTTTGAAGTCCACCGTTCTTAGGATCTCCGCGCTGGGTGCCAGCCTCATTAGATTTTGTGGTAGGCATAGTTTTCTAACTCATAAGTTTCTGAAAAGATAGTAAAGCCATTCAGCTCGGGCAGCATCTTCTTGCTTGCCCGGTGGAAGTGGCACCGGTCAGACAAGGATTCTTAAATCGTTCCAGGGGCGAATACACACATGTGCGATTATTCATTGATGTCTTTTCCAAACCGTTTAGCGGCAGAAGGTGAAGAACTCCTCGTGCATCGATTCTCAAGCGGTGCAAAGGGGCTGGCTGCAGTCTCGGACTTGCAACGCGCAGCTACTGCATTTTCAGTGCGACGGAAGAGCTTGCAATCATTCCTAGATGGCATTGGGTCACTCTTGAAGGAAATTGTCGCGGCGCCCGATAACAGCAAATCGGTGCCGGCAGTCTGTATCCCCCCAGGCACCCGACTGCTGCTTCGCGACATTCCGGAGCGGCTGCAGGTGCAGGTTGGTGTCCGCGGAGTCGAGGAGGTCACATTTACACAAATCACTTCGGACGCCTTCAGCTACCGGGATGCAGTGCACTTCCGCAACGGATGCGAACTCGTCTTGCAACGATTGCAGGAGGGGCAGCGTGTTCGCGTGCTGAACCTCTCCTCGGTGGATGCAATCAACCCGGAGTTCGAGTTGCTGGCTCCGGCCGCTTAAGTCCTAACGGACCTTTGCCGCTTACGTCCTAAGCGGATCCTTACGACAGTGTGCCGTGCGAAAGCATAGCCTCCCCGATAGCTACGCCTGCCCGCTTTGCTGATCCTCTTCCTGTTGGCCTTATACGTGTACCTGCCTCATAAGGGACGTTCCGATTTGATAGACCCTGCCCGATATGAGGCACCAGCGTGACTGCCGTGAAAAGCAATAGCTTGATAACTGCTGAAAAGACGATACTTGGCGTCCACGAATGGATCGGCAACCGAGATGCCTTGTAGTGCCGCGAGTCGCGGAGTCAAGTGCTTGAAGACGCGACGAAAAAAGAAAGGCACTCATGTCTGAAAAATCAATTAACGAGGACACTGATGCGGGTCTTGTCCAATCCGCAAAACAAGGGGATAAACAGGCATTTGGGGAACTGGTGAAGCGTCATCATCATTGGTGTGTAGGATTGGCGTCGGGCATTTTGAGGGACCGGGGCGATGCGGAGGACGAAGCGCAGAACGCTTATTGGAACGCGTTTCAGCACCTTGATCAATATCAGGGTGACGCTGAGTTTTCAACCTGGCTGGCCCGAATTGTAGTCAACCAATGTTTAATGTTCATTCGCACCAGGAGACGGGCGCGCTTCTTGCATTTGGACGCGGGGGTCCCTGGCTTCCCCAGCGGAAGTATCGATCTACCGTCCTGGAGACTTGATCCGGAAGGAGAGATGGGCAGCCGCCAGTTGCGGGAAGTTTTGCGACGGGAAATCCAGTGCATTCCGGCGTTACTTCGGAATGTCGTGCTGCTGCGCGATGTCCAGGAGCTGCCGATCGTAGAGGTGGCCGATCGTCTCGGGATCAGTGTTTCTGCTGCGAAATCGCGGCTCTTACGAGCTCGATTGGAGCTACGCCAGAGAGTACTAAAACACTGTGGCGCCTCCGGGCACTTGAGCCTAACGGTGCGGGCGGCCGCTCCACCGGAAAGATTGCGCTACCTTTCCTAACCCCCTCGCTGATCTACAACAAAAAATAAAACCTGCACTAAGAGCTTGCTGAAAAACCCCTCGGCGATGTAGCCTCGAACATTTTCGGAACGTCTTGTTGTATATGCGAGGACCCGACCAGAAGCAAGACGCCGTTTTCAGCTACCTATCGCCAGAGGAACGAGTGCCGGCCGACCACCCTTTGCGGAAGATCCGCAGGCTCGTAGACGACGTGCTCAAGGACATGTCGCCCCAATTCGGCAAGTTGTATTCCGACGTGGGACGGCCATCGATCGCGCCCGAGCGGCTGCTGCGGGCACTCCTGTTACAGATCTTCTACTCGGTGCGCAGCGAACGTCTGCTGATGGAGCAGTTGGACTACAATCTGTTGTTCCGCTGGTTCGTGGGCATGAATATGGACGAGCCGGTGTGGGTCGCTACGGTGTTCAGCAAGAACCGCGACCGGCTGTTGAAGCACTCCATTGCCGAGAGCTTCTTCCAGCGAGTGCTGAAAGTAGCGCAGCCGTACCTGTCCGATGAGCACTTCACCGTAGACGGGACGCTGATCGAAGCCTGGGCCTCGCAGAAGAGTTTCCAGCGCAAAGATGGTGGTTCCGAAGATGGGGAAAACTTTCACGGTGACCGGCGCAGCAATCAGACCCACGAGTCCAAGACCGACCCGGACGCCAAGTTGTACCGCAAAAGTTCCGGCAGCGAGGCGCGCCTGAGTTATTTGGGGCACACGCTGGTAGAAAATCACAGTGGCTTGATCGTGGGAACCTATTTGACCGAAGCCGATGGACACGCCGAGCGAGATGCGGCGCTGCTGATGGCGTACCAGAAACGACGCAAGAGCAACAAGCCCATGACTCTGGGCGCGGACAAGGCCTACGACACCAAAGATTTTGTTGCCGCACTACGCGAACTCAAGATCACGCCGCACGTGGCGCAGAATGATCGCCATCGCAGGAGCGCCATAGACGGCAGAACCACTCGGCACACCAGCTATCAGATCAGTCAGGCCAAGCGTTACTGGGTGGAGAAACCCTTCGGCTGGATGAAATCGGTCGGGCCGTTGCGCAAAGTGAAGTTACGAGGCCGCGACAAGCTGTGGTGGTTGTTCACTTTCACTGCGGCGGCGTTCAACCTCTGGCGAATTCCGAAGTTGCAGTCGGCCGCATGCTGAAACGCTCTCGCCGCACCAGTCTGCAGCCGCCCGCATTGCTCTTGCGGTCCCCGCGCAGACTTCCAACCTGACCCAAAAAAACTCGTTTAAAGCAATTCCAGGAACTCTGTCGTCCGATTTTTCAGCAAGCTCCTAAAAAGCTCGCACCTACCAGCTACGTTAACCAATCCTCATTAGGCTGTTGATTGTTTCCGCTGGCTTCCCTCGGGGGGCCAGCGGTATTTTCTTGGGGCGGGGAATATCGAAATCACCCGTCAAGATGCATGCCGAGTATAGTAGCGCTTCTTCGGAGAAACCTTTTCCGCGGCTGCTGGATATCGAACTGAGTAGGTTGTCCCGAACTGTGGGTCGGACGAGACTGCCACGGTACCACCGCACAATTCGCTAAACAGTTTGCTTTCATTGGTTTCGGCACCTCTGTCTTTTCCTTCTTTCGAGCTTGATGGCTGGAAGATTTTAGCTCGAACATTCTCAGAGATCGTATTGGGGTTGTGTACCCAAAACTCGAGTTCGCCTCCGATCTGGCGACAACCTAACGTGACGACGCCGCCATGTCCGGTAGCTTCCAGGGCATTCCGGAGCATATTGTCCAGGACCCTGATGAGTTGCGTCTGATCGACCAGCTGGGCCGTCGATTCAACAGTGCCTTCATTAATTTCGATGCGGCAATTCCGTCCAAAGTTATGGTCTCTGTAATATTGTGCAAGACTCGTCAGGATCTCATGCACTTTGAACGGCATGGAACCAGCACTGTCCAGCATCATTTTTTCATGGTAGATCTCTGAAAGAAGCCGCGTAACGCTAACCTGGAGCAAATTGATGTACTCGGCCCGTTCCTGCCGCGACGTGCCTCCTGTCAGTAGATCGATTAACATCTGGATGCTGCCCGTCGCGTTTACCAGATCGTGCAAGAACGCTCGCTCTAGCAGGCGGGTTCGATTCTGTTGCGTGGTATCGATAATCGAGAACATGGTCAATTCATTTCCGGCGACTGTGAGGGGCTGCGCGGAAACACGGATGTCCTGCTCAGTTGCAATCGAATTAGCTTCCAGCCAAGCCTGTACCTCGAGCGTACAATCATTGGCTTGCGTAGGACGTTCGCGGGTTGAGCTCGATTGGCCGGCGAGGCTTGGCCACGGAGTTACATTTATCGCTGCCCCAGTGGCTGTGGGCGGACGTTTTGACGCATATGCTCGAAAAGCGCGATTACAATAAACGGCGCGGCCGCTCTTGTCAAGAACGAGAAGGGGAGTGACTGAGGTATCCAAACACTCCAGCAAAACACTTTCGGGAAGGGTTTTGTTTAGTTTTATGCGCTTCAGTCGCTTGTGCTCCGAAACCGGTGAAGATGATTGTCTCAAACTCGCAGCGATTTGGCAGAGTGCCTGCCGAGCGCTCTCGGATGCTGCGACAGATCTGCCCTCATCCGCCAGTCCAGAGTCCCTATGGCTGGTTTCTTCGAGCGAGCCGACGTAGCCTACGAAGCTTCCGTCCAGAAGGTATTGCGGAACTGCGTGGGCGAAGAGTGATCCGTAGGAATTGTCCGCGCGCCTGACGCGAAATTCCAGATGGAATGGCTGCCGGCTCTCGAAGGCGGACCGATACGCGGTCGCGCATCGGTTGAGATCCTCAGGATGCACGCCTTCCATCCATCCCGTGCCGCGTTCCTGCTCCGCCGTCCGGCCCCGATACTCGAGCCAACTGTGATTGAAATACTTGCACTGCCCATCCGGCCCAAATCTCCACATCATCTGGGATGCTCGGTCGCCGAGGGTCTGGAACTGGCTGCAATACTCGGCAATTCCTGAAGAGAACTCCTGGCGTAGTGGCGTGCCCGCTATCGATTCTAGGCCCGTATGTGCCGCCGTATCAGAAGATTTGTGATACTGGCCAGCCTCAAACGGAGAACGTTCTGTTCCGGGGGACTCGTTCCCGGCGACGCGGGTACGCATACCCTATTATGCCCCTGGGAGAAATGCCAGTGCTGTTCAAAAGTGACCAAGTCTAGCGAGTTCTCTCGAAGGAGGGGGACAGTTTCCAGGACAGTCTGAGGGTCATCCTATCTGAAAGGATAGTATCGGGCCAGCATTGAAATTCACCAGTCCACTGGTGCGGTTGCGGCTAGAAGCTTGACCGACAACAACTTCGCAGTCGCGTCTCTTCGGATCTCGGTCTTTACAGAAAGTGGCTGCAAGATTGCTGTACATCGTGGTTTGTCTTAGATTGGCGGGGATTCGTTTGAGGAGGCGAGTGCCAGCGATTGCTCAACCCGAACTGAAATTTAGCAGGGCCAACGATGCCGTGACGCTGCTCGATCAGGCCGGCGTGGTGGCCACATTGGGCCAATATCGGAGAAAAGAGATCATTTTCAGTCAAGGAAGCAGGGCGGATACGGTGTTTTACCTGCAGCGCGGCCGCGTAAAGCTAGGCGTCGTTTCCAGGCAGGGTAAGGAAGCCGTAATCGCCATTCTGCCCGAAGGCTCCTTCTTTGGCGAGGGAAGCCTCGCCGGACAGACGGTTCATGTAGCCACTGCTACCGCGTTTGTCGACTGCTCCGTCCTGGCATACAAGAAAAGAGAGATTCTGCTCACTATACGAAAGAATCCCGACTTTGCGGAGTTCTTTATAACCTATCTGCTTCAGCGGAATGCGCGAATCGAAGAAGATCTGGTTGACCAACTGTTCAACTCCAGCGAGAAACGGCTTGCGCGCCTTCTACTGCTGCTAGCTCACTTCGGCAAGGATGAGGCGCCGGAAAGCGTGCGAGTGAGCCAAGAGACCCTGGCGCGCATGATCGGAACAACGAGGCCACGTGTCAGCTTCTTTATGAACAAGTTCCGTCGTCTTGGCTTCATTGACTACGAGAAAGGGTTGCGGGTCCATCCTTCTCTCTTGGCGATGGTCTTGCGCGACTAATGTGGGCCAAGCAAACATTTCATAGCGCTTCTAGTGTTACAGGCGCATCGACGTCAATGTGGCGAGAGATTTGCAGACCGCAAAACACGGGGCTTCGCCGGAACCGTCTGGCTTGGCGGGCCCACCGGCGTCTTCCGAAGTCTGGAGCGCACTGGATCGCATCGGGAAAAGCCGGACCCTTCGGCGCGCCGAAAAGCTCATCCACCTTCTAAATTTTCTGGTTGAGACGACATTATGTGGTAACGCCCACTATCTGAAGGAAACAACCGTTGGGGTCTCCGTGTTCGGCCGATCTCCAGATTATGATCCGAAGACCGACACAATCGTGCGCAGTCAGGCGTGGCGCCTGAGGGCAAAGTTAAGGGACTATTACGCCACGGAGGGCGCTAACGATTCTGTCATCATCGATATCGCCAAGGGTCAATACGCAGCAACCTTCTCTTTACGCTCCCCCGTGGTGTATAACCGTCCTTCGATCTTGCCCGAGCACCGCTCGCATAGTTCAAGGAAGTGAGGAGTTTAGTATCTCCCGTCCTGATTATTCTGCTGAGCAGCTTGACCATCCGTGCCGCAACTCCTAATACTGCCGGTGAGTTCTGGCCTGAGGTCGATACGTATATTAACCTGAACTCGACAGCCAGACTACTTCTTCTCTCTACTTTCCGTGACAATCAACCGGGCGACGCGTGGCATGGAGATTTTGGAGCCCATCTCAATTTCGCATTGAAACCCGTGTTCCGGCGTGAACTTCGCCAGCGGGATGACCTCTTTAACAAAAGATTTCTTTCTTTCCAGGCAGGTTATCAATACCTCAGCAGCTTGGGGAGCGGCACGCCCTATCTCGAACACCGTTGGGTTGTGGACTGCACAGCCCGATATCCATTTGCTTGGAATGTGATAATTTCCGACCGCAGCCGTGGCGAAATGCGATTTATCAGAGGCCAACCGTTTTCAACGCGTTATCGCAACAAACTACAGGCGGAGCGAGATTTCGCGATTGGCCATCTTGTGTATACGCCTTACCTCGACGGTGAAGTGTTTTACGATACCCGATATGGTGCATGGAGTCAAAACCGATATTCGGCTGGAGTACAGATCCCAGCCGGTTCGCATGTGGTGCTAGAAACCTACTTCCTCCGCCAGAATCAGAGCCGCTCAACTCCACAACACGTGAATGTCATCGGTCTGCGCTTCCGGTTTTATTTTTGACGCTTCGTAACGTACCTCGTCAATTACGCCGGTGCAGGCTCTTGAATTGCCACGGCCCTATTCTGCCACGCTGCGATAACCAGGCGGCTAACTTCTTCCGCTCTGAAAGGTTTAGACAGCACATCAAATCCGCCTAAAGCGCGAACCTCCGCACGAAGGCCCTCGCTAGCAGCCCTGGAGGCTACAATGACCACCGCTGGTTCTGTCAATTCGGCAACATAACTTAGGATGTCTCTCCAGGAGCCGTCCGAAAGATGGCAATCGCAGACGATAACACCCATGCGGGCCCGACATAAACACGCGATTGCCTGCTGGCATGAAAACGCAGTAGTGATGCTCCAGCCCGGATCATGCAAAATGCGGCGAAGCGAATCGTGGTCCTCCGCGGAAGTGCTAATACAAAGCACTTTTCGGCCAGGCGCAGCATCGAATCGGTTTGGACGCATTTAAATTCTCCTCCTAGAGGGAGCTAACAAAGCGGTAGTCTCTCATTCCCGGTTACAACACTACTCTTTTGCGTCTGCGTGGTTTAAGATGCTCGATGTTTTACCGAAGACTTTCTTTTTATACGAAAGACGGCTAGGCCGGCAAATTTGCCTACGGCTGGGGCGCGAAGTAACCCGCGCGCGTCTGGACTCTTAGCTCGCGGTAGGCTTGACTCTGCGCCCTTAACTTGATGCGGTGATATTCTCCGTCTTCCTGGGCCACAAATCCCAAAGTATACTGCTTGCGAATGTCGCCGGCGATCTTGACGCATATGTCTGTGACATCTTTCAATTCTGAGGGAAAGAACGCTTTACCACCGGTAGGTTTCGCTAGTTCGGTAAGCGCTCGGGGATTCTGGTCCCAATCGGCGTCGTCGTAGATGCCGACGCAATAGATCAGAACGCCGGCTTTCTGAGCCATCTGCAAGACACCGGCGAGATGCTCGTGGCTCGAGTTATCGCCGCCGTCACTGATAATTAGCAGAACTTTTCTTTCCAGCTTAGTTGTGTGAAGGTGAAAGATCGCCAGTGCGACAGCGTCGTAAAGGGCCGTGGTTCCCTCACCTGTAAACGCCGACAGGGCGGTCTCAAGTTCGGAAAAACTGCCGGTAAACGGCTTGTCAGCCGGGAGCCCGAGGCGAACCTGATCACTGAAATGGACCACAAACATTTCGTCCTGTGGATTGCTCGCCCGAGCAAACGCGAGAGAAGCTGCAATAACCTGAGTGGCTTTTGGAATCATACTGGCACTGTTATCGACCAGTATCCCCGCGGCCACGGGCGCATCGTCGGGCTCGAACACGGTAATGGGACGTGGCGCTCCGTCCACCATCAATTGGAAGTTACGTTTGTTGAGCCCGGCGACGAATTGCCCGGCGCGATCGATCACTGACGCGTGCAGAAGGATGAGGTTGATGTCCAGGCGGATGGTGGCTGGTTGCTCTTGCCGGGTTAGTTGGCCGACCGTCGCTGCCATGAGTACCCCACACAACCCGAGAGTGGGCATCTTGATCATGTCAATGACACTGACGGAAATTGTCCGTCATTCGTAGGGATGGCGCTAGGTAAGCTATTGCGCTATGATTTCCGACCTTGGTCCGGCGTTCGTTTTTAGGGAAGCAGTGATCGGATGCAAGCCTCTCCTGGGACGAGTTCACCGGCTACTAGTCACCCCAACAAATAAGTCCGCGTTGTCCGTACATCATCTATTCGCCCAGCATGATCCTGGGTGGGGATCATAGAGACGTTCTGATTCGCGGGTCAATTCTTCTGTGGAGGATAAACATGCGGATTCACATTTCATTGTTGGTACTGATCTGTTTGTTGGCCGCGACAGCAGTTGCTCAGTGGGGTGGAAATCGACCCGGCACGATGTCCCAGGCCGGAGATCGAGGTAGCGCCGTCGTTCGCGGACAAATCTCTTCCGACGGCTCGATCGCCGGCTCATTGACGGTCGAACTGGTTGGACAAGGGCCAGGCAGCACTATAAGCGCTTCCATAGAGGGGACCGGAGGATTCGAATTTCATGGTGTACCTCCGGGCGCGTACCAGTTGCGACTCACTGGTGCTGCGGGAACGGTTGTCTATGAAGAGTCTGTCTTCGTTAACGCCGGCTACCAAAATCTTTCGATCCAAGTGCCCGCGAAGTCAAAGCCAGGGGGATCCAGCGACGCTACAGTTTCGGTTCGCCAACTACTGCACAAAGTTCCTGCCGAGGCGCAAAAAGAGTTTAGCAAAGGCCGGGCGGCTTCGATTAAGGGAGACCAGCCCAGTGCGTTGGATCATTTCCAGAAAGCGGTCAGGCTCGATCCTCAGTTCGCGGACGCGTTCAATGGCATTGGCATGACCGATGCGGCTCTAGGACAACTCCCGCAGGCCGCGGATCAGTTCCAGAAGGCGATCGATCTAGTGCCCGATCATCCAGGAGCGGCGGCCAATTTGAGTATCGTTCTATGCAAGTTGAAACAGTACCACGAAGCCGGCGAAATGGCGCGCCGGGCTTTGAAGCTCAATCCCGGATTTTTGAAGCTCCGTTATGTCTTGGGAATTAGCCTGGTTAACGATGGCGGAGATAAAGTCGAGGCGCTCGATAACCTACAGCGCGTAACCGAGGAGATCCCGAGAGCACATCTGTTGGTTGCGAAGATCCTGGCAGACTCTGGACGGCGCGAAGATGCCGCCCGGCACTTGGAAGATTATCTGCGTTCATCACCTGCCGATGATCGAGAGCGGCCAGCCGTTGAGAATTGGCTCGAGCAGATCCGACGTTAGAGGCGTTCTTGCCGGCCGTAGCATGGCCCAGAGTCGCTGCGTGCACCGAAGCCTCTTTTGAACTCCGGTCGCTTGCACTCTTTTCTAATCCGAATAAGCGAGACTGTAGCCCGCAACATGAGCGCTGAACCTCTATTAATCGTGGAAGACGACGAGAGCCTTCGGCTAATCGTTCAGATGCAGCTCGACAAGTTGGGATACATAACGGCGTCGGCTGTGGATGCAGAACAGGCACTGGAGATTTTGAAGCAAACTCATCCGAGTCTGGTAATAACGGATCTGCAGTTGCCGGGCATGTCCGGGATAGAACTATTGAAAAGAATTCAGGTCGATTTTCCAGGTCTTCCTGTTATCGTGGTAACCGCATTCGGGACGGTTCAAAGTGCAGTCAATGCGATGAAGGCCGGAGCTTATGATTACATTACCAAGCCCATTCACGGACACGAACTGAACGCACTAGTGAAGTGCGCGCTCAATCAGCACCGACTCATGAACGAGGCGGAGAAGGTGCGGAACGGTGCGCACCAAAACGATGGATTCGAGCAGATCAGCGGCACCTCTGACTCCCTGAGAAGGGCGCTGGACACAGCCGCCCGCGTGGCTCCGACGGACGCCACCGTGCTGATTCTCGGAGAGACGGGTACCGGAAAGGAGCTGGTGGCGAGGGCAATTCATCAGCGTAGCTGTCGGCGGGAACGGGCATTCGTCACGGTGAGCTGCGGCGCAATTCCGAAGGAGTTGTTGGAGTCTGAATTGTTCGGCTACACCAAGGGGTCCTTTACGGGTGCGATAGCACACAAGAAAGGTAAGGTGGAAATAGCTGACGGAGGAACACTCTTCCTCGATGAGATCGGCGAGATGCCTCTGGGATTACAGGTCAGGATACTCCGTTTACTCCAAGAGCGGGAAATCGAGAAGATCGGAGCCACGGCTCCATCCAAGGTGGACGTGCGCATCATCGCCGCGACGCATCGAAACCTGGAGGCGATGGTGGAAGAAGGATCCTTTCGAGAGGACCTCTATTACCGGTTGTTGGTAGTTCCGATTCATTTACCGCCGCTGCGCGAACGAACCGGAGATATCGGGCAACTGGTACATCATTTCTTTCAAAAATATAAATCAAAATACGGAAGAAGCAACCTGAGGCTGCCACTGGAATTGCTCTCCTACTTCTCGAACTACCAATGGCCCGGGAACGTGCGCCAGTTGGAGAACGCCATCGAGCGTATCGTCCTGCTGACCGGAGATCCCGACGTCACCCTTGACGTGCTTCCTGAATTCCTGAAGCAAGGGCGCTCCGGCGCTGAGTTCCTTCCAGCGCATTTGCCCGACGCGGGCTTGGATGTGGAGGCAGTCGAGAAACAGCTGATCCTCCAAGCGCTGCAAAAGTTCGGGGGTAATCAAACACGCGCTGCGCATTTTTTGAATATGAGCCGCCGAGCATTCGCGTATCGACTCAAAAAGCACGGTCTGCAAAGTAAAGTTCTGCACGTCGCGACGCAGATAATTGGCCGGGGATAAACGCATCCCGATTTCTTAAACCGCTGAAGAACACCTTCTTTTGCGCAGACGCGGAATTTATGATCAGCGAGCCCCGGCCTCGCGTCCGTCGGAAGAGGTAGCCAGTCAATCCCGCGGATCGGCGGCACGATTGCAAAGTGAGGTCGAAGTTTACTTGGGAGGCTTATTGTTACTGTCGCTCTGTTCGTGCTCGCTCGCGTCGTGCCCGATATGACATCGAGGCCCATCATCACAAAGACAGTCGTGCTTCTTGCACATCATGGCGCAGCGTTCTGACATCGCGGAATCTTCCACTCCGTCTTCGTCTCCCTCACTATCATTACGTTCGACGATGCTGCAATGCGACGGCGCCTTCGACATACACTCTTGCATCTCTTTGTCGGTCTTACTATTCAAACGGCATTCCTTGAGATATGAGTCTTCGACGGCCTGGCTATGCCTTAGACAATGACAATTATGAGACGAGCCCAGGCCGCAATGTTCGATCTTCTCTTTCTCTTTGGTTTGTTGAGCTGTTAAGGCGAGACAACAGGCTAGGACGAACAGTAGTTGTTTCATGTTCAGTTGAAGTGATGCAGGCGAGCGTTTGCCGGTTTATTATTCCGAGCGGGCTCGCAGCCAATGTGGCTGTGTCAGTTGGCTGAGTGCTGTAACGGCAGCTTGCGTTTTACATCGGGCCAGAATTCCTTCAAGACATTTGTAAATGCATCGGTGCCGACCTGAATCGTTAGCTTCTGAAAATTGGCGCCTAGGTTCCGACTGCCAGGATAGTACGCATCGGAGATACCAACTGCCATGGAATTGCCGACGACTTCAGAGCAATTGAATCGCGTGCCTCCAGTGTCGGTGCGAGTTACGAAGACGCGGGAGCTCGCGTACCAGACGCGCCCCCAAAAACTTCCTTGACCAAGGCGAAAGTACCGCGGATCCTCGTGAAGAAGAATAGGGACGACCCCTTCAGCCAGACTGTTCCCGATTACTTGGTCCGCGTATGCTCTTACGAACCGGTTCCCGTATCCTTTGACGCCTTGCCCGAATGAAGGGTTCTGATCGGTGAGCTGCCCTAAGCCACCGTAGCCCGCAGCCACCAAAGACAGTGACCAGTCAAAGGAATCCTTGGCGGCGATCGACATCTTCTGCTTGGGCGAAATGCGCTGGTATTGCAGAGAGGAGTCGGTGGTACGGTAATTCGGAAGGACTCCGAAAATGCGTTTGTCGCTAACCGGCGGCGATGTGGCCGGCGGTGCGGCGCTTAGAGGACTGGCGTTTTGTGACGCTGCGGTTGGACCGGTGGCCTGCTGACCATAAGCGCAGATGAAGGTTGCGGCGAAGAGACAGCCATGCCTAACGCGCTTCCCAAGACGACGAGAGGAGAATCGGGCGGTTGGATGACCAGGGCCGCTGTTGTGCCTGAACGATGGTGCCATTACCTCAGCCTGACCAGCACTACCATGACGCCGTTGGGCGATATTCGGCTTAGGATTTCTCGGTGTGATTCCCGCGCGGGTTGCTACGGCGTTCTTTTCGGGAGGACCAGGGCATTCGAGGCGACACCATCGCAACCGCGAATGCACAGGTCGCATCCTGATCCCCCCGTGGCGGACTGGAATCAACCAGTCCCTCCGGCACGACTGATGAGTCGTCTAATGCAGGGGCTTAGAAAAACACCGTGTTGATATTTACTCCTAACGCCGTCCTAGCCTCAAAAGACGAAACGGGCGACGAGTTGAAGGGTTCTGGGGTTGCTGGAGAAGACGCTGGAGAAGTCGTCGAAGGTGCGGGTGCCGGGGACCAGGAAAGCGCGGGTGCTGGTGAGAGAAGTGAGGTTGATGTTATTCAACTGGCCGGGGACAAACTGGGGATGGTTGAAGACGTTGAAAGCCTGTACGCCAAACTGAAGGTTCGTCGCTTCGCGGATGGAGAACTTCTTAACCAGCGACATATCGAAATCATTGATGGGGTTGATGCGCAGGGTATTGCGGCCGGCATTGCCGAAGGAGCCCAGACCGGTGGCGATATAACGGGCGTTGGGATTATTGGCCAGGTATGCGACCACCTGACCGGCGCTGTTGGTCAGAGCCGTGACGCCGCTGCCCAAGTTGGGATTGCCGGCCGGATTGACGATGGCGCGGTCTCCGGCGCTGTCGCCGTTCAAATTCGAGTCCAGGCCGGACTGAACGGTGGCATACTCGGGCGATTCGTAAATATAGGTAGTGGTGTAGAGCCAGTTTCCAATCAGGTTTTTCTCAAACCAGTTCTCGGAATGTTTGAAGAACGGTAAATCCCACACCGGGCTGAAGCTGAAACGCTGGCGGCGGTCGAGCGCCGAGCTGGCCTTGTCGTTGGCCAGGTTCTGAAAATCCTGCGGACGGCGGGGCGTCAGGACGGTGGCGAAAACGTCGGCGGTGGAGTTATCGATCAAGTGGCTCCAGGTATAGGCGGCCACGAACTGCAAGCCGGCGGAGAAGCGGCGCGTGCCTTGGACGGCCAGCCCATTATAGGTAGAGCTGCCCCAGCTTTCAAAGGAGGTGATGTTGCTTAAGAATCCGTATTGCGCCAAGGAATTGGTTTGGACCGCTTCCAGAGCGTTCAGCGTCAGAGGGAGAGCGTTCAGTTGGGCCTGGCTGGGGGCCGTGAGATAGGTGGGCAGCTGGTTGGTGGCAGTCACCGGGGTGGTGCTGTTGAGACGAATCTGCACCGGCAGATGGATGCCGCGCGTGCCCAGGTAGCGAACCTCGAAGGTGTAGTCTTTAGCGAACACATGCTGAATACCAATGTTCCATTGGATCGAGTAAGGCAGCTGTTGGTTGGGAACGTAAGCCGAGGTTAGGGCCCGGGCTTGTGCGGGAGTGGTGGGGGGCGAATAGATCGGCAAGATACCGCCGTTTTGGAGGAAGTGAGGGGTGTTGGCAGTCAAGCTGGTGTCGATGGTGGTGGAATACTGAGGCGGCAGCGATAGAATCCCGAGATTGTCGTAGAGCACATCGTAGGCCATGCCGAACCCGGCGCGGATCACGGTGTTGCCGCTGGTTCCGGGCGAATAGGCGAAGCCGACGCGGGGCGCGAAGTTGGTGGTCTGCGACTTAGGCGCGCGGAAGGTGATCACGCCGGGCACGTCGGAGACCTGGTTGAGCGCCTGCAGCCGCTCGCTTTCCGGCACCGTCGTGTATTCATAACGCAGCCCCAGGTTGATGGTCAGGTTGGGGCGGACGCGCCAGTTGTCGTTGGCATAAAAGTAGAGGGCGATCTGATTGCCATAGTAGGGACTGATGGACAGGCTGCGCTCCGACAGGTCGTCGGGACTGAAGTCGTTCAGATACTGGTTGAGGTTGGAATAATCATAATCGCCGCGTACGCGCTGGGTGAACTGCTGGGGAGCAATGAGGTCTCTGCCATCGAAGCCGAACTTGAAATTATGGCTGCCCTTGACCCAGCTCAAGTTGTTGACCAGCTCGTAAGTATTGAGGACGGTGGATTGAGGGCCATTGGGATCGGGGCCAATCTGAATTCCCAGATCGTTGTCGATGGTGATGTTGGGGAAGGTATCCAGACCTGGATAGGGCGGGGTGGGGACCGGAATTTTGTTGTTGTAGCGGTTGTAGCCGAACCGGAATTCGTTGGTCAGGTTGGGAGTGAAGGAGTGATACTCGGCGAGCGTGAACAGATACTGGTGAGTGGGCGTCATGCCAAAGAATTGCGGTAGGTTGGCGGTGTTGTCGATGGCGGTGATGCGATTGCTGATCATGCGGCCGCGCAGCTGGTCGGACGAGGAGATGTTGTAATCCATGCTGTAGAGCCAGGTGTACTCATTGGTGTAATTGGGCGAGGCCAGAGGCAAGGCGCCGATAGGGATGGAGACGCTGCCGGCGGGACCTTGTCCGGCGCTATTGGGTGCGCAAGACGACGACGGAACGCCGGGACAGATGAGCGTCGAGGAGCTGGCGGTGGGCGCGACGGGCAAGTATTGCTTGAGGATATTGAGATTGGTCTGATACAGGCCGGGGATAGCGGAGAGCGCCGCCAAGCCGGCCGCGGTGGGGCCGAAGACTCCGGGCGGGACACTGGACAAGCCCAGGGGATTGTATTCGTAGCTGCCGAAGAAGAACAGCTTGTCCTTAATAAAGCGGCCCCCGAAGGTGGCGCCCAGGCGGTTCTGATCATAACGGGGATTAGAGTAGGTGCCCTGATTGGCCAGCAGCTGATCGACGGCATTCAGGTTGCGGTTCTGGAAGTACTCGTAAATCTGGCCATGGAAGGTATTGGCGCCGCTCTTGACAATCAGGTTGAACTGGCCGCCGGAGGAGTGGCCGTATTCGGGCGCAAACTGGTTTTGGAGCAGCGCGAATTCGGAAGTCGATTCGTTGGGGATATAGACCACCGGTCCGGTCACATCCTTGCGGTTGTTGTCGGTGCCCTCCACCGTAAAACTGTTGTTGCGGGGGCGCTGGCCGCCCACCGAAGGCCCGATTCCGACACCCACGCCGCCGCTGCTGGTGACCCCGGCGCTCAATAGCGAGAGATTCAGCGCTCCGAAGTTTGTCCCCGGCTGACCGGCCGAAGCCAGCGGCAAATCCGTAATCTGGGTCTGGGTGTAGGTGGACTGAATCTGAGCCGTGGTGGTATCGATGGTAACGCCGGAGACGATCACGTCGATCGAGGTGGAGGCTGCCCCCACCTCGAGCGTGATATTGGCGGTAATGGTTTGATTCAGCTTCACCGCTACATCCCGCAAGCTGGTGGTGCCGAAGCCGGTGGCCGTGGCAGTTACCGTGTAGCTTCCCACCGGCAGATCGGTGAAGCGATAATCTCCGCTGGAGTTGGTCTTGGTGCTGGTCTTCACGCCGGTTTGGGTGTTTTCGGCCGTGACGGCGGCGTTGGGCACCACCGCTTTGGTGGCGTCGATTACCGTGCCCAGCATATCTCCGCTGATGGCCTGCGCCCATAAGTTTGCCAACAGCATCGCCAGGATTACCAGGATACTCAGCGCGCAGGCACAGCTCCGCCGGCTGGAATTCATCGTCATGTTGCCTCCTCTTTCACCTACCTTGCGAGACCTTAGGCCGGAGAGTTGATGCAGATTGGCTCTGCCAGGATGTGAAATTTCAACCGGGCTAGCGAGCAGTTAACAAATGCATCCCCACAATCTGCATCCAACCGCAAGCCGGGACGTCGACGCTAATAACGGCCTAGGGAGGCGCTCGATACGCCTTCCACCTTAACGCCGAGGATGGAGAACTTATGAAACTTTCCCGATTAAGTCCTATAGCGATGGCTTTAGCGACGCTTCTATTCCTGCTGGCTGGCTCCGGTTGCGCCACCAAGAAGTACGTTGGCAAGCAGATCCATGTAGTGGACCAACGGCTCACCAAAGTTCAAACCCAGACTAACGAGAAGCTGGAGAAACAGCAAGGTGAGATCTCGTACCTCAATGAACGTGTCACCACCACAGATAACAAACTGTCGGCGGTCGCCAACACCGCCCAGCAGGCCAATGAAACCGCCGGTCAAGCGCTGCAGCAGACCCAAACCAACACCGCTGCCCTGCAGGCCGGGGGCGCCGTGCTGGCGGCTCATTCCACCGAGCTGGTCAAACTGGCCAATGATTTTAATTACACCGTGGTTGAGAGCGGCAACGTGACCTTCCGCTTCAACAAGTGGGAACTCACTCCCGAAGCCAAAGCCGCCCTGGACCTGATGATCCAGAAGGTCGCGGCCACGCCCCGCCCCCTGGTCGAAGTGCTGGGCTACACCGACGACGTCGGGCCGGCCTCTTATAATCTGACCCTCAGCCGCCGGCGCGCCGAAGCGGTGGCGCGCTATCTGGTCCAGAATAATGTTCCGCTCAAGAGCATCTCGCTGCTCGGCTTAGGCGAAGAACAGACGCCCCAGCTGCTGGCCGCCGAGGTGGAGACTTTCAATCCCAACGCCAGCAAACAGGAACTGCGCGGACTGGCCCGGCGTGTTCGCATCCGGCTGTACGCTCCGGGGGCCACCTCCAATGTTGCCAGCGCCAGCGCAGACGCCGCGCAACCGCAGAAGTAGCTCCCCCCCGCGCGAACCGGTAGTGAAACCGCGGGACCAACCACCAGCTCCGGCTGGTGACTGTCCCCGGCCCACTATCCGCACAGGCGCAGTCAGGACCTCCCCGGCGGGATCAGGGGGGCTTACTGCGTCTCGCGCTTACAGGTCACAGCACCGTTCCTTCCTACTACGTTGCCCTTGAGTGGTCTCCTCCGTCGTCTCGATGGGCGATCAATTCAAAAAAACTAAGTCTGATTAGCCCTTAATCGATCAGACCTAACCGTAGGGGTCAAGAACAGCGCTTTCGGACCGGGGGATTCGGGAGAATCCTGCGGATCGAGAGCCTCACATCCAAAGCACAAGGGAGAGCAAATACGCATGAAGAGTATCGTCATTGGAATTGGTTCGGTCTTGCTTTTCAGTTGTGCCGCAGTGGCAGAAGACGAAGGGCCGCGGATGGAAACATTCCTAGGCTATACGTTCACTCGAGCCAACTCGGCCACCAATATTCCGGCATTCAGCGCGAACGGCGGCAGCGGCCAGTTCGTGTACAACTTCAACAAATGGTTAGGCGCCGTGGCTGACATGGGCGCCGTCCACAATGGCAACATTCAGGGCATTAGTTTGGATAGCACGGCAGCTAACTTCCTGTTGGGCCCGCGTGTCGCGGTTCGCAAGTGGTCGCGGATCACGCCTTATTTTCAAACTTTGTTCGGTGGCGTCTACGCTACAACGAGCACCGCGGTGCCTGAGTTGGGGTTGACGGAGACACTTCCGGTGGGCTTTAATCTGCGCGCGACCAGGGCGCAAACTGCCTTTGCAATGACGGCCGGCGGAGGGCTGGACATTAAGATGAGCAAACATGTTTCGTTCCGGCCTATTCAAATCGAGTACTTTCTGACACGTCTGCATGACTACCGATCGGCGACTGATAACACCCAAAACAACATCCGCTACAGCGCTGGCTTCAACTTCACCTTTGGCGAAGCTCAGTAGTCAGACCGCGAACGTCCGTCAGCAAGTAAAGCATCCGCCAACGGAAGCACTTAGGAATAATTGTCCCAGATGACCAGGTTGCGTCGCCACGATTGGCGGCATGGCGACGAGTCTCGTCACTTCATCAATTCAGACTTTGAAAAGGAGCTAGATTCATGTCAAGGAAAACTCTAATCACCATTGGCTTACTCAGTGCGGCCTGCATTATCCCTATACAGGCTCAGAATGAAGAAGGTAAGCTCAACTTTAGTATGGGCGGCGGCCTATCTGTGCCCCTGAACCCGATCGCCAAGTACGCTGGGGTCGGCGGAAGTTTTCTCGGGGGCGGTGGCTACAACATCGATCAACATAACTCGATCGTGGGGCAATTCATGTGGGCTGGCCTTCCCCCCTCCGTTGGGGCCATAGCCCAACTGAACGGGATTTCAAATTCTTCCAATCTATACAGCATTACCGCGGATTATAAGTATAGGAACGGCTTCGGCAAGACCTTCGGTTATTACGTGATCGCCGGGGGTGGGTGGTATTACCGGCACACGTCGATTTCCAAGAGCACGTTTATACCTACTGAAACTGTTTGCCAGCCTATCTATGGCTGGTATGGATATACCTGCAGTAACGGCTTCGTTAATACGGTGGGCGTCGGGGCGGGGACCAGCTCGTTCGGGACGAATGGGGGTATCGGTTTAACGCTCAGGATTAAGGACACGCCTTGGAAATTCTTCGTGGAGTCGCGCTACACGTATGCCGCAAGCCGTTTCATAGCGACACAGGTGGCACCTGTTACTTTTGGATTCGAATATCAATGAGGGCTCACAGTTTAGAGGCCCCTACGCGAGAAGCGATGAGGCGCCGAAAAATTCTTCACATCCGGTGGCCGCCTTTTATCATCGATAGCGTACGGAAGCAGTAGCAAACTTCTCCTCACTCGCCGGCGATCCCTGGGAACTGGATCGCCGGCCTTTTTTTTGGTTTTAATTGATCGCTAAGGAAGTGCAGATGCCTGGCTAACTATGTATCGGACTTTTCTTGCGGTAAGTAGATCTGAAACATCGTACCGATCCCTCGTTGCGTATCCACCACAATGTGACCGCCGCTTTGCTGGACTATTCCGTATACGCTGGAAAGACCTAAACCGCTTCCAGTGCGCTTAGTACTAAAGAATGGTTCAAACAGATGCGATTGGACCTCTTGGCTCATTCCGACGCCGGTATCGGCGACGGCCAACAGTACGTAATGACCCGGTGCGACGCCAGACAGCCGTGAAACGACGCTTTCGTCAAGTTCAATATTTGACGAGTGCATTGTCAGGCGGCCCCCTTCTGGCATCGCGTCGATGGCGTTAGCCGCTAAATTCAAGAGCACTTCGCGAAATCTAGATGCATCCGCGCGAACCGGTGCTAGCGCGGGGTCTAGTTCAACCTGCAACGTTATATTTTCGGGAAGTCTGGGCTCGACGGTGCGGCCAATCTCTTCGATGAGAGCGTTCAGGTCCAACAATTCCGGACGGAGTTCCTGGTGCTCGCTAAACGCAGACAATTGCTGTGTTAAAGCGGCGCCGCGCTCGGCCGCCCCCTTGATCTCCATCAACGGGATGTACGCCGGATCCACGTCCTGGCGATCTTGGAGCAAGATCTCACAATACCCACCGATGATGGTCGTAAGACCGCTGAATTCGTGTACCAATCTGTCCACCGAATGCCTTATGCTCTCCAGTTTCTGGGATTGGATCAGCTCGTCTTGAAGAGCTTTGAATACGGTTACATCCCGTCCGACACTTGCGAATCCGGAAACTTGGCCTTTAGCATCGTGCAAGATTGTGCTTTCCCATGCAATGAGCCAGCGGTTCCCATTCTTGCCCAGGATTGTACTCTCGAAATGACGCGGCGCGAGCGAATCAAAGCGGGCCGCGGCAAACTCTGCCCGCAATTTCTCGCGCTCTTCGAGAGGGACCATAAGATCGAACCAATTCTTGCCGGCAATTTCCCCCGCCGGCCAACCTGTCAGCCGCAGCATATAATCGTTGCAATATCTGATGGAGCCGTCGCTATCCAGCATGACGGTAAGAAGGTGCATACTCTCGAGCAATTCGCTCAGCCTCCGTTCCGAGGCCTGCAGCGCGTTCTCCACTCGCTTCAGTTCCGTGATGTCCCGGAACGTGCCCCAAATGCGCTGCAACTTGCCGTCCTGGACGACACACCAGTGGGTTCGTAGGAGCTGCCGGAGGTGCCCATTCCTGTCTACCGGCTTGGTTTCGACCGTGTCGAACCGGTACCCAGAACGAATGGCGGAACGGAGGTCTTCTCGCAAACGGGGATCGGCGTGACGGGCCAACTCCTCGAATCCGGTGCCAATGAGCTGCGACGCCCTTTCATAGCCAAGCAACCGCGCCATCGCGTCGTTGCACTCGGCCAAATAGCCGCAACGAAAAATGCTCTCGATCTGTTCATCTTCTGCAAGTTTCGTAGAGATGGGATTTTCGAACTCGATTCGCCACATTGCATCGGCATTTTGTGCTATGAAAGCGTGATACCGCTGTTCACTCTCACGGAGAGCTGCCTCGGACTGCCTTCGATGAAGTTCCGCGGCGGCTCGCGGAGCGAACTTCTCGAGCATCGATTTCGCCAGTCGTGTGTTGTCAAGCGAATGCCGGAAAACTGCCAGCATAACACCCGAGGCCTGCCGTTGGCCGTCCAAGAGTGGGACAGCAACGCAAGCTTGCGCTCCCATTTGACCGAGCAACGCGTCTGCTGGAAATCTCTTTAAAACGCCCCGCGTGCAGGACCACGGTTCACCGGTTGCCACCAGCGCCGCGACGCTGCCTGCCAAGACATAATCGGGGTTACATTGTGATTCGCTGTTCGCAAAGGCTGCCAGCGTCCTGACTCTTTCAGCTTGGCCGCCGACGAACTCACCGAGGTAGACACAGTCCGCGCTCAGAGCTTCTGCCAGGTTTGTCACTAGAGACTCGAAGAACTCCTCTCCGATTGTGGCCGAAACCTGGCTCGCTATCTGCGAGATGCTCCTGCGCCCGCTCGTACTGGGTGGATGTGTAGTGGTTGATCGCATCGTGATTAAGTGCTGCGCGCATACGCTAAGCGGCCATACCGGGGCTTGTACGTGAGCGTACTCAGCCCTTTTCGACCACAGTGCTTTCCCAGGCGAGTCCGCAACTCAGCTCTGGCTCGTCCCAGCCGCGATTTTGCGGCCGGAACAGAAAGTCCCAACCGGGCCGCTACGTCTGGCATCGATAAGCGCTCAACGTCGCTGAGCATCATGACGTTCCTCAATAGAGGCGGAATACGTGAGATCTCCAGCCGCAGAAGGTCTTCGAGTTGCTGGTCGCCGAGTTTATCTTCCGGGCCGGGCACCTGGGCCACTAGTTCAACACGAACATTCGATTCGGTGGATTGGTCCAGGTACAAGAAATGTGCCTGCCGGTCTTCCCGGATTCGCATGAGACATTGATTCTCCACAATGCGGCTTAGCCAAGCGGAGAATGTTCCCTCGCCTCGAAACTGTGCCAAACGCTCAAATGCCTTCCAGCAAGCGTTCTGTACCTCGTCCTCGGCATCGGTCGGATTGCGAATCAAAGAAGACGCCCGTTTAAGACAATTAGCGTAGTTCCGCTTAATCAGTTCTCCAAAAGCAGCCGTGTCACCCTGGCGTGCAGATGCTATCAAGTCTTGCTCCACACGAGAAGCATCTATCTCGCCGGTCGTTGTTTCCGCGAATAAGATCTGATGTTCAAGGGCGCCGCTTGCCCGGCGCGTCTCACCAACCGAGTATGCGGGCTCAACCTGAGACACATGTTCGTTTAATCGCTCCAGCATGGACTGGGGGAACGCACCCGGAAGACCATCCGACTGTTTATGTCGGGCTGGCTTAGAATCAGGTGCTTGACAAGATTTACTGCCCGCGTGAAGATAGGCGATTGAACATTTTGGTCCAGCAGGGCTGCGCCCGAACTACGTTTTGGAACAGTTTCGGGCGGATTTCCGGGTTGCGGCTGCGGCGCTTCGCAAACTCAAATTTAATGCATCGCAATAGCCGAGATTGGAATCGTGTGTAGTGACCGTAGCATCACCCAAAACCCCTCTAAATGGAGAAATACTATGCCCGTAAAGAACCCAAAAGAACTCTTCGTCTTGCTGCTTAGCGATGTGCGGCTAGCCACGGAGCGAACGACAAAGATCTTTCAAGAGATGAGCCAGGTCGCCCAGCATCCTGACATCAAAGAGGCCCTTGAGGCGCGAGTCTTTGTCTCAGACAAAATCCTCAACTCACTGGACGAGTGCTTCAAGCTCATCGGAGAGAAGCCGGTAAAGCTCAGCGGCCACCTTCATGATGTTTTTGCAGAAGACTTCCGCCGGGAGCTCGGCGAGATCCAATCCCCGGAGGCTAAGCGGTTGTTCATCTTGGTCAAAGCGAGTCACCTGATTCACCTCCGCGTAGGCGAATATGTGGCTATGATTGCTGCGGCAGATGTCACCGGCCACTTCGGCGTCGGCGTATTGCTGGAAAGCTGCCTGGCGGATACGCTTTCATTCGTTGAACGAACTCGCCGCCTGATTCGGGATCTATACCGGGAGCGAGTGGCGGCGTAGTGACGCACCCGGACAGGGGACTTGAGAACTGGTCCCTTGACTTCAACAAAGGCGAGAGGGCTTGGGAACGATTCGTCACTTGATCGAGTGGACGTCCGTTGGCATCGAGGTGCTTGCCGTCGCTGTCATCGTAACGGCAATTGTTTCCCTCGCCCTAACACGGGGAACCGTGCGTTACTTTTTACAACGTAGTACCTCTACTACTCCCGGCGACGGCGAGAACAAGCCCTCCTTGAGCAAACCGTTATTGATGGCGTTGGAGCTCCTTGTAGCCGCGGATGTTCTTCGGACAGTCGTGCTGGAGCCCACCTTATATAATGTTGTAGCGCTGGCCCTTCTGATTCTGGTCCGTACGTTCCTGAGTTGGTCTATGCGAGTTGAAATTGACGGCCGCTGGCCTTGGCAATCGAAGGCGTCGGTGCGCGACCAAAAGCCGCAAACCCGCCGTGAGAGAATTCTCTACAACCAATAGCCGGGCGAATGCATCTGTTTTCCGGCGATGCAAAAGGACTCCCGTTGCGCTGTCAGGTCCTCAGGTGTAGCGGGAGTCCTTCCTTCTTAGCCCCATAAGCATTCAGGGCCTCATCAAGTTTTTTCATACAAAACCTCAAGGAGATCGGAAGTGCTCCGTCCCCATAAAGATCGACGATTACCACTGGCCTGCCTTTTCGTCCTGGCAAGTCCAGTGTTCGCGCAGGTCACCCTGTCGCCAGTTTGATCAGCGTCCCTTTTCAAAACAACACAAACTTCAACATCGGGCCCGCGAATCGAATTCAACCAGAATCCCAATCGGTCTAAGCGAGGATTGGAATCTTATCGTGCGCTGGATCACGCCCCGTGATTTCGCAGCCGATTCCTACCCAGAAGGATATCGGTTTCTTTGGGTTTGGCGACATGGTTCCCTCGTTTTTCCTTTCGCCTTCGAAACCAGGCGCGCTGATCTGGGGATTAGGTCCCGTTTTTCAGCTTCCTATTGCTGCCAGCTACTACTACTAGAGGCGGGTCTGGAAGAGCAGACAGAAAACAAGCCCCAAAGTCTCTTTGTAAGTCCAACAGGTGAAAGTAAATCATCGCTTACTTCGGGGAGTCTTCATTAAATAGGAGGCCATTTTATGCCCCAGTCTTCTTTTCTGGCGGTCATCCTCTTACTGTGGTCTGTCCCGATACTCATCTATACGACATTATTCTTCTCAGAACTGAAACAGCTCGTACTGGACGGAATTCATCCATGCAGGGACGACGAAAGCGATCTTCCCAGCATCGAGATACCATTCGAATATCTGCTACCAATGGTAGCGGCGGCAGCGATTGCGTTGATTGTCGGCCTTATTCTGGCCGTCAGTTGGCCAGTGTGTCTCATGCTAATGGGCGCCTCGGCCACGTTAATAGGCGGAGTGGCATTTACATTTCTCCAAATGCATACCCTGGGACTCGCTCAGAAACCTAGCGCTCACAAGCCGAGCCGCGCGTTCAGCGGCGGGGTCGAAGTTGGGGATCCGGCGGCAATGCAGGTAAAGCAGGCAACTTATACGTCGCATCTGCCAGCGTCCACACCCTTCTTGGAGGAGTCAAATGTTCCTAAAAGATGGCGGATCATCCGGCGCTTTCTTGCTCAGAACCCGCGCAGCTTGTACTGGCGCGACTAAATTGGATGTTCGGGCTGCTCGATCGGGACGCCATGTTTGTCCGGCGTAGCCGGAGTGAGTGGGGGCGTTCGGGGCGCCAACTGGACACCCCCTGGCGTTACTACCAGCGATTGGACCTCGCCGTGGGCTCCCGTCATGCCGACCGGCTTTCCGTTGACTGCGATCCTAACGCCGCCCGCATTTCCAACCAGAACAACCATTTTGGTGCCGGCATCAAATGCTCTGCTCTGTAAACTTTCGATCGTTCCGCTGTAAGTGGGAATCCCATCGGATTTGATTGATAGCCACACGGGCTCGCTTGCAGCAAATACGACATGCAAGGGGGCGGCACGCGGGGCAAAACCGGGCTGCGGTGAAGAGCCCATGGATAGCTTTTCGACCGGGTGAAGCTCGGGTTGCGGCAACTCGGCCGGCGCCGGGGTAGGAGCAAGGCTCGCACGTCCGCTATGCGCCATCGGACTCGGGACGAAGACGCTGGTCTCGAATAGACTCCGGCGAACGTTTTCCCACAGAGTATAGATGCCGCCGCAGCTGAACGTCACTATTACCAACCAAGCCGCCGCGGGCAGGAGCGGAAGATGCGATGGCCTATATTGAGGTTGAGGTTCGGATGGAGCAATGGACGGCTCTTCGCACTGTTGCTTAAGCGACGCGATGACTTCTTCTTCGTCCAGATCGAGCGCGTGCGTGTATTGCCGAAGAAAGCTGCGAGTAAAGAGGCCGCCGGGAAGGCGCTCGAACCTGTTCTCTTCCATCGCCAACAGATAATGCTGGCCAATCTTGGTATGAGCAGACACCTGCTCCAGCTTCAAACCGCGGCGCAGACGTTCGCGACGCAGGATATCGCCGATCGAATCCATAAGGGACTCTCCCAGGCCGCTCTACGGCCATAATCGGGGATCTCTGTTTTGGATTTCCGGATTCATTAAATTGTACGCGCGGGCGCGCGTACTCCATCTCTTTGACGGATTCCATCGACGACCCGGCATGTCACCTGCTGCGCGTTCGATTTGAAAGTGGCGCAAGAAGCGCAGCACGCGAACCACGTACCGGCGTGTCTCGCGAAATGGAGGCACGCCGTGATAGCGGTCAACCATGCTTGGGCCCGCATTATAGGCAGCAATCACGCGCGTCAACGAATTGCCATAGCCATGGTATTTGTCCATCAAGACGCGCAAGTAGTGTGTTCCCGCATCGATATTCTGCTCCGGGATACTCGGATCGGCGCCATACTCCCGAGCGGTTTCCGGCATCAACTGCATGAGACCGATAGCGCCCTTTGAGGAAATGACATCACAATTGAAGTTCGATTCCGCCGCGACAATGCTCTTCACAAATGCCGCCGGTACCCGGTGCTTCTCGGCGGCCCCTCGAATGAGGGCCTGGGTATCCACCGGCTTTCCAAACTTCGGCTCGGGCGCCGCAAAATACATCGATACACTTTCCTGAGGTGTGATGAGCCTCTGGCCGGGCAGTGTGAAACCGATGTTTGGCAACCCGAGGGGATCGAAGGCAAGGGCCGGGCAGACCAGGAGTACGAAGCATTTAACAAACTTCATCCATTGTTCCGGTTATAGATTGTGCAGTTACAAACTGGTTGACGCGCGGGGAGGGTCGTTCGTGCAGACGAGGGGGATAAATCTGCAGGCCACTATGAACAGATGCCTTCTGGGCCTGAAGGGCTACAATCTTTTCCCGGAGAGGGCGCAAAGAGGTCAAATAATCTACGCCCGCTTCCGCAGAGGCCCATCTTCGTTTCCAGACTGATCCGAGCGCAACGGCGAAACCGGGTCAGCGCAATACAGGAGACGCGAGATGCACCAGCCGGTTCCGTTGCTTGCACTTATTTTATTCGTACTGACGTCAAACATTTATTCTCAAACCCAACTAGGGATTAACGTACAAAAGCCTTGTGAAGTTTGGGGGCAGGTCGCTGGGGATGGACGCAAAATCCAAGACGGTCTAGACGTAGAGCTCATCGGCCGAGATAAAGCGGCAAAGCAGAGAGTTCACGTATCAAGCACCGGGAATTTTGATTTCCAACCAGTACCCGCAGGGCAGTATCAATTCCGCGTGATCGATCGGGCCGGTATTGTGATTCACGAACAGTCCGAGCTGTTGGGCGGCAAGCAGGGCTTTGTACTCCTTCTCATAGCGGATGCGCGCTCAGAGGGTTCCGCCCGTAACACTGTGTCTTTCGCAACCTTACAGCACAAGACGCCCAGCAAGGCATGGGATGCCTTCCGTGAGGCCCAAAGAGCGGGCAGCGCGGGCGAGATGGAGAAATGCCTTCAGCGCTTAAACGATGCCGTCACGATCGACCCCGAATTTGCGGAAGCCCACAGCGATCTCGCGGCCAGGTACGGAAGGATGGGTCGGATCGATGAAGCTCTCCAGCATGCACAAACAGCGTTCAAACTTAATTCCGGACTGCCCGAAGCCGGCTGCAACTTGGCCTTAATGCTGGTGAGTCTGAAAAGATACCCGGAGGCAGAAACACTGGCGCGACGCCTGCTCACTGGCACTTCCTATCTCCCCGTGCTCCACGGCGTACTTGCGATCAGCCTCATAGGACAGCAACGAAATCTTGATGAGGCATTAGAGCACTTGCGATTGGCCGCCGCAGAAATTCCTTTCATCACATTGCTCGCCGCGCGCGCTTTTAGCGAGGTAGGGAAGACCACGCTTGCGGTGGATCAAGTGAAGTCGTATCTGCAAACCTCAGCTCACGACTGCGAGCGCCAGGACTTAGAGGCCTGGGTTTCTTCAGTCCAATCACAAGTCGCCTCACGAAAGTGAAGCCGTGAGGTTAGGGGCGCATGCTGCGAATTAAATTGCTCCAGCGCTGCTGGCCCAACCTTCGGCTGAATTGCCACCGGTCCAGAACCGAACGCATGCCCTCGTTGACGAGTGGCGCCCATCCCTGACTGGTGTGTCGTTGCCATCCCGAACCTAGGATCGCTTTGTAGATGTTCCCGTCGTGGTCGGCATACAAGTTGTCGTTGCGATAGTAGGCGTTTCTCCTGAGGTCGCCGGCATAGCCGTTCGCCCGGGCGGCGCTGGTTCCGGCATAAACACGGTCCTCCCAGCGTTTGTAAACATTGACTGCGAAGGGCTCCCCAGCCCAGTCCCAAGCTGGCTTCGCAAGGTGCCAACCCGCCGCCACACTCCAACTGAACGCGGCCCCGACTCCATAGGTGTACGGCCGGGGCACCCAACCGGTCGCGCCAATGTAGGGCGAATAGCTCCAGCCAGTGCCATAGACAACAGTGTTGTCCCATGAGACTATCGCCCCATGGTAACCAGGAGTGTAACCCACGTTGACGCTCGCTGGCGTGTAGCCGTAAATCTGAACATACGTGACATAGTGAATTGGGCTACTTGGTGGTATGGTGTAGATGGCCTGAGGTACTGACGTGGCCACGGTCCACGGGCCCCTGGCGGAGGACGACGCAAACCATACTGCGTTTTGGACAGCATAATATTGCTTGCTCGTGGGTACGTACACAATCGGAGTAGTTGTGTTGACCCCATACAGCAGATGGGTGCCCTCAATGGGCTGAAAATCAGGAGCGCCGTAGTACTTCACAACGAGCGTCGCTGCTTTTCGCGAGATAACTGCCGTCTGTGGAATCTGGTTTGCTATCAGAGCTTCTTCGGCTTGCGGCGTACCCGGAACAGAAACGAGAACCCTTGCTTTCGGACTGTCGACAGGAATCTCCGCGAAGTCAGGTGGCAGATCGGCCGCGGTTACATAAGACCATGGGCCGTTCAGCAGAGAATTAGATCTGAACCAGCGGCCTGACACCAAAATGTAAAACATGTCGCTGGAGTTGTCCACGAAGATGTCGTTCTTTGAGTTTTCAACGTAGCGCAGATTAGTACCAGCGATGGTCGCGAACTTCGGTTGCCCTTGTGTCATGAGTAATTCAGTCGGAACCGTGCTCAGAAAGACGGTAGGAAGCTGCCCGTCTTCGACGGCCTTCTTAAGAGATTGCTTAGGATTACCGAGAGTCTTATAACGATTGGTCAACGTCGCGACCCGTCTCAATCGGTCGAGCGATTTTACGGTAGTGTCCTCGGCCAGAGACCATTGTCCAGCCTCGGCGGAAGCTCGCAACCAGCCATCCATCAAAGCCAGGTAGTACACCTGCGTTTCTGGATCAAAGGCGATGAGCGCTCGCGTGTTGATGACTATTTGCAGCTTCTGGCCGGCAGGTCGAAAAACAGGATCGCCGTCGATCAAAACGAGAACGGCCGGCTTGGCGCTGAAGATGATATGCGGCTCTTCGTTTTCGAGCTGATAGGTTTTCTGTTCGTCCGCAGCCTTGGTCGCAATAAATGCAGTTTCTAGGAGATCCAGAGGAATCCTCCGCACTGACGGCATGCTGCGAAGATTAGCAATATACTGCGAACCATTCTTTACGAGCGATGGGAATTTGTATCTCGTAAGCCTGAAATCTTCGAGCGTCACGAGACGGTTCAGTTTATCCACGTCGGTGCGAGCCTCGAACCAGATCACTCCATAGGCTTTATCTTCCGATCCCTGGTCGCGAATGACCACGGCCGCATGTGCTTCCAGTTTGTTAGCGGACCAACGATCCAGTTGGGGCTGGGAAACCTCGATAGTTGCGCCTCGCGCGGCTATCTTATGCGGCCACGGATCCCTTTCCGGCGCGAAGCTCGAGACGCTTGAGGTTTTCCAGACTGCGGCTTCGGATAAGACGCGACCCAACAAGATGATGAGAACAAAGGCCGTCGCCGGCCTGCAAACTCTCGGCGCTCGCATATCTCAACAATTTTTCGGCCGGAGGCCAGCCTTTGACATGGTTTGACTCCGCATGTGGTTCGGGCCCGCTTTTGGAGCTCACACGGACCGGCGAATCAGATGGTATGTGAATAGAACCACGATGGCGCCGACGACAGCTACGAGCAGACTATATAAATTGACACCGCTCACGCCGCCCGCGCCTAAGAGACCAAATAGCCATCCGCCCACGACCGCTCCAACGATGCCAAGCACGATATCAAGCAAGAATCCCTCTCCTTGCCTATTCACTATCTTGCTCGCAATGAAACCTGCTATCAGACCTAATACGATCCACGCTAGGAATGACATAGAACACCTCCTACACGATCGGTGATGAACGCCGAAGTTATAGGGCTCAAGAAAGGCCGTTACTGCTTAGTGCGGACATTTGGGCCGATCGAGGACCGGGGCGGACTGTAGTCGCTTCGCTCGAGTGCGAAGGCTGATAAGCGGTCGTAAAGCCCTTGATTCGCTTCGGTGAAGTGACTTCCGCCGTCCTCACTCCGCAGAATGCCTTCGTCAGTGGCCACGAAAACGTGGCGTGGGTCCGCGGGATCAAAGGCAACCGACCGGGCTGTCGGCCTCGCAACATGGCGCCAGGTCGCTCCTCCATCCGGCGAGTGAAGCAGCCCACCGTTGGTGCCAACAAACAAGGCGTTGGCGCTATGAGGGGCATGGGCGATCACATACGTGCGGAACTGCCCGCCCACAGCCTGCTCCAGGCTGGCCCAGGTGACCGCCACCATCGAGACTGCGGTAGATCCCGCTGCACGCACCAGCGAATAGTCGCGTGGATCCCTTGCCATCCACCACGATCGAGAATATATCGGAGTCCTCCGGCATGCCCCGTTGGAGAGCGTGCCAGGTGCCTCCGCCGTCAGTCGTCTTCCAGGCTAAATGGGGTGTCCCCGCATACAGAATGTTCCGGTGAGCCGGGTCGAACGTCAAAGCCACCACCGGCTGAGGGCCGGAGTATCCACGCGGCGAGATGTGCGTCCAGTTATCACCGCCGTCAAGCGTTATGAATACCCCGTCCTCCGTGCCCGCCGCAATTACATGTGAGTCGGCCGTCCACGATGCTAGCGACCAGACCTGCTCTTGACGCAGATCGTGCAGTTGCTCCCAGGTGACTCCTTCGTCAGTGCTTCGATATAGACCAGCATACCGGGGCATCTCGCTCGTGACAGCGACCAGGTAGACGTTGGTCCTGGCTGGGTCGATCATTACCGCATGCAAGGTAGACCGCAACTCGGCGGGAAAGCGGAGCCGTATCCAGGAATCGGCCCCGTCCCGCGACCGAAACAGCAAGGCGGTGGCAGTTCCAGCCAGCAGGGTGCCGCGGTGGTGGGGATCCGCCCGAACAACAGTCACCGGAGCAGCCACCATAATATCCGACTGAGCAATCAAGCCCGATGTCCCGGGCAATGCCATAGCGAGAACCGCCACTCGGACGGCGATCATTCGAATTCGTTTTGAGCACATATTCTTCAACGGTGGGGGAGATGCGGTGGAGACCAGCCTGTCTTACGAAATCCGCACGAAGAGAGGATAGAAGCGCACCAAAAAAAATAGAGCGCATGTGCGCCTGGCTCATCAACAACGTAGTCTCGGGGTCGGTTCGGAAGGGTCTCAGCGGGACCTGCAGGCGATCGTAAAACCCGAAATCTGTTTCCAAGGAGATTATCTCGAATGAAGCCGTGCATGAGTGTTATAGGAGCTGCCATGCTATTTGCATATGTCGCGGCCGCTCAAGATTGGCCAAGGTATGAAACGTCACTGGACTATACGGGTACTCGCTTTGACTCGGCGACGAACGTACGCGCGTTTAACGCAAACGGCGGCAGCGGCGATTTTGCCTACAACTTCAACAGGTGGTTTAGCGGGGTAATAGACCTCGGCGCCGTCCACAACGGGAACGTTCTGGATAGCACGATAGCGAACTATCTGGCCGGTCCCCGCATCACAGTCCACAGAGGCTCGATTATGCCTTACTTCCAGGTTCTGGTTGGTGGAGCGTACGCCACTTCGAGCATATCAGCGCCTCTCGCTGCCCCAACCCAAGACGCCGGAGTAATACTGCCCGGCACCACCATCCGCGCCACGCGGCAGGAAAACGCCTTCGCTATGACGGCCGGCGCTGGGCTTGATATCAAGATCAGCAAGCACGTGAGCTTTCGGCCTATTCAGGTTGAGTATTTCTTGACTCAACTGGGGAATCTCCGCGCTTTCAATGACAATAGCCAGAACAATATCCGGTACTCGGCAGGCTTTAATTTCATGTTTGGTGGCGAGGAGCCAACGCCGCCGCCTCCTCCGACGCAGCCGCAGAAAACGTGCCCGGATGGGACCAGAGTTCCGGCCGACGCAGCTTGCCCGAAACGGAACGTAACACTCAGTCTGGCAGCGACTCCGCAAGAATTGTGCCAGGGAGAGACTGCGCAGGTAAATGCGTCGATCGCGGGCGCGGACAGCAGCCAGTTGAGTTTCCAGTGGTCTATCAACGGCCAGCCGATCGGCCAACAACATTCCTTTGTATTCGGAACGGAGGGACGGGAGCCTGGGACATATACCGTTGAGCTCGTCGTCAGCAGTGCCGCCGTCAACGCAGCCTCGGCACAGACAACCATTACCGTGCGCGAGTATCGAGCGCCGACCGGAACGGCTCAGGCAAGCCCGGCTGAAATCTACTTCGGAGAGAAGTCGACACTTTCAGCGAGCTGTCAGGGCCAATGCGGCGGTACGATACAGGCGCCAACCTTCACCGCGTCCGAGGGTTCGGTGCAGGGAGATCAGTTCGACTCGACAGGAGTGCAATTTGATGCTTCGAACAATGCGGAACAGCGAAAGGCCGTGACCATCACCGCAAGTTGTGCAGACAACCGAAGCACCGGAACAGCAACCACGACTATAACAGTCATCAAGAAGGCTGTAATAACACCAATACGGTTGCCCGACGTGCTGTTCGATGCTAATAGCGCGCGTGTGAACAATTGCGGCAAGCGCATTCTACTGGAGCAGTTGCGAGCTTATTTCGAGAGGGACTCGGCCGGCAAAGTTGTGCTGGTTGGTCACGCGTCCAGCGACGAAACGGCTGCGAATCTGGCTGAGCAGCGCTCTCTGAATGCCGCCGCGGTGATTACCGCCGGCACCGGGATCTGTCTAGCGATCCCTCAGTCCCAAGTACTCGTGAGTTCGCCTGGCGTCGATCAGAATGGGGTCGGCTTTGAGCCCGGCTTCTGCAGTTCTTCAGTACGCGGGGGTTCCTCGGGCATGGCGGAAATGCGTCGCGTCGAGGTGTGGTTCGTTCCCAACGGTGGGCAGCTGCCGTCCTCGTTGAAGACTTACCAGGACGCCAGTGCTTTGCCTGTCAGCAGCCTCGGATGCCCAAGATAGTCACTTCGAATGAATTGGCTGATCGGAACTGCGCTGCGATTGCAGCGCAGTTGGTCGGCCGACGAGGAAACCCCGCTGCGCCTCCGAGACTGCCACACAACGGGGATCCTTGCGTCCTGCCCATGATGCAGGCGCTCGGTCAAAAGTTGTAAGAAATTATTAGGGTGGTCGCGGTGAAAAGCAATCAAGGCCGCTGTTCTCCCTAATAATCGTTAGCCCGATTTTCAAGTCTTACGGCTCTGCGAGTCATCAGTTCTGCGACCTTGTGTGCCTGTTTGGGGCTCAGCATTGAGGCGATCTGCCTTCGAGTCTGTAATCGAATCGCCTGTTCCCGACCAAATACCTTAGCAACGGAGAGATTAGGATTTCTGCGCACGGCCTGCAACTGAAGCGCCTCGCTGGCCATAATTCGCTCGACTTGCTCCCCTGCGCATGGGTCAGGTTCAGCCGGTCGAGCATGTCCTCGAGCCCAACCTGCAGCGTCTCTAGAGTTGGAGCACCAACGCTCGTGCTCAATTGAATCCCGTCGGAGCCCGCTCCTGCGGACAGGCTAGGCCGGGAAGCGCTGAATAAGCTGGTGACTAGGAGGGCCAGTATCGGACCCTTGGTCATCCTCAAGAAATTGGTCTTCATGCGGTTGAAGATTCTCGGCATCGAGAATGGTCGTAGCAAAATGCACACATGAAATCTGAAGGCCCTAAGGATAATTCGTTCCAAAACGTAGCAGCGCGTTAACTTTCCTGTACCAAAATGTCGAAGAGATACGTCCAGCCGGCGCGGGCAGTCACCTAAGTACGTGATTTCAGAATACGCGGTACGGCGCTACGAGTTGGTCTTCTAGATGCCTTTCCGTTAGGCATGCTACAACGATTGAAGAATTTGGTTCAGAACCGCGAGACGGGCGCGGAACATGGGCGACAGCAGCGCGGAGTGTTTGCAGGCGCCAGCGGCGGCGAGGGGAACGCCGCTGCCAGCGAGCAAGACCTGATACAACTGGCACGCCTTGGCGACACTACTGCGTTCGGTGAACTCATTAAACGCCACTACAACATGTGTGTCAAACGAGCCGGGTCTTTCATCCGTAACCCGACCGATGCTGAAGATGAGGTTCAGAATGCCTGCTGGAAAGCCTTCGAGCGGCTGGCTCAGTTTCGCGGTGATGGAAGCTTCTCGGCTTGGCTAAGCCGTATTGTGGAGAACCAGTGCCTAATGAGAATTCGCGAAGACCGGCGAGCACGTTTCCTTTACTTGGATGATTCCACGGACGCCAATGTCCGCGCCGAACTGATCGCTCAAGTGCCTGGACCAGAAGATGAACTTGGCGATCTGCAAGTAGAAGGTCTGCTGAAAAGGGAGATTTCACGGATTCCACCGCTCTTAAGAAATGTCATGATGCTCAGCGACGTGGAACGATTGCCGATGCCGGACGTGGCCGCTCGATTGGGGCTATCTGTTCCGGCTGCTAAGTCTAGACTGGGTAGAGCTAGAGCTGAATTGCGTGAACGTCTTAAAAAGTACTGTGGGCGCCGTGGTTTCAGCACTCTGACTAATAAGACGATGTACGGACGCTTGGCGTATACGCGCAGCGGTTAACAGCACTGCGCGGTCCTTACGGGCGCCGTACTGGAAGTCACTCCACTGGGGAGTAGTAGCCACGCCGCCAGGATGCTTGTAATTTCTGATGGCGCTTCCGCTGGACCAGTTTCACTTCCACGCGGTGATATTTGCCGGCCTGCGAGGTTGCTTTGGGCGCGTAACCCAGCACATACTGAGCGCGTAACGCCTCGCCAATTCTGGAGGCAACATCGGATAACTGAACTACATCTTCGATCTCAAACAAGTGTCCGCCACTCTGTTTAGTGACGCTGCCCAACAACAACGGTCCCGCGAGTTCCTCGCGTGTTTGCCATCGTGTTTCCGATGGATCAAAGATCCCCATAGCGTAAATCTGGACGTCTGCTTCGCGCACAAGCTTCTTGATGTCGGTCATAGTATACCGGCTGCAATTGTCTCCACCGTCCGAGATGACTATGAGCGCTTTTCTGGCATTGTTCGCAGTTCGCATGCGGAGTATTGAAAAATAAATCGCATCCAACAGCCCCGTCCGACCGGAAGACCGAATGAAGGAGAGTTGTCTTTGAACTTCCTCTTTAGATTGAGTCAAATCGACAGCTAGTTCGACGCGTTCGTTGAACTTGACCAAGAAGAACTCATCATCAGGATTAGCCGTATTGAGAAAAGTTGTAACCGCCTCACGAGATTTGTGCAGCTTGTCATGCATACTAGCGCTGGTATCGAAGACAAACCCTACCGAGATGGGCGCATCTTCCACGGCGAAATGAGTGATAACCTGTTCAACTCCGTCCTCAAAAAGCCTGAAACGCTCTTTTTCAAGTCCGGCAATCAACTCATCGTCTCGATTAAGCACGGTTACAGGGATCTGTACCAGGTCCGAATGTACGCGAATCGCTACTGGTTTGCCGTCGCCGACGCGTGGTTCGATTGAGAAGCCGGCAGTTTGAGCCGGAGCAAGAACCCCGGATAATACCGGAGTGGCGCAAAAAAGCAGAATCCGCATAAGCATCGTGGTCACGTTGGACGAACAAGCGTAATGGCCGACCTCGAATCGCATGGTTCACTCCTTTGTGTGTCGATGCGTCTAGAACAGGTTTCGCAGTAATTTTTAGCGGAATTAAATGCGTCAGAATATGTTCCTTACCATCAACCAAATGCAGGAGTGTGTGATGCGCCTAGGAGTTTGCTGAAAAAATCGGACGACAGAGCTCCTGGAATTGCCACAAACGAGTTTTGGGTCAGGTTGGAAGCTTGCGCGAGGACCGCAAGAGCCCTGCGGGCGGCTGCAGACTGGTGCGGCGAGAGCTTTTCAGCATGCGGCCGCCTGCAACTTCGGAATTCGCCAGAGGTTGAACGCCGCCGCTGTGAAGGTGAACAACCACCACAGCTTGTCGCGGCCTCGTAATTTCACCTTGCGCAACGGCCCTACCGATTTCATCCAGCCGAAGGGCTTCTCCACCCAGTAACGTTTGGCCTGACTGATCTGATAGCTGGTGTGCCGGGTAGTTCTGCCGTCGATGGCGCTCTTGCGGTTGCGGTCATTCTGTGTCACATGCGGCGTGATCTTGAGGTCGCGCAGTGCGGCCACAAAATCTTGGGTGTCGTAGGCCTTGTCCGCGCCCAGAGTCATGGGCTTGTTGCTCTTGCGTCGTTTCTGGTAGGCCATCAGCAACGCCGCATCCCGCTCGGCGTATCCATCGGCCTCGGTCAGGTAGGTTCCCACGATCAAGCCACTGCGATTCTCCACCAGGGTGTGCCCCAAATAGCTCAGCCGCGCCTCGCCGCCGGAACTCTTGCGGTACAGCTTGGCGTCGGGATCGGTCTTGGACTCGTGCGTTTGATTGCTGCGCCGGTCACCGTGAAAGTTTTCCCCATCTTCGGAACCACCATCTTTGCGCTGAAAACTCTTCTGCGAGGCCCAGGCTTCGATCAGCGTCCCGTCTACGGTGAAGTGCTCATCGGACAGGTACGGCTGCGCTACTTTCAGCACTCGCTGGAAGAAGCTCTCGGCAATGGAGTGCTTCAACAGCCGGTCGCGGTTCTTGCTGAACACCGTAGCGACCCACACCGGCTCGTCCATATTCATGCCCACGAACCAGCAGAACAACAGATTGTAGTCCAACTGCTCCATCAGCAGACGTTCGCTGCGCACCGAGTAGAAGATCTGTAACAGGAGTGCCCGCAGCAGCCGCTCGGGCGCGATCGATGGCCGTCCCACGTCGGAATACAACTTGCCGAATTGGGGCGACATGTCCTTGAGCACCTCGTCCACTAGCGTGCGGATTTTCCGCAAAGGGTGGTCGGCCGGCACACGCTCCTCCGGCGACAGGTAGCTGAAAACGGCGTCTTGCTTTTGGTCAGGTCCGCGCATATACAACAAGACGTTTACAAAATGTTTGAGGCTACACGTGGAGAGAGTTTTTCAGCAAACTCCTAGAACACGCACGGATGCTGTTCCTGCTGATAGTACCCTCGTATGGATGATCCTGATCAGAGTGTTCACGGCACACGTGCACTGCAATGACAGCGTGGGCATGTTTCGAGCCCTTCCGCTGAACGAGTCAAGTGCATTTTCTCAAGTTAGGATTTACAGACCCGATCAGGAACTCGACGGCGCTGGCCCGAACGTTCCTCTCCTTCGGGAGGTTTCCGAACTCACGGGTGGATGCTTCAATCCTGAGCCATCTTCCATCTACACTCCAGATGGGCAAATCGTTGAAAGGAAGCTCCGGTTCTGGCCGGCGTTGGCAGTGCTAGCCGTTTTTCTATTTTTCATCGACTGTAATCCCGCCCTGTATCACGACGTTTTCAATCGGATCAAGTCTGCTTTTGCTAATGCCGGTGCGCGTTGTAACCGACCCGGGTCCGGACACGATATTTCTTTCCCATATCGGAGACAACATCCACACTGATTCTCCGGAAGCCTTCGTTGGAGCTAGAAGCCGGGTAATAAGCCACGGTGTAAGAACTGGCCAGATCTTCACGAATCAAAGCGAACGCCTCAGCCTGCTTTTGCCAGGTTTGCGCCCAAAACAGCTCGCCTCCCGTTCGTGCGGTGAGGCGCTGGAAAACATTGGCCGTTACCTGATCCTTTTGCGCCTCGCAGGTCGAGACGATGTAAATGGGAATTCCTTCGTCCTCGGCGACTGTCGCAACGTCGTCCGGTGCGACAATGCTTGCATTGTCAGGCCCATTCGAAAAGACTATCACGGTCTTTCGGCCGTCGGCCTTCGCTGCATCGCGCACTGTAAGCAAGAGAGTGTTGTAAAGTGCAGTGTCATCGCCCGCGACCGCGCTGCGCACGCCAGATAAAGCCTGGTCGCGGTTTTTTGTCAACGAAACTGCGCGAAAAAGGTTGCGGCTGAATTTGTACACAGCAATCGAGTCCGCCTGGTCCAGGCGTCGCACGAATTCGGCAACAGCATCCGATGCGTAAGGAAAGCCCGCATACATCCAATTGCTAGTGTCAAACAATATAAAGACTTTGGTGCCGGCGAGGGCGTCAGGTGGCGAATCGCCGAGCTGGACTGGTGACTTAATTCCCTCGGCGAAAGTCACGATCGTCTGATTAACACCATCCTCACGGATGCGGAGATCTCCGGGCTTCAGCCCGCTCACGTACTTACCTTTGGCATCAGTCACCGTGAACGTAAGCACTACCATGTCGACGTTCACGCGGAAGTGCGTAGATGCGTCTTCCTGGGCCGTGATGAGCTGAATGCAGGTAAGACATATAAGATTGGCGCTTGCAAACCGGGTAATGGTGGGCACAATCTTCCTCCTCGCCGCTGTGACCTGTAAGCGCGAGACGCAGTAAGCCCCCCTGATCCCGCCGGGGCTTCCTGACTGCGCCTGTGCGGATAGTGAACCGGGGACAGTCACCAGCCGGAGCTGGTGGTTGGTCTCGCGGTTTCACTACTGGTTCGCGCGGGGGGAGCTATTTCTGCGGTTGCGCGGCGTCTGCGGTGGCACTGGCAACATTGGAACTGGCCCCCGGAGCGTACAGCCGGATGCGAACACGCCGGGCCAGTCCGCGCAGCTCCTGTTTGCTGGCGTTGGGATTGAAAGTCTCCACCTCGGCGGCCAGCAGCTGGGGCGTCTGTTCTTCGCCTAAGCCAAGCAGCGAGATGCTCTTGAGCGGAACATTATTCTGGACCAGATAGCGCGCCACCGCTTCGGCGCGCCGGCGGCTGAGGGTCAGATTATAAGAGGCCGGCCCGACGTCGTCGGTGTAGCCCAGCACTTCGACCAGGGGGCGGGGCGTGGCCGCGACCTTCTGGATCATCAGGTCCAGGGCAGCCTTGGCTTCGGGTGTGAGTTCCCACTTGTTGAAGCGGAAGGTCACGTTGCCGCTCTCAACCACGGTGTAATTAAAATCATTGGCCAGTTTGACCAGCTCGGTGGAATGAGCCGCCAGCACGGCGCCCCCGGCCTGCAGGGCAGCGGTGTTGGTTTGGGTCTGCTGCAGCGCTTGACCGGCGGTTTCATTGGCCTGCTGGGCGGTGTTGGCGACCGCCGACAGTTTGTTATCTGTGGTGGTGACACGTTCATTGAGGTACGAGATCTCACCTTGCTGTTTCTCCAGCTTCTCGTTAGTCTGGGTTTGAACTTTGGTGAGCCGTTGGTCCACTACATGGATCTGCTTGCCAACGTACTTCTTGGTGGCGCAACCGGAGCCAGCCAGCAGGAATAGAAGCGTCGCTAAAGCCATCGCTATAGGACTTAATCGGGAAAGTTTCATAAGTTCTCCATCCTCGGCGTTAAGGTGGAAGGCGTATCGAGCGCCTCCCTAGGCCGTTATTAGCGTCGACGTCCCGGCTTGCGGTTGGATGCAGATTGTGGGGATGCATTTGTTAACTGCTCGCTAGCCCGGTTGAAATTTCACATCCTGGCAGAGCCAATCTGCATCAACTCTCCGGCCTAAGGTCTCGCAAGGTAGGTGAAAGAGGAGGCAACATGACGATGAATTCCAGCCGGCGGAGCTGTGCCTGCGCGCTGAGTATCCTGGTAATCCTGGCGATGCTGTTGGCAAACTTATGGGCGCAGGCCATCAGCGGAGATATGCTGGGCACGGTAATCGACGCCACCAAAGCGGTGGTGCCCAACGCCGCCGTCACGGCCGAAAACACCCAAACCGGCGTGAAGACCAGCACCAAGACCAACTCCAGCGGAGATTATCGCTTCACCGATCTGCCGGTGGGAAGCTACACGGTAACTGCCACGGCCACCGGCTTCGGCACCACCAGCTTGCGGGATGTAGCGGTGAAGCTGAATCAAACCATTACCGCCAATATCACGCTCGAGGTGGGGGCAGCCTCCACCTCGATCGACGTGATCGTCTCCGGCGTTACCATCGATACCACCACCGCTCAGATTCAGTCCACTTACACCCAGACCCAGATTACGGATTTGCCGCTGGCTTCGGCCGGTCAGCCGGGGACAAACTTCGGAGCGCTCAATCTCTCACTATTGAGCGCCGGGGTCACCAGCAGCGGCGGCGTGGGTGTCGGAATCGGGCCTTCGGTGGGCGGCCAGCGCCCCCGCAACAACAGTTTTACGGTGGAGGGCACCGACAACAACCGCAAGGATGTGACCGGACCGGTGGTCTATATCCCCAACGAATCGACTTCCGAATTCGCGCTGCTCCAAAACCAGTTTGCGCCCGAATACGGCCACTCCTCCGGCGGCCAGTTCAACCTGATTGTCAAGAGCGGCGCCAATACCTTCCATGGCCAGATTTACGAGTACTTCCAGAACCGCAACCTGAATGCCGTCGATCAGCTGCTGGCCAATCAGGGCACCTACTCTAATCCCCGTTATGATCAGAACCGCCTGGGCGCCACCTTCGGGGGCCGCTTTATTAAGGACAAGCTGTTCTTCTTCGGCAGCTACGAATACAATCCCCTGGGCTTGTCCAGTGTCCCGCCCGGAGTCTTCGGCCCCACCGCGGCCGGCTTGGCGGCGCTCTCCGCTATCCCCGGCCTGTATCAGACCAATCTCAATATCCTCAAGCAATACTTGCCCGTCGCGCCCACCGCCAGCTCCTCGACGCTCATCTGTCCCGGCGTTCCGTCGTCGTCTTGCGCACCCAATAGCGCCGGACAAGGTCCCGCCGGCAGCGTCTCCATCCCTATCGGCGCCTTGCCTCTGGCCTCGCCCAATTACACCAATGAGTACACCTGGCTCTACAGCATGGATTACAACATCTCCTCGTCCGACCAGCTGCGCGGCCGCATGATCAGCAATCGCATCACCGCCATCGACAACACCGCCAACCTACCGCAATTCTTTGGCATGACGCCCACTCACCAGTATCTGTTCACGCTCGCCGAGTATCACTCCTTCACTCCCAACCTGACCAACGAATTCCGGTTCGGCTACAACCGCTACAACAACAAAATTCCGGTCCCCACCCCGCCCTATCCAGGTCTGGATACCTTCCCCAACATCACCATCGACAACGATCTGGGAATTCAGATTGGCCCCGATCCCAATGGCCCTCAATCCACCGTCCTCAATACTTACGAGCTGGTCAACAACTTGAGCTGGGTCAAGGGCAGCCATAATTTCAAGTTCGGCTTCGATGGCAGAGACCTCATTGCTCCCCAGCAGTTCACCCAGCGCGTACGCGGCGATTATGATTATTCCAACCTCAACCAGTATCTGAACGACTTCAGTCCCGACGACCTGTCGGAGCGCAGCCTGTCCATCAGTCCCTACTATGGCAATCAGATCGCCCTCTACTTTTATGCCAACGACAACTGGCGCGTCCGCCCCAACCTGACCATCAACCTGGGGCTGCGTTATGAATACACGACGGTGCCGGAAAGCGAGCGGCTGCAGGCGCTCAACCAGGTCTCCGACGTGCCCGGCGTGATCACCTTCCGCGCGCCTAAGTCGCAGACCACCAACTTCGCGCCCCGCGTCGGCTTCGCCTATTCGCCCGGAACCAGCGGCAACACCGTGATCCGCGCCGGGTTCGGCATGGCCTACGATGTGCTCTACGACAATCTCGGGATTCTATCGCTGCCGCCTCAGTATTCCACCACCATCGACACCAGCTTGACTGCCAACACCCCTCACTTCCTCCAAAACGGCGGTATCTTGCCGATCTATTCGCCCCCCACCACTCCCGCACAAGCCCGGGCCCTAACCTCGGCTTACGTTCCCAACCAACAGCTGCCTTACTCGATCCAATGGAACATTGGTATTCAGCATGTGTTCGCTAAAGACTACACCTTCGAGGTTCGCTACCTGGGCACGCGCGGCATCCATCTGCCGGTGCAGATTCGTCTCAACAGCACCACCCCGGTGACTGCCACCAACCAGCTGCCCACCTATCTCACGGCCCCCAGCCAGGCCCAACTGAACGCTCTCCCTCTGACGCTGAACGCTCTGGAAGCGGTCCAAACCAATTCCTTGGCGCAATACGGATTCTTAAGCAACATCACCTCCTTTGAAAGCTGGGGCAGCTCTACCTATAATGGGCTGGCCGTCCAAGGCACGCGCCGCTTCTCCGCCGGCTTGCAGTTCGTGGCCGCCTATACCTGGAGCCACTTGATCGATAACTCCACCGCCGACGTTTTCGCCACCGTCCTGACGCCCCGCCGTCCGCAGGATTTCCAGAACCTGGCCAACGACAAGGCCAGCTCGGCGCTCGACCGCCGCCAGCGTTTCAGCTTCAGCCCGGTGTGGGATTTACCGTTCTTCAAACATTCCGAGAACTGGTTTGAGAAAAACCTGATTGGAAACTGGCTCTACACCACTACCTATATTTACGAATCGCCCGAGTATGCCACCGTTCAGTCCGGCCTGGACTCGAATTTGAACGGCGACAGCGCCGGAGACCGCGCCATCGTCAATCCGGCCGGCAATCCCAACTTGGGCAGCGGCGTCACGGCTCTGACCAACAGCGCCGGTCAGGTGGTCGCATACCTGGCCAATAATCCCAACGCCCGTTATATCGCCACCGGTCTGGGCTCCTTCGGCAATGCCGGCCGCAATACCCTGCGCATCAACCCCATCAATGATTTCGATATGTCGCTGGTTAAGAAGTTCTCCATCCGCGAAGCGACGAACCTTCAGTTTGGCGTACAGGCTTTCAACGTCTTCAACCATCCCCAGTTTGTCCCCGGCCAGTTGAATAACATCAACCTCACTTCTCTCACCAGCACCCGCGCTTTCCTGGTCCCCGGCACCCGCACCTTCGACGACTTCTCCAGCGTCTTCTCCAGCAACCCCAGAACCCTTCAACTCGTCGCCCGTTTCGTCTTTTGAGGCTAGGACGGCGTTAGGTTAGAGCTTAAGCTGTCCCAATTGGGCGATCCGTCGCTCCAGCACCTGGCTGTACGCTTCAACCTCTTCCGGGGAATAGCCGCCGGCACGGAACGCATCGCGAATCTGGTCTGGCGATAATTGCGCCAGCAGGTGCCCTATCGATTGCACATCCGCAACTGGAATGTGGTGGCCAATCCAGCACAGACCGAGCCGACGTGTCAATTCTGGAAAATCGATAAAAGTGTTCATTTTGGGAGCTGCGGGAACGTTGAAGTCTACGAACTCGGCCGAAGTCTTGCCAATCAGTTTCGAGCGGGTGTAAGCGTGTAGATTTCCCTTCGCGGCCCAGTTCAAACCCGGCGAACCGAAACTCGATCCCAAGTCGGTAACAACGTATCTTTGTTCCGGGTGATCGCCGCGAACCTGGTAGATAGAATTATTCGAATCCTTCAAATCCCAGTTGTTGATGACTGCCATTAACACTCGGAGCCGGTACCACTCCGGCGTGCCGGTAAAGGGATTTTTCTCCCATGACCACGTGCCGGTCTTCTTCTCGTCCTTTAGGTGCCTTTTCAAGCGAACGTTGTGTACGGTGCCGTCCGGTGAGACTAGATTTCCACCTCGGTGCAGGTGCGGTATGTTTTGCACGCGCAGTACGGGCATGAAGTAGTCCTCGTTGGCAAAGTATCCAACCGCCCAGACCAGATGCGCCGCCACGGTCTCCGGACGCGCTTCATCACCCATCTTGACCTTCCACTTGATCCCATCCTGATCGACGACGTCGAACTTGGGGTTACTGCCTTGCATATCCTCCTTTTCGAACGTGAAAGTTCCATGCGGCTCATGCGCTTTTCCGCCGGCGCCGTAGTATAAGTTCCGCGAGGAAATGTCTCCGGGGTCGCGCCACAACACCGGTGGGCCTTCTGCAGTCGTTTCGGCAGTCACGGAATGGCCTGGATTTTTCTTGGCTGCGATTCCCGCAGTTGGGTGGTTCAACATTAGAACCGCTAATGAAGCTGTAAGAGTTCTGGAAATATAGTGCAAGGCAGTGACCTCCTACTCGAATGGACTTCGAGAGGTTGTGCGCTGATGTATTCTTTTCGCAGAAATACCCTAAGCCTGGGGCAGTGGTCCATTCAGTGGAAAGTCTGTCCAAGAGCACGATCTAAGTGTGGGATCGTGGCCGCTTCTCCTTGAAGCTGCAGCTCATGCAACTTCGTATAAAGGCCGCCCTTCTTCAACAGCTCGATGTGTTTTCCATGATCGGCAATCTTTCCATCGTCAACGACGAAAATCACATCGGCCGCACGGATCGTCGATAGCTTATGGGCGATCACGATCGATGTCTTGCCCTTCATCAGGCGGTTTAAGGCCTCGAAAACCAATTTCTCGGAGGCAGCATCGAGGCCCGTGCTAACTTCATCTAGGACGAGGATCGGGGTATTGCGGATCACGGCTCGTGCAATTGCAATGCGCTGCCGCTGACCACCCGAAAGTGTCATGCCGCGCTCGCCTATTATCGTGTTGTACCCTTGCGGGAGTTGCTCGATAAATTCATGAGCGTTTGCCAGCATCGCGGCGCGTAAGATGTCGTCACGGCTTGCGTCCAACCTCCCGTAGGCGATGTTGGACCACACCGGTCCGTGGAAGAGCAGAGTCTCCTGCAGTACTAAGCTGATTTGCTGGCGCAAGGATTTCTGCTGGAAGCGTCTCACATCGATGCCGTCGATCTTTACGGTACCCGCATCCGGGTCATAGAAGCGGGGAATTAGGCTGATTATGGTGGTCTTGCCTGCGCCGGTGGGGCCTACTAACGCGGCCATTTGTCCCGGTTTTATGATCAGGTTAACCTGCTTGAGGATTGGACAATTCATCCCGTAACTAAAACTCACGTTCTCCAGCTCTATCGACCCACGGAATTCGGGCGCTCTGCGTGCGCCCGGCAAGTCCTTCACTTGGTGGTCTGTTTCTAAGACTTCACGGATACGTTCATAGCCTACTGCAGCTTTCGAGTATGCGTCGGTCATCTTAGATAGGTCTCGCATAGGCTTGTACATCTTGCCGAGATACCAGACAAATAGGACCAGCGAGCCGGCGCTGAGGGTCCCTTTCAAAGTCATGCGTCCTCCAAACCACAGCACGAGGCACGTACCCGCTGCCACGATGAGATCGACCGCCGGCGAGAACTTGGCCCGCAAGCTACGGACTCGTAATGCGATCCCGATCGACTTGCGGCTTTCTTCCGCCAAACGCCGCTGTTCGTAATCCTCCTGCGCAAATGCTTTGACCACGCGCATAGCGGACAGCACCTCCTGGATCACGGAGACCATCTCGCCTTCCTTTTTCCTTACTTCGCGCGAAGCGGTCTTGATGCTGCGGGTGTAATAGAACACTACGATGAACAACAGTGGCACGACGGAAAGTGCAATGAGCGTGAACTGCAAGTTCATGTAGGACATGACGATGATCATGCCCGCTAATGTCAGAGTGCTTATCAGGGCACCTAGCAACCCGGAAGCGATGAAGCTCTGGATGGAATCAATGTCGCTGGTCAGGCGGCTAATGAGGTCGCCGGTACACTTGCGGTCGTGATAGTTCAGCGAAAGCCGTTGTATGTGGGAGTAAAGCGTCTGACGCAGGTCGTAAATGACATACTGGCTGACACTGGTGGTTAGGTATCTCTCGGTGTAATTGGAAACGGCTCCTACGGCGGCTATTGCCAAGACAGCCAGGGCAGCGAACTTCAAAATTGCGATCCTGTCCGTGCCAATAAAGGAAAAAACGATTTGGTGCAGCCAGCCATGCTCGGGTTTCGTCTTCATGACCGTGTCGAGCACAATTTTTAGGGGCCATGGCTCCGCCAGATTCGCCAGTCCTTCGATCACGACGGCGATGACACCGATCGTCAGGCTCGTAATGTATGGTCTGAGAAGGCGCTTGAATGTGTTCGCATGTCCATTGGGATCACTAGCCATCGGGCTTTATCCTAATCACCGGGTTTACTTTGCGCACTATTTCCACACGCTGTGTAATGATGTTTCTGCCGGAAGAGAGGCTTAATAATAAAAAACGCCCCCAGGCTCCTAAAACACTCACAAGAGTGGGAGAAGGAATGGATTCTCGATGATTATGGTGCACGGGAACCAGGATTTTGGGGCAACTCTGGGGGCTGGCGAAGCGCAAATGACAACCAGAGAACTGAAACAACCGCGCCGGCGTGAAGGGCATCATCCATGCCAGCTGCTGAATGGCATCTTCTCGCTTTTATCGTGCGTGCCGTCGTGCCTGCTCACGATTCCACCATCCATGGCAACGAGTGACGAGATTTTGGAGCGAGTGTTGAACAACAGCACAAGGAGCCGAGCAGTTCCTTACTCTGGTCTGCGAGAGTACAGGCTCCGCAACTTCCGATTTGACAAAGAGGCGACCGTCTCCGTACAAGCGACTTATCGTCCAGGCGTGGGGACAACACACAGGGTCTTGGACCACAGTGGATCCGCGAAACTCATCGAAATCGTTGAGAAGCTGCTTGCGTCTGAAGCTGACGTCAGTAAATCCGAAAAACTTACAGAATATGAATTCAGTCCAGCGAATTACCAGGCATGTCTTCGCGGCATAGAAACCGTATCGGGACGAACCTCCTACGTCATCGATCTTGTCCCGAAACACAGAAGCAAGTATTTGATTCGGGGAACAGCCTGGGTGGATCGCAGCAGCTATGCCATCTTGCGCTTGGACGGAGTCACGGCGGCAAGCGTATCGATGTGGGTGGGGGCGCCTCACATCCAGCTGGAGTTCAGCGAGATCGATGGTGTTTGGCTGCCGACCCACACGGGGGCTGTAAGCTCCGGCCTTTTGCTCGGAACTAGTGAGCTCGAGATCCTCTATACGGACTATCTTGTTAAGGACTTCGATCATCCGGTTGCAATCCGAGGCATTGATTCGGTTCAGCAGACCCGGCCCTAAGAATTCACAGTTGTTTCGGTCCGTGACCTCCAAAAAAGAGCCACCTGTCTAAGGCATTCATCCCACGATAACGAACCCGCTAAACGGCCGAACTTGCGGGCGAGGGGGGCAAATCATCAATGATGCTATGCGAATCCGAACGGAAAACGTTTTCACCCGCCAGTCTTACCGCAAAAGTCAAAATCTCTGAGCCCTTGGAAAACCTGATTGTTGGGTCGGACCTTCTCAAAAGGTTTAAGATCGAACCGGGCGCCAACGTGGAACTAGCGAACATCGACCCATATTGCTGCGGTAACTACGAGTCGCATGAGGCAGCCCTGCCAGAGATGTTGTCTCAACTTCACAGGATGGATCAGTTGCAGAACCTGATGTATGCCGAAAGGAAACGTTCGGTTCTCATTGTACTTCAGGGATTAGATGCCTGCGGAAAGGACGGCGTCGTGCGGCATATCCTTACTGGTATGAACCCAGCGGGCTGCCGGGTAATCGCGTTCAAGCAACCGACCCCGGAAGACCTTAGACACGACTTCCTTTGGCGCGTGCATTCGCACGCTCCCGGCAAGGGAGAGATCGCGATCTTCAACCGGTCGCACTACGAGGACGTGCTGGTGGTGAGGGTCCATAAGCTTGTCCCGACCCAGGTCTGGTCATATCGTTACGATTTAATCAACGAACTTGAGAGACTGCTTGTGGTTGAGAACTACACGACGGTTCTCAAGTTCTTCCTCTACATCTCGAAGGATGAGCAACTGGCCCGCTTCAAGCGAAGATTGGATGACCCGGCCCGGCAATGGAAGATCAGCGAATCCGATTATCGTGAGCGGGAGTTCTGGGACGATTATGTTCAAGCATTCCAGGACATGCTGCACAAGACGAGCACTCAGCACGCCCCTTGGTTCGTCATCCCGTCGAACAATAAATGGTTCCGTGATCTGGCCGTATCTCAGATCATTACGCGTACGCTCGAAGAGTTGGACATGCAGTTGCCTGAAACGGCCGTCGACATTGCCAGGATACGCCGCCGATATCACACCGCCGAACTTGAAGCCAAGGCATCATGAATGGACTCACTCGCCTGTGAACCAGCCGTAAAAAGAGAGCCATCATCGCTGGGACAGCATCAACCATAGCGTTGGGGAGTGCGGGGAGTGGAGGCAGAAAATGCTGCAGTCGGTTCATCCAAGGACCGCGGCGACGAGCAAGATCGAGTTGCTGGAACAGGCCCTTCGCCAGTTAACGGGTATCTCACGAATAGGTTGGCACGATATTCCGCAGCATCTACATCCTGCCTTCGCAAAATACATGAGTAAGGACGTCTGGACCGGTGAGTCTGATCCGCTTACATTGTCAGAGGCAGCTTTGATGATCGTCCGCGATGCCATTACGCGGACTGGCGAGTTCGCTGACGACGAATTGTGAGCGAGTCACCGCAACGGCTACTCTACCTTATCTTCCACCATCTTCGGTTGTTGTCGCCGCTTATCACCAACGTTTGCTGGTTGTTGAACTAACTGCTCCGCGCTCGACTCTGTTATTTTGGCGTCACCCCAAGAAAAGGCCCTCCATTCCAACCCTGACGTCAGCGATATTGTGGGTCCGAACTCGGGTTTAGCTGAGGTTTGAAGCCTCACGGCGATGGGTTCGAGCGTTTTCACGGAGTGTTCAAATAAGCGAGTGCCACTGGTACTCGAGAGAGCGGTAGCTATGCCCGATTTCGACAAAAGCAAAGCAGTCTCGCCATTGAACGACCTGGAATCGCTTCCTGAAACGAGCACTCCCCAGTGGTTTGCGGTCGCGGTGAAGCCGCGGTTCGACAAAGCGGTCGCTAGAACGCTCGAGAGCAAAGGATTTGAAACCCTTTTGCCTTTGTATAAAACACAGCACAGGTATGCGGCGCGCTCGAAGGTATCGGAGCTGCCATTGTTCCCAGGATATGTATTTTGCCGGTTCAACGTCCTGACTCGGCTTCCCATTCTTACTACTCCGGGTGTTATTCAAATCCTTGGCACCGGAAATACCCCGCTGGCGCTCTCGGAAGAGGAAATCGTTTCCATTCGGGTGGCAATACAGGCGGATATTTCACTTCAGCCCTTTCCATTTCTTCAGGCCGGCCAGAGGGTACGAATCGAAGAAGGAGCGCTGAGGGGTGTGGTGGGGCTTGTAGTCAGAATTAAAGATTGTGTGCGCCTAATACTCTCCATAACGCTTCTCCAACGATCGGTTCTCCTCGAGATCGATCGGAGTCACGTCTGCAGAGAGGCAGAGCGGCGACCAGCCTCGCGCGAAAGCCACTATGACAGCCTCGCAACGTTGCTGCTTTCATCGAGGTGCCCGGATTGAGCGAAATGTGATTTGCTCCGAGGCGGTCCAACATTGAATATTTACTTCAATTCAGTAGCCGGTTCTGAAGCAACCGAAGAGAATTCGGCGCAGCACAGGCCGGATTGCCGGACCACTAACGCCTACCCCACGGGCCAGCAGGAGTGGAGTGCCATCGAATGTCTTCGGATCTTGTACCGACGCAAGGCCATCTTGATGTATATCGTGGGTGCCGGCGTCCTCGCCGCTGGCTTGATTAGCCTCGCTCAGCCCCGCTGGTACCGCTCCGAGGCCGCGATCGAGATCCAGGGAACCAACGAGAATTTCTTGAATACCCGCGATATCTATCCCACCGTCGCTTCGAGTGCTGACTCAAGCGGAATTTACGTGCAGACGCAGGCCGAGATTCTGCAGCAGAACGCTCTGATTGAACAAGTCGTGAAGAAACTCCACCTGGAAACGCGGCAGGACTTCCGCCGTGCCCCTCACTTCTGGGATAAGTTCAGGCGGCTCACTGGTCGAGATTCGGCGTCGCCGGATATTCACAATGCTGCCGACATTGTGAAGAACAATCTCACGATCGTACCGTCGCGGGCGAGTCGCATTATTCGGATTATCTTCGACGCGCGCGACCAACAGGTTGCGGCCGATGTCGCCAACTCTTTGGCACAGACTTTCATAGACCAGACTACTGAGGCCAGACACCGCGCCGCGCAGCAGACCCACGCATCCCTGCGCCTTCAGCTCGCCGAATTGGAGAACCAGCTTGTCAAATCGGAAGCCCGACTAGCTGCGGTTGGACGGCAGTTGAAATTTGGCTTGGGCACTTTCTCTTTTCGCGGAGACTCGACCCTTACAGCCGAGGTCGCCTACAACACCCTCAAGCGGGAGGTGGAGTCTGACCGCCGATTCTACGAGACGATGTCGCAACGGGCCAACGACGCCAGCATTGCCGCCGCTGTCCGGCAATCCAACATAGCTTTTGTTGGAGCAGCCCAGCCTTCGGCGCATCCCTACAAACCGAATCTGTCGCTCAATGTAGCGATCGGGATGTTCGGCAGCCTCATTTTGGGTATCGGTTGGGTGATGTTGCGGGAGCAGACTAATCCCTTCCTAAGAACGCCGGGCGATGCCGGAATGTGCCTGACTCTTCCCGAACTCGGGGCTATTCCTCAAGTGTCGAACCTCGGCCTCATGGCACTGCCTTTTCATTTAGGCAACGGGAAAAGCGACGTCGACCTCACGGCTATGGAGCCGCAGCTTTCAGATTTGACGGAGTCGTTTCGCTCTACCCTGGCGTCCATTCTATGCGCGAGCCGCGACGGCCACCAAGCAAATATTTTTCTGATCACTAGTCCCCGGCCAATGGAAGGCAAGACAACGGTGGTGAGCAACTTGGCAATCGGCTTGGCAGAGATCGGAAACAAGGTGCTTTTGATCGATGGAGACATGCGCCGTCCGCAGCTTCACAAAGTGTTCGATCAAGCGAATAACTGGGGTTTGAGCGATGTTCTGCGCGAAACGAATGCCGTCGAGGAGCTTCCCCTCGATGTGCTCGTCAAGAAAACAGCAATTCCGGGCATCTACCTGCTACCGAGCGGGGTCTGCGCCGAAAACGTTTTCGGACTTTTGTGGTCCAGCTGTCTGAAGCGGCTGCTTCCACGTTTCCGAAAGGAGTTCGACTATGTGCTTTTGGATGCACCACCCTGTCTGGAGTTTGCCGATGCCAGAATCATGGCTCGCTACGCTGACCAGTTATTGCTAGTTGTGCGTGCGAATTACACCGACAGAAGAGCCGCCCAAGTTGCTGTCCAACGCCTCTTGCTGGATGGAATTTCCGTGATGGGCGTTATTTTGAACCGTTGCGACCCGGCGGAAAGTGACAGCTACAGCTACGCCTTCGACAGGGGTCTTAACCTGAAGAGTCTCGCGTGAGTACCAAACATTTACTCCTGGAGGTCACGACTGGCCGTGCGCCTACCAGGCTGCTCGTTCCTATTGGATCCCGGGCTGCGTCGCGCCCGCATGCGCTGGATACTACCGCGGCGCCAGTCATGCCCGGCCTGTCTCTGCGTTCGAATTTTGCATGGGTCCTGGCCGGAAATGTGGTTTACGCCGCCTGCCAGTGGGGCATGATTGTCGCGCTGGCAAAACTGGGCAGCACTTTGATGGTCGGCCAATTCTCGTTGGGACTTGCGATCGCCACGCCGGTACTAATGTTCACGAATCTTCATCTCCGAGCCGCACAGGCGACCGACTCGCGTCGCCTTTATTCTTTCGCGGAATACTTGCAACTTCGCAGCGTCATGACTTTGGCGGCGATAGCAGTCATCGCCGCAATTGCCTGGTTCGAACACTACGAACGCCAAACGACCATCGTCATTCTGGCTGTCGCGCTGGCGAAGGGGATCGAAACGGTGAGCGACATTCATTACGGTCTGTTTCAGCTCAACGATCGCTTGGACCAAACGGGCATATCGATGATGCTCCGGGGAGCTTTATCAGTTTTTGCGCTAAGCGCAGGACTTTATTTGACGCACGACGTTTTCTGGGGGTGCGTCGGGCTTGCGATGGCTTGGCTGGCGGTACTTCTGTTGTTCGACGTTCGCCGGGCCGGTCGCTTTGTAGAGCTCCCAGAGGACTTCCTTCAAGTCTCAACGTGGACCCGCGGGTGGCGACCGGACTGTGGCGCTCAAGGCCTCCGAAGGCAATGGGACTTGATGTGCCTGGCGCTCCCTTTAGGAATAGTAACCACCTTGGCGTCGATTAATCTCAACATGCCGCGCTACTTTATCGTGGCGCGCATGGGAGAGCATCAACTCGGAATCTTTTCGGCACTGGCCTACGCGACGGTGGCTATGACCCTTGTAAGCGACTCCCTCGGGCACTGCGTCATACCACGCATGTCCAGGCTCTACGCTCGTGGCCAAATGGCGGAATTTCGTTCGGTCCTTTTCCAACTGTCAGGCCTCGGCTGCGCCCTCGGACTGGCCGGCCTCGCGTTGGCGCAGTTTATGGGCAGCCTTCTATTAACCATTGTTTATAGCCCTCAATACGCTACCGGCTCCCGCGTTTTCGTGGTGCTAATGCTTGCCACGGCAATTCATTGCGTCGCAGGCATGCTAACCAGCGGGATACTGTCCGCGCGATGTTTCATGGTTCAGGTGCCGATGTTTGCGGTGGTGGTCGCGTCCACTGCCTGGGCCTGCTACCGGTTAGTCCCAACCTCCGGCTTGATGGGCGGCGCCGAGGCTATGGTAATCGGCGCGGCAGTACGTCTTGTGCTGGCTGCCATTGTAATCGGTTATCTACTGTTGGTTGACGCTAGGTACGTGCCAGGGCATTCATCGCCCCCGCTCCGGATCGACGAATGGAAATCGAGCCTATGACGCTTACATTCGGCGACAGTGCTTTACCAGTCATCCGGTATCGATCCGGTGTTCTCGTTCTCTTGGTTGTCGGCTACGTTGCATTGCTTCCTTACCTGTTCGAAGCCGGCGACCGGCTGAATTTTGCTCCTGCCGATTGTTTCCTGTTATTAGTGCCTTTACTAGCGGCTACCCAGTTGAAGTACCGCGAATCGGCATGGTCGATCTGGCACATTGGAATCCTTCTGATCTTCGCCCTCGGTTCGTTCGTCGCCGTATTGAGGTTTGGTGAACTCAATCGATATGAGCTTTTGAATAAGGATGCTGGCTTGCTGCTGCCCTTTCTCAGCTATGCGGCCATCACATCCTTAGTCAACGAATGGGAGGACATGCGGCGCATCCTTCGCGTCTTCACTCTTAGCGTCGTCGTCGAGAACCTCCTGGCCATCGGTGGTTTCATGGCAGCCTATTTTTTCGGCGTAGTGACCCCGTTTACCCGCTACGAGGGGCTTCGGCTATCGGGGATGCTTCTGGATCCGAACGCCTACGGCGGTCTTCTCGTGGTCGCCTTGGTCATCTGCGAGGCGGCTTCGTGGGGCTGTGCGCCACTATTCCGATCATCCCTCCTCTGGTTTTCAAGGCTAACCCTGACACTGGGAATTCTGTTTACCTTTTCGCGCTCCGCGTGGTTGGGCCTTGGGGTGGCTTTCCTGCTTCTCTTCGCGATCCGGCCCGCGTTGGCTCTTCGACCGGTGCTGGCTGGCGTGTTCGCCGCTCCTTGCCTGATACTGCTCATGGGCCGTCGCTTCTTGCCTATTTTCGAAGAATTAGCCAGTCGGCCGAAACAGGTCCAGCAGCGGTTTGACCTTATTCAGCAGGCGCTGCGAGAATTCGCCCATCATCCGCTTCTCGGCGGCGGGCTTGGAAGTTTTCGCATAGCCGGTGGCGAAGTTGCTCACAACAGTGCCATGTGGTTTCTCGCTGATTTTGGAATTGCAGGCTTGGCTGCCCTGGTGGCATTCCTGGCTTGGTTCTTCATAAAAGCCTGGTTCGCCTACCGGTTCGCTCCCGAGAAAGAGCGGCCTATCGCGTTAGCCCTCTTTCTCGCCCACGCCGCGATGGTTGGCGTCGCGATGGGAATTGAGGCGTTCTATCAAAGATATTGGTGGCTGATCTTGGCGCTCATCGCGTCGGGTTATACGCTGGCTCTCCGAACCGACGCCCGTCAGCCCCGCGAGCCTGAGGTAGTCGCACGTGTCCACGTATAAAAAGATGAATCCATTGAAGCTGCTGCACGTTGTCGGCGACTCCTGCTTCGGCGGGGCTGGCCGCATCATCCTCCGTTTGGGTCAGGTTGCCAAGGCGGAGGGCTGGCAGGTTGACGTTCTCACTACCGATCCCGTTTTCCAACGGGCCGTAAGACAGAATGGTCTGGGTTTGGTCAATTTGGACGTCGTCCGGCGGGAGATACATCCTCTATGGGACCTGGCGGGTCTCGTCCGTCTTTCCAATTTCTTACGGCGTGGGCACTACGGAATTGTTCATACCCACACATCGAAGGGTGGTTTTGTTGGGCGGCTAGCCGCGTGGCTGGCGGGTGTTCCGGTGATCGTTCACACGGCCCATGGATTCGCTTTTCACGAGCGTAGCACGCGCTCGGCTCGGCTCTTTTATTCCACTCTGGAGCGGATTGCCTCGCATTGGTGTAACCGCATCGTTTCTGTTAGTGAGTTTCATCGCCACTGGGCGCTGGAACTAGGGATCTGCGGTTCATCCAAGATCCTTGCGATTCCCAACGGGATCGCCGCCTTAGCCAATCCTGAAGTGCCAGGCGCTGAACTCCGTCGCCAGCTGGGTGTTCGGGATCGCGATCTATTAATCCTGAGCATGGCAAGACTAGCGCCGGACAAGGGCCTCGAATATCTCATTGAAGCGGCTGCCATTCTCCTACGCACCGAGCGCCGATTTCAGATTGTTATTGCTGGTGAGGGACCGGTGCGAGCTCGCTTGGAGGAACTGACCCGCCATTTGGGAGTGGCGGACTGGGTGACCTTTCTTGGATTTCGCGAAGATGTTAGCGATCTGCTGGCTGCTTCCGATTTGATTGTCCTGCCGAGCCTGCGGGAAGGCCTTTCCATCGCTTTGCTGGAAGCCATGGCTGCGGGCAAACCCATAATAGCTACCAACATTGGCAGCCATCGGGAACTCGCGTCTCAGGCTGAAATCGCTCACCTCGTGTCACCGGCTGATGCACCAGCCCTTTGCGGAGCGATTCTGCAGATAGCTTCGGATGCGGACCTGATGGCTCGCCTCGGAACAAATGCCCGTACTCTGTTCGAAGGCCGATACACCGAAGAGAGAATGCTGAGCGCGTACAAGCAGATGTACTTCGACCTGCTGCGAGAAAAATGTCCGATCGAAGCGAGCGGGATTGGCGTCCGAAATGATAACAGTCCTGCTCGCTCGGTAGCCAGCGTCGGTAACCCATAGGTAGCGCCTCATGATGCCAACTTACTCAATAGACGGTCACCCGGTTGGGATCGACAAACGACGACCTGGCTTGGTCCGTGAAGCCACCGTCAACGATCTGCCCGGCATAGTGACCATTCATCAGAAGGCTTTCAGCAATTTCTTCCTAACCCGCCTGGGCGGCGAATTTCTACACCGTTACTATGCTCTAGTGCTCGACTATCCGGCGGGAATTGTTCTGGTGAGCGAGCATCGCGGCATCCTCGACGGATTCGCGTGCGGGTTTGTGGAGCCTCCGGAATTCTACAGCCTGATGTGGCGCAAGAAGGGGATCTTCGTACTTCCTGCGTTGTCAGCTTTGATTCGTGATCCATCGCTCGCCGCCGGTGTAATGTATGCCGTCAGAAGGATTAAAACGTCAGCTTCTCAGAGGTCTGGTCGGTCCTGTGAACTCTCCTCTATTGCAGTGGCGCCGGAAGCGGGCGGCAATGGCTTAGGCAAGGCTCTCGTACGGGCTTTTGTGGATGAAGCCCGGTCCATGGAGGCACAGTGTGTCTACTTGACTACCGACGCAGACGGAAACGAATCGGCTAATGCGCTCTATCGGCAAGTGGGATTTCAACACACCCAGCGATTCTTACAGCGCAAAGGGCGCTGGATGAACGAATACGTCATGGACCACATGCAGATAAGCGAAATTGTGGAGTGCGGCTGATGAACAGCCTATCAGGAACGGGTCTGTCGAAGGCCTGCGCGAGAGTGTTCGATGTGACGTGTTCTGCGGCCGGCCTACTCCTTCTGCTGCCGGTCTTTGTCGAGGTCGCCGTGGCGATCATCCTGGATGATGGTCTGCCGATCTTTTTCAGACAGACGAGAGTCGGAAGAAACGGAAAGCTTTTTCGGATATGGAAATTTAGAACGATGCGCCGCGGCAGCCAAGGTAGTGTCATTACGGCATCCGGAGACGCCCGCGTCACCAGAGCCGGGGCGAGGCTTCGGAAATACAAGCTTGATGAACTGCCCCAACTTTTTAATGTCCTCAAGGGCGAAATGAGCCTGATAGGGCCCCGGCCGGAGGTGCCGGAGTATGTGCAGTTCCAAGCACCGATGTGGCAAGCGATCTTGGAGGCCCGGCCAGGAATCACTGATCTGGCTACGCTGCTGTATCGCGATGAGGAGAAAATACTAGGCGCGTGCCCGGACGCGGATACCTTCTACCGCGAGCGCGTCTTGCCGGCAAAACTGTTTTGGAATTTTGCCTATCTCCGCTCAAGATCTTTCTTGCAAGATCTGAAGCTGATCTTCCTGACCATACGGTTTAGCTTGTTCCCTCAACAATTCAATCCGGATCTCATCAAGAGAACGTTTGCTGCCGGAGTTGGAAATGAATGACACTTTTATCCCTTTTCATCGCCCCTCGATCGGGGAAGAAGAGATCAACGAAGTAGCGGACACATTGAGGTCCGGCTGGTTGACTACCGGTCCTCGCGCTGTCCGCTTTGAGCGTGAATTCCGCGAGCATGTCAAGGCACCCTACGCCATTGCCGTGAATTCGGCGACAGCCGCGTTGCACCTTGCGCTGGCCGGTATGAGTATTGGCCCAGGCGACGAAGTGATTACCACGCCGTTAACGTTCTGCGCCACTGTCCAGGCTATCCTCCACGTCGGGGCGACCCCAGTGCTCGCTGACATTGGACCGGATGGAAACATCGACCCAGACGAGATTCAGAAATGCATCACGGGTCGGACCCGGGCAATCATTCCTGTGCACTTAGCTGGGTTACCTTGCGAGATGAGAGCCATCTGGACACTGGCCCGCGAGCATGGCATTCATGTTATCGAAGACGCCGCACACGCTGCCGGAGCGCAGTATGAATGTCGGCCGATTGGCGCCGGCCCCTTGAATACGGGCGCAGCCAGCGATGCGGTGGCGTTCAGTTTCTATGCCACGAAAAATCTGACCACAGGTGAAGGAGGCATGCTCACTGCACATCAGCCAGCCTTGGCGGAAAAGATGCGGATGCTTTCGCTGCATGGTACCAGCCACGACGCCTGGGACCGATACACCGAACACGGAAACTGGCATTACGACGTGCTCGCCCACGGATTCAAGTACAACCTAAGCGATATTCAGGCCGCCATCGGCATCCACCAGCTCCGGAAGCTGGACAAGTTTATTCAACGCCGCGCCTCGTATGCAGCCATCTATAACCACGCACTGGCCGATTTGGAAGAGGTACAGCTTCCACCCGATGATTCCCGCTGCCGTCATGCCTGGCATCTCTATATCCTTCGGCTCAATCTTCAGAGAATCAAGATCGACCGGGCAGAGTTCATCTGCGAGTTAAGGCAAAGAGGTATTGGGACCAGCGTGCACTTTATCCCGATTCCACTGCATCAGTTTTTTGCACAGCTGCCACTGGCGCACTATCCATGTCCGCGTGCGTTGCACCTGTATCCTCGCATTGTTTCACTACCGTTGTATCCCGCGATGACCGAGGAGCAGGTCCACTATGTGGCCCAAAGTGTTCGCGAGGTGCTGGAGGGTTCGAGACGTCCACGGTACGTAGCCCCTAACGCCGCCGCTGTCGTCATTTCCCCTAATGTTGTGGAGGCCATTGCCTCCTCGGAGGGAAACTTAATATGAAAACTGATCGTCATACTGATCTCTGGATCGAGCGGGCTTGCCACCTGGTGGCCGTTGGGCTGTCACTGACGGCCGCTTTTGTACTTCGGTTCGACTTCTCCATCCCGGCCGACCTTGCCTCGACTTTTAGGCAAGCGGTTGTGATTGCGATTGTCGTGAAATTACCGATCTTCGACAGGGTTGGATTCTATCGCGGTTTGCGTCCATTTGTGAGCATTCCAGACCTGTTTGTTGTGTTTCTTGGAAACGTTGCCGGCTCCACACTATTCGCCGCAATGATGACATTCTGGATTGCTCCCGCGATGCCGCGGTCTATTTTTCTGATCGACGCGCTCTTGTGTTTTGTCGCTACGGCACTAGTGCGTTTTTCGGTTCGAATTCGCAACGAAGCATTCCCCCGGCGATCTTCCGCGTCGAGGCGGCGGGGCATCATCATATATGGTGCTGGCGCGGCGGGCGCTGAGTTGGTTCATGAAATCCACTCCAACCGGTGCACCGCGTACGAAGCCAAGGGTTTCCTGGACGATGATCCGCTGAAGCAGGGCGCACTCATTATGGGCGTACCGGTTCTAGGGTCGGGACGCCAGGCGTCCTCCGTGATACGCCGCCTGAACCGGTGCAAGCCTGTCGTTGACGAGATCATCATTGCCATGCCGTCGGCCACGGGGCAGCAGATGCGTGAGGCCTCGGCCAACTGCCGCGCGGCGCGTATTCAGTGCAAAACGGTGCCTGGTATAGAGGAGTTACTCAGCGGAAAAGTCCTAACCGCTCAGGTGCGCAACTTGTCGGTCCATGATCTGCTCGGCCGGCAGCCTGTGAAACTGGATGAGGCTCGGGTCCAAGCGAGCCTTGGCGGGCGCTCGGTGTTGATCACCGGTGCGGCGGGATCCATCGGATCGGAGCTCTGCCGTCAGGTGGCCCGCTTCAAGCCGGCATGTCTGGTCGCTTTCGACCAGGCTGAAAGCGATCTCTTCAAAATTGAGAACGAACTGCGGGAAAGGCATCCGGAATTGGAGTTGGTAGTTGCCCTGGGCGATATCCGTGATGTCAACCGTCTGGCCGAGGTGTTCGAAAAGTACGACGTGGACTCCGTTTATCACGCGGCTGCCTACAAACATGTGCCCATGATGGAATCGCATGTCTTCGAGGCAGTGCGTAATAACGTTCTTGGCACTTGGAACCTGGTCCGCGCTGCCCGTCGCCATGATGTGCACCACTTCTTGATGATCTCGTCCGACAAGGCCGTGAACCCGGTTTGCGTCATGGGCGCCACGAAGCGCATTTGCGAACGAATCGTCTCATCAAGGCTGCAGGATAACGGCGAGACCCATGGTGCTTCTGTCCGTTTTGGCAACGTCCTGGGCAGCAACGGAAGCGTAGTCCCGATTTTTCAGTCGCAAATAGCCGCTGGCGGCCCCGTGAAAGTGACCCACCCTGAGGCACGCCGTTACTTTATGACTATCTCCGAAGCCGTATCCCTGGCGGTGCAAGCTTCGACGCAAAGCCGAGGCTCAGAGATTTTCGTTCTTGATATGGGCGCCCCCGTCCGCATCGTGGACCTCGCTGAGACTATGATCCGGCTGGCCGGCATGGTTCCTTACGACGATATCGACATCCAGTTTACCGGGCTCCGCCCAGGCGAAAAGCTGATTGAGGAGCTCAACGGCGACGGCATATTGGCCACTTATCAGGACAAGATCCAGATCATTCGCGAGCAGCCTCTGAGCTGGGATTCGATTGCTAGCTGGATCGATGAGCTTGAAGTCCTGCTGGCGGCTAGGCAGGAGCCAGAGATCATCCAACACATTCAGAGACTGGTTCCTGAGTACAAGCCCGCTTCAAAATATACGTGCGAATCAGCAGAAGAACTGCTGTCCGGCGCGTCGAACCAGTCTAGTTCTCTCTCTTGGTCGCGCCAAGGGAATAACGGTGGAATCGGTGGAAAAAGTAGAAGGCCCAGACTAACGATCGCGCCGAGGCAATTTGTTCCGCCCATCGTGTTTGAGCATTAGGACGGCAGATTCATTTTGAGCCACCGACTCGTCGAGGCTACCTTGATATCCAGCGCTCTACTCGAACCCGGATCACTTCAGCCTGGTGATGCCGGAAAGCCCGGGCCCGCCTTGGAAAAACGTTCATGCGCCCAACCCCCCGTTAGCGTCTTGGCACGCTTTCTGGAATTGCGAGGGCGGCACATCATTAATACATGCAACGCACTTTGGTACACCGTGCCCGGGCGCTTCCTGATGAGTCTTCCTTACCAGGCGATGCTCAATCCCGACCCAGACGAGGTTCGGCGGATGATTCGCGAGACCGGCGCCTTCGGTGCTCGATTTCCCTCCTTGATTTGGACTGGTCTTCAGAGCGGTCTCTATGTGCTCCGCCAACGCAACTACGACGTCGGATCGCTACACGCGAAACACAGACCGCGAGTGAGGCACGCTCTGGAATGCTTCGAGGTCAGGCGAGCGAAGAAAGCCGAACTCTTAGATCAAGGCTGGTCTCTCAATCTGAGCACGATGAGCCGCCAAGGCCGCTATGACCCCGAGTTTGGCGAGCGACGGCGGTGGGAACAACTCGTGGATGCTGCATTCGCCTGCCCGGGAATTTCCTTTCCGGCCGTTTTTTCAGGCTCGCGCATGGCCGCGTATATGGCAACGTGCCGTGAACAAAACTGGTTACACATTCTTCATCAGATGTCACGCCAAGAGGATCTTGCCAATTTCCCTAATCACTTGCTCACTTACGCGGTTACCAGGGAGGCTGCCGTCGACTCTTCCCTCGAAGCAGTTTGTTACGGCTATGTACCGCTCTTCGCCGCCCCGGGCCTGCACGAATACAAGTTGCGGTTCGGCTACGAAATGATTCCTCACTGCTCGGCCATCTTACTTCATCCGACGCTAGACGTGGTCCTGAATCGATCGGCGGCACGCGCATCCGTGCGACTGGCGCGTCGTTTGCGACACGGGAACCAGCACCTTGAAACGCTCGAAACAGTCCTGGAAGGCGCGCGATTGTCCAGGCCGCCTCTTACCTCATGTTGACTTCTCGGTTTTACACAATTCCCCGCTTCGCGCTGCCCTATACAGCGATGGATTTCGCGACAGCGCTCATGGCGATTTTGCTCAACGCGCCCCGCCCGCCGGACGCTTTCGAACTGCTCGGAGAGAGCGCGAAATTCTGGACCCGTAGCGGCCGGCAGGCGCTCCGGTTGCTTCTCGGCGCGCTCAACCTCAAGGCCGGATCGGGCGTGGCCCTCCCCTTGTTTACGGATCCCTCGCTTGTGACCGCAATTATAGCCGCAGGCCATCGGCCGGTCTTTATCGACGTCGACCCCCAATTCTTGACGATGGATCCGAAGTCCTTGGAAGCCGCGCGAGGAACATTTGCTGCTGTGGTGGCTGTGCACCTGTTCGGACAGTTGGCCGATATGCCCGCAATCCTGACGGTCGCAAGGGATGTTCCCGTCATCGAAGATGCTGCGCACGCACCGCTCAGCTACTTGAATGGACGCATGGCCGGAAGCTTTGGATTGGCTTGCTTCTACAGTTTTGCATCGACCAAGTACTGGCCGGCTGGCGGCGGTGGACTCGCTGTTGTGAATGACTCGATGCTGGCCCGCAAAGTGGCGCGCGCGGCTGGATCTCTTTTGCCGCCCACACGCCTGCAAGAGTTGCGCAACCTTATTCTTCAGGCGGCTAAAGCCATTGTCTTCAGCAGGGAACTCTACGGAGTCTTTGGAAAACCATTGCGCCGATGGACGGAGAAGTGGGCCATCTTGGAGCCTAGCCTGGATCTCAATGCGATAGAACGCTCGTATGCCGCGGTCGCGTGCCGCCAGGCATCCCGGTTTCCCAGGAGAGTGGAGCTGCAACGGGCCAACAGCTTGCGATTGCTGTCAAAGATTGCCGGCGCCGAAGATGTGGTTCTTCCACAAGAGCGGCCGGGAACGCGATACAACTATCATCTGTTTCCAGTCCTGCTGCGAGACCGCGAGGAACGCTCGGCAGTTATGGCCGCTATGTGGGAGCAGTTCGTGGACACATCCATGATCTATTGTGACGTGGTCCAGAAATGCCGGCGGTTCGGGTATCGAGGCACTTGCCCGGTGGCGGAATCCGTAGCGGATCGTCTAATAACCGTACCGAACCACGCGGCCCTAGCAAGCCAGGACATCGACCTTATCGCGCAGGTTCTTCTTTCCAACCTACAGGCTTGGCGGAACAAGCAGCCCGTCCAGGCCTTCGTTCTTCGCGCACTCGGGACTTAGCATGCGAGCCAAACCTTACGACCCGCGCAAATTATTTGAACGCGGAACCGTTATTCTGTCATTCGATACCGAACAGATATGGGGCTATTTCGACAAAATGAATGAGCAGCAATTCCAGAGCCGATATCCCAACACGCTTGAGGCGCACGAAAAGCTGCTGGCGTGCCTTTGCGCAGCTGGCGTGAGCGCGACATGGTTTGTCGTGGGGGGCATGACGCTTAGCGAAAGCGAGGGGGCCGGGGATCTTCGAATGGCCGGGCTACCCGGAGCTTGGACGGTCCGGATACCACCAGGCCGAGAAGCAACTGCGCCACTGTGGTATCGCCGATCGTTTGTGGAGCATCTGCGTGAGGCGCGACCATCCCAGGAAGTCGGGCTGCACGCAGGTTTGACGCACTTCATATGGACCGACGGAAGAGCGACGCGGGAAGTCGTAAAGCGCGAACTGGCCGAAGGCGTCAAGGCTTTGGAACAGGCTCTTGTGCCTCCGCTCTCCTTTTCCTTTGGACGCGAACAGGAAGCGTACCACCAGTTGTTGCCGAAGGTCGGCATCCGCAGTTATCGGGGCCGCACTCCCGTGCTCGCCTGCCGGTTGGGGCGCACACTCCCCGGGTCGCTTTTGCGAGCTCTCGACGAGCTAGCACGCGCCACACCGCCCCCGATCTGGCCACAAGAGACGCTTCCAGGGCTGTGGAATATCCCATCCTCGCTGTTCCTTTACCCGATTGGACCGTCGAGAGCCACAGTTCTCGCTCTGCGATCGCGTCTTGAGCGCTTCAGAAGGGGAGTGGAGGCAGCTGCGCGCCACCGAGGGATATTTCATTTCTGTCTTCATCCCGAAAACTTGGCCGAGTCCCCCCACGGGTTTTCCTTGTTTGGAGACCTTCTTGAATACCTTACTCGATCCCGCGATCGCGGGGACGTCGAGATCTTGACCGTGGGTCAAGTAGCTGCGCGAATGGAGCGCACCCGCGAGAAGTCTCGCTGCGATTCCCCTTTCGACACCCGTCTGTCTCCTTGGCGAGTTGCTTAAAAAGAAATCGCGGCGGGGCTGTTTTGAAAACTTTCGAAAGGAAAACAAACCTGTGCTTCCCAAAACAAATCTCCACACTCGTGATTACCTCAGACTCATCGGGGTTCTTGAGTTGCCTCCGCTAACCAGTCCATTCGATCCCGGTTACGATCCGGCCACCCTAGAAAGTCATCTGGAACAAAGCTTTCACCTGATGGCAATTCTGAAAATATCCATGGCTTGCTGGATGGTGGCTCGGGAGGACGCGACGCGACGAAAAGTTGCTTCCGCAGCCAAGCATCGCGTTCCCACGGTAACCGGAGGAGGCCCATTCGAGATCGCGGTAGCGCAAAATTACCTTCCGGAGTACCTGGACCTCTGTGCCGACATCGGCTTCACCCGAATAGAGTGCGGCGAAGGATTCACCGACATGCCGCTCGGCGCGCGCGAAGTATTGCAGATGGCCGAAGCGCGAGGGCTCGAAGTACAGTTCGAACTCGGTAAGAAGCACACCGGCGCCTTCAACTCCGATACTGCGCAACAATTGATAAGCCAAGGACGTCGATGGTTGGATGCCGGCGCCCGCGAACTGGTGGTGGAGGCCCGGGAAAGCGCCAAGGGAGTCGGGCTCTTCGACGATAACGGAAACTTCAACGGCGCCCTGGCCGACCGGTTTGCCACCGCGTTCGGCCTGGATATGGTGACTTTCGAGGCGCCCAATAAGCCAAGCCAGTTCGACCTTATAAATCACTTCGGGCCGCGGGTACGGCTCTGTAACGTCAGGCTGGAGGAGTTACTTCGGGTGGAGATCTATAGACGGGGACTGCACTCAGACGCTTTCGGAAAAGAGAATCTCCGACCGCGGGTCTTGACGGCGCCAGTATTGCTCGCTTCGTGAAGAAGGTGGAGCGCAGACAAGGAGACTAAACTATGAGGAAATCGGTCGTGATAGATTGCTTGCCGGAAAGCGTGCGTCGTTATCGCGCAGGTTTTGCGATCGTCGCTGTCGATGTAATCCGCGCCACGACCACGGCGATTACTGCCGCGGCATCCGGTCGCAGATGTTTCCCGGTTCCGACCATCGAAGCGGCTCTGGCAATGGCTTTCAAGTTCAAAAATCCCCTGCTCGCCGGTGAATCAAGTGGAACCATGCCCGCTGGCTTTGAGATGGACAATAGTCCTGCCCAACTCATTGGCCGCACCGATACTCATCGGCCTCTGGTCCTGGTTTCCTCCTCAGGTACCAAGGTTATTCATGAAGCGGCCGCCTGCGAAGCCACATATTTGGGCTGCTTTCGCAACCACTCCGTCCTGGCCGCCTATCTATCCGAATGTCATCCTCGTGTAGCTATCATCGGCGCGGGAAGTAAAGGTGAGTTCCGGGAGGAGGACCAGATCTGCTGCGCCTGGATCGCCGCAGCATTAATGAAGAAAGGATACCTACCGGAAAATCCGCGAACAACGTCGATTGTCACCCGTTGGCGCGACGCTCCACCAACGGCCTGTCTGTGCAGTCACAGTGTCGATTTTCTGGAGCGGACTGGCCGGCTTCGCGACCTGGAATTTATCCTCGAACATATTGATGATCTGGCAGCTGTGTTCCCTGTCCAGAATGGGGAAGTGAAGATGATTCCGGAAGCGCAAGCTTTCTCCCGCTCCTGTAGGGCTGTCCGCCGGGTTTCGGGACGCGGCAGCAGAATGCTCAGCGATGAGTGAAAACACGCATGCGACGCCGGTCGTGATTCTTCGGTCGGTACATCACGGGGGCTTGGGCATCGTGCGCAGCCTGGGACGTCTAGGCGTACCAGTCTATTGTCTAGACGCCCATTGGGAGCCGGCTTTCAGTTCGCGCTATTGCCGCGGCCGTTTTGTTCGTAATATTGAGAACGCGGCTTCCGCTCAGTCCGTGTCCAGCTTACTGGAAATAGGACGAAAGCTCGGTGGCCGGCCAATTCTGATTCCTACCACCGATCCAGGCGCCATCTGGGTGTCGGAGCACGCGGCGGCTCTCCAGGCAGAGTTCCGCTTTCCAGGCCAGGATCCCATGCTGGTTCCATTGCTCTGCGACAAGAGTCGAATGCAGGAACTTGCTCGCCGCTGCGGAGTACCCACGGCACAGTCAATGATTCCATGCTCGAAAGAAGACGTACAGCGTTTTCTCGAAACGGCCACTTTTCCGGTCATAGTCAAGGCAACCGACGCCGAACGCTTACGAGCACGCGCGGGAGGGACGAAATTCGTAATCCGGTCCGGCCGCGAACTACTGGATCTTTACGCCAAGGCCGCGGATCGCGAGAAACCGAGTCTGTTAATTCAGGAGTTTATCCCAGGCGAAGACTGGATGTTTGACGGCTATTTCGACGAGAACTCTCGGTGCGTCTTTGGTGTGACCGGTAAAAAGATCCGGCGCTTTCCGGTGAACACGGGTGTAACGAGCCTGGGAATCTGTATTCGGAACGAGACGGTTGAGAGGACGACAGTCGAATTTATGAAAGCCATAGGGTACCAGGGAATTCTCGATATCGGGTATCGCTATGATCAGCGCGACGGAAAGTACAAGGTGCTCGACGTTAACCCGCGCATCGGTTGCACCTTCCGGCTTTTCACCGCAACCAATGGCATGGATGTCGCCCGCGCGCTCTATCTGCATCTCACCGGGCAACCGGTAGTCGCCGCGCCGGCAGCCGAGGGACGCAAATGGATGGTCGAGGACTTCGACCTGTTCTCAGCCCTTCGGTCTTTGCGAGACGGCAACTTAACATTGCAGGACTGGACGAGGTCTTTTCGCGGCGTTCAAGAGACGGCCTGCTTTGCGATCGACGATCCGCTCCCCTTCCTACTGATGCCAATAGCGGATTGTTGCGAGCTTTATCGATGGATTCGCGGCCTCAGTGGCACCCAAAGGCGAGAAGTTCCGAAATCACCCCAACTCAGTTGCCCCGTTTGACCCCGATACTCCATTGCCGCTAATTGTTTTTTTGCGGCAACGCGTTGTCTATCGCATCTCTACTTTGCAGGGCCGGACGTTGACCTATGGCGAGCCGTCAGGACGTGGTGCGCCTATTGAGGTGTGAAAGGCGCCGGGCTTCGAGGGAGGGGACATGGGGCGCCTCAGTCGGCCTCTAGCGCACGCAATTTGGGCGGCTGCTTGGATGGCGAGCGGGGCTTTCGGACAGAAGATACTGACCTGGGAGCAAGCCAAACGGGAGTTCCAATCCGACAATCCGACGCTGCGTGCAGGACAGATCGGAATTAGGGAATCGCGTGCCGAGGAAGTGACGGCCTTCCTGCGCCCGAACCCTGACGTCACGATGTCGGTCGATCAGTTTAACCCCTTCACTAGCAATCCATATCAGCCATTCACCAACACTTTCCCACTTCTTTCAGGCAGCTACCTGCATGAGCGGGAGCACAAGCGAGAATTACGGAGGGAAAGCGCTCAAAGTGGCACCGCCATCGCTATCTCACAACTGGCCGACCAGGAACGGAACCTGTTTTTCGACCTGCGTACAGCTTTTATCCAGGTACTACAGCAGAAGGCCGTCGTGAACGTCACGCGTGAGAACCTCGAATATTACGACGGGGTGCTCGAGATCAGCCGCAACCGCTTCAAGGCGGGCGATATCGCGCAGGTGGACCTCGACCGGCTGGAACTGCAACGCGTGCAGTTTGAGACCGACTTGCAGATCGCTTTGGTCAACTTGCGCACAGCTAAGATACAGCTACTCGCGCTGCTTAACGATCGCACGCCTGTGGAGCAACTGGACGTCGCCGGGCAGTTCGATTTCGTCGAAGTTTCTAACCCGCTGGAGGAGTTTCGCGAGACCGCGCTCCAGAACCGGCCAGATCTACGGGCGGCGATGCAAGCTGTGAATAAGTCAAAAACTGATTACAGGCTCGCCGTTGCCAACGCTTCGACCGATCCCACTTTTGGCTTCGACATAGGTCGCGATCCGCCAATCGAATTGTTCTTCGGAGTCAGTGTCACGATCCCGCTGCGCATTTTTGACCGCAACCAGGGCGAGAAGGCTCGAACGCAGCTCGATATCGCGCGACAAGAGCGTCTGCTAGAGGCAGAGCGAACGCAGGTGTTCAGCGACGTCGATTCAGCTTATGCCACCCTACAGAGCAACTTGACCTTGCTGCGGCCGTACCGGGGGCGTTATTTACAGCAAGCGGTCCGCGTGAGGCAGACGATCTCGTTCTCCTACCGGCACGGGGGGGCTTCGTTGCTCGACTTCTTGCAGGCGCAGCAGGATTACCGCAGTATCCAGTTGGGCTATCTAAACCTGGTGGGAGCTTATTTGAATGCCGCGAATCAATTGAATCTAGCGGTAGGGCGTGAGGTCCTGCAATGAGACGGACCATTCTCGGCGAGGCTTTCCTCGCGGTGATCCTAACTATCCTTCAGGCATCTTGCAATCAGAGAGTGAAAGCCGATCCCCGGATTGAAGAGTCGACGAATCCCGAGGTAGTGCACAAACTGTCCGGCTTGATGAAGGTGGATCATCCCGAACAGTTTCCGATTGCTACAGCCACTCGATATGTCGCCGCTTCAGAGTTAAATGTCACAGGTGCGGTTAGTGCCGATGTTTCGCGCAGCGTGCCCGTCGTGTCGCTAGCATCCGGCCGGGTCGTGGAAATTGACGCCCGGCTGGGTGACGAAGTGAAGAAAGACCAGCTCCTGTTCAAGCTCCGCAGCACCGATATCGCGCAGGCGTTCTCCGACTATCGGAAGGCTATCGAGAATGAGCAGTTGGCGAAAGTCCAGATCGAACGAGCGAAGATGCTTTATGAGATGGGAGCTATCGCGGCGAAGGATCTTGAGGTGGCTCAGAACAGCGCGAACAATGCGAAGGTCGATCTCGACACCACTGCCGAACATCTTCGAGCACTGGGGGCTGATCTAAACAATCCAACAGGAATCGTGGGCATCTACGCGCCGGTTTCGGGTGTCATCACCGACCAGCAGATCACGGCATCGGCGGGAGTGCAGGCTCTGTCCTCGCCCAGCCCTTTCACCATCTCTGACCTTTCACATGTCTGGATAATCTGCGACGTGTACGAGAATAGCTTGCCCCAGGTTCATTTGAACGAGTGGGCGGATATTCATCTGGCCGCCTATCCAACCCGGGTTTTCAAAGGCAAGGTCAGCAATATCGCACCCATTCTCGACCCTGCTATCCGCACCGCCAAGGTTCGTTTGGAAGTTGAGAATCCTGGCATACTTCGCCCCGGAATGTTTGTCACGGCCGAGTTCCATGGCCCAACTATGGAAGGCCGCTCTGCTGTGCCTGCCTCGGCCGTTCTGCATCTTCATGACCGCGACTGGGTTTATGTTCCGCAAAGCGGCAATGGGTTCCGTCGCGTTGAAGTCGTAGGCGGTCAGATGATCGCTAATGGCAAACAGGAGATTATCTCCGGAATCCGGCCGGGTGATCGGGTAGTAACAAAAGCGCTAGACCTGCAGTACACGGCGAATCAGTGATGGCATCGCATGATTCATGCCCTCGTCGATTTCGCCCTAAACAACCGATTTCTTGTCCTGGCAACTGCCATCCTTACGCTGATCTGGGGCTTGGTCGCATTCCACAATCTTCCAGTGGAGGCCTACCCCGATGTAGCCAACAATTACGTGCAGATCATCACGCAGTGGCCCGGACGTGCCGCCGAAGAGGTGGAGCAACAGGTTACGATTCCAATCGAAATTGCAGTGAACGGTATTCCGCATCTGGAGCACATGCGTTCCATTTCGATGTTCGGCCTGTCCAACCTGATATTGGTTTTCGACGACGCTTCGGAAAATGATTGGAATCGCCAGAAGGCTCTGGAACGGCTTTCGCAGGTTGAGCTGCCAACCAACGTACAGCCGCGGATTGGAACCGATTTCAGTCCGGTGGGCGAAATCTATCTCTATACGCTCGAGAGCACGAACCCCCAATTTGACCTGATGGAGCTGAGATCTATTGAGGACTGGGTCCTCGAGAGGCAGTTCCGGTCCGTACCGGACGTGGTCGACGTGTCTAGTTTTGGCGGCCTCACAAAAGAATATCAGGTCCGAATCGATCCAGACAAACTGGTGTCCTACGGACTCAACTTGAGTCAGGTGGAGCAGCAGTTAGCAAACAATAACGCCAATGGTGGCGGGAGTTTTGTAGAAGTCGGCCTGCAGCAAGTCAACGTGCGCGCAATCGGACTGATCCGAAGTGTGAATGACATTCGCAAGATTGTCCTCAAAACCCAGAGGGGAACGCCGCTGCATATCAGTGATGTCGCAATGGTGGAGCAGGGGGCAAAGATTCGACTGGGACGGATCGGCAAAGCGGTTCACCGGGCGGACGGAAAGATCATCGATGATGACGACGTCGTAGAGGGCACGGTGCTTTTGAGAAAAGGTGCGGACGCAGACCCTACGCTGAATGCGATCCACAAGAAGGTCGAAGAGCTTAACGGCCACATCCTGCCGGCCGGCGTGAAGATCGTGCCTTTTTTGGATCGGAGCGACCTGGTCCACTATACAACCCAAACTGTCTTGCACAACCTGACTCATGGCTTCATGCTGGTGGCCCTGGTGCTCCTCCTGTTTCTAGGAAACGCTCGCAGTGCCCTCATTGTGGCTGCAACCATTCCATTTTCGCTGCTTTTTGCGTCAATATGCCTCAATCTGAGGCATATTCCAGCCAATTTGCTGTCGCTCGGCGCCCTGGATTTCGGCATGGTAGTAGATGGTGCCGTCGTCATGACCGAGAATATCCTTCGTCACCTTAATCCTCAGGAACACGCGGGAAACTCGATTCCGGACAGAATTCGCTCGGCCGCCCACGAAGTTCAAAGGCCCGTCTTTTATGCCATCAGTATCATCATTACGGCCTACATGCCTATCTTTACGCTGCAGAAGGTGGAGGGGCGATTGTTCCGGCCTATGGCTTGGACGGTGGCGTTCGCTCTACTGGGTGCGCTCACGTTTTCGATGCTGGTAGTGCCGGTTTTGGTGAGCCTCCTATTTCGGAAAGAGACGCGCACCTGGGAAAATCCGGTAGTTGGACTGATTACAAGAGGGTATCGGCGTACCGTAACCTGGGCGGTTCATCACCGTTGGGTAATGGCCGGACTGGCGGGGGGTGCAGTGTGTTGCAGCTTCTATCTCTTATCCGGTGGACGCATCGGATCTGAATTTCTGCCTCACCTGGATGAAGGCGCCATCTGGGTGCGCGGTACTGCTGCTCCCAGCATCGGCCCGACTGAGGGCACAACCATCATGGACCGAGCGCGCCTGATCATGGCTGCCTTCCCGGAGGTAACACAAGTGGTTTCTCAGGTCGGGCGCCCGGACGACGGAACAGACACCACCGAATTCTCCAACACCGAATTCTTCGTCGATTTGAAGCCAAAGGAGCAATGGCGTACGGTGTTTCATCAAAACAAGGAAACACTGATCGCTGCCATGAATCGACGACTGGAAGAAATCCCCGGCGTGGTTTGGAGTTTCACTCAACCGATCGCGGACGATATGGAAGAGGCCGTCAGTGGTGTCAAAGGAGAGTTGGCTTTAAAGATTTACGGGGAAGACCTGAAAGTACTCGAAGAGAGAGGTGCGGCTGCGGTTGAGGTTATGCGCTCGATACCCGGCATCATGGACCTGGCGCTACTGCGAGTCATCGGCCAACCGAACCTGAACTTAACTGTGGACCGCGACTCGGCGGCCCGCTTCCAGATCAACATCGCGGATGTTCAGGACGCTATCCAGACTGCGGTGGGAGGCAACCCGGTCGCCCAAGTGATCCAAGGCGAGCAACGCTACGATCTGGTTGCGCGTTATCTTGCACCCTACCGTGACACCAAGGAAGCAATCGAGAACATCCGCCTGCTCTCGCCCTCCGGCGAACGCGTTTCTTTGGCACAACTTTGCACCATCCGAACGATGGATGGCGCCTCCCAGCTTTATCGTGAGGAGAATTCACGTTACGTTGCCATCAAGTACAGCGTTCGCGGCCGGGACCTGGGCAGCACCGTGGAAGAAGCCATCCGGAAAGTCAACCAGCAAGTGAAGCTTCCGCCTCGTTACAACTTCCAGTGGGCAGGCGAGTACGAGAGCCAAAAACGCTCGGAGGCACGCTTACTTATGATTGTGCCCTCAACGATCTTTCTCATCTTCCTCATCATTTATGGGGCGTTCGGATCCGCCAAATGGGCTTGCCTGCATTTAGTCAATGTGGCCGTGGCCCGGGTCGGCGGCCTTCTAGCGTTGTACGTCACGGGTACACACTTCAGCATGTCGTCAGGCATTGGCTTCTTGGCTCTCTTCGGTGCTTCAGTTCAGACTGGTGTGATCATGGTTGAATACATCAACCAGTTGCGCGCGCGCGGACATTCCATCGAGACGGCCGCCATCGAAGGAGCCGTGCGGCGGCTCAGGCCCATCATGATGACTATGCTGGTGGCCACTCTTGGACTACTGCCGGCCGCACTCTCTCATGCCATCGGGTCTGACTCGCAACGGCCGTTTGCGATCGTAATTGTTGGCGGGCTCACCGTCGACCTGATCATGAGCATTTTTCTGCTGCCCACCTTCTACGTATGGTGGGCACGATCTACCGATCGTTTGCCTGCGCCGGCTTAGTCGAGGGAACCGGAGCGGACGAAGCCGAAGTGGTCACCGGTCGAACCGTCGAATTCATGATCTTATTGATGGCCTCTCCGAGTTGCTGCCGCGCCGAATCGATAACGCCCGCGTCGCGAGTCCAATGCGTCCAGTCGGGTCCGACCGACCGCGCGATCTGCATCGCCAGATCCGCCTTCCCGAGGTTCTTCAGGGTCTGGATGTATTCATAATCTTGCACGCCGTCGCGCAGCCATTTCAGCCGCATGGAGGCCACCACGCCCTGGACGCCGACGGGCTGGCCAGGATACACAAGCATTCCCTCGCCCGGATAGTTGGCCGAACTGAAGGCGCCCGTATTGTTCACGTTGTTCCAGGGGTCCGAGGTCCAGCGATCGATCCGCCAGTAGAGCAAACCTGTGAGATTCAAACTCTGATTGATGAAACCAGGTTGAATTCGGAAGTTGATCGGATCGAAATCGATCTCCCATTTGGGGGAGTAGGCGTCCTGCACCAGAGTGTTGTAGGACCAGACTGAGTCGCCTTTTTTCAACACGTGGTCTACCTCTGGCTTGGCGCCGTTATACATGACAGGCAGCAAAACCCAGATATCCACGGCGGATCGGCCTGTTCCGGACCCATCGCTGTATAGAGCGGGGTTCGGTGACATCGAAACCAGATTGCTGATACCGGCCTCGTGCATGTTATGGGCCCACTGCTGAATCGTCGGATAGAGGTTCGCGCAATGACCGATTTCATCGGCGCTGTAATCGTACAACAGTACACCCGCTTGCTGGCCCGCCGTCCGGGACTTGAATTGGCTGACTGGTGGCGCGGGCGACATCTTGCAGTTGCCTACATCAGCTCCGCTGAACGGTCCCGTATCTGTGGCGTTCAATCCACGACCCTTCATGAGAGGCATCTGGCTGGCTGGAGTCGCCGACGGAGAAATCTTGTTACGCAACAACTCCTGTTGTGCTTCGACGGTCCCTGCGTGGCTGAATAGGAAAGCGGTCTTGAGCGACGGGGTGGCCGGCAGAGTGAAATTCCAAACCGTCAAAGAAATCGGCCCTGTAAAGTTGCCTTGATCGCTCGTCACCGTATAGGCGCCGGAATACTGGCCTGCAGTGGCGCTCTGTGGAACCAAAAGGTCTATCCAGATTGGCTGATTGCTGCCGGCTTTGACATCGAACGGAGCCGCCGTCAGCGTCGCTTTCGGAAGAGGATTACCGGTCTCCGGATCAGTGAACGGAATGAGCGCATCCGGATACCAGCCGATCCCAAGGGGCTTGTTTGTCCCGCCCCAGTTGGGACTTGACGAGCTCACATAAACATACTTTTCGCGATACAACCTGAAGCTGGTTCGAGGGATCAATTCTCCGTTTGGCCCCTCCAGGTTCGCAACCGTGACATTCACGTTGCTAAGGCCGCTCGATGCGCCGTTCACGACGATTTGAAAGGATTGGCATTCGTCGCGCGCTGCCGAAAGGCTAACCTCGGTTCCCTTTCCGGCTGGATCGGACATTCCGACCCGGTGCAAGCTGGGCGCGGTCCACACGACCACCGGAGTGTTGTGCGCCGTCAGCAGAGCTGCGAACGCCGTAAATGCGAGAAATGCTGGAACTAAATTGCTTCTAATGGAACTGGTTTTCATGTTACCTCAAATTTGGAATTTACTTTCGCGGTGACCGGCCGCGCTCGAATACACTTCGCCCGTTGTGGTCTGGCGGCAGAGATCGGGCGTCCGCGTTGCGAGAATTTGCCGACGTGTCGAAGGAACCGTGTGCGCTTAACCGCGCGCTACAACGCGGGTTGGAATATCATCACGTAGTGCTTTAAGCCCATTTGGTCCCAGGCCATACCGAATGACTTCGCCTCATTGAGGGCTTGCTTGCGTTCCCATCGATCGTGGGCGATGCGGTAACAGGCGATAACCGCGCCAGTGCGGTCCGCGCCGCGTTTGCAGTGCACAAAGACCGGTTCTTGAGAATTTAGCAGCTCGAGCACTTTGGCTATCTGCTCATTGGTCGGCGCAACGACGCCTTTCATCGGCACGTTGAAATAATTCATCCCGGCCGCTGCGACCGCCTGGCCTTCGGCTGCCGTTGAGTGCTCATCTTCCCGGCGCAGATCGATTACGGTCTTGACACCCAGCCTGGCGAGGCTGGGCCAAGCTTCAGCCGCGGGCTGGCCGCCGCGGAAAACATGGTCGTTGACTTGATGGAAATTGGGAATGCCGGGTACCGAGACAATGCTTGATACCGCGCCCGGTGCTGTGACATGGGCTGGCGATGCGGGTAGAGAGAGGACTAGCGCCAGAGAGGCGAGCCCCCAGCGATGCAGTTGGATGCTCATGGGCTTATTATTTTTGGGTCACGAAGAATGTACGACGAGTTACGTTTCAGATCCGTTGCCAATGTGTAACCCCTTGACCCTGGATTATTGCCCAATCCTAATTTTTCTTAACGTGCCCACCCCTCGGAGGTGCCGCCGAATTCTGTAAGTCTGCGGCATTCAGTGCAGCGTCATAGTCGGCAGGCACCCGAGAACGGTTTGCCCGGGGTGCCGAGCGCCACGTTCAAAGCCCGTAAGTACCTCTACGCCGCCTATCCCTATGTCCATCATTTGTAAGCTCGTCCAGATGACGCTCTTTTTTGCACTTTTTCCTTGGACTCACGCGCTCGCCGGGGATTCCCCGGCAGCTGAAGATCCGGAATTATTGTTGCAGCGCATCAGAAGCAGGATTACGGCGCACCTGTCGCATCTCCATAACTATACTTGTCATGCGGTCATCGATCGACTCGTCCGATCCGTCAACACCAGTAACTTCGATCATCAGGACCGGATTGACCTGGAGGTCGCGTTTGTAGGCGGCCGGGAACTCTTCTCAAAAGCGGGTGAGACGCATTTTGAGGAGCAACCCATCCACCAGATCGTACCGCCTGGCATGATTGGCAACGATGCGTTTGGTTCTCACGACTACGACGTATTTTCCGGGAGCGCAGCTACATTTACGTATGCTGGATTTTGCAAGAAAGACGGACACAAGACCTTCCGGTACAATTTCCACGTCCCAGAGGAAAGCAGACGGCTCCTTCTCAAGCAGATTGATTTCGGAGAGGCGCCGGCTGGTTATCGCGGGTCTTTTTGGGTGGACGCCCAAACGCTGGACATCATACGACTGGAGTGGAAGACGGATCCCCTCCCTCCGACCGTGGGGCTTAGCTGGGTGAGAAAATCGATGCGTTACAAACAGGTACGGATCGGCAATTCTGACTTTTCGTTACCGCTTCAATCCGCACTAACCTCTCTCGATCAGCGGGGCAACTACCACTTGAACATGACGAGTCTGGAACGTTGCCTGGAGTTCACCGGAGAATCAGTGGTGACATATGATACGCTCAACGATGGCGCGTCAGCCCGGCCTCGTAGTGTGGAACAGCACGAGCGTTGAAGGTTCGCTCTGAGCTGCAGCCCCGCGGGCTTTTAACTCCTCCGAGATATCGACGTCAGATCAGTTCGGTAATCCTCGGACGGTTCATTCTTCGCGAAAGCCGCGCTCTTGCCGGATGCAAGGAACTGCGCTCCATCGATGCGGCCGAAGAACTCGATCATCTTCGCGATTAATCCGGTCCAGCCGGTCTGATGGCTCGCCCCCAGGCCCGCTCCGTTGTTTCCGTGGAAGTACTCATAAAACAGCAAGTAATCTTTCCAGTGAACGTTCGTCTGGAACTTGTGTGTTCCACCGTACACCGGGCGCCGCCCGGACTCGTCTTTCAAGAAGATCCGGATCAACCGATTCGAAATCTCCCTGGCCACGTCGAAGAGGTTCATCCAGTGACCCGATCCCGTGGGACACTCGACCTTGAAGCTATCGCCGTAGTAGAGGTAGAACGAAAGCAAGGCGCGGATCAAAAGGGCGTTCACCGGCATCCACACAGGGCCTCGCCAGTTGGAGTTGCCGCCAAACATGCTGGAATCCGATTCGGCTGGAACGTAATTGACTTTGTACTCGTGATCTTGGACTTTGAAAACGAAGGGATGCTGGTCGTGGTATCGGGACAGCGCGCGTATCCCGTAAGGGCTGAGAAACTCATTCTCATCGAGCATTCGTGAAAGAATCCGGCGGAGCCTTTCCGGCTTGACAAGTGCAAAAATACCTCGATCTCCGACACCGCGGTGGCCCGGTCCGCTAGGATGAATGTTTTCGAGAAGCGCCGGCATATGCCGTAACCGCTCACTGTAGATTGCCGTAGTGTGTGGTACCCGTTCCCGCTGCCAGGGCTCGACCACCGTCGTGGCGCATAGGGGTAGCAGGCCCACGATGGAGCGTACTTTGAGTCGGGTAGCGCCGCCATCGGGAAGCCGTAGGATATCGTAGTAGAATCCATCTTCTTCGTCCCACATGCCACTCGGGCCTATCTGATTTATGGCGCGGGCGATCCAGAGGAAATGGTCGACAAATTTCGTAACTATATCTTCGTAGCTGGCATCGACGCTCGCCAGTTCAACGGCGATCTCCATCATGTTCTGGCAGAACAATGCCATCCAGGCCGTGCCGTCGGCTTGTTCCAGATAACCGCCACCGGGCAGTGATGCGCTGCGGTCAAAGACTCCTATATTGTCCAACCCCAGGAAACCGCAATCAAAAACGTTCTTGCCAAAGCGATCTTTGCGGTTGATCCACCAGCTGAAGTTCAACATCAGCTTTCGAAAAGACCGCCGCAGAAAATCTATATCGCCTTGGCCGTGAAGAGCCTGTTCCGATCGGTACAGAAAAATCGTCGCCCATGCGTGAACCGGGGGATTTACATCGCCGAAATTCCACTCGTAAGCAGGTATCTGTCCGGTTGGGTGCAGAAAGAATTCGTTTAACAACAAGTCAAGTTGTTCCTTCGCGAAATCGATATCCACAGTGGAGAGCGCGATGGCGTGGAATGCCAAATCCCAGGCGGCATACCACGGATACTCCCATTTGTCGGGCATCGAAATGATGTTCTCATTCAGCATGTGGAACCATTCGCTATTCCGAATATGCGGTGCGCCCTGTCGCATCGGATCCGCGCCGTGTTCCTCGAGCCATTTGTCCACATCGAGACTAAAATATTGCTTGCTCCAGAGCATTCCCGCCAAAGCCTGACGCATGACCCGAGCAGCGTCTTCGCTTACCCAGTCGGGGGTGATTGCCCGATAGAATTCGTCCGCCTCACGCCGGCGTGTCCGGATGGTTTCTGCAAACTGATTTCCGAAAGGCTCGACCATCGAGGCGGGCGCGACATCGCTCAACCGTAGCCAGATGGTGGCCATTGTTCCAGAGCCGATTGTGACCTGGTAGTGCGCCGAAGCTTTCGTGCCGGTCATTTCCGGGTTAATTACACTCTTCCCTGACACGACATAATTGTTGATACCGTCTTTGACATAACTGCCGGTGTTCGGTGTGCCGAAAACGCGCTCATTGTTGGTCTCGTTCTCCGTAAAAAGCAGGGGAACATCTGTCTCGCAGTAGAGGAAACGATCGCCCAAATCGGCATGAGTGGCTGCCATAACGCGAGCGCCAATGACGCTCGGGGCTATTTTCAGAGCCGGTTTCACTGCACAGGATGCCCACGTCCATGTATTGCGAAACCAAAGAGTCGGAAGGACATGCAGCGTGGCAGCTTCCGGCCCGCGATTGCACACGCTGATCTGGATCAGAATATCCTCAGGCGTGTTCTTTGCGTACTCAACGAACACGTCGAAGTACCGGTCGCCGTCGAACACTCCGGTGTCTAGCAATTCGTACTCCATGTCGCTACGGTTGCGTAGCCGGCTCGTCTTGACCAGGTCATCATAGGGGAATGCCGTCTGAGGATACTTGTACAGGTACTTCATGTATGAGTGAGTGGGCGTGTTGTCGAGGTAGAAATAGTATTCTTTGACGTCTTCGCCATGGTTCCCCTCGCTATTGGTCAGGCCGAACAGGCGTTCCTTGAGGATCGGGTCCCGCCCATTCCACAGGGCGACCCCGAAGCACAATAGCTGCTTGTCATCGCTGATACCAGCCAAGCCATCTTCGCCCCAACGGTACGCGCGCGAGCGGGCCTGGTCATGACTGAAGTAATCCCAGGCGTTCCCATCCTGACTGTAGTCCTCACGAACGGTGCCCCACTGCCGCTCGCTCAGATAAGGCCCCCACTTCTTCCAGGGAACGTTTGACCAGCGTGCTTCCTGCAGTCGTGCTGTTTCTGTCTTGGCATTCATTGCCTCAACCGATGCCTCCTATAGTTTCTTCGGCCTAATAAATGTCGTCACTTCCTGGGAGGATACTTCTCGAAAATTTCGCAGATACCCTTTTGCAGCCTCTTCGTATTCTTCTCTGCTTTCGAGCTGATCGTGTCGGTTGACACGCCCTGAAAGACAAGCTGCCTTTGAAGCGCGTCCGTCATACTCACCGTGAGTGTGCCCAACCAAGTGGTTTGTATCGTGGTGGTAGAAAATGCGCTACCCCAGCCGCCACCCCAGCCCCAACCACAACAGCCAGGGCCATACCCGCTCCATCCGCCCCATCCCCATCCAGGTCCCGTTGCGTCGGTAAAGGTGGTGAACTGCGGCTCTGCACTGACCTTCATCGCGTAACCGACCAGAAGGTCCCCGCCTGTTTCGACACGCGTGAATTGCTTGGCAGCGAGCGCCTCTTCCACAAAACCCACTATGCGTTCCTGCATGAGTTGATTTGGGAATTGCACGTCAGGCGATTGCGCTCTTTGCACCTCTACCCAACGGTACGTTTTGTAACGGGAAAAATTGCAACCATGATCGTAGTCCACTCGAACTTTTTGCGCGATGCCGGGCGACCCTGTGGACGCCAGCACCAACAACACCATAATTCGGCTCATATACTCCAATCTCCCTACGAAGAGTGGAAACAGGTTCAAAGTCGGTTCCCAGCCCTCTGTGTTCTGGACAAAAAGATCTAGTTGTACGACTCATTTTCTGACGACCAGTGGGCTTTGGAAGCAGAGCAGGTGGGTTGACCAGCGATCGACCTGCTTGTGGGGGCGAAACATTGTAAAACCATTTTGGCTTGCGAAGCATCTTCAGCCATCGATGAGCAGTTTGAAACCTTGCCAAGAGGAGCAGCAAATATGTGCGATTACTCGTTGATGTCTTTTCCAAACCGTTTAGCAAGAGAGGGTGAAGAACTGGTTGCCCACCGATTTGTGTGTGGGGCTATGGGCTTTGCCTCGCCGGTGGATTTACTACCGGAACAAATTCCCATGACCGCTCGGCTCAGAAATGTTTGGTCCAATTTAGTGGGTATCCCCATCCCGCGAAAATCTAAATGTGTTGTGGCAGTGTGCATCCCCCCCGGTGCTCACCTGCGGGTGTGGGATATCCCGGAATACCTTCAACGTGAGATTGATGTTCGCAGGACCGAAGAGGTGACGTTTACCCAAATTTCCGCTTCGCCTTTCCAATATCGGGATGCGCTTCGATTCCGAAACGGCTGTCAAATTCTTCTACAAAGGTTGGAAGAAGGTCAGAGGATCCGGGTGCTAAGTCTTTCGGTCGCGGATTTTGCGGATTTGGCGATCGAACTGGAAGGCCGGCCGGCCCAATGGCACAAAGCCGCACCGCTTCCCGCGGCGGCACGTACGGCTGCCCCGTGGAGCGACCATCTCCAATTTACGAGTGGCGGCTGGGCTGCCGCAAACATTTAGGCGGACCGATCGGCGTTGCCAGGAAAGGAAGTTATCTCTATGTTTTCTCTGTTACCTACCCTCTGGATTTGCTGGGGCGGCATCACCGTCGCCCTCGTGGGTTTGGTGATCTACCGATCCTTAGTAGCAATGAAAGAAGAAGATCAGTTGTTTCTGGACCCGGCCGAATGGCAATTGGAACGCGAGCAACGCGATATTCTGACGCAGCTCGGCCGGCTGACTCCATTGGTCAGAGGTGGTGCGGTTGCGTCTACCGCGCTGCTGCTTTTGATCGCTGGAGTTTGGATCTACCAAAGCGTTTTAGGAGCTACGAACTCCATGTTGCGGCCGTGAGTCTTTTCAGTGGTGAACTACGCCGCTATTGTAGCGTCCAATGACTGTCTTCCCAGAGCACGCAGCGCGGCAATCCGTTTTTCAGTAGTGGGATGCGTTGAAAACAATTTGAAGAGTGCTGTCCCAGAGAATGGCTGCATGATGTACATGTGGGACATCGAGGGCGAGGCCTGCAGCGGGATCTGCTTTCCAACTGAGTCGAGCTTCTCTAGCGCGCTGATCATCGGCTGCGCGGTTCCCAATATGTGGGCAGAGGTCGCGTCCGCGCTGAATTCCCGCGTCCTGGAAATCGCCATTCGTATCAAACCTGCTGCCATCGGCGCCAGAAAGATCATCAACAGGCCGCCGACGGGGCTGCGGTCCCGGCGCCCATTCTCCCTGCGCCCGCTGCCGAACCACATTGCCGTCCGAGCGAGATAAGTAATGGCGGAAGCGAGGGTCGCGGCAATCGAACTGATCAAAATATCCCTGTTCTTTACATGCCCTAGTTCGTGCGCCAGCACCGCCGCTAGTTCGTCGTCCTTCATCAGTTGCAGGATTCCAGATGTTACGGCCACCGAAGCGTGTGTTGGATTCCGGCCCGTGGCGAAGGCGTTGGGCGATAACTCTGGCGTCACCCAGAGTTTCGGCATCGGAATCCCCATACGCTGGGCCAACGTTCCGACGATGGGCGCGAGTCGCGCATAAATCTCCGGATGCTCAGTCTCACTAACGCGCTGCGCGCGAGCCGACATCAGAGCCAACTTTTCGGAAAAAAAGTAGCTGAAGAAGTTCATCGCCACTGCCATAACCAAACCGTAGGCCAGACCCCGCTCTCCGGCAATCGCGCCGCCACCGACAATAAGAAGCCCACTCAATAAACCCAACAGCAAAGTCGTCTTCATAGCGTTCATATCCAGCCCTCCCTTACACTTTTTAACCAAAGACTTCGCCGAAAGTAAGGAGATTCCTGGGACACAGAGGGAGATTCCTCTAGTGTCTGACTGATTCACAAAATCGTCGGTATCGCATCGACACCAGCAACCCCGAGATTAGAGCCCGGACCTACGACTGGGAATCTCTAATACCAGCAGGTCATAGCATTGTGAGCTTTCTCCCGTTTGCGAGAGCGTTTTGGACGCACGGACGAGGACCAAGCCCACATAGAAACGAGAGGTTTATTTGTTATGCCTAGCTCCATCTTCAGTTCGCTATTCAGTACGTTCGATCCGCGCACAATCGGCGAAATCGCATCTCGTTTTGGCGAACCCAAGGAGGCCGTATCCCAAGGCCTCGAGTCATCAACCGCCTGTCTCCTAGCGGGACTGGCCAACAAAGCCGGCGATTCGACCTGGATGAGTCAGTTATTCAAACTCGTCTCGCAGGCCCCCTCGAATGTGAATACATCCGATTTGACCAGCGCTATCACCGATCCGGGCCGTGCGTCGCCGGCCACCTCATCTCTCTTGGATTCTGGAAAGAAATTCCTCTCTCTCGCTTTTGGCGGCAATCAGTCTTCCATTTTCGACGCAGTAGCAAGATCCACGGGTTTACGATCGGGTCTCGTATCTAGCTTGATGGGCATGGCCGCACCTTTGATGATGACCGCTCTCGGACGCCTGGTCCGCGACGATCAAATGAACCCGACGGGGCTCAGTCGGCTCCTGTTTCAGGAAGGCGAAGGGGTCCGCGATCTTCTGCCGGTGGGGGTCTCCAACTTGCTCAACGCCTCGCCCGCCCCGGCACCCACAGTGACTCCCAACACAAGGCCGGTCGCGCTCGGAACAATTGCAGAGCCGGCACCGCGCCGGGGCGGCTTGTGGTGGCTGATTCCGGCGCTCCTTCTCCCGCTACTTCTCTACTGGGGGTATCGCGCCCGGCATCCAGTAGTCCCCTCCGTGCAGGTGAATCGCTTCATCATTCGAATACTTCCAGACAATGTCTCTTTGAACATTCCCTCAAACGGAGTGGAAGCGCGGCTACTCGCATTCATTCAAGACCCATCCAAGGGTGTCGAGCCGGCTACCTGGTTCGACTTCGACCGGCTCTTGTTCAACACCGATTCAGCTACTCTGCGGCCCGAATCCCAAGAACAATTGGGAAATATCGCAGAGATCCTCAAAGCTTACCCGAATGTGCACATAAAGATTGGCGGCTACACCGACAATAGCGGTGACCCGCAGCACAATCTCAACCTCTCGCAAGATCGGGCGAACGGGGTTATGGCCGACTTGATCTCGCTCGGCATTTCCCCGGATCGGCTGGAAGCGCAGGGATATGGTGAACAGTTTCCTGTGGCCGATAACGCTACTGAGGAAGGTCGAGCCAAGAATCGCAGGGTCTCGATGAGAGTGACACAAAAGTAGGCTTAGGATCCGGGCTCGCCGAGTCGCCCAGATTCGGCGGCGCCTTTCAAAAATTAGAACCGTCCAAGAAGAAAGGATTAATATGTCTTACGAAAAAGTTGTTGCAGTTTACGATACGGAAGCGAGTGCGAACGCCGCCCTGAAGAGCCTGGTCTCCACAGGCTATCTTACCGACGACATCAGCGTCATCCGTAGCGAAGGTGAAGCGGCAAAGGCCGGATTGTACGAGCCAGGTGTTTGGCAGCGCCTTTTCGGCCGTGACCTCGAGCATCACGAAGCGGCGGTACTTGGCCGATCCTTCAAGGAAGGATCTGTCATCGTGTCGGTTCGTGTACCCGAATCAGAAGCTTCCAAGGTCGTCAGCCTGCTGGACAGCCACAAGCCAGTGGATGTCCTGGACCGCGCCAAAGCCTACGGTCTGGTAGGAACAACCGTCGGCGTGCCCAAGGCTCCTGCTCGGGCCCCGGGAGCGGGCGAGGAAATGTTGCGAGTGGCCGAAGAACAAATAAACGTGGGCAAGCGTTTGGTCGAATCTGGACTTACACGCGTGCGGCGATATAGTGTCGAGAAGCCGGTTGAAGCCAGCATCACGCTTCACGAAGAACACGCGGACGTCATGCGCCGCGCGATTTCCGATCCTAACTATGTGAAGGACATAGACTGGTCGGACAAGACCATCGATGTGACCGAGACCGTCGAGGAGCCTGTTGTGAACAAGACGGCCCATATCACCGAGGAGGTGGTAGTACGAAGGCAGGGTTCGGATCGTACGCAAACGGTGCACGACACGGTTCGCCGCCAGCAGGTTGATGTCGATCATCTTCCAGTTGGCGCTGGGACGAAAAAGAGCGCCTAGCGAGGGCTCCATTTCGATTGAGGAGGGATTATGACCTTAAGGAAGTTAAGCAAGATTGCTTCCGTCGGGATGGCGGTGATAGGTCTTGTGCTCGTACCGCCCTTGCGCGCTTTCCAGACTGAGGACACCACGAAGGCGGTGACCAAGAGAGCGAAAAAGTCGGCTAATGATGCCACAAGTAACGCGGCGTCCTCCGATACAAACACGGCCAACACGACCGACAAGCCGTTCGAAAAGACAGAAAGGGCAAATTCCTCTACCGATGCGATGAAAAAGGCCAGATCTACATCGCCAAATACCGTTTCAGTATCAGAAATCTCAGCCGCCAAGGCCAGTGGCAAAGTCTGGGTGAACACTGAAAGTGGCGTCTATCACAAGAGCAGCCAATTGTATGGAGCGACCAAACAGGGGAAATTCATGACTGAGCAAGAGGCCCAGCAGGCTGGGTACCGCGCCGCAAAATCTAAGTAGCGCGAAAACGGTTCGGCAAAGGGGGACGATCCAGCGTCTCCCCGCGCCCGCCTAGCTCCGTCTATGGCGCACCCGGTCGACCCTAATTTAATGAGTCCGGAAGTCCGAAATCGGAATCTTTGGTTCGTACCACTTTGCTGAGCGGAGTTGTAATTCGATGGTTTGCCTCGCAACTCAACATGAGCGGTTCAACCAGGGCTTTGAGGCTTTGGAATTCCTAGAAGGAGACTCTACTAATGGAAACGCAAACAACGGAACGGAAGACTAGTCCATCACATCCTGAGGTGTCTTGGGAGGATCTGGAAACGCCCGGTTTCTACGTGAGCCGCGCGACCGGGAATGGTTATCGCGTCCCCACGGAAGCCTTGATCAAGGGCGCCTCGCCGGTTATCGAGCAGGTCAGTGCGCAGCCGTCGCGGCTGGTGAAAGTCAGTGACAATCCGTTTATCCCGCTGATAAAGGCGCGCAACCTGGCTGCCAATTGCAACATAGAACCTAATTTCTAAATTAGCAAGCTATTGCAAATTCCGGCCCTCTGAGTCACGGGGGCCGGCATTTTTAGGTGGGTGTGCATTCTAGCTCCTTGCAGCCTTTCGTTTCGTTCACTTCTTGATGGTTTCGGCCGGCACCCTCTCGACTTCCAACTGTTGCCGTCGAACGGTGTCATGGATCGTCTCAATGTGATCGGAGCCCTTCCTCCGGATCACCACCTCTTCGGTCACGCGCACGGTCTTGTTCACAACCGACTGCTCAGTGGTCTCCGTCACCTCAACGGTCTGGTCACGCCAATCGATGTTCTTCAGGTAATCGGGATCGGAAATCGCCCTTCTCATCACCTCCACCTGCTCGTCGTGTAAGGTGACACTGGCTTCTACCGGCTTCTCTACGCTGTACCGCCGCACCCGCGTAATACCGGCGTCTACTTGACGCTTTCCGACAATCAGTTGCTCTTCGGCAAGACGCACTACCTCCTCGTTTTTGCTGACGTCCGCCGCTGACGTGGGAGGCGGTACAACCACTTTGGGCGGTGCGGCTGCGGAGCCATGCGTCCGGGCGCGATGCAGGACGCCGACCGGTTGGTAAGTGTCCAATACCTCGATGACCTTACGAACTTCCGACTCAGGCACATGAACCATGACCACGGCTCCTCCCCGCGATACGGTGTGGGCGTACGCTGCAGCCCCATGAAGCTCGATATTGCGACCGAAAAGACGATGCCAGAATCCCAGTTCACCCGACTCTACTTTCGGGGCGTCGTCCTGGTTCAGCTTAACGCTGATATCGTCGGCAGAGTAGCCGGCAGATTTCAATGTTTTCACTGCGGCTTCGGCATGGGCCGTTGTGTCATAAACGGCGATAACTTTCTGCTGAGACATGAAGTTTCTCCTTTTGCTGCATTCTCGGCGTTCCCGTGCTGACTTACTTTTGGGTCACATGCATCGAGATGCGCCGGTTCCGGGCACGGCCATCTTCGGTGGAATTGTCCGCCACCGGATGCTCGTCGCCATAGCCCTGGGATTCGAGACGATCAGGCTCGATCCCAAAGCTAATGAGTTCCGCGACTACACCATCTGCCCGGTCTTGCGAAAGCTTGAGATTGGATTGGGGATCGCCAATATTGTCGGTGTAACCCCCAACCTTTATCAGTACGTCCGGATATGCCGTCAGGATGGCCGCGATATTGCGCAGTTGTTCTTGAGACTCCGGGCGAAGTTGCGCGGAGTCTGTGTTGAACACCAGCCGGTCGAAATCAAACCACGTGACTTCATCCACATTCTTGGATGGAGCTTGGATGAACGCCAGCAGCCGTGATTCCACGCCCCGCCCTGGAATATTCAGGTTAACGTCGTCTGGCAACCTTCGAACCACAAACTCGCCCAGGTCGGCTGCACCGAATCTCGAGCGCTCTGTTACCGCCGGTGCGGCCTGCGAAACCTGGCGCACATGCTCCCTGTTGAATAACCATAAGAGCAACGGGATGAGCAACGGCAGGGCAAGAAGCCATAACCAAGCGGGTAGCGAGGGCCGCGGCTCCAGGACGGTGCTGATGGAGAGGGGCCTTGAGTTTAAATCGGGTATCGCTTCAGCGGGGACCGTGCGCTCGAAGCGGTGCTGCATCTCAGCCGGCAACAAGTTCTGGATTCCAGCGCTTTCATACACAAGTACGCTGCCGAGTTGCCCTTGGGTCAAACGATCGCTGCACACCAGCCGGCCCAGTGCGGTCATTAACAGCGGCGCGGCAATGCTCGCCAGGCTGGTTGCCGAGCTGCTTCGTAAACCCGCCGATCTGCCTATTGCATCCAGAATCGACGATTGGTTGGCCCCAAAAGCGAGGGACAGAAAGTTCTTGCCTAAATCCAGTAGGGAAGAGGTCGACACCGATGTTTTCCCAGAACCTGTGACGGCACTTGCTAAGATCGACACATTCACGTCTGATGGTGCATGCGTGACGAGATCGAAGATCTGGCTCATTGAATTGGGATCGCTGGATCGCCCCGCCAAGCTACTGATCAGTGATGCACTGACTGACTCGAGGCCTCGTGAGACCGCTTGTCCCGATTCGCCGAGACGACCTGCGATCTCGTTGATGCTGCTGGAATCGAGCAGATTGAAGAGCGATGAGAAGGCAGAAGCTGCCATATTTCACCTCGTGACTTCGGTGTGCTTGATGCAACGAAGGTTGAGTAATCTCCAAAACTTTCGCTGCGCAGATTAAATAAGGCCGGCTATTCCAACGGGGATCGCCGTGAACTTTGTAGACCATGCTAGTGGCAATTGCCGGCGCGCCTCTTCGCGAGCTTTCTCGAGGGTGGTGGGCTTGTATCGATCAGGCCCAAGAGCTGGGTTCATAATGTTAACGGTCGGAGCCATTCTGCGCCTTGCGCTCTACCGGTTAGTAACGCACAGCCATCATTCCGTTTGAATATAAATGTCTTTATCAATTCATGCCCTGTTTTTCGTTAGAGCAGGCAGCGTTATGTTCGGGAGCCGTCGCGACCGTGCTTGTAAGTCGCCGGATGGAGTAGCGACTCACGTATAGACTTTCGCAACGAACAGCCGCGGTCGATTGCATTTCAGTTTTCTGCGAATCCGATCCGCCCTTTCGTCGTGAAAGTCGGTTACGACCGGTTGGCTCCCACAATGTTTGATGAATAACGGTGCAGTTTGGCTTAGAGAAACATGACTGGTGACGTTGCTGCCGGTGAGAAGTTAGTCGATCGGGAACATCTCTACAAACCGGGCCGTTGTCGCACTTGCAATGGTGTTTCTTACAAGCCACCGTGCAGCGCCCATCCGATTCCGAATAACACGGCGCCCAGCAATATTTTAGGGCTTACCGGTATCCCTGCCGCCTTCCTATGACAACAACGCGTCCTCAATCAACGACCAACCGGAATGACAAGCTCCTGGCCTGGTTGGATCTTATTCGGATCGTTGAGCGTGTTTTTGTTGGCCTCAAAAATCCGCATATAGTCGTTCGCGTTGCCGTAGAAGTCCTTTGCGATCTTGGATAGCGAATCTCCGGGCTTCACTGTGTAGATTCGCTGAGGCATGGCAGCAGACGGCTGCGGCAAGGATGAATCAACCGTGATATCCGCGGTTATGTCATCGTAGGTTGGGTTGACGGCCTTGATTTGGTTCCATAGCGCATTCTTGATCGCTTCCGACGGCGCGGCGCCCCGCATGAACAGCTTGTTGTCTTGCACGTGCAGTTGCGCCAAGCGAACGCCTTGCTGTTGAACAACCGCGAACACGCTCGCATATTTCTGTTTCAATTCTTCAAAACGATCCATCCTGTTCTCCTTGTTAGTAATTGCTAAAATGCGCGCTGGCCGATTCAGTAACAGCGCTACCCGCCCTTCTTGGAAGCAACGCGGCGAGAATCTCCTTGCCCCGGGACAGCAGGTCATTGGCTCCGCCGATCCTGCCATTAGGGGTCAAGGCATCCACTAGATGCGGAAGGGTTTTGGTTAGATACTGAGTCGTAGTCTCTGGTGAAATCCCTGCTTTTGTGGCTAGATTCGCAACACAGTCGCTCCCCAGTACGGACTTGATTTGGTCGGGCGAAATGGCTGCATTCTCCCCGTTTCCGATCCAGGATAAGATTATGTGCCTCAGCCCGTTTTGCTCGAAGTTTTGCTTGAGCGCGTTTAGTCCCCCTTCACGGCTGGTGAGCATCGTTACTGCTTCGGCCACCAGGTTCTCATGTTGCCCGTCACTCGCGGTGCTCTCGAATATCTTGCTGACTTCGGTGAGTATGCTCATTGCGAATCCACAAAATCGTACGATGCCGCGAGGCGCCCTCAGCTTTACTTTTGTTTCTTAGATTTATTGCGCCACCAGCATGGGCCGCACAATCTCCGACAGTGACATGCCATGAGGTCCAATATGACAATCAAAGGCTTTCTGGCCGTCCTGTGCGTTGAGTTGCTCATTTCTCCGAACCCTTACATGCTTGCCGAACAGCAACCGCCGCCTAACCAGCAGATGCCTGGAGGCGCACCGCAGGGGCCCACCCAACCAATACTCACTCCTGATCAACTGGATAGCCTGGTTGCTCCCATTGCTTTATACCCCGATCCGATTCTGAGCCAAGTGCTCGTCGCGTCAACCTATCCGCTTGAAATCGTTGAGGCTGAGCGTTGGCTCATTCAAAATTCAAGCCTGCAGGGAAAGACGCTCGTCGAGGCAGCGGCGAAACAAAGCTGGGATGCTAGTGTGCAAGCGCTGGTGGTTCTCCCCGATCTGCTCAAGCATCTGAATCGGGACATCACCTGGACATCAGATCTCGGTAATGCCTTCCTGGCCCAACAGGAGGGCATCATGGAAGCTGTGCAGCGTATGCGCCAAAGAGCTCAAAGCAACGGTGCGCTGCAATCGACGAAGGAGCAACAGGTAACTACCACTACGCAAGGCGGTAACACCTACATCCAGATCGAACCTGCGAGCCCGCAGGTAGTCTACGTGCCCGAATACAATCCCGAAGCCGTATGGGGCCCGCCAGCGTATTATCCCTATCCGCCCATTTATTATCCGCCATCCACCGGCGCCGTCATCGCAGCTGGCGCGATCTCGTTCGGCGTGGGCGTGGCTGTGGGCGCGATCTGGAGCGGCGGCTGGGGGGGCTGGGGCTGGGGTTGCGGATGGGGACGCAACAATGTTGTTATCAACAACAACTTCATCAGGAGCAACAACTTTAATCGCGTGAATGTGGCCAACGGCAACAACTGGGTTCACAATCCGGTCCACCGCGGTGCAGTCCCATATAACAACAGGAACGTGGCGAATCAGTTCAACGGTGCGCGCGGCAATAGCATTGCACGCCCGACTGCGGCCCAGACTCAACAGCGCCTTGGTAATGCTGCGCAACGCCCAGGCAGCACCGCGAGGCCGGGTCAAGGCAATCTCGGACCAGCCGGCGGTAATGCCTTTCGGCCGAGCCAGGGCAATCCCGCACAACGCCCCGCAGGCGGACAGATTGGACAGGGAAACACCAAACCCCCAAGCGGAGGTGACCGCGTCGGAAACCGGGCCGTGGGCGGCGCTGGGTCGGGCGGGAACCGCGGCGGCGGTGCATTCGGGGGAATGAACCAAGGCGGTAACGCTGCCCGCATGAACAGCAATCGCGGCTTCTCGAGCGGAGGCAGAGCCCGAGGGGGCGGCGGCGGGCGCCGCAGATAAGAGGGCCTTCAATATGCGTTTCTTCAACATTATTGCAATAGCTATTGCGGGCTCCATCCTGGTATGCGTTTCCATCGATGGCGCAACTCCAGATGGTCGAGGCTTCCCTTCGGCCGATGCCGCAGCCAAGGCTCTTGTTAGTGCAGCGAAGAGCGAAGACGTAAACGCTTTGATTGCCATCCTGGGACCCGCCTCGAAGGAAATCCTGACGACCAGCGATCCCGTCGCTGATCAGAAAATCCAGCAGATGTTTGCCGCACGCGCGGCCGCAAAGATGAAACTGGTCGCTGACGCCAAAGACCTCAATGCCAAGACTCTCCTGGTCGGCAAAGACGAATGGCCGCTTCCGATCCCAATCGTAAAGGTGAACGGCCAATGGTATTTCGACGTTGAACAAGGCAAGCGAGAAATCCTGATGAGGCGGATCGGCGGCAATGAACTGGACGCGATAGAAGTCTGCCGAGGCTACGTTGAGGCGCAGAATAACTACGCCGAAGAAGATCGCACCGGAAGCGGAATTCACTACGCTCCAAGAATCATCAGCTCGCCCGGGAAGCACGATGGGCTTTACTGGCCTAGCAACGGCGCCAACGATCAGAGCCCAATCGGGGACATCGTCGCGCGGGCATTCGCAGAGGGATATACCAAGACGCACGATCCCTATCATGGGTATTACTTCAAGATCTTGACGGCTCAGGGGCCGCACGCCTCCGGAGGCGAGATGAGCTACATCGCCGATGGCTTGATGACTAAGGGATTCGCGTTAATCGCCTGGCCCTCCGATTACAGATCCACGGGAATAATGACTTTTATAGTGGACAGAGTCGGGATCGTTTACCAGAAGGATCTTGGACCAAATACGCCCGCGATCGCCGATGCGTACAAAGCCTACGACCCGGACGGGACCTGGTCTCCGGTGGAGACCTCGGCGCGAAAGTAGGTCTGGCACTAAAAGTGAAAGCCGATCTCAGCCGTGATAGCGCGAGACGTGACGTAATGGGTTCCGCTGAATGTGGAGAGGAAATTGTATAACGCCACTTTGTTCATCAGGTTTATTACCGACACGCGCAGGCTCCATTTATACCGGGTTCCATGAAAGAGATCATCTTCGCCGACGGCAAGGTCAAAAAGGTTCCGGGTTTGAATCCGGGGAGGATTGTGGTCATTGTTCTCGGTCCCGGGAGCCGGTATCTGGACAAGCGTTGAACCGTAGCGCGATGGCAGGCAAGTAGTGAGTGGAGTAGAGAGGGTCGGTACTTGGCTGCCACAAAACAATCCAGCTTGAAGTTGCTGATCAGCAGTCAGGCCTGTGAGGTTCACCGGGGTGGTTGCATCTACCGCGAATGGCACGGCGCCCGCCACCTGACCACTGTCATAACGCCAGTTGAAGCCAATCCAGGGTCCTCGCTCTCCGCGCTGATACTGTACGTGCGTAGTCTGATTAAACTGCTCATCGTGGTCAATCCGGAAGACGCCTCCATTTTGTCCCACCGTGACACCGAGACCACTCGTTTGAGGCGGGAAGAAGCGTGCTGCGACGCTCGATAAGACTACTAACGCAGTAAAGCCGTGAAATTTTGGCACGCTCACGCGACCTAAGTATCCAGGGATTTTGGAGTTGTGCCACCCGATTGGAAACGTAATCGGTGTCGCTGCCAGCACACTGAAATCGTAACCGGTGTGCGTGTACTTCCAGATGTATTCGCCACTGATAACAATGTAACGGCCGACCGCCTGTTGGAATCCTGCATGGAATTCATTGCGGTAGCCAGGCGTATTTTCCGCGGGGATACACGGAATCAAATCAGCAATAACCTCGTACTGGCATCCTGTGCTTGCAAGCACCAGATTTTCGTTAAAGGGAGTTTCCATTAGACGCGCATAGGAAGCGCGAAGAACGCGTACTGCTTCTTTTGATGTTGTAAGCTACCCCGAGTCGAGGCTCCGCCTGACGGGCAACGGTAAGACCGTTGTAAAAGTCCCCGCGTACGCCCAGATTGAAGGACCAGTCGCCCTTGGTAATCAAATCCTGGATATAGAGGGCGAGTTCCTTTACATCCGTATGGCCGTGAAATAGGTAGGATGTGCTGGTTGGGTTGGAGCAGTTGTCCGAAGGCGTGGGATTCGGCCGGGTCAGGTCGTAACAACCCAAGAGCGGTATGAAGGGAGTGACCGCATTCGGATTCGAGGCAACATTGGGCTGCAAACCGGCTTCTGAGCACTGCGATGGATCGTTGAATCCGGCGACTGGATTGCTACTTTCACTCAGGCAAGGTGCGTTGAGCAGCGGATCGACTATGCCAAGGCTGAAGAGTTCTGTCAAGAAGGTCTGTTGATAGGTAGCTCCAGCTTTCACGTTGTGGATGCCTTTTACGTAGGAGACATCCGAGCGGATTCCTACATTGGCGAGCGTTCGACGCTGAGCTACGGTCTCCTGCTGAAGATTCGGCGGGCCGAGATCCGCAAAAGGATTTCGGCTGGGATAGTAGATATAGTCATCCCGCCGCACAAACGCTCCCAGCGTAAACAGCATTGCTGGGCTGATTATTCGCGTCCAAGTCGGCGCTATATTGAACGTCTCGATCTTCGAGCGCTGGTCCGTGGGGCCGACTGGACTACCATCCAGACCGATCACTCCAAGGTTCAGATTATCGAAAGAGTTGGGCGTCTGGAACCACGAACGCGTATAGCCGAGGTTCAAGTGAATGGTGTCGGCTGTTGAGAGTTGATAATCTACGCGATCGAACACGTTCTCTTCGTTGCCTTTGGCATGCATGACGCTGAACTCCGGCGTGTCGAGATAACGGCCGCTGTTCAATCCGTTCGCTGATATGAAGTTGCCCCACATCTCCCCGCCGTACGCGAGGTCAAAACCAATATCTGACGTGCCAAAAGAGCCGTAGGAGACCCTGACACTTCCATGTGGAGTAGTGACGCCTTGTCCGGAGCGTGTTGTGACTTTGATTACGAGACTCGTCTTGTCTCCAAATTCGGCGGGCGGCGCGCCTGAAATTACCTCTAGCGACTCAATTGAGTCAACGGGAATCTGGTTCGAAAACACTTTGCTTTGCTGGTCTGTGATGGGCTGCCCGTCCACCGAAAACGAATTCTCAGCGTGATCTCCCAATCCGTGGAACAGGCCATTTGAATCGGCGGCGACGCCAGGTGTCGTTAGCGTGATCAGCGAGCTAACGGACGACGATTGACTCTCGAGAGGAAGTTTGTCGAATAATGCGCGGTCTATGTCGCTGTGAAAAACTGGAGTGTTCTCCAGCAAATCTCCAGAAGTGACGGTTACAGCACTGGAACTCGAGCCAAGTTCCAAACTTACTTTGATTTGAACAGGCACCGCGGATCGGGCCTCAAGATCCTCTGAATATGATGCAAATCCAGCCGCCGTCACCGTTATGTGATATGGATTAAATGGCACGTTAGGAAAGTTAAAGGCGCCTGAGTTGTTCGTGCTGGTGGATCGGACAAATCCGCTTACCGGATTTCTAATCTCGACGGTTGCGCTCGGAACCACAGCGCCAGTCGGATCCATCACGGTGCCACTGATAGATGTTGAGCCACCGGCGGACTGCGCGTCCATTTCGAAACACAGTCCGAAACAGAACACGACCATAAGCATCGCCCGAAAGAAACGCCAGTAATCCCGATTCTCAACGACCGGCTGGCTTTTTGTTGCATAACACACCAACAGCTTGATGCGCGTCCGGCGAAAAAGACTTGGAATATTCAGCCAACTTTAGACCTCACAGGCGCGTCGTTGAAGGACTGAACTCTGGCGATTGATATGACCGGCGGGCGGGCGCATTCAAAATACTGCTTTCTTTGCGTCACACAAACTGGCCGCATGTTTGAAAGCACGGGCTAACTTTTCGGCAATATCTTCAGTGCCTACTTGTAAGCTGTCGTTGTTCCAAGTGTCAGTTTCTCTTTGCACGCTGGTTGATTCCTCTCCATTCCCTGATCCAGTGGCTTTGAGTTGAAAACTTACATCTATATTCTTATTGAAGGTGAGATGGACGGCGTAGGGCAGTTCTGCTCGATAGACGAAGTACAGCAGATCCGATCTTACGACCGAGCAACCAGCATTTTCAGGCGTAGCCTTTTCGACCGTAATGCCATCACGAGAAATGTTGCCCAAGTCGAGGCAGAACCGATACTCACGTTGGTAAGTGACGCGGTTCCACAGTTTGCCGCCGATAATATCCTCGGTCCATACGCAGGACTCATTTTGGGTCTTTGTAACATTGATCGTTTGCGTGACTTCGATCGAACAGGACGAGAAAGAGGGCGCCACCGTATTATGCCAGGCTGTGTTGATGACGCCGGTACATTCCTGAACCTTGTCGCAGGGGACCTGGCTGAGACAGAGACGCTCGAGAGCGTTAGGACGATGAAATCTATCGTGTTCTTAAAAGACGGACCCTCTTGCATATACAAAGACCGGGAGTATTGCAAGGACAACAATACAGGGATAATCAACCGTAGCAAGGCAGAATGAGGCTTTCGCATTAGTTTAACCCCTAATTCGATGCCAAATTCGGCGGCTCACCGACTACTTGGTTGCGTGTCTGATGCTCATAAGCGCGCGTTCGGCGTACTTTGTTTAATTGATTGACGCAGTATCGTCACTGTGCGTCTTCATGCGTTTCAGGCTTTGGGATTCGGGCGAGCATGTACCGCTTAAGCGGATAGGGCGTCCCGAAGTAAGTTCACAAGATCTCCAAGCTGGAAAGGCTTTCGGATAAAGTATTGGACTCGCCGCCCGAAAGTGGCATCCACGGTTTCCTTGCCATACGCGCTGGTGACAATCGTTTTCAGATCGGGCCGTAAACGCTGGGCCTCTTCGAAAATTTCCAGGCTTGATCTGCCCGGTAGAGTGACATCCAGCAGAATCACGTCGATGTCGTCTATATGTGTGCGAATCAGTTCCATTGCGGCAGATCCGTCGCTAGCCTTCATCACTGAAAAGCCTTTTTTTGTGAGCGCCTTTGAGATGGCCAATCGCAGCAGCTCTTCATCCTCCACAACCAGGACAGTCCCGGTCCGAACACGGGATCGTTCCGCAGGTGCGGATGTGATGGCCCTTTGCGTCTCTAAACCGCTCTTTGAAGTACAGGGCAGCAGGACCCGAAACGTCGCGCCCTGGCCAAGTGCACTTACGACCTCCACGGCGCCGCCGTGGTCTCGAAGGATCCCTTGAACAACAGCCAGCCCCAGGCCGCGGCCCACAAATTTAGTGGTGAAGAACGGATCGAAGATCTTAGCTCTGGCCTCTTCCGTCATGCCGCAGCCGGTGTCGGACACCTCCAGCCGCACGTAGTCGCCGGGGGGCAAATCAAAAGTATCGATTACAACGGGGCCCGGCCATCTCTCCTCGCGCAATGTGGAGACGCGGATCACGCCTTCTTTCTCTCCAATCGCTTCCGAGGCATTGATTAACAGATTCATCACCACTTGACGGATCTGCGGTGCATTGCCCCAGACTGCGGGAAGACTCTTGTCCAGATCGGCTTTCAAAACCGCGTGTTTCGAGATCGAGACCTTGAGCAGTTCCAGCATATCCTGCACCAGCTCGGATAGATCCAGAGGCTCGACAAGATGGGTCTGGTCGTGCCCCGCGTAAATCATCAACTGACGAACGATTTCAGACCCACGAATTGCGACCGCCTTGATTCTTTCGATCTCTTCGCCGACAGACGAGCCGGCCGGCAGGTCCTCCTCTACCAGTTCGGCCTCCGCCAGAATGCCCCCCAGCAGATTATTGAAGTCATGAGCGATGCCGCCTGCCAGCACTCCCAGGCTTTCCAGCTTCTGCCGGGCTAGGGCTTCCTCTTGGGTGCGCTTCAGCTCGGTAATATCAGCGCAAGAGCCCACGTAGCCGGCAAATACCCCTGCCGGGGTAAAGCGTGGTGACCCGGTGGTCAGCACCCATCGATACTCACCGTCCGCCCGGAGAAGCCGAAATACGGTCTGGAACCCGTGGCGCGCGTCGAATGAAGAAGAAAACTTGGCCAGGAAGGGCTCCCGGTCCTCGGGATGAACACCCGCGATCCAGCCGTCGCCAACTTTCTGTTCGAGGGAGTGCCCGGTAAAATCCAGGCAGCACTTATTGAAGAACGTGCAGAGCTTGTCGGGACCGGCAACCCAGATCATCACCGGAGCCGTGTCGGCCATGATACGAAACCGTTGTTCACTTTCTTGCACGGCTGCCTCGGCCCTGCGCTGACGCACCGAGCCGACTCGCCAGAGAGCCAGAGCCAGAACTATAGCCAGCGCGCTGATGCCCCCAGCTATCCAGCGGGCGCGCTCCGCAGCCTGCATCAGATCATAGGTGGACCAATTATCGTCTAGGAGCTTGCTGAAAAATCGGACGACAGAGTTCCTGGAATTGCTTTAAACGAGTTTTTTTGGGTCAGGTTGGAAGTCTGCGCGGGGACCGCAAGAGCAATGCGGGCGGCTGCAGACTGGTGCGGCGAGAGCGTTTCAGCATGCGGCCGACTGCAACTTCGGAATTCGCCAGAGGTTGAACGCCGCCGCAGTGAAAGTGAACAACCACCACAGCTTGTCGCGGCCTCGTAACTTCACTTTGCGCAACGGCCCGACCGATTTCATCCAGCCGAAGGGTTTCTCCACCCAGTAACGCTTGGCCTGACTGATCTGATAGCTGGTGTGCCGAGTGGTTCTGCCGTCTATGGCGCTCCTGCGATGGCGATCATTCTGCGCCACGTGCGGCGTGATCTTGAGTTCGCGTAGTGCGGCAACAAAATCTTTGGTGTCGTAGGCCTTGTCCGCGCCCAGAGTCATGGGCTTGTTGCTCTTGCGTCGTTTCTGGTACGCCATCAGCAGCGCCGCATCTCGCTCGGCGTGTCCATCGGCTTCGGTCAAATAGGTTCCCACGATCAAGCCACTGTGATTTTCTACCAGCGTGTGCCCCAAATAACTCAGGCGCGCCTCGCTGCCGGAACTTTTGCGGTACAACTTGGCGTCCGGGTCGGTCTTGGACTCGTGGGTCTGATTGCTGCGCCGGTCACCGTGAAAGTTTTCCCCATCTTCGGAACCACCATCTTTGCGCTGGAAACTCTTCTGCGAGGCCCAGGCTTCGATCAGCGTCCCGTCTACGGTGAAGTGCTCATCGGACAGGTACGGCTGCGCTACTTTCAGCACTCGCTGGAAGAAGCTCTCGGCAATGGAGTGCTTCAACAGCCGGTCGCGGTTCTTGCTGAACACCGTAGCGACCCACACCGGCTCGTCCATATTCATGCCCACGAACCAGCGGAACAACAGATTGTAGTCCAACTGCTCCATCAGCAGACGTTCGCTGCGCACCGAGTAGAAGATCTGTAACAGGAGTGCCCGCAGCAGCCGCTCGGGCGCGATCGATGGCCGTCCCACGTCGGAATACAACTTGCCGAATTGGGGCGACATGTCCTTGAGCACGTCGTCTACGAGCCTGCGGATCTTCCGCAAAGGGTGGTCGGCCGGCACTCGTTCCTCTGGCGATAGGTAGCTGAAAACGGCGTCTTGCTTCTGGTCGGGTCCTCGCATATACAACAAGACGTTCCGAAAATGTTCGAGGCTACATCGCCGAGGGGTTTTTCAGCAAGCTCCTAGGCCGTAGTAAGAATACTTCGCCATTATCAGGGCGAGTGTTCCATCTCGAAACAGGCCGCCAATCTCACGCCGGATCGCCTCGGCCGCCCCCGCCGCTTCAAAGGTAGAAGCAACCGCGCCCCGCAGAGTAACATCTGGAAGACCCTGGACGCGAAGCGCCACTGAGTCGCACTCGGCCGGTTTCTCCTTGAGCGCAGTCATCGCTACTCGCGCCTCTAAGAAGGCTGCTGAGACGTTGCTTCTGCAGACGCTTTTCAGGATATCTTTCGTCTCATCCTGCTGGACGACCTGAGCTTCGGGGAACCGATCGCCAACAAGACGAACATGCAGCGGCATCTTGAACACTGCAATGCCGCCCGTGAACTTTCGGTCTGGGGGAACCGAGCCTGCCCGGAAAACCAGGACGTGATCGCTGTGCAGCCAGGGCGAAGTCAAATGAAGACGCTTGCGACGTTCGGGCAGATCGGCCATCAAGGGCCAAAGATCGACCAACTTTTTCTGGAACGCTTCGTCCGAACTGGTACCGGTTTCGACCCATTGCAGTCGCACGCCGGCACGTCTGGCGGCTTCATCGATCGTCTCCACCGCGAGACCAGAGAAACCGTTGTCCGTTCGAATCTGAAGTGGTGGGTTCGGCTCAAAGCCGATGCGAAGAGGTCGACTCGGGATCGGGGGCAACCGGGTGGCGAAATACCACAACGCAACAGCGCCGAACATCCCAGCCGCAAGCAGGATTGTACCCGCTCGCCTCCACCAGGCTAAAAGCGGAAGCATGCGCACCACTCCTCTCTGGGCAGGTATAGCAGCTAGTACGGCTAATTTGAAGAGTATACCTCAAGCGCGTACCTGAACGAGTCGATTCATTTGCACTCACCTGTAGCGGCAGCGATTCCGGAACCGAAACCAGGCTAGACCAGCGCTCGAAGCGCTCGAGTATCACTCTCGACGCCCACTGTACGATGATTCTTCTGATTGCTTCCTCGAACTCGTCAATTTCGAGGGGCTTCGTTACAACTTACAAGCGCCCAGGGCGTGGCGGAGTTCCCTTGCTTGTGGGTTCAGTATCGCGAATCAAGGCTGCATCTCCGAGGTTGTCCTCGATCAACAGTACGTCAGCATACTTGGTGTGCTTAAGATGCCGTGCAGGACCGGACCGGATGCAAGAAATTGTCTAAATCGAATTTAACTTCGCAACATCGATGCTGGTAATGATTCTAGGTTTGAGGTAAACTACTAGTACTTCCCCATGGCATCCTGTAAAGATAGGCGAAGGTTCGCAGAGCAGTTTGCGCTGGCTGCACGCGAGTACTCCGAGGCGGTCGCGCGATTGGTCCAGCACGAGGGTCCCCCATCATATGCCGAATACAGCGGATTGCGATCGGCCGTGGTCGAAGCACACGCGCGGTGCGAAGGCGCTGGAGTGGAGTTTGAACAACATGTCGCAACGCATGGCTGCGGCGTATTCTCCGACGAATCCCGCTTTGTCGCACCCGCCCAGCTTACGGCCAGCGCGGGAGTCTGACCGCTGCGAAAGGCATCCTTCTCCGATCCATCGGTTAAACAGTCCCTGCTAGCCAAGAACTACACAACGTCCACACAGCGCATCGCAGCAACCAATAGCTCTTGAACACCCAGCACCTGTACGCCAAATCCACTCCATAAGAATCCCTTGAGCAAGTATTCACATATCGAAATAAGGTCTCGGAACGCCGTGTTGGTCGATTTAGTACATCGCGGGCAATTGCGAGCAGTCTGCATCCTCAGTGTTCTGCTATTCACGCCCCATGCCACCCGGCCCGGACTTCGCCGTTACCGGACCGCTATCGCATATCGGCGTCGATCGCAAGATCCAGCATTTCCTCGCTGGCATCGCATCCAACGAACCGCGAACCTTGCTGCGGCTCCGGTTTCATGACTTCCTGCGCGAAATAACTGGCGGTTACGCCGTGGATGTGATCTGCGAGGAAGGTAAGTACGGCCTGGCGAGTATCGCTGAGACGATGGCGAACCGGAAAAACCTACGGTACCGCAACATCGAAATGTCCTTGCAGCGTCTAGCTGAACTAGGAATACCTCTGTTGTTCACGATCGATTTGTCCGGTGCGGAGATTCCAGCGGAAAAGGTCAAATGGAATGCTCTGAGAGAATCCGACATGGTCGATGAACTTCTCCACGCTGCCGCAGATGGAAGGGTACTCGTTGGTGGTCTGTAGTGTGAGCCACCTGCCCGTTCTTGTCCAAGTACTTCAACTGAAGTTCCGGCGTGTCGCACAGTACGACACCGTGAGCGGATTGAGGTTTGCGTCTTCAACTTTCGAATCTAAACCGGCACTAGCTGTACCGCTTCGCACTGTTGCCCGTGGTCGCGCGGTCCGATGAACATCGGAGGTTATCGTAGCTGATGGCGTGTGGCTGCCGAAACGGTACGACGAGAATAATAAGCCGATCGACCGATGGAAAGCACCTGAAGCAACGACGGCTCGATTTTGAGCCAAAAGCGTTACCACAGAAGTGGCCGGAAGGAGATTCTTCTGCCCTTCCGTAACGCTTCAGAATGCGTCAAAGGAATTCGAATAAAACGAGGAGCAACCTTTGTGCGACGAATCTTGAGGCTTACCTCCCTCTCCTGTTTGGCTTCCATGCTGGGTTTTGCAGGAAGCTTGTCGGGATGGCTAGTCGACTCTAATTGTTTCGCTAGCTTATCGAGTTTTAGGGGCACACCAGAATCCAGTTGGGACGCAAATTCGGCAGTCCGATACTGTTCGCCCGAGAAAAAAACGCATTCATTCGCAGTCGTGCGGCAAGATGATGGATCGCCGTTCAGTTTTGATCCTGCCGGAAATGAAAAGGCGCTCGACCTTCGCGTGAATGCTGACAATAAGTTCGCGTATCTAGTCAACGTAGCAGGCCAGACAGATCGGCACATGGTTTACGTGCGTGCAATTTCGATTTCGAAACGATTCTGCCGATCTCGAAAGGGCGCACCTGGCTTGTGATTCTTAGAGGTGCGTCAAACGATTGTGGCACGGCTGGAGCGGTGTGGAGATTGTCGAAGGGTACCGCAGTAAAATATATGTAGGGATATTGTATGTCTGGGGATGTCATCATAGTCCCGCATCCCGAATTCGGACGCCTCCGGCACGAGATCGCCACTGCCACGGAACGATTCCAGCGAGCAACCGAAGAGAAGCAAGGACTTCTTGTGTTGTTTGGAACCCTCCAAACAATTAAGGCAGAAGATCGAAAAGAGTTCCAGGATCACATCGAAGCAGAACAAGAGGCATACGAGGCGATTCAAGGATTTACACGACAAGATTCTTCGTCTCCTTCGTGAGAAGCCTCAAGCGAAAGCTGCGACGAACGACCGGGGAGCATCGCCCGCTGTAAGGTCGTTGGAATAGCGCTTTCTGGGTTCTCCGCCTTTTTAGATCGCTCCTGCACCCGGTCTGGATAAGCGTGCAAGTCTTGCGCGGAAGCCATTGGCCTGAAAGGAATTGGAGTGGTTCGAGCGGCCTGACTTCCAGGCCGCAAAAGTTCGAAGCGCGTCGAGGGCGGGGAGCCGAACACAGGGAAACTCTCACGTTAACAAGCGCACCTACAATGCAGCCTTTCGGGAGTGTGGCTCCCGAGGGCAAAGCGATGATCTGAGCTCCGGGCAATGGGGGAGGCGCACGGGATTTCGCCGAGTGTCTTGCCATCCACCTTCAGGCGTTGACTTCCATCTCGAGTTCTGGAAGAGCCGGTCCACGCAGAACGCGAATCGCATCGGTTTTGGGCCAGCGGCGAGAAACGTCTGAAAACGTTCCGCGCGGGCCCTACGCCCGCTTTGTGAATCAAATAATGAACAGACCGTCCTGTTGAGTGGCCAATTCACATCCGGCCATTCGCTTCTGAGGCAACCGCGATTGACTTCCTCGCGCGGAACCGAAAAGCGTGCGGTTCCATTACATCGAATGAACCTCGCTGAAACCCGCGGCTTCCAGCCGCCCAGGAAACGTCAGAGGATCGACCACGACCATCGTGTCGAACATGTGGAGGAGCCGGAATGAGCGGCTGTAGTCAACTCACCCATGGCGATTGGCATTTGTACATTGCTCGCGAATTTGGCGGTATTGCGGAATGTTCTCATTCGCATACGATCCTCGAGGTGACCCAGCTTCAGGTGTTCGATGTCTTTGGCGAATCGCACGCCTGATTGGGCGTGGCGCGCCGGTGAACATCGTAACTCAATCCCACCTCCGAGCCGCTTCGGGCATCGCTTGAGGAACTTCGGCTTTTTACGTGGGTCCTGGACGTAAACCCGGAAAGCGGGCCACTGCCCGGTGCCGGGCATCCTGCTTGCACCTGCAAGTAGCGTGCAACACAGCAAGGAATCACGACAGTTAGGGAATGGCCCAAAGGATCAAGTCATTAGTGCGACAACGAGTGTGCCTGATAATGCCAGGAGTATGTTGCCGATGGCATAACTTACTCCGTAGCCGAGTGTGGCAACCTGACTTTCGCAAACCTCCTGGACCGCCGCTAGTCCCGACTGCGAGGTTCCGGCACCGGCGCAAATTCCCAGTGTGATCGCAGGATGCAGCCCGAGCAGATATCGGCCTACCAGTGGCGTAACAATGTTCGGGATAGCGCAGACTAGGACGCCCGCGACAAGGAGCGGAAGGCCGGACGTTCGCAGACCCAAGACGAACATTGGTCCTGCGCCGATTCCAACCAGCGCCAAAAAACCGCCAAGCCCCAGCGAATTCAGCAGAGACAACGCCGCATCCGGCACGCGGCCGAAAATTGGCAGCCGCGAATGCAGCCAACCCACCACGAGCCCGCCGATCAATACGCCGACGGGCGCGCTTAGTCCAATGTCAACGCCGCCAAAATGAAGCGCTGGCAGCCCGATCAGGCCACCGATCGCGATCGCTAGCCCGAGCACAGCCATGTCAGTAGCAATCGATGGCCAGGCAACAGATCCTAACCGTGCCGCCACGCGCTCGACATGTCTTTTGGCTCCAACTAGGCACAGTGTATCGCCTCGCTCCAGAACGAGCCCAGTGCCGATAGGAAGTTTTTCTCCACCACGCGAGATCTCCCTTACGAAGACACCACGAGTGGGCGCCTCACTCCCCAAGGTTTCGACCACTTCCGCTAGAGTTCGGTGGTCGAGGTCGCGCCGCGCCAGCACATGGTCGACTGTCACGACGGGGATGTCCAGAAGATCGGGATCGTCGATTTCGTACATGAAGAGCGGATTCTTGGCAGAGGCGAGTATTTCGCTACGCCCGGTGAGCGCTACCTTATCGCCCCGGTGCAGAACCGTTTCCGGACCGGCGTCGGTCGGACCGTGCGAATTGGCCACCCGCTCAACGAACACTCGTGCTGGCGAGAACGCCAGTTCGAGTGCCGCCGCGGTCTTGCCGTCGAGGGACTCGGGTATCGAATACGATCGGGCAGCGAAATGCTGGTAAGCGGAAAACACTCCAGGCTCGTTGTCTTCAATCCCGAGTTCTGCCTCCAGCTTGCGGCATGCGGATTTCAGATCAACTCGCATCAGCCACGGGTCAACTTTCGATAGGGTAAAGATCGTTGTAATCACGCCGACGAGGTATGTTACGGCAAAGGCAACGGCCGAGCTCGCGGTGAGTTGCTGTCGGGCTGCTTCGGAGATAGGCAGCTTTGCAATCGCATCTTCAGCTGTGCCCATCGCGGGAGAAGCTCCGAGCCCACCTGCAATGATGCCGGCACCGCCTCCAGCGTTGAATCCGAAGAGCTTGGAAATGAAATACGCGCTTGCGAGGCCAACGGCGCAGAAGAGCAGAGAGAGCCCGACCTGCGGGAGCGCGCTACGCCCAAGTCCCTCGAAAAACTGTGGGCCGGTTTTGTACCCTACTGCGAAGAGGAACAGAACAAAGAAAGACCATTGCAGCGCTGGCGGCGGCTTAATGCCGAGTTGGCCAACGGCCACGCCAGCCAGAAGCACGCAAACAACAGCATTCGGCTTGAAAGACCCAATACGAAGTCGGGCAGCGGCTTGTCCGAGCCCAAGGGCGAGAAAAAGGGCAATCTCGGGGTGGTTTTGTAAAGATGCCGCGAGCCAGGACATGGCGCTTCCTTCCAGGATTCATCGATTCGCATTTCTACGTTGCGATTTCTTTTAACTACGACCCGCGAGTCGATTCCAACCGAAGGGACTGGTAACGGATGGAAGTTTCCACAGCAGATGTCGTGTGACCTGACAAACAGACTTTCCTAAACGATCTTCGCGGAGACGAAGCCTGCCTAACAGCGGACATCGATATCGCGGCGGCGTCAAAGTGTCCGACTGCTGGCGCATCTGCTCGCGACCGTTGACCAGTCACCCACGCGTCAGCATTCAACAGCAGTACGAACCTGGGAGTGCCTCGCAGCGATTCGTGTTCCTAAGACCTACCGGAAGAGCGGCTTCCTACGCCATTGAAATTGCGTCCGAAGCGAGGCCGGAATGTTTGTCATAGATTCTGAACTTTGTGGGCAAGTTAATCACGCCTGGGATTCCACTGTCAAGAAATCTTTTGCACTCAAGTCTGTCTGGTTTGCATCTTGCTCTCCACTCAAACAGAAAGGAAAAAGAAGATGATCGTTGCAGGTACCTTCAAGCTCAGAAATGGCACCATGGCCATTTTCCCAGAAAAGAACAATCATCGCAGGGTGATTCTCATTCCAGTCGGTGCGTCTGTGGCTGTTGTCGGCGGCGACATCGAGCGAGACAGCTTTATCAACATTCGCTATGACGATAAGCTTTTGCTCATCCGCCCGGAGGATCTTCACTACGGAATCGGCTTAGGATCGGGCCCCTCCACATCCTGACTTATCACGTCGGAGTTTGACGTGAAAACACAACTTCAAAAGAGCCAGCGGACACCGAGGAGCGACAATGCCGCAACCGACCTTCAAATTGAGTACTTCCACGATAGCGATTCTGAACGAGAACGCTCAGCCTCGTATAGTTACCATTGAAGCAAATGCCCTTGTGACTCTCGTAGATGGAGACGCCGAAGCAAACGGATTTGTCAGAGTTCGTTGCGAGGATAAGGTTCTATCAATATTCGCAGTTGACCTTCGTAGTCGTGGCCAACGAGTCTGGGGGCAATCGGCTTAGGTGGGGCACGCCCACTTAACCGAGTTCTCTACCTCGACTGAGGACGGCTCGAGCAGTTGATTTCGACGCACTGAGTCTTTGGGTCGCATTGGAGTTCGGATAACATTCTGACTGCCGATTCAAAGAGTCCGATACCACCCAAGCACGTGCCGGCGAAAGTTTTTTCGAGCAAAAGGGCAAGTTCGGTGTTCTTTTTCACGAGATGTCCCTCCCGGTCGAAGAACCGCTCTGCTGGGGGACGTTGGATATCGTTCGACGGCTCCGATCTCGGAAGATCCTGCGAATCCACGCCCGCCGTCATTTGATAGTCTGGCGTCCCGATGCGGTTTGCCAATCACGTCATTCCGTCCACGTCTTTCGCTAGCTTCCTGTTGTCTAACAGTGCATCTCCAGGAGTACACCGAGCACTAGCAGCGATAAAAGACTAGCCCCGAGCCAGGTCACGAACCACTGCATCTTGGTTGGATACCGAACCTGTGACTGTTCTGCAGGATGTTGCGGGCGAAAGGAAGACGGAAAAACTCGATGACGCAGTGTGGATCGCTGGTATCTCATGCCGCCTCGCAAATCATACTCCACTTTCTGAGGAAATGGAAGTATCCGAACGCACTTTTCAGCGTTAATACTTTCTTGCATCTAGTTTTGTCTGGTCTGCATCTTTTCCGATCCGGCATGAAAGGAGCGGGACGATTCGTGGGAAACATCTTCAGGTTGAAAACTCGCGGTAGAGCCATTTTGTCTGAGGAGGATTATCGGATAGTAATATCCATTCCAGCAGGAGCCACCATCGTTCTTGTGGGCGGCAATATTGACGAGGACCCATTTGTCAAGATTCGCCATCGGGGCAGAGTTCTCCTCATGCTCGCCGAAGACCTTCGTGGCAGCGGAGAACTGTTAGGAAAATCAGCGCTGTTCGTGGACCAATAACTCGGTGGCCGGTGGGGCTTAACAGAGGGCGGAAGTCATGGCGTTTCGACCTTTGTTTGCCTTGTGCGTTGATTATAATCGGAGAAAGTTTTGGCAATATGCCTCAGGCCGCGGGGGAAGCCCCACCGAAAACACAAGCCGAGTGATTCCGGTCGCCGGCAGAAATTGTTGTCGACGCGCCACGCGCTCGCAGTGTTCGCGATGAATGTTTTGAACCGGCGCTGCCCTGCTGAGCATCTCATGCCCCGAGCAACGTAAGTCCCGCGATCTCAGGGCCAGCAAAAACAGGCTGTCCGAGACGTGGCGTAACCTGCATAGGAAACCCCTGGGCGCCATCCGCAAAGGTGCCGCCTGGTTGTCTGAATTGGTGTGATCGCGGGAGTTACAAACTCACAAAATAGAAATAAAGGAGATTGAAGATGACGCCTGAAGTAAGAAGCAGAATAGAAGACGAAGTACGACGTTTTGGTGCCGAGTTGAACCTTTCCGACGCCCAGAAAGCGCAACTAAGGACAGCGTTCGAAAATGCGGAAACCAAGCTGGATGAAGGCATTCCAGCGGGGAGAGTGCGTGATTCGATTCGCGAGCAGGTAACCAAGATCCTGACTCCACAACAGCTCACGCAGTGGGACGCCGAAATGTCAAAGGCGAAGGCGTTCCTAGGCCACGCACTAAGACCGTAGGGCGCTTCCAGCATTGGCCTCTTTTGCCGTTCGCGGTTCGGTGGATTAAAACCACGGAACCGCGAATGGAGGCTTGAACGTTTCCCCCTCCGCTGAAGCAAATGCGGACGAGTTGAAGCATCTGATCACTGCGCAAATTGTTCAAAGCTCTTCCGGCCCAATGTGCCGCAGCACCCTCAGAGAACGACCGCTCCATGACATGAACGCGATTCAGTCACGTTCAAGAGGACACGGCCTACATCGGAACAGACAATGTTTCTCTAACTAGTCCCATTAGATTGTTAAGGCTAAACAATTTGCGGAGGAAGCATCTGATTGCTTCAGCCATCGGACCTGTCATCTCCCGGCTATAGGCACTCGTGAGTTAGTAGCAAGCGACACGATCTTGGACCGAACGCACCAGCAACATCGATGAGGTTCCATATGCAGAGTAGGGTCGTGTATCGATCAAGGTGTGCCTTCAGGGTCGGCTTTGAAGCCGTTGCAATACCTCCCGCTAGACTTCTGCTGGAAGATCAGAGCCGATTCTGAATGGCGACAATCTACCGCAAGAACGGCTCCAGAGTGGAATGCTAACTGCATACAACATGAAGAGAGCTCAACTCAGGAGGTCAAGGCCATGAAAACGCTCATCGAACAGAAAGTCTATATCCGTCTTACCGACGACATGTCGGGTTTTGTGTGCACGGTAGTGTACGGCGGGTACACCAAAGCTACGGACTTCATTTTGGATGGTAACCCCGCTTCTGATGTCTTGGACGAAAAGCCTTTGGTGCTCGCGAGAAAACACTCTCCACCTTTGGCTAGGTCTGAAAACCAATAGATTTGTTCACAGCAGCGCTGGTTCAGCTTGAAATGGAGAGCTGGCGTTCCCCGTAGCGAGTATACAACCATTTCGGCGGTGCAGTCTGGACGACACCGCCCAATGTAGCAGTGGCTCGGGGACAAGGCAAGGCTGCTGAAGCTGCAACTGGTTTCAAAAGGAAATCAGTGGCTGGTCCCCAGACTCACACCTCATTCACACAGAGCGCGCGGCGCAAAACGAAACCGGTGGGGAATGGAATCAAGCACGACCCTTGCAGGCACGTTGCGCAGCTCGTCCGAAGCAATCCCCGATGCTGCGGTCCAATTCCGGGCGGCAGACCCGGCAGAAGTCAGGAATGCAGGTGTGGCCTAATGGCCTCATACTCATCGGAGGGCTTCCCAGGACGAAACGATAAGGTTGGGAACGTGCAGGTCGTCATCGGGGTGTCGGTTTAAGGTTAAGGGGCAAGGTGAAGCGCCGCCTAGACCTTCATGCCGGACGACCGCCGGCTTGCAGGTGCGATTTATTTCCCGCCGCTTCTGAAGACGAATAGCGCACACCCAGGTGGCGCGCCATGCAGAAGAAGATTTCTGTCCGGCGAAATGGCTTGAAAGCGAAGTCGTCAAAGCCTGCGCGTATCACCCCGTCACGATCCGAAGCATCTGCAGCCGCGGTTATGGCGGCGATCTTTATCTCCGCCCCGCCGTCCAACTGGCGAATCCGCCGTGTCGCTTCCGTGCCACTCAACTGAGGCAGACCCAGATCCATCCAGATAAAGTGCGGCCGCCACTGCTGGAACGCCTCGATCCCGAGTGCTCCATTCTCCGCGACCCTCACCTGAAAGCCTGCGCGAGTTAGCATCTTCCGCAAGACCGTGGCGCTTTCAGGGTCGTCTTCGACAATCAGAACACGCCATTCCGGTTGGCCTGATTCAAGGATGAAGGGATGCTCTGGGGCCAGTTCTACCCTGTAAGTCTCCGACTCCGTTGCCAGTTCCAGCGGCAGTTCGACCACGAAACGTGAACCTCGGCCCACCTCGCTCTCAACAAGCAGTCGTCCCGCCCATCAGCTCTACAAATCGGCGAGTAATTGTCAGGCCGAGACCTGTGCCCTTTTGTGGATCAGCATTGCGCACCCGTTCGAACGGCTCGAATATGCGGCCCAGGTCGTGTTGTGGCATCCCCACGCCACTGTCCTCAATATCGAAACAAAGCCGGGCGCGTCCGGGTTCGTCAGCCGGCTGAGCGCTCAACTGTAGCTTTACGGTTCCTTCTCTTGTGAATTTAATGGCGTTGCCGAGCAGGTTGATGAGGATTTGCCGCAACTTCGGCGCATCTACGCGGACGTAGCGCGGCACTTCAGGAGCTTGATAGTAAACGAGCGCCAGATGCTTCTCCTCCGCCCGGCCCCGCATCATTGCAACGACCGTTCGCACCGTGGAGATCAAATCGCTGGCTGCGATCGCGAGTTCCTTTTTGCCAGCCTCGATTTTGGCGACATCCAGCACGTCGTCGATCAGTCCCAGGAGATGCTCGCCGCTGCGGCCGATCGCGCCGATGATTTCACGCTGATCGGCAGTTGGGTCACTCTCGCTCAGGAGTTCGGAGGATGCCAGGATGACACTGAGGGGCGTACGAAGTTCGTGGCTCATATTGGCCAGGAACGCGCTCTTGGCCCGGTTGGCGGACTCCGCCTGGTCACGCGCCTGCACAAGTTCGTGCGTGCGTTGATCAACCAGCGACTCAAGGTGCTGCTGGTGTCGCTGCAATTCCTTTAGCGTCTCCCGCAGCCTGCCGATGATCTGTCCCACCGGGATGGCGTTGATCAGGACGGCTTGTACGATTATGGCCCAGATGCCCAGTGGCGTTGCCTGGCGCTGGAGCGGAAGACTCGCGTGCGTCATCTCCAGAACCGTAAATACCAGTGCGCTGAGCAGGCACCCACCCCCTGTCCATATGGCGGCTTTGTATCCGAGGAGCCAAGCCGCCGAGGCTGGTAAGGACACGTAGAGTAGCGCTCCCGGGCTACGTACACCGCCGTAGGAAGAGCAGACAAGCGTCGCCCAGATCCAAGTGCCTGAGGTAGGCCAGACTGGCGCGCCGGAAGTGGCCGAGCCGGAGCAGCACGAGTGCAGTGGCGTAACTTGCTTCCAGGACGACCGTATTGAATATCCGTGGGAAGCTCATTGGAGCGAACGGTATCGTGAAGACCAACGCGGCTGCGAGCCACACGGCGAGAGTCGCGAGGAGAACGTACAGCATTCTTGCCGTTGGATCGGCGGCAAACGAACCTCGAAGCCCGATAAACAGCGTGACGCGATGTGAAATCCGCGAAATGTAAGCCTTAAACCTCAAGAGCGCTCCCTTGAGCCTCGGGTCAACGTATTGATGATACAGAATTCCGCACACCTTAATACGGTAGTGATCGCCAGGGTGCTGTCCAAGTATTGTGACCGAACTCCGCTGTACCGGCAGGCGGCGATTCTGGAGCGGGAGGCGGGTTTGGAAATCGGCGGACGGGTACTGCTGCGACCGGTGACCGGAGCGATGCCCCCCAGTCATCAGGTTGCACCCTGGAGGTGCGGCTTCCGATTAGGCCCCTGCAGTCGCGGGCAGAGTGTACAGTTCTTAGAGGTCCCTGGATCTGGAATGCCGACCCCTCGAACAACTGCCCCGATCTCTAGGCTCACGCTTCAGCTGGATATCTTTCCTTGTCGCCTGGCCCTCCTCTACGACTACCAGGGGAATCTGCTCCGAAGCGTACCCTCTGGCCTCTATCCAAAGGGAGTACCTCCCCCCTGCCAGGTCTACGATCCGATAGAAGCCGTTTGACTGGACAGATGCCCTGCTCGCGCCCCCATGCATAATATTTAACACTTGAACGGACCCTCGATCGATTGGTGCGCCTTTCTCATCGAGAACGAAACCCTCTATCCTCCCCGTACCGCCTTGCTGGAATTTCATCGCTTGCAGAGTAGGGCTACCCAGCACGATCAGGAGACCGAGCAGCAGATATTCGAAGCTGCGCATGCTTAACCTCCCGGCCAGACTTGTATGCAGCCACTCAGACCACTCCGAAATGCGCGTCTCGGCGATGGATGAAACGGCCGGCGAGCCGGAATCAAGCGGCTCTGTTCAAAGGGATGATCGTTCTTCTGCTACAGGAGTTTTAATCTAACGGCTACCTGCGCGATTGCAGAGCATTATCTAGATGAACGATAGTGGAGTGCAACGGCCGATCAGTCTTATCATCAGTTAGACAGTTCTCCGATAACAATCGCCGTTAACCTCTGGAACTTTATGAGCCTGAAAATGTAAATGTCTACATTATGGGCCTGCTCAGCCTTGGGCAGCCACAACCCGTCAAATCGTTCTAAAAAGCATCCACCATGACAGGAAATAGCATCATGAATTGCAGGTAGTGGCCTCGCCGGATTGCGGACCGGAACAGAGCAGCCTAATAGGAGGTCAATATGAAACATTCAAGCCGAGTTATGTCGTTTGTGATGGCACTCACTATGCCGACTGTGATGGTGTCCCAATCGTCGACGCCAACCCAGCCAACAAAACCGCCGGCGACCCAAACAACTGCGCCGCCCACGCAAACCCAGCAACCGAAGAACACTCACAGCCGGGCCAAGGGTGCGGCAGCCGGCGCCGCAGTCGGCGCCATTGCGGGGGACGCTGGCAAGGGCGCGGCCGTCGGAGCCGTAGCCGGCGGTATGCATACCCGCCATAACCGTCGCGAGGAAAGGAGGGCTACCAGGTAGGCTGAGTAACACACCTAAAAACACGTACCTTAGCATCAGTCGCTACTGACCTGACCGGTTCCTTTCTGTCTTCCAGTCTCTCCATTCGACTCGTGCAGAAATTCCGGTCAGGTCACAAGCGGGTCCTTGATCCTCTGCACCGAAAATTCACCTCACAGCCAACGGTCCGAGGGCTTTAGGTGCTGCCGAATAGAACGTCCGGCAGCCAGGTCCCCACGAGTCTAATGTGCAAATTGGGCACCACGTAGATCAGTCTAAATTTCGAATTGTGTTGATCGGACCGAACGCGATATCGAAGCCGGCCGCGGCGTACCAAAAAGTAAGTCAGAATACCCAAGTGACGATTTCACCCCAAAAATTAAAGCGTCCTGACTGAGATTCAATCAGCAACCGCAGGTAGGGGTTAGTACGGTTCTTTTCGTGAGTCGAGAAATTGAGAAGGACTCGTAGGTGTTTACTCCCCTATCCAAGGAGATTACGAATGAAGAAGAGCATCACGCTTATCGTAGGCGGTTTGCTGTTCGCGTTAGTGGCCGGTGCACAGGATGTACCGAAATTTGAAACTTTTCTGGGCTATACCTTTATGCGGACGGACCTGCAAAGTGACAACGTACTTGGCCAGTCCATAGGTAGCTTTTCCATGAATGGTGGTACCGCCCAGTTCATTTACAACTTTAACAAATCGATTGGTTTTGTAGCCGATCTGGGCGCGGTGAACAGAGGAAACGTCGGTGTGGTCAATATCGACAATAGGACATCCTTTTTCCTATTTGGACCGCGCATATCGCATCACTCGTCGTCACGCTTCACTCCCTATTTTCAAATTTTGTTCGGAGCAGCGGAGCGGTCGGCCCGCAAGGAAGTGAGCGCCGTGACTGATCCCAACACGCCTGTGTTTCCCGTGGTCACACCACATAATCTGTTTCCTGGGCCCGGTGTCGAGATAACGGCGGGAGTGAGCGCTTCACAAACGGGCTTTGCCATGATTACGGGCGGCGGCATTGACTGGAGAATTTCCAAGCGCTTTGCCTTCCGGCCGATTGAAGTCGATTATGTACTGACTACTTTCCCAAGCCTCGTGACTGGGAATAGTGGCACCCAGAACGGACTACGCGCCTCTACCGGATTCATCTTTACGTTCGGTGAGCGATAGACTCCGATACGACGAGTCCTGTGATCGTATTTCCCGGGAGTTCGCTCCTCGACACTGAAATGTCCCTACTCTCTCCTAGCTGGGCACGGCTTTGTAACTCTGAGTCGTGCCCTTTTTTCTTTAGCAACGTTCCGTTAGAGTGGCAACTCGCCCGCCATACGTATACCCGCAACGCGCTTGAAGTGGAATTGCGGGGAGGAACGAGCCAGAGTTGGCGGCACCGCCCAAGAAGCGGTACCAATCGACCCTGGAAATCTCACAGCGCCGCAGCCATAGTCGGACTTCAAAGCTGCTCTTTTCGTGCTGAAATGCGTCGGCCTTGGGGATTGAATGTGAATGTCAGGGTATGACGACGGTCCGCTTGCTAATCTAATCCTTTTCCTTGGAAAGCGGCGTCCAGGATGCATCGGGGTTGAAACGTTCCATCTTCTTGAATTCGTCTAACGTTTTGGGTCCAAGATCCTTCTCGTAAGCTACACCGTTGTGGCTGACCATGAAGGTCCGCACGCCTGTTACTTTGTACTCAGCGGGTGCGGCGATAAGTGCAAAACCGCCGATCATGACTCCTTTCACCACAAAATCCATTTCGCCGAGTGGCGCAGCCGGGCCTTGTCCTTTCAGGATCTTGAAAAAGTAGCCATGGTATGGCTTCGCGCCGGTGGTATAGCCTTGTTCAATTGCTCGCGCGATGTTTTCACCAATCGGACCACCCCACGTGCCATCGGGGTCTTGCCACGCTAAGCCATCCTGCTTCCCGGGAGCGCTGACGATTCGCTGTGCATATTGGTTTACATCGTACCCCGTGCGCGGCTGAAGAGCATATTCATCTTGCGCTTCCACGTACCCGCGGCAAATTGCAATTGCATCCAGCTCATTCGCGCCGATGCGACGATACAGCAGTTCCTGCCGGCCGGCCTTGCTGTCGAAGAACCATTTCTCGCCCCTTTTCACTAGCGGTACGGGGAAAGGCCAGTCCTCATTTCCCACGAGCACGAATGCACGGTTCCCACTCTTTCGCTCCACAGAAACCTTCGTCTTCTCGCGAGCCTGGACGGCGAAATCAGAAGCACGCTTGCGGTCCTGCGCGAATTCACCACTGAAGACGACGTCGTCCCCGTCCTGGCCGAAGATTTCCGTCAGCGCGGCGACGTCAAACTTTTCGGCCGCACTGACCAGCGCATCGGCAGCCTGTTGCGGAGTGTCGAAGTGTTTGGCCCCTGCAACTGGCGCAGCGGGAGTCAGCGGAACCGTTCTCGCCGTCGGCCGCTGAGCGGAGAAGAGGGCCGTCGCGGACACGCATGCGCACGCTATCGCGCACAAAACGGAAACCTGTCTCCAAGACTTCGTGTTCGTGAGTATCGATTTCATATCCGTGCTCCTGTGATTTGGTACTTCGATTCGCAGCACTCACCTGCGACGACCGCCTCCACCTCGGCGGCCTCCACCGCCACCTCGGAAGCCTCCACCGCCACCTCGGAAGCCTCCACCACCACGACTAAAGCCGCCCCCGCGGGAACCTCCACCGCCACGACTGAAGTTGCCACCGCGAGTTCCCATACTGGAGAAGCCACGATTGCTGTTGCTGCGTGCGTTGGATCCATTGAATCCGCGGGAACCGCCTCCGAAGGCATTTCGGTCACCTGCACCACCGCGCGAAAGATTGCGACCACCTATACGATCGGCACCGCCCGCACCAAAACCGGCGCCACCGGCGCGATTTGCGGTACCAACGCCTCCTGCGCGGTTGCCGAGGCCTGCATTCCCCGCAAAGTTGCCTAGACCCCCACTCACGGCAGGCTTACTGTTGAGCCTTCCACCCTGTCGAGCAATTTGTTGCCGGGCACCAGCCTGACGTTGGGTAAGTGAATCACCGCGAGCGCTGCCCCCAAATCTGTCTGCCGTAGCCCGGTCCCGATAAGGTGTGCCACCGCGATGTGCGGGGTTGTGCGTCCAGTTGCTGAGTCCGTTTTGCCCAAAGCCTCCCTGAGCGGGTAGAGTCGAGGGCCGGTTACCACCGACGCCGGCTACACCGCCTACGCCACCGGGCCTGCCCACGCCACCTACTCCGCCGACACCACCTACGCCACCAACGCCACCGGGCCTGCCCACGCCACCTACTCCGCCGACACCACCTACGCCACCAACGCCGCCAGGCCTGCCCACACCACCTACACCGCCGACACCACCCACACCACCGACGCCGCCGGGCCTTCCCACACCACCTACACCGCCTATTCCGCCGGGCCTACCCACACCACCTACGCCGCCAGAGATAGTGTTGCGATTGAAGCTGTTGTGGTGGTTGATATAAACACCGCTGCCGCCCCAGCCGCATCCCCAGCCCCAACCGCCGCTCCACCACGCACCCATTAGCACTCCCGCGCCGAAGGCGAGCGCGGCGCCTGCCGCGTAGTAGCCAGGCGGATAGTAAATAGGCGGATATGGATACGCCGGTGGACCGTATACAGCTGCCGGCTCATACGAAGGCACGTAAACAACTTCCGGATTGGCTGGCTCTATCACAACCACACTCTGGTTTTCAATTACCCTCGTTTCCACTGTCTGCTGTTGCGTAGTATGCAAGGCGCCCTTGTCCTGCGCCTTCCTGCGCATGCGTTGAACGGCATCCATCAGGTCGCTTTGCTGAGCAAGGAAAACATTGCCGAGATCAGTAGTCCACTGAATGTTGTCTCCCAGTAGTTTCACGACTTCCGGTAGAGGAGCTAGAGCCTGGACGCTTGGATCCCAGGGTTGTTTGGCGACGGCATCCGCGAGCTGTTTGTCTTTCAGGTTCTTATTCGTCTCCAGCCATCGTTGGAGAAGCACGATTTCGAGGGGATATGTGGAAGCGGCCAGGACCTGGGCCAGCAACGGATCTGGATAAAGCGCGATGGGCGCGACGAGAGAATCCAGTTGCTCAGGCGAAAGTTTGATGGTCTGACCATTTGGCTGCGCCGGTGCTGCCGATTCCGATGCATACGTCAGCGTATCCCCGGGCACCAGAATAATCGTGCATAGAATCACTACCCAAGATCTGAAGAGTGAAGCCTTCCCGTCGAACTTCATACAGCACCTCGTTCGTATCCCGGCTGTGGCGCGGGTGAGTCGATAAGCCGTTCCGCATGTAGTGATGCGATCGATTACCAAATGCTTCTTTTGCAGGTTACAGGTACTTTCAATCTTGATGAGATCCAAGACGTTTCCTCAGGGCGCGACCGTGAACTGGCGGCCGATTGATGGCACTGAAGACCCTTGGCGAAAAAGTCGGGGGGGCGTCGAAGAGACGGTGAAGGTATTCAACATTCCCCACAGAGTGTGACCCGTGATTGGAAGTTGGCTAAGGCGCAGTTAATAGGGAGCTTGCGAAATAGACTGAATTGGACTGATTGTCCCGAATCAGTTACGCGTGGCAGAGCGAGCTCCTGCATCCCAGCGTAGCCTGACAAAGAATGAACGCTATAGCCGGGAGCAAAGGAATACGTTCACAAACCGATGGACAACGTAAGGGTTTTGGTTGCCTGGATTTGCAGGAACAACAGAGTCTTTCATCGGTCCGGGGATGGTAGAACTATAGGCGGGCGGGGTGGCGCGCGCTTCAGCGATTGGCGCTATAGGGACCAGTGTTCACTATCGTTCCTGGTCTGTGCTGACACCCCCTATTTGAAGACGCGGGGGCCTCGCTGAGCATCGCAGGTTTTGATGACGCTTTCTGGCGCTGATGTCAAAAACTTGAGTGAAAGGACAAACTCCGGGCGCGGCTTGTAGATCGGCGCGCCGGATGCCTCCTTTTTAATCATGAGCTCGAAGTCCCTCCTAACGACTCTGATTTTGCTTACACTTGCGTGCACTGTATTTCGCCTGGGGCAGGCGCGCGATCAATCCCTGACGGTCCCAACGGACGAATATGAAAGGACGTTGCGTGCGCTGCACCAATATCGGGTTCTGGCATCCGAGGACGACGGAGCACTCCTGCAGGCCTCCGAGGAACCCGTAGAACCGGGCGATCACTACGCGGACACACCTCGTCTCATTCGCCTGCTATCGCGGATCGGAGATCTCGCCTCGGGGGACGTCCCCGATGATTCGGAGATGTATGAAGGCGAGCTGGTGACAGCAGTAAAGAGGTTTCAATCGCGTCATGGGCTCGCGCCGGACGGCCGCATCGATACAACGACGCTTGAGCAGTTGAACACACCACTCCGCGCCCGAGTTCGTCAACTTGAACTGACCTTGGAGCGCTGGCGGCGGCGGCCGTACGATCCTGCCCGGCCAGCGATCGTTTTGAACGTCCCGGAATTTCGATTGCGCGCCTTCGGTGGGGCCAACGCCGCAGGACACGATCCCGAGCTCGAGATGAAGGTCGTGGTCGGCGAGGCTCCCGATCACAAGAGTCCCATTCTGCGTTCGCAGCTCGAGACCGTGATCTTTCTTCCGTACTGGAACGTGCCGGCCAGCATCCAACGCATCGAACTGCTGCCGGAAATCGAGCAAGACCGTTCGTGGGTCTCGGCGAACCACTTCGAGATGGTCACCCGGCAGGGTGAAGTGGCCGGGGACGGAAGGGTCTCGGACGACATGCTATCGGAATTGGGCACGGGAAAACTTCAGTTGCGCCAAAAACCGGGCCCGAAGAACACTCTGGGGTTGGTGAAGTTCGTGTTCCCGAACGAATACGGTGTATATATGCACGACACCTCGGCGCGGTGGCTCTTTGATCGGGAGCGCCGCGATCTCAGCCACGGCTGCATCCGCGTGGAAAAGCCGGAAGACCTGGCGGACTGGGTCCTGCGTGGGCAGTCCGGATGGTCGCGGGATCGCGTGGTTGAAGCGATGCAGGGGACGGAATCGATTTCTGTCAAGGTCAAGCGCCCGATTCAAGTTGTGCTGATGTACGCGACCGCTGTGGTCATGAGCAACGGCGAGGTGCACTTTTTCCGGGATATCTATGGGGAAGATGAGGCCCTCGAAAAGGAGCTTGCCGCGCAACGAAAGTAAACATGAAGAGTCCAGCATTTTCTACCCATAACCGCCGGGCCTTTCTTAAGTATCTGGTCGGGAGCCCCTACGTCGGCGCGCTTGGCGGAATCCGTGCATTCGCGGAGCGGGCGCCTGAGATCGCCGAGGTCATGGCCGATCCGAAAGAGGCTTTCAGTGTGATGGATTTTGAGGAAGCCACGCGCCGCAAGGTCGATCCGGTCCACTGGGCATTCCTGGCAAGCGGAGTGGACGACGACGCTACTCTCCGCGCCAACCGCGAAGGGTTTCAGCACATCCAGTTGCGACCGCGCCGGCTTCACGACGCGAGCAAGGTCGATACGCGGACGGACCTGTTCGGTACGGTGTACAACAGCCCCATATTCACGTGCCCTGCCTCCGGTGAGAAATTTCTTCATCCGGATGGCGAACTCGCAGTAGCCTGCGCCACCAAAGCGCGAGGGACCATGCAGATGCTTTCCACTTCCACGTCGACCGCAGTCGAGGATGTGAACTCCGCGCACGGCAGGCCGGTGTGGTACCAACTCTACGCTCCCACCGCTTGGGAGGCATGCGAAAAACTTGTGCGGCGCGTCGAAGCGGCAGGGTGTCCGGTGATCGCCCTCACCGTCGATAACACCACGGGCCGAAATAGTGAAACCTACCTGCGCGCCCTCCGAAAGACCTTGGACCGTGCCTAGCGTGCCATGAAGGCGGACTGGGTCCGACGGTCAAGGGACGGAAAATGTACGACGGCATCAACATGACTGGTGTCGCCATGCAGAATCCGAGCATGACCTGGGAATTTGTCGACCACTTGCGAAAAGCGACATCGTTGAAGCTTCTTATCAAAGGCATCGATACCCGCGAGGACGCGCGCCTCGCGGTCGAGCATGGCATGGACGGCATTTTGGTTTCCAACCACGGAGGCCGGGCAACCGAAACAGGACGATCGACCATCGAGGCTCTACCGGAAATTGTGAACGAGGTGGGCGGTCGAATTCCGGTGTTTTTGGACGGCGGTGTCCGCCGGGGAACGGACGTGTTCAAGGCGCTCACGCTCGGAGCCAAGGCAGTGGGAATCGGCCGCCCCTTCCTGTGGGGATTGGGAGCGTTCGGCCAAGCGGGCGTCGAACGGGTGCTCGAGATTCTTCAAGGCGAGCTCCGGCTTGTGATGGCAAACTGCGGCACGCAAACGGTCGCAGCCATTGACGGCTCCTATGTTGCGACACCAGAGAGGCGCCTCTAAGTCTCCAAGTGTCTTTGCCGTAGCGGCACTGACGGAAAAGCTCCGGGCGCCAATTTTCAGCTTCTGGATCATCGACGATCCGTTCGAGCAACGGCTGCGCCATCGCACATCGTGCCGGTTGCAGGTCGATCCCGCTGGGACCGCGAATTTAGCTCCGTCTAAGTCGGGTAATTTACTTGGACGACCGCCAGGCGTACATGCATCAGATGAACAGAGGCCGAAAATGGAAAACACCCGCCGCAGTAAACGCCACTTTGCAGTTCGATCCCTCTTGATCTACAGGGCACCGACCCTCCAGTGGGCCAGGAGGGCACCACATATCAGCGTGTCCACGTCGAACCTGACATCGTCGCCTTCATCCAACAAAGATCGTCGGCGTAGTAAAGAGCACGTAGTACCGGACTCTGCCTGAAGAGTCTCCAACCGGCTGCGCCGCGCCGCTCGAAGCGCCCCAGCAGCGTGCACAAATCCTTCACGCTCAAGGTGAGCTTCGCGATGATAACCACCTGCACTTCGCCGGAGTCAACGTGCGAGCAACCGGTGGTGTCCAGGGCTGCTCAGGACACTACCGAGCAACCGCGCCATGCCAGGCGGTTCAGGCTCTTGGCGGACTCTCCGCCATCGACGATGATGTCGACCAACTCAGCATTGTTGGACCACGGCCATGGGCGTCTATACCTCCAAGTGGACTGGGGTAGGCGAAGTGTACAAGGTTCCTACTTTATAGTGAAAGAGACCCGGCCTTAGTGAGGAGATCGCGCTAAGGACCGGGCAGTAGAGGTCACATATTCCCTGCGAATGAAGATGTGTTGCCGTTCATGGCGGGCGTAGAATTTATGGCGTGCCGGGATTGCAAACGACAATGGGAAGGAAGCTGCGCAAATCTTTCCAGGCAAATCTGTAACGACTCATCACAGCTTTGAAGATCCGCCCACTCCAAAGGTTCTGAACCAGATCGGCTCGACTCGCCCTTGATCGTCCCCCGGCGGTTTTGTCCTCAATGACGGCGTGTCAGGAGACTATCCACGTCGTAGGGTCGCCTTCTCGCAGTTCTATGTCGCAGCCCCGGAAACGGCTTCTGGAATCGCCCACCGATATTGGCCGGATAACGCTCCGAACTCTGGGCGCCCGCCGGTCTGCTTTCAAAACTCCCCGCGATAGATAGCTTTTGGGCCACTCCGGAACAATCGACATCCGCACAGAACGTGCGCTTCGGGAAGGGTGACATTTCTGGCCAGCCACGGCGTTCTGTTGGCGTGAAGGGCAGATATGTTCTGTGCCTAAGACTCAAGCTCTCCGAGCCATCGCAATGCGCGGAGGCCAGGCAGAAAGCAATACTCGCCGCCCCTTGTGACAACAAATCGAGGCAATCCCTTGAGGCGCATTGCAAGCGGACGCCTCGGAAAACTATAGCCATCTGCGCCACTGTTCGCTCCCGCGACGGGATCTTTCGTGGCGCCTCCTCCGAAGAAGCTGCCATCGTTCATCCACTCCGATTGGACGAACTCGAACTGCCGCCCGAGATTGGCTCCGACAAAAGCAAACATTAATCCCCGCTCCAGGCCATCGTCTTCAATAACTCCATGCGGAAGCGGCGGTCCGTACGAGGTTCCACGGCGGATCATCCGGTGGATGCGAACTACACCCGCCACGTTCGCATCGCGTGGGTTCATCCGGCGAATGTGCGAGCCGCAGGGTGTGTGATAGCCGATCGTGTCATCTTCCTTAAAGAGAAAAGCGTTGTTTCGCCGTGGGTCTGCGCCGAGTTCAAGATCATCGTGCAGCGGACATAAGGCGAGGGGTGCACCGCTACGCCAACGTCCCATCATCTTCGCGGCCAGGAGTTCTTCGCCTTCGGAGCCGTAGGAGTTCGCCTTGAGATATTGGCGGAACGCGGCGACCCGTTGGTGCAATTTGCGAAAGACGACGTAACTTCCATTACGCCCCAAAACGTCCGGCTTCGGAATCGACGGCACATCTCCCATCTCGTCGGGGTAGCCAAGGACGAACTCGCCCGGCCTCAGGGGCTGTTCAAAGGGATTAGTGCCAGGAATGCCCGACCCTTCAATCGCAGGATGACTGATCCCGTCCTTGAATCCAAAGGCTTCTCTTTCATTCGGCAGGGCATGACAATTCTGGCGCCAAATCGCGGTAATGCCGGAGACCTTCTGGTACTCGTGGCGTGCCCGTGCGAGAACAGCTTCCAGTCGCCCGGTATCCGGAGCGAGCGCAGTGAGCACGACGTGGACATCAGCGGACCCGAGGGGCTTCTCCCAATGTTCGGGGCTGCTTTCGCCAGTGTCGCCCAAAATTCCCGCGCGGGCAGCCATGCCCTGTTGAAACTCTGGAGGAAAACTGTCAAGAGATGCTTGCGGCACACCCAATGCTATGAGGCCGTGAAAGCTGAGTGCGACGCTCACCCATGTGTCGCCTGCCGGGCTTGCCGGATGCGCAGCCGAGGCCACCACCGGGCGTATGCGGCCCATCAATTCCCGCCCTGCCTTGCAGTCGTCGATGCGAAACAGCACATACGTGGCCGCATAGGGAGCAGGCCGGGGTCGCAACACCCCGCTTTGAATGTCGTCAAGCTCGAGCATCAGTCCGATCCGTCTCCTTTGCCATCACGAATTTTCCGATTCCTAGAAGCCAATCGACGCGACGACCTGCAGCGAGTATCCCTGAAACGTGGCCCGGTCCGCGAATTCCTTGAAGTACTTGAGCCCAACGCTTACCCGCTTCGGTAAGACGCCGAGCACTGCGAAGCCAAAGCCATTGATCGCGTACCGCTCTTCAGACGCCGCCAGGCTTATGCCAGGTCCTGTCTTCGCAGTTGTCTGCCTCTGCTCATAACCGGCGAGGCCTCCTTGTAGCTGGAAGCGCCGGGTGCTGGCCAGCGAATACATGAGCGAATAATCCAGGTCGAAAGTCTGGCCCGGATGCACGCCGGTGCCCTCCTGTACGGTGTGGAATTCGTACATCTGAAATGCGGACAGCGAAAGGCGTTTGCTCCCGGTCAGGTAAAAGGTCTGCCCTGTAGACAAGGTATGCGTCCAATAACCCGAACCGACATTGTCGTTCGCACCCGCGCTGAATCGTCCGGTCGGCGCCAGGAAGCCATACATCACGCGAACCACGGCCCTGGTCCAGGACCAACCCAAGATGACGGGCAGATAATAAGAGTCCGCAAGTCCACTGCCCCCGCTGAGGTTGCCCTGAAGGTCAGAAGTCAGATCGTTCTTCGAGAAAGGAAGGCTGGCGGACGCGGAATACCGGGCTCCCAGGATTCTCTCTTCGCTCACCCAGGTAATCGTGTTCATGTCCAGAATCACGGAGTGATTTCCTGTCACCGGCAGAGTCTTGCCTTGGTTGTCCTTGGCCTCATCGCGTGTGTAAAGAAGGAACTGGTTCGAATACGTGAAGGTGGATTCCGGCATCACGCCGGAGTTTATGGCGCTCATGCCGAGGGGATAAACACCCCGATTCTGAGCATGAGACGGGATTGTCATCAACATGCAAGCAGCCACAAGAACCGGCAGCGCGCTGCCGTGCCGGATCGTTCTGCCGATCACCTGGTGGCGATATTCTTCCAGAAGCTCTCCAGGCTTTCGTCGCCCCCGAACAGGGTGGTGAAGATGGTGGAGTCGGCCAGGAGAATGTCCCCAGCCCTGTCTCCGGCGGGCGGCATCCACAGAAACATATTGAACTCCTTGTTTCCGGCCGCCACGAACGGATGGGGCCTGGAGACATCTACGGGTTGACGAGCCAACACGTGGATCGCCTTTGGATCGTCCGTGGTCACCGCATAATGCGGCAAATGCATATGGAAGTTGAAGGTGGGAACGCCGGTCAGCCAACCCCGGGTATCCAGATCCCTGACCGTGTTGAGCGGAACGAGCCGGTTCGTCCCCTGAACCGTGGCCGGGCGAAGGCCCCAACGGTTTTCGACCGGCACACCGAGCCCCTTGATAAGCGATCGTGTGTACCTGCCGAAGCGCTGCTGTCGGGGAACCAGGGGATCGCCATGATGCGCGTATTCCATGGCGCGCTCCTTCAGATCGGCGGAGCTGCCGACGTCATGGTGAGGTCCCAGGATGAGACAGGTTCCTTCGCGGCCCAGAAAATGCCGGACGGCCTCGATCTCTTCCGGAGAGGCCTCCTGTTCGGTGAGCATGTGATCCAGGCCGAAGACCATGAGTGTGTCGGTGTCTCCGAGGATCCGCTCGTCTAGCGGCAATCTCTGGCCGGCCTGATCGATCCGCTGAAACACCGCGACCGGCGACCCGGTGACAGCCTCGACGACCTCCTGGAATCTCACGATGGACAGATGGAACAGCTCCAGCGTTCCAGCGATGCCCTGCAGAAACATCTTTTCCGAAAACTCGACCGTTTCGTAAGCGGGCCACCCTACCCGACGAACCTCAGTCATCGTCGAGAATCGATTGTCCAGTTCAGTCGTATTTCGGTTGGCTTCCCATGGATAGCTCCAGGTCCAATAGACGCTGAAGCGCCGTTTGCCCGCGGTGTATTTTCGGGCCGTGTGCAGATGGTTATAAGTTCGGGCTGAGCCGTTTGGCTGACTCATCAAGCGACTCCTTTCCGGCTGCCGCGATACGGCGCAACCCATCGAACGCCGCGTACTTGTAGGCGTATGCATAGGTCGGAGTGTTCATTGACATGTTTGCAATGGTGTTCAGCGTGCCACCGCATCGGATAGCCATCTGCCCGATCCCGACAATTTCGGAGGCGATGTCGCCTACGCAATGGACTCCAAGCAGCGTTCGGTTCTCTTTCTGGAAAATCAACTTCAGCAACCCACCCCGGCCGGCGATGGCGCCTCGCGGCGTGCATCCGAGATCCGCCCGGCCGACTTCATAGTCAAGGCCTTGTTCCCGGCATTGCTCTTCGGTGAGACCCGCACCCGAGGCTTCCGGCATCCCATAGACTGCTGAGACCGGAGTGGGATCGACAGTTTCTTCGAAAGGAATACCGAAGGCATGACAAACAGCGGCTCGTCCCTGCTCCATGGCTATGGAAGCGAGAGTGGGTCCAACAACGTCGCCGGCGGCGTAGATGCCCTCCACGGTGGTCCGAAAATTCCGGTCGACGATAATTCGTCCGCGGGAGTCGTGGCTGATTCCGATGGCTTCCAGGCCGAGGCCTTCTGTATTGGCAGTCCGGCCCGCTGCGAACAGAGCTGTGTCCGGGTAAAGCATTTGCCGTGTGGATAGCTTCACGTGTAGCGCATCGTTCCTTGCTTCAATGCTCTCTACAGTGGATCCGAGATAGGTGGTGACGCCCCACCGGCGGAATAGGTCTCCCATCCAACCGGAGAGTTCGCCATCCATTGCCGGGATCAACCGGCTTCCAAGGTCGGCGATGGCGACTTTTGCGCCGAGTGCATGACAGATAGTGGCGAATTCCACTCCGACTGGACCGCCACCCACGATGAGGATGTCTCGAGGAGGGCGCCCGCGATCCAAGATCGTATCCGTATCGCAGACACCTGGGATGTCGAATGAGATATTTTTCGGCCGGTGGGGCCGCGACCCTGTTGCGATCAGGATCGTTTTGGCACAGAGCTTACGTTCTCCTCCATCCTTGCCGGCGACGACGACAGTGCCGTCTTGCTGAACGGACGCTTCCCCTTCAATGTAGTCGACGTGATTCCTGGCGATATTCTCAGCCGTTCCTTTTTGCAACCGGCCGCAAACTTCCCTCGTCCGCCTGCGGATGATGTCGATTGCAACTTCCGCTGGCGCCGCGGTCCGCAAACCATATGTACTTCCTTCACAAAGCCCGGAGAAGTAGAGCGCTGCCTCACGAAGTGTTTTGGTCGGCACTCCACCCGTCGTGGTTACGGTTCCACCTGGCCGCGCCTTCTCGATCACAGCCGAACGGTGGCCAAAGAAGGCAGCCAATTCGGCCGCGCTTTCTCCGGCGGGACCGGAGCCGATGGCGACGAATTCATACCTATCCGTTATCGTGGCGTCCCTTGCCATCCCAAAAGCTCACTGCATCTGGTCGAGCATTTCCGAAAAGGCTTTCTTGAGCCTCAGGGCCTTCTTGATCTCGTCGGCCGTGACGTACGGATACTCCCCATATTCCAGGAAACTGGGACACTGATGCTCACGAACGAACTTGATGAACGCCGGCACATTGGTCTTCCAGTCCTCTGGGAAGCCTTCCAAGTTCTCGAAAGTGGTCGAGATGCCGCTCTTGGTGAACAGCGCCACCGCGTCGTCGGTATACTTGTCGAAGTCGGTGTCGAAGATACCCTGGTACATAAAGTACGTATCTTTGCCGATGTCGAATAGCACCCATCGCAGATAGTGAAGTCTGAGTGGGGCAAGGACATAAGGATCCGTCTCCAGGGCCTTTTCGAGCGTCTTTCCATATTCGCGGATCACCGGCTCTTTGCCCGGCTTGATTTTGGCTATGATCGTAAAGCCGTGACATGCAGGTGTTCTCGGAAATACCGGTCCGTACTTTCCCTGTTCTAACTTCAGATATCCTTCTTTGGGGATCGCCAGCGCCTGCGGCCTAGTCCAATCATTTCTTTCTAACAAGGACATTGCACAAATCCTCCAGAACATTGATGCGTCTGGAGTCCAGTCGCTCTAAACTTTTGCGATTCGTTCTCCATCGCTGGGTGAAGGTATTCTCCGTCTGGTGGCCCGTCGGCGGCATCTTCAAACATGTAGCGATCTGAAAGCGGGTTGTGCGGCTTGCATCCGCAGCGCATGTGCAATGGCCCCGCTTTCGGGAGAGGAGCCGGCTCATGGACGATATCTTTGCAAGAGTATGGCAGAACCTCGGTGCCCGATTGACAGGGCCGATGAATCTACGGCTGATCATACAACCGGCGGTTGCAACCATTCTCGCGATTCGTGCCGGGCTCCGTGACGCACGTGAAAAGCGAGGGGCTTTTCTATGGACAGTTCTCTTTAACCCGGCCCACAGACGCGAATTGTTGCGACAGGGATGGAAGGACGTTGGTAAGGTTTTCCTTCTCGCCGCGATTCTGGACGTGGTCTACCAACTCATCGTTCACAGAGGAGTCTACATCCTGGAACTGCTGATTACCGCAGTGACCTTGGCAATCGTTCCTTATATTCTGCTTCGCGGCCTAATCAGTCGCATCGCAAAAATGGTGCTCGCCGCCAGACCTGCCATGAAACAACGATCCATCCAAAAAGCAGCCTTCCGCCCCTGAGTTTCCCACACCCTTGTTTTCGGTAAATTGCCCGCTCTATCCCGCTCACCAATCGTCGTGATGCTGTACGGCACGTCTCGCTAAATTTCGTATTCAGATTAGCAACTTGAGATAGCAGCCCCTTTTTTTAAGTCTTCCTGCGCAGAAAGGGCATCAACGTCCGACTACAGACCAGCAATACGGCCAGCATCCTAGAGTTGACACCTTAATGAACAATTGCAAAGTTGTCTCACTTGCTCCCGTCTTGTATGCCTTCGGCGACAGGCGCCAAATCATCTGATAGCGAAAGGCTGCAACCGACACTCTCTTTCCTCGTCGAAGGCCGCACATTTAAATCATGGATCGAGATCATCACGGCGTAGAAAACGATACTCTCCGCACCGAAGCTCACAATCTCACGCCGTGACGCGAGGAGTACGCCGAATTATTCTAAACCCCGCGGCATTCGACCTGCATCTTTTCCGCGGAATGGAGATAAAGTGATCGCCACTACACGTCAGCGACTTGTGTTGGCATGCATGCTCACCGTCTCAACGGCCTTTGCCCAGACCCCGAATCTTCAGGATCTGGAGAATAAGCTTTTGCAATTCGAGGAATCCTCGCAAAAGACGATAGCAGAGCTGAAGGCGCAAATAGCCGCCCTGCAAGGAGCGCGGACCTCCCCAAGTACTGTGCCACGTTCTCCGGTTGCTCCGCCGACTTCCGAAGTTCCGGTAGTACATTCTCCGGTGGATTATTACGGCACCGAAACTCGGACCAGAGAAACAGCAGGAGAAAACGAGGTAGGTGCACCGCGTATCGATAATGAGCCGTTAGATCCAGAACTGCGCGGGTTCTTCCATCTTCCAGGTACAAACACCTACATGAAATTTGGCGGCTTTGTAAAAACAGACCTCTTCTATGATCTGAACTATGCCGGTACATACTATGGCGCATATGTTCCCTCCAGCTTTCCATCGTCGACCACGCCGCATTCGGAGAATTCGACGGTTTCGATGCGGCCGACCAGATTCACCTGGGAAACCCGGCAGGGAACTCTCGATAACAGCGGAAACGAAGTAAAAGTCTATTTCGAGTTTGACTTCTTGAGCAATTACGACCGGAACTCGATACGACTGCGGCAGTTTTACGGGCAGTACAAGAATTTCTTGGCCGGTCAGGCATGGAGCGCCTTCTCCGATCCGGATGCTTTTCCTGACACCCTGGAGTTTGAAGGTCCGCCCGGCATGATAGCGGCGCGGTTTCCCCAGCTCCGTTACACCCAGCCGCTGAACGCACACCATTCCATCGGTGTCTCCATTGAGAAGTCCGGCGTCGATACCCCATTCAGCACGCAGTTCGGCGTGCCGATCGGTACCTCAAAATTTCCAGACCTGATCGGATTCTATCGTTACGAGAATAAACACGGCCACCTTCATGCGGCTACTCTCTTTCGGAATGTCGGCGGCATGGTGCCTAACGAAGACGTGTTAAACCTGGCACGGCACACCGGTGCATTCGGCGAGTCGCTTTCCGGTGTATGGGGAAGCCCTCACGACAATGTGGTGTTTCAACTAGTTTTTGGAAAGGGAATTTCGAATTACTATAACGATAACTTCGGCCTGGGAACGGACGTCGGCTTCGCGGCAAACGGACACCTGGTGGCCACGCCCACAGGTTCGGGCCAATTCGGATATACACACAATTGGACGAAGATCCTCCGCAGCACGGTGAGTTATGGGTATTTGAGGATCAACAGTCCTGCAGGTGATCCCGGTACCACTTACCATGTCAGCAATTACGCTACGGTAAACCTCATCGTTCAGCCGACAATCCGTTATCTGTTTGGTGCGGAGTATATCTATGGGTCACTCGAGCGGAAGGACGGCTTCAAGTGGATTGCGCCCAGGATTCAGGCAAGCGTGACTTATTACATCAATAAATACCCACGCGAATAACTTGCTCTCTTTGTTCATTACCACTTGCGGAGTAAATATGCGCCAATCGAAGGTCGCCATGGCATTAGCAGCTTTCATCTGCGCCGTAGTAGCATTCGCCGGCGACAAAAAGATTATTTTGCCGCCCGGGGCTAAACCAAGCGGCAACTATAGTCAGGGCCTCATGGCCGACGGCACACTCTACATTTCGGGTCAGGGAGGCGAAGATGCCGCCGGTACGATTCCCAGCAATTTTGATGCGGAGGTACGCCAGTCCTTGGATAATATCGGAGCCGTTCTAAAGGGCGCTGGAATGTCGCCGGCCGATGTCGTCAGCGTACAAGTGTATCTGAAAGATGCCGGAAAGTTCCAACGAATGAATGCCGTGTACAGAAGTTATTTCAAAGATCCGCGCCCCACCAGGACGACAGTAGTGGTTGCCGGCTTGGTGGGGCCGGGAAACATTGAGATTACCGCTACCGCGAAGAACTAACCTGTGTGACGCGAAGTTGAAGACATAAGGAGAATACAAATGTCTGATGATCGTCTGAAGCCGCTAGACCTGTTAGGTGAAATCGATCCGCTCGGATCTGTCGACGAGTTAACCTCGCAGAAGATTCCTGATGGTTCAGATCGGCGAACCTTTTTGATGCGTAGCGCTCTGATCGGCGCCACCGCGATCATTATGGACCGTCCCGTGACCGCACAACTGAGAGCGGCCAGGGCCATAGGAGGAACGCCTCCTACGCCGCAGCTCTCTCCAACTCTAAATGTAGTGAAGGAGCAAAAGGGCCCCGTAATGACGATTCTGGACGAGTTCTACAAAGTCGGACCGGGCCCGTCGAGCTCGCACACCATCGGCCCGATGCGCATCACCTATGATTTCTACCAGCGCTGCACGAAACTGCCCGCGGACCAGCTCGCCAAAGCAACGGCGTTCAAGGTTCACCTGTACGGCAGCCTCAGCGCCACGGGCAAAGGTCATGGGACGGAGCGCGCGTCGCTCGCTGGATTGGTCGGAAAAGAGCCCGCAACCGTCGATCCAGCCTTTCTCGATAGCTTGCGCGATCAGCCGGATCAGTCATTCCCTGTAAAGCTCGGATCTAAGACCGTGAATGTCACGCTCAAAGACGTTATTTTTGATGCTACCGAAGGCAACTTCCCCCATCCCAACACCATGACGGTTAGGCTGATGGCGGGGAAGACGCCTATCCTCGAGCAGGAGTATTACTCTGTGGGCGGCGGATTTATCGAGTGGAAGGGATATAAGCCTCCCCAGAAGAAGCCGCCGAAATACCCTTTCGCCACGATGAAGGAACTGCGCCAACACGCGGAACAAAACAACCTGTCGATTTCCGATGTAGTCCTGGCAAACGAGATGTCCATCCCCGGCAGGAGCCAGGATGAGGTCTATGCCTTCATCGACAAGATCACAGGCGCGATGGTGGCGATTGTGAAATCGGGTCTCAAGCGCCGGAAGGCGTTCTGCCGGGGCCGATCAAGCTGCAATCGAAAGCCGCTACGGTCTACAAGCGTGCTCAGGATGACCAGTTCCAGGCGGACCGCGGAATCGGCACTCTGGCGGCATACGCGCTGGCGGGGTCGGAGGAAAACGCGCGGGGCCACCTCGTCGTCACCGCGCCGACAGGAGGTTCCGCAGGAGTCCTTCCAGCCCTTGTCTACGGACTGGGCGAAGGAGGGCGCAAGCTTTCGCAGGATCAGATCCGTAAGGGTATGCTGGCCGCGGCGGCGATCGGGTACCTATGCAAACACAATGCGACGCTGTCTGCCGCCGAGGGCGGCTGCCAGGCCGAGATCGGCGTGGCATCGGCGATGGCGGCGGCGTTGGTCGCCGCGGCATACGACGCGACTCCCCGAGTGATCGAGAATGCTGCGGAATCGGCGCTGGAGCATCATCTGGGCATGACCTGCGACCCGGTCGCGGGATACGTGCAGGTCCCATGCATCGAACGATGCGCATTCGGTGCCGTGAAGGCCTGGACCGCCTGGGCAATCGCGAGTAACGAAATTGAATCGAGGCACCGGGTAGATTTGGATGCGACCATCACGGCCATGGCCCAAACGGCAAAGGACATGAACAGTAAGTACAAGGAAACCAGTCAGGCCGGACTAGCCCTCTCCGTGACGCTCTGCTGATCGAGGCTGCGCTCCGATGGAACTCGAGATTACGTCAGCATTTCCCACTCTCATTGGCCGTTTGCGGATACCGGACGCCGATGCGATCAATCGGGACTTACACGCGCTGCATCATTGCGGAGGAGGCGGAGTACTCGAGCCTCGGTCGCAGCAACATCGGAGGGTGGCACTCGCGTCCCGACTTCCTTAGCCGCCGGGATCCCGCGGTGTCTGCATTGACGGCGTGGCTTACCTGGGCTTTGCGCCGAATGATCGATGCCGCTGCTGGACCGAATGCGTTCAAGGGTACGCTTTCTGTCGTCGCGTGGGCGACCATCTGTCGCGCGGGGGCGTACCATGCGCCCCATTCTCATCCGGACAGCGCATGGTCCGGAGTGTACTACGTGGATTCCGGAACCGACAGCCCGGATCAGGCTCAGTGGTGTTTTGGAGTTCCTCGATCCGCGGGCGGGCGTAGACGCCGTGACTGCGCCAGGCGATCCGTACGGCGAGCCCGTTCGGGTTCGACCGCAAGCCGGACTGCTCGTCGTGTTCCCGAGCTGGCTGTATCACTGGGTTCATCCCTACGCAGGCCAAACACCTCGTGTCGCCGTCTCGTTCAATGCCACGCTGGCTTCGCGAGCGGAGGTCAACGGCACCCGCGTGGCTGCGAGTGTGAATAGCCTGAATGCCGCACGTTGTTGCAGTCCCATTCCACTTCAGCTTGCCCACGGAGGAACTAGCCATGAGGATTCATTCCTTAGCCGGTAGATTTCCCGCCGGACTTATATTGGCGTCCCTCGCGTTGTCCGCCAACTCCGCACGCGCACAGAATCCGCAATCGCCGCCAGCCAGCCTGGAGAGCGAAGTCACGGAGATGCGTGCCGAGAATGGCGGTGTCCGGGAGCTGCTTCGGAAAATCCAGGAGCAGCAAAAGAGTTTAGATGCGCACCAAAAGAGTATCGATGAACAACAAAAGTACTTAGCGGCACTCATCGGAAAACTGCAGCGACTGCTTGACGGAGGCACGGCAACGAATGTGTCGATCGTCGGCAAGCCAATTGTACCGTTGACAGCGGCAGATGCCTCGGCGCCAGGAGCCAATGCCGCGTTGAATACCCCACAGGCGGTGACAGGTTCAGCAAGTACTCCCGTACCGCCGGCATCCGTTGTGGCATCACAGACAGACGACGATCATTACAGAGATGGAATAGTAATCTATGAAACCCGCGAACACGCTAAGGTGCCTTTTCTGCTGAAATTCAACGTCAATACCCAAGTCCGATATCTCAACACCCTTGATAGCAAAGGGACTTTTACCGACCACCTGGGAGTTGTCAGCGAGGTTAATACGCGCAACGATATCACGGTAAATCGCTCAATGTTCATCTTAGGCGGCTACATTTTTGACAAGAGGGCGCGATATAGCGTGACCGTCTGGACGTCCGCCGGGGCCGCCTCGATCGTCGTAGCCGGCAACATTGGCTGGCAATTCAACAAGGCCCTCACGCTCACTGGAGGTTACACTGGCGTTCCAGGCAGCCGATCACTGGTTAACACGTTCCCATTTTTTACGGGAAGCGATAGGAGCATGGCTGACAACTTCTTCCGCCCCGGGTTCACTCAGGGAGTATGGGCGAGCGGAGAACCCGTGAAGGGGCTGAATTATTTGGCGTTCCTCGGCAACGGTCTCAATACCCTGAATATCTCGGCAACCAAGATCGATACGCATCTGGCGGTTTCCGGCAGCGTCTGGTGGGAACCGCTGGGACCCTATGGGCCACCCGGCAAAGATCGCAACATGTACGATGATTATTTCGCCTCCAAAAAAGTTCGCATTCGAATTGGTACCGCGTTTACAAGATCCCGAGAGGACCGTTTTTCAAATCTCGAACAATCAAATCCCGACAACACTTCACTGTACAATTCCGACGGCGTGCTTACCTTCTCGACCGGAGCGTTTGCGCCGGGTGTAACGCTCAACCTGGCCACGTATACGATGTGGGCGGCTGACTGGGGCATCAAATGGAACGGGCTTGCGGTCAACGGGCAATACTTCGCGCGTTTGCTAAACGATTTCGTGGCCGACGGACCGCTTCCGCTCAAATCCACATTCGACCATGGCGGCGAGCTCTCGGCGAGCTATTTTGCCAAGCCGAAAAAGTTGATGCCATATATCCGTGGATCGTGGGTGATCGGGCAGTTCGGCAATTCTTATGAGTATGGCGCTGGGGCAAAGTGGTTTCCCGTTCGGACCGACCGACTCTGGGTCAACGCAGAGGTGTTCCGGGTCAACAAATCTCCTTATAGCGGGGCATTTACTCCGTATACCTTAGGTCTGACCGGCTGGGTGCCAATGTTGCAGGCGTTCCTCGCTTTTTGACCATCGTCAGTTTCTGACATTCGCCCAATTGCGTTTTCGTTTTTTATCCAATGGAATAAAACTAGAGGTAAAACCAATGCCGCGTAACAAATTCCTTCAAATGACCTTCACCTGGGCAGCGCTACTCACCAGCCTCATTTCCATTCCGGCAACAGCACAAAGCGTTAGCCCCGTTGCTCCGCAAGCTGCACAGCTTAAGGCTGCCGTAAACTCTGCGTATTCGATGTTCAGGGGTGATACGTCCGGGAAAAATGCCGACTACATCCCTTACTTAGCCCAGGTTAATCCGAAATTGTTTGGCATCGCTGTGGTTACCACTGACAACCAAGTCTATACTCTGGGCGACATCAGCTACTCGTTTTCCATGCAATCGATCTCGAAAGTCTTCACCCTTGCGCTGGCGATAGAGCAACTCGGAGCCGACACGGTGTTCGATCGAATTGGCAACGAACCCACTGGAAGGCCATTCAATTCAGTTGACGCCGTAGTTGACATGCCGACTCACACAGGAAATGCACTGGTAAATGCCGGTGCAATCGCGACGACGCACTGATAGGGGGCTCCAACGCAGACGAAAGATGGAAAAGCATACTGGCTTACTACGGCAAGGCCGCCGGCGAGAAACTAAAACTGATCGACGAGGTGTATCGCTCTGAGGCGGCGACGAATCAGGGTAATCGAGCGCTCGCGGCGTTGTTGGTGAAATACGATCGTATGCATTCTGATCCTGCGGAGGCAGTCGATATTTACACCAAACAGTGTTCTGTCGGAGTAAATGTAAAACAGCTTGCTGAGATGGGAGCAACGCTTGCAAACAATGGCATCAACCCGGCCACACATGAAAAAGTTATGAAAGCGACAAATATTCCTTTTATCCTGGCCGCAATGACAATGGCGGGCCTGTACGACGGATCGGGCGGCTGGGCCTGGCACGTCGGGTTGCCCGCGAAGAGTGGCGTGGGCGGAGCCATTCTCGCTATCGTCCCCGGCAAAGGGGCTATCGCGGTATTTGCACCCCCTCTCGACGACAAGGGAAACAGCGTGAAGGCACAGAAGGTTATCACGTACGTGTCGCAGAAGCTTCATTTCAATCTATTTTCTCCAAAGTCTGTCGGATTGGGAGTGAGCCGTCCGAAAGGCGGCGGCGAATAATCTACGCGCAATCGTCGAACGTTTTTGCATTGGAGACACCTTGAGCAAGCCGGCGTTAACCGCAACTGTGCGTACTGTTATCGTTCTGTTCGGGGTGGCCCCGACCTACCAATTTGTGAACGCTCAAACCGCTGACGCGACTGCGCAAACAAAAACAGAAAAGGCTACCGACGCTTTGCATGTCATCGATCAGTTGATCGAGCAGAATCGCAAACTGGAGCAGCAGAATCGGGAACTGATGCAGCGAGTCAATTCTCTTCGTCAATCTATTGCGAATCAAAATCCGACGACCCCTGCACCGGCTCAGACTCCGCCGCCTCCGGTCCAGTCAAGCACGGTTGGGACACCGGCAGACCCAACCGGCAGCCAATCTTCCAGCCAGAGCCAGAGCACCGGTGACGACAAGACCTTGCTTCCAGAAGCCACTCCAGGCAATCCTGCTATTTTCGGCGAGTTCAATCCAGGCCGCGGATTCACCGTGGGCAAGGGCGAGTACGGCGAGCTGAATCTCAGCGGCTACATGGCTGTACGGTATCTCAACGAATTGCCGCCCAACCAAAACGAGACGGACCACTTGGGCCGGCCGATCCCGATCGAACCCCGCAACGATTTCCAGTTTCATCGGGTCATGTTGTTCTCTCAAGGTTGGTTGTTTACGCCGAAGTTTCAATACTCTACATTCGTGTGGACGGTGCAGGACACGAATCAGGTGGCTGTGGGCGGCGCGCTCTATTACACCTTCAATAAATACCTGACCCTCGGAGCAGGCTGGAACGCCTATCCCGGTACTCAATCGCTGCAAGGTTCCCACCCGTATTGGGAATCCTACGACCGCGTCATGGCGGACGAATTCTTCCGGCCCTACTTCTCGCAAGGTGTGTTCGCGCAAGGTGACTTACTTCCTAGGCTTCAGTACCGCTGGATGGTCGGTAATAATAACAGCAACCTGGATGTGCCGGCGACTAAGCTGGACCGGGATCTTTCCGCTGGCTTCGCGATCACTTGGCTTCCGACGACAGGCGAATTCGGCCCCCGCGGCGCCTTCGGTGATTATGAGCGCCATAAGAAGCTTGCTACCCGATTCAATCTCGCTTACACGTACAGCCCAGAAGAGCGTCAAAGCCCCATTAGCGAACCAGCGGGCAACACGACCCTTCGCCTCGCCGATAGTTTGAACTTGTTTGATACCGGCGCTATTGCCAACGGCGTGACGGTGACGAGGGCTAAGTATCAATTGGTCTCAGCAGCCGCCGGAATGAAATACCGTGGTTTCTGGCTCCAGGGTGAGGGCTACGGCAGGAAGCTGGATGATTTCATTGCGGACGGGCCCCTGCCGGTGAAGAACATTCGAAATACCGGTTTCTACGTTCAGGCGGCTGACATGATCGTACCGAACCGATTGGAGCTCTACGCATCCACGTCCTATGTTCTGGGTGAATTCGGACACCACCCCCACGAATTCATCGTCGGCAGCAACTACTATCCGTGGAACACACGGAACCTGCGTTTGAATGTTCAAGTGATCAACGTCTCGCACTCTCCGGTCAGTAGCACGTTCGGCTTCTATATCGGCCAGATCACGGGTCAAGTCGTGTCCATCGGCTTCACGACGCTCTACTGACAGATTGTCTTATGAAACGAACGCACACGATCTCGCTCGCAGCGGTTCTGCTGAACCTGGCTTGGCTTGCGAACGCGCAAACCGGGGGCTATGAATTCAACGATTCGCATTTTCATCTAACCAACTACATCCAGAACGGCACAGATATTCATACTTTCCTGCCGATGATGGGAAACAAGGTTGGACGGGTGGCGCTTTTCGGCATACCGCTGCAGCAGCTGTGGTCCTATCGAGTCTCGGGAGACAATGCACCCGCTTATTACCTGAATGCCGACACGCCTCTTTACTATTACTCCTTTACCGACGCACAGATCGCGATGGCCTATCGCTCGCTAACGAAAGAGGAACAAGCGCGGTTCGACCCAATGATCACCGGCTTCAACCCGACCGACATGTATGCGGCCGACCATATTCGCCGCGTGCTTCAACTGTTTCCTGGCGTGTTTTCCGGTATCGGTGAGTTCACGATTCATAAGGAGTTCGTGTCCTCCAAAGTCGCCGGAGACACGGCGAGCCTGACCGATCCGGCTCTCGATCGAATCCTGGACTTCGCCGCCGAGGTAGGGCTTGTTGCTCTGATTCACAATGACATCAGCACACCTTTTGCGAAAGAAGAAACAAAGCCGGCCTACCTGGAGCAGATGCTTGCTCTCCTCCGAAGGCACCCTAAGACGACCATCATCTGGGCCCACACCGGGCTTGGCCGCGTAGTGGTGCCCGTCAAACATCACGCTGCGGTTTTGGCGGCAATTCTCGCGCAGCCGGAGTTCAAACACGTTTACTTTGATATTTCATGGGATCAGACGGCCCGGTACATCTTGGCGAATCCTGTTTCACAAGCTATTTCGGCCGATCTCATCAATCGCTATCCCGACCGCTTCCTGTTCGGCACCGACGAAGTGGCACCGGCCAGCGAATCTGACTATCTGCGGGTATTCAAGCTATATGCGCCCCTGTGGAGCTTGCTTACTCCCTCAACCAGTGAGAAAGTTCGGAAAAGGAACTACGAGCATATTTTCGATGAAGCTCGGCATAGAGTTCGGACCTGGGAGAGTTCACACGCAGAAGCAGGCAGAGTGCAGTGACGTCTTGTACGCCTTGCCATCGCCCGGTCCAATCGCGGCGCGCCATCAATCTGGCGGACGCCCCCGGCCAGGGGACGACGTTTCAGGTTTTGCTGTCTCGTACTGCGAAGCTGCTGCGTTTGGAAGCCCCAATGCACCATCATCTCTGCTGGCGCCGGAGGAGTTCAACGCTCGGGCCGGAACTATCCTGTCGTAGAGGATGATAAAGACTTTATACCGCTGGCGGTATCAAAGCGCTCAGGAAGAGAGGCCTTTCGGTGATCAAGTGCGAGTGACGGATCCGCCGCAAATGGATCTGATTCGCGTACACAAGGACGACATTGACGTGATTCTCCTGGATGTCACGTTGCCCGGTAGATCAAGCCGGGAAGTTTTCAAAGAGGCCCAGCGCTTGCCACCCAACCTGAAATGGAACCTGAAATGGAACCCTTGCGCTCCAAGTGGACAAGGTGTATGAGTTCTATAAGGGAGGCGGCATGCATCTGATGGACGTAACGGTGGAATCAGAAGATGGTGTCTTGGTTGCTACGGCGGCGGGACCAGTATCGTTGAGCGAAGCAATTAGCGTTTTCACGAAAGCTTGCGATATTGCTGTAGAGAGGGGCGCGGATCGGATTCTCGTTGACTGTTTGGCGGTGGAAGGCGAGCTATCCACCATGGAGAGGTATGAACTCGGGCGAAGTGTGGCCGAGTACTGCAGCAGCCGGTCCATAACCCCCAAAGTAGCGACGGTCGGCAAACCGCCTTTGATAAACGGTTTCGGAGCGCGTGTGGCCTGGAATCGCGGACTAGTTGCCGAGACGTTTTCGGAATTGCAAAAAGCAAGGGACTGGCTGAAGGGATTCGGCTCAAAGGCCGCCGCCCACGAGATCGGTTGACAACCAAAGAGCCGTCGCGGTACTTCTGCCGGAACAGTTCTAATAAATGATCTTCGGGAGATAGTGACCAGCAGGTCAACCCCTCCCGCTTTGGACCGCATTCTCGACCTCGCTACCGAGGCCGGGCTGGTAGTGCTGTTCACAACGATATCGATGTTCCATTCGCCAAAGAAAGCTCAGCGCCGGCATACCTCAGCAAATGAAGACGCTCCTGAGACGCCACTCCAACGCGACGATCATTTAGGCGCATACTGGTGTCGGCCGCGTAGTCCGGCCCATTAAGGCTCACGCCGCAAACGTGGAGCCCGGCATTCCGTCACGTGTACTTCGACATTTCCCGGGATGAAGTTGCGAAGTACATCGTTGCGAACTCCGAGGCGACAAAGATCATGGCTGGCTTAATGGAAGGCTATCGCGACCGTTTTCTATTCGACACCGATGAAATCGCACCCAGCAGCGAATCCAGGGCTCACGCGTAGAAGCAGTCAGGGGACGTTGACGGCCTTGCCAAGTCGGAGCAACTCACTATCTTGATAATTGACAAACTCTCTTAACAACAAAGGAGCAGGTGTCATTATGGGTGGATCGCGTTGCGGCGGAGTAACTGTGTAGATTCAATCCTGAGAGCTAATTGTCATCACTCTTCCTCTAAGATAGGGAAGTAGGCGGCTGCGCTTAACCGTATTGCGGCGTCCGTTCAGCTTGGTGAGCTTCCAGGGCCGACTCGTACGTGAATGCGCGATAGGCCAGTCCGGCCAATACGGCACCCGTTATGGGAGCAAGCCAAAACAGCCACAATTGCGCCAGAGCCCACCCACCCACGAAGAGCGCAGGTCCTGTACTTCGCGCGGGATTGACCGACACATTGGTGACCGGAATTCCGATCAAGTGAATCAGTGTCAATCCAAACCCAATGGCAATAGGCGCGAATCCCTGAGGCGCCCGGCGGTCGGTCGCTCCCAAAATAATGAGGAGGAACATGCAAGTCAAGACGATTTCGGCAATCAAGCATGCGCCTAGCGTGTAGCCTCCAGGCGAGTGTATTCCGTAGCCATTAGCCGCGAAACCGCCAGAGAGGTCAAAGCCCTCTCGGCCGGTGGCGATCAAGTAGAGTACTGCGGCGCCAAGGATGCTTCCTACCAGCTGGGCGAATACATATGCAGGCAGCTCGGAAAGGGGAAAACGCCTGGCCGCGACCAAGCCAATCGACACCGCCGGATTTAGATGGCACCCTGAGATATGCCCGATTGCATAGGCCATCGTTAGCAATGTAAGACCAAAAGCCAGCGCGACGCCGAGAAAGCCGATGCCGACGTTGGGGAAGGTCGCTGCCAGAACTGCGCTTCCACAACCCCCGAAAACAAGCCAGAACGTTCCCACAAACTCCGCGACGGAACGTTTCGGTAATGAAAATTGCATTGTTAACTCCTTCCTTTGCCATTGGCCCAACAAATCAGGACTGATCGGCGTTTCAAAACGAAGCACCGAAACTTTTTCCGCCCTCAGACTCTCTGCATACTCTAAGATTCCTAGTTGGCAGTTGGAGTTCATTTAAATGTCGTTCGATGCCAGTGTGCCGCTAGAACAGAATCAACAAAAATAAAAGATCGAACTGCCTGGGAGAATGATCGAACGTTAAGTCTGATAGCGACTCCTAATCCCGGGCCCAAAGGACGGAATCGTGTTGTGAAAAAGATCAGTGAATTCATCCTGAGCAGGCTAGGTGTGGGCTTGCTCGCCGTCGCCCCGATTTACCTCGCCGGTTTGCTTTTGGTCAAAGTAATGAAATCGTTCACGGCCATCGTGCGGCCGCTTGCAAAGCTGCTTCCCAAATGGCTGCCCGCTGAACACATCCTTTCGTTCCTGCTCGTGTTGGTTGTATGTTTCCTCATCGGGCTCATGGTTCGCACTCCGACAGGGCGAGCGACCTGGGAGCGAATGGAAAACTCTCTATTCAAAAGAATCCCTGGCTACGGACTCTTTCGAAGTCTCACTCAGCAATTGACCGGAAAGGCGCAAGACCAAGCGTGGAAGCCGGCGCTGGCAGAGATTGAGGACGCTCTCGTGCCCGCATTCATCATTGAAGAACATGAGGACGGGCGTTTCACAGTCTTCGTCCCTTCGGTACCCACTCCCTTCGCTGGAGCCATCTATATTCTCACCGCGGATCGTGTACACCCGCTGGACGTCCCCTTCACAAGCGCTGTCAAAGGCGGTCTCTCATTGGGGATTAGGTACTAAAGATCTTGTCGCTGCAATGGAGAGGACGAAAGTTTTGCGAGCTCGATAATGGCTAGAAGACGTAACTGATCCCGGCCAAGGGCACGAAATCATACAGCCAACCACGGATTATAGAGGGGCCGATGGGCCTGAACAATTTGTCAGGAAGTGGCGTCATGTAAGCCCGGAAGTCGACTCTCAGCTGCGTCCGTTTGGGCATACGGAATTTCATGCCACCCCCGACACTAATCGCCGGTTCCACCTGATTCACCGGCCTCAGCAATGCCAAGTTGGCGAGCGGCTGATCGAGGCCGAGAAAACGTGGTCCCAAACCCGTGTACACTTTAATGCCGGCACCCGCGGCGATATAAGGACGAATGCTGGATTCCTTAGACGATGTGTAAAACAGAAAGTCGTACGTAACGAGGTTAGTGTGGCCGTCGAGATTGGCCTCTATTCCCGAGGACTTGAGTTCCGGTCCTCCAAAGCGAAATAGATAGCGGATTTCGCCTCCGACGTGGTTGTACATGTTCTCAGTCAAGGTCACGCCGAAAGCAGCTCTCGCCGGAATGCCCGCCTGGGCTGATCCAAGGCCGTTGGTGATGGAAGAATCGTGATACCACCCGTACCCGCCGATTGCACCCAATTCCCACGGCTGGGCCTGGCACACGGACGAGATAGTGACTGCAAGAGTGAAACTACAAAGAGCAAGACGCATAATTCCTCCCGTTGTTTCCCAGCTCAGAATCGGAAACTCGGTCCGACGCTAAACACAAACTGATTCATGATTCCGCCGTTTAGTACAACGATGCAGCCCCCGATACAGACCAATCTTTGAAGTTCAGCGTGCATCACTATCGGCAAGTACTCCACGTTCAAGCGGAATCCCCAGTGCTTCGCGGGAAACACCTTGACGCCGGTCCCGATACCAAACGCGAACCTTGTGGCGCTGGACGCGGGAGCTGACATACGGGCTGCACCTGCACTGATAGTGAGGACCGGATGGATCATCTTAGCGTCTTGTAAATTCCACTCGTGCGTGAAATCGCCGAGGAAGTGATCCAATGTGATACCCGGGCGGAATGAAGCTGCAGCCGAAGGAGTGGGAACAAGAGGATCTTGCTTGAAGAAAAGGTGTGTATCCTGCCTCATCCATCGGAACTCGATCGCGTTATAGCCTTCACCCTCGTCGCCCTCATACCGGATGCCACCGGCTACACCGAAATTGAAGCTGTCAGCGACATGTGCTTCGACGTCCGGCGTTAGCGCCTGCTCCAGTTTCATTGTGCCTCCGAATGTGCCGCCAATCAGGGGTGTGATCTCATACTTCTGCCCTCGTGCCGATACCGAACTCACGAGAAAGGCGATAATCAGATAGCGCCCTCCGGCTAATCTCCTCGCGCAGCGCAGTTTAGACATTCCGTGCCTTCTCTTTTTCGGGCTGTCTTCTAGAGCCGTTCGAAAGATGCACTCTGGTGTGCCACAGAGGCAAAATATATATCGCGTCGAATTCATCTAAGACCCGCGAGCCTGCCAGTCTACGGGCCGAGTGGCAACCGGAAGCCTACGCGTAGAATCGATTCAATGATGATGACGATCCTATGACAGTGGCTTTGTGGATGGGGTTCCGAATCGATGGGGCCGGTGCATTGGTCAACGTCACGTCTTTGAGACCATACGACCGCGATTTGTCCGGAGAAGGAACGGCTGGCACTTGAATATCGCGTCGAAGTAGATGCGTTTCGGGATTGCGTATACGCGTTGAAGGATCTGCGCGGGTTTGAGTTTGATCGGGCGTACAAGGTGTCGGCGTTGCGGCGCATTGTCCTTGATAACGCGAAGAACGCCTTGGACCAGCACCTCGCGGAGCATGGATGTGGGGGAAGCAAGTAAGGGCCAGATCTGGGTCGTTCTTCCGGCACCTGCTCCCAGCCGGTGCGGGCTACTCTGGCCTGATCTCCATCGTTGCGTCGATCAACCCGTGTACGAAGTGCTTGTACCAGGATCTCTCACGGTACTCGAGGATGTGCAGGTTTGGGTTCTTCTGGGCTACGACTTTCACAGCGATCGGAAATCGATAACTCGGTTCGGCACGGGTGCGGACATTGCGAAGGATAGAGCCTTGGGATAACGACTACGTGGGCAGGGGACGGAAAGCGTGAATGCTCCGCTTCGTCTGCAGTCGCCAATGAACACAGCACATGATAGCGTAACGACCAATCCACGAGGCTTGTGGACTTATAAGGAAGTACCGAGAGGATCGGAGGTGACTTCGGAGGCAAAGTGTCCGGAGCAAAACCTCTCGGTACCCTTCCGTCGGTCAGATGCACTCACGGGTCGGCTGGACGTACAACTTCGCGTTCCGGCGCGAACCGAGCGGAGCGATGCGGATATCCGTGGCATGAATTGTGGATCGCGGGACAGTGGCTCCTATAGCTGATGAGTCTCCGACTGTAGGGTTACGCAGGACGTTACCGCAATCGAGACCGATTGGCAGATTTCGATCCGATTGACCAAGTGCCTTGGGCCTAAAGTCAAAATCTTTTGAACCACTTATGCAAGAAGTGCATCCCCCCAAACGTGTGAGTTCTGCGCAATTTGAAAGGAGAAACCATGATTCTAGGAAAATTCGCCTTGGCGATGTTGTTATTGACTGCTCCTGCAGCTTGGGCGCAGTTTAGTAAAGCGGACATGATGAAGTTGGCGACGGATCGATTCGATACGGCCGCTATGACCTTGAAATTGAACCCGGATCAAGTAGCTGCGATCAAACCGCTCCTCCAATCTAAATGTGTCTATATGGGCCAGGTTAAAGATGTATACAGGGCGAGCGACAAGAGCGATGCCTCAAAGAAGACCGCTAAGGAGTCCCTAAAGGCCCTTCACGACAAATACAACGCCCAGATCGCCGCGATTCTCACTCCCGAACAGGCGAAGGCATGGAAGCGCTTGCAGAAGGACTGGAAGGACGACCTTATCGTGCCGAAGTCCTAGCCACGTTCGCCCGCCCGTCCCGCTCCACGCCCGAAGCCGCACTACTTCATCACATCGAAACACGCGCGTGGGACTGCCGGGAACCTTCCCGGCCGTCTCGCACGCGCCAAGCCTGCTTGGTCCGTTCAGAGATTCGCATACGTTCTTGCTTCGCCATCCATGCCGCAATAGCGAGCATTAGCTCCCCGGCAGTCGCGGATCTCGCCATTCGAGAATTTGTTGGTGAGTCGTTGACGTATACCGCTTCGTTCGCGATAGCCTGAGTGACATTTGCCAGATCGCCCGCAGCAAGTCTTGAGCCGCAATCGCGTCAATATCACCGGCGGCGATTGTTATAGTCACCGTACCGTCTGCTGCTTGACGATGACCAGAGCTTCACGCCAATCAAGGAACCTGGAGAGCAAGACCATGAGAGCGCGTGTGGCAGCGGTCGAACGTCGAGGCTTCTCCATCCGTTCCTGAAAGAGCGCGAGCTGTTTGCGAAGGTCGGATCTCTTTTTTGTGGAGGACAGCGGATAATAACCATCGCGAGAATCCAGACGAAAAACGGCGTCTGAAGGCTTTCAAGAGTTCCTCGTCACAACCGCTCAATAAATTCAGCGCATAGGCATCGTGTACCAGCCTGTGACGCATGCTTTTTCACTCCCCTTGGACGCTTCAGCCAATCAGAGCGAAACTCCATTCGCCTATTGCTCGTCGCCACATTCTGAGACGAGTTCTACTCCGCCGCGGAGGTGACGGTGATTCCTATAACGTCTCCCGGTATCAACATTTCAACTCGCCGGTTCCGCTCGCGACCCGCAGCCGTTGCATTGAGTGCCGCCGGGTTCGTGTTGCCTAAACCCGCGGCGGTTAGATTGGCAGGAGGCAGGCCTTGAAATACTAAGTAATCCCGTACGGCATCTGCGCGCTTCCTTGAAAGCTTCAGGTTGTACTCATCACTGCCGACGTTATCGGTGTATCCTTCCAGGCGGGGGCAAATGCCGCCGTACGCCACCAGAATGCCCGCGATCTTGGCGAGTTTTTCGCGTGCTTCGGGTGTGAGAGTAAAGTCGTTGAAGTGAAAGAGTACATCCGAGATGCGCACGACCAGTCCGCGCGATGTGTTTTGCGTCTCAAGTACCAGGTTCAACTGCTGCTCGAGGAGCAGCCGCAACGCGACCCTTCCTGATTGGGCTGGCAGGTAAAAGGGAATGTCCCGTTCGCTGTTCAATCGCTCGCTGAGCGTGCGGTCGACGCTATCCAGGGGCGCCGCTCTCTGTTGATGGTCCGGCGTCACGTAGTACAAGATGTTGGCGCTCACCCAGTATGCATCCGCCCATTGAATCAGATTGTCCTTGAATGCGATTAAATATCTGATCTGCCGAGGTCGCCAGTATTCCTCTTGATACTGGCGTATCACGATACGCGGAGATTCCCTCACGACGGGAGGCGGGTAAGGCACAGGCTGTGGATAAAGAAACGGAACATTTGGGTTCGCATAGGGCGGGTAGTATGGTGAATATCGTGGGTAGCCGCCATGCCATTGAGCCCAGGCCCCGGGTACCAGCCAGAAGCTAAGCAGTCCGCAAAAAAGCCATCTCATAGAATGCCCTTCCTGGAGTTAACTTTCTTAATCGTTATGTGCTCTCGCTGGAGTCGATGATGCCAGCTGCACTGGAGTGTCAGAACATGACGCTTTCTCCCTAGAGGCACGCGCACAAACTTATTTCGAGGAGTGAGGGCAGATCCTTCTGTGAGGTGGTCAATTGCTCCCTCCACGCGTAACCGGTTAAAATCTTGCCGCTGGACCGATTCAGGTATCAAACTAGAATGGAGAGAATAGGATTTCGGGTAAGCAGCGCTCATGAATTCACCCACGGCCCGGCGGGGCTGCTGCAGGCCGATTCCGCGCGGGAGTTAGCCAAGGACTTGACCGCTTCGGCTCGGGCCGATCGAGCCAGTCCTGGCGCGCCTTGATCCGTTGTTGCTCAATCCGCCGCAGCTACGGAAGAATTAGAGAACCTGGTATCGTTCGTGAGGTCGGGGTCTACTGGACCATCGCTCTGAGCGCCAGAACCTGTGCTCGCTCGCTCCAGCGATAGTACCGAGCGGAATGCAGCCCTTGCGCTTTCGAGGAATTTCCGCAGCGTGCGAACTGAGAGACTGAAGGGCCTCGTCCGTTGCTTTCAAGAGCTTCAGACTCTCTGAAAATCGAATGGAAAAGCACCAGAATGGATTTACCCGAAGCCATGTCAGCTACCGAATCGCGTAGCAGAAACTGCTTTGCCGTCGGGGAAGGACTTTCTCGCATATCATCCGTTTCGCGCCGTCCTGCGCGGGCACGACTAAGCATCCTAAGAAGTAGCGGCGTCGTACATACTGTAAAACACTTCCGTTCCGCTTGCTTCGACCTGCGCGTATCTCTTAAATTTGTCCGGTTCGTCCGCGGTCATTGCACGCTCGTGGCCGGACGCCATGTCTCGTAAAAAACATCATCCCGGCTGCCTGTCCGGTACGAACCGAAGGTCGTTGTTTTTCCGTCTTGTCGATGACACGAAGCTGAAATCGGCCTTCTCGGAGGTCAGCAAACGAGAATGCCGCTGGTTGGGATGCAGTCATTGTGGATTTGGGCCTTCGGTTACCTGTACCAAGTCGTGTAGACGAATCCACTTGGCAAATGCGGCTTGAACCTGTTGCGGCGTGAGCTTAACGTACATACGTGCTGCCAAGACCGGTTCGTCCAGCGGTAGTTCGTTTGTCGTGCGCGAGATCAGACCTTCCGCGATGCTTCCAACACTGGATTCTGAAAGGGGAATCTGCTGGAGCAGCTCGACCTTGGCCAGATTCAGCCTCTCTTCGGGCACCATACTCGTCTGCATCTCCTTCAAATCCCGCTCCACGATCGCACGGGCGCGCGACACATTGCCAGGGTCACACCCGTAGTTGATAATGTATGAGGCCCCGGTTGGATCCGCTTCGAGCTTCGAGGAAACAGAGTATACAAGTCCGGTATTCTCCCGAAGATCGCGAGACAGCCGGCTCGCGTAAATTGCTCCACCCAACACTTGGCTTCCGAGATTCAAAGTGTAGTAGTCCGAGTTGGAACGGGTCACCGGCACCGTTTCGGCGAGAGTGACATCGGCTTGCACGCGGCTGGCGTTTGGCACTTCCGTGTTCGATGGCTGGTTAGTCGGCAACGGAGGCTGAAAAATGCTGCGTTTCGGGCCATGAGATTTCCAGGTTCCGAAGTTATGTTCAATCGCCGAGCGGGCCCGTGCGGGTGTGACGTTACCGATGACCACGATTGTAGTAAGATCGGGTCGAAAAACGCGCTTGTAGTAATTGCGTACGTCGGCAAGGGATAGCGACGAACCACTGCCGGGCGTGGCGTGGCGCAGATCAGGATCGGTTTTCGGCTGCAGCGCCGATTGCAAGGCCTGTTGCGTAAGATAGGCGGGACTCTTAAGTTCTCCCGCCACGCTATCGGCAAACTGACGCTTGATGATTTTGAAGGCGCTAGCGGGCAGAGCCGGATGTAATTCATTCTCGGCTAGCAGAGCGACGCCGCAATCGAAATCATTGGCAAGCACTTCCAGTGAAAAATCCATGCCAGCGGACTCGTTGGCGCCGATGTTGTCCAGTGCTTTTTGAAACGCCACGCGATCCAACGACACAGTGCCATAGGAAAGCAGCTCATCCAGTACCTGATCGACACCTTCTTGACCATCGGAGATCTCCGGATCAGAATCACTTCCGATATATCCGAAAACGCTGATCGTGTCGCTGATTGTCTCCGGCTGCACAATCAGCTTCAATCCATTCGACAGTGTTGTGATTTTCGGATGCACGGTCGAAACTGGGATGGAGAGCTGATTCACCTTTCGCGCCCAGACAGGAAGTGGGACGGCCGCGTTCTCCGTGACCGCAAAAGATTCGGCTCCACCAAATGTAGCCGATGAGATCGGCTGGCCGGAGGGTTGCGGCGTCAAAATTGCTGAAATCGATTCCTCCGGATTCAGAAGGCGACGCGCGATTTCGCGTACGTCTTCGAGCGTGACCTTCTGAATCGCTTCAATGTTGTCGCTGGGAGACTGCCGTCCTTCCAGCGCCAAGGCCTCAGACCAAAGCAGAGCGAGGTCGGGTATGGAATTCTTTTGGAACTCCGCGTCTGCGACCTCGTGCCGTTTTGCAGCGTTGACCAAATCCGCAGCGACTCCGTTCTTCGCAATGTCTTCAAGGACCTCGCGAACTTGACTGAGGAGCGCTGTGCCATCTCTGCCGGCTGGAAACGTAGCCTGCGCATAACCCAGGCTCGCTTGGGGCAAAATATCAAACGAAAACCCAGCGCTCAATGCATTGCCTTGCGGCACGAGATTGTAGAGGCTGCTGCGCCGGCTGCCGAGTACGTCGGCCAGAACCCGCGCGGCTGCGAAGTCGGGGCTGTTCGAGCCCGGCCAACGGAATGCCGCCACCGCAAGCCCGTATGACAGATCTGTCGTGAGGTGTAACGTCTCAGGCTTCACCGGTGCGAGTTGGACCTGTTGACGCGCGGGTAGCGTCTTAGTGGGAATTGCGGCGAACAGATCTTTCACTCCGGCCATCGTCGTCGCGGGATCGACGTCACCGGCGATTACCAAGATCGCGTTGTTCGGCGCGTACCACGTTTCGTGGAATTTCTTGAGCATGGCTCCCGTGGTCGCATTGAAGGATGGCCGCGTGCCTAACGCATCGTGCTCGTAAGGGGTTCCCCGGAACATCTCCGACAGCAGTTGTGTGTAGAGAACGTACTCGGGATTAGAACGATCGCCTGCGACCTCCTGCTCAATGGCGCCGCGCTCTTGATCCCAAAGGACGTCTGAAACGAGTAAGTTCCTCATTCGTATCGATTCGATATGCAGCGCCACATCCAAGTCTTGCTTCGGTACCGTGAAAAAAAACCGCGTCACAGACTGCTGCGTGTCGGCGTTGAAGTCACCCCCCATTGCCGCGGCGATGTTGGCCAACTGATCGGTGGACAGGTCCGGGCTGCCGCGAAACATCATATGTTCAACGGCATGAGCCGTGCCCGGGAAGCCCCGTGGAGCTTCGTTCGATCCAACCAGGTAATTCACTACCGTAGTCACCACTGGGGCTAGGGAGCTGTGTATGATGACCACGCGAAGACCATTGTCCAGCGTGGCTCTCGACACATCTTGGACTGGTTTTGGTGCTCTTGTCAGCACGGGGCCCGGCAGGACAATGCCACTCAAAAGAACGTACAAAAATGTGTTCGGCGCCCGTCGCAGGCTTCCGAGCAACTTGGAAAAAAGACTTCTACCGCCAATCATACGCACTGCGATGGTTCCGCTGCAGAATGCACAGAATAACTAGGATGACCCGACCAAGAAACTTCGATCTAACGACTGACCTCCTCCGCGTCCACCACCTCGTTGAAACGGCGTGACAGAGACAGAGGGTTGCGAGCGCTCTTGGCAGGATCGAGTCTAAAAAAGTTAGACGAAGGGGGCCGGAAGAAGGTGTACTGCTTGTAGGATACGCCGATTTCATAGGGACGGGATCCTTCCAATCGCCAAGCCTACCCGGCACTCGCCCGTTTGCTTGATGTTTTGTGCACCCAACAGCTGGACGGGGGAACCTGACGCTACCCATCCGAAAGCCAGGAGCGAGCTCACGAGCAGAGGCCTAGCGGGCGAAGAACATACAGCCTCGGGAGTCTCCTTCTAGTCGTGTGGGAGTTATCACCCACTGCTCTTTCGGCTTCAGGTGACTCCTCACCGGAATTAAACCTTAAGCTGAATTATTAATAGCATCATGAATCGGCAAACCCCCCGCCAGGGGCGACCGCCACAGGCCCCGCCGCGAGCGCCGCTCCAGCCACACACAATGCCTTCCCGAAAGGCTTCCTGTATGGCGTAGCCACTGCCGCCCACCAGGTCGACGACAACAGCACCAACAGCGATAGCTGGGTAGTCGAACACGTCAAACCCACGACTACGCCGAAGGTTCCAACGACGCCTGCGACCACTATCATCACTACGCTGACGACATCAAGCTGGTTGCCCTTGGCTTGGCGGCGGATTCGTGGTATGGTCAGCAGTATAATCGTGTGGTGCGCTCGTGATCCGGTCAGTAACGGCATGATAAGTCCGCTGCCGACCCTCATCGGTGCAATTTGACTGGCTGCGTCGTTCCCTTATCAGCCTCTGGGTCCCGACGGTTCGGTCCTCATTGGTACGCGAAGCCGAAAGTAATCGGCACCACTTGCGTGTTGATAAAACGCGTGCCTGCATAGTTGTAGCGTGACTCCATGAAGAACTTCCACGGCGTGTCCCTAATCCGAAGTGTAAAACCGACGCCGCCGTTGACCCCGAAAGAACTGGCTCCCGCACCAACCCCGCCCGTGTTAACGAACCCGTTGCTACAGGTAAACCCAAACCACAGCCAGATCGGCTGGCAAACCGTATTGGGTGGTATCGATGTGCCTTGCGAAATCGACACGTGCCTGTAATACCATCCACCACCGGCTAACAGATAAAAGCCGAAGGTCTTCCCGACACCACTCCGGTACTTATAGTCCAGACTAATATTGTAAAGATTCCCTCTGGGCGACAAACCATTTAACTGCGCGATGGTGTTAAGCGCGGGAGGAAGAACCGAAGGAGGAGTCAGGCCAGCCCACATGAATTGCCCCACGATCGAGTTGTGTTGATCGATGTTGGAGCCGCCACCGGCAACAAAGCTCCCACTATAGCCAACGTAGTTGGCCGTGGGGTTCAGCGGCACCGATAAGCCGCCGCCCATACTGAAGTTGAGCTGACCCTCTTCGTTTTGATTCTGCGCCTGGATAGGGATAATGGAGGTGGTACCGAGTAAGGCAATTGTAAATACAGTTCTCTTTGACATGAATCTAGCTCCTTTTCGAGATCAACCACCGAAAGCATGTCGGGAGCATCGTACTCCGGTCTTAACCTGGATGCGGCGGTTCTGGTGCATGGCGTAATCTTTTGGGATAACTTTCTTGCAGGGCGGCAACTTGAGTCGCGTGCTGGTTCTGATCGAGGCACACCGTCCGCGGGAGGAAGGTACAGCGGGAGGTGCGAGGAAACCGAAGCGGTGCTATCGATGAATCTCCCGGCCTTGTCGTGGTGCCACGATGCTGGGGCTTATGTAACAAGGCAGTACCGAGAGGATCGGAGCTAACTCGGAGTCTTAGCGTCCCGAGGAAACCCTCTCGGTACACTTCGAAGTGCCAGATCAACTCGCGATCGGTCAGATTTACAACTTCTGGGTTTCCGGCGTGCCTGAGGAGGGTTAGGATCATTCACAGCTTCGGACTTGACCCGCATGATAGGCCTGGGCCGAGGATGCTGAAATTGTTCTGCCGCGAGTTTCCAACTTGAAGATGCTTCGCACGATCGTCCCCATTCCTTTCAGGACGGATCGGCAAGATGCGGGACAAACGAGATCGAGGCGAAAACTTTTGGTGGCACTTCCGCTGTCGCGGTCAAGATCGAGAGTCGTTCGGCACCAAGCCGATGGCGCGACGAAGGCAACGCTTCGGCGCTCCCGTGATCATCCAATTCATGGGCGGCTTACCCGAAGAGCGCGTACAACGCTATCGCGGATGCTCACCCGTCGAGATGCTGCCCCTCGGCGTTCCCCAGAAAATCTTCGCGCCGCCCAGACGCCCGCCTACGTCGACGCCGCCAAACGCCCCGTCGACAACCGTAAACGCCGCCGTCGCCGACTTGATGCCGGACGAAGCCGCCATTTTCCGGTAACCCCACATAACGCGCATAACGTTCAGCGGTCGCACTCTGTGGAACGAGGTTCCAGTGTCCTGAGTGGATCTCGCCCCTCTAGGCCAGCCGGTAGGCTTCAATACGTCTGGAACTCTGGTGTGCTCTTGCAGCGCGGCATCAAGGGCAAGCAACAATTCCTTCTTCATATATGTGGAATTGTCCCAACAATGCATCTCACGACAACAGGAAGCATCATAACCAACGTGGGATAGTGGCCTCGCCGGACGCATTGCTGCTGGAACAGAGGAGCTAACCTAATAGGAGGCCGAATGAAAGCCTTAAAAACACTCATACTTCTTCTGACGGCACTGGCCGTCACGACTGCGATGGTGCCGCAAGCTTCATCGCAAACACAACCACCAGCACAGCAACCGCCTCCAGCAGAGCCACCGCCGCCAGCGCAGCAACCGCCGCCAGCCGAGGAGCAACACAACACCCATCCGGTGGCGAAAGGTGCGGCAGCAGGTGCTGCATTTGGAGCCGCCGCGAATGCCACTGGCGGGGGCGGGACGACTGTCGTACACACTGGCAGTGCGCATCGCTCCGGCAGTGCGCATCACCAGGCCAAACCCCATAAAACCGGGAAGTCCAGGAGGTAAGCCGAGTAAGACCTGAAGAACGGACGCGCTCGAATCAGCAGCGGAACGCGCGCCCGACTCGCTCACGGTTATTGACGTAAACGAGGTAAACGGCGCTGGCTGAGATCCGGCTGTCAGAGCGAGTGCGACCGAGATGGAGGTCTACAGGCAACTCTCGTTGGCCGAAGTCGAGCCCGGATATGAGCAGCCGAGCCCGGATATGAGCAGCCGAGCCCGGATATGAGCAGCCGAGCCCGGATATGAGCAGGCCGTTCGCGACCTGAGCTTGGCCGGTTGTGCGCCGAGGCTGATCGACAGCACAGCGACTCCCCAAAAATCTGAATCGAGCACACGCGACTGCAGGACGCGTCTGGGTCTTCACGAGCGAACTCCCGAAGTCAGCATTGTAATTTGCCCTTGTTAAACGTGAGAGTTTCTCGTCCATTTGGCTCCCAAGTCTGGACGCATTTCCAACTTTTCTTACCAAGGGCGTCGCAGTTCATTTCGGCGCGACACCTAACGTTGCAAACCTCTGCACCTAAGTGCATTGCCGAAAAGCACTTCTAAGCGTTGAGACGGCTCGACGTGCAAACCCGGATCGCTTGTGCGAGGAAGGTAACCATTTCCAAACGCGGTGGCCATGAAAAAGGAACCTTCAACTCTGCTAGGCAGTTAGCCCTCGACGTCACATGCACCGCTGGGTCATCGGACATTCGAATTTTGAAAGAACACACTATAGCTAATCTTCTGACAGATTCAGGTCGGGCAATCCATGGCGCAAAGTGCCACGAAATCTCGGGCTGTGATACCCGGGCTATCTTAGCCTACGAGGCCAAGGCACCCCGAAGCGCTCTGACAAGATCCTCAAGTTGAAAGGGCTTGCGAATAAAGCTTTGAATCCTCGGTAGGCTCATTGCACCCTCAATCATCTCCTGGCTGTAAGCGCTAGTCAGAATCACTTTAATGTCTGGTCGTGCTTTCGTGGCTTCTGCCACGACTTCAGCGCTGGAAGCTCCAGGGATCGTCATGTCCAGTAACATGACATCAATCTTGTTTCCGTCCGCATGAAGGATATCTATTGCAGAAGACCCATCGACAGCTTCAAAGACTTCAAAGCCAGTTTTGCGGAGCATCTTCGCGACGGCTTGGCACAAAAGAACTTCATCCTCCACCAAAAGAACGGTGGCACTATGAGGGCGAGGTGCTAACTCCTCGGTGCGAACTGTCCGGTTTTGAGTACGCTCAACTTTTGTTTCGGCGCAAGGTAGCAGTATTTGAATTGTAGCCCCGGCGCCGGGTGTGCTCGTAAGATGGATTGCTCCACCGAGACCCCGAACAATGCCTTGTACGATCGAAAGCCCGAGGCCGTGACCTGCCGATTTAGTGGTGAAGAACGGGTCGAACACCTTGGCCTGCGTTTCGAGCGGTATGCCGCGACCAGTGTCAGATATCTCTAGTTGCACGTGATCGCCGACAGCCAAACGATTTGGGGCCGCTCCGGAAGCCCGGCCGACCTTGACGCACCGTGTAGTCACGTGGATCACTCCGTCTCGGTCTCCCAGAGCGTCGGAGGCATTCATGACGAGGTTCATCACAATTTGCCGGAGTTGCGCAGCATCGGCCCGCACGGCCGGTAGATCCTGGCCGAGATCTGCTTCCAGCACGGCGTGTTTCGATATCGATACTTTGAGTAGCTCGAGCATGTCCTGGACGGTCCGCGAGACATCGATCGGTTCGACAAATGCACTCTCTTTTCCGGCATAGATCATCAACTGACGCACGATTTCGGAGCCGCGCATCGCGGTGTCCCGGATTGCCTTCAGCTCACCTGTGGGAGAGGATCCATCGGCATACTCAGCCTGCGCTAACTCTGCGCAAGCCACCACGCCGCCTAGAAGGTTATTGAAATCATGAGCAATCCCGCTAGCCAGCGTTCCGATACTCTCCAGTTTTTGCCTGGCAACAGACTCTTCTTCTGCGCGCTTTACGTCGGTGACGTCCTGAATAGCGCCAAACATCCGCATCGGCGAGCCTTCCTCATCCAGCAATACTTCTGAAATGGACGTGACTGTCCGCACCTCACCGTCGGGACGGATAATCCGATACTCGCTCGAGCTGGCACTCCTCTCCGCAAGCCGGTGTCTTATCCGTTCCTGTACTTGCTCCCTGTCTTGGGGTGCGACCGCTTGTAGGAAAGCCTCATAAGTAGGCGTGTAATCTCGCGGCTGTCCAAAAATTCGAAAGCATTCCTCGGACCAAACTGCTTGGTTGCCCTTGAAATCCCAATCCCAATGACCTACATGCGCAAGGCGCTCAGCGTTCTTTAGGCGCTCTTCGCTCTCGCGCAGAAGTTCCCGCGCCTGCACTTGCTCGGTAATATCCTGAGTTGCCCCGGCATGACAAACGGTTAAGCCTTGTTCGTTTCTAACCGCTTCAACAATGGACCGCACAAACCGCATTTCGCCATCACTCCGAATGATTCGATACTCCACCTCGATGGGTGCGTTAGTCAAATTGACCTTGCGGCCAGCCGCCAAGATCTTTTCTCGATCCTTTGAGTGGACACACTTGAGGAACCCTTGATAGCTTGATGGGGCGGAGTTTGGCGCCCCAAATATCCTAGATGCCTCGTCGGACCAGTAGATGCGATCGGCATCAATGTCCCGCTCCCAACTCCCGACCTTGGCGAGACGCTGCGCGTCCTTGAGCCGCGTCTCGCTTGCGCTCAGTCGTTTTTCGATCAGCTTCTGCTCGGTTATACGGATCTCGCTGCTACGGACAAGCCGGAAGCCCTCCCGGATCCTCACCGCAAGTAGCCGCCCAACCAAAGCTGCGGTAGCGCAGGTGAGGGTAAAAATGAAAAGGTCGCCCATGTCATTCGCGCTGTAGCTTTCCGCATGCAGCACGAAATAACGGATCGCAAGCATGCCGACAACAGCGAGAATTGTTCCGGCAGTGAAGAATACGAGCATCAGTCGGTCGAGCAGCAAGCTGCCCACCATAATCAGAACCGGAAGTATCGCAAGCCCTATGTTTTGGATGCCATCGCTCCGGGCAGCTAAGTGCAGTACTGCATAGGTAATGGTCAACAGAGGAAGCATCATGGCCGGCCTAATTCCGCCAGAACGACTGAACACGAGTGCCACCAGGCTTGACGCACCGGCTGCGAGGGCAAGTTGGGGAGTCAGCCGCCATCTTAGCAACAGAGTGACTACCGAGATGGCGAGAGCGGAGGCGAGTATAGCGACAAGCGTTACTCGGAGGGCGTGCGCAATACTGGGTTGATCAAAGAAATTGGGCTCAGCGACTCGCGACACGTTTGTCATTCCATCCTCCTTCCGCGTTCCGCACTCCAAAAAGGCTCGAAGACGATATTATCATCCGGAACAGCTAGTCACGCGGCCTCGATTAGATCCCCAGCGGCCTGGCCCCCAAGGAAGTGTATTTACAGTCGCGGACAATGCGTTCAAGTTCAGCCGCCGTGCTGAAAAAGGTTCAGTTCGCTACGATTGGTATCTTTGATTCCAGTTGTGCCAGAGTGATCGCCTAAGAGGCTGTGTGAAGACCATATCGTTTCGACACGGGATGTATAAGGCACTTGGAATCGCTCTGGCCGGAGCTTTGGCCAATGAGACCCAGAAACGTATTCTTTACTCCGGCGAGGAGTGCGCCGCCTGGGTCGAAGCCTGGCGCAAGAAAGTGGCGAAGGGCGACGTCATCGTGGTCCGGTACGCCGACGATCGTGTGCCACGAGCACCAAGGGCCGAAAAGGGCCCGCAGTGCGTAACTGCTTTACCGATGAGGGGAGGCCCCTCGGGACCGGCTTGCAGGAGCAGGTTCCAAACCACCTCTGGCGGCTGCGGGCAAAGACCGTGGTCGTGAGCGCAGATGGAAAAGGCCTGGAAAGAACCAGGTCAGGTGACTGGCAAGAAGAGGACTGCAAAGGAACCACTGATGACGTGTCGAAAGCGTAGGGACGATGTCAAAACCGCAGGGGAGTCGTTACTGTGGGATCAACTCCGGCGATACCTGTTTACGGACGGAGTGGCATCCGGCATTAAGGTGTCCTGAGCTTGCTGAGAGGCGGTAGAGCGGAACGTGGGAACCTGGGACTCCGATGCAAACGGAGAAGCCACAAGTGGAAGAACCACGAGGGCCAGAGTACGGAAGCGGGGCCCCAGGGGCGGAACAACCCGTAGTAGCTGTGAAGTCTCCGAAAGGAGATGGAGCCAAGGGGTTGTGTTATGGAGCCGAATTCAATGAGCCAACCAGCAATGGGAGGAGCCGATGAGTGAGGCAAAGCCGTTCTGTATTTCCAAGTGGGAGGTCTGGGAGGCGTACAAGCGAGTAAAAGCGAATAAAGGAGCAGCAGGGGTCGACGAACAGTCGATTGCGGACTTTGAGAAGAGATTGAAGAAAAATCTCTATAAGATCTGGAATCGGATGTCGTCGGGCAGTTACTTTCCGCCGCCGGTGCGCACGGTAAAAATACCGAAAGCAAACGGTGGGGAGAGAAAGCTGGGTATACCGATGGTGGCTTCATAATGCACCTCCGCCAGGCGCGTCTAGGGATGCTCTGCCATTCTGGATTCTGCTGGAGTTACGCACCCAGTCCCGGAGGTTTTGTACGTCTGTCGGGTTGAGTGTAATCCAATACGGCTTTCCAGAGTTAACTCGTCGCGCTTGGATCAAGCCATGGGCGATCCAGTAGTAGACCACGTGATCGCTAACGGCAAAGTCTTTGGCCACTTGTTGGACGGTTAACTCCTCGGGCTTCTGGAGCGCAGCAGGCGGTATCCCATGGCACTTCCGAATCCACTGGATCATTTTCACCGTATACGGCTTACGTCTGGCACTGGCCAGTCCTTCTCGGTTGAACTGGTCGGCGATCTGCGCATCGAGTAAGCCTTGAGCCAGATCTCGGACGCGGTCGACAAGGGCTGCAGGATAACGTACCTGGTCGGCGATATTGGGCGGCAGCTCCACGGACAGATCGGTGCAGGCGCGGCCTTGCCAGCGGATATGAACCAACAGCTTCTTCTGATTCGGTCGCTTCTCGACCGTAATATCCTTGATGAGCAGGCGCAACATCCGCTTGCGGTCCTTAGCCTGTGTAGTTGAGGCATGCCATAAACGCGGCATATCCCTGGCTAGAGCGAAGAGTTTAGCCTTTTGCTCGGGAGTGGCGACGCGGGCCTCTTGCCGCTGAAACTCCGCGGCTTGCTTTTTGAGGTCCTCCAAGTGCAGCAGCGCATCGTTCCAGCGGCGCTCCAGAGTACTCGCTACTAGACGCTGGGACGGATCCACTTCTTGATAGCGCCGCTCGGCGAGCGCGGCTTCATAGTCGGCGCGTTCGAGACGCATCTGCCATTGGCGCAGGATGGTTTGATCGCGCGATTCCAGCTCTCGCAGGGCTGCCAATGCGAGCTTGAGCTCGGCCGGCTGCAGTGCTTGCAATACTTCTTCGGCGATGGCGCGATCGAGCAGGTCACACCGAAAGCTCATGCAGTCTTTGGTAGCCAAGCCTTCGCGGCGTAACCAGTTGCATTGATAATTTGGATAAATGCCGCCGTTACCGAGGTAGCGTACCGTGAGTGCGCGGCCACAGCTACCGCACAACAGCAGCCCTTGCAGTAAGGCCAAGCCTTCGCGCGCCGGGCCGCTCAACACCATCGGCTCACCGTTGGTGCGGTTTTTCTCCAACTGCTTCTGGTTCTGAAAGAACTCTTCCAAAGTGATGTATCCCTCGTGGTGCTGTTTCAAGCTGACGCGCCAATCCGGCATAGCGACCGCATGCATCCGTTTGCGGATCTCACCCTGCGGACTGATCTCGCGGCGATACTGATAACGCCCAAAGACGTACATCCCCGCATAGGATGGGTTCTTGAGCATACCCAGCACCCGACTGTGGCTCAACCGACCCCATACAATCTTGCCATCCCACGCCCCACCATAGGCCCGCTTGGGAAATCGCAATGAGCCTTCCATGAATCGCTGCATCACCGCAAAGGCGGTGCCGGTTTCGCGAAAGAGGCGAAACACCAACCCCACCGCGCCCCGCACTTCTTCATCGGGGTCCGGGACGATGCAGCCTTGCTCGTCGTAGCAATAACCGACGGGCAGTGGGAAACGCAACTCGCCTCTCTTGGCTTTGTTGAGCTTACCGCCCTGGAGGCGCGCGCGCAAAAAATGAAGCTCGGCTTGGGCCATGGTCCCCTTCAATCCGAGCAAAAGGCCGTCGTTGAAATCCGCCGGATCGTAGCAGCCATCCTCGTCGATGACCAGCGTGTGGGTGAGCGAACACAACTCCAGTAGCCGATGCCAGTCGAGGTTCGAGCGTGCCAGCCGCGAGACTTCCAAGGCAAACACCGCACCCACTTGACCCATCGAGACATCCGCCACCAAGGTCTTGAAGTCTTCCCGCCGGGTCATCTCGGTCCCGGTCTTTCCCAGGTCCCGGTCGAGGGTGCGGATCGCGGCTTCGCTCCAGCCCAGTTCCAGAGCCAACTCCCGCAGCGCATACTGGCGCTCGGTGCTCTCGTGATGGTGGAACACTTGACCCGGTGTCGACTGGCGCAAATAAATGTAGGCGGGTTTGCTCCGGTGGAGCTCTGAGATCTTCTGGTTCATTGGCTGTCTCCGCAGTCGCGAAAAAGTTGGGGTCGCCTGTGAGCCAGCCTTCGAGCATGTTGGCGAGTAGCACGCCGCCCAATCCCACATCGATCGATGTGGGGAGGGCGGAATGTGCTTCGCTCATGGCGACCCTTTAGAGCGCCTCTCGCCGGCGCAGCAGCTCGCGATTGATCTCGCAGATCTGCTCTAAGATCTCGCGGGCTCGATGATAGTTGGCCAGCAACTCGGTGATCTGGGGGTAAGACTCCTGCGGCACGTAATCCATCTGTGGCCGCAGGCCCGGGTAGCTCACCGAAAGATAATACTTGGGGCCATGCCCTGGACCGTCGGCGCATTTGCATCCCGGCTTGCCACAGCGTTTGTAACGCTCGATGAGAGAGCCACGCAGGATGGCCTTGAGTGGGGGCAGTTGACGCAGAAGCGCCTGGCGGCGTTTGCGCAAGGCGACGGCCGACTGTTTCTGTATTTTCATCAGACCACGTGTATAACTGGTCTGATTGTATTCGACATTGGCACATTTTTCAACTCTTTTTGTTAGCGGATTGGCTAGTATCCAGTTGCTCTAATAGGGTGACCAATTCAAAAAGTGAGTTCGCCTCGAGCCGCTGCGGCGGCAAGGCGAGCAAGTCGTACGCAGACGGATCGGCCCAGTCCGTCCATTCGCGCGCGACGCAGAACGTGACGCGCTCCAACTCGCGTAGGATCAGAGTGTCGACGCCCGCTAGGCGTCGCACCTTGAGTACTTCGAAGCGCTGGCCTCGCAGCGGATGGAACGGATGACGAATCTCAGCCCATCCCAAATGCGTGCTGGGCTTAAGTGCAGTTCGCAGTGACTGTCCCGACCGTTTCTGATCGGATCGCGCAAATGGTGGTGAAGTTGAAACTGGAGCCACTGGTGGACCCACTCTTTCATCCGGATTCCTACGGGTATCGCCCGAGGAAGTCAGCGCTGGAAGCGGTAGGGCAGGCACGCCAGCGATGCTGGTGGCATGACTGGATCATCGATCTGGACATCAAGGGTTTTTTGGATCGTGTTTCATACTGCCCCCTGGTTATTGAAAAAGTTGTGGCTGCGGATCGACCACTTTGATTCGCAAGCCCTTACGCCGCCCTTGCCGCACCAGAACCGCTTCGAGCTCGCCGCGCTTTACACGCTGCAACACCGTCTGCCGGGAAACGCCCAGTTTTGCGGTGGCTTCGATCATCGGCAAGAACTCCGGTGAGGCCTGCTGCACGATGCGCGACCGCAGTTCATCGGTGATGCGAATCTGCCAAGGCGCGCCTGGCGTGACCTGCTCGCCAGCGATGAAACCATCCGCCAGCCAGCGGTGAATGCTACTGGTGTTCATGCCGAGAATCTGCGCCGCTTTGCGAATGGAAGCCAGCTCCCCATCCTGCGGTGTCGTGAGTGGCTGGAATCGAGGAATGTTGCGATAGCGTCGCAAACTGCCAACTTGGTTGGCGGTGAAACGCTCCCCCGTCGCCGTCTTGCGTCCCTGACGATTCAGGATTCCGGCTATCACTTCATCGGGGTAAAGTGTGGCCAGGCGCCGAAGTAAAGATATCGTGTCTTCATCCGTGCGCGGGCCCATCGGCTTGAACTTTGGCACGGGGACATCCAATGTGGTGAACGCGCCTCCGCGCCAGCGCAGAGTCAGGTGCGCGTGGCCTTCGGACCGCTTGAGATTCAGAACCACTTCTTCCAGCAACGTGCGTAGGAGTTCCTTGCGATCGCGGTCGGTAGTCGTCGCCGCAGTCCACACCTGACGAATATCGGAGCCGAGCCTCTGAATCGCTTGAAGCTGCGCGGAGCTGATTGTGCTGGGCCGTTGCTGCTCTCGTCGCCGCAGTTCCATCTCCGCGGCAGCAAGGTCGCGCAAACGGTTCTCCCATTGGGCTTCCAGACCGCGCGCGACTAGTCGGTTTTCGGGCTCTACAGCCCGATAGCGGCGCTCGGCCCGCTCCGCCTCGTAGCGGGTGCGCTCCACTTTCAAACGCCATTGAGACAAAGCGGCATCGTGGTTCGCTCGCAGTTGTTCGACGGACAGTCGCGTGGCTTCGATCGCCGCTGGTGTGATGGCTTGGAGAAAAGCATCCGCGACTGCCTGTTCGATCACCATCCCGCCGACGTTGAGGCAGTACACGCCGCGGCCATTGACCAGATCTTTGCCACAACAGTGATAACCCGGTACCGAGTTCCGTCCGCGATAGTGAACATGCAGACGGCGGCCGCAGTGTCCGCAAGTGACGATACCCTGCAAGAGCGCTGATCCTTCTCTCACTGCCCCACCCGCCTGGTGTGGTTTAGGTTTGGTATTCGAATCGAGCCTCGCCAGATTGGCTTCGAAGGTGGCCCAGTCGATGAAGCCCGGATGATGGTCCCGGAGCAGAACAGCCCACTGTTCCATGGGCAGATGCCGTATCCGTTTCCTGACGGTGCCGTGTGCATCGACGTAACGTTCGTAGCGAGTCTTACCGTAGGTGTAAGCGCCAGCATACACCGGATTGGTCAAGACTTGGTGGACAGCATGGTAGGTGGGAGCCACCCAGCGGATTGGGCCCGGCAGGCCGGCGGGAGTAGTCTGTAGCGGGAAGGACAGACCTTCGGAACGGAACCAGAGCCAGACGCGGCGTGCCGAGCCGAGTTCGGCGAAACGTTCGAAGACCGCGCGGATGGCTCCGGTGACGGCTTCATCAGGATGGAAGAGGACCTCTCCATCCTGTTCTCCCCAAACTAAGCCTACCGGTAAGCCGCGTCGTAGCTCTCCCCGTGCGGCCTTGTTGCGGATGCCGCCATCGAGCCGGGCACGGATGATATGCAACTCGGCTTCACTCATGGTGCCCTTGAGCCCCAGCAACAAACGGTCGTTGAAAAGCGCTGGATGATAGACTCCGTCGGCGTCGCCGATGAGCGTGTCGGTGATGCCGCATAACTCCAGTAGGCGATACCAATCGGCATTGTTCCTCGCTAGGCGGGACACTTCCAATCCGAGGACAATACCCACGTGCGTCAGTGCGACTTCGCTGGTGAGGCGAGCAAACCCGGAGCGCTGGTCGGTGCCGGAACCGGACAACCCGAGATCCTCATCGATAATCACGACCTGTTCCTTGGGCCAACCCAGTTGGCAAGCCCGGTCGGCCAACGCATACTGGCGAGCAGTGGACTCCCGATTGTGTTCGACTTGACCTGGCGTGGACTGGCGAATGTAGACGTAGGCGGCGCGCTGTGTATGCGACATTTTGATTTTGGACGCATCAATCATGGCTTGACTCCTGGTTGTTGTCCGGAGTCGCTTTGACAAGGAGGCGCACCAGGGTCTGGATGACGGCGTGTTTTTGCTCTTCGTCGAATTCGTCCCAAAGGTGCGTCTCCGGAATGGGAATGTCTTGGAAGTTCAAGTTCAGTTGCGGCATGGCCCTCCTGGCTTGCCCCAGATGTTACAGCCAAGCTGGCGACACGGCGAAGGAGAGCATCGGTAAGGCCGCGAAGACGCACGAGGTCATCCAGAGAGCCGACTAGAGCAGAGCCCGGCAGAGGATCGCTCGAAGTTTGGAAGTCGGTCCAATCGGCGGGGATCAGCGACTTGCTTCCGTCCGGTAGAATCAGAACGAACTGCAATCCGTGGGGCATTCGCGCTTGTCGAAGAACCTCCAGAGACTGTCCTTCGAAGGGATGATGCGGACGCGTAATGATCACTCGTTCCGGGAACTGCTGATGATGGGTAGTGTGTCGTGGTTTCCTTCGACAACATCCCACACGATCTGCTGTTACGAGCGGTCAAGAAGCACGCCAAGGAGAAGTGGGTTGTTCTCTATGTCGAGCGCTGGTTGAAGGCGCCGGTGCAAGAGGACGATGGCCAGTTGATCCCGCGTGAGAAGGGCACGCCGCAAGGCGGAGTCATCACTCCCCGTACACAAAAGGTAATTTGGGTCGCCAGCCGAATGCGTACCGCCGTTTGGCGGTGAGCCTGAAGGAATCGGGATACTATGGCGAATCGTGATGTCGTTGTCTCCCACCAGAACATCTTTGACCAGGAGGCGTACGATTCGCTGACGTTCAGCGACATTCAGCGTTTCAGCAGTACTGCGCAAGCGCGTCAGGAATGCGGTGAGGGTCTCGGCCAGACGCAGGAATGCAGTCCGATCGTTGACTTGGTCAGCGATCGCCCGTAACTCTGTGCGGAGCATCTGTTCACGCTGGCGTAGCCCGGGCATGCGCTCCCGCAATTGTTCGATCGACAAAAGTCCTTCCTGGTAAGCGTTGAGCAGTCGTTCGATGCCTTTGCCAACATGTATCAGTTCTCTCTGCAAATTCTGCTCATGTTTTTTGGTTGGATCGGATGAACGCGCCGCCGCCAGCCGGCGGTCGAGTTCCTGTTGTATCAGGGTGGGGTCTTCCAGCAGTCGGATCACTTCGGCCCAGACGATCTGGTCGAGGAGGTCCTGTCGGACAAGACGGCGGTTGTCGCAAACAGGACCACCCAGTTTTCGCCAGCTATCGGAGCCAATGCATTTGTAGTAATGGATTTTGCGCGCGCTCGTGCGCGTCGATGTACGCGCAAAGGCGTAGCCACACTTCTGACAGCTGACCAACCCCTGCACGACACTGGGTTCGATGGTGCGCCGACGCGATCGAATTTTGTTTTCCTGGAGCAGCTCTTGGGCACGGGCGAAGCTCTCTTCGCTGACCAGGGCCGGCACTGGAATCTCGATCCACTCTTCGCGCGGGCGTTCGTGGCCTTCTGTCATGGTGGGCGCGGTCACACCCCTCCGACGCTGCGGGCGCATAACGCGTGTCCGCGCAGAGGCGCGCGTCTTGCCGAAGCAGGCGACGCCGCGATAAGCGGGGTTGCGCAGTACAGCCCAGACAGTCGAGCGTTCCCAGCGAGCACTTACTTTGCGGGTCGGAATACCTTCAGCGTTGAGTCGGCGTGTAATCTCGCCGATGCTGAGCCCTTGCAGGGTATACATCTCGTAGATGCGCCGCACTACACCGGCCTCGGCTTCATAGACGGTGTAAGCGGCGGGCGCCTCATCAGTTTTGCGTATATAACGGTAGCCATAAGGAGCGCCGCTTAGCACGCTGATCTCGCCGGAATGCGCTCGGTGACGCTTACCGCGGCGCGATCGCTCCAGGATCTGGGCCCGCTCATATTCGGCAATCATCCCTTGGAACTGCACCAGCAGTTGATCTTCCGCGCTGTCGCCTTGCGGCGCTCTCACAAACAACGTCTCGACTCCGTGGCGCGCGAGTTCCTCGATCAGCAGAATCTGGTACGCGTACTTCCGGCTGAGGCGGTCCGGCGCGTAGGCGAGCACAACCTGTATGTGCCCTTCGGCGGCCAAGTCTCGCACGCGCTCCAAGCCGGGACGCTCCAACGTCGCTCCACTATAGCCTTTATCTTCGAAGACCCACTCTTCAGGTACCTCCAGATCGTGGCTCTTTGCGAATTCGATCAGCGAAGCTGTCTGGCTCGCAATAGTGTTCTCTTCGCGCTGCTGCTCGGACGACACCCGTGCGTAGATGGCGGCCATCCTCATTGTCGAACTCCTTTAGACACCCACCGACCGGGCGTTCCCGAGTGGGCACCAGAATATCGTAGGCTTGCGCGAGCTTTGACTCGAGCAGACGATCAAACGAATAAGAAACGTGAATTTGCCATGCGCCGCTTCTGAGCCGCGCCTCAGCCATTCCTTTTTAG